>NZ_JAYFSI010000002.1:0-1178722 GCF_034929455.1 Amycolatopsis heterodermiae
GACGACCGCGGCAAGGGCAGCTACCCCAAGCGCGACGACGACCGGGGTCGCGGCAGCTACGAGCGCCGCGACGACAACCGGGGCTCCCGCAGCAGTGGCTCCGACGACCGCAGCCGTGGGAGCTACGACAACCGCGGCTCCCGCACTGGTGGATCCGACGACCGCAGTCGCGGCAGTTACGACAACCGCGGATCTCGCACTGGCGGCTCCGACGACCGTAGCCGTGGCAGTTACGACAACCGTGGCTCCCGCACCGGCGGGTCCGACGACCGCAGTCGCGGCAGCTACGACAACCGCGGGTCCCGTAGTGGCGGCTCCGACGACCGTGGACGTGGCAGCTATGACCGCGGGCCGCGTACCGGTGGCTTCCGCTCGGACGACCGGAGCAGCAGCGGTCCCCGGTCCGACGACCGCGGTGCGCGTACCGGCGGCGGGTTCCGTCCGGACGACCGCGGCAAGGGCAGCTACCCCAAGCGCGACGACGACCGCGCCCCCCGCTCCGACGACCGGCGTCGCGACGACAACCGCGGCGGTTCTGACTCGCGTGGCGGCTACCAGCGCCGGGACGACGACCGTCGCTCCACCGGCTCGCGGGATTCCGGTGGTTACCAGCGCCGCGACGACAACCGTGGTGGCCAGCGCGACTCCGGCAGCCGTGAAGAGCGCACCGGCAGCAAGCCGTTCGACCGTTCGCGGGACGACCGGCGGCCCGCGGGTGACCGCCGGGACCGTCCGGAGCGCAAGGACAGCGTCCACCGCAACCCGCGGCCCTACGCCAACACCCCGCTCGACGACGAGGCCTTGGCCAGGGAGCTCCTGGAAGCGCCGGAGCTGCCCGAGGACATCGAGTTCTCGGACCTCGACGAGGACGTCCGCCGCGAGCTGAGGACGCTGCCGAAGGGGCTGGCCGAGACCGTCGGGAAGCACCTCGTCGCGGCCGGCGGCCTGATGGACAGTGATCCCGAGGCCGCGCTCGAGCACGCCAAGTACGCGAAGGCCAAGGCCTCGCGCGTGCCCATTGTGCGTGAAGCGCTCGGCCTGGTCGCCTACCACTCCGGCAACTGGTCGGAGGCGCTGTCGGAGCTGCGCGCCGTCCGCCGGATGACCCGCAGCGACGAGCACATCGCCATCATCGCCGACGCCGAGCGCGCGCTGGGCCGGCCCGAGCGGGCCTTGGACCTCTCGAAGGAGGTCGACACGGCGAAGCTGGCGAAGGCGACGCAGGTCGAGCTGGCGATCGTCGCGGCCGGGGCGCGCCGGGACCTCGGGCAGATCGACGCCGCGGTCGTGTCCCTGCAAGGGGCCGACCTCAAGGCCGAGAAGCGCGAGCCGTGGAGCGCGCGGCTCTTCTACGCCTATGCCGACAACCTGGTCGCGGCCGGCCGCAAGGACGAGGCCATCCGCTGGTTCCTCAACTCGGCCGACGCCGACGCAGAGGACGAGACGGACGCCGCCGAGCGGGCCGCGGAACTCTCGAACGAAGCGAACGCCCCGACCGACCCCGTCAAGGCGCCCGCCCCGGCCAAGGCAGCTGCGCCGGTCAAGGCGACGGAGCGGGCCGACGCGGTCGAGCCGGCCAAGGCGGCCGAGGTGGCTGCGCCGGTCGAGGGTACGGAGTCGGCCAAGGCTGCCGAGCCGACCGGAGCAGTCGAGCTGGCCGAGGTGGCTGCGCCGGCCAAGGCGACGGAGTCGGTCGAGGCAGCTGCGCCCGCCAAGGCGGCCGACGCGGCCGAGGTGGCTGCGCCGGTCGAAGGTACGGAGTCGACCAAGGCAGTCGAGCCGGCCGATGCGGCTGAGCCCGCCAAGGCAGGCGAATCGGCTGGGTCGGCCACGGCGGCGGAGTCGGGCGACACAGGCAAGGTGGCCGAGTCCGCCAAGGCAGCCGAGGCCGCCGAGACAGGCGAGTCGGCTGAGACTGCCACGGCGACCGACCAGGCTCCGGCCAAGGCCGTCAAGTCCGGCAGCTCCGACGAGTCGGATGACTGACTCGCTGCTGGCGGCCTACGACGCCGTCCTTTTCGACCTTGACGGCACCGTCTACCACGGCACCCAGGTGATCCCGGGTGCCCCGGAGACGGTCAAGGCCGCTCGCGATCACGGCACGCCGGTGCGGTTCGTCACCAACAACGCGTCCAAGGCTCCGGCCGAGGTCGTCGAGCACCTCGTCGGGCTCGGCATGCCCGCCGATACCGACGAGGTGCACACCAGCGCCCAAGCGGCCGTCGTCCTGCTTCGGGAACGGCTTGAGCCCGGGGCCGAGGTGCTCGTCGTGGGTACCGAGTCGCTCGCAGCCGAGGTGGCCCAGGCCGGGCTGAAGCCCGTTCGGGAGAACGCCGAGAGCGTCCAGGCCGTCGTGCAGGGCCACTCTCCCGACAACACCTGGGCCGCGCTGGCCGAGGCGTGCCTGGCCATCCGGGCCGGTGCGCTCTGGGTGGCCTGCAACGTCGACGCGACGCTCCCCAGCGAGCGGGGCCTGCTGCCGGGCAACGGGTCGATGGTCGCCGCCCTGCGGACCGCCACCGACGTCGAGCCGCTGGTGGCCGGGAAACCGGAGCCGCTGCTGTTCGAGACCGCCGCGAAGTCGGCCGGTGCCGAGCATCCGCTCGTAGTCGGCGACCGGCTCGACACCGACATCGCCGGCGGGGTCGCCGCGGGCATGGACTCGCTCGTGGTGCTCTCCGGGGTCGCGACGCCGAAGCAGCTGGTCGAGGCCGTCCCGGCCGAACGCGGCACCTACCTCGCGGCCGACCTCACCGCGCTCACGTCCACTCTCGAAGAACTGAAGATCGGGCCGCGGCCGGGTTGGACGGCCGAAGCCGGGGACGACGCCGTCGTCGTGACCGGCGAAGGCAACGACCTCGACCTGCTCCGGGCCCTCTGCCACGCGGCGTGGGAGTCCGGCAAGACGACGGTCCAGGGTGACGGCGAAGCCGCGAAGGCCGCGCTGGCGCGGCTCGGACTGGCCTGACTGCTACCGTTCTTGACGTGCAGGATCACCCGTACCCCGTCCCGGGACCGCCGCCCGGTTCGTTCTCCGAGCAGACCGACCCGCGGGCCGGTATCGACGAGGCCGTCGCCGGCCTGGACGACCTGGACGCGCTTCCGCTCACCGAGCACGTCGAGCGCTTCGACGCCGTGCACACCGAGCTGACCGTGGCCCTGTCCAGCATCGACAAGGTCTGACCCGGTGCCCAAACGGGCCCGCCTCGACGCGGAACTGGTCCGGCGCGGCCTCGCCCGCTCCCGGGAACAAGCCTCGGCCCTCATCACCGGGGGCAAGGTCACCGTGCGGGGGATGGTCGCGTCCAAGCCCGCCACCGGGGTGGAGACCGACGCGCCCATCGTCGTGAAGGACGAGGACGATCCCGGCTGGGCCTCGCGGGGCGCGCACAAGCTGCTCGGCGCGCTCGAGGCGTTCACCCCGCTCGGGCTGGACGTCGAGGGCAAGCGCTGCCTCGACGCCGGCGCGTCCACCGGCGGGTTCACCGATGTGCTTCTCCGGAACGGCGCCGCGACCGTGATCGCCGCCGACGTCGGCCGCGGCCTGCTCGACTGGCGGATCCGCACCGACGAACGGGTTGTGGTGCTCGACCGCACCAACGTCCGCAACCTCACCCCGGACGACCTCGGCGGGCCGGTCGACCTCGTGGTCGGCGACCTCTCGTTCATCTCGCTCAAGCTCGTGCTGCCCGCGCTCGTCGAGTGCGTGCGCGAAGGCGCCGATCTGGTGCCGATGGTGAAGCCCCAGTTCGAAGTCGGCAAGGACAGGCTGGGTAGCGGTGGTGTCGTGCGCGACCCCGGACTGCGTGCCGAGTCCGTGCTGGGTGTGCTCGACGAGGCCGCGAAACTGGGGCTTGCGCTGCGCGGGGTCACCGCCAGCCCGCTGCCGGGGCCGTCGGGAAACGTCGAGTACTTCGTGTGGCTCACCAAAGAACACGTGGCCGAGTCCACTGTGGACGCGGTAGACAGGTCTGAGGCCGAGCGGCTCGTCCGAACCGCCGTCGAGGAAGGGCCCGCATGACCACCGAACGTGAAGTTCTCCTCATGGTGCACCCGGATCGCGACGCGACCGGGGAAGCCGCGCGCGAGGTTTCCGCGCGCTTCGCCAAGGCCGGGATCCGGATCCGGGTGATCGAGGACGACGTCTGCGCGCTGATCAACCCGGACGAGCACGGCGTCGGCGCGAGCTGCACCGTCGTGGACCCGGACGACAACCCCGCCGCCGGGGTCGAGCTGGTGTTCGTCCTGGGCGGCGACGGCACGCTGCTGCGCGCGGCCGAAATCGCCCGCCCGGCCGGGGTGCCGGTGCTCGGCGTGAACCTCGGCCGCGTCGGCTTCCTCGCCGAGGCCGACTCGGACGCGCTGGCCGACACCGTGCAGCGCGTCGTCGACGGCGACTACCAGGTCGAAGAGCGGATGACGATCGACGTCACCGTCACCCACGGCGGCACCGAGTTGAGCCGGACCTGGGCGCTGAACGAGGCGAGTGTCGAGAAGAGCACGCGCGAGCGGGTGCTGGACGCGCTGATCGAGGTCGACGGCCGGCCGGTTTCGGCGTTCGGCTGCGACGGTGTGCTGTGCGCCACACCGACCGGTTCGACGGCGTACGCGTTTTCGGCCGGCGGCCCGATCATCTGGCCGGACGTGCAGGCGCTGCTGGTGGTGCCGAGCAACGCGCACGCGATGTTCTCGCGGCCGCTGGTCGTCTCCCGTGACTCGGTGATCACCGTCGGGATCGACCCTGACGGCTCGTCCGCGGTCCTGACCTGCGACGGGACCCGCAGCCACGACCTGCCGCCGGGGGCCCGGGTGCGGGTCACCTGCGGCAGCACGCCGGTGCGGCTGGTCCGGCTGTGGGACGGCCCGTTCACCGACCGCCTGGTGCAGAAGTTCGCGTTGCCGGTGAAGAGCTGGCGCGAGCGCCACGCCCGCCCGAACGAATAGGGCGCGAACGGCCCGTTCGGCGCGAAATTCGAACATATCGGCGACTCGCCGGGGCTCCGGGTGCGTGGTTCGTCGGTGGTGGCCGCTACGGTAGGCGGCGTGCTGGCCGAGATGCGCATCCAGGGCCTCGGAGTCATCGAGGACGCCCTGCTGGAACTGCACGCGGGCTTCACCGTCGTCACCGGTGAGACGGGTGCCGGGAAGACCATGGTCGTCACCGGGCTGCACCTGCTCTCCGGTGGCCGGGCCGAGGTCTCCAAGGTGCGAACGGGGATGCTCAAGGCGTTCGTGGAAGGAAGATTCACCTATTCGGGTGTCGAAGGTGCCGAGCGGATCGTCACCGACTCCGGTGCCGACGTCGACGAGGACGGCAGCGTCATCGCGCTGCGCGCGATCGCCGTCGACGGGCGGTCCCGGGCCCACCTCGGCGGCCGGTCGGTGCCGGTCGGCGTGCTCGCGGAGCTGTCCGAACAGCTGATCGCGGTGCACGGGCAGAACGACCAGCTGCGGCTGCTGCGCCCGTCCGAGCAGCGCGCGGTGATCGACCGCTTCGCCGGTGACGCCGTCACCAAGCCGCTGCGCGCCTACCAGGAGATCCGGTCCGAGTGGCTGGCGGTGATCGCCGAGCTGACCGAGCGCTCGACGCGGTCGCGCGAGATGGCCCAGCAGGCGGACCTGCTCAAGCACGGGCTCACCGAGATCGACGCCGTCCAGCCGGAGCCGGGCGAGGACGTCGAGCTCACGGCGCAGATCAAGCGGCTCGCGGCCGTCGACGAGCTGCGCGCGGCCGCGACCGAGGCGCACGTCGCGGTGTCGGGCTCGGCCGAAGGCGACCCGGACGCGCCCGGCGCCATGGGCCTGGTTTCCGAGGCCCTGCGGCGGTTGTCGACGTCGGAGGACGCCGTGCTGCGCGAACTGGCGCCGCGGCTGGAAGAGGCGTCGGTGCTGCTGGCCGACGTCGGGGCGGAGCTCGGCGGGTACGTCGAGACGCTGGACGCCGACCCGGCGCTGCTGGAGAAGGTGCTGGCCCGCCAAGGTGACCTCAAGCGGCTGACCCGCAAGTACGCGGCGGACGTCGACGGCGTGCTCGCCTGGGCCGACGACGCCCGGCGCCGCCTCGAGACCATGGACACCTCGGAAGAGGCGCTGGCCGAGCTGGGGCTACGGCGCGACCAGCTCGCGATCCAGCTGGCCGCGCACGCCGTCGAGGTCTCGGCGGCGCGCGAGAAGGCAGCGGCCGAGCTGGCTGCGGAGATCACGCGGGAGCTGTCCGGCCTGGCGATGGGCCAGGCCGCGATCGAGGTCACGGTCGAGCAGCGCCCGGCCGAGCACGGCGACACGCACGCGCTCGCGATCGACGGCCGGGCGGTGCACGCGGGGTCTGATGGCATCGACGACGTCGAGCTGCTGCTGCGCGCGCACGACGGAGCGCCTCCGCTGCCGGTGCACAAAGCTGCTTCCGGCGGTGAGCTGTCGCGGGTGATGCTGGCGATCGAGGTCGTCCTCGCGCACGCCGACACGGTGCAGACGCTGGTGTTCGACGAGGTCGACGCCGGGGTCGGTGGCCGCGCGGCGATCGAGATCGGCCGCCGGCTGGCGCGGCTCGCGCGGACCCACCAGGTCCTGGTGGTCACGCACCTGCCGCAGGTCGCGGCGTTCGCCGACCAGCACCTGGTGGTCGACAAGGGCCACAAGGGCGGGGTGACGCGCAGTGGCGTGAAGAACCTCGCGCCGACCGAGCGGGTCAGCGAGCTGGCCCGGATGCTCGCCGGCATGGACAACGAGACCGGCCGCGCTCACGCCGAGGAACTGCTGGCCACAGCGGAGAAGGACAAGGCCGAGTTCGAGCCGAAACGCAAGCGGGCCAAGAAGAAGTAGCCGCGGGTCGCCGCTGGGCGGAGGCTCGGTGCTGCTGAGTCGCTGGAGCGGCGGGCGGAAGTCGGGCGCTGCTGGGCTGGTGGTGCAGCGGTTCGAAGGTTGGAGCTGCTGGGCTCGCTGGTACGGCGGTGTGAAGTGGCTGTGCGCAGCCGGCCAATGGTGTGGCGGTTCGAAGGCCTGATATTGCTCAAGCTGCAGGTGCAGGCTGGGCACTGCCGGGCCAGTGGTGCTGCTGGGCCAGGCTGGAGCCGTGGGCGGAGGCTCGGCGACGCCGGAGCGGTAGGGGAAGCCTGGGTGCAGCCGGACCGCAGGCGCGGCAGTTCGAAGGCCGGGCCCGGCTGGAGCAGTGGGTGGAGAATCAGTGCCGCCGGGTCAGTAGTGAGCCGGGCGTCGCAGGGCGGTGGGCGAAAGCCGGGCGCCGCTGGAGTCAGCTGCCGTCCAAGTCCGTGTTGATCTTGGCGAATACCTCCGCGAGCACCCTGGCCTGGTCGCGGCTCACGTGAGCCGCGAAGTGGCGCTCCACTCCTCGAACATGCGTGGGCCACGCGTTCTCCAGCGCCGCCAGCCCCTCGGGCGTCAGCACTACCAGCGTGGCCCGGCGATTCGCAGGGTCCACCTCGCGCCTCGCGTAACCGTCGCGCTCCAGGCCGTCTACCAGGCGGGTCAGGCCGCTTGTGCTGTGCACCAAGGCGTCGGCCAGGGCCTTCATGTGGAGACGCTGATCGGGGGCCTCCGAGAGCTGGACCAGTGCGTCGTACGTGCGGTGTGACATCCCGTGTGCGGCGCGCAGGTCCGTGTCCAGTACCCGCAGCAGCAGGGCCGATGAGCGCAGGAAGCCGCGCCATGCCGCGTCGTGTTCTCGGGACAGGCTCACTCCGGGAATAGTACTCGTGCGGACAGTTGTTGTGCGGACTGTTCGCTTGCGAAGGAAGGATTCCAGATGCGCGCAGTCGTACTCCGTGAGCCCGGGCCGGTCGAGAATCTCGAAATCAAGGAACTTCCGCTGCCTGAAACCAAGCCTGGCTGGGTGCGGATCGCCGTCAGGGCGTTCGGGCTCAACCGCTCCGAGCTGCACACCCGGCTCGGCCTGGCCGACGGGGTCACGTTCCCGCGGGTGCCCGGCATCGAGGCCGTCGGGGTGGTCGACGCCGCGCCGGACGGTGATTTCGCGGTGGGGCAGCAGGTTGCCACGATGATGGGCGGGATGGGCCGCACCTTCGACGGCGGTTATGCCGAGTACACGCTCGTGCCGCGCGGGCAGGTCGTCCCGTTCCGCTCGGACCTGCCCTGGGAGGTGCTCGGCCAGGTCCCGGAGACGCTGCAGACCGCGTACGGCTCCCTCACCACCGGGCTCGACCTCCAAAGGGGTCAGACGCTGCTGATCCGCGGCGGGACGTCCGCGCTCGGCTTCGCCACCGCGACGCTCGCCCGTGACCTCGGCGCCACCGTCCTCGCCACGACGCGGCAGCCGGACCGGCTGGACACCCTTGCCGAACACGGCGTCGAGCACCCGCTCCTGGACGACGGTGACGTCGCCGCGAGGGTCCGCGAGATCGTGCCGGACGGGGTCGACGCGGCTCTCGAACTGGTCGGGACGCCGACCCTGCCGGACACCCTCGCGGCCACCCGGGTGCACGGAACCGTGTGCTTCACGGGCATGCTCTCGAACCAGTGGATCATTCCGAACTTCTATCCCATCGGATTCCTCCCTTCCGGCGTGCGCCTGACCGCTTATGGTGGTGAGGCGGACGACCTGCCCGCATCGGTTCTCCAGCGGTACCTCGACCGGATCGCCGCCGGCGGCGTCAGCCTCGGCCCGGCCCGGGTGTACCCGATGGAGTCGATCCGGCAGGCGCACGACGACCTGGAGCACAACCGGACGGCGGGCAAGCTCGTCGTGCTGACCCGCCGAGCGGAGGGAGCCGCCCCTTGATCCTGCCGCCACCCGCCGACGTCGAAGCGCAGCTGGCCGCCGCCCGCCGGGAGGGTGACCTCGACACCTACCTCGGCCTGCTCGCCGAGGAGGAGCTGTTCGTCCCGATCCGGCGGGCCGACGCCGAGAGCATCCTCGAGGACCGCGCGGAGACGTTCCCGAACGTCTACTACGAGACCCGCGGCGACGAGTTCCTGCAGGTCTTCACCCGCGGCGCGCTGCCCGACCTCGGCTCGGACGTCGTCTTCATGAGCGGGGCGCTGGACTGGGCGGTCGACGGCGTCGGGCGCCACGAGCGGGTCGTGTTCAACCGCGGCACCCGCGGCGAGTGGCGGCTGCCGGGTGCGACGCTGCAGCCGTGGCTGGACGCGCACCTCGACGACGTCACGCCGCTGGAAGAGCAGGTCGAACGGCTGATCACCGCGCCGTACGGCCATCTCGAAGGGCCGATCGCGCACGCGCTGGCCTGCGGCGCGCACCTGGCCGTGCTGAACGCGGCGCCGTGGAACCTGCTCGACGCCCGCTACCACGACTACGTGGCCGAGGTCCGCGGCCTGCGGGACTGGTGGGGGGTGGCCGACCCGCCGGCCTGGCGGGCCACGATGGCCGACCTCATCGGCGACGGGTACGCGCTGACGCCCGGCAACCTGGTGCTGATGCTGCGCCTGCGGTTCGCCGCGGAGTACGGGCCGCGCAACGGCGAGTTCGACCCGCTGACCTGGGCGGAGGTGGTGAGCCGCTGGTGTGCGGAGAACGACGCCGAGGACCAGGCCGACGAGCTGCGCGACACCGTGCGCCGCGTGTCGCGCTACGAGCAGCGCTTCCGGGCCGACGGCCTGCTCGACGCCGAAGGCTTCGTCACGACGGCGTTGTCCTGGGACGTCGGCCGCGCCGTCAACATCGCGCGCTGGGGGCTGGCCGCCGGTTACTGCGACGCGCTGACCGCCGAGCTGATGGTCCTGGAGGCCGGTTCATTGGCCCGTCGCTACCACCAGTCATGGGCCGACCTGTCGGCGGGCTACCTCATGGGCCGGGTGCTGCACAGCCGGGACGAGGAGTTCGGCGAGTGGTACCCCGCGGCCGTGCGGGTCCACCACCAGCTCCTTCAGGACCCGGGCAGCCCCTGGGTGAACCTCGATTTCGGGTCTCTTTCGGAGGAGTCCGACGCTTGAGGCGCGGCGTGGCTCACCACAACGAGTCACCTCTGCTACGGCGTGGCGTGCGCAGTCCCACGAGCAAATTTGTCACCATCGGCCACATGAAGCTCACCGGTCTGCTCACGCGGAACTCCGAACCCCTGCCGGGCATCACCGGGGTCGCCAGGGTCGACCGCCGCACCCGGGAGCTCCTGCGCCGGATCAGTCCGGGCGACATCGTCGTGCTCGACCAGCTGGACCTCGACCGCGCGACGGCCGACGCCCTGGTCGACGCCGAGGTCGCCGGCGTGGTCAACGCGTCACCGTCGATCTCCGGCCGGTTCCCCAACCTGGGCCCCGAGATCCTCATCGCCGCCGGCGTCCCGCTGGTCGACTCGGTCGGCGGTGAGCTGCTGCGCTCGATCAAGGACGGCACCAAGCTGCGCCTGCACGACGGGGTCGTGTACGTCGGCGAGCGGCAGGTCGCCTCCGGCATCGAGCAGACCGCCGACAGCGTCGCGGACCAGATGATCGAGGCCAAGGCCGGGATGTCGACGCAGCTGGAGGCGTTCTCGGCGAACACGATCGAGTTCCTCCGCCGCGAGCGCACCCTGATCCTCGACGGCGTCGGCGTGCCGGAGCTGAAGGTGCAGCTGCGCGACCGGCACGTGCTGGTCGTCGCGGGCGGCAACGGGCACGCCGAGGACCTCAAGAAGCTCAAGAAGTACATCGCCGAGCACCGGCCGGTGCTGATCGGTGTCGACGCGGGCGCCGACACCCTGCGCGCGCAGGGCCACCTGCCGCACGTCATGGTCGGCGACCCCACCGGCATCGGCACCGCCACGCTGCGCAGCGGCGGCGAGGTCGTGGTGCCCGCGCAGCCCGACGGGCACGCGCCCGGGGTCGAGCGGATCCAGGACCTCGGCATCGGCGCGGTGACGTTCCCCGCGTCCGGCAACGCCGAAGACCTCGCGCTGCTGCTGGCCGACGCGCACGGCGCGAGCCTGGTGGTCACGGTCGGCTTCCAGGCCACCCTGCGCGAGTTCCTCGACCACGGCCGGTCCGGTTCCAACCCGTCGACGTTCCTGACCCGGCTGAAGCTCGGCACGAAGCTCGTCGACGGGAAGGCGGTGGCGACGCTGCACCGCAGCCGGGTGTCGATCGGCGCGGTCGTCCTGCTCGTGCTCGCCGCGGTCGTGGTCGTCGCCGCGGCCCTGCTGGTGTCCGACGTCGGCTCGGTCTACCTGGACTGGCTCCGGCACACCTGGAATACGTTCGCTGCCTGGGTCAAGGGATTGTTCACGTGATTTCGCTCCGCTACCACGTTGTTTCCATCGCCGCCTGCTTCCTGGCGCTCGCCGTCGGCGTCGTGCTCGGTTCGACCGCGCTGAACGGCTCGCTGCTTTCGGGGCTGGCGGGGGAGAAGAAGGACCTGGGCAGCCAGGTCTCCGACCTCGAGGCCCAGCGCAACGCGCTCAACGCCCGGCTCGCCGACGCGGACGCGTTCGCCGGCGCCATGGGGCCGAAGGTCGTCGCCGGGGTGCTGGACAAGCGGTCGGTGGTGCTCGTGACCACCGAGGACGCGCGACCGGCCGACCGGGACGCGCTCAAGCAGCTGATCGGCCAGTCCGGCGCGACCGTGACCGGCGAGGTCCAGCTGACGGCCGCGTTCGCCGATCCCGACAAGGCCGACCAGCTCCGCGACGTCGTCACGCGGCTGCAGCCCGCCGGGTCGAAGTTCCCGACCGCGGGTGACACCGGCACGCTCGCCGGTGCGCTGCTCGGCTCGGTGTTGTTGCTGGACAAGACTTCCGCCAAGCCGCAGTCCTCCGGTGAGGAGCTGGCCGCGGCGCTGGGCGGGCTCACCGACGGCGGGTTCGTGAAGGCGGGCCCCGACGTCAAGCCGGCTCAGCTGGCCGTGGTGCTCACCGGCGCGCAGGCGACCGGCGACGGCGCGGGTGACCGGGCGGCCACGATCGCGCGGTTCGCCACGCAGCTCGACCGCACCGGCGCGGGCACGGTGCTCGCGGGGGACGCCGGTTCCGCCGACGGCACCGGCGCGCTCGGGGTCGTCCGCGCCGACACGTCGTCGACGTCGATCCTGTCCACTGTGGACAACGTGGACACCTCCGCCGGGCGGGTGAGCACCGTGCTGGCGCTGAAGGAACAGCTCGACGGCGCCGCCGGCCGCTACGGCATCGCCGGCAACGCCCAGGCTCCCGCGCCGGGCGTCGCCAGCCCCACCGGCAACTGACGTCGTGAGTGAGAAACAGTGTTCTAACACTGTTTCTCACTCACGACGGGGTCAGCTGGCCAGCCAGAGGGCCGGGACGTTCGGCGGTTCCCAGCCCACCAGCGAGGTGTGGGCCTGGCGGCACGTGTACGTGACGCCGTTGTAGGTCACCTTCGCGCCCGTGGCGTACGCCGTGTTCGGCGCCCACGCGGGCACCGACGGCGGCGTGGTGGGCGTGGTCGTCGGCGGGGTCGTGGGCGTGGTCGGCGTGGTGGGGGTCGTCGGGGTGGTGGGTGTGGTCGGGGTCGTCGGCGTGGTGGTGGGCGGCGGCGTCGAGCAGTTCGGCGTCGAGGCGGCCAGGCCGTTCACGACGGCGTGGAACAGCGTCGAGCCCGGGTCCAGGTCGTAGAGCGAGAACATCATCGCGCCGCCGAGGCCGGTGCAGTGGATGTAGTCGGTGCGGGCCTTGACGGACTGCGCGGACGAGCCGCCGAAGAAGTTGCTGCCGTCGTAGAACCAGGCCGACTGCGTGACCGGGTCGAAGAACGTGTCGGACGGGTTGTCGACGATGCCCGAGAGCTCCTTGTACATCGCCACGCCCGGGACGTTGCCGCTCAGCGTGTGTCCCGCCGACGGACCCGAAGCGGACTGGTACAGGCCGTGGTTCGAGCCGGCGGGGACACCGGTCCAGCCGCGGTAGTAGAACGGGATGCCCAGCGTCAGCTTGCTCGCGGGGAACCCGCCGGCGATGCCGTACGCGCTGTTGCCGTGCAGGTAGTCCTTGACCACCGAGTCGATCGTGTACTTCTCGGTGCCCGGCGGGATCGTGCCCGACGGGTCGTTCGGCGCGGAGTACAGCGGGTCCTGGAAGTTCGTCGGCCCGGTCGCGTCCCACGCGCCGTGCATGTCGTAGGTCATCGCGTTGCCGAAGTCCAGGTACTGGCCGATCTTGTCGGTCTGGATCTTCGCGATCTTGTCCTGCCCGCCCGGCAGCGCGGCCGAGAGCGCGTAGTGCTTGCCGCCCAGCGCGTCCAGCTCGGTGCGGAACTCCGCCATCAGCGCGGTGTAGTTCGCGGTGTCGGCGGCGCTGTAGTGGTTGCCGACGTGCCCGGTCGGGGAACCCGGGTACTCCCAGTCGATGTCTATGCCGTCGAAGATGCCGGCCGCGGTGCCCGGGCCGCCGTAGCCGCCGGAGGCCGGGATGTTGCCCTTGATGAACATGTCCAGGCACGAGCTGACGAGCTTCTTGCGCGACGCGTCGGTCGCGGCGGCGTCGGAGAAGTACTTCGAGTACGTCCAGCCGCCGATCGACAGCAGCACCTTGAGGTTCGGGTGCCGCGCCTTGAGCTCCTGCAGCTGGTGGAAGTTGCCGGCGACGGGCTGGTTCCAGACGTCGGCGGTGCCGTCGACGCTGATGTCGGAGCCGAACGACTTCTGGTAGTCGGCGAACTGGTCGCCGCCGCCGTCACCGGCGTTCGGGTCGGTCTCGCCGCCCGGGTCGGGCGTGGTCGCCTTCGTCGCCTCGAAGCACGTGTGGTTCGTGGGGTCGATGTTCTCGAAGTCGTAGAGCAGGTAGTCGAGGTTGTTGGCGATGGAATCGACGTTCTTCAGGTAGTACGCGTTCTGGTAGATGCTCCACTGGTCGAAGTAGGCGATCCGGACCCCGCCGGACGTCGCGGCGGACGCGGGTGGTGCGGCCGGACCGGCGACCGTGAGCGCGCCGACGACCACGGCGGCCGCGGCGGCGGCGAACAGCGCCATTCTTCGGGAAACCCTCTGCATGCTGTCTCCTCGCGCAGGCGGACGGCCCCCTCCCGGGCCGCGACGGCGCGGGAGGGGGCGGTACGCGATGGTTCTTCACGAACAGGTGCCGGCCCGTTCATGAATGTGCGCGTGCGCACACCGAGTGTCAATACTTTGGACTAGACCAATCTTGCGGTGGCGTGCGCTATGGGGTGCGGTGTCCGGATTTCCCAGCGTTAGTAGGGGTTACTTGAGCGGCGGGTCGAGCGGGAAGCACGACACGCGCACGGACCACGTGTCACCGCCGGCGGGCAGCGGCATCTTCTTCAGCGCCGCTGCCGCGTCCTGGTCGTGGGCCTCCTCGGCCGCAGCGTGGAAGATGTCCGCCGCGATCGACTGGTCGAACACGCCGATCTGCTGGTGCGGCCAGCCCGCGGCGCCCTGCAGCGCACCGGGGATCAGCTGGTCGACGACCTTGCGCAGGGTCGCCCCGTTCGGCGCGGTGTACTTCCAGACGTCGACGCCGAGGTTCTTGCCCAGCTCCGCCATCCGGCCCCACGCCGTGAGGTTGAAGTTGACGTAGTGCCACGACATCGTCCGCGAGAGCTCCAACGGCTGGCTGCCGTCGGCGGCGAACTGCACCGGGAACCGGTTCTTCTCCGCGTCCAGGACGATCTTCTTCGCCGTGTCCCGCCGGCCGAGGTAGGCGGCGATGGTCGCGTTCTGCATGTCGAGGAACGTGCCGTGGTTGTTCGTGGCGGCCAGTTCCAGCTTCGCCTGCGGGCTGGTCTGCATCCAGGTCAGGTACTGCGACAGCCACGCCTTGACGCCGGTGCGGTCCTTGTTCGTCCAGCCCGGCGCGCCGGTGTCGAGCAGCGCGAAGACGTCGAGCACCTGGCTGAACGACTGCGTCGAGTCGATGATGCCCGTGCCGCTGATCGTGGTCTTGCACGGGATGATCTGCGAGTACGTCATGTTCGGGTTCATCCGGGTGGCCGGGTCGAGGAACCACGTCCGGATGTCCAGGGCCGCGCGCTTGGCGTACTTCGGGTCGCCGGTGTAGTACCAGGCGAGCGAGAGGTAGTACATCGCGTCCCACGCCACCATCCGGTAGGTGTGGTCGGTGATCGCGTCGGCCTCCGGGTTGCGCTGGCCGTCCTTGTTGACGTACGGGCAGCCCTGCGGGTTCTCCGGGGTCTTCTCACCCGCCCACCAGTAGGGCGCCTGGCTCATGTAGTCGTGCTTGTCGCCGCTGGGCGGTGCGGTCGGCTTGTCCATGACCGACCACGGCCCGGCGCTCAGCGCGGTGTTCGCCTTGTCCAGCACCACCTTCAGCGCGTCACGCTGCGCGCGGGTCGCGTGGCCGTGCCTGAGCGCCGACTGGATGTCCGCGAGCTTCTTGCCGTCGGTGACGACGGTGCGCGGTGCCTGCCCGGCCGTCGCCGTCCCGCTGACCGGGACCATGGCCAGGCACGCGGCCAGCACCGCCGCCCCGAGAACGTGTAGCTGCCTTCGCACCTTCGACCGCCCTTTCGGGGACGCCAGGATCCCCACTCGTCACCGGGCGGCGGTACGGCAGTGGCGTCGGCGATTCTGGCTCTCCGGTGCGGCGGCTGTCAAACGGGCCAGGTGCGTTTCTTGGCCAGGGGCTTGGCGTACGAACCGGCCCGGCTGGTCTTGAGCCCCAGCCCGACGAGCGACTCGGCCAGCCGCACGGCGGCGGCGACGCCGTCGATCACCGGGATGTCGAGCATCGTCGCGATCCGGCGGTCCAGGCCGGTCATCCCGGCGCAGCCGAGCACCAGGACCTCCGCGCCGGCGTCACGGGCGCGGCGGCCGGCGGTCAGCAGCGCCGACTCCGTCCGGCGTTCGTCGGTCAGCTCCAGGACGCCGAGGCCGGCGCCGGTGACCGTCACGCAGTTCTGCGCGACGCCCGCGGAGTGCAGGCTGTCCTCGATCAGCCCGCACGTGCGGTCCAATGTGGTCACGACGCCGTAGCGGCGGCCCAGCAGGCAGGCCAGGTGCGCGGCGGCCTCGGTGATGTCGACGACCGGGACGTCCAGGAGTTCGCGGGCCCCCTCGCGGCCGTGCTCGCCGAACCCGGCGAGCACGACCGCGTCGAACGGTTCTTCCAGGCCTCGCAGCAGATCGAGCACGGCGGCGGCCGAGAGGAAGCTGTCCAGCCAGCCCTCGGCCGACTCCGGGCCCCACTTCGGTGTCCTGGCCAGGATTTCGGTGCCGGGGCTCGCGGCGGCGCGGGCCCCGGTCTCGATCTCCTTCGTCATCGTCTCGGTGGTGTTGCAGTTGGTGACGACGATCCTCATCGGTGTTTCCTCGACACCGCGAAGTACAGGGCCGCGGACGACGCCGTGCCGATGAACCACGAGTACGGCGCGGCCGGGGCGAAGAACGGCACCAGCGCGATCACCGCGGCCAGCGCGGCGGTGGGGAAGAACGTCACCAGGGCGCGTGGGTTCACCCGGGGGTAGATCCCGCCGTCGACGAACAGCTGCGCGACGTCGACTTTGCCGCGCCGGATCAGGTAGTAGTCGACGATCATGATCCCGAACAGCGGCCCGAGGAACGCGCCGAGCCCGCCGAGGAAGTAGTTGACCACCGTGGGCGAGGAGTAGAGCTTCCACGGCAGCACGCACAGCGCGGCGACCGCGCTGATCATCCCGCCGATGGTGAACGTGATCCGCTTCGGCCAGATGTTGGCCAGGTCGTAGGCGGGGGAGACGAAGTTCGCGACGATGTTGACGCCCATGGTGGCGATCGCGAAGGTCAGCGCGCCGACAATGAGCACCGGCGTGTTGTGCACTTTGGACAGCAGCTCGGCCGGGTCGGTGATGGCCTCGCCGAACACCTGCATGCTGCCCGCGGTGACGACGACCGACAGCAGCGCGAACGCCGTCGAGTTGATCGGCAGGCCCCAGAAGTTGCCGCGCTTCACCGTCTTCTGGTCCGGGGCGAAGCGGGAGAAGTCGCAGAAGTTGAGCATCAGCGTGCCGTAGGTGGCGAGGATCAGCCCGGCCGCGCCGAACCACTGCCGGATCTGCTCGCCGGTCGAGAGCTGCTTCGGGCTGCTGGTGAAGGAGATGTTCCAGTGCCCGGCGGCGAGGATCCACACCGCGAGCGCGATCATCACGACCCAGATCGCCGGGCCGCACCAGTCCTGGAACTTGCGCACCGACTCCATGCCGCGGGTCAGGATCAGCGCCTGGACCGCCCACAGGGCCACGAAACAGATCCAGCCGAGCGCGTGCAGGCCGAGGAAACCGTGCTCGGTCAACGGTTTCAGGCCCGGGTCGATGGCGAGCACGAGCAGCGTGATGGCCACGCTCGCGAGGTAGGTCTGGATGCCGTACCAGAAGATCGCGATGACCGCGCGGATCAGCGCGGGCAGGTTGGCGCCGAAGGTGCCGAAGCTCAGCCGCGCGACGACCGGGAACGGCACGCCGGTGCGCTGCCCGATCCGGCCCATCAGGTTCATGCCGACGTAGATGATGACGAAGCCGAACAGCAGGGCGGTGAACACCTGCCAGGCCGAGAGGCCGAGCACGAACAGGCCGGCCGCGAAGGTGTAGTTGCCCAGGTTGTGCACGTCGGACATCCACAGCGCGAAGATGTCGTAGACCTTCCACCGGCGTTCCTGCGCGGGGGCGAGGTCTTCGTTCCACAGCCGGGGGTCCGGCGGGGCTGGCGTCTCTTGTCCGGTCTCGGTGAGCGGGGCGGCGGTCATAACGTGCCTCCGGTCGACGTGCGGGGACGGAGATTTGGGATACCAAATTTTGGTATCCCAAATATCACCCCGACGTCCGCGTCCGTCAACCCTCCGGCGGATAAACTCGCGTTACGTCCGGTTACGGGCGTGTTGACCGAGAGGGGACCCGTGACGTCGGCGAGTGAGCGGCAGCCCCTCGCGGCCACCCGCCAGCGGGTGCGCGACGAGCTGCGCGAACGGATCCTGACCGGCCGCCTCCGCCCGGGGGACCGGCTGGTCGAGCGCGAGCTGGCCGAGGACCTCGGGGTGTCCCGGGTGCCGGTGCGCGAGGCCATCCGCAGCCTGGAGGCCGAGGGGTTCCTCGTCGAGCAGTCGGCGCGCCGGATCGTCGTCCGGCAGCTCGCGCGGGTCGACGTCGAGGAGCTGTTCGACGTCCGTGAGGCCCTGGAGGGGCTCGCCGCCGGGCGGGCCGCCGAGCGGGCGGGCGCGCCGGAGCTGAAGCGGCTCGAGCGGATGCTCGCCGACGCCGCCCGCGCGACGGCCCGCGGCGACGCGGCCAAGATCACCGTGCTCAACTCGCGCTTCCACGACGAGATCGTGGCCATCGCGGGCAACACGCTGCTCACCACGATGCTGCAGCCGCTGCAGGGCAGGCTCCGCTGGCTGACCAGCCAGAACGAGCACTGGACCGAGCTGCTCGACGAGCACCGCCGGCTTTACGAGGCGATCGCGTCGGGGGATGCGGAGCGCGCGCAGGCGTACGCCGTCGAGCACGTGCGGGTCAACCGCGAGGTGACGCTGAAGTCCCTCTTCGGCGACGATCAGGCCGAGATCGCGGCCGGCTCCAGGTAGGGCGTGACGTTGCGCAGGGCCCGCGCGAGGTAGTCGTCCTTCTCACCGACGGGTGCGACGTAGTGCATGGCGTGCTCGGCGGCTTCGAGACCGTGCAGGCGCGCGATGACCCACGTCGCGAGGTAGGTCGAGGCCAGGCAGCCACCGGCGGTGGCCAGGTCGCCGCGCGCGAAAAACGGCTGGTTCAGCACTTCGACCCCGGCGGCGAGGACCCACGGCTTGGTCGTCAGGTCGGTGCAGGCGGGCACGCCGTCGAGCAGCCCCAGCTTCGCCAGCACGAGCGTGCCCGAGCACTGCGCGGCCAGCAGCTGACGGGCGGGATCGAGGCCGCGCAGGGTGGCCATGATCGCCGGGTCCTCGACGACCTCGCGGGTCTGCGAGCCGCTGCCGACGATCACGGCGTCGGCCGTGCAGGCCTCTTCCAGGCCGATCATGGCGTCGATCGTGACGCCGTTCATGGACGTCACCCGCGGGGTGGGGCTCGCGATCGACACCCGCGAGCCGGGCACGCGGTTGAGGACGCCGAGCGCGATGAGCGAGTCGAGTTCGTTGTAGCCGTCGAAGGTCAGGATCGCGGTGTGCATTTCGGCAGGTTAAGACGGCCGATCCAGGACAGTCCACAAATTGTCCTGCCTACAATCGCGGCGTGCGGGTGCCGAAGTACAAGGTGATCGTGGACGCGTTCGCGGCGAAGATCCGCGGCGGGCAGTGGCCGGCCGGCACGCGGCTGCCCACCCACCGGCGGCTCGCGGCCGACGAGGGCATCGCCGTCGTGACGGCGTCGCGGGTGTACGCCGAACTCGAAGCGATGGGCCTGGTCAGCTGCGAGCAGGGGCGGGGCACGTTCGTCCGCGACCTGGCCGCCGCGGACGACGGCGCCGACGAACGAGCGGTCGCGGCCGACGCGGTCGACCTCAGCTTCAACTCGCCCTCCGTCCCCGGCCAGGCCGACCTGCTGCGCCGGGCCTTGCGGGACCTGGCCACGTCCGGGGACCTCGACGCGCTGCTGCGCTACCAGCCGCACCGCGGGCGCGCCGACGACCGGGAGGCCGTCGCCCGGTACCTGCGCCGTCGCGGGCTCGACACCGGCCGCGAACGGGTGCTGATCGTCAACGGCGCGCAGCACGGCCTCGCCGTGACGGCCATGGCCCTGTTCCGGCCCGGGGACGTCGTCGCCGTCGACGCCCTCACCTACCCCGGGTTCCGGGTGCTCGCCCGCACCCTCGGGCTGGAGCTCGCGCCGCTGCCGGCGACCGGGGAAGGACCGGACCTCGACGCGCTCGACCGGCTGTGCCGCGGGCGCCGGGTCTGCGCGGTCTACACGATGCCGACCCTGCACAACCCGCTCGGCTGGGTGCTCGGCGGCGAGTCGCGTGCGCGGCTCGTCTCGCTCGCCCGCCGCCACGGCCTGACGCTCGTCGAGGACGCCTCGTACGCCTACCTCGCCGAGGACGCGCCGCCGCCGCTGGCGATGCTCGCGCCGGAGGTCACCGTGCACGTGTCGGGCCTGTCGAAGAGCGTCGCGACCGGCCTGCGGATCGGGTTCGTGACCGCGCCCGTGCCGCTCGTGCCGGACCTCGAACGCGCCGTCCGGGCCACGACGTGGAACACCCCGGCCCTGACCGCGGCGATCGCGCGCCGGTGGCTCGACGACGGCACCGTCGACCGGCTCGAGGCACGCAAGCGCGAAGACGCCCGCGCGCGGCAGGCCGTCGCGTCGGAGGTGCTGGCCGGGCTGTCCCACATCGGGCACCCGGCGTCGTACTTCCGCTGGCTGCCCCTGGGCCCGGACACGCGCCCGGACCGGATCGTGGCGGCGCTGGCCCGGCGGCGGGTTGCGGTGTCCACCGCTGAGCCGTTCGCGACGACGCCAGCGGTGCCCCGCGCGCTGCGGCTGGCGCTCGGCTCGGTCGGGCTCGGCGAGTTACGCACCGCGTTGGAAGCGGTCCGCGAGGAGGTCGAGACGGACGCGCGTCGCTGAACCGGCCTAGCGTGAGCGTCACATTGAGTACCCGGAAGCTCACGCGATAACATGATCACCGGCTCCCCGCTCCCTGAACCGACGTGGCATATCCGACACCGCGGGGGAGCTGGTCCAACAGGCGGTTCCCAGTGGCTTCATGGGAAATTCACAGAATGGGCGGCAAACCTGAGACCGTGATCAACGCCGAAACCGGTGCCGTGAAGGTGGCACGATGACGACCGCCCAGGCCACGCTCGAGGCCCCCGCCCGCGTCGCGAGACCGGGCGGCAAAGCGCCCTACCTCCACCAGATCGACCTGTTCCGGTTGATCACCTTCGCTTGTGTGATCCTGATCCACGTCGTGGGCGCGACGAACTTCGCGCAGGACGTCGGCGCCAACGCCGTCGAGACCCCGCTGCACTTCACGCGTGAGGCGTTCTTCGCGCTGACCGGGTTCGTGCTGGTGTTCCAGAACCGCGGCCGCGAGCTGCGGGCTGGTGACTTCTGGCGCCGCCGGCTGCCGCTGGTCGCGACGCCCTACCTCGCGTGGACGATGTTCTTCTGGGCGTTTTCGCTGGTCACCGGCGGGCAGCAGCCCGGATCGCTCGAGGCGTCGATGCGCCTGCTCCTGACCGACCTCGTCACCGGCGGCGCCTGGTACCACCTGTACTTCCTGCTCGTGACGATGCAGGTCTACCTGCTCTTCCCGCTGCTGATGAAGCTCCTGCGGGCCACCGCGGGCAAGCACAAGTGGCTGCTGCTGGGCAGCGGGCTGCTGCAGGTCGGCGTGGTCGCGTTCATGACCTACCAGCCGCTGGGCGTCAGCTACGAGACGATCACGCACCTCTACGCCACGATCCTGCCGTACCAGTTCTACACGCTGTTCGGCGCGCTGGTGGCCATGCACTTCGAGACCGTGCACGCCTGGGTGGGCCGGCACCGGCTGCTGCTCGGCGGCGCGCTGCTGGCGGTGCTGGCCGGCACCGAGTGGTACTACCTCCGCACTGTCCACAGTGGAACGTTCCCGCAGGTGGCCAGCGACCCGTTCCAGCCGTACCTGATCCCGTGGTTCCTCACGGTCATCGCGGCGATCTACGCGTTCACCACGTGGTGGTCCGCGCGGCGCACCGAGGGCGGCCGCGGCGCGCGCCTGGTCTCCTGGGCGGCGAACCGGTCGTTCAGCATCTTCCTGGTCCACCCGTTCGCGCTGGCCGTGCTCGGCCCGGTGATCCCGCACGTGGCGGACCACTTCGGCGCGCCGTGGCTCAGCGTGATCATCTACTTCGCCACGATCGCGCTGACGATCGCCATGGTCGAGGTGCTGCGGCGGCTGCCGGGCAGCCGCGCGCTCACCGGCCGTCCGCGGCTGCGACTCGCCAAGGTCGCCGCCTGAGGCGTGGTCAGGGCCATAAAACGCCGTTCGGGCATGTCACAGCAAGCGGATCCGCGGGCTTCGGATATGCTGGCGGCCCGTGGGACTTCAGTCGCGGGCTACCAAGTACGTATTTGTCACCGGAGGCGTCGCCTCCTCTCTGGGTAAGGGACTCACGGCATCCAGCCTGGGACAACTCCTTACCGCGCGCGGGCTTCGCGTCACGATGCAGAAGCTCGATCCGTACCTCAACGTCGACCCCGGGACGATGAACCCGTTCCAGCACGGTGAGGTGTTCGTCACCGACGACGGCGCCGAGACCGACCTCGACATCGGGCACTACGAGCGCTTCCTCGACCGCGACCTCGACGGCAAGGCCAACGTCACGACCGGTCAGGTCTACTCCGAGGTGATCGCCAAGGAGCGCCGCGGCGAGTACCTCGGCGACACGGTGCAGGTCATCCCGCACATCACCGACGAGATCAAGTCCCGGATCACCGCCGCCGCCGAGCCCGACGAGGCCGGCCAGACGCCGGACGTCGTCATCACCGAGGTCGGCGGCACGGTCGGCGACATCGAGTCGCTGCCGTTCCTCGAGGCGTGCCGCCAGGTCCGCCACGACGTCGGCCGGGACCACTGCTTCTTCCTGCACGTCTCGCTGGTGCCGTACCTGGCGCCCTCGGGCGAGCTGAAGACGAAGCCGACCCAGCACTCGGTGGCCGCGCTGCGCAACATCGGCATCCAGCCCGACGCGCTGGTCTGCCGGGCCGACCGGGAGATCCCCGAGGACCTCAAGCGCAAGATCGGCCTGATGTGCGACGTCGACACCGAGGCCGTCATCGCCTGCCCGGACGCGCGGTCGATCTACGACATCCCGAAGGTGCTGCACAGCGAGGCGCTCGACGCCTACGTGGTGCGCCGCCTCGGCCTGCCGTTCCGCGACGTCGACTGGACGGTGTGGGGCGACCTGCTCGACCGGGTGCACAACCCGAGCGAGACGGTGAAGATCGCGGTCGTCGGCAAGTACATCGACCTGCCGGACGCCTACCTCTCGGTCACCGAGGCGCTGCGCGCGGGCGGGTTCGCCCACCGGGCCAAGGTCGAGATCGTCTGGGTCGCCTCCGACGACGCGCAGAC
This sequence comes from Amycolatopsis heterodermiae, assembly GCF_034929455.1. NCBI lineage: Bacteria > Bacillati > Actinomycetota > Actinomycetes > Pseudonocardiales > Pseudonocardiaceae > Amycolatopsis > Amycolatopsis heterodermiae. The sequence continues at coordinate 22,916 of NZ_JAYFSI010000002.1, forward strand.
CGCGTCCGGCGCGGCCTCCGTACTGTCCGATGTGGACGGTGTGCTGATCCCGGGCGGGTTCGGCATCCGCGGCATCGAGGGCAAGGTCGGCGCGATCGAGTACGCCCGCACCCGCGGCGTGCCGCTGCTCGGCCTGTGCCTCGGCCTGCAGTGCATGGTCATCGAGGCCGCGCGGAACCTGGCGGGCATCGAGGACGCCGGCTCGTCGGAGTTCGACGAGAACACCAAGCACCCGGTGATCTCGACGATGGCCGACCAGCGCGACGTCGTCGCGGGCGAGCGGGACATGGGCGGCACGATGCGGCTCGGCGCGTACCCGGCGAAGCTCAAGGCGGGCTCGCAGGTCGCGAAGGCGTACGGCACCACCGAGGTGTCCGAGCGGCACCGGCACCGCTACGAGGTGAACAACGCCTACCGCAAGCAGCTCACCGACGCGGGGCTGGTGTTCTCCGGCACCTCGCCGGACGACCGCCTGGTCGAGTTCGTCGAGCTGCCCGCCGAAAAGCACCCGTTCTTCGTCGGCACGCAGGCGCACCCCGAGCTGAAGAGCCGCCCGACCCGGCCGCACCCGCTGTTCAGCGCGTTCGTCAAGGCCGTGGTGGACCGCAAGGTCGCCGAGCGGCTGCCGGTCGCGCTGCCCGAGGCCCCCGTGGCGGCCCGGTGACCGCGCCGGGCGAGCACGAGTTCACCGTCGCCTCCAGCCGTGACGTCCACATCGGACGGGTCGTCGGCCTGCGCATCGACGACGTCGTGATGCCGGGCGGGAACACCGCCGTCCGCGAGGTGATCGAGCACCTGGGCGCGGTCGCGATCGTCGCGCTGGACGAGGAGCAGCGGGTCACGCTCATCCACCAGTACCGGCACCCGATGGGGCACCGGCTGTGGGAGCTGCCCGCCGGCCTGATCGACCACCTCGGCGAGGACCCGGTCGGCGCGGCCCGCCGGGAGCTCGTGGAGGAGGTCGGGCAGGCCGCCGAGGACTGGGTGACCCTGGTCGACGTCGCGGCGTCACCCGGCTTCACCGACGAGGTGGTGCGGGTGTTCCTCGCCCGCGGACTGTCCGAAGTGGAGCGTGACGTCCTCGGGGACGAGGAGGCCGACCTGGTCGTCCACACGTTCCCGCTGGCCGAGGCGGTCCGGATGGCGCTGGCCGGCGAGCTGGTGAACGGCGCCACGGTGTCGGGTGTGCTGGCCGCGCACGCGGTCGTCAGCGGCGTGGCCGCGCCCCGCCCGGCCGACGCCCCGTGGCCCGACCGCCCGACGGCGTTCGCCAAGCGCCGCGAAGGCTGAGCCGTCCGCTGCGCCCCGGGATCAGGGGCGCAGCGGACGGCCTTCGGCGTCGAGTCCGCCGTTGACCAGCAGCATGATGCCGTCGATGATCGGCCAGAGCACGCCCACCCCGGTGCAGAAGGTGGCGAAGAGCTGGGCGATGCCCAGGCCGGTCTGGCCGGTGTAGAACCGGCCGACGCCGAAGGGCAGCACGATCTGCAGGACCCCGGCCACCGTCTTCGACCGGTGCGAGTACACCACGGGTGGCGGCCCGTACGGCATCGCCACGGGCATCGAGGGTTGCGCGTACACCGGCATCGGCATCGGTCCCGGTGGCGGCCCGAAGAAGCCCGGGTGCGGGTGCGGCAGGTCGCGGAACAGGGGCCGCAGCTCGCCCAGGGTCGTCGCGCCGTAGGCGTCCGTCACCCGCGTCTCGTACTCGACCGGCGTGATGCGGCCCATGCCGAAGTGGTCGGCGAGCAACCTCGCCGCCTCCTCCCGCTCGGCGGTGCCGATGCGGAGCTCTTCGGACCCCATGGATCCAAGGTAGCCGACCGGGGTTTCTGCCGGGTCACGAGCGCCGCGCGGCCTAAGGTGACGGCGTGGCAGCCCCGGGCAGCACGGCCGACGTGATCGCCGCCTACCTCGACCACCTGGTCGTCGAACGCGGGACCGCGCGCAACACGCTGGACAGCTACTCCCGTGACCTGCGCCGGTACGCCGCCCACCTCGACGGCTCCGGCATCGCGAAGATCACCGACGTCACCCCCGCGCACGTCACGTCGTTCGGCGCCGCGCTGCGCGAGGGCGACGGCGAGCACATGCCCCTCGCGGCGTCGTCGGCCGCGCGGGCCCTGGTCGCCGTGCGGGGCCTGCACAAGTTCGCGCACGCCGAGGGCGTCACCGAGCACAACCCGGCCCGCGAGGTCCGGCCGCCGACGCCGGCGAAGCGGCTGCCCAAGGCCCTGCCGGTCGACGACGTGCTGCGGCTGCTGGAGACCCCGGCGCCGGACGGCGAACGCGCGCTGCGCGACCGGGCGCTGCTGGAGCTGCTCTACTCGACCGGTGCCCGCATCTCCGAGGCCGTCGGGCTGGACCTGGACGACATCGACGACGACGAGCGCACGGTCCTGCTCGACGGCAAGGGCGGCAAGCAGCGGCTGGTGCCGATCGGCCGGCCGGCGATCGCCGCGCTGCACGCCTACACCGTCCGCGCGCGGCCCGTGCTCGCCGCGCACGGCCGCGGCACCGCGGCGATGTTCCTCAACGTCCGCGGCAGCAGGCTTTCGCGGCAGAGCGCGTGGCAGGTCCTCAAGGACACCGCCGAACGGGCCGGGATCGCCGCCGTCGTCTCGCCGCACACGCTCCGCCACTCCTTCGCCACGCATCTGCTCGAAGGCGGCGCGGACGTCCGGGTCGTGCAGGAACTGCTCGGTCACGCGTCGGTGACCACCACGCAGGTGTACACGCTGGTCACGGTCAACACCCTGCGCGAGGTGTACGCCACGGCGCACCCCCGGGCGTTGGGCTAGACGGCCCTATAGAGGGCCAAGGGCCTTCCTACGCTGGACCGACGGTCGAATGACATTGCCCCCTCGGGTCCGGCGCGTTGCTTTGCCGGGGCTCGGAGTCCGCGCATAGGCTGCCCCGGACGCCACGGACAAGGAGCCTTCTCGCCATGTCGACACCGAACCAGCCGGCCGTACCGGCCGCGTCCGCCGGGTCGGCCGCGGCGAACCTCCAGCACGTCACGATCGCCACCCCCGTGAACCACGACGGCGACGAACCGAGAGAGCGCAACGGCAAGAAGGTGAAGCTCGAGGGTATCGGGCCGACCGGCCGCCCGATCCGCGAGCACCCCGATCCGGCCCCGCTGGAGCGCCACGGCCCGGCCAAGATCATGGCGATGTGCAACCAGAAGGGTGGCGTCGGCAAGACGACGTCGACCATCAACCTGGGCGCCGCCCTCGCCGAGTACGGCCGCAAGGTGCTGCTCGTCGACTTCGACCCGCAGGGCGCGCTCGCCGTCGGCCTCGGCATCCAGCCGCACGAACTGGACCACACGGTCTACAACGCCATCATGGAGCGGGCCGTCAGCGCCACCGACGTGCTGCTGAAGACCCGCGTCGACGGCGTTGACCTGCTGCCGAGCAACATCGACCTGTCCGCGGCGGAGGTCCAGCTCGTCGCTGAGGTAGGGCGCGAACACACGTTGTTACGGGTCCTTCGTCCGGTCATGAACGACTACGACTATGTTCTTGTCGACTGCCAGCCCTCGCTCGGCCTTCTCACGGTGAACGCGCTGACCGCCGCGGACGGCGTGATCATCCCGTTGGAGTGCGAGTTCTTCAGTCTGCGAGGTGTAGCGCTCCTGATCGACACGATCGAGAAGGTGCAGGAACGCCTCAACCCCAAACTGGACATAGTCGGGATTCTCGCCACCATGTACGACCCGAGAACCCTGCACTCGAAGGAGGTCATGGCTCGCGTGGTGGAGGCATTCGGCGAGACCGTGTTCGACACGGTCATCAACCGCACGGTGCGGTTCCCCGAGACGACGGTCGCGGGTGAGCCGATCACGACCTGGGCCCCCAAGTCGGCCGGCGCGGCGGCGTACCGTCAGCTGGCTCGCGAGGTGATCGCTCGGTGAGCAGGCGCGCCTCCCTGCCCGGAGCGTCGGAACTCTTCCGCATCACCTCCAGCCCCGCTCTCGATCTCCCGCCCCAGACGGCGCCCGCCGAACCGGCCGAAAACGGCAGTGGTAGTGGCAAGGGCAACGGCCGCGCGGAGCAGCAGCTCGCCCGCAGCGGCGACGTGGCCCCGCACGGCTCCGGCCGGACCAAGCACGACGCGAAGATCACCGTCTACGTCTCCGGTGACGAGCTCGTGGCCATGGAGCAGGCCCGGCTGACGCTGCGGGCCAAGCACGAGCTGGTCGTCGACCGCGGCCGGCTGGTCCGCGAGGCCGTCGCGGTGCTGCTGGCCGACTTCGACGCGAACGGCGAAGACTCGGTGCTGGTGCAGAGGTTGCGGGTGGTCGGCTCAGACGGCGGCGAAACCGAGGGCTGATGGACGAGCCGGAACCGGCCTCGGTCGACGCACCGCCGGAGCCGGTCGACCAGGCCCCGGAAGAACAGCCGCACCAGCACGAGACGGTGCACGGCGGCATGGTTCCCGAAGGCCTGGCCAACGAGGAACTGAGCACGTCGAAGTTCAAGGTGCGGCTGGCCAACTTCGAAGGGCCGTTCGACCTGCTGCTGCAGCTGATCTCGCAGCACCAGCTGGACGTCACCGAGGTGGCCCTGCACCGCGTCACCGACGACTTCATCGCCTACACGCGGGCGCTGGGCACCGACTGGAACCTCGACGAGACGACCGAGTTCCTGGTCATCGCGGCGACCCTGCTCGACCTCAAGGCCGCGCGGCTGCTGCCGTCGGCCGAGGTGGAGAACGAGGACGACCTCGCCCTGCTCGAAGCCCGTGACCTGCTGTTCGCGCGGATCCTGCAGTACCGCGCGTACAAGCAGGTGGCGGCGCTGTTCGGCGAGCTGGAGCAGGGCGCGCTGCGGCGGTACCCGCGGTCGGTGGCGCTGGAGGAGCGGTTCGTCGGGCTGCTGCCCGAGGTGATGCTGGGCGTGACGCCGGAGAAGTTCGCCGAGATCGCCGTGGCGGTGTTCAAGCCGAAGCCGCCGCCGACGGTGTCGATCGCCCACATCCACATGGGCCGCGTCTCGGTGCGCGAGCACGCGGCGCTGCTGCGGGTGATGCTGGCCGAGCGCGGCCAGGCGACGTTCGGCGAGCTGGTCGACGACTGCGAGCACACCGTCGAGATCGTGGCGCGGTTCCTGGCCCTGCTGGAGCTCTACCGCGAGGCGACGGTGCAGTTCGAGCAGTCCGAGGCGCTGGCCGAGCTGCACGTGCGCTGGACCGGCGGTTCGAAGGAAGAAGCCTCCGTGGCGGCCGAGAAGGACCTGACCGCCGGAGACGAAGAGGAGTACGGGTGACCCCCGAAGACACCACGCCGCACGAGGAAGCCACTCCGGCCGAGACGGCTGCACCGGGGACCGCTGCGGCCGAGGCCACAGCGCCCGAGACGGCTGCGGCTGAGACGGCTGCGCCGGGGACCGCCTCGCCCGAGGTCGAGGATCCGGAACCGCCCGCGGCCGATGAGCCGGTCGAGGCCGCCGCGGCCGAGCTGGCGTTCGGCGAAGCCCTGTCCGGCGAACCGGTGACCGAGGACGGCCGACCAGAGGAACCGCTGGGGGAGCCGGTGCCCGCGGAAGAGCCGAGCCCGGCACTTTCACGTGAAAGTGACGCTTCCGCGGAAGCGGGCGAAGGCGCGGCCGAGCTGGATCCCGCCGATCCCGAGTCCGACCTGGTCGCCGCCGGGGATGTCGACTCGATGCCCGACATCAGTTCCGACGAGGCGCTCGAAGCCGCGCTCGAGGCGCTGTTGCTGGTCGTCGACTCGCCCGCGAGCGAAGACTCCCTCGCCGAGACGCTGCAGCAACCGCGCGCCCGCATCGTCGTCGCGCTGCGGACGATGGCGCAGAAGTTCACCGACCGCGTCAGCGGGATCGACCTGCGGCGAGTCGGTGAGGGGTGGCGGTTCTACACTAGGGACGTCTATGCCCCGTTCGTGGAGAAGCTCCTGCTGGACGGCCAGCGGTCGAAGCTGACCCGGGCCGCGCTGGAGAGCCTCTCCGTGATCGCGTACCGGCAGCCGGTGACCCGTTCCAGGGTCGCCGCGGTGCGCGGCGTGAACGTGGACGGCGTGATCCGGACGCTGCTCGCGCGCGGCCTCATCGCAGAGATGGGGACCGACCCCGAGACGACCGGGACGCTGTACGTGACGACCGAGCTGTTCCTGGAGCGACTGGGGCTGTCGTCACTGAACGACCTGCCCGCCATCGCTCCGTTGCTACCCGAAGTGGACACCATCGATGACTTCCAGTGAACACCCCGACGGCATCCGGCTGCAGAAGGTGCTGTCGCAGGCCGGGGTCGCGTCCCGGCGTGCGGCGGAGGACCTGATCGTCGCCGGCCGGGTCGAGGTGAACGGCGAGGTCGTCACCGAGCTGGGCCGCCGCGTCAACCCCGACGAGGCGATCATCCACGTCGACGGCACCCGCGTGAACCTGCGCGACGACCTGATCTACCTGGCGCTGAACAAGCCCAAGGGCGTGCACTCGACGATGTCGGACGACCGCGGCCGCCCCTGCGTCGGCGACTACCTCAAGGGCCGTTACGAGGAGACGCCCGGCGTCGTGCACGTCGGACGGCTCGACGAGAACACCGAGGGCCTGCTGCTGCTGACCAACGACGGTGACCTCGGCCACCGGCTGATGCACCCGTCCTACCGGGTGCTCAAGACCTACCTCGCCGAGGTCGACGGCCTGGTGCCGCGCGGGCTCGGCAAGGAGCTGCGCAACGGCTGGGAGCTGCCGGACGGCATCATCAAGGTCGACCAGTTCCGCGTCAAGGACATGCACTCCGGTAAGTCGCTGGTGGAGCTGGTCATCCACGAGGGCAAGAAGCACATCGTGCGCCGCCTGCTCAAGGACACCGGGCACCCGGTCCTCAAGCTGGTCCGTACCGCGGTCGGCGACGTCCAGCTCGGCAACCAGCGCGTCGGCTCGATCCGCCGCCTGACCAAGACCGAGGTCGGCACGCTCTACCGCAACGTCGAGCTCTGACCCGTTTTCCGGGGGTCCGGGTGGCGAAGCCCCCGGCCTGGGGCGAAGCCCCAGTTGTCACAGCACGGCGGTGACGAACCCGTCCGCGGTCTGCTCGTCCTGGCGGCCGTAGCGCTCCGCCAGCGCCGAGCGGGTCACCGTGGCGGGTTCCCAGCCGTGCTCGCGCAGCCACTCCGGGGCCCGTCTGCCGAGGCCGCCCTTCCACAGGCGTGTGACGTGCTCGCCGCCCGAGGTCGCCCTGGCGCGGGCCAGCAGGCCGTCGGTCGTCCCGTGCTCGAACGACACCCGGCTGCCCGGCGCGGACAGCTCGGTCACCGCGGTGAGCATCCGGTCCGCGTCTTCGCGGGAGAGGTAGACGAGCAGGCCTTCGGCCAGCCACGCGGCCGGGACGCGCGCGTCGAACCCGGCGGCGCGCAACGCGGCCGCCCAGTCGTCACGCAGGTCCGCGCCGACGGCGACCCGCTCGCACGACGGTTGCGCGCCCTGCCCGGCGAGCACCCGGTCCTTGAACGCCAGGACCTCGGGCAGGTCGAGTTCGAACAGCCGGGTCCCGGGCGGCCAGGGCAGCCGGAACGCCCGCGCGTCGAGGCCCGCGGCGAGCAGCACCACCTGGGGGCACCCGGCGCCGAGCAGGTAGTCGTCGTAGAAGCGGGTGCGGATCGCGACCTGCGAAGCGAAGACCGGGCCCAGCCCGTCCCGGGTCGCCGGCAGCGCCGAGCGGCCCGCTTGGTAGAACGCGGTGGCGTACGGGTCGTCGAACAGCCGGTCCGGACGGCGGCTTTCCAGGGCTCGCAACGCGGCGACGCCGACGGCGGTGCGGCCGACCGCGGGCAGGGACTCCGTCATGACCGCCAAGCTACCCCCGACTTTCCGCCGTGGCGGGAACGATCTCCGCCTCGTAGCGTGACCCGCATGCGATCCGGTCTGGTGTGCGGAGTCCTCGCGGTGGTCCTGTTCGGCGCGCTCGCCCCGGCGGTGGCCGCGGCGCCCCGGGCAAGCGAACCCGTCTACGACTACACGAAGGCGATCCGCGAGACCGTCTGGGTCGACATCGGCCGGGACGGCGACGGGGACGGTCAGTCCGACCGGGTGGCCGCCGACATCGTGCGGCCGTCCGAACCCGCCGCGGCGGGCACCAAGGTGCCGGTGATCATGGACGCCAGCCCGTACTACTCGTGCTGCGGGCGCGGCAACGAGAGCGAGCTGAAGACGTACGACAGCGCCGGGAAACCGGTGAAGTTCCCGCTGTTCTACGACAACTACTTCGTACCGCGCGGGTACGCGGCGGTGCTCGTGGACCTGGCCGGGACGAACCGCTCGGCCGGGTGCGCGGACGTCGGCGGCGCCTCCGACGTCGGCTCGGCCCGCAAGGTCGTCGACTGGCTCAACGGCCGCGCGACCGGCTACAGCGCGAAGACCGGCGGCAGCGCGGTGAGCGCGGGCTGGAGCACCGGGAACGTCGGCATGATCGGCAAGTCCTACGACGGCACGATCGCCAACGGCGTCGCCGCGACCGGGGTCGCCGGGCTGAAGACCATCGTGCCGATCTCCGCGATCAGCTCCTGGTACGACTATTACCGCTCCGACGGCGCGACTTTCGGCTTCGACCCGGCCGGGCTGGCGCAGACGGTCGAGGCGAACAACAGCGGGCAGAACTGCTCGGCGCAGAACCAGGACCTGGCCACGGGCGCGACGGCCAACGGCGACTACGGGCCGCTCTGGGCCGCGCGGGACTACGTCGCCCAGGCGCGCAACGTCCACGCCAGCGTGCTGGTTTCCCACGGCGTCAACGACCTCAACGTCAAGACGATCAACTTCGGGCAGTGGTGGGACGCGCTGGCCGCGAACCACGTCGAGCGGAAGATCTGGCTCGCGCAGACCGGGCACGTCGACCCGTTCGACTACCGGCGTTCCGACTGGGTCGACCTGCTGCACCGCTGGTTCGACCACTACCTGCTCGGCGTCGACAACGGCGTGCAGAACGGCCCGATGGCCAGTGTCGAGCGGCAGCCGGACCAGTGGGCCGACCAGTCCGCCTACCCGGCCGCGAACGCGATCGCGACGGCCCTGCGCCCGCAGGCCGGTGGCAAGCTCGGCACGGCCGCGGCGTCCGGCACGGCGTCGTTCACCGACAACCCGAACGTCGGCGAGGACACCTGGGTCACGAACCCGGGCAGCGCTGCGCTGACCTACTCGACCGGGACGCTGACGTCGGACCTGCAGGTGTCGGGCACGTCTTCGCTGACGGTCACGGCCACGCCGAGCACGTCGTCGGCGCGGCTTTCGGCGCTGCTGGTGGACCTCGGCCCCGCGACGATCCGCAACTTCGCGGGCAGCGGCGAGGGCATCAAGACGGGCACGACGGAGAACTGCTGGGGCTCGTCGACGACGGGTGACGACGCCTGTTACCGGATCACCTCCGCGGACCCGAAGAAGGTGAACTACACGATCCTCAGCCGCGGCTGGGCCGACCTCGCGAACTACGCTTCCCTTTCGCAGGAACGGGTTCTGACACCGGGCACGGCGTACACGATGACGTTCCGGCTGGCGTCCACGGACCACGTCGTGCCGAAGGGCCACGCGCTGGCGCTGATCATCGGCGGCACGGACGGCAGCTTCATCCGCGGCCCGGCGCGTCCCGGGCGGGTGACGCTCGACCTGGCGAAGACGTCGGCGTCGGTCCCGCTGGCCGGCGTCCTCCCGGCGGCGTCGACCCACCCGAGCCTCGGCGGCGGCGCGTTCGTGCCGTCGGCGGGCCGGGCGGACCTGCACTAGCCCGGGTCGTACTCCCGCGAGAGCACCTCGACGCGGCCGGTGGTGTGGTCGGCCAGCACGGTGTCCAGCCCCATCGTGCCCAGCTCGGCGATCGTCTCGGCGTGCGTCTTCGTGTTCAGGGCGAGCATTCCCACCGGGACGTCCTGGCGTGCGTCGGCGAGGAGCGCCTTCATCAGCCGGTCCGCCGACGCCGACGGCAGGTCCTCGTCGACCGCGATGTGCACCATCAGGTGCTCCGCGCCCGTGGCGAGCCGTCGCGCGTGGGAGACCCACACCGTGCGCACCGCCGGGAACTCCCGGATCCGCTGGACCGCGCCGTCGCGCAGGACCACCGCCGCCGGGTGCCGCGACCAGCCGAGCTTCAGCTGGTCGCCGGCAGCCTGCTGACCACGCTCCTGCAGCGTCTGCCGCAGCAGAGCTGCTGGAACGCGCGCCCAGCCGCCGGTCGAGAACAGCGCCAGGACCTCGACGCCGGTGTCGCGGGCGATGTCCAGCAGCCGCAGGGCGTCACAGCGGACGGCCCCGTCGGCGGAGGGCAGCAGCTCGGCGCGGCAAGCTTCGCTGACGTAGCCGGGCAGCACGGGGTCGCCGTCCTCGCCCTTGAGGAACACCACCGAGCCGTTCGCGTCCACCGGGACGAACACCCCGTGGTCCACGAGCGCGGCGAGGATCTGCTGCCCGTCCCGTTCCTCGCGGTCGAGGACGGCGGCCAAGGTCGCGTTCATCACGTCAGCTTGCCTCGGCGGGAGCGGTCTTCGCAGCCGACTTCCGTTGCAGGGCGCGGGCGACCGGCTCGACGACGCGCGCGGCCGTCGGGCCGAGGATGGCCATCAGCAGGACGTACGCCGTCGCGAGGGCGGCCAGCTCGCCGTCCACCGCGCCCGCCGTCACCGCCAGGCCGGCGATGACGATCGAGAACTCGCCGCGGGCCACCAAGGACGCCCCGGCTCTCGCGCGGCCCATCTTCCCGATGCCCTGGCGGCGCGCGGCCCACCAGCCGGTGGCGACCTTCGTCAGCGTCGTCACGACCGCGAGCACCACGGCCCAGCCGAGCACCGGCGGGATCGACGCCGGGTTGGTGTTGAGGCCGAACACCACGAAGAACACCGCGGCGAACAGGTCCCGCAGCGGCTCGAGCATGTGCGTCGCGTTCTCCGCCGTCGAGCCGGAGATCGCGATGCCCAGCAGGAACGCCCCGACCGCGGCCGACACCTGCAGCGCCGACGCGATCCCGGCCACCAGCAGCGCCGCGCCGAGGACCTTGAGCAGGAACACCTCGCGGTCCGGGCTGTCGACGGCGGCCGAGACGTACCGGCCGAACTTGAGCGCGATCACCAGGACCACGGTGATCACCAGCAGCGAGATCCCGACGGCCTCCATGCCGCCCAGCAGGGAGACCCCGCCCAGCACCGCGGTGAGGATCGGCAGGTAGAGCGCCATCACGAGGTCCTCGAACACGAGGATCGACAGCACCACCGGCGTCTCGCGGTTGCCGAGCCGCCCGAGGTCGCCGAGCACCTTCGCGACGATCCCGGACGACGAGATGTACGTGACGCCCGCCATCACCATCGCGCCGACCGGGCCCCAGCCCAGCAGCAGCGCGACGGCCGCGCCGGGGGCGGCGTTGAGGACGATGTCGAGCAGCCCCGCCGTCCAGGAGCGGCGCAGCCCGGTGAACAGCTCGGCCGCCGAGTACTCGAGGCCGAGCAGCAGGAGCAGGAGCACGACGCCGATCTCGCTGGCGAGGTGCGTGAAGCCGCCGATGTCGGTCAGCGGGATCAGCCCGCCGGAGCCGAAGCAGAGGCCGCCGAGCAGGTAGAGGGGGATGGGGGAGAGGCCGATCTTCCCGGCCAGGCGCCCGAGCGCGCCCAGCACGAAGAAGACCGCCCCCAGTTCGATCAGGGACAGTGCGGTGTGGTCCATGGTGGGCTCAGCCGTACTTCAGGATCTTGACGGCGGCTTCCAAGCCTTCACCGGTGCCGACCGCGACCAGCAGGTCGCCCCCGGTCAGGGTGAAGTCCGGCGTCGGCGAGGGGTGCACCTGGCCGGCCCGCGCCACCGCGACCACCGAAACCCCGGTGCGGGTGCGCATGGCCGTGTCGCCGAGCGTGCGGCCGTCGAACGGGCCGGACGGCTTGATCGGCAGCTGCCGGGTGCTGATCCCGGGCAGGTCCCGGTGCTCCTCGGTCAGCTGCGCGACCAGCTGGGGCGCGCCGAGCAGGTTGGCCAGCGCGCCCGCTTCGTCGGCGGTCAGCGGGATCGAGGCGACGCAGGTGTCGGGATCGTCGGTCTTGGACACGATCAGCTCGATGTGCCCGTCCCGCTGGGTGACGACGCCGATGCGGCGGCCGGTACGGGTGGCGAAGTCCTTGCGGACCCCGATGCCGGGCAGGGGAGTTACTTCGACGTTCACCTAACCACCGTAACCCACGTGTCCGATTCGCGATGTTCAGCCGAGCAGGAGCAGCAGGGACGCGACGACCATCACGGCGGCGGTCAGGCCGTGGACGCCGTACGCGATGGCCTTCTTCCCGCCGTGGCGCAGGACGATCAGCATGTCGAAGACGGGCCAGACGGCCGCGGCGAGGAAGACCCAGCCCAGCGCGTGCGGGTCGCCGTAGAGCACCAGGGCCAGCGGGACCAGCCCGGCGCCGATGTCGCGGCCGCCCTTGACGTTGAGGAAGCTCTCGGCGTTTTCGGGGACCTCGGTGAAACCGAAGCCCGCGGCGATCTTCGCCGGCGCGAAGAGGTAGTTGAGGCCGACGTAGATGATGCCGAGCGAGACGATCGCGACGAGGACGTAGCCGGCGATGACCATGGTGTTCCCTCCAGTTTTCTAGCGTTGCTAGCGATACTAGCAACGCTAACCTAGCGGCGCTAGATTGTCTAGCAGTGCTAGTATCAGCGGCATGACCCAGCGACAGCGCCGTGTGCGCGACCGATCCGAACGCGGGCAGCGGATCGTCTCCGCGGCCAGGGAGCTGGCCGAGGCGGAGGGCTGGGACGCCGTCACCACCCGGCGGCTCGCGGCGCTGATCGAGTACAGCCAGCCGGTGCTCTACAGCCACTTCCCGGGCGGGAAGGACGCGATCATGGCGGCCGCCGCGCTGGAGGGCTTCGCCGAGCTGGCCGAGGTGCTGGCTTCCGCCCGCGAAGGCGGTGTCGCGGGGGTCGCGGGCGCGTACGTCGCCTTCGCCGAGGCCAAGCCCGCGCTCTACGACGCGATGTTCACGCTGGCCTCGGACCTGCCCTTCGCCCAGGACGACACGCCGCCGGTGCTCCAGGAGGCGTTCGCGGGCCTGTACGCGGTGGTCGAGCCGGTGGCCGGCAGGCAGGCGCCGGGCACGCTGACCGAGGTGTTCTGGGGCGCGCTCCACGGCCTGATCACGCTGGACCGCGGCCGCCGGCTCTCCCCGGAGAACCACGCGGAGCGGCTGGCGGTGGTGGTGGCGCGCTTCGGCGCGCGGGGCGACTGATCTCCTCCGCACCCCGACCGGCAGAATGGACACCGGCGGAGGACGAGACGAGAACGCGAGGAGAGTGCCGGTGACGGGAGCCCTACGAGGTGTGGTCGCCCTGGACGGCCCGTCGGGGACCGGGAAGACCACCGTCGCGCGCAAGCTCGCCCAGCGCCTCGGCGCCGGCTACCTCGACACCGGCGCGATGTACCGGATGGTCACCCTCGCCGTGCTGCGCGCGGACGTCGACCCGGCGGACGCCCCGGCCGTTGCGCAGCTCGCCGACCACGCCGACTTCGCCATCGGGACCAGCCCCGACCGGCCCGAGATCCGCCTCGCCGGCCAGGACGTCGCCGCCGACATCCGCGGGCCCGAGGTCACCAAGGCCGTCTCGCCCGTCTCCGCCGTGCCGCACGTGCGTGAGCTGCTGGTCGCCCGGCAGCGGCGGATCATCGACGAGGTGCTCGGCGGCGTCGGCGGCATCGTCGTCGAAGGCCGGGACATCGGCACCGTCGTCGCGCCGGACTCGCCGCTCAAGGTCTACCTGACCGCGTCGGCCGACGTCCGCGCCTCGCGCCGCAGCACCCAGGACTCCGCGGCCGGCCGGAAGTCGTCGGTCGCCGACGCGCTGGCGAGCGTCGAGCGCCGTGACCACCTCGACTCGACCCGCGTGACGTCGCCGCTGCGCGCGGCCGACGACGCGGTCCACGTCGACACCTCGGAACTGTCCATCGACCAGGTGATCGTCGCGCTCAGCGAACTGGCCAGCCACCGCGGCCTGCTGGTGGGGTGCAACGCCGAGGTAGCGCGATGAGCGCTGACGGACTGCCGGAAGGCTCCGTCGGCTGGCTCCACGACGCCGGGCGGCTCGTCGGCCGGTACCATCTGCGGGCGGTCTTCCGGATCCGCGTCCACGGCCGCGAGCGCATGCCCGCCACCGGGCCGGTGCTGGTGGTCGCCAACCACAGCTCGTTCGTCGAGCCGCAGCTGATCTTCGGAATGCTGCCGCGGCGTTCGGCGTTCCTGGTCAAGGCCGAGCTGTTCGCCGGGATCGTCGGGAAGTTCTTCCTGGCGATCGGGCAGATCCCGCTCAAGCGCGGCGCGATCGACCGCAAACCGCTGATGACGGCGGTCGGCGTGCTGAAGGACGGCGGTGTCGTCGGGATCTTCCCGGAGGGCACCCGCGGTGCCGGGGACGTCGGCGCGGCCGAGCGCGGCGCGGCGTGGCTGGTCCGGGCGTCCGGCGCGGTCGTGCTGCCGGTCGCGACCCGCGGGACGCTCAAGCCGTCGAACGGCAAGCGGCGCTGGCGCCCGCGCGTGGACATCCTCGTGGGGGAGCCGTTCTCGCCGAAGGTCGGACCCGGGAAGACCGGGCTCGACCAGGGCACCGAGGAGCTGCGCGGCGAGCTCGCGGCGCTCGTGAAGACTTTGGACGATTGGCGTGCCGAAAACGGTTTCGGTACGCCATAAGGGAAATTGGGTTCTGATGGAAGAGTACGAAGGCGCCGGCGAAGTCGACGGCACTTGGTCGGACGAGACCGAGTTCGCCCGGATCGACGCGCAGATCGACGCGGCCGAAGCGGCCGAGGAGGCCGCGCTCGCGCAGCCGGTGCTCGCCGTGGTCGGCCGGCCGAACGTGGGCAAGTCCACGCTGGTCAACCGCATCATCGGCCGCCGCGAAGCCGTGGTGCAGGACGTGCCGGGCGTCACCCGCGACCGCGTCGCCTACGACGCCTACTGGGGCGGGCGCAAGTTCACCCTGGTCGACACCGGCGGCTGGGAACCGGACGCGACCGGGCTGCAGGCCTCCGTCGCCGCCCAGGCCGAGCTGGCCATGCAGACCGCCGACGCGATCCTGCTGGTGATCGACGCCTCGGTCGGGGCCACGGCCACCGACGAAGCCGCCTCCAAGGTGCTGCGCCGCTCGAAGAAGCCGGTGCTGCTCGTGGCGAACAAGGTCGACGACGACCGGCTGCTCGCGGACACCGCGTCGCTGTGGTCGCTCGGCCTCGGCGAGCCGCACCCGGTCAGCGCGCTGCACGGCCGCAGCTCCGGCGACCTGCTCGACGCCATCCTCAAGACCCTGCCCGAGGCGCCGCGCGAGGGCGTCGCCGCGACGTCGGGCCCGCGGCGCGTCGCGCTGGTCGGCAAGCCGAACGTCGGCAAGTCGAGCCTGCTGAACAAGCTGTCGGGCGAGGAGCGCTCGGTCGTCGACTCGGTCGCCGGCACCACCGTCGACCCGGTCGACTCGCTGGTCGAGCTGGACGGCGAGACCTGGCGGTTCGTCGACACGGCCGGCCTGCGCAAGCGCGTCAACTTCGCCGCGGGCGCCGAGTACTACGCCTCGCTGCGCACCAAGACCGCGATCGACGCGGCCGAGGTCGCGGTCGTGCTGCTGGACGCGGCCGAGCCGCTGTCCGAGCAGGACCTGCGGGTGCTGACCATGGTCGTCGAGGCCGGGCGCGCGTGCGTGCTCGTGTTCAACAAGTGGGACCTGGTCGACGAGGACCGCCGGCACGCCATGGTCCGCGAGCTGGACCGCGGCCTGGTCCGCGTCCCGTGGGCGGAGAAGGTCAACGTCTCCGCGCTGACCGGCCGTTCGGTGCGCAAGATCGCCCCGGCGCTGCGGACGGCGCTCGCGTCGTGGGACAAGCGGGTGCCGACCGGCCAGCTCAACTCGTGGCTGTCCGACCTGATCGCGGCCACCCCGCCGCCGGTCCGCGGCGGCAAGCAGCCGAAGGTGCTGTTCGCGACGCAGGCCGGCATCCGGCCGCCGACGCTGGTGCTGTTCACCACCGGCTTCCTCGAGGCGGGCTACCGCCGGTTCATCGAGCGCCGGTTCCGCGAGCAGTTCGGCTTCGAAGGCAGCCCCGTCCGGGTGAATGTGCGCGTCCGGGAAAAGAGCGCAAAGCCGAAAGCGGGCGGAAAAGCGGCCCGTCCCGCCAAATCCCGGTGATTTCCTCCCCCGTTCCGGGGAACGCCCGGGACTGAATGGACGACACGCGTGATGCGGACGCCGACACGCGTGATTACGGGGACGACACGGAGAATCACCGGCCCAACGCCGTGTCGACCCTGCAATCACGCGTGTCGACCCCTCCGTCACGCGGGTTCGTCCGGAGCGTGAGGTCCGACACTCCGCCGTGACCCACGAGATACCTTTCGTTCATCTTCGGTTACAGTGGAGGGTCGTTGCGGGCGCCTCATTCCGGAGAGCAAGCCCGATAGAGGCTCGCGGAAGGTGAGTGATGGGCTTGTCCGCCCATAGTTCAGTCCTGCACGTCTGCATCACGCTCGAAGTCACGGCCGAGGTGACCGGGCGATGACCGTCACGATCGAGCCGGCCGAAACGGCGGCCGAGACGACCGCGCCGCTGCCCTGCGTCGCCGAGGTGACCCACGCGCCGTCGACGGCCCCCGTCGCCGACCGCGCCCTGTTCTGGTCCGGCCTCGGCGCGAGCGAGCGCACCCTGCTCGACATCCTGGCCGCCACGGCCGAGCGCCACCCCAACGCCGCCGCGATCGACGACGGCACCACCACCCTGACCTACCGCCGGCTCCTCGAAGAGATCGACGCCTACGGCCGCCGCCTGCGCGGCTACGGCGTCGGTGTCGGCGACCGGGTCGGCATCCGGATCTCCTCCGGCACCGCCGAGCTGTACGTCGCGATCCTCGCCACCCTGTCCGTCGGCGCCGCCTACGTGCCGGTCGACGCGGACGACCCGGACGAGCGCGCCGAGCTGGTCTTCGAAGAGGCCCAGGTGGCCGCCGTCGCCACCGACGGCAAGATCAACGTCCACAGCACGCCCGGCGGCCGTGAGGGCACCCCCGGCCCGGCCGACGACGCCTGGATCATCTTCACCTCCGGTTCCACCGGCAAGCCCAAGGGCGTCGCGGTCACGCACGCCTCCGCCGCCGCGTTCGTCGACGCCGAGGCCCGGCTGTTCCTCACCGAGGAGCCGATCGGCCCCGGCGACCGCGTGCTGGCCGGGCTGAGCGTCGCCTTCGACGCCTCCTGCGAAGAGATGTGGCTGGCCTGGCGCCACGGCGCCTGCCTGGTCCCGGCGCCCCGCGCGCTGGTCCGCACCGGCGTCGACCTCGGCCCCTGGCTGGTCGCGCAGCAGATCACCGTCGTCTCGACCGTGCCGACGCTGGCCGCCCTGTGGCCCGCCGACGCCCTGGAAGACGTCCGCCTGCTCATCTTCGGCGGCGAAGCCTGCCCGCCGGAGCTGGCCGAGCGCGTCGCCGTCGAAGGTCGCGAGGTCTGGAACACCTACGGCCCCACCGAAGCCACCGTCGTCGCCTGCGCCGCGCAGCTGACCGGCGAGGGCCCGGTCCGCATCGGCCTGCCGCTGGCGGGCTGGCAGCTGGCCGTCGTCAACGACGAGGGACAGCCGGTCGCCATGGGCGAAACCGGTGAGCTCGTCATCGGCGGTGCCGGCCTGGCCCGCTACCTCGACGCCGAGAAGGACGCCGAGAAGTTCGCGGCCCTGCCGTCGCTGGGCTGGCAGCGCGCCTACCGCTCCGGCGACATGGTCCGCGCCGAAGCCGAGGGCCTGCTGTTCCTCGGCCGGCTCGACGAGCAGGTCAAGCTCGGCGGCCGCCGCATCGAGCTGGGCGAGGTCGACGCCGCGCTGCAGGCCCTGCCGGGCGTGCAGGGCGCGGCCGCCGCGATCCGCCGCACCAAGGCGGGCAACCAGGTTCTCGTCGGGTACGTCGTCCCGGCTGCCGGAGTGTCGTTCGACCACGAGCAGGCCGCGACCCGGCTGCGCGAGCACCTGCCCGCCGCGCTGGTGCCGCTGCTCGCCGTCGTCGAAGACCTGCCCACCCGCACCTCCGGCAAGGTCGACCGCAACTCCCTCCCGTGGCCGCTGTCCACTGTGGACGCCGCCGCGGCCGGGCTGTCGCCGACCCAGGCGTGGCTCGCCGAAGGCTGGGCCGAGATCCTCGGCGTGTCGGTCGACGACCCGAAGGCCGACTTCTTCACCCACGGCGGCGGCAGCCTGACCGCCGCCCAGGTCGTCGCGCGGATCCGCACCCGGCACCCGCAGGTGTCGGTCGCCGACATCTACGCCTACCCGAAGCTGGGCGCGCTGGCCGCCATGCTGGACGCGCTGAGTGGCCAGGCCACCGAACGCCGGGACATCCAGCCGACCCGGCGCCGCGCCGGCGTGATCCAGACGCTGCTGATGGTTCCCCTGATGGGGCTCGTCGGCCTGCGCTGGGCGACGCTCGCCGCCGCGCTGTCGAACATCCTGTCGCTGCTCGGGGTCGCCTGGGCGCCGACGCTGCACTGGGCCTGGATCGGCCTGGCCTGGGTCGTGCTGTTCAGCCCGGCCGGCCGCATCGCGATCGCCGCGGGCGGCGCCCGCGTGCTGCTCTCCGGCGTGCGCCCCGGCACCTACCCGCGGGGTGGCAGCGTCCACCTGCGCCTGTGGACGGCCGAAAAGCTCGCGGAGTTCTCCGGCGCGGACAGCGTCGCCGGCGCGTCCTGGATGACGACCTACGCCAAGGCGCTCGGCGCCCGCATCGCCAAAGACGTCGACCTGCACTCGCCGCCGCCGGTCACCGGGTTCCTCAAGCTGGGCCGCGGTGCCGCCGTCGAGCCCGAGGTCGACCTGACCGGGCACTGGGTCGACGGCGACCTGGTGCACATCGGCAAGGTCCGCATCGGCGCGGAGGCCCGGATCGGCGCGCGCAGCACGCTGTTCCCCGGCGTCCGCATCGGCAAGGGCGCGGAGATCGCGGCCGGGTCGACCGTCCGCGGCGTGGTCAAGGCCGGCCAGCACTTCGCCGGTTCGCCCGCCGCCCCCGTCGGCAAGGACGGCAAGGACGCGAAGGACGCGCTGAAGTGGCCGTCGAGCCGCCCGCCGCGCTCGCACTTCTGGGCCGCGGTCTACGGCATCACCTCGGTGATCCTCGGCTTCCTGCCGGGACTGGCCGCGCTCCCCGGCGTGGCCGTGCTCGGCTACGCCATCGCCGGCGCGCCGACGCTGCTCGCCGCGTTCACCCAGGCGCTGCTCTTCGTGCCGGTCGCGACCGCCGCGTACTTCCTGGCCTACATGCTGCTCGTGCTCGCCGGCGTCCGGTGCCTGAGCATCGGCATGGTCGAGGGTTACCACCCGGTGCACGGCCGCGTCGCGTGGCAGGTCTGGGCCACCGAGCGGCTGATGAGCATGGCCCGCGAAGGCCTGTTCCCGTTGTACGCCAGCCTGTTCACACCGGTGTGGCTGCGGCTGCTCGGTGCGAAGGTCGGCCGCAACGTCGAGGCGTCGACCGTGCTCGCGCTGCCGAAGATGACCAAGGTCGACAGCGGCGCGTTCCTGGCCGACGACACGATGGTCGCCACCTACGAGCTCGGCCACGGCTGGCTGCACGTCGCCCCGGCCCGGATCGGCAAGCAGGCCTTCCTCGGCAACTCGGGGATGACCGCGCCCGGCCGTTCGGTGCCCAAGCGCGGCCTCGTCGGTGTGCTGTCCTCGACGCCGTTGAAGGCGAAGAAGGGCTCGTCGTACCTGGGCATGCCGCCGCTGCCGGTGCGCCGCGCGATCGGCGACGCCGACACGAGCCGCACCTACACCCCGGCGCTGCACCTCAAGGCGGCGCGGGCGCTGGTCGAGCTGTGCCGGATCGTCCCGGTCATGTGCGGGGTCGCGCTGACCGTCTCGGTCGCGTTCGGGCTGCTGTGGGCCGCGTCGGTGTTCGGCTTCGGTGTCGCCGTGCTGCTGGCCGGGCCCGCTCTGCTGGCCGCCGGGATCGTCGCGGCGCTGACCGCGACCGTGATGAAGTGGCTGCTGGTCGGCAAGTTCCGCGAGGTCGACCACCCGCTGTGGAGCTCCTTCGTGTGGCGAAACGAGCTGGCCGACACCTTCGTCGAAGCGCTCGCGGTGCCGTGGCTGATCGGCTCGATCGGCGGCACCCCGCTGCTCACGGCCTGGCTGCGCACGATGGGCGTCAAGATCGGCCGCGGTGTGTGGCTGGAGACGTACTGGCTGCCGGAGTCCGACCTCGTCGAGCTCGGTGACGGCGCGACGATCAACCGCGGCTGCGTCGTGCAGACGCACCTGTTCCACGACCGGATCATGAGCATGTCGCGGGTGACCCTCGGCGAGGGCGCGACCCTCGGCCCGCACGGGATCGTGCTGCCGGGCGCCGGGATCGGCGCGCGCACCACGGTCGGCCCGGGGTCCCTGGTGACCCGCGGCGACGAGGTGCCGGCCGACACCCGCTGGCTCGGCAACCCGATCTCCGCGTGGACGGGTAAGTAGAAGGTCACGAAGTACCCACCCGGCTCGCACGGAATCACCCCTCCGTGCGAGCCTGGTTTATGACGTAGGCATTTGGTGAAGCAGGTACGAGGAAAGGTTCGCGACGGGTGATTTCGAAGGCCCCCGCCCCCGCACCCGGCGCGGACACCTCCGGCGACTCCTACCTCCCCGCGCACGGCAACGGCGGCTACCGGGTCAAGCACTACGACCTGACCCTCGACTACAAGGTCGCCCCGAACCGGCTGTCGGCCTCGGCGGTGATCACCGCCGAGGCGACGCAGGCGCTGTCGCGCCTCACCCTCGACTTCGGCGAGTTCCGGATCAACCGCGTGCTCGTCGACGGCAAGCCCGCGAAGTACCTCAAGCGCGTCCGGAAGCTTCAGGTCAAGCCGCAGAAGTCGATCGCCGCCGGCAGCGCGTTCGTCGTCGAGATCAGCTACGTCGGCAACCCGCGCCCGGTGGGGAGCCGCTGGGGTGACGTCGGCTGGGACGAGCTGACCGACGGCGCGCTCGTGGCGAGCCAGCCGGTCGGCGCGCCGTCGTGGTTCCCGTGCAACGACCACCCGTCCGACAAGGCGACCTACCGGGTCGCCGTGACGACGGCGTCGCCGTACCTGGTCGCCGTCACCGGGGACCTGGTCGACCGCTACACCTCGGCCAGCACCACGAAGTGGATCTTCGAACGGCGCGAGCCGACGGCGACCTACCTGATGAGCGTGCAGGTCGGCCGGTACGACGACATCGACCTGACCGGAGGGGGCTGGCTCGCCCGCGTGGGCGCGGCCGCGCGCCGGCTGAGTGTCGACTTCGGCCGCGAGAGCGGGCAGGTGGAGTCGGTCTTCGCGACCGTGCCGCAGCGCGCCGCCGTCCCGCCCCGGCTGCGCCGGCTGTTCGAGCGCGACTTCGGCCGGCAGGGCCGGATGATGGAGGTCCTGCAGCGGCTGTTCGGCCCGTACCCCTTCGGTGAGTACGTGATCATCGTGGCCGACGACGACCTCGACGACCCGATCGAGGCGCAGGGCATGTCGATCTTCGGCGCCAACCACGTCGACGGCCGCCGCACGTACGAGCGGCTCGTGGTGCACGAGCTGGCGCACCAGTGGTTCGGCAACAGCCTGACGGTGGCCGACTGGCGCCACATCTGGCTGAACGAGGGCTTCGCGACCTACGCCGAGTGGCTGTGGTCGGAGGAGTCGGGCGGCGAGTCCGCGCAGTCGCTGGCCCGCACCTGGCACACCCGCATGAAGGCCAGGCCCGCGGACGTCCGGATCGCCGACCCCGGCGTGGCGCGGATGTTCGACGAGCGCGTCTACAAGCGCGGCGCGCTGACCCTGCACGCGCTGCGGGCGGAGATCGGCGACCCGGCGTTCTTCGCGCTGCTGAAGGCGTGGACGACCGACCACCGGCACGGGCTCGTCACGACCGACGGGTTCGTCGCGATGGCGGAGGCGTACGCGGCCCGTTCGCTGGGCGCGTTCTTCACGCGCTGGCTGGACACCCCGGCGTTGCCGCCGCTGCCCTAGGTTTCGCGGACGGCCGGGGGAGTTCCCTTGCCCGTTCCCGCCCGGACGGCGTGGTCTTCCCGGCAGAATGGGGCTCGACGAGGGGAGCGCCGATGCGCGAGCAGGGGGACGGCCGGCCGCCTTACGGGTATCCGCAGTGGCAGCCGCCGGTGCCGCCGAAGAAGACGTCGCCGGCCGCCGTCGTGCTGATCACCGGCTCGGCCGTCGTGGTCGTCGTGATGGCCTTCGCGTTCCTGGCCTGGGGTTATCCCGGCTTCCTGCGTGAGCCGGAGGCGAAGTCGGAGATCGGGATCTGGCCCGCCCCGTCGGCGACGCTCGTGTCCCCGGTCCCGACGACGACCACGCCCGCGCCGCCGCCGTCGTCGCCGGGTGGCCGGGCCGAGCTGCCGAAGCGGACGACGCCGCTCGCCGACCCGATCACGTGCGCGTTCACACCCGCCCCCGGCGCACCCGCGCCGAAGAAGGCCACCCCGCCGCCGGACGGCCCGGCGCCGTCGTCGGGCACCGTCCCGGCACTGCTCGCGACCAGCGCGGGCGCGATCGGGCTGACGCTGGACCGCGCGCTGGCGCCGTGCACGGTGGTGAACTTCCTGAGCCTGGCCCGGCAAGGGTTCTACGACGGCATCGCGTGCCACCGGCTCTCGGTGGCGGACGGGCTGCGGATGCTGCAGTGCGGCGACCCGGCCGGCGACGGCACCGGCGGCCCGGGCTACACTATCAAGGACGAGACGTTCCCGGAGCTGACGTACGGCCGCGGCGTCCTCGCGATGGCCAAGACGGCCGAACCCGACTCGGGCGGCTCCCAGTTCTTCCTGGTCTTCGGCGAAACCCGGATCCCGCCGGAGTACACGGTGTTCGGCAGCATCGACGACGCCGGCCTCGCGGTGCTGGACAAGGTCGCCGCCGCCGGCGTCGACCCGTCCAAGCCCGGCATCGGCGACGGCAGCGGCCCCCCGAAGACCCCGGTCACCATCACCACCCCGTAACCCGCGTGATCGAGCAGGCATCACGCGTGACTGGAGGGGCATCATTCGTGATTGAGCGGGCATCACTCGTGATTGAAGGGGCATCGGGTGTGATGCCTCTCCAATCACGCGTGATGCCCCTCGGATCACGCGTGATGCCCGTTAAGGGCGGTTGAGCAGGTCGCGGAGGGCGGTGAGGAGGGTGGGGGTTGCGGTGGGGGAGGTGGTGCGGCGGCGCCAGGCGATGTAGCCGTCCGGGCGGACCAGGAGGCAGCCGTCTTCGGTGATGCCGCTGAGGCGGGACCAGTCGCCGTAGGCGTCGCGCAGGTCGGGGGCGCCGATGAGGACCGCTCGCAGGTCCAGGCCGAGCTCCGCGCCCGCCTTGGCCGCGGCGTCGCGCCAGGCGGTGCCGGTCAGGCCGGTCAGCACCGTCCAGCGGCCGCCGCCGACGACGTCCAAAGTGGACACCCGGCGGCCGTGCGGGCCGACCAGCCATGCGTGCGGCAGCTTCGCGCCCGGTTCGGTGCCGGGCCGGTGGAACAGCTCGGGATCGCGCTCGGGCGAAGGGGCGGCGACGCCGTCGGGCAGCACCGCGCCGGAGACGTACCGCTGGTCCATCTCGACGCCGTGCGCGTTGAACTCGTAGTGCTTCAGCTCGATCGCCTTCTCCAGCTCACGCCGTTTCAGCGCGCCCTCGGGCGTCGGCGCGAGGCAGGTTTCGAGGCCCGCCGTGATGCCGTCGGAGTCGGTGTCGCCGGAGATGCCGAGCGCGGTGAAGATCGGCCCGAACTGGTCGCGGCTGAGGTTCGCCCGGTCGACGATCTGCTTGCCGACCGGCGCGCGTTCGGCGGTGTAGCTGTCCAGCAGGCTTTCGCCCGCTTCGCCGCGCAGCACCATCGCGAGCTTCCACGCCAGGTTGTACGAGTCCTGGATGGACGTGTTCGAGCCGAGCCCGTTGGACGGCGGGTGCCGGTGCACGGCGTCCCCGGCGCAGAACACCCGGCCGCTGCGGTACTCCGTCGCGTAGTTGTGGTTGACCGTCCACAGGGACGTCGAGGTGATTTCGACGTCGAGGCCCGGGTCGCCGACGAGGTCGCGCACCAGCCGCGTCGCCTCTTCGACGTCGACCTCCGGCGGTGCCTGCTCGATGTCGTAGCCCCAGGTCAGCAGCCACTCGTTCCACGGCCGCACCATCCGGACCAGGCCCATCCCGATCCCGCCGAGGTGCGCGCCCGGCCGCATCACCCAGTACAGCACGCTCGGCCGGTGGGCCACGTACGGCGCGAGGTCGGCGGTGAACGTGATGTTCATGCTGCCCGCCTTGCCCGTCTGCCCGGCGATCGGCAGGCCGGCCTGCTCGGCGACGCGGCTGCGGGCGCCGTCCGCGCCGATCAGGTACTTGGCCCGCAACGAAAACTCGTCACCCCGGACGCGGTCGAGGAACCGCGCGGTGACGCCGTCTTCGTCCTGGGTGAAGTCGAGGAACTCGGTGTCCAGCCGCAGTTTCGCGCCGCGCGCGGCGGCCTCGCTCGCCAGGATCGGCTCGAGGTAGGTCTGCGGCAGGTCGATCATGTGGCACGGGCTCGCGGCGCCGTATTCGGACGCCGATCCGGCACCGGTGCCCCAGCTGGCGATCCGGCCGATCTCCGGCCCGGTCAGCGACGTGCACAGCACGGTGTCGCCCATCAGGTCCGGCGGCGTGCCGACGGCGAGGGCCTTGTCCTCGACGCCGAGGTCGCGGAAGACCTCCATGGTCCGCTGGTTGGTGATGTGCGCGCGGGGCGTGTTGGCCATCCAGCCGTACTTCGTCGCGAGCACGGTGGGGACGCCGTAGGTGGCGAGCAGCAGCGCCGCCGAACCACCCGCGGGGCCGCTGCCGATCACTATGACGTCGGTGTCGTGGGTCATGCGCTGCTCCCTGAGATGCGGAACGTGAACTCGAGCCGCCGCCCGGTTTCGCCGGGCCGCTCGGTGAAGTCGACGATCAGGCCGTCCTTGACGCCGAACACGGTGTCGGAGTCGAGGTACTCGCCCCCGGCGACGAACAGCTGGGTGATCAGGGTGCGGTAGCCGGGCTTGGCGATCATGAAGTGCACGTGCGGGGCCCGGTAGGGGTGCCGCCCGGCGGTTTCGAGCATGTGCCCGACCGGGCCGTCGGCGGGGATCGGGTACGCGCTCGGCACGATCGTCCGAAACCGCAGCCGCCCGCCGTCGTCGGTGCGGAAGCGGGCCCGCAGCACCGGGCCGTCGACGTCCGGTAGCTGGACGTCGTAGAAGCCGTCCTCATTGGACTGCCAGACGTCGACGACCGCGTCCGGGACCGGGTTTCCCTCGGTGTCGGCCACGGCGACGTCCGTCCACAGTGGAGTGCCGGGCAGGCCGTCGGCCAGGTCGGCGCCCTGGGGCGTCTCCGGCGGTCCTTCGACGTAGAACGGGCCCAGCACGGCCGACGGCGTGGTGTCCGGCGTGCGCGAGTTCGTCAGGACGTCGACGACGCTCGACACGCCGAGCGTGTCCGACAGCAGGATGAACTCCTGGCGCGTGTCGCTGGAGATCTGCCCGGTGCGGGTCAGGAACCCGATCGCGTACTCCCACTCCTCCTGCGTGAGGTCGGTGCGGATCGCGTACCCGTGCAGCGTTTCGACGAGGTCGGTGAGCAGCTCGCGGACGCGGTCCGGCGCGCCCGCGAAGCTCTCGACGACCTGCCTCGTGAGCGCCTTCAGACTGGGCGGGGCGGTCGGCCGGGTGCCGTTCACCGCCTGGCGCAGCAACTCCGCCTCCGGCTCGCCGGCGATGTCGTCCTCGGTGAGCCCGAGTTCGGCCAGCGAGTGCGGGATCGGGAGGGACGCCGTCAGCTCGAAGACGTCGTTCGCGTCGGCCACCCCCAGGTGGGCCATGACGTAGGGGAGGAGGACGGCGTGGGTTTCGGCGTGCGGCAGCCCGAACTTGCCGCCGAGGTGGTGGCACAGCTGGTGGTGCAGGCCCATGGAAACGCTGTCGAGGCACGAGCCCGCCAGCCATGCGCCGCGCAGCGCGGCGGCGCGGGCGTCCACATCGGACGGATCGGCCACGATCCGCGGGAGGGCGTCCGTGAGCAGCCGGATCGCCTCCGCGGCGAGCAGGTCGGTCATCGGGTTGGCGTCCGGGGCGTACCGCGCTTCGACGGCGTGGGCGAGCGCGTTGACCCCGCTGGCGGCCGAGACGGCCACGGGCAGCGAGAGGGTCAGGTCGACGTCGTAGAGCACGACCTCGGGGCGCACCTTCGGCGACCGCTGCGTGGTCTTGCGGCCGTCGGCCGTCTCGCCGAGGACGCTCGTGAGTTCGGAACCGGCGTACGTCGTCGGGACGATCAGCTGCGGCAGATCGGTGCGCAGCGCGAGCGCCTTGGCCAGCCCGGTGGCCGAGCCGCCGCCGACCGCGACGACGCCGTCGACGTCGTGCTCGGCGACGAGCTTCAGCGCGCGCTCGGTGACGTCGACCGGCGTGTGCATCGCCGCGTCCTCGAACCGCGCGGCCAGCCGCGGGCCGAGGAGCCGCGCGGCCCGGTCGCCGTACCGGGGGCCGGCGACGAGCAGGACGCGCCCGAGTCCCAGCCGGTCGGCTTCGTCGCCGACGTCGTGGAGGGAGCCGAACACCACCCGCACGGGGTTCGCGGCGTAGCTGAACGAGGTCATGGGACGCAGTATCAGCGGCCGGGCGGCGGCGGGTCCTGCACGTTCGTGCTCCGGAGCGGCACGAAACGCGCGTCTCAGCCCGCCCGGCGCAGCGCGGCGGGGGTGGTGCCGAGCTGGGCGCGCAGCACGCGCGTCAGGTGCTCCTGGTGGGAGAAGCCGCAGCGGAGCGCGATCTCGGCGATAGGGTCGGTGCCCGTGCGCAGCAGCAGCCCGGCCTGCTCGACGCGCAGCCGCAGCAGGAACCGGTGCGGCGGCAGGCCGGTGCGCGCCTTGAACTGCCGGGAGAACTGGCTGACGCTCAGCCCGGCGAGCGCGGCCAGGTCGGCCAGCGGCACCGGCTCGGCCAGCCGGTCCGTCATCCGGTCGCGCACCCGCGCGAACTGGTGGTCGGACAGCCCGCGGAACGGCTCGGGGCCGCGCGCGGGCCCGGCCTGGTGGTGGCGCACGAGCTGCGCGGCGACGAGCGCGCCCAGCTGGTCGGCGTAGGTCCGCGCGCTCGGCTCCCAGTCGCGCACGACGCCGTCGAGGCTCAGCACGAGCTGCTCCAGCAGCGGATCGCTGCCGAACTCCTCGGCGAGCCGCACCGGCGTGCCGCCGCCGGCGGCCTCCTGGACGGCGTCGTCGGCGACGTAGACGTGCACGGTGTCGAGCTCCCCGCCGAGCTCGACGGACAGCTCGGTGTGCGAAGGCTGCAGGAACAGCCCGCCGGCGGGCATCCGGCGGCTCCGCTCGCGCGGGGTCCCGACGCCGCGCCGGACCGTCACGGGCCCGCCGAGGTGCAGGATCAGCTGATGGCTGCGCGCGGCGCCGAACTGGGCGCGGTAGGGCCGTTCGCGCTGCTTGGAGAGGTAGAGGCGCTCCCAGCCGAGGCCTTCGCTGGTGCGTTCCGGGCGGACCCAGGGCAGCGCGAGGATGCCGTTGGTGTCGGCCAGCCCGAATTCGCCCACGCCTGCCTCCTCGACGTCGAGGCCGACCGCGATCGTACCCGCCCGGCGTACCCAGCCGGACGACTCGCGTACCCCGGCGGACGACACGCGTACCCAGCCGGACGACACGGTGACCGGACCTCGCCGGGCCGTGTCGTCCGTCCAGGTACGCGTGTCGTCCATCCCGGTGCGCGTGTCGTCCGGCTGGGTACGTCAGCCCGGGGACGACCGGCCGTGGCGCCAGTAGCCGAGGAAGGCGATGTCGGGCCTCGGCCAGCCGCGGTCGCGGACCAGGTGGCGACGGACCCCGGTGGCCAGCGCGGCTTCCCCGGCGATCCACGCGTAGGCGCTTCCGGACCGCAGGTCGGCGTCCCGGACCGCCTGCAGCGCGAGTGCGCCCGGGCGTCCGGCCCGGTCCCGGGGCAGCCAGTGCACCTTCACCCCGGACGGTGCCTCGACCTCCCGGATGTCCGCTTTCGACGGCACCTCCAGGAACACCTCCGCCACCAGGTCGGCGGCGGCGTTCTCGAGGATCGCCAAGGCCGCGGGCAGCGCGCTCTCGTCCGCGGCGAGCAGCTGCCAGGCCACCCCGGACGGCGGCAGGTAGCTCACGCCCAGATCGAAGACTCCGGCCGGGTCGCCCGGGTGGGCGTGGCGGGCCCAGTCGGCGGCCGGGGCGTCCCCGTCGTGCAGCGCGAACTCGATGTCGATCTCCCCGGGGCGTGACCGCCGGATCGTGTAGTTGCGGACCCACGGGCGGCGGCTCTTCGGCATCATCAGCACCTCCGCCATCCAGCCCTCGTGGTCCCGGGTCGGCATCCGCAGCCCGTCCTGCCCGGCGCGCGGGAAGAACAGCCTGACGGCCTGGTCGTCACCCGCCGGCTCGAACGCGGCCAGCTCCGGGCCGCCGAGGGTGACGGTCCGGAACGCCGGGCTCGGCGCGGTGTTCGCCAGGACTTCGAGCGTGACCATCTTCCGCGTCTTCGCGCGGCGCACCTTCGGGATCATCAGACGTCCAGGACGAGCCGGGGCGAGAGCGAGCGCGATACGCACGCGTATATCCGGCCGGGCGGGGCGCCGATGTCGTCGCGGTGGTCGGGCTCGCCGTCGACGACCGCGAGTTCGCAGCTGCCGCAGACGCCTTCGCGGCAGCCGGAGGACACCGGACGTCCGGCGTGGGTCAGCGCGTCCAGCAGGGATTCGTCCGGCGGGACCTGGATCGTCTGCCCGGAACGGGCGCAGACGACCTCGAACGCCGTGTCGGGCCCGAAGACGCGGCGGGTGGGCTGGAAGCGTTCGGCGTGCACACGCGGGAACACCGCCTCGGCCGCGGCGAGCATCGACGCCGGACCGCAGCAGTAGACCTCGGCGCGCGGGCTCAGCGCCGCGAAGTCCGGGCGGCCGCGTTCGGCCGTCGGGAACAGCCGCACGCGTTCGCCGTACTCGGCGAGGAGTTCCGCAGCGAACGGCATGCTCGCCAGGGAACGGCCTGCGTACACGAGTGTCGCCCTGGCTCCGGCCGCGACGGCCGCCCGCAGCATCGGCACGATCGGCGTGATCCCGATCCCGCCGGCCAGGAACAGGTACTCCGGGGCCGGTTCCAGCGGGAAGTGGTTGCGGGGCAAGGAGACTTCGAGGGTCCGGCCCGGGCGCAGGTAGAGGTGGACGTACTCCGAGCCGCCGCGGCTGAGCGGGTCGTGGCGGACCGCGATCCGGTAGCTCGTCGGATCACCCGGGTCGCCGCACAGCGAGTACTGCCGGGTCAGCCAGTTCGGCAGCGCGAGGTCGACGTGCGCGCCCGGTTCCCACGGTGCCAGCGGCCCTTCGTCTCCTTGCAGGGTAAGGGAAACGACGTCGTCGGCGACCCGCTCGACGCGGTCGAGGATCGTCTTCTGCATGGGTCAGTACAACTTCCGGTAGCCGGCTTCGAGCATGGCCTCGAACTGCGCCGGATCGATGTCCATACCGAGCTGGTCGGTGACGATCTCGCCGGCCGACGGCAGTTCCTCGGCCAGGGCCTGGCTCGCGGGATCCCAGAGCCGCGACCGGATCAGCGCGCGGCCGCAGTGGAAGTACACCTGCTCGACCTCCACGACGATCGCCAGGATCGGCTCCTTCGCCTCGGTCCGCATCCGGGCGAGCACGTCTGGCTCGTCGGTGACGTACGCGCGGCCGTTGACCCGCAGGGTTTCCCGCATGCCGGGGACGAAGAACAGCATTCCGACGCCGTCGTTCTCGGCGATGTTGCGGAAGGAGTCGGCGATCTTGTTGCCGGTGCGGTCGGGCATCGCGACCGTGTGCTCGTCGAGCACCTTCACGAAGCCGGGGTAGTCGCCGCGGGGCGAGCAGTCGGCGCGGCCCGCGGCGTCGGCGGTGGCCAGCGTGAGGAACGGGGAGTGGGCGATGAACCGGCGGGCGTGCTTGTCGACGTGGTCGCCGACCTTGGCCTCGATCATCGGCTCGGGGTCGCCCAGCCGGGCCCGCACCTCGGCCATGGAGACTCGGTGCAGCGTATCTGTGCTGGTCATGACACAATTATGAGCAAATACTCAGGTCTTGCGCTACTCGCTTTCGAGGCGCGCGGAAGGGAGCGCCGTGCCGTCGGACCAGCGCCGCATCCAGCCACGTAAACAGCCGCGTCAGGTCCGCGCCGAGCTGACCCGGCAGCGGATCCTGACCGCGGCTGCTCACGTTTTCGGCGAGCACGGCTACGCCGCGGGCACCACCAACCGCATCGCCGAGCGGGCCGGGATCTCCATCGGCTCGCTGTACCAGTACTTCCCGAACAAGGACGCGATCCTCGCCGAGCTGCTCGTCCGCCACCTCGACGACGGCGCGGCGATCGCCGAGCGGGTCCAGCGCGAGGAGCTGCCCGGCCCGATCGAGGAGATCTTCCGCCTCTTCGTCCGCGGCGCGATCGAAAGCCACCTCGACGAGCCGCGGCTGCTGCGGGTGCTGCTGGAGCAGGCCCCGAAGTCGACCGACGTGCTCGAGAAGGTCGAGCTGCTCAAGAAGAACCTGGTCGCCTACATGCGGCAGCTGCTGGACGACCACCCCGAGGTCCGCGTCGCCGACACGGAGACGGCGGCGCGGCTGATCGTCACGACGGCCGAGCTGGTCATCCACCAGCTCGTGGCCGACCACGAGCCGGTGGACACCGGGAAGCTGGAGAACGAGCTGGTCGCGATGCTGACCCGCTACGTCCGGGGGTGACCGGCGTACCCGACTTTCGTCGTCCTCCGCGCGGGGGACCGGGCGCCGCCCCGCGTCAGGCCGCCGGGCGGCGCAGGTTTCCCCGGTGCACGCGAGGGAGCGCGTGCGCGTCCTCGACGGGCCGGGGGGCTCGAGGGCGAACGGGGAGAGGTGCCGGGCTCGCGCGGGGCGGGCCCGGCACCACCGGTCGTGGCGGCTTCCGGAAGACCGTCAGAGCGGGTTGAACTCGCCCAGGGGGGCGGTGCAGAACGGGCCGCCGACGAACTCGGCCGCCGCGCCCGCCGGGGCCGGCTGGTCCGCCAGCCGGTCCGCGTAGACCTCGGCGTTGTCCAGGGACTTGTAGCCCAGCGCCTCGGCCTCGGCCAGCGAGTAGATCCGGCGGGTGTTGTCCGAGACGCCCCAGATCAGGCGGTAACCCGGCGACGGCGCGCTCAGGCACGCCTCGAACAGCCGCGCGCCGTCGTCAGGGGAGAGCCACGTCGTGAGGCCGCGCGGGCCCAGCTTCAGCGGCGTCTCGAAGCACGAGCCGATGCGGATCACGATGACGTCCATCCCGAACCGCGAGTGGTACAGGCTGCCCAGCGACTCGATCACGGCCTTGCTGACGCCGTAGTAGGTGTCCGGGCGCGGCGACGAGTCCGCCGGGAGGTCGGAGTCGGTGCGCCGGAAGCCGACGGCGTGGTTGCTCGACGCCAGGATCACGCGCTTGACCCCGGCTTCGCGGGCGGCCTCCAGGACCGTGTGCGTGCCGTCGATGTTGACCTCGAGCGTCGCGGCCCAGGAGTTCTCGCGGCTGTGGCCGCCGAGGTGGATCAGCGCGTCAACGCCTTCGCACGCCGACGCCATCGCCGCCGCGTCGGTGACCGACGCCGTCACGATCTCCTCGGCGGCGTCCGACGCCGTCTGCGCAGCGACGTCGAGCAGGCGCAGCACCCGGCCGGGGCGCCGCAGGCGGGGGCGCATCAGGGTGCCGACGACACCCGCCGACCCGGTGATGAGCACACGCTGGTCCGTCATGGATTTCCTTCCGTCAGGGCGGCGGTCAGCGAATGCCGGCGCGGCGCAGCTGCTGCCCGAGCTCGGCGGTGGTTTCGGCGAGCAGCTCGCCGACGCGCTGGGCGTCGGCGTCGGTCACCTGGGAGATGGGCATCGAGCAGCTGATCGCGTCCGTGCCCGGGATCCGGTAGGGGATCACCGCGGCGACGCACCGCACGCCCAGGGTGCCCTCCTCGATCTCGGCGGCGTACCCGCGCTCGCGGGTCGCGGCGCACTCGGCGTGCAGGGCGTCGAGCGAGGTGATGGTGTTCGGGGTCAGCGCGATCAGCGACGGCGGCATCAGCGCCTCGATCTCGTCGTGCGTCAGCTCGGCCAGCAGCGCCTTGCCCAGCGCGGTCGCGTGCGTGGGCAGCGTGCGCCCGACGCGGGAGACGAGGTGCGTGGAGCGCTGCGACTCGCGCGTCTCCAGGTAGACGACCTCGGTGGCGTTGCGGCGCGCGAAGTGCGCGGTGAAACCGGTCTTCTCCCGGATCCGCTCGAGGGCCTCGGTGGCGAACGGGACGACGGCGTCGCGGTCGAGGTAGGCCGTGCCGCAGATCAGCGCGCGGACGCCGAGGCGGTAGCGCGCGGTGTTGGCGTCCGCCTCCAGCCAGCCGGCTTCCAGGAGGGTGCGCAGCAGCCCGTGGAGCGAGGAGCGCGGGAACCCCGTGCGCGCGTGCAGGTCGGAGAGCGAGAGCCAGACGTCGTTCGCCGCGAAGGTCTCGATGAGGTCCACCGCGCGGCGCGCGGATTTCACTCCCGAAGACTCGGCGGGGGCGCCGTCGGTCACCGCCGGGTTGTCCACCTTCTGCGGCATTTGCGCGCCTCCGTCCGGCCGTTGACTTGTGACTCCGGCCATATTAGCGTCCCGAACAACGTTCTTATGGATGAACATAATCACTATAACAGACTCCGTTCACGGATGTGAACATCTCGTTTGGGGATAGCACCTCGGGGACAGCACCACCGTGGACGCGGAAAGGAGCCTGCGGTGCACGCACTCGACTGGGCGATGATCTGCGCGTACTTCGCGCTGATGATCGTGATCGGCTGGTGGTCGCACAAACGGGTCAGCGACGTGAAGGACTTCTTCACGGCCGGCGGCAGGATGCCGTGGTGGCTGGCCGGGATCTCGCACCACATGTCCGGCTACAGCGCCGTGCTCTTCGTCGCGTACGCGGGCGTCGCGTACACCACCGGCGTCACCGTGTACTTCTGGGGTTTCGCGAGCATCGGCATCGGCGTGGGCATCGGCAGCTGGCTGTTCGCCGCCCGGTGGAACCGCCTCCGCTCGAAGCTCGGCGTCGCCTCGCCGCTGGAGTACCTGGCCCAGCGGTACAACGTGCCGACGCAGCAGGCGCTCGCCTGGAGCGGCAGCCTGCTGAAGATCTTCGACATCGCGGCCAAGTGGTTCGCCGTCGCGACCCTGCTGCACGTGTTCGCCGGGCTGGACTACAACCTGGGCATCCTGATCACCGGCGCCGTCACCCTCGTCTACTGCACCATCGGCGGCCTGTGGGCCGACGCGCTCACCGACTTCGGCCAGTTCGTCATCCAGGCCATCGCCGCGATCGTGATGATCGTCGTGGTGCTGGGCAAGCTCGGCGGGATCTCCGCGCTCTGGACGATGTGGGACAAGCTGCCCGAGAACCACGTCGACCCCGTGACGTCCAAGTACACCACCGTCTTCTTGCTCGTTTACGTACTCGTGAAGACGCTCGAGTACAACGGAGGTATGTGGAACCTGGCGCAGCGGTACATGGCGGCGCCGAACACGCAGGCGGCCCGGCGCGGCGCGCGGCTTTCGTCGGCGCTGTACCTTTTGTGGCCGCTGGTGCTGATGTTCCCGATGTTCGCGGCGCCGCTGCTGATCCCCGGCATCAAGGACCCGACGCAGTCCTACGCGATCATGACGACGACGTTCCTGCCGCCGGGCCTGGTCGGCCTGGTGCTGGCCGGGATCTTCTCGCACACCATGGCGATGGTCTCCTCCGACGCCAACGCGATCTCCGCGGTGATCACCCGCGACATGATCCCGGCGATGGTCCGCCGCACCCGCGAGTGGACCGACGTCCAGGGCCTCAAGGCGGCGCGGATCACCACGGTCGTGTTCGTCGCGCTGACCATGCTGGTGGCCACGCAGGCGCAGAACCTCGGCGGGGTGCTGCAGATCGTCGTCAACTGGGTCGCCGCGCTGATGGGCCCGATCTCCATCCCGCTGCTGCTGGGCATGCTGCCGTGGTTCCGCAGGTGCGGCCCGCGCGCGGCGCTCGTCTCCTGGGCGGGCGGCCTGATCGCCTATGGCCTCTGCTACTACGTCTTCGAGGCGAACCAGACGGTGCTCATCGCGACGCCGATCCTGGTCTCGCTCGCCCTCTACGCCGGCCTCGGCCTGATCGCGCCCGAGCGCAGCGCGGTCACCGATGAGATCGTCGACACCGTGAACACCGACGACGACGTCGACCGCACGAAGGCGGGCACAACAGTGCCCGCCTGATGTTGGCCACACCCGGCCGAACCGACCAAGGACGAGAGAGCAGAAACTGATGGCACAGACCGAGATCGAGCTGGACGGCCTGCTGGCGTTCCCCCTCACCCCGTTCGGCGAGGACCTCGAGGTCAACCTCGACGCGCTCGCGGAGAACGTGGAGAGCCACATCGCGGCCGGCGCCGGTGCGCTGTTCGTCGCGTGCGGCACCGGCGAGTTCAGCTCGCTCTCGCCCGCCGAGCACGCCGCGGTGCTCGCCCGGTCCCGTGAGGTGGCGGCCGGCCGCGTCCCGGTCTGGGTGGGCGCCGGCGGCGGCGCGGCGTCGGCGCGGGCCGGCGTCGCGGCCGCTCAGGCGGGCGGCGCGGACGGCGTTCTGCTGCTGCCGCCGTACCTCGTGTCCGGGCCGCAGTCGGGCTTGGTCGACTTCGTCCGCTACGCCGTCGGCGACACATCCGTGCCGGTGATCGTCTACCACCGCGGCACCGGCGTCTTCACCGCGCCGGCCGCGGCGTCGCTGCTCGACATTCCCTCGGTCGTGGGACTCAAGGACGGCTACGGTGACGTCGAGGTGATGACCCGGATCGTCACCACGATCCGCTCCCTCGACACCGACCGCGCGCGGAACTTCCTGTTCTTCAACGGGTTGCCGACCGCGGAGGTCTCGGCCAAGGCGTACGCCTCGATCGGCGTCGCCCGCTACTCCTCGGCCGTGCACTGCTTCGCGCCGGAGATCGCCCACCGCTTCCACCGCGCGCTCGCCGAGGGCGACACCGCGACGATGGACACCCTGCTCGCCGGGTTCTACCTGCCGCTGGTGGCGCTGCGCGACGAGTCGCCCGGCTTCGCCGTGTCGCTGGTCAAGGCCGCCGCCCGGCTGCGCGGCGACAAGGTCGGCTCGGTCCGCCCGCCGCTGGTCGAGCCAACGTCCGAGCAGATCGACCGGTTGCAGAAGATCGTGGAGGACGGCTTCGCGACGCTGAAGGCGCTCGGCTGATGAAGATCCTCGATGTGGTGCTGACCCCGGTCGCGTTTGCCGATCCGCCGCTGCTCAACGTCATGGGCGTGCACGAGCCGTTCGCGCTGCGCGGCATCGTCCAGGTCAGGTGCGAGGACGGGATCGTCGGGCTCGGGGAGTCCTACGGTGACGAAGCGTTCCTCGGCGAGGTGCGCAAGGTGCTGCCGCAGCTGCGCGGTCACGACGTCTTCGACCTGCCCGGCCTGCAGCGGCTGGTCGCAAACGCGCTCTCGGGCACGGTCCTGACCGACGCGCACGGGCTGATCGGCGGGTTCTCCATCCGCAAGACCGTCGCGAGCGTGTACTCGCTGTTCGAGGTCGCCTGCCTGGACGCGCAGGGGCAGCTGCTCGGCCGCCCGGTGTCCGACCTGCTCGGCGGCAAGGCCCGCGACGCCGTCGAGTTCTCCGCGTACCTGTTCTACAAGTACGGCAAGCACGTCGACGGCCGTGAGGACTCCTGGGGCGAGATCACCACGCCGGAGACCCTGGTCGGCTCGGCGAAGCGGATGATCGACGAGTACGGCTTCCGCTCGATCAAGCTCAAGGGCGGCGTCTACGAGCCCGCCCAGGAGGTCGAGGGGATCCGCGCGCTGGCCGAGGCGTTCCCCGGGCACCCGCTGCGGATCGACCCGAACGCCGCGTGGACGCCGGAGACCGGCATCCGGGTCGCCTCCGAACTCGACGGCGTCCTGGAGTACCTCGAAGACCCGACCCCGGGCATCGAGGGCATGGCGCGGGTCGCTTCGGCAGCTTCGATGCCCTTGGCCACCAACATGTGCGTGGTGAACTTCGGCGACGTCGAGCCCGGCTTCCGGGCCCGCGCGATCGGCGTCCTCCTGTCGGACCACCACTTCTGGGGCGGCCTGCGGGCGACGCAGTCGTTGTCGGTGACGTGCGAGAGCTTCGGCGTCGGCCTGTCGATGCACTCCAACAGCCACCTCGGGATCAGCCTGGCCGCGATGGTGCACGTCGCCGCGGCGACCCCGCACCTGACCTACGCCTGCGACACGCACTGGCCGTGGAAGGTCGAGGACGTCATCGAGCCGGGTGTGCTGGCGTTCCGCGAGGGCGCCGTCGCGGTGCCGACCACCCCGGGCCTGGGCGTCACGCTCGACGAG
Organism: Amycolatopsis heterodermiae; assembly: GCF_034929455.1. NCBI lineage: Bacteria > Bacillati > Actinomycetota > Actinomycetes > Pseudonocardiales > Pseudonocardiaceae > Amycolatopsis > Amycolatopsis heterodermiae. Next base: position 59,338 of record NZ_JAYFSI010000002.1, read on the forward strand.
GACGCCCTCGCCAAGCTACACGAGAACTACGTCCGATGTGGACAGACGAAGCGGGACGACGTGACCTACATGCGCAAGTACGTCGAGGGTTTCGAGCCGAACACGGCGAGGTGGTGACCCGGTGAAGGTGACCGGATACGCCTACCCGTGGGACGTCCTGGAGGACGGTTTCGCCGCGCGGGCCCGCGACCTGGGCGTCGACGAGGTGGCCGTGGCGCTGTCGTACCACAGCGCCCGCGCGGCGACGCCGTGGTCGGCTTCGCGCACGGCGGTGGTCGCGCGGCACGCCGCGTTCTACCGGCCGGTGCGCACTTCTGTGTGGAGTGACCTGCAACCGGCCGCGCCGGATTGGGTGTCCACCGAGGACAGTGGCGGTGACGCCGTCCGGCTGCTCAACGAGGCCGGGATCCCGGCCGCCGCGTGGATCGTGCTGACGCACAGCTCGCAGCTCGGCTACGAGCACCCGGACGTCGCCGTGCGGAACTGCTTCGGCGAGGTCTACCCGTGGGCGTTGTGCCCGTCGCAGCCCGCGGTGCGCAAGTACGCCGCGACGCTGACCGCGGAGGCCGTCGCCGGCCTCGACCTGTCGTCGGTGATCCTCGAAGCCTGCGGCCCGCTCGGCGCGGTGCACCAGCACCAGCACGAGAAGACCGACGGCGTCTGGGCGCCCGCGGTGGCCCGGCTGCTGTCGATCTGCTGCTGCGACGCGTGCGCTTCCTCGTGGGACGTCGACGCGGACACCGTCCGGGCCCAGCTCGTCGAGGAGGTCCGGCGGCTGATCGCCACCGGCGACCTCGGCGTGACGGCCGACGCGCTGCCTGATTCGCTTCGTCAGGAGCTTCTGTTTACAAGACAGAAGGCCACCGACCTGCTGCGGGCCGCCGTGCTGGCGACGCTCCCGGCGGGCACCCGGATCGTGCTGCACGGCGCGCTCGACCCCTGGGTCACCGGCGCGCTGCCCGGCCTCACGCCGGGCGCGATGGACACTGTAGACACGGTCGTACTCTTCGGCTGGGCGCCCGCGACGGGGGCCGACGCCGTCGCCGCGGCCAGGGAGGCCCTGCCGGAGCGGGTGGCGATCGGCAGCTACATCACCGCCGTGGCGGCCGCCCCCGTGCCCGACATCGCCGCCTACGTCGGCGAGCTCGCCAAGGCGGGCGCGGCCGAGCTGCACCTGTACCACCTCGGACTGGCCGGTCCGGGCCGCTGGCGCGACCTGGACACCGCCACCGCCGCCGCCCACGAAAACTGAGATATCCGGGGTCGAACCCCGGACCCCGCCGGGGGCCCGCCCCCGGACCCGGAACCGTCGAATGAGGAGCTGTTCCCGAAATGAGCCAGGCCACCGACGCCGCCACGCTCGAGAAGATCCTGGCGGCCGCCGCCGAAGCCGCCCGCCCCGCCGCGGAGGCCACCCCGGCCGAGCGCGGCCGCTGGCTGACCGCGGTCGCCGACGCGCTCGACGCCGCGGCCGACGAACTGGTCCCGCTGGCCCACGCCGAGACGCACCTGCCCGCCACCCCGCGGCTGGCCGGCGAGCTGAAGCGGACGACGTTCCAGCTGCGGCTGTTCGCCGAGGTCCTCACCGAGGGCGAGTACCTCGGCGCCACCGTCGACCACGCCGACCCGGACTGGCCGATGGGCCCGCGCCCGGACATCCGGCGCGTCAAGACCGCGATCGGCCCGGTGCTGGTGTTCGCGGCCAGCAACTTCCCGTTCGCGTTCAGCGTCGCCGGCGGCGACACCGCGTCCGCGCTGGCCGCGGGCTGCCCGGTGATCCTCAAGGCACACCCGGGCCACCCGGAGCTGTCCGCGCAGACCGGCCTGATCGTGCGCGAGGCGCTCATCAAGGCGGGCGCTCCCGCCGGGCTGTTCAACGTCATCTTCGGCCAGGAGGAGGGCGTCACCGCGCTGAAGGACCCGCGGATCGCGGCGGCATCGTTCACCGGGTCGATCCCGGGCGGGCGGGCGCTGTTCGACATCGCCAACGCGCGGCCGCGGCCGATCCCGTTCTACGGCGAGCTGGGCAGCGTGAACCCGGTCGTCGTGACCGAGGGCGCGATCGCCGCCCGCGGCGAGGCTGTCGCGAAGGGCTACGCCGGGTCGTTCACCCTCGGCGCCGGCCAGTTCTGCACCAAGCCGGGCCTGCTGTTCCTGCCGGAGGACCACGGCCTGACCGAGACGCTGCGCTCGGCGCTGGAAGGCGCCGCGGCCCAGCCGATGCTCAACGACCGCATCGCGAGCGGGTACGCCTCGACGCTCGCGAAGCTGCGCGAGGTCCCGGGGGTCGACGTCGTGTCGGCGTCGCCGTCCGAGGCGCCCGCGTTCACCCCGACGCTGCTGGCGACCACCGGCAAGCAGTTCCTCGAGGGCGGCGAGGCCGTGCACCAGGAGTGCTTCGGCCCGGCGTCCCTCATCGTCACCTACGCCGACCAGACCGAGCTGCTGAGCCTGCTCGACGTCGTCGAACCGGGGCTCACCGCCACCATCCACGGCGAGGAGTCCGACGCGGACTGGCTCCGGCCGGTCCTGCCGTCCCTGGCCCGCGTCGCCGGGCGGCTGCTGTGGAACGACTGGCCCACCGGCGTCACGGTGAGCTGGGCCCAGCAGCACGGCGGCCCGTACCCGGCCACGACCGCCCCGACCACGACGTCCGTCGGCACCGCGGCGATCGAGCGGTTCCTCCGCCCGATCGCCTGGCAGGGCTTCCCGGACGCGCTACTGCCCGAACCCCTGCAGGAGGCCAACCCCTGGCAGCTGCCCCGACGCACCGACGGAACCCGCTGACCCCGTCGTGAGTGGTTAGGGCGGTTAGAACCGCCCTAACCACTCACGACCCCGAACGCCGCCGCCGCATTCCCTTTCCCCGCAAGCCAAGGATGTCTTGATCCTGGGAGGCATTGTCATGCCCGTGAACCGGAGAAACGCCCTGCGCGGCGGCGCCCTGGCGGCCGCTTCCACCGTGTTCCTCACCCGTCCCGCGTTCGCTTCCGCGGCCACCCCGGTGGCGGCGGCGAGTGGTGTGCCCGCCGCGACCGCGCCGATCGTCGCGGCCTACCGGCAGCTGCAGAGCGGCATCAACCGGCCCTCGCCCGAACGCACCGCGGCGCTGGCCAACCTGGGCCGCGTCGCCAAGGCCTACAACGACAGCCTGTCCGTGGCGGGCGGTGGTGCTCCACTGTGGACGGACCTGCCGCTCGGCCCCGGCAGCGACTACACCACGTCGATGTACGCGCGGCTGCGCGCCATCGCCGTCGACTGGGGCACCCCGGGCGGCGCGCTCTACGGCGACCCGGCCGTGCTCGCCCGGATCAAGGCGGCCCTGGAGTTGATTTACCAAAGCCAGTACAACACCACGGTCGGCGAGATCGGCAACTGGTACACCTACGAAATCGGCGTCCCGTACTACGTCCTGCACACGCTTTCGGTGGTTGCCGACCAGCTGACGGCCGACGAGCTGGCCCGGTACGTCAGCCCGATCAAGCGGTTCGTCGGCAACCCGAACGTCCGTGCGAACAACACCGCGCTCGTCGAGACCGGCGCCAACCGCGCGGACAAGGGCCTGATCTCGATCGTCGCCGGCGCGCTGATCGGCGACACGGCCTGGATCAAGACCGGCATCGACGCGCTCACGGACGTCGCGGGCGGGGGCGCGGCGAGCGTCGTCGCGCGGCTGGACCGCGCCGCGGGCGACGGCTTCCACGTCGACGGCTCGTTCATCCAGCACGACACCATCCCGTACCCGGGGCACTACGGCATCGTGCTGCTCACCGCGCTGGCCGGCGCCATCCACGTCACGCAGGGCACCGAGTACGCGCTCCCGCAGCCGCTCAAGGACAAGATCTACGCGCTGGTCGCGGACGCGTTCGCGCCGTTCGTCTACGCCGGCGCGCTGCTGGAGCCGGTGCGCGGCCGGATGCTGTCGCGGCAGGGGGAGACCGGGCACGACATCGGCCACCAGCTGACCGTGGCGACGCTGGTGCTGGCCCGGACGGCTTCCGGCAAGACCAAGACCGACCTCAACGCGCTCGCGGCGAAGTGGATCACGGAGGGCACGTACGCGCCGTTCCTCAAGATCCCGGACCCCGAGCGGTTCGCGCCCGGCCCGGACCTCGTGGCCACGCCGGGCATCGAGTTCGCCCAGGACATGCTGGCCGCCCACACGCGCCCGGCCCGGACGACGGCCGCGCACCGCATCTTCGGCCAGCAGGACCGGATGGTGCACGTCACCGAGGACTGGACGGCGTCCCTGGGGGTCAGCTCCACGCGGATCTCGCGCTACGAGTCCATCAACGGCCAGAACCTCAAGGGCTACTACGTCGGTGACGGCGTGCTCTACACGTTCCTGCCGAACGCCAAGGGCCATTACACCGACGCCTACTGGCCGACGGTCGACCCGCTGCTGCTGCCGGGCACGACGGAGAACGCCGGCCCGGCCGACCCGGCGTTCGGCAACGTGCCGGTCGGCCCGAACCCCCACACCGGCGGCGTCCGCTGGGACGACCGGCACGGCGCCTACGCGTTCGACTTCAAGTCCTGGGACGGTTCGCTGGTCGCGAAGAAGTCGTGGTTCTTCACGCCGTCCGGGGTCGTCTGCCTGGGCGCGGGGATCACCAGTACGTCGGCGGCCGCGGTGCGTACGACGATCGAGAACCGCAACCTCGGCGAGGGCGGTCGCGGGACGCTGACCGCGGACTTCCGGCGCGTCGCGACCGACCTCGGCAAGGCCTCCGCGCTGCGGCCGAAGTGGCTGCACCTGGAGAACGTCAGCGGGTACGTGCTGCTCGACGACGCGTCCGTGACGGCGTTGCGGGAGGACCGCACCGGCGCGTGGCGCGACATCGACACCGGCGCCAACACCAAGGGCACGACGACGCCGAACACCCGCCGGTACCAGAAGCTGGTGCTGGAGCACGGGATCAAGCCGTCTGACGCGAAGTACGCGTACGCGGTGCTGCCGGGCGCGTCGGTCCTCGGCACGGTCGGCGCTTCTTGGACGTGGCATATCCGGGCCAACACCGCGACGGTCCAGGCGATCCAGGTCGGCGACACCCTGCTGGCGAACTTCTTCGCGGCGGGTTCGGTCGGCGACGTCCGGGTGTCCGGCCCGGCGTCCGTGGCGATCGGGCGGTGCGGCTGGGGCGCCCAGCTGGCGGTGTCGGATCCGACGCAAACACAGGACAGTGTGACGGTGACGGTGCGCGGCAAGCCGGTCGTGGTGCCGCTGAAGGGTTCGTTCGGCGCGACGAAGGTCGTGCCCCTGTGACATGCGGGGCTTCGCCCCGGCCGGGGGCTCCGCCACCCGGACCCCCGGAAAGCTGAAGCAGGCCTCCACGCTGGGTCGGTGCCCCGACCCGGCCCAGCGTGGTCCCCACCTCCGTTACGCTGGATTTCATGACCAGCGCGGAGCACGTGGACGTCCTGATCGTGGGCGCCGGCCTGTCCGGCGTCGGCGCGGCCTGCCGGCTGCAGGAACGCCTGCCGGGCAAGAGCTACGCGATCCTCGAAGCGCGTGACACGATCGGGGGAACCTGGGACCTGTTCCGGTATCCGGGCATCCGGTCCGATTCGGACATGTTCACCCTCGGCTACCCGTTCCGGCCGTGGAAGGACCCGAAGGCGATCGCCGACGGCCCATCGATCCTCGCCTACGTCCGCGAGACCGCGGCCGCGTACGGCATCGAGCGGCACATCCGGTTCGGGCACCGGGCCGTGGGCGCGAGCTGGTCGTCCGCCGACGCGCTCTGGACGGTCTCGACCGCGCACGGCGCCACGTTCACCTGCCGGTTCCTCTACCTGTGCAGCGGTTACTACGACTACGCGGGCGGGCACGTCGTCGACTTCCCGGGCCGCGGCGAGTTCGCGGGCGACATCGTGCACCCGCAGCAGTGGCCGGACGAGCTGGACTACGACGGCAAGCAGGTCGTCGTGATCGGCAGCGGCGCGACGGCGGTGACGCTCGTCCCGGCGATGGCGCCGCGCGCAGCGCGGGTGACCATGCTGCAGCGCTCGCCGTCGTACATCGTGGCGCGCCCGGGGCGGGACGCGCTCGCCGACCGGATCCGCGCGCTGCTGCCGGAGCACCTCGCGCACCGGGTGGTGCGCGGCAAGAACGTCGTGCTGGGCACGTTCTTCTTCCAGCTGCTGCGGCGGCTGCCGGACCGGGCGTCCCGGACGCTGCGCGACCGGGTCGCGGCGCAGCTGCCCGCGTCGATCCCGGTCGACCCGCACTTCGTGCCGGACTACAACCCGTGGGACCAGCGGCTGTGCCTGGTGCCGGACGCGGACCTGTTCCAGGCGCTGCGCTCGGGCAAGGCCGACATCGTGACGGACCGGATCGCACGGTTCACTCCCGGCGGGGTGCTTCTCGAGTCCGGCCGGGAGCTGCCCGCGGACGTCATCGTGACGGCGACCGGGCTGCGGCTGGTGGCGTTCGGCGGGATCACGCTGACCGTCGACGGCCGCGAGATCGAGCCGGGCGAGCAGCGCGCGTACAAGGGCATGATGTTCGGCGGCATCCCGAACCTGGCGTGGTGCGTGGGGTACACGAACAACTCGTGGACGCTGCGCGCGGACCTGACGTCCCAGTACGTCTGCCGCCTCCTGGAGCACCTGGACCGCCGCGGGTTCGTGTCGTGCACCCCGGACGCGGCCGGCGCGTCGAGCGCGGGCCGTCCGCGCCCGATCGTCGACCTCGCGTCCGGGTACATCAAGAGGGCCGCCGCGGACCTGCCGAAGCAGGGCGAGCGTCGGCCCTGGATGATGCGCCAGAACTACCTGCTGGACCTCGCGGACATGCGCTTCAACCGCCTCGAGGACGGCGTCATGCGCTTCGGCCGCGCGGAGTCCCCGGTGCCCGCTTAGCCCTGCGTTTTCGGGCAGCGCAAAAGCCGCCCCTGTGGGTGGAATTCCGTGTCCGTTCGCTTCTGGTGATCGATTCACGGCCGTGTCACGGTGAGGAACGTACGCATTCACGTGATTACGGGAGGAACACCTGATGCGACGAAAGTTCGGTTCCCTGGCGAAAACTACGGCGGTGGCTCTGGCCGTCCTGGCGAGCGGGTTCGCGCTCACCGCACCGGCCTCGGCCGCTCAGCCGGCCGCGGTCACCGCGGGCGTGGCCGCCCCGGCGTCCACAGCGGCCGGGATCCGCTTCACCTGGAACAGTGACCTGCACTCCGGTGACTGCACCTTGTTCCACGGCGCGAGCTGGACCCTCAACCCGGACGGCACGGCCTCGTTCGACGGCACGGTCACCAGCAGCGACGACAACGACGCCTGGCTGATGTGGGTGCACGTGCTGGACCGCAACGGCGCCGAGCTCGGCCTGCTCGGCAACACCTTCCCGGACACCCCGGACGGGAACGAGTTCGCGAAGAACCTGCCGGACAGCAGCCTGCAGTACCGGTGGTTCGCGACCGGCCACTTCCCGGCCGGCTGGTACGGGCTGATCGGGACCCTGCGGATGGATTTTCACTGCTAAGTCGACGCGGGCGCAAAACGGCCGGCCCCGGAACCGCGTGGTTCCGGGCCCGGCCGTGTCGCTCAGCCCTGGCGGCCCTTGGAGCGCGGGTTGTCCTTGTTGATCACGAACACGCGCGTCCCGCGGCGGATGACCTGGGCGCCCGGCTGGCGGGCGAGCGAACGAAGCGAACTGCGGACCTTCATGGCTGCCGTCCCTTCCTGGTCGGCGGTGCGGGCCCCGAGAACGTCCCGCATCCTGTTGAACAGCGGCCGGGGTAGGTTTAATCCCGCAACTCAGCTGCTCTCGCGGGCGGCCCAGGCCTGCAGGTCGTCACCGCGGACGGCGGCCGCCATCAGCTCCGGGAACTGGTCCGGGGTGCACGCGAACGCCGGGACGCCCAGCTCCGCCAGCGCCGCCGCGTTCTCGTGGTCGTACGACGGCGCGCCCGAGTCGGACAGCGCCAGCAGCGTCACCACCTGGACGCCCGAGTTGACCAGCTCGGCGACCCGCTGCAGCAGCTCGTCCTCGTCGCCGCCTTCGTAGAGGTCGCTGATCAGCACCAGCAGCGTCTGCTCGGGGCGGCCGACCAGGCCCTGGCAGTAGGCGATCGCCCGGTTGATGTCGGTGCCGCCGCCCAGCTGGGTGCCGAACAGCACGTCGACCGGGTCGGCGAGGTGCTCGGTGAGGTCGGCGACCTCGGTGTCGAACGCGACGAACGACGTCTTCAGCGCCCGCATCGACGCCAGCACCGCGCCGAACAGCCCGGAGTACACCACCGACTCCGCCATCGAGCCCGACTGGTCGACGGCCAGGATCACGTCGCGCTGCACCGCCTGCTGCCGCCGCCCGAAGCCGATCAGCTTCTCCGGGACGATCGTGCGCAGCTCGGGGGAGTAGTGCTTGAGGTTGGCGTGGATCGTGCGGGCCCAGTCGACGTCGCCCGGACGCGGCCGGTGCGTGCGCGACGCCTTGTCGAGCGCGCCCTTGATCGCCGCGCGCGTGCGGTCGGCGAGCCGTTCCTCCAGCTCTTCGACGACCTTGCGGACGACCTCGCGCGCGGTCTCCTTGGTCTCCTCGGGCAGCACGCTGTTGAGCGAAAGCAGGGTGCCGACCAGGTGGACGTCCGGCTCGACCGCCGCGAGCAGCTCCTTCTCCAGCAGCATCCGGGTCAGCCCGAGCCGGTCGACCGCGTCGCGCTGCATCACCTGCACGACGGTGCTGGGGAAGTAACGCCGGACGTCGCCGAGCCAGCGCGCGACCCGCGGCGCCGACGCGCCCAGGTTCGCACTCCGCGGGCCGCCGGTGGCGTCCTCGTCCGGCTTGTCGTAGAGGGCGGCCAGCGCCTTGTCCACGCCACTGTCCTCTTCGGACAGCTGGGCGTCTTCCAGTCCCGACCCGGGGCCGGCGCCGTCACCGCCCAGCACCAGCCGCCAGCGGCGCAACCGGTCCGTGTCCACGCTCATGCCCCGGCCCCCAGCAGTGTCGCCATGACGGGCAGCACGCGCTCGGCCCGTTCTTCGTCCAGTTCGTCGGCCGTCGGCACGACGACCCGCGTGGCGCCGGTCAGCCCGGCCGCCCGCTGCCCGATCGCCCGCTTCTCGGGCCCGCTGAACGCCCCGAAAGTGCGCCGCAGCAACGGAAGCACCTCGGTGAAGACGTCGACGGGGATCGCCGCGAGCCAGGCGTCGATCACTTGCAGCAGGGCTTCGTCGTGCACCAGCAGCAGGGCCCCGCCGTCGAAGAAGCCTTCGACGTACGCCGCGCCCGCAGACGGCGTGATGCCCGGTGTGAGCGCCCGGCCGAGCCGCAGTTCGATGTCGAGCGAGTCGAGCAGCCCGGCGTCGTGCAGGATCCGGCTCAGCCGCCCGGCCAGCAGCGGCGGCAGCGACGGGCGTTCGGCCAGCCGGGCGAGCGCGGCCAGCCAGCGTGCCTTCGCGTCCTCGCCCAGCAGCGCGGTCGCGTCGTGGACCCCGTCGACCAGCTGGCAGAACCGGGTCGCGGCGTCGTCGTCGATCCCGTGGGTCGCCGGGGGCAGCCCGGCGCAGACCCGGTCCAGCATGCGGAGCGCGACCGCGCGCAGGGAGCCGGTGTCGGTGCCGCGGACGTCGCCGTAGCGGGTCGCCCGGGCCAGCGCGGGCAGCGCGGACATCAGCCGCGCGACGTCCGAGTCGGCCGCGGCCCGCGCGTCGAGCGCCGCGAGCGCGTCGGGCAGCGCGTCGGCCAGGTCCGCGAGCAGGCAGTTCTCCACGGCGGTGGTGACCTCGTCGAGCGGCGGGGTGCCCTCGACCGTGCCGCGGACCGCGGAGCCGGCCGCCGACGGCACGGTCGTGCCGTGCACGGCGGCCGCGACGAGGTCGACCTCGAACGACGGTTCCCAGCACAGCGCCCAGGTCTCGCGGAACGTCCCCCGGTTCCGCCGCGCCGACGCCTCCCGCGTGCCCCACTCGATGCCGAGGATCCGCAGCCGGTGCAGCAGCTTCGAGCGGTCGAGCCCGCCCGGCGTCCGCAGGTCGAGGTCGAGCTCCTTGACGACCGGGTCCTTCTTGAGCCGCAGGCGTTTCGCGGTCGCGGTCAGGTCCGCGGCCAGCGGGGGCTGCGGGACGCGGTCCGGCACCTCGCCGAGCCGTTCGCCGACGACCAGCCGCCGGGTGACCAGCGCGACCTGCACGTCGTCCCCGCCGCACAGCACGGACCGGGTGGCCTCGGTGACCTCCGCCAGCCCGGCCGAGGACCGGCCGCGCAGCGCGGCCAGCGCCTCGGCCAGCCGGACCGCCTCGATGACGTGCGCGGTCGAGACCGGCAGGTCCTCTTCGCGCAGCACCGCCGCGACGCCGGCCAGCCAGCGCGTGGTGACGTCGGACGCCGTGGTGAACAGGTGGTGGTACCAGCCCGGCGACAGCACGCCCGCGCCGTAGCCGCTGGCCGCGGCGAGCCGCCCGTGCGTCCACGGCACCCAGGTGCACGCGACCTTCCGCTTCGGCAGTCCTTTGAGGACGGTCTGGTCGTGCGACGCGGGCGGCAGCGGGTCGGCCAGCGCGGGCACGTGCCACGCGCCGCACACGACGGCGATGTTCTCGAAGCCGTCCTTGCGGGTCTTGCGCAGCACCGAGCGCATGTACGCCTCACGGCGTGCTTCGTTGCCCTGCGGCGGTTTTTCGCCCTCGCGCAGCGCCGTCATCGCCTCGGCGATCACCTCGAACGGCGAGGCGTCGTCCCGCCGCGACTCGACGACGTCGTCCCACCAGCGTTCCGGGTCGTCGTAACCACCGGCGGCGGCCAGGCTCGCGAGCGGGTCGCCGGGCGGGCCGGCGTGCTCGTCCGGCCCGGCGGCGAAGGTGTTCGCGGCGGGCAGGTCGCAGAACCGCACCGGGACACCGGCTTCCCGCGCGTACGCGAGCGCCTGCCACTCGGGACTGAAGACGGCGAACGGCCAGAACGCGGCCCGCGAGACGTCGTCGGTCGCGTACGCCAGCAGCGCCACCGGCGGCGCCATCGCCGGATCCTCGGTCAGCTCGACGAGCGCGTCGGCTTCCGGCGGCCCCTCGATCAGCACGACGTCCGGTGCGAGCTCCGCCAGCCGCGCCGCCACGGCCCGGGCCGAGCCCGGACCGTGGTGGCGGATGCCGAGCAGGTGGGTGGTGGTCACGAAATCTCCTGGCCGGCCCGGTAGAAGTCGGACCAGCCGTCGCGCTCGCGGACGACCGTCTCCAGGTACTCCAGCCAGATCGCGCGGTCGGCGACCGGGTCCTTGACCACCGCGCCGTGGATGCCGGCCGCGATGTCGTGCGGGCGCAGGACGCCGTCGCCGAAGTGGGTCGCCAGGGCCAGGCCGCCGGTGAGCACGCTGATCGCCTCGGCGGTGGACAGCGTGCCGGACGGCGACTTCACCGCCGTGCGGCCGTCTTCGGTGCGGCCCGAGCGCAGCTCGCGGAACACGGTGACGACCCGGCGGATCTCGGCCAGTTCCGCGGCTTCGGCGGGCAGCTGCAGGGACGTGCCCAGCTCCAGGACCCGCCGGCTGACGATCTCGATCTCCGCCTCCGCGCTGTCGGGCAGCGGCAGGACCACGGTGTTGAACCGCCGCCGCAGCGCGCTGGACAGCTCGTTGACGCCCTTGTCGCGGTTGTTCGCCGTCGCGATCATGTTGAAGCCGGGCCGCGCCTGGACCTCGTCGCCCAGCTCGGGGATCGGGAGCGTCTTCTCGGACAGGATGGTGATCAGCGTGTCCTGGACGTCCGCCGGGATGCGCGTGAGCTCCTCGAGCCGGGCCAGCTTCCCGTCGCGCATCGCGCGCAGCACCGGGCTTTCGACGAGCGCGGCCGGGCTCGGGCCTTCGGCGATCAGCCGGGCGTAGTTCCAGCCGTAGCGGATCGACTCCTCGGACGTGCCCGCGGTGCCCTGCACCAGCAGCGTCGAGTCGCCGCTGATCGCGGCGGTCAGGTGCTCGGACACCCACGTCTTCGCCGTGCCGGGCACGCCGAGCAGCAGCAGCGCGCGGTCGGTGGCCAGAGTGGCGACGGCGACCTCGATCAGCCGCCGCGGGCCGACGTACTTCGGCGTGATGACGGTGCCGTCCGGCAGGGTGCCGCCGAGCAGGTACTCGACGACCGCCCAGGGGGAGAGGTTCCAGTTGGGCGGCTTGGCCCGGTCGTCGGCGGCGGCCAGCGCGGCCAGTTCGGCGGCGTGCTCCTGTTCGGCGTGCGGCCGGAGGACGGTGGCGGGGGCGGTCATGCGAGCTCCTCGTACATTTCGCGGCGGAAGTTCAACGTTTCGGTGAGCGCCCGGCGCCACGGCCCGGCGTCCATGGTCAGCCGGGTGGTGGCCAGCGGGTGGCGCAGGCAGCCGGCCGGGACCGCGCGGGCGATCACGACGGCGGCGTGCGAGACCAGGCGGTGGTCGTCCTGGCGGGCGATCCAGTCGAGCAGCGCGGTGCCCAGTTCGGCGGTCCACGGCCGGGGCAGCTCGTGCACCAGCCGCGCGAACGACTCGGTGGGCAGCCGCCCGACCAGGTGCCCGATGGTGGCGGCCTGGCTCGCCGGGCCCAGCACGCCGAGCAGCGGCGGGGTGGCGCGCCCGCCGGGGTCGGCGCCGATCAGGGCGTGGGCCCAGGTTTCGTCGCGCTGGCGCAGGGCCGCCGCGGCCCAGGCGTCTCGCAGGACGCCGGGCGGGCAGCCTTCGACGGTCATCCGCACCACCTCGGCGGGCGGCCCGAACTCCGTCCAGAAGGACAGCGGCGCGGCCGAGACCAGCGTCCGCAACCGGACGGTGCCCTCGTCCTTGCCGCTCTCGGTCTGCGGCAGGGCGACGTCGAGGACCCGGCCGCGGCGCCGGACGAGCGGCCGCAGCCGTTCGGCCATCCGGTGCCCGTGGCGGGTGTCCGGCAGCCGGCCGAGCAGGTCGGCGGCCTTCTCCCGGACGGCGGCCGCGCGATCGGTGAGGGCGGCTTCGAGGAAGTCCTCGTCGGCGTCCCGGACGTGCCCGGCGAGCACGCCGAGGAAGTCGGCCCGGACGTCGGCGGGCTCGCTCTTCCACGACGTCGTCAGCGCTTCGCGGGCCGCGTCGGCGTCGTCGGTCAGCCGGGCGGCCAGCCACCGGCGGCGCTGGGCGAGGCTGCCGTACTGCCAGACGTCACCGGATTCCTCGGCGGGCGCGGCCAGGAAGGCCCAGTCGGGGTTCCGCTGCCCGAGCCACGCCCCGAGGGACCCGGCGACCGCGACGAGCGGCCCGCGCAGGGCCGCCTTGGAGCGAGCGGACTCGGCCAGCAGCGGCAGGAACTCCGGCGGGACGCGGAAGCGCGTGCCGGCGAGGACGCCGAGCCACTCCTGGAGCAGATCGGGATGGCTGGCGGCGAGCAGCCGGGCCAGCCGTTCCCGCGCCAGAGCAGGAATGAAAGGACGTTCATCGGCCGCGGCGACGGGCAGCGGCTTGACGTCGGTGAGCGCCCGCCGCCCGGCCCGCCGGTAGGTGGTGAGCACCGCGGCGGCGGCGAGCAGCTGTTCGGCGGGCTCGCTGCGTGCGTTGGCCATCTCCTGCACGGCAGGGGGTTGACCGCTGAGGTCCAGCGGCCGGCGGCGGGTGCCGAGGAGCGCGGTGCCGACGAGGTCTTCCCAGGCTTTCATGAGCGCACCTCCTTGGTCTGCCGGTGTTCTTGCGGTGGGTTGGTGCGGGGTCCCGGCCGGTGTGGGTACGGGACCGACAACTGTGTTTGGGGAGTCGACTCGTGTGTCTGGGGAGTCGACTCGTGTGTTTGGTGGGTCGACACGTGTGCTTGGGGAGTCGGCACCTGTGTTTGCGGAGTCGGCTCGCGTGATTGGAGGGTCGACACGTGTGCCCGGTGTATCGGTTCGTGTGCTTGAAGGGGCGACACGCGTGATTGGACAGTCGACACGTGTACCTGGGTGGACGACTCGCGTACTTGGATAGTCGACTCGCGTGCCTGGCGGGACGACTCGCGTGCCTGGATGGACGACACGCGTACCTGGATGGACGACTCGCGTGATTGGGAGGTCGGCACGTGTGCTTGGGGAGTCGACACGCGTGATTGGGGGGTCGACACGGGTGGTTCGGGGTGGCGGGTCACAGGCGGACCGCCCGGTTCTCGTGCCAGCACGTCAAGGGCCGTAGGCCTGCTGGGCTCCACTCGGCGGCCACCGTCAGAGGGGCGCCGGCTGAGAGGGCCAGTAGCGACCACGGGAACGCGTACGGGACCAGGGGCAGCGCTGTGCCGTCCTTTTCGGACAGACACCAGCCGGTGCCGTGTTCGGCGGGGGTCACCTCCGAGAGCAGGACCGGCCAGCGTTCCAGCCACGGGTCCGCTGCCATCGCCCTCGCGTACGCCGCCAGCGCCTGCTCGATCGAGCCGCCCGCGGCCGTCGGGGCGGGGAGGGGAATGCCCCGCTCCGCCACGAGGGCCCGCAGGGGAGCGGCGCCCGGGTAGAACGCCAGTTCCGCCGTGAGCAGGTGCCCGGGCGGCAGCGACGCGTCGAGCGGACGGCCCGGTGGCGCGAACGAAAGCACCAGCGCGTCCCGCCCCGTGCGACGCCCGCGCAGCCACGTGCGCCGGGTCAGCAGCCGGTCGTTCTCCTCGTCGGCCGCGCCGGTGATCAGCCAGTCGTCCGCGACGCGCTCGCCGCTCTTGAGGACCCGGGCCGTCTCCACCGAGAACCCGAGCCGCGTCCGCACGGTCTCGGCCAGGCCGGGTGGCAGCTCATTCAGCCGGCCCGCCGCGTCCGCGAGCAGGAACAGCAGCGACAGCTCGGCCAGCAGGGCGTCCGGCCAGTCGCGGCGGCCGACGATCCCGGCCGCCCGCCGCAGTCCGCCCGCCAGGCCTGACGCCTGCGCGTCGACCATCCGGGCGGCGACCGTGCGCAGCTCCTCGGAGCCGCTGCGGTCGAAGCCCGCGAACCCCGCGCCGACCCGGTCGGTCAGCCACACCTTCAGCTCCGCGACGCCGCCTTCGACGCGCGCCGCGCGGCCCTCGGCGCGTTTGGCCGCGGCCTCTTCGTCCTTGGGGCCCGCGGCTTCCGCGCGCTTCTCCGCCTTCCGCGCCCGGTCCGCGCGCTCGGCGAGCCAGGTGTGCACCCACTCCGGCGGGTCCGCGGCGTCGATCCGGCCGGCCGCCCACATCAGCAGCAGGCCGAGCGCGTGCTTGCACGGGAACTTGCGGCTGGGGCAGGAACACCGGAACGCGGGCTCGGCCAGCTCGACGCACGTCTGGTACGGCTTCTTGCCGCTGCCTTGGCAAAAGCCCCAGATCGCCTCGTCCGAGACGCCCGCGCCGGACCACTTCGCCGGGGTCGCGAGCGCCCGGCCCGCCTTCTCCGAAGCGGGATCCGGCGCCAGCCCGGCCACGCGTTCCGCGGTCCACGGCACCGCCGTCACCACCTGTCCCCCCACTGGTTTCCTTTGCCGTCCGGTCGGTTCTCCCCGGGCGGTGGCCCGGGGTGGCTTACCCGGAGAAGCATGCCAGTACCCACCGACAATTTCCGTGAGCGCAGGTCAGCGCCGCGATCTATGCTGGGCCGCCCCGGAGGTGAGTGTGGACGCGAGGCAGCTCGAGTACTTCCTCGCCGTGGTCGACCACGGCGGGATGAGCCGGGCCGCCCAGGTGCTCTACATCGCGCAGCCGTCGCTCTCGCAGGCCGTGCGCGTCCTCGAGCGGGACCTCGGCACCAGCCTGTTCGACCGCGTCGGACGCCGCCTCGTGCTGACGCAGGCCGGGCACGCGCTCGTGGAGCCGGCTCGGCAGATCGTGCGCGGGCTCGCCGCCGCGCGGTCGGCCGTCGATTCGGTCGGCGGGCTCGAAGCGGGGCGGGTCGAGATCGCCGCCATGCCGTCGCAGGCGGTCGAGCCGCTCAGCGGCATGATCCGCCGGTTCACCGAGCGCCATCCCGGGCTGACGGTGGCCGTGCGCTCGGCCTTCACCCCGGACGAGGTCCTCGGCATGGTCCGCGGCGGGGTCACCGAGCTCGGCCTCGCCGCCGGTCCTGAGCCGATCGAGGCCGCCGGGCTGGACGTCGTCCCGTGCGGCCGGCAGCGGTTCGTGCTGGTCACCGGCCCGGACGCGCCGTTCCCGGACGGCGAGCCGGTGCCGCGCGAGCTGCTCGCCGGCCGGCGCCTGATCGTCGGCCAGCCGGGCACCGGCATGCGGCGGCTGGTCGACGACATCCGGGCGAGCGGCGTCGACGTCGTGCCGGTGGTGGAGACCGAGCACCGGGAGGCGATCCTGCCGCTAGTGCTGGGCGGGGTCGGGATGGCGGTGCTGGCCGACTCGTGGACGTCGCTGGCGGAGCGGGCCGGGGCGCGCGTGTTCGCCCTGGATCCGCCCGCCCACCTGCACGTCGCGCTGGTCGGCCGTCCATCGCTCACGCCGACGGCGGCGGCCTTCGTCGCCACGATCGATAGGCAGGGCCTATCAGCCGGGCCGTGATCCGGTCTTGGACGCCGCCCGCGGCCGCCTGCTGACATCGAGGGCATGACCTCCCACCGCATCGCCCTCGTCCCCGGTGACGGCATCGGCCGCGAAGTGACCCCGGCGGCCCGCGCCGTGCTCGACGCGGCCGGCACGCGGCACGGCGTGCGCTTCCGCTACGACGAGTTCGACTGGTCCTGCGAGCGCTACCTGGCCGAGGGCGCGATGATGCCCGCCGACGGCCTCGACCGCGTCCGCCACCACGACGCGCTCTTCCTCGGCGCCGTCGGCGCGCCCGGCGTCCCCGACCACGTTTCCCTGTGGGGCCTGCTCATCCCGCTGCGCCGCGGCTTCCGGCAGTACGTCAACCTCCGGCCGATCCGGGTGTTCGACGGCCTCGAAAGCCCGGTCCGCGGCGCCCGCGACGTCGACTTCGTCGTGGTGCGCGAGAACGTCGAGGGGGAGTACAGCGAGATCGGCGGCCGCCTCAACCGCGGCCTGCCCGGCGAGCTGGCCGTGCAGGAGGCCGTGTTCACCCGCCCCGGCGTCACGCGGGTCGTCGACTTCGCGCTCGATCTCGCCGCGCGCCGCCGCGGGAAGCTGACGTCCGCGACGAAGTCCAACGGCATCGTGCACACCATGCCGTTCTGGGACGAGATCGTCGCCGAACGCGCCGCGGCGAAGCCCGAGGTCGACGTCGAGTCCGAGCACATCGACGCCCTCGCCGCGAAGTTCGTGCTCGACCCGGGACGCTACGACGTCGTCGTCGCGTCCAACCTCTTCGGGGACATCCTCAGCGACCTCGCGGCCGCCGTCGCGGGCGGGATCGGCCTCGCCCCGGCCGCGAACCTCAACCCCGAGCGCGAGTTCCCGTCGATGTTCGAGCCGGTGCACGGCTCCGCGCCGGACATCGCCGGGCGCGGGATCGCGAACCCGATCGGCGCGATCTGGACCGCCGCGCTGCTGCTGGACCACCTCGGCCACGCCGAAGCCGCCGCCGGTGTCGAAGGTGCGCTCGCCGCGGTGCTGGCGAAGACTCGGCTGCGCACGCCCGACCTGGGTGGCACCGCGACGACGGTGGGCTTCACCCGTGCGGTGCTCGACGAGCTGGGAGGAGCCCGATGAGCGTCCCGCTGCCGTTCCGGTACCGCACGGTCGAGGCCGGTGTGCCGATCCGCTGCGCCGTCGGCGGCGAGGGCCCGCCCGTGCTGCTCCTGCACGGCTATCCGCAGACGCACGTGATCTGGCACGCCGTCGCGCCGCTGCTCGCGGAGCGCTTCACGGTCGTGGCGGCCGACCTGCGGGGCTACGGCGACAGCGGCAAACCCGCGCCCACCAACGGGGACACGGAGTACGCGAAGCGCACCATGGCCGCGGACCAGGTCGACGTGATGGCCGAACTCGGTTTCGACCGCTTCGCCGTCGCCGGGCACGACCGCGGCGGCCGGGTCGCGCACCGGATGGCGCTCGACCGGCCGGACGCCGTGCGCGCGCTGGCCGTGCTCGACATCGTGCCGACCCGACACGCCTTCGCCTGCGCCGACCGCGATTTCGCGACCGGCTACTGGCACTGGTTCTTCCTCACCGCGGGCCACGGCATCCCCGAGCGGATGATCGGCGCCGATCCCGAGTTCTGGATCCGCGCCCGGATGACGTCCCGGCACGCGGGCGGCACGCCGTTCGACCCGGCCGCGATGGCCGAGTACGTGCGGTGCTTCGACGAAGCGTCCATCGCCGCGTCCTGCGCCGACTACCGGGCCGCCGCGACGATCGACCTCGAGCACGATGAGGCCGACGCGGGCCGCCTCCTCGAAGTCCCCGTCCGGGCGCTCTGGGGCGAACGCAGCTTCGTCGGCCGGAACTACGACGTCCTCGACGTCTGGCGCGGGTACGCCGCCGACGTCACCGGCCGGGCCCTGCCGTCCGACCACTACCTGCCCGAGGAGGCGCCGGCCGAGGTCGCGGCGGAGCTGACCCGGTTCTTCGGTTGACGACGCGGCCTATTCCAGCACGAGCTGGACGAAGCTGCGCGACCGCGGCCTGATCGCCGAGGTCGCGGCCGACTGCGCGCACGCCAAGGCGAAGAAGACGTTCACGGCCACCGAAGCCGGCCGGGAAGCGTGCGCGGCAGCCGCGGAGGCGGCCATCGCGGAGCTGCGCCCGGTGCACCCGCCGGTGCTGGCCGGGCTCGCGAACAGCCCGCTCCTCCCGCCCGGGCGGCTCGCCGCGGCGCTGGCCGAGCGCGCCGAAGCCGTCGGCGCACGGCTGGCCGAGGTGCGCCGGGCGGCCGCCGCCCAGCCGTCCGCGCCGCCGAATGGGCGCTGCTGGACGTGCCCGTGCAGCTGGTCATCGCGATCGACGGCCGGGGGAACCCGGACACCGCCGAGAGCTGCCAACGCACCGTCGAAGCGCTTCTGGAAGAGTTGTGGTGGGCGGAGGACATGGCCGATGCTCATCGCCTGGCCGGACCGGGTCGACGAGGCCCGGGAAGCCTTGCGCCGCAAGAAGAAGTTCGATGAGGGCCACTGCGCGCAGGCTTTGCACGTCGGTTCGTACGACGACGAGGGCCCGCTGCCGGCCCGGCTGCACGAAGAATTCCTTGCCGCGCAAGGCTTGAAGCCGACCGGACGGAACCCGCGAAGCTCAAGACCGTGCTGCGGCAGCCGGTCAGTCGAGGTCGGTGAGGCCGCGCTCCCAGCGTTCCCGGCGCTGCGCGGACGTTTGCTCCCACCACGGCTCGCCGCGTTCGCCGAGCGCCACCTTCGCCAGCTGGACGCGCTCGCGCGCCCGGGCACGAGCGTCGTCGTCGTCGCCCGCCGCCCCGACCGCGCGCCGTGCGGCCATCAGGTGCTTCTGCAGCCGATCCCGGACGTCGTCCGGGATTTCGGGGTCGGTCGCGCGCCAGCGGCGGCCGTTGACCACGATGAAGCGGCCGTCAGGGGTGTGTTCCGGCATCAGTAGTCGGTCGTGACGGGCCAGGTGTCGTCGTGCAGCAGGCGCTTGAGGATCTTGCCCGTCGCGTTGCGCGGCAGATCCGGCACGAAGTAGACGTCACGCGGCACGGCGAAGCGGGCAAGGCGCTGGTGGATGTAGGCGCGGATGTCCTCCGCGTGCAGCGAGGCGCCGCGCCGCGGGACGACGTAGGCCGCCAGGCGCTGGCCCCACTCCGCGTCGGCCACGCCGACCACCGCCGCGTCGTGCACGCCGGGCAGCGCCACCAGGGCTTCCTCGACCGGGCGAGGGAAGACGTTCTCGCCGCCGGAGACGATCATCTCGTCGGCCCGGCCGGTGACGAACAGCCGGCCCGCCGCGTCGAGGTAGCCGACGTCGCCGGTGGCCATCAGGTCCGCCGCGCGCGCCGGGTCGATGCCGGAGGTGTAGCCGTCGAACAGCATGTCGTTGCCGACGAAGATCTGGCCCTCGCCGCCGGGCGGCACCGGCTTGCGGTCCTCGTCGAGGATCGCGACGTTCGTGCCGAGCGGGCACCGGCCCGCGGTGGTCGGCGCGGCGCGCAGGTCGGCGGGGTCGGCGATGCTCGCCCAGGACACCTCGGTCGAGCCGTAGAAGTTGTAGAGGACGTCGCCGAAGGTGTCCATGAACGACGTCACGAACGTCCCGGACATCGCCGAGCCGCTGCTCGCGACGATCCGCAGGGACGACAGGTCGTAGCGCGCGCGGACCCGCTCGGGCAGGTCCATGATCCGCTGCAGCATGATCGGGACGACGAACAGCGCGTCGCACTGCTGCTCGGCGATCGTCCTCAGGGTCTCTTCGGCGTCGAACTTGCGGACCAGCGCCAGCGACGAGCGCAGCGCCATGCCGATCTGCATCGCGGCCAGGCCCCAACTGTGGAACAGCGGTGCCGCCACGAGGATCCGGTCGCCGGCCTTCAGCGGGATGCGGTCGAGGATCGACGCGGCTGCGCCCATGCCCTTCGGGGTCGGGCGGCGCGCGCCCTTCGGCGTCCCGCTGGTGCCGGAGGTGAGCACGACCAGCCGGCCCGGCCGCTCGGCCGGCTTGGGCCGGTCGGCGGGGGCGGACTGGATCAGCTCGTCGACGGTCGGGTAGCCGGTCTCGGCGTCCGGCCAGGTGCTGATGCGCGCGAAGTCGCCGGGGACGTTCGCAATGGTCTGGGCAAATTCGTCGTCGGCCAGCACGGCGGCCGGCCGGTGCTCGGCCAGCACGTCCTTGACCGACGACGCGGAGAGGCCGGTGTTGAGCAGGATGACGTCGGCGCCGAGCTTGCTGGCCGCGACGAACGACTCGACCATCGCGGAGTGGTTGCGGCACATCAGCGCGATCCGGTCGCGCTCGTTGACGCCGAGCTCGCTGAGCGCGTTGGTGAGCCGGTCGCTGCGCTCCTGGACCTGGGCGAAGGTGCGGACGTTGCGCTCGTCGTGCAGCGCGACCTCGTCGGCGGCGCGGGCCGCGGCGGCCTGGTAGCCGCCGGCGATGGTGGCGCCCCACTGCGAGATGGAGTTGAGCTGACGCGCCAGCTTGTCCGGGCGGCCCGGGCTGAGCACCCCGGCGCGCACCAGGATGCTCGTGGTGCGCAGCTTGGTGGCCTTGACGCCGTCGGGACCGGCGTCCGGGTCGGCCTGGCCCGACAGGTGCAGGTCGAGGCGCCGCGCGACGGCGCGGATGTCCTTCTTGATCGACGACACCAGCTCCATGTGCGCCGGCTGCAGCATCATCCGCACGAAGAGCTCGGTCCTCCCGCCGGCCAGCGGTCTCAGCTCGAGGGAGACCCAGGTGCCGTCGTCGGGGACGCCGCACCACACGACGTGCTCGCCCGGCCGGTAGACGACGGCCTGAACCTGCGTCTCCAGCATCGGGCGGCGTTCGGGGACGATCCGGATCAGGCCCCGGGGGCCGCGCCCGCGCGAGGCCGGCTCCTGCACCTCGCTCCAGCTGATCTCGGGCACGAAGCGGGGATACCACTCCGGCGATCCGACGATCTGCCACACCACGTCCGGCGGATGCCCGACCACGGCACTCGCCTCGACCACATCGTCACGCATCGTCTGCCCTCACCGAAGTGTCACCGAACACACGTTCAGGTCACGGAGGCGTTACGGTAGCAGCAAACGGGTGATCGCGGGTACTCCGAACGGCATGATACCGGAGAGTAACGGACACTCTTGGTGGGTCTCCGTACTGTCCACAGTGTACCGATTAACGGTGTTTACCGAGTATGGCGCGGAAAAGCGCACGCTCAGTGGGTGTCCTAAAAGATCTTCACCCGTACTGATTCACCAGCTCGGAACCGAGGCGAGCGAGTTCCGCGCGGACCGATTCCGGGCCCTCGACGTCCACTAAGGAGCCCCAGCCCGCCAGCTCCTGTGCGATCATGATCGGCGCGGGCGCCGCGACGCGGACCCGGACGCGGTCCCCGGGCAGCTCGCCGACCAGCTCGCAGTGCCGGCCGAACCGGTCGCGCAGCACCCGGAGGTACCGCCGGTCCAGCACGACGTCCGCGGAGAGCGGGGAACGGCGCCGTTCGACCTCTTCGACGACTTCTTCCCACACCTTGGCCAGTTCCAGGTCCGACGGCCGGTCCGCGACGGCGTCCGTCGGCTCCGCCGCGACGACCCGGTCGACGCGGAACGTGCGGCGCCCCTTGTCCGTGCCGGCCACGAGGTACCAGACGTCGTCCTTGTCGACCAGGCCCCACGGGTCGACGAGCCGCTCCGACGTCTCGCGTCCCGCGTAGGTCAAGCGGACCTGGCGGCGCGCGATGACGGCGTCCCGCAGCGCCTCGACCATCGGCGGCCGGTCCTTCGGGCGCTCGCCCCAGCCGGCCTGGTCGACGAACACCGCGTCCGCGGCGGCCTCGGCGTCCGCGCGGAACGTGCCGGGCAGCGCGCCCATCAGCTTGCGCAGCGCGGACTTCACCTCCGGCGCGATCGCCGCCGCCGGGCCGGCCAGCAGGAACAGCGCCTGCGCCTCGCGGGAGGTCAGGCCGGACAGGTCGGTGCGCGCGCCGCCGACGAGCTGCCACCCGCCGCCCCGGCCGGGCTGCGGGTAGACGGGCACCCCGGCCGCCGACAGCGCTTCGAGGTCACGGCGGGCGGTCGCAACGGAGATCTCGAGCTCTTCGGCCAGCTCGCCCGCGGTGACGCGGCCGCGGGTCTGCATCAACAGGAGGGTGGCCACGAGGCGGTCGGCGCGCATGGGACCAGTCTCGCAAACAAAGTGCTCACTGGATGCGCACTTTCACCCCGCATGCTGGGTCCAGACCGAGAGAGCAGGAGCAGACATGCTGCGAGGAATGGCCACCGTCTCGTACTTCGCCGACGACCACGCGGCCGCGCAGGCCTGGTACACGGAGTTCCTGGGCGTCGAGCCGTACTTCCACCGCCCCGGGTACGCCGAGTTCCGCCTCGGCGACTACCAGCACGAGTTGGGCCTCATCGACCGCAGGTACGCACCGGCGGGCGCCGGGGAGCCGGGCGGCGAGATCCTCTACTGGCACGTCGACGACCTGGAGGCGACGGTCGCCCGGCTGCACGAGCTGGGCGCGAAGGAGTACGAGCCGATCACCGAGCGCGGCCCGGGCTTCGTGACGGCGTCGGTCGTCGACCCGTTCGGCAACGTCCTGGGCGTCATGACCAACGTGCACTACCTGTCGGTCCTGAAGGACCGCTCATAGCGGCGGCGACCACTGGATCTTGCCGGGTTGTGGGTTTCGCGCACATGGCTCGCGACCGGCGTCACGCTTACCGTTCCCGTCCATGACCAGCGATCTGGACGGGCGCACCGCCCTCGTCACCGGCGGGGCCGGCGGTATCGGCCTGGCCTGCGTCCGCGCCTTGGCGGCGGCCGGGGCCAAGGTGCACGTCGCCGACCTCGACGGGGAGAAGGCCGAGGCCGCGGCCGGGGAGGTCGGGGGGTGGGCGCACGCCGCCGACCTCACCGACCCGGCCGCCGTCGACGGCCTGCCCGCCGAGGTCGACATCCTGGTCAACAACGCCGGGATCCAGCACGTCGCGCCGCTCGAGGACTTCCCGCCCGAGCGGTTCACGCGCATCCAGGCGCTGATGGTCACCGCGCCCTTCCTCCTCATCCGCCGCACCCTGCCGAGCATGTACGCGCGGGGGTGGGGGCGGATCGTCAACATGTCGAGCGTCCACGGGCTGCGGGCCTCGCCCTACAAAGCCGCCTACGTTGCCGCGAAGCACGGCCTCGAGGGGCTCTCCAAGGTCGCCGCGCTGGAAGGGGCGGAACACGGCGTCACCAGCAACTGCGTCAGCCCCGGGTACGTGCGCACGCCGCTCGTCGACGGGCAGATCGACGCGCAGGCCGCCGAGCACGACATCCCGCGTGAGGACGTCGTCGCCGAGGTGCTCCTCCGGCGCGCCGCCATCAAGAAGCTCATCGAACCCGGGGACGTCGCTTCCCTGGTGACGTGGCTGTGCTCGCCGCACGCCGGCCACGTCACCGGGGCCTCCATCCCGCTCGACGGCGGCTGGACCGCCGCTTAACCGCCCGAAAAACCACGACGAAGTGGAGCCCGCAGTGAGCCAACCCCAGCGGTCGGCGATCGCCAAGATCGTCGGCGCGAGCCTGATCGGCACCACCATCGAGTGGTACGACTTCTTCCTCTACACCTCCGCCGCCGCGCTGGTGTTCAACAAGCTGTTCTTCCCGACGGCGAACCCGCTCACCGGCACGCTTCTCGCGTTCCTCACCTACGCCGTCGGGTTCCTCGCCCGCCCGATCGGCGGGCTGGTCTTCGGCCACTACGGCGACCGGCTCGGCCGCAAGAAGCTCCTGATCTTCAGCCTGGTCCTGATGGGCGGCTCGACGTGCCTGATGGGCGTCCTGCCGACGTACGCGACCGCGGGCGTCGCCGCGCCGATCCTGCTGACGCTGCTTCGCCTGGTCCAGGGCTTCGCGCTCGGCGGCGAGTGGGGCGGCGCGGTGCTGATCGTCTCCGAGCACGGGGACGCGAAGCGGCGCGGGTTCTGGGCGTCGTGGCCGCAGTGCGGCGCGCCCGGCGGCAACCTGCTCGCCACCGGCGTGCTGGCGATCCTGTCGGCGACGCAGTCCGACGCGACGTTCCTGGCCTGGGGCTGGCGGGTCCCGTTCCTGCTCTCCGGGGTGCTGCTGGTGATCGGCCTGTGGATCCGGCTGGCCGTCTCGGAGTCGCCGGTGTTCCTGGCCGCCCAGCGCCGCGCCGACGACCGCGTCGAGAAGCACGTCCCCGTCGTCGAGGTCTTCCGCGACAGCTGGCGCCAGGTGCTGGTCACGATCGGCGCGCGGATGGCCGAGAACGTCTCGTACTACGTGCTGACGGCGTTCATCCTGGTGTACGTCACGACCGGGCTGCACCTGGCGAAGGGCCTCGGCCTGAGCGCGGTCCTGATCGGCTCGGCCGTCCACTTCGTGACGATTCCCTTGTGGGGCGCGCTTTCGGACCGCGTCGGCCGCCGTCCGGTGTACCTGTTCGGCGCGATCGGCATGGCGTTGTGGGGCTTCGCGTTCTTCGCGCTGCTGGACA
This sequence comes from Amycolatopsis heterodermiae, assembly GCF_034929455.1. Classification (NCBI taxonomy): domain Bacteria; kingdom Bacillati; phylum Actinomycetota; class Actinomycetes; order Pseudonocardiales; family Pseudonocardiaceae; genus Amycolatopsis; species Amycolatopsis heterodermiae. The sequence goes on from NZ_JAYFSI010000002.1 coordinate 84,217, forward strand.
CGAAGTCGTCCGCGGTGATCGTGCTGGCGACGACCGTCGGGCTGGTGCTGCACGGCGCGATGTACGGGCCGCAGGCCGCGTTCTTCGCCGAGCAGTTCCCGACCCGCGTCCGCTACACCGGCCTCTCCGTCGGCGGCCAGCTGTCGTCGATCGCGGCCGGGGCCGTCGCGCCGCTGATCGCCGTGGCGCTGTTCCAGAGCTGGGGCAGCACCATCCCGGTGTCGCTGTACGTCGCGGCGATGTGCGTGATCACGGTCGTCGCACTGCTGTCCGCCCGCGAGACCCGCGGCGAATCGCTGCACGACGAGGACGTTCAGCCGGAAACGGCGGCCGTTTCGCCCTAGCATGACCGCCGTGACCGCTCCCTCGGACGCGCTGCGCCGGCTGCTCGACCTGCTCGCCTCCGGGGCGAGCACCGAGCAGCTGGCGCACGTCGTCGTGGCGGCCCGCGCCGAGGGCGCCCTCGGCGCGGCCGACCTGACCGCGCTGGCGAACGCGGGTGAGCTGGCCCTGCGGATCCGCGAGACGCTCGCCGAGCACCGGCGCCGCGAGGCCCAGCTGGTCGCGTTGTTCGACACCGCGAGCGAGCTGGCCGCGCTGTCCGAACCGGACACCGTGCTGCGCTCGATCGTCCGCCGCGCGCGGGCGCTGCTCGGCGTCGACGTCTCGTACCTGAGCCTCAACAACGAGGCCGAGGGAAAGACCTACGTCCGGGTCAGCGACGGCTCGGTCTCGGCGGAGTTCCAGCAGATCGTGCTCGGCATGGGGGAGGGGCTCGGCGGGCTGGTCGCGCAGACCGCGCGGCCCTACGCGACGTCTGACTACTTCAACGACGACCGCTTCCGGCACACGCGCCACATCGACTCCGGCGTCGAGGACGAAGGCCTGACCGCGATCCTCGGCGTGCCGCTGGCGATCGGCTCGAAGGTGCTCGGCGTGCTTTTCGCCTCCGACCGCGGCACCCGCGAGTTCTCCGCGGACGAGGTCGCGCTGCTCTCGTCGCTGGCCGACCACGCGGCGATCGCCCTGGACAGCGCGAACCTGCTCGACCAGACGCGCCGGGCCGTCGCCGAGCTGAACGAGGCCAACGCGACGATCCGCGCGCACAACGAGGCGATGGAACGCGCCGAGGACGCGCACGACCGCCTCACCGACCTGGTGCTGCGCGGCGGTGACCTGCCGGACGTCGCGGCGGCCGTCGCCGGGGTGCTGCACGGCGCGCTCACGGTGTTCGACACCGAAGGCGCCGTCCTGGCGCACTCGGCGGAACCGGCGTGCCACGACCCGGCCGCCCTCGCCGCGGCCCGGGCGACGGGCCGAGCGGTGTCCACAAAGGACACCTGGGTCTGCTCGGTACAGGCCGGCCCCGAACTGCTCGGCAGCCTCGTGCTCACCGGACGTGCCGACCTCGCCGACCCCGACCGGCGGCTGTTCGAACGTGCCGGCGTCGTGACGGCGTTGCTGCTCATGCTGCGGCGGTCGGTGGTGCGGGCCGAGGACGAGGTCCGCGGCGAGCTGCTGACCGACCTGCTCACCGCGCCCGGCCGCAACCCGCGGGCGCTGCTGGCCCGCGGCCGCCGCCTCGGCATCGACCTCGCCGCGCCGCACGCGGTGCTGGTCGTGCACACCGGCGACGTCTCCCGGCGGCGTCTCGCGAGCGCCGCGGCCCGGCACGCGACGCTGGTCGGGGTGCACGCCGAGGAGGTCGTCCTGCTGGGCACCGGCGACCCGGGCGAGCTCGCCCACCGCGTCGCCGCCGACCTCGGCGCGGTGACCGGACGCCCGGTGACCGTCGGCGCGGCCGGGCCCGCGGGCGGTCCGGAGGCCCTGGCCGCGGCCCACGCCGAAGCGGCGCGGTGCGTCCGGGCGCTGCTCGCGCTCGGCCGGACCGGCGAGGGCGCGGACATGGCGGGCCTCGGTTTCCTCGGCCAGCTGCTCGGTGACCAGGCCGACCTCGGCGCGTTCGTCCGCGCGACGCTCGGGCCGGTCCTCGACTACGACGAGCGCCGCGGCACCGACCTGGTCGCGACCCTGCGGGCGTACTTCGCCAGCGGCTCGCAGCTGGCGCGGACGAAGGACGTGCTGCACGTCCACGTCAACACCGTCGTGCAGCGGCTGGAGCGGATCGCGTCGCTGCTGGGGGAGGACTGGCAGGCGCCGGACCGGGCCCTGGAGATCCAGCTGGCGCTGCGGCTGCACCGCCTCGGTTAAGACACGCGCAGCACGATCTTGCCCCGACGCGGCCCGGTGACCGCGTGCGCCGCGGCGGCCTCCGCCAGCGGGAAGACCCGCTGCACGGGCACGGCGAAGCGGCCTTCTTCGAAGAGCTTGGCGGCGTGGGCGAGACCGTGCCGCCCGTCCGGCTGCCCGCCGAGCGCGCCGACGGACACCCGGACCCCGTGTTCCGGGCCGCTGAAGTCGGCCAGGGTGACCACTGTGGACGGTGATCCGGTCAGCGCGACCAGATCCGGCAGCGACCCCTTCCCGGCGACGTCGAGCGCGGCGTCGACCGTTTCGGGAACGCGTTCACGCAGGCCAGGGCCGTAGGCGACGGGGATCGCGCCCAGCCCGGCGAGGAATTCCCGGTTCTCCGGGGCGCCGGTGCCGAGCACCCGCGCGCCGCGGGCCAGGGCCAGGCCGACCGCGAGACTGCCGACCCCGCCGGACGCGCCGTCGATCAGCAGCGTCGAGCCCGCGCCGACGTCCAGGAGGTCGAGCGCGCGAGTCGCCGTCTCGACGCCCGACGCGGCGCCGCCGGCCTGCTCCCAGGGCATCGACGGCGGTTTCGGCGCCCAGAACGCCAGGACGGCGAACTCGGCGCTCGCCCCGCCGAGGCGGGCGACGTCGACCGCGCCGAAGACCTCGTCACCGATCCCGGGACCTTCGTCGACGACGCCCGCCGCGTCCACCCCGGGGATGTGCGGCAGGGTGACGGGCGAGCGCGACCTCCCGGCGCGGATCGCCAGGTCGACCGGCGAGACCCCGGCCGCCCGCACGCGGATCCGGACCTCGCCCGGGCCGGCGTGCGGCTCCGGCAGGTCGCCGACGGACAGGACCTCGGGCGGGCCGAACCGCTCGAACCGGGCTGCGAACACGCTCACTCCTCGTCTCGGGACTTCTGCGCCTACGGTAGGAGTGAGCACCGGTCCCGAGCGGGGAAGTGAGAGCCGTGCGTGACGAAGTGACGCAGAAGCGCCGGGCGGACGCCGAGCACAACCGCCGTCACCTGGTGGCGGTGGCGCACGCCGCGTTCGCCCAGGACGGCCCGGACCTGCCGGTGCGCGAGATCGCGCGGCGCGCGGGCCTGGCCCCGGCGACCGTCCACCGCCACTTCCCCTCCCGCGACGACCTCCTCGCCGCCGTGCTCGCCGGCCAGGTCGAGCGGTGCGAACGGCAGCTGCGGGCCGCGCTCGCGGACCCGGACAGCCGCCGCGCGCTGACCAGGACGTTCCACCGCTTCGGCGAATGGCAGGTCCAGGAGCGCGGCCTGATCGACGCGCTGGGTGGAGCGGCTTTCGCCGACCGGCGCCGGGAGCACGCGGAGGCGTTCGGGCGGCTGGTCGAGCGGGCCCGGGCCGACGGCGTGCTGCGGCCCCGGGTGACGGTCGACGACGCCCGCGTCGCGCTGACGGCGATCACCTCGGCGCGGGCCCTGCCGGCGGTCCGGCAGCTGACCGGGGTGCTGCTGACGGGCCTGCTGAGCGGCTAGTGCGCCCGGTTTCAGTTGTACAGCGGGATCTGGCTGCCCGGCGGAACCCGGTGCGCGTCGGTGATCTTGTTCAGCTCGAGCTGGTAGTACAGCGTGCCGAGCCCGAACACGAGCATCAGGAAGCAGCCGAGGCCGGCCGAGCAGGTGGGCCGCAGCCCCGCCGCGTGCTGGGCCGTGCGGATCCGGTTCCCGGCGTTGTAGTAGCTGACCAACGGCGCGATGAACGTCCAGCTGAGGAACAGCAGGACGAGCAGCGGCCCGGCGACCGGCACGGCCCGGCGGCGGTCGAACTCCGCCATCTCCTTGTGGATCTTGTAGTACCACACGAGGTGGTAGATGCCGAGCGTGATCATCGGCCACACCAGCCAGACCAGCACGGCGTTCCGGTTCTTCATCGCCAGCCCGGTGGCCACGGGGACCCGCTGGACGCCGGCCGGGTACTGGGGGTTCGGGACGATGGCGCCGACGGAGTTCGTCGATACGGGTTCGGACATGGTGATTCCTCGCAGGGTGGCGGCACGGGACGGGCGCATCGGGCGCCGGACGTGATCACGTCCGGCGATGCACTACCTGGTCGCGGCCGGGCGCCGAGGTGTTACGGATCAGGGGATGCGCAGCCGGTGCCGGACTTCGGCGGTGAGGTCGGCCGCGGCGTCGCGCAGGGCCTCGGCGAAAGCCCGACGCGGACCGGGCTCGCCGCCCGGACGGGACGCGACGGCCGTCGTGCGGACCGCCGCCGGGTGGTCGATGCGGGTGATCACGATCCCCGGCGGGAGCGCCGGCACGGCCAGCCCGGGCACGACCGTGACGCCGAGCCCGGCCGCCACCAGGCCGAGCTTCGCGACCCAATCCCGGGCCACGAAAGCGATTTCGGGCTGCCACGACGGGTCCGCCCACGCGCCGAGCAGCGTCGTGCCCGGCTCGGTGCTGCCCGTGATCCACGGCTGGTCGCGCAGCATCTCGCCGGTCACGCTCGAGTGCCGCGCGAGCGGGTGGCCCGGCGCCATAGCCACGAACAGCGGGTCCTCCAGGATCGTGACCAGCTCGACCTCGGCGATCGGCTTTCCCCCAGGGGTGACGACGGCGAGGTCGAGCCGTCCCCGGGCGAGGGCCTTCAGCAACCCCGGGCTCAGGCCTTCGCGCAGCGGCACGCGCGTGCGCGGCTCGCGGTCGGCGAACGCGGCGATCGCGCGCGGCACCAAGGCCGCCATCGCGGTGGAGAACGCGCCGACGCGCAGCCGGGCGGGCGGCCGCTCGCCCAGGTCCTGGAGCGCCTGACGGGTCGCCTGCAGCTCGCCGAGCACCGCCTCCGCGTGCCGGACGACGACCAGTCCCGCCTCGGTGGGCTGGACCCCGCGCGCCAGGCGGTCGAACAGCGGCCGTCCCGCCGCCTGTTCCATCAGCGCGATCTGGCGCGAGATCGCCGACTGCGTGTACCCGAGCCGGTCCGCCGCCACCGAAAACGAGCCGTGCCGGGCCGCTTCGCGCACGACCCGCAGGCCGGCGACGGTGAACTCACTCATGCGTACTACAGATAGCACATATGCGAGACAGTCGTTTGTCGCATGGCTGCGCCGAACCTACGCTCGATCGCATGAGCGCTGCACAGAACGAAAAGCTCCTGCGGGACATCTTCGACCAGCTCGCCGTGGGCAACGGCCGGGCCCTCACCGACGCGATGGCCGACGACTTCCGTTGGGTCTTCCCCGGCGGCTGGTCGTGGTCGGGCACCTGGGAACCGAAGGCCGAGGTCGTGCACGGGCTGCTCCGGCCGCTGATGGCGCAGTTCGACGGCGACTACCGGAGTGAAGCCGAAACGATCGTCGCCCAGGGGGACCGGGTGGTCGTCCAGGCGCGGGCGCACGCCACGACGCTGCGCGGCGAGCGGTACGACCAGACGTACTGCTTCGTCTACCGCGTCACCGGCGGGCGGTTGCGCGAAGTCGTCGAACACTGCGACACCGCGCTGGTGGAACGGGTCCTGGACCGGATACCCGGCCCAGGACCCGCGTCCTAGCACTGCCCGTCGGCCAGCACCCAGTAGCCGGTGGACGTCTCGCGCAGGGCGTGGGTGGTGAAGGTGTTCCACAGTCCCATCGCCTGGTTGGAGCCGTTCGCGTACGTCTGCCCGCTGACCTGGTGCGCGCGGCCCGCCTGGGTGTGGGCATAGTTGCTGGCCGACACGCAGGCACCCGACGGCGGCGGAGTGGTGGTCGTCGTGGTCGTCGTCGGGGGCGGGGTCGTGGTGCCGCCGGATCCCTTGTCCAGCCCGAAGAACACGCCTGTGTAGTAGCTGGAACAGATCCCGGCGAGGAAGTACGCGCCGGTGCTGCCGCACTGCGTCGTGCCGGTGCCGGGGTCGACCGCGGTGCCGTGGCCCATGCCGGCGATCGAGTACAGCTGGACCTTGTCGCCGTAGTTCGTCAACGTCGTGCCGCCCGGCAGGGACTGCGTGCTCGTCGGTGTCTGGGAGAGGCCGTGGACCGCGGTCCACTGGTCGCGCAGCTCGGTGCCGTTGACCGGGTAGACGGTGTAGTCGCCGGTGCCCTGCCAGATCGCGACGCGCGGCCACGGGCCGCCGTAGCCGGGGTACTGGGCCGTGACGCGGGACGCCCACTGCGCCGGGGTCAGGTTCTGGTTGTTCTGCTGGCAGTTCGTCGCCTGCGTGACGCTGGTGGCGCACTGCGCGGGCAGCCCGGCGTTGATGCCGCCGCCGGCGAAGACGTCCGGGTAGGCGGCCAGCAGGTCCGCCGTCATGCCGCCGCCCGCCGACAGGCCCGTGACGAACACCCGCGAGCGGTCCGAGCCGTGGTCGCCGACCGCCTTGTCCACCATGGACTTGACGGACGCGGCTTCGCCGTTGCCCCGGGTGTCGTCGGCGGTGCCGAACCAGTTGAAGCACTTGAGCGAGTTGTTTGCGGTCGACTGCTGGGGGAACACGACCTCGAACCGCCACCGGTCGGCCAGCGCGGGCCAGCCGGAGTGGGCGTAGTAGTCCGACGCGCTTTGCGTGCAGCCGTGCAGCGCGACGACGACCGGGCGGCCGGTTTCGAGGCCCGTGGGGGTGTAGGTGTACATCGCCAGCGCGCCCGGGTTGGCGCCGAACGACGAGACCTGGACCAGGGACGCGGCGGGCGGGTCGGCGGAGGCGACCCCGACGGTGGTGAGCACGGCGGCGGTGATCGCGGCGAGTCCGGCGAAGGCGAGCTTGCGCATAGTGACGTCCTTCTCGGCGTTGAGAGGGTTTCCGACGACGTTAGGTCGGCCGCGCAGGCCTGACCATGTGGCTCCGCACCACATCGGCGCGGGAATTCATGGTGGCGGCCGGGATGGCTCTTCCGGTCCGTGCGCGCTTGGGTTCGTCTCATCCGAGACCGGAGGTGGACCGTGCGCGGTTGGCTTGCTGTGGTGCTGGCTTCTGTCCTGGCGACGGCGGTGCCCGCACCGGCGTCGGCGTCGGGTGCCCGGGTTTTCGTGCCCGGCGCCGAAAAGCAGGTCGCCGTCCACCTCGACGACCTGACGACGACCGGGACGCTCGCGTCCGGCCATACCGTCCAGGCGGACTGGGCGGGGCTGACGTCGGCCGGGCTGCCCGTGCCGGGCGGCGTCCCCGGTTTCCAGGTCGACGGCTACTTCCCGGACACGTCCGCGACGAACACCAACCACGGCTGGAACCACGACGCGCAGTTCGTGCTGCGCCTGCCGGACCGGTGGAACGGCGGCCTGGTCGTCTCCGGCTCGCCGGGCACGCGGCGGCAGTACGCGAACGACCGCGCGATCGGCGACCAGGTGCTGGCCGAGGGGTACGCGTTCGCCGCGACCGACAAGGGCAACACCGGCGCCGCGTTCTTCGAGGACGGCGTCCGGCCCGGCGACGCGCTGACCGAATGGAACACGCGCGTCACGCAGCTGACCCTGGCCGCGAAGGCGGCGGCGCTGCTGCACTACGGCCGGCTGCCGTCGCGGACCCTGGCCGCCGGGCTGTCCAACGGCGGTTACCTCGTGCGGTGGCAGCTGGAGAACCGGCCGTGGCTCTACGACGGCGGCGTCGACTGGGAAGGCACGCTCTGGCGGGCGGACGGCCCGAACCTGTTCACGTTCCTGCCGCCCGCGATGCGCGCCTATCCCGCTTACGCCGCGGGTTCCGAAGCGGCACATCAGTCCATTGTGGACGCCGGGTTCGCGCCGGGCTCGGAGTTCCTGTGGGACTACCACTACCGCGTCTACTGGGACCTGACCCAGCGGATCTACCGGGAAGAGGTCGACCCGTCGTTCGACGGCGCGCTCGCCGCCGGGGTCCCGTTCTGCGCCAGTGGCACACCGTCGTGCGACGCGGACTACGCCTACGCGTCCCGGCCCGCCTCGGTGGCCCGCGCGGTGGAGCGGATCTCGCTGACCGGCCGGATCGGCAAGCCCCTGCTGACCCTGCACGGCACGCTCGACACGCTGCTGCCGATCACCCGCGACTCGGACGTCTACGACCGGATGATCACCGGCGCCGGCCGCGGCGCGCTGCACCGGTACTACCGGGTCGAGGGCGGCAACCACGTCGACGGGCTCGTCGACCAGTTCCCCGACCGGCTGCGCCCGCTGGGCCCGTGCTTCCGGACGGCGTTCGACGCGCTGGCGGGCTGGCTGCGCGGCGCGCGCCCGCCGGCGTCGGCGACGATCACCCGGCCCGCCGGGGCGACCCCGGCGGACCTCGCCCGCACCTGCTCGCTGGGCTGAGGCCCCAGCCCGGCGATCGTGGGCCCACGCGGTCGCGGGACGGGTCGGAATTCGCATTCCCGCAGCGTGCGTGGGTGCGGTACGAGCGTCTTGCAAAAGAAAAGTGAACCGGAACGGACCGGTGTGCGTACTACCCAGTGAGGGGCTTGGTCGAGCCATCGCAAAAATGCTCTGACCAGCTGTTTCACCGCCCGGATGGGCGACCCCGTTCGGCCGCTTGCGGGACCGTTGTACGTCGTTCATGATGGTCCTCGGGGTCCGTGAACAATCGATTACGTCGAATATCCAGGTGCCGCGCATGCTTCGGAAGAACCGTCCGTCCGGAAGTGAACCTCATGCTGCTACCCGTCGCCGGGGCCGCCTGATGGCCGCGGATCTGCCCGGTCTCGCGATCATCGCCGGACTGCTGCTGCCGGCCCTCGCCGCCGCGGCCTGGGCCATCTCGCTCGAGCGGCGGTCGCGCCGCGGGCCCGCCCTGCCGGACGCCGAACCCGACTGGACGGTGGCCGGCATCCAGGCCCGGCTCCGGTTCGAGCAGGCCGCCCGGCGGTTCGCCGACGCGGGCACGGTCGCGCTGCCGACCCTGCCGATCCCCGAGCAGATCGGCCGCGACTCCTCACCGGACCGGCTGCCGTGGCGGGTACCCCGCACGATCCCCCCGCCGCGCCCGTCCTCGGGTGCCATCCCGATCCCGATGCCGGTGGCCCGGTTCGCGTTCGCACCCCCGGACAACGACCTGATGCGCCGCATCCTGGACGGTCTCCGCAAAATGGACTGACGGTCAGGGGCCCAGGGCGGCGGGGGACTCCGCGTCCGGGATCAGCAGCCGGGGTGCGCCCGTGCCGTCCGCCGGGGCCGCCCAGACGTCCGCGTGGCCCGGGCCGCGGGGCACGCCGTACCCGATCGTGTGATCGTCGAGCCAGGCCGGCTGGTCGTCGACGCTGCGGGTCTCGGCCAGCGGCGTCACCACCGAACGCGCCAGGTCCAGGACCGACAGCCGCCAGCCCTTGGCCGGGTTCCCGTCGATCGCGGACTTGAACGCCACCCGCGTCCCGTCCGGCGAGAGCGACGGGCACTCGACGTTCTCGCGCAGCGTGCGGATCGTGTGCGCCGTGAAGTCGCCCGCGACCAGGTAGCGGTGCCCGGCCGTGGACATCGTCGCGTAGAAGTGGCGGTCGTCGCGGGTGAACGTCACGCCCCAGAAGTTGAGGTCGGCCGCCTGGTATGGCTTCCCGTCGCGCGTCACCGCGTAGTCCTCCAGCGTGCCGGCCAGGTCGCCGGTCGCGGTGTCGAGGATCCCGGCGCGCGTGGAGAACATCCCGCCGTTGTACGAGTCGCCCGTGACGAACACCGTCCACGCCAGCATCCGGCCGCTCGCCGACACCCGCGCCCGGTTCGGCAGCCCGACCAGCGGGATCTCCCGTCGCGAAAGCAGCCGCTCGTCGAGCACCACCAGCTGGTAGGTGGTCAGGTCGCCGTCCGGGCGCAGACAGAGGCCGGTGCCGCCGGCGGCGTACACCCGGGCGCACGACAGCGGTGACACCGTCCGCGTGCCGCCGGGGTCGGCGGCCGCGACGGTGGCGACGTGCCCGCGGTCGGCGTCCGCCGTGCTGCGGAACAGCAGCCGCGGCCCCGGCACGAGGCTGACCGACCCGGTCGCGGTGACGTCGTGGTTGCGCGCGCTCGCGAACCCGACGTACGCGACGGCCACCCCGGCCAGCACGAGCACGCCGGCGAGGGCGATCAGGATCCGCGCCTTCACGCCGTCACCTTCCGCGGGGCGAGGACCGCGAACGTCACGCCGATCGCGACCACCGCGGCCCCGGCCGCGACGGCGATCGCCGGCTCCGCGCCCCAGAACTGCCAGGCCAGTCCGAAGAGGACGGACGAGGTGAAGTACGCCAGCGCCTGCGCCGTCTGCACCAGCGAAATCCCCGTGGTGCGCAACGCTTCCGGCAGCAGCGGGCCGGCCAGCGCCATGAGCACGCCGTCGGTGGCCGCGTAGAACGCGCCGTACAACGCGAGCGCCAGCGCGAACAGCGGCCAGCCGGACACGGGCCCGGCCAGCAGGAGGTAGACGACGGCGAGCGCGCCGTACCCGCCGAGCACCACCGGCAGCCGCCCGACGCGGTCGGCCAGCGCGCCCAGCGGCGCCGCGAGCAGCAGGTAACTGAGGTTGGTGCCGACCGCGAGCAGCGGGAACCAGCCGGTCGCGACGTCCTCCTTGTGCTGCAACAACAAGTAGACGAACCCGTCGCCGACGGTCGCCAGCCCGAGCACGCACGCCGCGACCAGCAGCCGCCGGACGCCGCTGCCGCGCAGCAGGTCCAGCGCCGCGCGAGGGGACACCGTGGCGGCCGTTCGTGGCGTCCGGCGGTCGCGGACGAACAAGACCAGCAGCAGCACGCCGATGGCCGCGATGCAGAAGCTCACGACGAACACCGCGTCGAACGCCTCGGGGTTCGTGGCGCCGACCGCGGCCAGGACGCCGAGCGCGACCAGCGGCCCGGCGAAGGCGCCCATGCTGTCCATCGCGCGGTGCACGCCGAACGCCCGGCCGAGCAGGGGTTCGGGCGCCGACAACGTGATCAGCGCGTCGCGGGGCGCGGTCCGCAGGCCCTTGCCGGTGCGGTCGAGGGTGATCACGGCGCCGATCGCGGCGGCCGACGACCCGGCCGCGAGCAGGCCGAGCTTCATCACCGCGGACAGCGCGTACCCCACCCCGGCCACGCCTTTGCGGCGCCGCACCCGGTCCGCGACGTACCCGCCGACGAGCCGCAGCAACGCCGTCGCGCCGGTGTAGAGGCCGTCGAACAGGCCGTACGCCGCCGGGCTCAGGTGCAGGCCGAGCACCAGGTAGACCGGCAGGATCGCGGTGACCATCTCCGAGGAGACGTCGGTGACCAGGCTGACGGCGCCGAGCGCGAACACGTTGGCGCCGACCGCCGAGAGCTTCCGGGACGACGTTGTCCCGGCGTGCTCTCGGCGGCCGATGGTCGAGAGGTACACGCGGCCTACTGCCAGACGTCGAGGATCGGCGACTTGCTCGCGGCGCCGGCGATGCCCGGCAGGCCGTAGGACGCCTCGATCGTGCGCAGCACGGTGTAGTGGTTGATCGATTCGCTGTAGCTGCCGACCTTGACGTGCGCGCCGGTGAACGAGGTGAAGATCTGGTTGACCGACGTGCCGCTGTCCTCGTCGAAGGTGGTGATCAGCAGGCTGTTGTGCGTCTTGGCCCACTGCGCGTACGCGTCGAGGTTGTTCTTCAGCCAGGTGTCGCCGGTGCCGATCGCGCAGTCGTGCATGTCGCTGCACATGTTCGGCGTCACGAAGGCGACCGTCGGCAGCTGGGTGAAGTCGGTCGGGAAGCTCGTGTAGCGCACGTTGCTCGCCGCCGGGACGTTGGAGAAGTCCACCCAGCTGTTGTGCTTGCGCATGTAGGTGCCGCTGGAGCAGCCGGTGTAGCCGTCCGACGGCATCGACTCGGAGTACCCCTTGAACGTCTTCCCGGCGCCGATCAGCTGCTGGCCCAGGTTGTCCTTGGCGCCGAGGTTGGCCGGGCAGCTGTCGCTCGTGACGCCCTGCGTCGCGCCGGAGAAGAGGGCGACGTAGTTGGGCTGGCTCGGGTGCGTGATCGCGAACGAGTTCGTGAACTTCGCGCTCTGCGACGCCAGGGTGTTGAAGTAGGGCGCGCTGGAACTGCCGTTGATCGACGAGTACTTCTTGTTCTCGAACATCACCAGGACGATGTGGTCGAACGCGGGTACGGCCGCCGCCGTCGGCTGCACGGCCGGCTCGGCCGTCCGGGTGACGACGGACGCCGTCACGGCGCCGGCGGTGACGAGGGCGGCTGCGGCGAACACGGCGAAGATCCGCTTGCGGATCATGGGTCCTCCAGCGCTGGTGCGGCCTTCCGGCCGCGGGCTTCGTGGTGGGAGCGCCTCATGGTGCCGACGGCAGGGAGCCGGTGCGTGCCGTGCTGCGGTCCAGCACGTGAACACCGGGAAACCACCGTCGGACCAGGAAAAGAGTGGGTGAATCGCTTTCCGGCGTCAACCTCCTTTGGTAGCGGGAATGGGCTGTAGGGATCTGACAGGTTGTACCCAGGGGGCTCACAGGAGCGGGCCGGAGACTCGTTCCCATGGACCCCGAAACGACAGCCAGGACCGCCCGCCGGGAGCACGGCCGCCGCAAGGCCGCGCTGGCCACCGCGGCCGCCGCCGTGCTCGGCGCGGCCGCCGTCGGCGCGATCGGCTTCGGCCTGTCGTCGGCGAACGCCGCCGACGACACCACCACGCAGACCACGACCACCGACAACACGACGTCACAGGACCAGCTGCAGTCCTCGGACAACGGCGTCGGCTCAGGCTCCGGCAGCGCGCACACCGGTTCGGGTGCGTCATGACGTCCTTCCGCGCGCTCGGCACCACCGCGGAGGTGCTCGTCACCGACCCGGCCCGCCTCCATACCGCCGTCGAGCTGCTGCGCAACGAACTCGACGCGGTCGACGCGGCCTGCAGCCGGTTCCGCGCCGACTCCGAGATCTCCCGGCTGCACGACGCCGCCGGACGGCAGGTGCGGGTCGGCCCGCTGCTCACCGAGGCCCTGGCCGCTGCCCTGCGCGCGGCCCGGCTCACCGGCGGGCTGGTCGACCCGACCGTCGGCACCGCCGTCCGGGCGCTGGGTTACGACCGCGACTTCGCCGCCGTCACCGACGGCCCGCTCGGCGCGGCGGCCCCGGCCCCGGGCTGGCACCGGGTGCTGTTCGACCCGGTGCGCGCGCTGGTCGTGCTGCCCCGGGGCGTCCGCCTCGACCTCGGCGCGACGGCGAAGGCACTGGCCGCCGACCGCGCGGCCCGCCGGATCCACGCCGCGACCGGCTGCGGGACGCTGGTGAACCTCGGCGGCGACCTCCGCGTCGAAGGCCCGGCACCCGCGGGCGGCTGGCGGGTCGCGATCGGCGACGACCACGCCGACGCCGTCACCCGGCCGGACACGACCGTCACGCTGTCCGGCGGCGGGCTGGCGACGTCCGGGACGACCCGGCGGCGTTGGCGGCGCGGCGGCCGGACGGTGCACCACATCGTCGACCCGCGCACCGGTGACGTCGCTTCCCAGCGCTGGCGCACGGTTTCCGTCGCGGCGAAGTCCACAGTGGACGCCAACACCGCGAGCACCGCGGCGGTCGTCCTCGGCGACTCGGCCCCGCAGTGGCTGGCGGACCGCGGCTTGGCCGCGCGGCTCGTCACCGAGAGCGGCGCCGTCGTGACGACGCCGGGCTGGCCGCACGAGAACGAGTTGCGGGAGGCGTCGTGAGCTCCGCCGTCTGGTACTTCAGCCGCGCGACCGGGCTGGTGTCGCTGGTGCTCTTCACCGCCGTCGTCGTCCTCGGCGCGCTCGGCGCCGGCCGGTTCGCGACGCGCGAGTGGCCCCGGTTCACCATCGCCGCGGTGCACCGGAACCTGGCCCTGACCAGCCTGGCCTTCCTCGTCGCGCACATCGCGTCGGCGATCCTCGACGGGTACGTCTCGCTGAGCTGGCTGGACGTCGTGATCCCGTTCGGCTCGGACTACCAGCCGTTCTGGGTCGGCCTCGGCGCCGTCGCGATCGACCTGCTGCTCGCGATCGTCGTCACCAGCCTGGTGCGCACCCGCATCCCGGCGAAGGCGTGGAAGGCCGTGCACTGGCTGGCCTACCTCTGCTGGCCGGTCGCGCTGGTGCACGGCATCGGCATGGCCGAGAGCGACGCCGCGCACGGCTGGCTGATCGCGCTCGACGTCCTGTGCGTGCTCGCCGTGCTCGGCGGGATCGCCTTCCGCGCCGTCACCCGCCACGCCGACACCGAAACCCGCAGGCTCTCCCCGCTCGGAGGCACCCGATGAGCACGCTGACCCCGCACCGGCTCGACCTGGCCGGCCATCGACGTCACCACGGGGTCGTGCCCTGGGTGGCCTACCACGGTGACGACGGCCGCGACCGGCTGATCGAGGCCGCCGAGGCGGCGGACCTGCGCGGTCGCGGCGGCGGCGGGTTCCCGACCGCGGTCAAGCTGCGCGCGGCCCGGGCCCGGCGCTCGATCGTCGTCGCGAACGGCTGTGAGGGCGACCCGCTGAGCCGGAAGGACACGACGCTGCTCGCGCTGGCCCCGCACCTGGTGCTGGACGGCCTGCAGCTGGCCGCGCACGCGATCGGCGCCGCCGAGGCCGTGCTGTGCGTGCACGCGGGCAGCCCGGTGCTCGGGAGCGTCGCCGCGGCGCTGGCCGAGCGGGACGACCGGGTGCCGGTGCGCGTCGCGGAGATCCCGCGCCGGTACGTCGCCAGCGAGGAGTCGGCGCTCGTCCACTACCTGACGTCGGGGGACGCGCGGCCGCTCGGGAAACAGCCGCGGCCCGCCGAGCGCGGGGTGCGGGGCCGGCCGACGCTGGTGGACAACGTCGACACCCTGGCCCAGCTCGCGCTGGTCGTCCTGCTCGGCCCGCACCACTACCGCGCGGCGCGGACGGACCTGGTCACGGTGACCGGCGCGGTCCGCCGTCCCGGTGTCGTTTCGGTGCGGCCCGGCGCGTCCTTGGCCGAGGTCCTGGCCGCGGCGGGCGGCGGGACCGAGCCGGTCCAGGCGGTGCTCGTCGGCGGTTACGGCGGGACCTGGACGGCCGAGCTGAGTGGTGTCGTGTCGGGGATCGCGGCGGTGCACGCCCTGCCGGCTTCGGCGTGCGGGCTCGACTACACGGCGAAGGTGCTGGCGTACCTGGCGGCGGAGTCGGCGCGGCAGTGCGGGCCGTGCATGTTCGGCCTCCCGGCGGTCGCGGCGGACTTCGCCGAGCTGGTCCGCGGCGGCGACGCGACCGGCCGCCTGGCCCGCCGCGTCCCGCTGCTGAGCGGCCGCGGCGCGTGCGCCCACCCGGACGGCGCGGCCCGTCTCGCGGCTTCGGCGCTGCGGACGTTCGCCGCCGACGTCGGCGCGCACCTGGCCGGCGGCCGGTGCCGGGTCCCGGCGGGTGTGGCATGAGGCTCACGGTGGACCCGATCGGCTGCCGGGCGCACGGGTTGTGCGCGGACCTGCTCCCGGAACGGATCCGGCTCGACGAATGGGGTTACCCGATCATGGCGTCGGGCCCGGTCCCGGCGGAGCTGGTGGCCGAAGCCCGGCGCGCGGCGGCGGCTTGCCCCGTTCTGGCCCTGCGGCTGCGCCCGTCCTGATTGGATGTCCACATGGGAGAGCTGCTCGGGACCGCGTCGTTCCCGTCCGGAGACGTCCTGCTGATCGACTTCGGGCTGCTGCGCCTGTGGTCCGGCGACCGGACGCCGGAACCCGGCCCGGAGACCGACTTCGAGATCACCGGCCCGGACGCCCGCCAGGTCGCGGCCGCGCTCGACCTGGCCGTCGTCAAGGGCCGGTACGCGTTCGACCTGGAGGACGCCGGTCCGGTGGCCGCGAAGGTCGCCGAGGTCTGCCGCGACACCGGGCTGGAGGCGTCCCTGCGCCCGCTGCCGAGGATGGCGCACCACACGCGGGTCCGGCGGCTGCTCGACGACTTCCCCGAAGGTGCCGAGGTGTCGTTCCCCGGCAGCTGGGCGGTGGCGGTGCGCGGGGTGCCGGCCGGGCGCGAGCTGCGGGTGCTCGGCGAGCGGATGGACCCGGCCGGCCCGGACGCCGGCAAGTGGCACTCGGTGTGGGTGGAGTGCGCCGCCGGGACGCCGGTCAAGACGGTCGAGTGCGGGTACGTCCTGGTCGACGAGGCCCGGCTGCTGTTCGCCGACCCGGCCGCGCTGAACGGCTGGCGCAGCGACGAGCCGTACGACGGCCGGTACGACCTCGTGTTCTGGGGCGCGGACGCTGAAGCGGTCGCCGGCCGCCTCGGAGTGTCCACTGTGGACGACGACGGTGTGTACGGGTGGACGGACCTGACCCACGACGAAACGGCGTCCCGGCACCGCGAACTCCAGGGCCTGGGGGAGCTGCGGTTCCGCTTCGACGTCCGGCCGCACGACGACCACTACCGCGTGCTGCGGCAGATGTACCGCTCGCCGACGGAGTCGGGCGCGATCGAGGTGGCCGGCGCGACGATGACGGGCTGGTTCACCGGCTGGGGCGACGGCACGTACCCCGTCTTCCGCGACCTCGCCGCCGACGGCACCCTGCTGCGCGTGCGCGTCGAACTGGGCGCGCCGGAGATCGTCCGGCGCCAGCGCCGCTTCGAGGAGCTGTGGTTCGGCGACCTCGCGAAGCTGGCCCTGGTCTCGGCCCGGGTCGCGCGCGAGGGCGCGCCGGTGACGTGGCTGCACCGCGAGGCCGCGGACAACGACCAGGACAGCGGCTGGCGCGTCTTCGCGGGCGACGAGACGCAGGACTACCTCGACGACGCCGCGAACGTCCGGCTGGTGCCGCTGCGTGACCTGATCCGCGCGGACCCGGGTCTGGAGGAGCTGTTCGGCCACCCGGCCCCGGCGGCTTTCGAGCGCGCCGGCCCGGACGTGGCGTTCGTGCCGGTGGACCGGTAAATCGGTCGTGGCGCCGCCGATCGCTGGCTAACCTCGGTCACCATGAACGAGGAACTCGTCGACCTCGACACCGCCGTGTGCCGGGCGTCCTGGCGCGCGTCGCGGGCGCCGGCCACCCGGCGGTTCCACAGTGCGGCGCGGTCTTCGTCCTTTTCGGACAGATGCGCGGTGTGCGGAACCTGGCCACGGCGAGGGGATTCCTCGTGGCCGCCGGCGGTTCGCCACCGGTGGAGCCGTCCTCGCGCACGGTGGCGGTACGGGCCGGGCCGGCGCTGGTGATCCGCGAGGCCCGCGCGGAGGACTGGCCGGGGATCTGGCCGATCCTCCGCGACGTCGTCACCGAGCAGGAGACCTTCCCCTACGACCCGGCCATAACCGAGGACGACGCCCGGCGGATGTGGCTGCTGGCCCCACCGGCGCGGGTGGTCGTCGCGACCGGCGGGGGCCGGGTGACCGGGACCGCGAACATGTACGCCAACCGGCCCGGCCCCGGCCGCCACGTCGCGTCCGGGAGCCTGATGGTCGCCGCCGGGGCGCGGGGCACCGGCGTGGGCCGGGCCCTGGCCGCCGACCTGGTCGGCTGGGCCCGGCGCACCGGGTTCGCGGCGGTCCAGTTCAACGCCGTCGTCGACGTCAACACCGCCGCGGTCCGCCTCTACGAAAGCCTCGGGTTCGTCACCCTCGGCGTCGCGCCCGGCGCGTTCCGCCACCCCCGGCTGGGCGACGTCGGCCTGCGCATCATGTGGCTGGACCTGCGGTGACCGGCTTGCCGAACATGGCGCACGTCGTCGCGTCCTGCAGGGCCCGCTGCGCCTCGGCCAGCTCCGGGGCGGCGTCGAACTCGTAGACGAACTCCGTTGGCACGAGGATCGTCGCGGTGCGGCGGCCGGTGCCGTCGGTGATGGTGCTGCTGGAGTAGCCCGTGATCCCGCCGTCGTGGCCCCAGATGGTGCCGCACGGGGTGGTGGCGGTCAGGATCCCCAGCCCGTAGCCCGGGCCGACGACGGTGCGCATCTCCGCCAGCTGCGCCGCGGGCAAGAGCTTTCCGGACATCAGCGCGGTGTAGAAGCGCGCCCAGTCCGGCGCGCTGCTGACGATCGCCCCGGCCGAGGCGCCCCAGCTCGGGTCGTTGCCGGAGACGTCCACGTGCCCGGCCTTCGGTGTCCCGGCGACGTCGGAGAACCCGGCGGGCACCGCCGGCGGCATGTGGGCGGCGTCCGGTTCGTAGCCGTGCGCGTGCCGGCCGCGCCAGGAGCCGTCGGCGGGCAGGTAGGTGTGCGTCAGGTGCAGTGGCCGGGCGATCCGGTCGCGCACGAGGTCGGCGAGGCTCGCGCCGGTGACGCGTTCCAGGATCACGCCGACGGCGGCGTAGTTCGTGTTGCTGTAGGACCAGTCCGTGCCCGGCGCGAACACCGGCGGGTGGGCGGCGCCGACGGCGAGCAGTTCGGCGGCGGTCCACCGGTGCGGGTCCTTGCCGAGGATCGCGTTCCGGAGAGCGGGGTCCTCGGTGTAGTCGGCCAGGCCGCTGGTGTGGTTGAGCAGCATGCGCAGTGTGACGCCGGATGCCAAGCCTGGCAACCACTTCCCGGCGGGGTCGCTCAGTGAGAGCCGGCGTTCGGCCACGAGCTGCAGGGTGAGGGCGGCCATGACGGTCTTGGTGTTCGACCCCATCCGGAACTCGTCCCCGGCCTCGAGCCGGTGCGCCCAGGGAGCGTGTTCGGTGATCTCGACGGGCCGGCCGCGCCCGTCGTCCACCCGCACGATCACCCCGGGCGCCCCGGCGGCCACCAGGTTCCGGGCGAGCTGCTCGAGCCGGGTGCTCGCGGCGGCTTGGGTCGCTGTCGTCAGGCCCGCCGTCGCGATCACGGCCGCGACCAGCGCTGTTCGTCTCATCCTCACGAAAGCGACGCTAACGAGAGCCGGCGCCGCGTTCCATGCGGTCAGCAGGCGTTCCCACCCCCGGGTTTTCCGGAATCCCGGTCACTCGAAGGGGTGACCGGTCCGCGCGACGACGTGCTTGCGCACCTGGTCCGCCTTCAGCTCCGCCGACGACGTCGGCGGCGGGGCGACGGCCCGCCACGCGTCCAAGACCTCTTGCGTCTCCCAGTGCTCGAAGACGTTCACCCGCCCCGGATCGACCGGATCGGGCGAGATCGACACGTCGAGGCAGCCCGGGTACCGCCGCGCGGCCTCGACGACGACCCGAAGCCCGTCGACGACCCGGTCGCGATCGGCAGGCTCGACGAACACGGGTCCGGCGACGATGACAGTCATGGGTGAGTCCATACCACCCCGACGAATGGCGCTGGCCCGGACAGACACCTCAGGCCGACGCGAGTGGCGCGGTTTCCAGCAGTTGCCGCGCCGCGACGCTCGCGCCGTCGGGCCGCACCTGGTCCGCGAACTCGGCTGGTCGCGTTGCGAGATCCGGCGGCAAGGCGCCATCGAGGGCCTCGGCGAGCGGCTCTTCGAACGGGGCTGGCACCTCAGGCCGATGCGAGTGGCGCGGTTTTCAGCAGCTGCCGTGCCGCGACGCTTGCGCCGTCGGGTCGCAGCTGGTCCGCGAACTCGCTTGGTCGCGTTGCGAGATCCGGCGGCAAGGCGCCATCGAGGGGCCTCGGCGAGCGGCTCTTCGACCGGGGCTGGCACCTCAGGCCGGCGCCAGCGATGCCATCTCCAGCAGCTGCCGTGCCGCGACGCTTGCGCCGTCGTCGCGGACCTGGTCCGCGAACTCGCGCGCCCGCGTTGCGACCTCCGGCTCCAAGGCGGCGCCGAGAGCCTCGACGAGGGACTGAGCGTGCGCACCGATTCCCAGGGCCTGGACCCGGTCGGCGAAGTAGAACTGGTCGTACATCCGGGGTGCGACGACCTGGGGTGCGCCCGCGCGGGCCGCCGTGGTCGTGGTGCCCGCGCCGCCGTGGTGGACGGCTGCCGCTACCCGGGCGAACAGGGCCTGCTGGTTGATCTCGCCGATGCCCAGGGCGTCCGGCTGCGCGTCGGCCAGGGTCAGGTCCGCCCAGCCGCGGGCGAAGATCGCGCGGCGGCCGTGGGCCCGGGCCGCCTCCAGCAGCGTCTCCGCGAGGCCGTCTTCGGCGCGCATGCTGCCGAAGCCGAAGTACACCGGCGGTTCGCCCGCGTCCAGGAACTCCCGCACCTCGGCCGGCAGCGGGCGCTCGTCGGGCCGGATCCAGGCGCCGGTCTGCACTACGCCGGCGGGGCCGGGCCACGGCGCCAGCGCGGCGTCGGCCGCGAGCCACGGGCGGCCGGTGAACACGTGGCTCTGCAGATCCTCGACCGGGGCGAGGCCGGAATCCGCCCGGCACGCGTTCAGCGTCGGCCCGAAAACCGCGTTCAGGTGCTGGGCGTCCTCATTCCACCGGTCGCGGTTCGTTTCCGCCGAGCGCCACGGCATCGGCGGCGGTGAATGGCGCTCCGACGGCAGCGTGATCGGGCAGAAACCCGCGTAGACGTAGGCGGCGCCCGTCCGCTCGGCGATCGACCGTGCGGCCAGCTGCAGGGCACCGGCGGCCACGATCACGTCGCAGCCCTCGGCCGCCTCGGCGACCGTCGCGAACTGGGTGACGACCGTCTTCTCGGCCAGTTTCCGCAGGTCACCGGACGGACGGCCCTTCGCGGTCCCGCGCAGCTCGGGGCCGATGGGCGTGACGGCGAAGCCGAGGCCGGCGAGCCAGTCGCGGAAGTCGGGCGGCACGCACAGGCGGACGTCCTGGCCCAGCGCCCGCAGTTCCGACGCCAGCGCCAGGACCGGCTGGACCTCGCCCCGCGTACCGATCGTGGACAGCAGCACACGCATGAAAAACCCCTCGATCAAGAATGGTGAGCCCGCAGTGTGGACCCGCCCCGGGGCCTTGCCGCAAGTCCCCCTCTCGGCTATACCTTGAAAGGGGAAGCGGGGAGTCAACCCAGCGTGAACGGATCGCGGGTGCCCCCGGACAGCTCGACCCACACCGCCTTGTCGGTCAGGTACTCGTCGATCGCGTGGACGCCGTTCTCGCGGCCCAGGCCGGAGTCCTTCACCCCGCCGAACGGCACGGACGGCGCCACCACGCGGTAGGCGTTCACCCACACGGTCCCGGCCTTGAGCTTCGCCGCGACGCGGTGGGCGCGGTGCACGTCCTTCGTCCACACCGCGCCGGCGAGGCCGTACGGCGTGTCGTTGGCCAGCAGGATCGCCTCCGCCTCGTCGGTGAACGTCAGCGCGGCCAGCACCGGACCGAACACCTCCTCGCGGAACACCGTCGACGCCGGCGTCACCCCGGTCAGCACGGTCGGCTGGACGAACAGCCCGCCCAGCCCGGGGTCGGCCACCCCGCCGCAGGCGACGGTCGCGCCTTCGGCCTTCGCGGTTTCCAGGTAGTGCAGCACCTTCGCGTACTGCGGCGCGTTGGCGACCGGGCCCATTTCGGTGGCGGGGTCGTTCGGGTCGCCGAGCTTGATCGCCGCCGCGCGCTCGGCGATCAGGCGGATCAGCTCGTCGTGGACGTCGGCGTGCACGATCAGCCGTGAGCCGGCCATGCACGTCTGGCCGGTGGCGGCGAACACGCCCGCGATGACGCCGTTCGCGGCCGCGGCCAGGTCGGCGTCGGGGAACACCACCTGCGGCGACTTGCCGCCCAGCTCGAGCGTCACCTTGTTCAGCCGCTCCGCGGCCGCCACCGCGGCGGCTCGGCCGGTGGCGGTCGACCCGGTGAAGGCCACTTTGTCGACGCCCGGGTGCCCGGCCAGCGCCGCGCCCGTCTCGCGGGACAGGCCGGTGACGACGTTGACCACGCCGGGCGGGAACCCGGCCTCGGTGACCAGCTCGGCCAGCCCGAGCGTCGAGACGGGGGAGTGCTCCGACGGCTTCACCACCACCGTGCAGCCGGCGGCCAGCGGGCGCGAGCTTCCAGGTGAGCAGCAGCAGCGGCGAGTTCCACGGCGTGATGGCCGCGACGACGCCGACGGGCTCGCGGCGGGTGTAGACGAGGTAGTCCGGGTTCGGCGCCGGGATCTGGCGGCCTTCGATCTTGTCGGCGAGGCCCGCGTAGTAGTGGTACCAGCCGCCCAGCGCGGTGAGCTGGCCGAGCATCTCGCGGTGGAGCTTGCCGGAGTCGTTCACCTCCAGCCGGGCGAGCCGCTCGGCGTGCTCGCCGATGAGGTCGCCGAGCCGGCGCATCAGGGCCGCTCGCGCGAACCCCGTCATCGCGCCCCAGTCGCCCTCGAGCGCCGCGCGGGCCGCCGCGACGGCGTCGTCGACGTCCTCGGGGCCGCCGTCCGGGACGACGGCCCACGGCTGCCCGGTGTACGGGTTCGGGGACTCGAAGGTGCGCCCGGAGCGGGCGCCGACGGCCTTGCCGTCGATCAGCAGGGAGAAGGTCGGCAACGGTGCGTTCATGGTCCGTCCTCGTCGGCGTACTGCTTCCGGTGTGCTCTAGCTGCACCTTCAGCCTGCACCCGCGGGGGCGCCTGACGTAACCTTCGAAGAAGGAAACCCGGACGTGGTCGGGCAGAACCGGTCGCCAGGAGGCGAGATGACCTTGCACAGCGTGTTACTGGAAGACGAGGTCATCCTCTCCGTCGAGGGCGTGTTCGACGGTGACGTGGCCGCCGCCTACCACCGCTCGATGGAAGCGGCCTACGCCGCCGACGTCCGCCGCGTGGTCGTGGACCTGACGATGGCCACGGCGGTCGACGGCGGTGCCGCGGCGGTACTGGCGGCGACGGTCACCGGCTGCGCGGCGCGCGGTACGCACCTCATCATCGCGATGCCGGACGGCGTCGAAGCCGAGGTCACCGACCCGGCTCAGGTCAGGACGCTCCTGCGCAGCTTCGAGTAGGCCGGAACGGGTTTCGCGGAAATGATCTCGGTCAGGAGATCCCGGCCGCGACGCCGCTTTCAACATCCATTTCCCGCTCGGCGGTGACGGACAGTTCCTCGGCGAAGATCGAGTCGATCTTCGCGCTCGCGGTGCGCAGTTTCGCGACGCTCGCCACGAGCAGCAGCAACACCGCGGCGGGCACCACGAGCAGCACCGGCGGCCAGTCCAGTACGACGACCGCGGCGATGGAAACCAAGGCCAGGGCCAGGAAGAGCGTCCGGGCGACGACCCGCGGCCACGTGGGTGCGGGCTTGGCGTGCCGTCCGCGCGACGCTCCGAGAACGGGTCGCGCCAGGGCAGCGTGGACACTCATCCCAACCTCCGGAAAAGTAGTGGAACCGGCCGGGACGGGGGATTCCCGGCGGCCGTGCCGGCGCGAAAGGCGCTGCGGCACACGCTGGTTCTGTCGGGCCGCAGGGCGCTTCGGTTACCGGTCGTTATTGGTTCGAGTCCGAATTCGGAAAAGAGAATTCCGACGGTGTACTGACTATTCCACCGCCATTCCCGGCGGTAGGGCCGTTGGGCCCTGCTTCACCGGCCGGAGGCCCCGTCAGGAGTCGCTGCCCGGCCCCTTGCCCTTCCCCTGACCCGGCGGCGGGCCGCTCTTCCCGGACTTGCCCCGCTGCTTCACGGTCTTGGGCGGCTGGGGCGCGTTCTGGGCCGTGTTGCGGTGCGTCACGGCAGCCGGCTCGAGGTCGGCGGACTCGGTCGCGGCGGGCGCGGCCACCTCCTGCGGCGACGACGAGGACGGCGGCGGCGCCGCGGCCGCGGTGGATCCCGGCGCCGGCTGCTGGGCGGGGGTGGTGGTGCCGGTCCCGGTCTCGGGCGCGGCCAGCAGGACGGCGGCGATCGTGGCCGCGGCCGCGGTGGCCAGCGTGGCGGTCACCATGGCCCGGCGCCGCCGCGGCGGACGGACGTCCGGCGCGGTCGTGGTGGCGGGAGTGGCGGTCGCCCGGCCCCGGCGCCACCTCGGCGGGCGGGCGTCCGGCGCGGCCGAGGGGAGCGTGGAGGGCGGGGTGCGTAACAGCCGCAGCACCTCGGCGGCGGACGGCCGGTCCGCGGGCTCGCGGTGCGTCATCCGGCGCAGCGTGTGCGTGAGCGCCGGGGGCAGGCCGTCGGGGATCCGGGGCGGCCGGGCCAGCCGCGCCATGGCCGCCTCGACCATCGTGCCCTGGTACTCGCGCTCGCCGGTCAGGCACTCGAGCAGGATCAGGCCGAGCGCGTAGACGTCGGCGGCGGGCCCGGCCGGTTCACCGGCGACCTGCTCCGGCGCGAGGTAGGCGGCGGTGCCCGGGATGACGCCGGTGCCGGTGATGTGCGTGGTGTCCAGCGCGTGGGCGATGCCGAAGTCGCCGATCAGCGGGCCGTCCGCGCTCAGGAAGACGTTGGCCGGCTTGAGGTCGCGGTGGACCACCCGCAGGGCGTGCACGTGGGCCAGGGCCTCGGTGAGCCCGGTGGCCAGCGCCGTCACCTCATCCGCGGTCATCGGGCCGCCCAGCAGCCGTTCCGCCAGGTTCTCGCCCTCGACGAGCTGCATCACCAGGAACGTCCGGCCGTGCTCGATGCCGCTGTCGTGCAGCGCGACGACGCCGGGGTGGGCGATGCTGCCCTGGATGCTCATCTCGCGCAGCCGGCGGCGCTGGTCGAGCGCCACCGCGCCGCGGTCGTAGATCTTGACGGCGACCTGCCGGTCGAGCCGCAGGTCGTAGGCGCGGTAGACGCGGGCCGTGCCGCCGCTGCCGATCAGGCGGCCGACCTCGTAGCGCCCCGCGAGCTCGGCCGGCGGCAGCTCGTCACCGAGCGGTGCCTGGGGCACGACGGCGAATTCGCCCAGCGCGTAGTGAGCACACGTGACCTCGTCCGCGTCGCTCATCGCCGGGCACCCCGCTTCGTCGGCCACGACCGGTGTTTACCCCGATCCCGTGAACCGGAAACCTCCGCGAGATCACGGGCGGGGTACCACCGGTCAGTGCGCGAAAGCGTCCACACCGGTCAGCTGCGCCGACAACGTCCACAGGCGCTCGGCCTGCTCCGGGTCGACGGCGTAGCGGCGGACGCCCGAGGGGGAGAGCCCGTCGGCGTCCTCGGGGGACAGCTCGGCGACGTCGCAGTCCTCCAGGTACAGCCCGCCGAGCCCGGCCAGCTGCGGGGACGTCGCGGCCCAGACGGTCGTCGCCGCGCCCTGCTCCGGCGTCTTGAACTCGACGAGCATGGTGCCGGCCTCGTCCATCCAGCCGCGCTCGACCATCTCGGCGTGTGACAGGTGCCGCTGCAGCGGCGTCATGATGCCGCCCGGGTGCAGCGCGAACGCGTGGACGTCCTTCTCCGCGCCGAGCTTGTCGAGCTGGACGGCGAACAGCACGTTGGCCGTCTTGGCCTGGCCGTAGGCGGCCCACTTCTCGTAGCCCTGGGTGAACATGACGTCGTCCCAGCGCATCGGCGAGTTGTGGTGGCCGCGGGAGGACAGCGCGACCACGCGCGCGCCTTCGGCGACGGCCGGCCACAGGCGGTTGACCAGGGCGAAGTGGCCGAGGTGGTTGGTGGCGAACTGGGCCTCCCAGCCCGGCCCGACGCGGGTCTCGGGGCAGGCCATGATCCCGGCGTTGGTGACGAGCAGGTCGATCCGGCGGCCGGTGGCCAGGAAGCGCTCGGCGAACCCGCGGACGCTCTCGAGGTCGCCCAGGTCCAGCTCGTCGACCTCGACGCCGGCCAGCCCGTCGAGGGCCTGCTCGGCGGTCTCGCGGCGGCGGGCCGGGACGACGACGCGGGCGCCGGCGCCGGTGAGCGCGCGGGTGGTCTCCAGCCCGATGCCGGAGTAACCGCCGGTGACGACGGCGAGCTTCCCGGTGAGGTCGATACCCGCAACGGCTTCGGCCGCGGTGGTGCCGGCGCCGAAGCCCGATCCGATCTTGTGCTGTGCGGTGGTCATGGTCCCGACGCTAGGACCTGGAGTGCACTCCAGCGCAAATCGCGCGTGCCGGGCCGAAAGAGGGGACAATCGACCGCGAGAGGCCCAGCCGACGTGAGGAAGGCCGTGATGTCCGACTACTACGGGAACACACCCCAGGACGTCCGCCCGGGGATCGACGCCCGCCGCCTGTGGGCCGGTGGCGTGGCGACAGCGGTGGTCGCGGCCCTGGTCGCGGTGGTCGGGCTGCTGATCGCCCGCGGCATCTTCGAGGTCGAAGTGCTGGCCCCAAAAGGGGAAGGCGTCTGGGGCAACGCCAGCACCACGACGTACGCAGTGGTCGCCGCCGCGGTGGCGTTGCTGGCGACCGGCCTGATGCACCTGCTGAGCGTGGCGACGCCGGCGCCGTCCCAGTTCTTCGGCTGGATCATGGTGCTGGTGACGCTGATCGCGGTGGTGCTGCCGCTGACGCTGAGCGTCGCACCGAGCGCGAAGATCGCGACGGCGGCGATCAACCTGGTGATCGGCCTGGTGATCGCGGCGATCGTGAGCAGCATGGCGGCGAGCGCGCGCACCCTGCACCGGCGCCGCTCGACGTCCCAGACCCAGCCGCCGGCGCAGCAGCAGCCGCCGCCGACCCGGCAGTGGAACCAGCAGCAGCAGGAGCCGCCGACCCGCTACTACGACCGCTGAGCATGGGGCAGCGCAAGACGAACCGCCGCGTGATCGAGCAGTTCCGCGCGGGCGAGGAGGTGGACGGCATGCACCGCGAACGACTCGTGCTCCTGACGACGACGGGCCGCAACTCGGGCAAGCCGCGCACCGTCCCGATGATGTTCCACCGGGACGGCGAGCGGATGCTGGTGGTCGCCTCGAACGTGGGAGCCCCGAAGGACCCCGACTGGTACCAGAACCTGACGGCCGACTCCCGGGTGAAGGTCGAGGTCGACGGCCGCGCCTTCGAGGCGGAGGCGCTGCCGCTGCTGGGCGCGGACTACGTGCGCACCTGGACGGAGCTGGAGAAGCACTACCCGTTCCTGGTCGACCACCGGGAGAAGGCGAAGCGGTCGATCCCGATCGTGGAACTGTCCGAAGAGGACTGAAGGGTCACGGCGTCCGGTAGCGCAGCAGGGCGGCGGCGCCGTTCGGTTCCACCGAGACGGGGTGAAGATCACCGGGTCCGGTGAACCACGTGCGGCCGGTGCCGAGCACGACCGGGAAGACGAGCAGGCGGTATTCGTCGACCAGGCCGTGCCCGGCCAGCGCGTGCACGATGCTCGTGCTGCCGATGACGACGACGTCACGCTCTTCGCGCAGCCGCCGGACCTCGTCGAGCAGGTCCCCGGTGAGCAGGGCCGAGTTCTCCCAGGCGCCGACGTCGGTGAGGGTGCGCGAGGCGACCCGCTTGGCGGCCTGGTTCATGCGCGTCGAGAAGTCGTCCGTCCGGGTGGGCCACAGCTTCGAGAACAGCTCCCACGTGCCCCGGCCCAGCAGCAGGACGCCGGTGTCGAGCAGCGCGCCGAGCTTGAACTTGTCCCCGGCCACGGCTTCCGGGCCGTGCCGGAACGCCCAGCCGCCGTCCGGGGTGCCCCCGGAGCCGTCCGGGTCCTCGACGACCCCGTCGAGGGTGGTGAACTGGATGACGATGACGTCGTTCATGAGCGTCCCTTCGTGGTTTTCGCGGTCGCAGGTACATACCGGCGGGCTCCGCGAAACTCATCGCGATCCGGGGCACAATCTCGCCGTGGACTTCGAACCGTTCCGGCGCGAGCTGGTGGTGCACTGCTACCGGATGCTCGGCTCGCTGCACGACGCCGAGGACCTGGCCCAGGAGACGCTCCTGCGCGCGTGGAAGGCGCGTGAGCGCTACGACGAGCGGCG
Source organism: Amycolatopsis heterodermiae (assembly GCF_034929455.1). Classification (NCBI taxonomy): domain Bacteria; kingdom Bacillati; phylum Actinomycetota; class Actinomycetes; order Pseudonocardiales; family Pseudonocardiaceae; genus Amycolatopsis; species Amycolatopsis heterodermiae. The sequence continues at coordinate 111,824 of NZ_JAYFSI010000002.1, forward strand.
CGCGTCCGTGCGCACCTGGCTCTACCGCATCGCGACCAACGTCTGCCTGACCGCGCTCGAAGGCCGGGCGCGGCGGCCGCTGCCGTCCGGGCTCGGTGCCGCGAGCACCGATCCGGGCGTCCCGCTGGTCCCGGACTTCGAGGTGCCCTGGCTGCAGCCGCTGCCCGCGCGCTACGCCGACGACCCGCAGGCCCGCGCCGGGGTGCGGCTCGCGTTCGTCGCCGCCGTGCAACTGCTCCCGCCGCGGCAGCGGGCGGTCCTGCTGCTGCGCGACGTCCTGCAGTTCAGTGCGGCCGAGGTCGCCACACAGCTGGACACGTCCGTGCCCTCGGTCACCAGCTCACTGCAACGGGCCCGCGCCGCGCTCGCCACGGCGATGCCGCGGGAGCACGAGGTGCGCGAGCCCGGCGACCAGGCCGTCCGGGAGACGGTCGAGCGGTACGTCCGCGCGTTCGAGGCCGCCGACGTCGCCGCGCTCGTCACGCTGCTGACCGACGACGCCGTGCTCGAGATGCCGCCGGTGCCGCTCTGGTACGCCGGGAGCGCGGACTACGGCCGCTTCATGGCCCGGGTGTTCACGATGCGCCCCGGCGCCTGGCGGGCGGTCCCGCTCACGGCGAACGGGCAGCCCGCGCTCGCCGCGTACTGCCCGGACGACGACGGCGGCCACCGCCTGCACACCCTGCAGGTGCTCACGGTGACGCCGGCCGGCATCGCGCACAACGTCGTGTTCCAGGACCCGCGGCTGTTCGCGGCCTTCGGCCTCGCGGTGTCCGTCCCCTGAGGACTACTTGCTCGCCACCTTGCGGTAGCGCGCCGTGGCCAGGGGCGCGAACACCGCGATGATCGCCACGCAGCACAGGATCGAGTACAGCGCCGCGTGCTCCGCCGGCCAGCCGGTCTGCGGGGCGCCGAAACGGTTGCCGAACAGGTCCCGCGTCGCGTTGATCACCGCCGTGAACGGGTTCCAGTCGGCGATCGCCCGGAGGAACGGCGGCATCTTGTCCGTCGGGACGAACGCCGAGGACACGAAGCTCAGCGGGAACATCCAGATCAGCCCCGCGCTCTGCGCCACCTCGACGCTGCGCGCCGTGAGGCCGATCAGCGCGCCGACCCAGGACAACGCCCACGCGAACATCAGCATCACCAGGTAGCCGAGCACCGCGTCGAGGAAGCTGCCGCGGATCCGCCAGCCGACGATCAGCCCGCACAGCGACATCACGACCAGCGCCACCACGCTGACCACCAGGTCCGACGTCGTGCGGCCGAGCACCACCGCGAGCCGGGACATCGGCAGCGAGCGGAACCGGTCGATGATGCCCTTCTGCAGGTCGTTGGCGAAGCCGATCACGGTGAACGCCGAGTTGAACGCCACCGTCTGGGCGAAGATCCCGGCGATGAGGAACTCGCGGTAGGCCGCGCCGCCCGCGTCGCCGCCGATCGCGTTGCCGAAGACGTAGGCGAACAGCAGCACGAACATGATCGGCTGCAGCGTCGCGGCCATCAGCCAGTCCGGGTTGCGCCGGACGTTCATCAGGTTGCGCCAGGTGATGATCCCGCCGTCGGAGATGCCCTTCGCGAACGCGTTCACTTCGCGGCCTCCTCGGCGCCGTGCCCGGTGAGGGACAGGAAGACGTCGTCCAGCGTCGGCCGGTGCAGGCCGACGTCCTGGACCGTGATGCCGTGCGCGTCGAGCTGCCGCAGCGCCTCGATGAGCGCCTTCGGCCCGGTGTCGACGAGGATCTCCGCCCGGCGCGTGTGGTCGTCACCGGTGGGCTCACCGGAGCCGACCGCGCGCAGCACCTCGAGGGTGACGGGCAGGTCCGCGGCCGAGGCGACGACCAGCTCCAGGCGCTCCCCGCCGATCTGGGCCTTGAGCTCGTCGGCGGAGCCGCGCGCGATCACCTTGCCGTGGTCGATCACCACGATCGAGTCGGCCAGCTGGTCGGCCTCTTCGAGGTACTGGGTGGTGAGCAGGACGGTGGTGCCATCGGCGACCAGCTCCTTGATCACCGCCCAGGTGTCCAGGCGCCCGCCGGGGTCGAGGCCGGTGGTCGGCTCGTCGAGCACGACGACGGCCGGCTCGGCCACCAGCGCGCCGGCCAGGTCGAGCCGGCGCCGCATGCCGCCCGAATACCCCTTCGCCGGCCGGTCGGCGGCCTCCTCGAGCTGGAACCGCGCCAGCAGCTCCCGGGCCCGCGCCCGTGCCGGCGCCTTCTTCCGGCCGTACAGCCGCCCGACCATGTAGAGGTTCTCGAAGCCGGTGAGGTTCTCGTCGACGGCCGCGTACTGGCCGGACAGCCCGATCCGCCGCCGCACCTCGTCCGGCTCGGCCAGCACGTCGTGGCCGGCCACCCACGCCTCGCCCGAGTCGGGACGCAGCAGCGTGGTCAGGATCCGGACGGTCGTGGTCTTCCCGGCGCCGTTCGGGCCGAGCAGGCCGAGCACCCGCCCGGCCGGGATCTCGAGGTCGACGCCGTCGAGCGCGCGGGTCGAACCGTAGGTCTTCACTAGCCCGCGTACCTGGACGGCGACGTCCGGATCCGGTGGTGGCATGGCGGCTCCCCTTCCGATGACACCGTCAAGCTAGGCCACGCTGTCCGCTTTGTCCTCCGGGTTTCTCCCTGAGAGGCGTCAGTTCGCCGAGAGCGTCACGGCGAACTCCGGCGGCGTCCGCAGCGACTGGAACACCACGCAGTACCGCTCGGTGAGCTTCTTCAGCGTCGCCAGCTGCTCTTCGGACGCGTCGGTGTCCAGGTCGAACGACAGCCGGATCGCGCGGAAGCCGACCGGCGCGTCCTTGGCGACGGCGAGCGTGCCGCGGAAGTCGAGATCGCCTTCGGCGCGGACCCGCCCGCCGCGGACGGCGAGCCCCAGCGACGTCGCGACCGCCCGCAGCGTCACCCCGGCGCACGCCACGAGCGCCTCCAGGAGCATGTCGCCGGAGCAGGCAAGGGTGCCGTCACCACCGGTGGCCGGGTGCAGTCCCGCTTCGACGACCGCACGGCCCGTCTCGACCTTGCAGGAGATGCCGAGGCCGTCGAGCTCGGCGTCGGCGTGCAGGGTGACGAGCGCGCTTTCCGGTGCGTCGCGGTACTTGTCCTTCAGCGGGGCCTGGGTCGCTCGCAGCTCTTCGGTGTCCATGCGCCCGATTGTGCCCGCGTTTCCCGGGAAAGCGAAAAGGCGGGGAACCCGGGACTTCCCGGATTCCCCGCCGTTTCAGTGCGGATTCAGCGGTTTCAGCTCAGCGTCACCGCGACGTCGTCGATCACGAACGACGTCTGCAGCGAGCTGTCCTCGGTGCCGGTGAACTTCAGCGCGAGGGTGCTGCCGGCGGCCGACGAGACGTCGACCGTCTTGAGCGCGTACCCGGTGGCCTTGTTCAGGTTGGAGTAGCTGCCCAGCGTCGCGCTGCCGTTGGTGACGGTCAGCTTGTCGTAGGCGGTGGTGGTGGTCGTTTCCGCGGTGTCGATGTGCAGGTAGAACGTCAGGCTGGCGTGGCAGCCCGCCGGGATGCTCACCGACTGCGCGACCGACTCCGTGTGCGTGGAGCCGTACCCGTCCAGCCAGGCGCTGTAGGTGCCGCCGTGCGCGGCCTCACCCGAGGACGCCCACTGGCCGATGGCCCCGGTGGTGCCGGTCCAGCTGCCGCTGCCCGACTCGTAACCGCCGTTGACGATCTTCTGGCCGGAGCAGCCGCCGGTGGTGCCGACGGTCCAGCTGAACGACGCCGTGCCGGAGTGGCTGGCGCTGTCGGTCGCGGTCACCGTGACGTTCGAGGTGCCCGCGGTGGTCGCGGTGCCCGAGATCGTGCCGGTGGAGGAGCTGATCGACAGGCCGGCCGGCAGGCCGGTGGCCGACCAGGTGTACGGCGCGGTGCCGCCCGAGGCCGACAGCGGCAGGTTCACCGCGGTGCCGGTCGTGGTCGACTGGTTGCCCGGGTTGGACACGGTGACGGTGCCGGTCGCCGAGCACGTCGGGTCACCCGACTGCGCCGGAACCGAGATGGCGTCCCACGCGGCCTTGACGGTGTTGAACTCGGTGCAGCTGCCCGGGAAGAGGTTCTTCGCCGCGGTCAGCGTCCAGGTGCGGTACTTCAGGTACGAGCTGCCCGTGGTCTTCAGCAGCATCGCGTTGTAGAAGATCTTCACCGCGTTCTGCACACCGATGCCGGTGATGCTGGTGCTGTTGCACGTGGTGCTGGTCGGCTGCCCGTTGGTCGGGTTGGTGCCTTCGGCCAGCAGGTAGAACCAGTGGTTGCCGGGGCCGGCCGAGGCGTGGACCTCACCGTTGGGGACGGAGCTGTCGTAGCAGTTCTTGTCGCCCAGCGCCGACGGGTTGTACATGTTGCGGATCGGGCCGGAGCCGACCAGGTTCACCGACTCGCCGACGAGGAAGTCCGGTACGTCGCCGCCCGCGGGCTCGTTCGCGAACCACTCGGTCGAAGCGCCGAAGACGTCCGCGACGAACTCCTGGGTGCCCGCGCCGGAGATGCCGCCGGGGGTGTGGTCGTCGACACCGTGGCCGTGCTCGTGCGCGACGACGTCGATCGAGCCGATCCACTGGTTCTGCGTGTTGTGGCCGATCTGGACCTGGGTGCCGTCGTAGTAGGCGTTCTCGTCGTTCAGGCCGACGCGGATCGGCCAGCCGCCGCCGCTGCCGTCGAAGCCGTTGCGGCCCAGCCACTGCGAGAGCATCTTGTTCTCGGTCTGGGCGGCGAAGAGCGCGTCCACGCAACCGGTTTCCCGGCTGGTGGCGTTGCCGTTGCCCCAGGCGTCGTCCGGGCCGCTGAAGGTGGTGTTGTTGGCCGCGTCCTGGCAGGACGTGTTGGTGATGGCCGGGTCCTTCAGGCTGTAGGTGCTGCCCGAGTGCGTGGTGTCGAGGTGCACCGGGTTCGGCTTGTTGTACGCGCTGGTGCCGTCACCGTTCATGACGTGTTCCTGCGTGTGCAGCACCTTGCCGGTGGCCGCGTCGACGACGACGTCGAGCCGGCTCGGCCCTTCGGCGTTGCGGCCGACGACCGTGCTCTCCCAGGCCAGCGCCGGCGAGCCGAGCGCGAAGACGACCTGCTGCGCGGGGCTCACGCTGTCCACGGAGGCCAGCTGCTGCCGGGCGGTGGCCTCGGCCGCGGCCTTGGTCACCTTGCCGGTGGTCGTGGCGAGGTTGATGGTCTGGTCCTGCGCGACGGAGGTGCCGAGCACCTGGCCCGTCGAGTTGGTCGCGACGACGAAGTCGCCACCCACCACCGGCAGGCCCTTGTAGCTGCGCTCGTAGGGGATGTACTGCAGGCCGTTCGTCGAGGAAATCGCTTTCTGGGCCTGGAAAACGTCGTCTGCGCTGGCGTGCAGCGCGGCGGGCCTGCTCGCCACGAGACCGGCGGCCGCGGAGACGGCCTGGGCCTGGGCACTCGGGACAGCGGTCGGGGTGGGTTGCGCCTGTGCGGTGCCGGTGATGCAGAGCGCGCCGACGAGGACGCCGGTTGCTGCCAAGACGACAGGACGTCTCAGTTCCATCGAGGGATCTCCTCAGGGCAGGGTGAATCAGGCCCGGGTTCGAGGCCGGGCCTGATCAAGGGGACGAGAGGTGCTGCTGTGGAACGGAAATCAGAATCCGGTGCCGAGGGCTCGTGAACAAGCGACTAACGTACGGTCTTATTGACATATGGCGATACTTCCCAAAAAGGACAATAGCCGCCTTTGGGATTCTGTCACTTGATCGTCCATTGAGGACCGACGTCGGCTCACCGCCGTTCGGGTGATCTTTCCCGTTCCGGAAACGACGAAGGCCCCTTCGCCGGAATGGCGAAGGGGCCTTGAGGTGGTGCGAATGTATCAGGCGGTCGTCTCGCGCTTCGGGAGCTTCCAGCCCGGGCGCACGAAGTGGCACGTGTACCCGTTCGGGATGCGCTGGAGGTAGTCCTGGTGCTCCGGCTCGGCCTCCCAGAAGTCGCCCACGGGGGCGACCTCGGTGACGACCTTGCCCGGCCACAGCCCGGACGCGTCGACGTCGGCGATCGTGTCCTCGGCGACCCGCTTCTGCTCGTCGTTCTCGAAGTAGATCGCCGAGCGGTAGCTCAGGCCGATGTCGTTGCCCTGGCGGTTCTTCGTCGTCGGGTCGTGCACCTGGAAGAAGAACTCGAGCAGGTCGCGGAACGTGGTCTGCGCGGGGTCGTAGATCACCTCGATCGCCTCGGCGTGCGTGCCGTGGTTGCGGTAGGTGGCGTGGGGGACGTCGCCGCCGCTGTAACCGACCCGGGTCGAGACCACCCCGGGCAGGCGGCGGAACAGTTCCTGCATTCCCCAGAAGCAGCCGCCGGCCAGGACGGCCCTTTCGGTTGACGTGCTCACGGCGTCACTCCTTCTCCTCGTGCGGTGCTGCCACCGGTACAACTTCTGTCGTGAGCCGATGATTCCACGCGGGGATTACGGAAGCCTGACGTCACCCGGCCTGGAGCTTCGCAAGGGTGAGGACGTCGCCGCCGATGCCCCAGCCGCCGTCGGCGACCTCCTCGACCAGCACCATCGTGGTCGCACGGGCGCGGTCGCCGTAGATCTCGGCGTAGAGGTCGGTGGTGCGGGTGACGATCAGCGTTTTTTGTTCGGCGGTGAGTGTGCCGGCGGGGACCTTGAAGTTGGCGAACGGCATGGTGACGTCCTTCGGTATCGGTGCTTACTTGCTGACGTAATCGACGCTAACACATCGGTCGGATCGCCGCTACCGTCTGGTTGATAACGACGATAACCCCTGGTAACGTCGCTTCCGTGGACTTGCGAACGCGGATTCTGGAAGCGGCCGCCGACCTGCTGTCGCGGTCGGCCGAGGCCGACTTCTCGACGCGGGCGGTCTGCGAGGCGGCCGGGGTCGGCGCGCCCGCGCTCTACCGGCAGTTCGGCGACAAGGAGGGACTGATGTCCGCCGTCGTCGACCACGGATTCGAGAAGTACCTCGCCGGGAAGCGGGCCGCGGAGGCGTCCGACGACCCGGTGCGCGACCTGCGGGACGGCTGGGACAACCACGTCGCGTTCGCGCTCGAGAACCCGAACTACTACCGGCTGATGTACTCCGGCCTGTCGACACCGCCGAACGCCGCGGCCGAGGCGCACAGCCTCCTGCTCGAGGTGCTCGGGCGCTGCGCGGCCGCGGGACGGCTCGCGGTGGCGCCGCCGGTCGCCGCGCAGATGGTCATGGCGGCCAACGCCGGGGTCGCGCTGTCGATGATCACCCGCCCGGCCCTCTACCCGGACACCGGGTTCTCGGTGCGCGTCCGGGAGAGCGTGTTCGCGGGCATCCTGGCCGGCGAACCGGCGGAGCCCGCCGGAGGAGTGGCCGCCACGGCGACGACGCTCGGCGCCCAGATGCGCAAGGAAGCACCGGCCGGGCTGTCGGCCGCCGAACTGACCCTGATGCAGGAGTGGCTGGAGCGCCTCGCCGACTGATCCACAATGGACAGTGACCCGGATGGCCGCACCGCGTACGGCCATCCGGGTTGTCTTCGGCGGGTTCCGTTTCCCACACGGCGATAACGCGGCTGCGGTGCGACCATGACCCCGGGGCCGGGCCCCGGCCGGGGGAGGAGGCGCGATGTGCGACATCGCTCCGGAGCGCACCAGTGGCGTCCTGGTCGTCGAAGTCGGCGGGGAGCTCGACATCGCGACGGTGGTCCGCTGGACCACGGTGCTCGAAGCCGCGATCTGCGAGCTGCCGGGCCCGCACCTGCTGGCGGTGGACCTCGGCGAGCTGGGCTTCCTGTCGGCCCGCGGGGCGACGGGCCTGCTGGAGGCGTTCGACCTCTGCCGCGACCGCGGCATCGACGGCTGCCTGATCGTCCCCCCGGGCACGGCGGTCAGCCGGGTGGTGCGCCTGAGTGGCCTCGACCGGCGCGTCCCGGTGTACCCGGACCGCCTGGCCGCGATCGCGGCCAGCCAGCCGGTGGAGATGCGCTGGCTGCAGGCCCAGGCCCGCTGACCCCGGTTCACGGACCGGGGCCCGCCCGGCGTCAGGCCGGTTCGCGCACCAGGTCGGCCGCCGCTTCGGTGAACGCGCGGAGCCGGGCCGTCGCCGCGTCGGCGCGCCGGACCAGGGCCCACTCCAGCGGCGGTGTGCCGTCGAGCGGGACGTAGGCCAGGTCGGGCCGCGGGTAGTAGCGCCGGATGTGGGCGCCGACCGGCAGCACTCCCTCACCCGCGCCCGCCGACGTCAGCAGCTCCTGCAGCCCCGACGCCGGCCGGGTCACCGCCTCCGGCGCGTGCTCGTCGAGCCACGGGTCCGGCAGCGCGCAGCGCAGCACCGTCACCCGGGCCAGGTCTGCGACCGGCACCGACGCGCGCCGCGCGAACGGGTGGTCCGCGGCCATCGCGAGGAAACGCCGCTCCCGCACCAGGACCGGGCCGGTGACCAGGCCCGGCGCGTCGAGCGGGGGCCCGGCCAGCACGACGTCGACCTCGCCGTCACGCAGCCACGGCAGCACCTCGGCCGGCCGGACCTCGCGGAACTCGACCCGGCAGCCCGGCTGCCGCGTCCGGAACAGCTCGGCCACCCCGGCCAGCAGCTGCCCGCCCGCCGCGTCGCCGAACGCCACCCGCAGCGTGCCCGTCACCCCGCGGCCCGCCTCGACCGCCCGGCCGAGCGCCGTCTCGACTGCCGACCACGCGGGTGCCAGGTCGGCCAGCAGCTGACGGCCGACCGGCGTCAGCTCGACCCGGCGGCTGGTCCGGGCGAACAACGGGACGCCGACGCGGCGTTCGAGCTTCCGGATCGTCTGGCTGACCTGCGCGGTCGACACGTGCAGCCGCTCGGCGGTCCGGCCGAAGTGCAGCTCGCCGGCCAGCGTCAGGAACGACTCCACCTCGCGTCGCTCCGGCGCATCGTTCATCCCCACTTCACGATCGTGGCACAGAAGCGCGTTGATCAGCGTCGCAGGCTCGACGAGCCTGGGTGCGTGACCACTTCCGAACTCCGCGACCGCGTCGAGATCGTCGACGCCCTGTACCGCTTCGGCCTCGGCCAGGACCTGAAGGACCGGGCGCTGTTCGCGTCGGCGTTCGCCGCCGACGCCGAGGTCGACTTCCGGCCGGCGGCCGCGAGCAGGGGCGCGGCGCCGCCGGTGATGGCCGGCCGGGAGACCATCGTCGACACGATCCTCGCGCTCTTCGACGGCCGCGTCGACACGACCCACCAGGTGACCAACCCGCGCGTCACCGTGGACGGCGACACCGCGCACCTGACCGCGATGGTCGAGGCGCAGCACCTGCTGAGTCCCGCCCACGACACCCATGCGCTGCTGAAGAACCGCTACGATGTGGATCTCGTGCGCGACGGCGACCGCTGGGTGCTGCGCCGCGTCGTCATCGAAAACGCCTGGTACACCGGCGATCCCGCGGCGATCTTCGGCTGAGCTACTCGCCGCGCATCGAGCGGCGGATCTCGGCCAGCCTGTCCTTGGCCGCCTGGTCGCGGTCGGCGATCTTCTTGTCGAGGGCCTCGGTCGTGTTCTCCGTGCCGAGCCCGGCCACGTCCTGCGCGCCGAGCGAGGTCGTGTACCGGCCTTCGATCTTGTCCCGGACGAAGTCGAAGCTGGGGACGCCGCCCTCGCTGTAGTCCGGGTCCGGCAGGGCCGGCGACGGCACAGCGAGGGCGGCGGTCGGCGTCTCGTCGACGATCTCGCCGTCGACCACGGTCGGGTCGTCCCCGGGTTTGTCGTTCATCGTCGCTCCTCGCGCAGCCGGTCTGCCACCGACCTTAGCGCCGGAGCGGTCAGTCGCGCCGGTGCTTGGCGGGCGCGGCCAGCGTGGCGCGGACCGCCCGCTCGACGAGGATCGGGACGAAGACGTGGATGCGCGCGTCGGCGAAGCGGGACCGTTCGCGTTGGACGAGGTTGTGGACGGAACTGCTGCTCACGGCCGTGTAGTCGTGGGCCAATCGGTCCTCCACCACCGACAGCTGCAGGTCCAGCTGCTCGGAGGCGATGGTGTCCAGCGTGGGCGTGCTCATGAAGGGCCTCCCTGTGTCGCGTGACGGGGAAGTACCCGGGAAGACGACCTGGAGGTTAACTGGAGGTGAACGAAGGGTGCCGGTCCGGCAGTGGGTAAGCAGTGGGTAATTCGGCCGTGTGCCGTCGCGGCGGCGTGGTGAATTCTCGACGCGGAAGCCCGCTTGCCGGAGGGAGCAGACCATGAGTGCCGGGGCGTACCACGCCGAAACGACGGAGATGGGGACGGTCGTCAAGGCGGTCGAAGACGTCGGGTCGTCGTTCCTGTCGACCACCCGCGACCTCGAAGGCCTTGTGCTGGACGCCCTGTCGTTCGCCGGGATCGGCAGCGGCGTCGCCGCCGCGAACTCGGCGCTGCACTCGCAGCTCGGCAGCGCGCTGCAGAAGTTCCTCGGCCTGATCGGGAACGTCAACCAGAACGTCCAGACGGCCGCGAACGGCTACAACGCCGCGGACGCCGACGTCGCGCAGGGCTACGGCGGCGGCACCCAGGCCGCCGGTGGCGGTGGCGCGGCGGCCGCTGCGGCAGCTCCGCCGCAGCTCGACCCGCGGGTCGTCGACTCGATCATGGCGTCCGAAGGCGCCACGGGGGAGCAGGGCGGGGTGCCCGAGGCCTACGGGTTCCGGCAGAACATGCACAACGGCTACGACCGGATCATCGCCGCGCGCGAGCAGTACGGGCAGGGCAGCGCCGAGGAGCGCGCCGTCGTCAGCGACCTGATGACCGCGAACGCCCGCACGGCGGGCGCGCTCAACTTCACCGACCCCGGCACGCAGGCCGCGATCATGTCCGGCGCGCACATGCGCGGGGCCGGCGGCGTCCGCGCGATCGTCAACCACATGGCGGGCGACGACATCGTGCGCAGCTCGGGCACGCTCAGCGACGCCGCCATCCAGCACGCGCAGGGCCTGACGCCCGAGCAGTTCCAGCAGGAGTTCCACGACGCCCGCATCGAGTACGACCGCCAGATCTACGGCGGCACGACCACCCACCAGGGTGGTCACACGGCGAACTGGTGGGACCGCTACGGCAACGGCCTGACCCAGCGCTACGACCGCGAGCAGAACGAGTTCCTCGGGCTGTCCCAGCCGCAGAACTGAGCTCGATCGATCTTGCCGGTTCGAAGATCGGAAAACTGGGCACCCTACCTCCTGTAGCCGAACGACTGCGGGAGGCAACGATGAACCGGAGGATGATCGCGGTACTGGGCGGGATCGCCGCCATGGCGGGCACGGTGGTGCTCGCCGGGACGGCGGAAGCGGCTTCGACGCCGTGCAGTGCCGAAGCGAAAGCCTGCGTCCAGCGCAGTACGAACACGGCGTGGTTGACGGACGGCGCCGGGAACGTCACGCACGGCGGGGTCCCGATCACGGTCGGGCTCGCGAAGTACCCGACCCCGCTCGGGACGTTCCACGTGCAGTACAAGGACATCGACCACTACAGCAAGCAGTTCCACGGGCCGATGCCGTATTCGGTGTTCTTCACGAACACCGGGGTCGCGTTCCACCAGGGCAGCCTGAAGGCGAAGTCCCACGGCTGCGTGCACCTTTCGCACGCGGACGCGGTGACGTTCTACAACTCGCTGCACCCGGGTGACGTGGTCCAGGTCGTGGCCTGACCCTTCTGTCCACTGTGGAACAGTCCACAGAGGACGGCGCCGAAGACCACGTGGTCCAGCACCTGCGGAACGCGGGGAAGCGTGCGCACCGCCGGGTAGGCCCTCGCGACGATCCCGAGATCGAGCGCCGCGATGGCCAGCCCGGCCACGGCACCGCGGGTGACGCCGAGTTCGTCTCGGCGGGCGGCGAAGGCCAGCACGACGGTCCAGAGGGCCGAGACACCGACGTGCGCGACCAGCCCGGCGGCGACGCCGGGCCGGTCGCGCCGCCCGGGCAGCAGGGTCCCGGCCGCGCGCGTCGCGGCGAGGACGTCACCGTGCGTCAGCAGAGCGTGGGCGGTGGAGGGAATCCCGCTCACGACGGCGGCGATCACCCCCGCCCGGAACGCGCGTCTCACAACGCCGCGAGATAGGCCGCCACCCGGATCCGCAGCCCGCGGACGTGGGGGAGGGCGATCGTGAACGCGGCCGCGGGGTGGTACCCCGGCAGCCGGTCGCCGTGCGTGCACGGCCCGGCGAAGTAGACGAAGGCGTCTTCGTCGTCGTAGCGGCCCGGAGACCAGTGCATCGCGTGGTCCGGGTTTTCGGCGCGCGCGACCCAGTACGCGTGGTGCTTCATCACCTTGGCGAGCTGGACGGCGAACCCGGCGAGATCGGTTTCCGGCAGCCCGAGCCCGTGCCCGCCCCACACCCGGGGCGTGCGGTAGTCGTCCCCGACGAGGTGGCCGAACGTGACGGAGCCGCCCGTGCACAGCCGGGTCCAGCGAGCGGATTTCGGTGCCCTTGCGGGAAGTCCGCGCCGCCCGCCGACGATCTCCAGCGTCATGAGGGAACGATAGTCGATCACCCCGTGATCGACACCGCCGTGAGGGTTGCGTCCACTGGTCCGCCCGGCCCAGCGCTCCCCGTGGAAGACTGGGAAGGTGCAGTCCGAGCTGTGGACCTTCCTGGCATCACTGCACCCCGGCGCCCTGCTTCCCGGCACCGTCGCGGCGATCGAACGATTCGGCGTCTTCGTGGCGCTGGACGACGGGCCCCGCCACCCGGTCTTCCCGGGCGTCGGGTTCGTTGCCTATCCGGAGCTGTCCTGGCGCCGGTTCGAAGCCGCCACCGAAGTCGTGCAGGTAGGACAGCGCGTGTCAGGTGAGTTCCTCGCGTTCGACACCCGGAACCTCGAGGCCAGGCTGTCCTTGAAGGCGACACAGGTGGATCCGTTCCCGGTGTTCGCCGACGTCGCCGAGGTGGGAAGCGAACTACGCGGAGTCGTCACGAAGCTGTCCCCAATCGGCACCTTCGTCGAGGTAGCCGACGCAATCGAGGGGTTGATCCCCTCGGCGACGTCCGTGGCCGTCCAGGTCGGTGCCGAAGTCACGGTCGTCGTCACGGAAATCGACCGACACCGCCGCCGGCTCACCCTCAGAGCCGGATGGGCTTCTTGTTCATGAAGTATCCAGGCGGTAAACCGGCCTGGGGACGTTATTGGGCACACTGCCTCTGACCTGCTCTTTTGCGTCTGTTGCGTCCGGTCGCGTCCGGCCCTGTCTGGACGTCTGACGGCCTGGCTCCTTGCTGCCCCTGTGCCCGTCTGGCCTGGTGGCAGCCCTGCCCCATCTTCCTCGCCCCCGCTGCCATTAGCGCCGGAGGGAACGGTGTCAGGGGTGGGCGCTTGCGACCATTGCAGCGACGCCGTAGGCGCCCTTGATGGCGGTCAGTCGGTGTTAAACGATCGCTGGCGAGGGAGCGGTTCACCCGATCGTGGCGCTGAACGGCGTAACACTGATCGACTCGACGACGTCTCTGGCCGTATGGGGACGAGTGGATCAACCAGCTCCCGGCGGCGCGCGTACGCGGCCGGCCCTCCGGCTGGCCGCCCCGCGACCGGCGGCCAAAGCGGAGCGCCAAGCCATCCGTGTCGCATGAGGGCGAGCCCGCCGCACGGGTGGTGACGTGCGCGCCCCCGCAGGCGGCGCCTTGATCCCGTAGAGCCAAGTTCTGCAACATATGAGGAGTCAAGTGATAGGGCGCGAGCAGTTGCACAGCCACACCGCCAAATCCGGAGTGACTACAGCGTTTTACTCGTTCGTTTTCCACCTTGGCGCCGAGAGTACAATTCAAGATTGCGCAAATAGACTTCTACGGTCAGACATGGCGCAAGCATTCGTGTCTCCGGCAAATAGTGAGATTAGGGTTAGTCAACGTTATCTCGACCTTGCGAACCTACAGACTGACGCAGCCAGGCTACTCATGGTCGATCAATACTTACACGATGAACTGCCATGGAGCTCTCTTTCCTGGAGATTGCGACTTACTGTATATCGATACTACATACAACACGGATTGCCCTCACTCTTACGATCCGCGCTTGAGCTGGTACTTCACTCTGAAGCAGATGAATCCCCTCGCGTGCAAGACAAAAGTAAAGATGAGGATGGCGAACGAATCGACACGTCTCTCAAAGAAGCAATATTCGACATAGAGGAATCAGCGTTTGACATCCGCGCAATATGCGGGATTATGGACGCGATTGACCACAGGCACTATGAACCCGGCTACCTCCTTCAGGAGCCGCACGTTCGACTCCAGCTTCGCGATTTTATTGGAGAGATCCACGAAGCCGGAGTCGACCCTGAATCACGAAAGAGAATTATTCCGACCGTCACGTTAACTCTCCACAAGACCGGGATGGCGGTACTAACTATAGGTGTTAGATTTCCTGGTGTGTGGGAGATTGACCAAATCACTCGAAATTCGAACTCAACTAGCTTGAAATTTGGCAAGACTACTCTATCTGGCCCCATAATCCAGGCGATGCTTGAGTCCGCCGAGCGAGAAGAAGACTCGCTAGAAGGAGAGTGGGCTGACGAAATTCTAGATGGGGTTCGCTGGCGCGACTTTGACCACAACGAAGGTGGTCCCGTCTCTCTTACCGATGTAGCGGTCACCTACATGGACGCCTTGCAGCATCGCTGCAAGGCTAAGTCTTCGTTTCATGACCACGTTATAGGCAAGACTATCTTTCTCGAAGATCTAGATTGTGCGTGCATTTCCGAAAGCCAATGGATGGAATTGCACTGGCAAGAGTTAGCAAGTCTTCTTAGTCGTTCCCAACTTGGACGGGACATCAGAAAGGAACATCAACAACGACTAATCGGAAGGAATTTCGCACTCACGGAGCGAACATCAATGTTCGCGCCCGGCGGGACCATAACAGAGATAGCGTGGAAATACGCGCCGGAAAGTAGCAGGTCTCTCGCAGATTACTACGACCGAGTCAACCTGACGGAGAATGCGCTAATTAGACTCTGGCTACTAAGAGAACTTGACCACAATCTGGATCAAATGCGCCCCCGGCGCAAAGCCCTGGAAGATGTACTCAGACTCTCCTCCTCGCATTTAAAAACGATTTCGAAAGCACATCTTTCTTACGGCGACGCGCGAGAAATATCTGATCACATCCTTCGCGAGTATGGCGGAGAGCAGGTCCTCGCGAGCGTAAACTCGAGAATCTCATTAGTCAAAGATTTGGTGGCAAGCAAGGAAGCCGCACGAAGTGTACGTCGAACAAACCAGTTCGCAGCCGCAGCAATGCTGGCAGCGGTACTCCTCGGTCTGCCTGCAATAAAACAATCGCTGGATGTCTTGATGACAATCCCAGCGTCGGCGGGAGTTCCAGGAAGAGGCGTGCTAGAGTCATCGGTAAAGGCTTCAGGATCCATTGATGCCCTTGCGACATACGCTTACCTGACACTACTACTGATCGGATTTCTCGTACTACTGATTGGCGGAATAGTTTTCTCATCCCGAAGAAAGCCGAAGCAAATACGTCCAGGCATAAGATGGGGAACAGGGGAAATGCGAGTAGGACTGGTATCCAAATCCGAGGAAGAGTCATTCAAGTAGGATAAATGGTCAGCGAACCTCCATTCGTGGATTTCTAATTGTTAGACGCTGCATATTCAGCATGTCGTCACGACACGTCAACGCATTCCCCTGCCAACCTCGGATCATGCGTGGTGCGGGTGGCCGGCTCAGCATCGGTGAGCGGATCGCGTTCTACCGGCGGCGGCGTGGACTGTCGCAGGCGGTGCTTGCTGACCTGGTGGGCCGTACCGAGGACTGATTGAGCAAGATCGAGCGCGGCGAGCGGGACATCCGCGGGCTCAACGTACTGGCCGACCTCGCACGAGCGCTGCGAGTGGCGCTGGGTGACCTGCTCGGCGAACCCGTGCTGATGGAAGAGCAGGACAAGCACGACGACGTCCCGGCCGTCCGGGACGCGCTTATGGCTCCCCGTCGACTGTCGCGGACACTGTTCTCCTCAGCCATGTCGCCCGAGTACATCGACACTCAGCCAGTTCGGCAACAGGTGGAAGGTGCCTGGTCCAGCTACAAGAAGGGCGACCTGGGGCGCGTCGTCACCGCGCTGCCTGGGCTGATCAAGACCACGCAGGCGATGGAGGCGGCCTCGGCCGACGACGCTGGGTACAAGCGGGCCTAAGCGGCCATCTCGGCGCGCGTACACCACCTGGCCGCAACCACGTTAAGCAAGATCGGTGAGGCTGACCTCGCGTGGATCGCGGCTGAACGCGCTATGCAGGCGGCGGACGACTCGGATGATCCGCTGATCCTCGCCTTGACCGCCCGCTCTGGTACTCACGCGCTTCCGGCGGTGGGTCGGTTCGGCTGTCGCAGCGGCGCGACACCAGGACCGGACCACCGCGAACGACCTCCTCGGGCACGCGAAGACCGCAGCTGACCAGCTGGGTGTGGACGCGAACTACTAACAGTCCGAGTTCGAAAAGAGCTGTTGCAACAACATCGGTGAGATCTCGCCGTGGCTGAACCAACGCCGACTAGTGTATACAGTATCCAGTAGGCTATGGTCGGGTCGACCGCGTTACCGTCAAAGCAGGAGGCTGTCGCTCTCATGTACTCAGTCACCGACCCCGCGACGGGTGAGCTGGTCGAGGAAATCCCGAACGCGACCGACGACGAGGTACGCGCCGCGATCGGGCGGGTGCACGGCGGGTACCAGGCCTGGCGGCGCCGTCCGGTCACCGAGCGGGCCGCTATCGTGCTGCGGGCCGCGGAGCTGTTCGCCGAACGCGCCGACGAGCTGGCCGCGATCATGACCCTCGAAATGGGGAAGCGGATCAACGAAGGCCGCGGCGAGGTGGGCGTCGTCGTCGACATCTTCCGGTACTACGGCGAACGCGGCCCGGACCTGCTCGCGGACGAGCCACTGCCGATCCGCGGCGGCGAGGCCGTGCTCACCAAGGAGCCGATCGGCGCGCTGCTCGGGGTCATGCCGTGGAACTTCCCGTGCTACCAGGTCGCCCGGTTCGTCGCGCCGAACCTGGTGCTGGGCAACACGATCCTGCTCAAGCACGCGTCGATCTGCCCGCGCTCGGCCGCGGCGATCGAGCGGGTGCTGCGGGACGCCGGCGTGCCCGAAGACGCCTACGTGAACGTCTTCGCCTCCAGCAGGCAGGTGCCGTGGATGCTCGCCGACCCGCGCATCCAGGGCGTCTCGCTGACCGGCAGCGAGCAGGCCGGGATCTCGGTGGCGGCCGAGGCCGGGCGGAACCTCAAGAAGTGCGTCCTGGAGCTGGGTGGGTCCGACCCGCTGATCGTGCTGGACACCGACGACCTGGACGAGACGGTGAAGGTCACCGCGACCGCCCGGATGCGCAACTGCGGCCAGTCGTGCAACGCACCCAAGCGGATGATCGTGCTGGGCGAGCTCTACGACGAGTTCGTCGACCGGCTGGCCAAGCGCGTCACGGAGTACTTCGTGCCGGGCGACCCGGCCGACCCGGCCACGACGCTGCCCCCGCTGGCCTCGATCGCGGCGGCGGACGAGGTAGCCGCCCAGGTCGAGACTGCGATCCGCGAAGGCGCAACCCTGCGCGCGGGCGGCCACCGCGTCCCCGGCCCGGGCGCCTTCCTGGAGGCCACGGTCCTCACCGACGTGACGCCGGAAATGGCGGCATACCACGAGGAGATCTTCGGCCCGGTGGCCCTGGTGTTCCGCGCGGAGACCGAGGAGGAAGCGATCGCCCTGGCCAACGACACGCCGTTCGGCCTGGGAGCAAGCGTCTTCGGCACCGACCGCACCCGCGCAACCCGGGTGGCGAGGTCGATCGAGGCGGGCATGGTCTACCTGAACAAGTCTGGGGGCTCGGAGGCGGATCTTCCGTTCGGCGGGATCAAGCGCTCGGGCATCGGCCGCGAGCTGGGCCCGCTGGGGATCGAGGAGTTTATGAACAAGAAGCCCATCCGGCTCTGAACCGGTTCAAGCTCTGCCGGTTTTATCGGACCTCCCGAGCATGGCCGGGTACAGGACGGCGAGAGCTTTGTCCTCATCGGTGACTCGCGGAGGTGGGCGGGGAACAGGGCCAAGTCTCACCGTTCCCCACCCACGACCGGGTTGCTACGGGATGATGCCCCGCGACGCCAGGGCGTCCGCCAGTCGTTCGCGCAGCTCCTGCGCCGTGGCCTGGACGTCGATCTCCGCCGGCGGTGAGAGCACCTTCGAGATCACCGTCGACAGGTTCTGGTACGCCGGGGTCAGGGGGCGGACCGCCGCGTCCGTCAGGGCTGCCTGGATGTCGCCCTTCATCGGGTACTGGTCGGCCATCGTCGGGTTTTCCTTCGGGTCACCCGGTTTCGCCGGGTCGAGCGGGGCCGTGTCGCGGTAGATCGACGCGAGGCTCGGCGGGATGCCGTCGACCAGGGCCTGGTACTTCTGGCTCGACGCGTTGCGCAGGCACAGCGCCGCCTCGAACGCCTCCGGCTTGTGCTGCGAGTACGTGCTGACCGCCAGGTTGAACCCGCCGATCGTCACCCGGCTCGGCTGGCCCGGCACCACCGACGGGTACCGCGTCCACTTGAAGTGGCTCAGGTCCTGCGGCTTCTCCTTGGCGTAGGAGGCGTACACGAACGGCCAGTTCAGCTCGGTCGCCGCCTGCCCGCGCTGGAACGCCTGCCGGATCTCGTCCTCTTTCTGGTTCGTCAGCGACGGGTCCGTGATCCCCGCGGTGGTGAGCCGCTTCAGCAGCTCGAGGGCCTTCACCGCGCCGTCGTCCATCACCACGGACTTGCCGTCGTCGGACAGGATGTGCCCGCCCGCCGACGCCACCAGCGTGTTGTAGAAGACGACCAACCCTTCGTACTGCGCGCCGGTGAACACGACCTGGTACGGCTTCCCGGCCGCCTTCAGCTGCTGCGCCTGGTCCATCAGCTGGTCGAACGTCGTGGGCGGCTTCGGCGTGATCCGGTCGTCGTACCAGAGCAGCTGGACGTTCGTGTTCTTCGTGGCGCCGTAGAGCTTTCCGTTCCACTTGGCCGTGGCCAGCGGGCCGGGCAGGACGTCACGGGTGGCGGCCGCGGCGTCGGCGCCGGTCCACTCCTGCGCCCAGCCGGCCTCGGCGAACTCGGGCACCCAGGTGACGTCGAGGCCGAGCACGTCCAGCGACGTGTCGCCCGCGGCGAGCCGGCGCACCATCTGCTCGCGCTGGCCGTCCGCCCCGCGCGGCAGCTTGTTGTAGACGATCTTGTACCGGCCGCCGGCCTCCTGCGTGCACTTGTCGACCACGGTCTGGAGGTGGTCCTCCGGCGAGATGTAGAGGTTGATCGTCGTGCCCGCGCTCCCGGAGCACGCGACCAGCGCGGTGTTCGCCAGGACGGCGGCGCCCACGACGGGAAGGATCTGGCGCATGTCGGCCTCCTTGCCGGACAGGCCACGCTGATTGCAAGCGCTTGCAGCGATGATTATCCTCGATCAAGGTGGGTGTCAATCCGCCAACCGCGAGTGAATGCAAGCGCTTGCAACGTCGAGGTGGGGGAATGCCGGACAAGCTCGACGACGTCGCCCGGCTCGCCGGGGTCTCCGCGGCGACCGTTTCGCGGGCGCTGCGCGGCGTGCGAGGGGTTGCCGAAGGCACGCGGGCCCGGGTGCTGGCGGCCGCCGCGGAGCTCGGCTACGCGGTCTCGCCCGCCGCGTCGAGCCTGGCCACGGGCCGGACCGGCACGGTCGGCGTGATCGTGCCGTACGTCGACCGCTGGTACTTCTCGCGGATCATCTCGGGCGTCGAGCGGGTGCTGCGCGAAGCCGGTATCAGCCTGCTGCTCTACAACCTCGGTGACGACGCGGGCCGCGCCCGGTTCTTCGCCGAGTTCCCGCTGCGCCGCCGCGTCGACGCGGTGCTGGTGCTCTCCCTGCCGCTTTCCGAGGCCGAACGCGCGCAGCTGCTGAGCCTCGGCGCGCCGCTCGTCACGGTCGGCACCGAAGAACCCGGCGCGGACTCCGTCGGGATCGACGACCACGGCGCGGCGGTGACCGCGATGCGCCACCTGGTCCAGCTCGGGCACCGCGAAATCGGGTTCATCGGCGAAACCGCGCCGGTGCCGCTCGGGTTCACGACGCCGCTGCGCCGGCTGGCCGCCTACCGCGAGGTCTACCACGCGGTGTGCCGGGAGGACGGCCGCGCGCCGGAAGCCGGCTTCGAGACCGGCGGCGGGTTCACCGTCAGCGGTGGGGAACAGGCGATGGGCACCCTGCTCGGCCTGCCCCGGCGGCCGAGTGCGGTGTTCGCGGCGTCCGACGAAATGGCTTTCGGGGCGCTTCGGGCCCTTCGCCGGGCCGGGTTGCGGGTGCCGCACGACGTCTCGGTGCTCGGGTTCGACGACCACGACCTGGCCGGCCTGCTCGAGCTGAGCACCGTCGCGCAGCCGGTGGCCGAGCTCGGCGAGCACGCCGGACGGCTGCTGCTCGCGCGATTGTCCGACGGAAAAATCCTGACATCCCCGGCGATTCTCCGGACAAGACTAGTCCTTCGCGGCAGTACCGCTCCGCCGACGACGCGTTGACCTGCACTTTCTCCAGCGTTGCTCTGTTCGGTCGATTGCGGCCCAGTCGATCAACGGGTCAAATAATCGCCGACAAGGATTAATCGCCGTGAGGAGCTGGCTGTGCACTGGGGGTCCGTGCTCGAAGAAGGCGGGGCGGGCATGGTCCGTCCGTACTTCCGCACCCACGGGAGGACGCGGCCGACGCGGGACCTCCCGGTCGAGACCCTGGTCTCGACCACACCGCGGGGCCGGGCGGTGGTGCGGGGGAGTTCGCGGGAGGAATCGGAGATCTGCGCCCTGCTGCGCACGTCCCAGTCGGTCGCCGAAGTCGCCGCCCTGCGCCGGATCCCGCTGGGGGTGGCGCGGGTCCTGCTGTCCGACCTCGCCGACCGCGGCCTGGTCGCGGTGCACACGGCCCGGATGACCTCGGGCAACCGGCCGAGCCTCGACCTGATGCACCGGATCCTGCGCGGCCTCAGCGCGTTGTGACCCGTCGCGGGATGATCGACCCGTGACGCTCATCGCCATCGAAGAACACTGGTTCACGCCGGAGCTGACGGCCGCCCTCGAAGGCCGTGACGAAAGCCTCGCCTTCAACGACCGGGACGGCAACCAGGAGCGGCTGCAGGACCTGGGAACCGGCCGGATCGCGATGCTGGACGCGCAGGGCATCGACGTGTCGGTCGTCGCACTGGCGCCGCCCGGGACCCAGCCGCTGCCGGCCGGGGACGCCCTGCGCCTGAGCCGCGCTGCGAACGACGTCGCCGCGGCGGCCGTCGAGGCTCATCCGACGCGGTTGCGGGCGCTGTCGACGCTGCCCCTGTCGTCCCCGCCGGACGTCGCGGCGGAGCTGGAACGCGCCGCGGGGCTGGGGCACGTGGGCACCATGGTCTACGGCCGTTCGGGGGACGTCTTCCTCGACGACCCGGCCTACGACGGGTTCTTCGCCGCCGCGGCGCGGCTCGGGCAGCCGGTGTTCATCCACCCCCAGCTGCCGTCGGCCGCCGTCCGCGACGCGTCGTACCGCGGCTTCGACCCCGCGACCGAACTCGCCCTGGCGACCTACGGCTGGGGCTGGCACCTGGACACCGCGACCGCGGCCCTGCGGCTGATCCTGCGCGGCACCTTCGACCGGCACCCCGAGCTGCAGGTCGTGCTCGGGCACTGGGGCGAGATGCTGCTGTTCTGGCTGGACCGGGCCGAAAGCGCGGGCCGCGCCGCCGGCCTGCCGCGGCCGATCGCGGACTACCTGCGGTCGAACTTCCACATCACCTGCTCGGGCATGTTCAACCCGGCGCTGCTTCGGCACGCCCTGTCGGTGGTTCCGGTCGACCGGCTGCTCTTCTCGACCGACTACCCCTACCTGCGGCCGGGCCGGGAGGAGATCGGCACCTTCCTCGGGCACTTCGAGTCCGATGTGGACCGCCGGAAGTTCGCGTCGGGCAACGCCGAACGCCTGTTCGGCCTCAGCGCGCGGTGAACTCGCGGATCAGCCGCGCGAACTCCGCGGGCTGGTCCAGCGGCAGCAGCGTGTAGCTGTCCGCCACCTCGACGAGCTCGCCCTTGGGCAGCAACGCCGCCAGGCGCTTCCCGTGGTCCAGGGGCATCACGCGGTCCTCGCTCGCCCAGGCGACCAGCACCGGGCGGTCGAACGTCGGCAGCCGTTCCGTCGGCTCCAGCAGGAAGCCCGGGTCCGCGCCCGCCGCGCGCAGCATCCGCACGGTGTCGCGGCGGATCGCCGCGTCGGCCAAGAGCGGGCGGACCCACTCGGCTGTCGTCGCGTCGCCCCGCTTGGTCAGCCAGCCGAACGCGATCGGCAGCCGGCGGACCGCCCGCAGGCGCATCTGCTGCATGAACGCCCCGAACAGGCCGGGGGACAGCTTTCCCGTCGCGACCAGCGTCTTGCCGGTGAGCCCGGGCGGGAAGTTGTCGAAGGCCTCGCACGAGCCGAGCACCACGCGGCCGACCCGGGACGCGCCGTCCGCCATCAGCAGTTGGACCAGCGCGCCGCCGGTGTCGACGCCGGCCAGCGTCACGTCGCGCAGGTCCAGCCGCG
The DNA here is from genome assembly GCF_034929455.1 of Amycolatopsis heterodermiae. Taxonomy (NCBI): domain Bacteria; kingdom Bacillati; phylum Actinomycetota; class Actinomycetes; order Pseudonocardiales; family Pseudonocardiaceae; genus Amycolatopsis; species Amycolatopsis heterodermiae. Next base: position 134,340 of record NZ_JAYFSI010000002.1, read on the forward strand.
AGAGGAACTCACCGAGCAGCCGGGCGATCCCGGGCAGTGAGAGGTCGGCGTCCTCGCGCATCGGGTGCCGGTGCGCGCCCAGCGGCAGCGTCGGGACGACGCAGCGGTGGTCGGTGGCCAGGTCGGCGACCGGGCCGTCCCACAGCGAACCGGCCATCAGCAGGCCGTGGACCAGGACGACGACCGGGCCCGGCCCGCCGCTGTCGGTGTACTCGACGGTTCCCGCGGACAGTTCGACCCGCATGTCAGCCTCCCAGTGACGTCCCCTGGCAGAAGTGAACCACGCGGTTCGCAAACTGTCGAGGGACCTCAGCCGGCGGCTTCCTCCCGTTCGACCGCGCGCAGCAGCGCGGCGAACCCGGCCTCCGCGCCGGAGCCGTCTTCGCTGGTCAGCAGGTCCACCAGGAACCCGCGCAGTGCCGCCAGGATCATCTCCGCGACCTCGTGTTTGCGCTGGTCGGGCCAGTGCGGCGGGCAGAACGACACGAGCGTCGGCAGGTACTGCTGCGACGCGCCCCGGCCGAGGGCGGCGTACCGGCCCGGGTCGTACATCGCCAGGCCCATCGCCTGGTCGAGCACCCGCCGCAGCTGCGACTCCTCGTCGCGCAGGCTGTGCCACGCGACCCGGACGCGGGCGGTGAGCGTGGCCGCCTCGGCCGTGCCCGCCGCCAGCGCGTTGCCGATCCGGCGTGCGCGCAGGGTGACGACCGCCTGGCGGAGCAGGTCTTCGGGGCCGTCGAAGTGGTAGAGCAGCACCTTGTGCGTCGTCCCGGCCGCGCGCGCGGCCCGCCGGAGCGAGAAGTCGACGAGGCCGTTCTCGGCGACGTCGTCGGTCACCTGTTCCAGCAGTTCCCGGCGCCGGGCCTCCCCGCGCGGCGATCCCGCCGATCGCCGGTAGCCGGCTCGTTCCCCGGTAGCGTTGTCCACGCGAGACAGCTTGGCACGGGGAGGGGACGTTCATGCGGGTGCTGGTGACCGGGGGCAACGCCGGGATCGGCTACTTCGCCGCCGAGCAGCTGGCCTCGGCCGGCGCGGAGGTCGTGATCGGCAGCCGCGACCCGGCGAAGGCCGAAGCCGCGCGGGCCGCCATCCGCTCGCAGGTCTCCGGCGCGAAGGTCGAGTACGTCCGGCTCGACCTCGCCGACCTGGCCTCGCTCGAAGACCTCGACCCGGGCGAGCTCGACGCCGTCGTCTGCAACGCCGGGATCATGCTCGACCACCCGCCGCGGCGCGAGACGGCCGACGGCCACGAAATGATGTTCGGTACCAACCACCTCGGCCACTTCGCCCTCGTGGCGCGGCTGCTGCCGAAGCTGGCCCCGGAGGGCCGGATCGTCACCACCGGCAGCTTCGCGGCGAAGTCGTCGAGCCTCGACTTCGCCGACCTCCAGAGCGAGCGCGACTACCAGCCGAAGCGCGCGTACGAGCGGTCCAAGCTGGCCCAGATGCTGTTCGCGGTGGAGCTCGACCGGCGGCTGCGGGCCGTGGGTTCGCAGCGGCTGAGCGTGCTCGCGCACCCGGGCGGCGCGCTCGACTCGCTGACGCCGTCCCGGCCACCCGTGCACGTCCGCACCGCCGGCCAGTGGCTGCGTGGCCTCCCCGCCCGGGTGGTGCTGCAGGGCAAGGACGCCGGCGCGCGCCCCGCCGTCCGCGCGGTGCTCGGCCCGGACGTCGCGGGCGGCCAGCTGTGGGGCCCGCGGACGTTCGGCCTGCGGGGCCGGCCCCGGCTCGAACCCCGCTGGGCGAACCTGACCGAAGACCCGTCCGCGGCGCGGTTGTGGGCGGAGAGCGTCACGCTGACCGGGCTGGACCCGCTGGGCTGACCGTGCGACCCGCACAGTCCTGACGCCCGGGGTGTGCACATCGCACGGTGACGTCTCCGGGAGGGCTGCTTACGGTCTGGGGAACCGTTCCCCAGCCCGGAGAAGGAGGTCGGCGTGGCCTCAACAGTCGGTGTCGACGACTATGCCCTGACCAGAGTGCCGGACCACGCCCGGTACTCGTGGTGGTCGGTCGCGGTCCAGCGGTTCGGCCAGGTTTCCGCTCTGTCCCAGTTCCTGCTCGGCGCCACCGTCGGCTTCGGGATGGGTTTCTGGCCGGCGGTACTGGCGTTCACCCTCGGCTCGGTCATCCTCGAGCTCATCACCATCCTCGTCGGCGTCATCGGCGTCCGCGAGGGCCTCTCGACGTCCATGATCGCCCGCTGGACCGGCTTCGGCCGCGGCGGCTCGGCGCTCATCGGGCTCGCCATCGGGATCAGCCTCATCGGCTGGTTCGGCATCCAGTCCGCGGTCTCCGCGCAAGGTCTCGTCGCGCTCATCGGCGGCCTGCCGGAGTGGGGCTGGGCGCTCGTGTTCGGCCTGCTCGTCACCGCGATCGTGGTGCGGGGCTTCCACTCCATGGCCTGGACGGCGTACCTGACCGTCCCGGCGTTCCTGATCCTGGTCGGCTGGTCGATCATCTCCGAACTGACCCGCCACGACCTCGGCGCGCTCGTCTCCTCGGCCCCGCCCGGGCCGTCGCTGAGCCTGCTGCAGGGCACCACGCTGGTGGCCGGCGGCTTCATCGTCGGCGCGGTGATCACCCCGGACATGACCCGCTTCAACCGGTCCACTTCGGACGTCGTCAAACAGACGCTCGTCGGGATCACCCTCGGCGAGTACGTCATCGGCCTGTCCGGGGTGCTGCTCGCGCACGCCGTCGGCTCGGCCGGGATCACGACGATCGTGACGTCGTCGGTCGGCTGGATCGGGCTGCTGATCGTCATCGCGGGCACGATGAAGATCAACGACTGGAACCTCTACTCCTCCGGCCTCGGCGTCGTGAACTTCATCGGCACGGTGTCCGGCCGCAAGGCCCACCGCGGGCTCGTCACGGCGGTGCTCGGCCTGGCCGGCAGCGTGCTCGCCGCGGCCGGGATCCTGGCGAAGTTCACCGACTTCCTCACCGTGCTGGGCGTCGCGTTCCCGCCGATCGCCGGGATCATGGTCGCCGAGTACTTCGTGGTGAAGAAGTGGCGCGGTGACCTGGAATCCGCCCGGGCGCGCGGCACCCTGCCCGACGACGCGCCGCTGTGGGTGCCCGCCACGATCGTCGTCTGGATCGCCGCGGCGCTCTTCGGGGAGTTCGTCGAATGGGGCCTGCCGAGCATCAACTCGCTCGTCGTGGCCTTCGTCCTGTACGTCGTCGCCGGGAAGCTCGGCCTGGTGCGGGGGTTCGGCAGCAGCCGGACCGCCGAGGCCGCTCCCGCCGTCCAGACCGCTTAAAGGAGAATCTTCGTGCGCATCGGCATCGACGTCGGCGGCACCAACACGGACGCCGTCCTGCTCGACGGGCACCAGGTGCTCGCCTCGGTCAAGACCAGCACGACCGCGGACGTCACCTCGGGCATCGTCGCCGCGATCGACGGCCTGCAGCGGCAGCGCGCGTTCGACCCGGCGGCGGTGCGGGCGGTGATGATCGGCACCACGCACTTCATCAACGCCCTCGTCGAGGCGCACCGGCTGGCGCCGACCGCGGCCGTGCGGCTCAGCCTGCCCGCCGGGGCGTCGCTGCCGCCGATGGTCGACTGGCCGCAGCGGCTCGTCGACGCCGTGTCGGGGCGCAGCTACCTGGTCCACGGTGGACACGAGTTCGACGGCCGCCACATCGCGGAGCTCGACGAGAGCGAGCTGCGCAAGGCGGCCGACGACATGGGGGCGGCCGGGGTGCGCAGCGTCGCGATCACCTCGGTCTTCTCCCCGGTCAACGCCGAGTTCGAGACCCGCGCGGCCGAGATCATCGGCGCGCAGCTGCCGGACGTCGCGATCTCGCTGTCCCACGAGATCGGCCGGATCGGTTTGCTGGAGCGGGAAAACGCGACGGTGATCAACGCGGCGCTGCGGGAGCTGGCCGCGCACATCGTCGACGGCCTGGCCGCGTCGGTCACCGGCGCGGGCATCACCGCGCCGCTGTACCTGAGCCAGAACGACGGCACGCTGATGGACGTCGACTTCGCCCGCCGCTACCCGGTGGCGACGTTCGCGTCCGGGCCGACGAACTCGATGCGCGGCGCGGCCGTGCTGTCCGGTTTGGACACCTGCGCGGTGGTCGACGTCGGCGGCACGACCTCGGACGTCGGTGTGCTGCGCCAGGGCTTCCCGCGCGAGGCGACGACCGACGTGAGCGTCGCCGGGATCCGCACCAACTTCCGGATGCCGGACGTCCTGTCGATCGGCCTCGGCGGGGGCAGCCGGGTGCGCGGGAACGTCACCGTGGGCCCGGACTCGGTGGGCTACGAGCTGACGTCGAAGGCCCTGGTCTTCGGCGGCGACACGCTCACCGCGACCGACATCGCGGTCGCCGCCGGCCGCGCGGACATCGGCGACGCGTCGCTGGTGTCGCATTTGGACCGCGGGTTGGTCCGGGCGGCACTGGATCGCATTGCCGCCGACGTGTCCGATGTGGTCGAGCGGATGCGGACGTCCGCGGAGCCGTTGCCGGTGGTGGCGGTCGGCGGTGGCTCGGTGCTGTTGCCGGACGAGCTGGCCGGGTGCGGTGAGGTGCACCGGCCGGAGAACTACGCCGTGGCCAACGCGATCGGCGCGGCCATCGCCCAGATCGGCGGTGAGGTCGACCGCGTCTACGTGATCGAACCCGGCCGTCGTGAGTCCGTTGTGGACGAAGCCAAGCAGGAGGCCGTCGACCGGGCGGTCGCCGCGGGCGCTTCACCGGCCTCGGTCGGCATCGTCGACTTCGACGAGGTGCCCATCCCGTACCTGCCCGGCAACGCCACGCGCATCCGCGTCAAGGCCGTCGGCGACCTGCAGCTGGGGGCGTGATGCGCGAGATCACGCTCACCGACCTGGACGACATCGCGCGCGGCGCGGCGATCCTCGGCACCGGCGGCGGGGGCGACCCGTACATCGGCCGGCTGCTGGCCGCCGCGGCGGTCCGGGCGGACGGCCCGGTGCCGCTGGTTTCACTGGCGGAGCTGGACGACGACGCCGTCGTGCTGCCCGTGGCGATGATGGGCGCGCCGACCGTGATGGTCGAGAAGCTGCCCTCGGCCGAGCAGGTCGGCCTCGCCGCGCGCACCCTTGCCGGGTACCTCGGCAAGGAGCTGACGCACATCGCGTGCGCCGAGGCGGGCGGGGTCAACTCGCTGATCCCGGTCGTCGCGGCCGCGCAGCTGGGCCTGCCACTCGTCGACGCCGACGGCATGGGCCGCGCGTTCCCGGAGCTGCAAATGGTTTTGCCGACATTGTACGGAATCCGCGCGACGCCGATGTCCATCGCGGACGAGAAGGGCAACCGCGGGGTACTGGACACCGTGGACAACCACTGGGCCGAGCGGCTGGCCCGGTCGGCGACCATCGACATGGGCTGCTCGGCGATGATCAGCAACTACGCCATGTCCGGGGCCCAGGCCCGGGAGGCGATGGTGCCGGGCACGCTCAGCCTGTGCGCCGAGCTGGGCGCGCTGGTGCGGTCCGCGCGGGAGGCGCACGCCGACCCCGTCGCTTCCGTCGTCGAACGGCTGGGCGGCCGGCGGCTGTTCAGCGGCAAGGTCGTCGACGTCGCCCGCCGGACCGTCACCGGCTTCGCCCGCGGGGAGGCCCGGCTGTCCGGGATGGACGGTGACACCGGCGCGGAACTGGTGCTGCGGTTCCAGAACGAGCACCTGGTGGCCGAGCGCGACGGTGTCGTCGAGGCGTCGGTGCCCGACCTGATCTGCACGCTGGAGCGTGAGTCCGGCGAGGCCGTGACGACCGAGGGCCTGCGGTACGGCCAGCGCGTCACGGTCATCGCGGCCCCCGCCGATCCGCGCTGGCACACGCCGGAGGGCCTCGCGCTGGCCGGGCCGCGGTACTTCGGGTACGACATCGACCCGATCGGGGTGGCCGGGTGAGCTGGACCCTGACCGAGGACGACCTGCCCGACCTCGCCCGCGGCGCCGCCGTGCTCGGCACCGGCGGGGGCGGCGACCCGTACGTCGGGCGGCTGCTCGTGCGCGAGGCGATCCGCGAGCACGGGCCGGTCACGATCCTCGATCCGTCCGAAGTGGACGACGACGCCCTGGTGATCCCGACCGCACAGATGGGCGCGCCGACCGTGGTGCACGAGAAGCTGCCCAGCGGAACGGAACCGGTGCTGGCGTTGCGGACGCTGGAGGAGCACCTCGGCCGCCGGGCCGAGGCGACCATGCCGATCGAGTGCGGTGGCATCAACTCGATGATCCCGCTGCTGGTCGGCGCGCGGCTCGGCCTGCCGGTGGTCGACGCCGACGGCATGGGCCGCGCGTTCCCCGAACTGCAGATGGAGACGTTCGGCGTCTACGGCGTCCCGGGCTCGCCGATGGCGATCGGCGGCGAGCGGGGCGAGACGGCGGTGATCGACACCGGCACCGACAACCGCCGGATGGAGTGGCTGGCGCGCGGCGTCACCGTCCGGCTCGGCGGGGTCGCGCACATCGCCGAGTACGCGATGAGCGGCGCCGACGTCAAGCGGACCGCGGTACCGCAAACGCTTTCGCTGGCCCTGACCGTGGGCCGGACGATCCGGTTCGCGCGGGAACGCAACGAGGATCCCGTTGCACGGCTGGCCGAGGCATTGGTCGAAACGCCGTACCAGCACCTGCGGGTGCTGTTCCGCGGCAAGGTGTCCGATGTGGAGCGCCGCACGGAGGAGGGCTTCGCCCGGGGCCGCGCGGCGGCCGTCTCGTTCGACGGTGCGAGCAAGCTCGAGATCCTGTTCCAGAACGAGAACCTCCTCGCCACTGTGGACGGTGAGGTGCGCTGCCTGGTGCCGGACCTGATCTGCGTGCTGGAGGCGTCCACGGCCGAGCCGATCACCACCGAGACCCTGCGCTACGGCCAGCGCGTCACCGTGGTCGGCATCTCGACCCCGCCGCTGATGCGCACGCCCGAAGCGCTGGACACCTTCGGCCCCGGCGCCTTCGGGCTGCCGCACCCCTTCACCCCCGTCGAGGAGATCGCGTGAGCACGCTGGAAGACCGGACCGTCGTGATCATCGGCGGCGGCTCGGGCATCGGCCTGGAGGTCGCCCGGCGGGCGGCTCTCGACGGCGCCAAGGTGCACCTCGGCGGGCGCACGTCGTCGAAGCTCGCGGCCGCGGCCGAGCCGCTCGGCGCCACCTGGCAGGTCGTCGACAGCACCGACCAGGATTCCCTGGCGGCGTTCTTCGGCGCGCTCGACCGCGTCGACCACCTGTTCACGCCGGGCGCGTCCTATGTGGTCGGACCGCTGCGCGAGCTGAGCGACGAGGACGCGGCCAGCCCGTTCGAGACGAAGTTCTGGGGCCAGTACCACGCCGTCAAGCACGCGGTGCCCCGGTTGTCCGCGGACGCCTCCATCGTGCTGATGTCCGGCGCGGCGAGCGTCCGGCCACCGGGCGCGGCGCCCGCGTACGTCGCCTGCAACGCGGCGATCGAGGGCCTCGGGCGTGGGCTCGCGGTGGAGCTGGCCCCGGTCCGGGTGAACGTCGTCGCGCCGGGCACGATCGACGGCACCCTCTGGGCCGGGCGTCCCGCCGCGGTGCGGGAGGCGAGCTTCGCGCAGTACTCGCGCGACACGCTGCTGCACCGCGTCGGCCGCGAGTCCGAAGTGGCCGACGCGGTGCTGTACCTGTTCGGCAACGGCTACACGACCGGGTCGACGTTGTATCCCGACGGAGGCTACGCGCTGCGCTGAGGGCGGCTAATGTGGTCGTCCATGCGCATCACGGCCGGTGACGTGCCCGCCCTCGAACGCGGCGCCGCCCTGCTCGGCTCCGGTGGTGGCGGCGACACCGCCACCAGCGCCGTCCTGCTGCGCCGGCAGCTGGAGCGGGGTCCCGAGCCGCTCGTGCGGTCCCTCGGTGAGCTGCCGCCGGCGGCCTGGGTGGTGCCGGTCGGCGTGGTCGGCGCGACGGCCGCGTTCACCGAGAAGCTGCCGAGCGGTGACGAGTTCGCCGCCGCCGTGGCGGCGGTGGAACGCTGGACCGGCGAGCGCGCCGACGCGGTGATGTCCATCGAGATCGGCGGCCTCAACGGGCTCATGCCGCTGGTGGTGGCCGGGCAGCTGGGACTGTCCTACGTGGACGCCGACCTGTCCGGCCGTGGCCTGCCCCGGCTCGACCAGCTGGCGGTCGCCGCGGCCGGCCGCGGCGTCGCCCCCGCCGCGCTGGCCGAACAGGGCGGGCACGTCATGCTGCTGGCGGCCGGTTCGGACGTGATGGTCGAGCGCAGCGCCCGGGCGTTCGTCGCCAGTTCCGGTGGCTGGGCGGCGCTCGCGCTCGCGCCGATCCCGGCCGGTGAGCTGGTGGCGTGCTCGATCCCGGGGACCACCAGCGCCGCGCTGGCCCTCGGCCGCCGCGTGCTCGCCGTGGGGGAGAGCCCGGCGCGGCCGGCCCTCGAAGCCGCGTTGGACGGTGCGGTGCTGGCCCGCGGCGGGTCCTCGAGGTCGCGCGGCACGTCGGCCCCGGCCCCCACGGCAGCCCGGGGTTCGGCCGGGGCAGCGTCACGCTCGCCGACCACGACGGCGGCGACCTGCTGCGGCTGGAGATGGAGAACGAGTACCTCCTGGCCCTGCGCGACGGCGTCCCGGTCGCGTCCACCCCGGACGTCCTGTCGGTGCTGGACCACCGCACCGGGGTGCCGGTGCAGTGCGACGCGATCCGCGTCGGCCTGGAGGTCGACGTCGTGCGCCTGGCGGCCGCGCCGTTCTGGACCGACCCGCGGCGGCTGCCGGTGCTGCAGCCCCGCGCGTACGGGATCGACTGCGACCCGGTGGGTGTCCGATGAGCCTGCGGCAGGTCCTCGCGTCACCGTCCTGGGCCGAGCACGTCCGCCTGCTCGCCGGCGCCGCGGGCCTTGACCGTCCACTCGCGACGGTTCAGGCCACTTTGGACGCTTCCCACGACCCGGTGCCGGACGAGCTGGTCGTCGTCGTCCGGCCGGTCGCCGGCATCGACTGGCAGATCGACGCCCTGCTGCGCCGGTGCGCCGACGCCGGGGCCACCGGGGTGCTGCTGCCGGGCACCGAGCCGCTCGCCGCGTCGCGGCTGCTCGCCGACCGGCTGGCCGTGCCGCTGCTGACCACCGGCGCGTCGCCGCTGGACCTCGTCGTCGAGGCACGGCTGCTGCTCGCGGCGCCGGAACTGGCCCGGGCGGACCTCCTGCTGGCCACGCACCGCGCCCTCGGCGACCGGCCGCGCCCGCCCGAGGACGTCGTCGCGGTGCTGCGGCGGCTGCTGCGCTCCCCGGTCGCGGTGCTCGACGACCGCGGCGCGCCCCTGGCCGGTGACCTCGCCGAAACCGGGAGCGTCCGGCTCGGCGAGCCGGTGCCGCAGCGGATCGACCTCGACGGCGGGGTGCTGCTCGCGCACCCCGTCCTGCTGCAGCGGCCCGCGCTGTGGCTGACCGCCGAGCTGCGGGGAACCGAGGCCGCGCGCGCCGACGTCGTGCCGCCCGCGCTGGCCGTGGCGGCCGGGGTGCTGCAACGCTGGCTGCTCGCCAATCGCCTCGAGCTGGAACGCGACGCGCGCTCGCGCACGGCGTTGCTCGGCGACCTGCTGCGCCTCGACTCCGAGCCGGGCGCCGACCTGCGCCGCCGCGTCGCCGACGCGGGCTGGCGGCTCGGCGGCTGGCACGTCGGGCTGCACATCGGCGTCTCCGCGGCGGTCGACACCGTGGCCCGCACCCAGGAGGTGGTGCGGGCGCTGGGGGCCGAGGACGTCGAGGCGGTGGTGGTCGAGCACGGCGACGGCTGGACCGGCTGGGTCACGTTCGACCAGGAGCCGACCGCCGAGCGGGTGCGGTCGCTGGCGAGCCGGCTGCAGGCGGCGCACCGGGCGCTGCGGCTCGGGGCGCACATGGGGGTGGGGCGGCCGCACCCGCGTCCGGACGGCCTGGCCGCGACGGTCGCCGAAGCGAGCGACGCGTCACGGCTGGCCGCGACCCGCCCGGAGACCGGGCACTTCCTGCACGTCGACCAGCTCGGCATGGCCCAGCTGCTGCTCGAGTGGACCCGCACGGACACGTTCGAACCCGCGGCCCGGGCGCTGGTCGCGCCGTTGAAGGACGCGCCGGGGGACCTGGTGCGGACGCTCGCGTCCTATTTGGACGCCGAGTCGTCGATCGCGGAGACGGCGACGGTCCTCGGCGTGCACCGCAACACGGTGGCGGCCCGGATCGCGCGGATCGAGCAGCTGCTGGGCGTGGACCTGTCCCGCCCGGACGAACGGCTGGCGCTGCACCTGGCCTCGCGCGCGGTGATCCTGGCCGGCCCGTGACCGGCGGGGCGCTCTTCGGCGCCCCGCCGGGTGAGGCTAGTTGTCGTCCCCGCCGCCGGTGACGTTGCCGATGCTGGCCGGCACGCCCTTGATCAGGTCGACGACGGTCTTGCCGGCCAGGCCGGACTTGCCGAACCACGGGTCGGTCATGACCTTGATCGCCGACTCGAACTTCTCGGCGCCCTCCTTGCCGAAGACCTTGCCCAGCTCGTGCACGGAGAAGTTGCTGATCTTGTCGAACTTCTGCATGATCTCCGGCGTCACACCGTCCATCTTGGACAGTTTGTCCCGGATGACGTTGGTCATCTGGTCGGTGAACGGCTTGTGCGGCGTCGGCGCCGGGGTGGCGGCCGGATCGGGCGTGGCCGACGACGGCGCCGGGTCGGGCTTGGGCGGCGCAGGGTCGGGCTTCGGCGGTGCCGGGTCCGGGGTGGTCGACGAAGAGGACGGCGTGGTGTCCGGCTTGGGCGGCGCAGGGGTTGGTGCCGGGTCGGGGGTGGCCGACGAGGAGGACGGTGCCGGATCTGGCTTCGGCGGTGTGGGCTCCGGCTTGGGCGGGGTCGGAGTCGGGTCCGGGGTCGCCGAGGACGGCGTGGTGTCCGGCTTCGGCGGGGTCGGCGCTGGGTCGGGCGTGGCCGAGGACGAGGACGGTGCCGGGTTCGGCTTGGGCGGTGCTGGTTCGGGTTTCGGCGGTGCCGGTGCCGGGTCCGGGGTCGCCGACGAGGACGACGGTGCCGGGTCCGGCTTCGGCGGTGTGGGCTCGGGCTTGGGCGGTGCCGGCGTCGGGTCCGGGGTCGCCGAAGACGGTGTGGTGTCCGGCTTCGGGGTCGGCGGTGCCGGGTCGGGCTTCGGTGCCGCCGGCGGCGGTGTGGGTGCCGGGTCCGGGGTCGCCGAGGAGGGGGTGGTGTCCGGCTTGGGCGGCGCGGGTTCCGGCTTCGGCGGGGCCGGCGCCGGGTCCGGAGTGGCCGAGGACGGTGTGGTGTCGGGCTTCGGGTCCGGCTTCGGCGGCGCGGGGTCGGGCTTCGGCGTGGCCGGCGGGGGTGTCGCGGTGCTGTCGCCCGGCTTCGGGGCCGGCGTCGCGTCCGGCTTCGGCAACGGGGTCGCGGGCGGCTTCGGGGTGGGGGTCGGCGTCAGGCTGCTGGCCGGGGGCTTCGCCCCGGCCAGCTCGTCGCCCGCCTTGCCCATCTTCGCCAGCGACGCCACCAGGTCGCCCAGCTTCTTGGCCAGCTCGATGAGCTTCGTGCCGATCTTGCCCAGCGCCGTGGCCACCGTGCCGATCGTCGTGCCGACGAAGATCGCGATCGACGCGCCGAACGTCACCGGGGCCAGCGCCGCCGCGATCAGGGCGCCCTTGATGATCGTCGCCAGCAGCATCGCGATCAGGTCGCGGAAGATGCCGCGGAACGCGCCGACGATGCCGCCGGCGATCTTCATGTTCTTGCCGGCCTGGTCCAGGTACCAGCCGAGCGAGCTCAGCTGCTCGGTGACCGCGTCCATGTCCTTCTTGAACGCGTCGGCCGCCTTGCCGGACCAGTCCTTCAGCAGCGTGTCGAGGGCCGTCTGGTGGTCCTGCGACCACTGCTCCAGCTTCTTCTTCTCCGCTGTGAGCGCCTCGCTGGCCGCCGCGATGCCAATCGGGTCGCCCATCAGGATGTCCAGCGGCCACCGCAGGATCGTGATGTGCTCGATGAGCCAGCCGATCCCGGCGGTCAGCAGGCTGCCGATCGGGTCCAGCACGAGACCGATGGTCTCCAGCGCCATGCCCGCCGAGCCGATGCCGATCGCGACCTTGTCGTTGTCCTTGACGGCCTTGTCCAGGCCGACGGCCGCCTCGAAGAACCCGGCGCCGGCGGAGGCGTTGTCGCTGTTGAAGAGCTCGCCGCCGTGGAGGCTGACGTCCTTGCTCTTGTAGTCGTCGGCCACTATTCGAACCTCACGATCGAGTCGACGGCGTCGTCTTCGCCCGCCTTGTAGCGCTTCGCCGCCTCCGCGACCTTGTCGGCGAACTCGCCGATGGTCTTCGCGTAGTCCCCGAACTGGTGGTGCGCCTTGTCGGTCCACGTGCTCGCGCCCGCGGCCATCAGCTGGCACGCCGGGTTGATGCCGAACATGCCGGGGTCGCAGGTCATGCCGCCGACGAGGTCCGCGGTGCTCTTGAGGTTGCTCTCCAGGTCGTCGAGGTGCTGGCCGAACTTCGCCAGCGGCTCGGAGTCGACCCGGAAGCCGCCGCCGCTCACCAGGGGTTCGATTCGTCGTCGGAGTGGTCTTCGACCGGGGGACGGCGACGCGGGGCGGGCCCGGCCGGCGGCGGCCCCGGCGGCCGCGGCGGTGCCGGCGGCGGGGTCGCGGCGGGCGGCGGGGTCCGTTCGGGCTCGGCGTTCTCCGGCGCGGCGAAGTTCCCGTCCGGCGGCGGGTCCGGCGGCAGGAAGGACCGGACCATGTCGGTGGATTCGCTGTCGCCGTTGATGGTGGCGAAGGAGTCGGCGACGCTGCGGGCGGTCTGGCGCTGCGCGTCCCGCACCGTGCTCATGATCGCCGCGGTCAGCCGGGCCGGGCCCATCTCGCAGGCCCGGAAGCCGAGCTCGAGGTTGGTCAGGGCGCCGTTGGGGGCGAGCGTCACGGTGACCGCGCCGTCGCGGGACCGGACGGTGGCACCGGCGGCCGAAATCGCTTCGGTCAGCGCGGCCGCCTTCGCCTGCATGTCCCGGACCTGCCGGTCGAGCAGCAGCTGGAAGTCTTCACCTGGCCCCAGGTTCGGTTGCACGAATTCGACTCCTCGCCCTCCGGGGAAGCCGCCCACCTGCGGCGACCTGGATTCGGGCAGATTAGCGCACACCGGACGTTCACCCACTGATAGTCGGGGGTATGCCTGCTTTTCTCCTCGTTCTTGCCCGGTTGTGCCTCACCCGATCGGGGTTGACCCGGACCGCGGTCCGGGTTGCACGCTCGGAGGCATGACCGAACTGGACGACTACCGGCCGCTGGGCCGCTCCGGGCTGCGCGTCTCGCCGCTGGCCCTGGGCGCGATGACCTTCGGCACCGGCGCCTTCTGCGCCGACGACGGCACCGCCCGCAAGATCTTCCGCACCTACGTCGAGAGCGGCGGCAACTTCGTCGACACCGCCGACAACTACGGCGACGGCCGCAGCGAGGAGCTCGTCGGCGAGTTCCTGCGCGACACCGGGCGCGACGACGTCGTGCTCGCCACCAAGTACTCCGGGCCCAAGTTCCGCGACGGCGGTCCCGTGTCGGATCCCCGGCACCGCAGCAACGGGCGCAAGAACATGGTCGCCTCGCTGGAGGCGTCGCTGCGCCGCCTCGGTGTCGACCACGTGGATCTCTACTGGCTGCACATCTGGGACGGCAGCACCCCGGCCGAAGAGGTGATGGGCGCGTTCGACGAGCTGGTGCGCGCCGGCAAGGTCCGCGCGGTCGGGCTCAGCGACGTCCCGGCCTGGTACGCGACGAAGGCGGCCATGCTGGGCGGCCCGCCCGTGACGGCCCTGCAGCTGGCGTACTCCCTGGTCGAGCGCGCGATCGAGGCGGAGTACGTGCCCCTGGCCCAGGAGTTCGGCACGGCGATCCAGCCCTGGGGCGCGATCGCCGGCGGTTTCCTCTCGGGCAAGTACACCCGCGACGGCGCGGGCACCGGCCGCCTGGCGGGAGTCGACGTGCCGGAGAACCGGTGGGCGATCCTGGACGCCGTCCGCGAGATCGCCGCCGAGGTGGGCGCGACCCCGGCCCAGGTGGCCCTGCACTGGGTGACCCGCCGGCCCGCGATGCCCGCCCCGCTGATCGGCGCGAGGTCACCGGAGCAGCTGACGGAGAGCCTGGGCGCGCTCGCCCTGGACCTGACGCCCGCCCAGCTGGACCGCCTGACCGAGGTGAGCGAGGTGCCACTGCCGTTCCCGCACGACGTCTTGAAGCAGCTCAACGCGGGCTTGCCTCGCTAGCGCGTTGACAGCCTTCTGACCAGGGCGGACGATGCGGTCGTGGCTTCTGACGTCGTTCTCCCGGCCCTCCTGCGCGCGACCCGCGGCAGCTACGGCGCGGCGATCCGCGCCCGCCTGGCCGAGGGCGGCTTCGACGACCTGCCGCGCAACGGCCCGTACGTCCTCGGCGGCCTGGTGAACCACGGCGGGTCGGCCCGGCAGCTCGTCCGCGAGCTGGGCGTCGGCAAGCAGGCGGCTGCGCAGCTGGTCGACACCCTGGTCGCGCGCGGTTACCTGACCCGTGAGCCGGACGTCACGGCAACCGAACGCGGCCGGGCGGCTGCGGCGGCGATCCGCGCGGCGGTGAAGTCGGTGGACGACGAGCTGGCCACACTGATCACCGGGACCGAGCTGGCCGGCCTGCGCGCGGGGCTCGTGGCACTCACCGAGATCCGGGAGCGCTTGGAGGATGTGGAGCGCGGGTCCGCTGTGGGTTGAGGTTTATCCACGGTGGACTGGGGTACGGCTGGCGGTCGTGGGCCTCGGCCGAGCTGGCTGGCGAGCGCCTGGAGGGCGCCGGTTCGCTGCGGGTTGAGGTTTGTCCACGGTGGACTGAGGTACGGCTGGCAGTTGTGCGCCTTGGCCGAGCTGGTTGGTTCGGCGGCATCCGGGTGCGCTTGGAGGGTGTTGGGCGCCGGTCCGTCGTGGGCTGAAATTCGTCCACAGTAGACTGGGATGCGGCTAGCGGTCGTGCGTCTCGGCCGAGCTGGCTGGTTGGCTCGGCGGCGGCCATGAGTTCGTCCGCGGTGGGCCGGGCGGGTACGCCGGTCGGCTCAGCGGCTGTGAGGGTGCAACAAAAGCTGGTCCACTGTGGACAAATCCATCCACAGTGGACCAGTCGAGCGTCACGTAGTAGGCGCACCTGCGGTGACCGGGCCCACGGTCAGGGTGTGGGCCTCGGTGGAGTTGTCCATCGCTCCCTGGGTCCAGGGCAAGGTGATCGCCGGGTCGGAGGTGTCGCCGCGGGGGGTGGTTGTTGCCGGGGCGGTCACCGTCACGCTTACCGGCGATACCTGGTTCTCCGGGGCCTCGATGCCGGTCCAGTGCAGCAGCATCGAGGCGGGCGCGCCGTCGGCCACGGTGACCGGCGGGGCGTCCGCGGCGGCCGGGTCGGTCGTCACGGTGATGCCGTCGGCGCCGGTCAGGGTCACCGGGAGCGAACCCGGGAGCGTGCACGAGTCGCCCGGCTTCGCGGTGAAGACCACCGAGGCGTAGCGCTGGCCCGCGCCGGGGTCGCCGGCGACCAGGGTTGTGTCGACCTGGCCGGACGTGCAGTTGAAGTCGGTCGGCATCGCGGAGGCGGCCCCCGCCCCGGCGACGACGGCGGACGCGGCGGCGCCGGTCACGGCGAGGGCGGTCACGGTGCGGCGGATGCTCGGACGAACGGTCATGAGCTGGACCCCTTCCTGTCAGGCGGGCCGGTGAGTACTTCACCGAACTCCGCGCTCACTAGGAAAGATGCCCACGACCCGTTCGGGTTAGCTCCGAAGTGGGGTTGCCCGCACAAAAGCAACCCAGAGTGATCTTGAACGTCACCCCCAACGTCACCCCACCGGAACCCCGCGCACCGCGACCGGCCCCCGGGTCGGGTCCAGCTCGGCCGCCTGGTCCACCCCCGCCGGGGTCAGGACGTCCATCGCCTTCGGCGCCGTGGCCGGGTCCGCGCTGCACACCGGGGACGTTCCGCCCGCCGCGCACAGGCCGAACGTGTACTGGCCCGCCGTCGGGGTGAAGGGCCTCGCCTGGTCGGGGGAGTTGCCGTCCTGGCCGGTGAGGACCACCGCGAACGTCCAGCCGGCGGCCGGGGTCCCGAACGCCGACTTCGCGACGCTCACCGTGATGTACCGCGTCGCCTGGGAAGCCTGGACCGACGGCGTGGCCAGCGAGGCGCCCGAAGCGTCCACCAGCGCCGGGTCGGCGAAGCCCTGGACTTCCAGGCGCCTGCTCCACGCGTCGGACGGGGCGATCGTGTACGCCCGGGTCGGGAACGGCGGCGCGGTCGAGGTGACCGTCGCGGCCGGGTCGTGCGCGTAGATCGTCAGGAGCTGGGCGCCCAGCGGGGACCCGAACGTCGGGGTCAGGTCGCGGACCTGGGCGCGGAACACCAGGGTGGTGCCCGAGTCGATGACCTGGAACCGCTGCAGGTCGAACGCGCCGGCGTGGAAGTCGGTCGCGGTCGGGTAGGTGTACGTGCTCGGGCCGTTGTCGTCGCCGTCCGGGTCGGTCCGGTCGAGCAGGACCGTGCCGGTGACGAAGTCCGAGCTGATCGTCCGCTGCGCGTAACCCGTGCCCGCAACGGAGGTCGCCGTTGCGGTGACGACGTTCGCGCCCAGTGGCGTCGGCACCGTCGCGGTGAACGTTCCCGCCGCGGACGCCCGCACCGAAAGGACCGTGGTCGTCCCGGCGTCGGTGGCCGAGACGGCCAGGTCGACCTGGCTGCCCGCGGGCGCGGTGCCCGAAACCGCCGCCGTCGCGGTGGACACCGACGCCGGCGCGTCCAGGGTGACCGCCTGCGCCGCGGGCGGGGCGTGGGTGACGTAGCGGGCGCGGACGTCGGCGGGCTGCTCGGGCAGCTTGCCGTCCGCGACGGCCCGGGCCAGGCGGACCGACTGGGACTGCGCCCAGCTCAGCGGCGCGACCGAGCCGACCGACTGCCCCAGCGTGAACCCGATGGACGCGGTACGCGGGTCCGTGCCGTACGGCGAGGCCGGCACCGCCGGGTTCTCCCAGATCTGCTCGGGGATCAGCCCGGTCCCGCCGGTCTGCGCCCGCATGGCGCGCAGCAGCGCCGCGGCGCCCGCCCGGTCGCCGGTCTGCACGGCCTGCTCACCGCGCTCACCGGCGAGCACCGGCCAGAGGTGCCCGGACCCGGTGTTGGTCGTCGGCCACGGGGTCCCGGTCGGGGCGCAGTTCGTCGGGTCGGGCTCGTAGCAGTCGCCGTAGCCGTCTTCGCTGCCCGGCGCCGACGTGCCGTAGCGGTACCAGCCCGGCCCGGCCGGGGTGTCCCGCTTGATCACGCGGTCGACGACGGCCAGCGACGCCGTGACGTCCGGGTCGTTCGCCGGCAGCACGCCGAGGCGGGTCAGCTCGAGGAACCCGGCGTCGACGACGGCGCGCTGGTCGGCGTCGACCGAGCCGTTGCCCAGGTTGTAGAAGTACTCCGAGTTCGGGTCACCGTTCTTCGTCAGGCGCAGGAAGTACCGGCCGCCGTAGGGACCGGTGGACGTCACCGTCCAGCCCTTGATGCTGCGCTGGAACTGGTCGGCGGTCGCCCGGTAGACGCGGGCGCGCGCCGGGTCGCCGTTGCGGTCGGCGATGACGCCCGCGGCGACGAGGCCGGCGATCTCCGCGGCGATCGTCGAAGGGGAGTAGCCGCCCTGCTCTTCCCAGCGTTCCGAGCCGAACGACGGCCCGTGCGCCACCACGAAGTCCGCGGCCGCGCGGATGTGGTTCGTGTAGAGCGTCCGGTCGCGGTCCAGGCCGGCCTGCAGCGCCATGAGGATCGGGTACGCGCTTTCGTCGAGCTGGTCACCGCCGGAGTCGGGCGCTTTCTTGCCGTTGAGCAGCGAGTTGCGCGGGAACCGGCCGTCCGGCTGCTGCTGGCGCGAGAACAGCCACCGCACGCTCGCCCGCGCCGTGTCGCGGTCGCCGGCGGCCAGCAGGCCGGAGAAGCTTTCGTAGAGGTCGCGGGCGAAGATCTCGCGGTAGGAGCCGAAGTAGACCGGCTTGCCGCCCGGCGCGTCGCCCGCGGACACCGCCTGGCCCCACGGGCTGCCGAGCGACGCGACCACCGCGCCCGGGAACGTCTTGTCCTCACTGGCCTTCAGTACGTTCGCCGACTGGTAGTACGCGTCGGAATCCTTGCCGCGCAAGGGGTTCAGGCCTCGGTCGTAGTCCTGCCAGCCACGCGCGTAGTCGCGGTAGCTCTGGTCGAACGGCGTGCGCAGGCTCGCCCCGGCCGTCGCGACGGCCGCGCGCGCGTCGGCGCCGAAACCCAGCGCGAGCACGGCCGGGCGCCGCGGGGCCAGGTCCAGCTGCGCGGTCTGCACGACGTTGCCGTTCACCGCCGCCGGCGTCGTGTCCGTGAGGCGGTGGTCGCGGTCCAGCTGGGCCAGCCCGTCACCGGCGGTGCCGGCGAACCCGCTGGCCGTGCTCAGGAACCGGTGGTCGGCGCGCAGGGCGGCGGCCAGCGGGGTGCCGTAGTCGCGGGCGGGCGCGCTGGAGACGGTGTTCGTGTCCGCGCTGACCAGCGCGGACGTCGAAGCGTCCACAGTGGCCGTGTCGCCGCCGCCGTTGGCGGGGCCACCACCGCCGTTGCCGTTGATGCTTGCGTCGAACCGCACGTAGACCTTGAGGTCGCGGCCGGAGTCGCGCAGCGGCTCGAGGCGGGTCCGGATCAGGACGCCGGTGCGCGCCGGGTCGGCGAGGTACTCGGTGACCAGCCGGTACTTGCCGCTGCGCGGGGTCGACGTCACCTCGCAGGCCATCCCGCCCGCGCTGGTCCGGACCGTGTAGGTCATGTCGCGCGCCTGCAGGTCGGTGAAGCTGCGGCCGTCGGTGACGGCGAACTGCAGCGTCTCGACGTTCGTGTTGTCGATCACCGGCGCGTAGACGTCCGAAAGCACGCCGTTCGCCACGGTGAACCAGGCCTTGCTGGTGGTGTTCCGCGCCGTGCCCAGGCAGTCCTTGCGGGCCAGGCCGAAGTGCGAGACGGCGCCCGGCCCGGGGTCGGCGGCGGCCGAGGCCACCGGGGCGGGCAGGAGGGTGGCGGCGGCCAGCACCGCACACAGCACCACGGACGACGTCGACCGAGTCATCAGGACATCCGATCACGCCCGCCCGCCGCGCACCAGGTCCGAACGCACCACGCTCGCGGTGAACCGCTGATTGAGAACCTCGGCACGTGGGTAGCAATCCAACAGTCCCCCGAGGAGGTGAATGTGGAAGAGCACGGAACGGACGGGTGGCGCTACCGCGGCACCATTTCCCCACGCACGCTGCCGGGTCTGCGCCGCCATCTCATGTCGTGGCTGCGCCGGAGGGCGGGCGACGAGGTGAGCAGGCAGGCCGAAGACGTCGTGCTGGCGTCCTGGGAGGCCATGGCGAACGTGCTGGACCACGCCTACGGAGGCCGGCCGGGACAGATCGACGTCCGGGCCCGGATCGACGACCAGGTGCTGATCATCACGATCGCCGACGAGGGCAGCTGGCAGGCGCTGGAGGAGAAGGGCGGCCGCGGACGCGGGCTGCGCCTGATCCAGGCCCTGGTGGACGGCCTCGACCTGCGCTCGACCGACGACGGCACGGTCATGACGCTCACGTGGCCGTTCCCGGTCCGGCGCAGCGCCTGAGACCAGGGCCTCACTACCCGGCTTCCCGCCCTGCCGCAGTTGTCGTGAGTGGTTAGGGCGGTTAGAACCGCCCTAACCACTCACGACAACCCGACCACCGACCAAAGCGGACTTACTAGCCTGGCGATCCGCTGGCGGACAGCTCGGCGACGAACCGGGTCGCGACGTCCCGCAGCTTCACGTTGGTGCGCTGGGACTCGGTGATGAGGCGTTGCATCGCTTCGTCGGCGGTGATCCGGTGCACGGCCATCAGGATGCCCTTGGCCTGCTCGATCACCGCCCGCGATCTCATCGCCGCCTCGAGCTCGACGGCCCGCTGCCGGGCGTGGTGGTAGCGGCGGGTCGTGCGCAGCCCGAACGTCACGATCGTGGTGTAGAGCCTCAGCAGCTGGGAGTCGGTTTCGGCGAACCCGTGGTCGCCGTGGCCGAAGAGGTTCAGCGCGCCGCCGAGGTGCTGGTCGACGCGCAGCGGCGCGGCCAGGTAGCTGCCGACCCCGATGCTCGTGGCGTACTCGGTGAACTCGGGCCACACCCGCCCGGCCGTGGCGAGCGGGACCCGGACGATCTCGCCGGTCGACGCCGCCTGCAGGCACGGGCCTTCACCCGCCGCGTACTGGACGCGGTCGATCTCGGCGGCGCGGTCGTCGGTGGCGGCGGCGGTCTCGGGCTCGCCGTCGCGGATCGCGGTGATGCTGGCCATGTCGGCGCCGGGGATGGCGCGGACCGCCTCCGCGCAGACGACTTCGAGGATCTCGTCGGCGGGTTCGCTCTCCAGGGCACCGGTGAGGTCCGCCATCGCGGCGGTCAGCTCGTCGAGGTCCTCGGCCGGGATCGGCGCACCGCTCATGCTCGTCTCCGTCCGGGCGGCTGCGGGTCAGGGGTCGAACCGCTGCTGCTTCAACGGATCCGGCCGAAACCCTACCCGCGCCCGTCGCGTCCTCCGCAACACCGGGCCCGATACGGCGGTGGCACCGGCCCGGGGCTCACTGCTGAACACCGTGGGTTGACTGCCGGGGAGCCACCTCGCGACCACCGGTGGTGCAACCCACCCTTCCGGCCGCCGCTGCTCCTCGCGTACCCAGGCGGGTTCCGTTCCAACCCCGGAGGGCTCAGCGGATCGTGACCTTCGCGACCCGGGTGAGGCCCGACACCTGCAGGACGCGGCCGAGCAGGCGGGGCGCCACCAGCCGGAGGTCGTGCGCGTCCGCGCGGTCGAACAGCACGGCGACCCCCGCGCTGTCGAGGTAGGTCACGGCGGTGAGGTCCACCGTGACGGCGGCCCCCGCCGCCAGCTCGCGATCCAGCGCGGAGCCGAACTCCGCGGCGTTGCTCATGTCGATCTCACCGGTCACGGTCAGGATCCGGTCTCCTTCGTCGCCCGGGCCGGGGACCAGCGTGAGTGCCGTCGTCACGAACCGATTCTCCATTCCAGGGTGACGGTGGTGCCCTCGGTGTCGTGCCGGACGGTGACCGCGTCGGCCAGCGCCTCCATCATCGGCATGCCGCGCCCGCGCAGCACCCGGTTGTCCGGCGGCGGCTGCTTCCAGCGGCCGTGGTCGGCGATCGTGACGACCAGGTGCGCGCCGGTGAGCCGCACGGACAGCTGCGCGTTCGGCCCGGTCCCGCTCGAATAGGCGTGCTCCACGGCGTTGGCGCAGGCCTCACCCGCGGCGACGAGCACGTCCTGCTCGAGGTCCTCGCCGAGGCCGGCGCTGGCCAGCCACGCCCGCAGCCAGTGCCGGGTCGAGGCGAGACTCTCCGGGTGCGCCTCGAACTCCATGGTCAGCGGCGGCACGGTCCGGCGGTAGAGCAGCAGCGCGACGTCGTCCTCGTAGCCGTCGGCCGGCCGCAGCGAGCTCATCAGGGTGCTCGCCAGGTCGGAGAGCTCGGCGTCGTGCGCGTCGTGGGCGACCCCGTTCGCGCGGTCGATCCCGTCGTCGAGCGGCTCGCGGCGGCGTTCGACGAGCCCGTCGGTGTAGAGCATCAGCAGCGAACCGATGGGGACGACGGCCGTGGCCTCCGGCCGGGGCCCGGGGACCCGCACCGCGAGCGGGACGCTGCCGCCCGCGTCGAGGGATTCGGCCGTGCCGTCCGGGTGGATCAGGGTCGCGGGCGGGTGCCCGGCGCTGCTGTAGGTGAGGGTGCCGGTGGCCGGGTCGAGGACACCGCAGAAGACGGTGGTGCACAGCGCGTCCGGCACCTGGAGGGCGAAGCGGTCCAGCGCGGTCAGGGTGTGCGACGGGCTGCTGGCCTCGAGCAGCAGCGCCCGGCAGGCGCTGCGCAGCTGGCCCATCACGGCCGCCGCGGCCAGGCCCCGGCCGACGCAGTCGCCGACCACGATGCCGATGCGGTCGTCGTCGAGGGTGATCACGTCGTACCAGTCGCCGCCGACCTCCAGCGGCGGCGTCGCCGGTTCGTAGCGCACCGCGAACCCGTCCGGGAGCCCGGCCGGGCCGAGGATCGAGCGTTGCAGGGCGAGGGCGACCTCGCGCTGCTGGTCGTCGCGGTGGGCGCGGCGCAGGGCGTGCGCGAGCGTGCCGGCCAGCAGGGCCAGCAACGTCTGGTCCTCGGTGCCGAGCGGCCGCCCGGCCGCGGGCTCCACCCAGAGCGTCAGCTGCCCGCCGGGGTGGTCGAGGGTGGTGCCGACGGCCGATCCCGCCGGCGCCGCGTGCAACGCGGGCAGCGACCGGATCCGGTCGAGCGTTGCGCGCACCGGCGCGGCGAGCCCGGTCCACCGCCGGTCGGCGGGGTCCGTGGAGACCAGCTCGGGTTCGCCGGCACGGGGCCAGGTCACGGCGAGCACCCGCTCGGCCCGCCACAGGTCGCGCAGCAGTGCCACCGCCGCGTCGAGCACGTCCGGGACGCCGCTCAGCCCGGCGAGGCGCTGGTTCATCGCCGCGAGCGCGCTTTCCCGCTGCACGGCGTAGCGCTCCGCGGTCACGTCGCGGATCGTGCCGACGAGCCGGCGGCGGCCTTCGTCGTCGTGCAGCATGTTGTAGGTGGACGCGGTCCACACGCGGTGGCCGTCGCGGTGCCGCATCGGCAGCACGAAACTGCCGGTGGGCTCGGCCTTGGTCCGCGCGAGGGCGTCGAGAACCTGCTGGTGTCCCACGGGATCCACGTCCGCGACGGGCAGCCAGGGGAACGGCTGGGTGTAGGGCAGGCCGTCCGCGCCGTAGCCCAGCAGCTCGGTGAACGCGGTGTTGATCTCGACGATCCGCCCGTCGGCGTCCCCGACGAAGAACCCCTCCTGCAGCGAGTCGATCATCGCCGCGCGCCACCGCGTGTGCTGCGTGCGCAGCCGGGCGAGCTGGATCGTGGTGCGGACCCTGGCGAGCAGTTCCCGCGCCGAGAACGGCTTCACGAGGTAGTCGTCGGCGCCGGCGGCCAGCCCGTCGACCGCGGCCTCCTGCCCGGCCCGCGCCGAGAGCAGGAGCACGGGTACGGCCTCCGTGCGCGGGTCGCCGCGCAGGTGCGCCAGCAGCTCCAGGCCGTCCATCCGGGGCATCATCACGTCGCTGACGATCAGGTCCGGCGGGTCGGCGGCCGCGGCGGCCAGCGCCTCGGAGCCGTCGCGCACGGACGTCACGGCGTACTCCTCGCGCAGCAGCCGGGTGAGGTACCCGCGCATGTCGGCGTTGTCGTCGGCGACCAGCACCCGCGCGCCGGTGAGCGCGGCCGGGACGGCCTCGTCGTCCGGTCCGGGCAGCCAGCGCAGGGCTTCCGCGACGAACGGCTCCACGGTCTCGACGGCGATCCCGGTGCGCACGGGCCCGGGGGCGACCTGGTCGGCGGGCAGGTGGCGGGTGCCCAGCGGCAGCCGGATCCGGAACGCCGTGCCGGCGCCGGGGGAGCTGTCCGCCGTGATGTCGCCGCCGTGCATGCCGACCAGCTCGCGCACCAGCGCCAGGCCGATCCCGCTGCCCTCGTCCGAGCGCGCCCGCGCCGACGGGATCCGGTGGAACCGCTCGAACAGCCGGGAGATCTCCTCGGCGGCGACGCCGATCCCGGTGTCCGACACGGTCACCACGGCGTGGCCGCCCTCGCGGCCGGTGTGCACCCGGATCGTGCCGTCGAAGGTGTACTTGACCGCGTTGGACAGCAGGTTGAGGACGACCTTCTCCCACATCCCGCGATCGACGTGCACCGGCTCGCCCCAGGACTCGCCGCCGACCTCGAACGCCAGCCCGGCCCGCTCGACGGCGGCGCGGAACACGCTCGCCAGCTCCGCGGTGAACTCCGGCAGGTCGACCGGCTCGTACCGGGCCTGCATCCGGCCCGCCTCGATCCGGGAGAAGTCGAGCAGGTTGTTCACCAGCCGCCCGAGCCGCACGGCGTTGCGGTGGATGACGTCGATCTCCTCGCGCACCGCCGGATCGGCGTCGCCGAGCCGGTCCCGCAGCTCGGCCGCGGGCCCCATGATCAGCGTGAGCGGCGTCCGGAACTCGTGGCTGACGTTGGAGAAGAACGTCGTCTTCGCCACGTCCAGCGCGGCCAGGTCCTCGGCGCGCTCCTGCTGGACCTGGTAGGCGACGGCGCCGTTGACCAGCGCCGTGGTCTGCTGGGCGACCAGCCCGAGGAACGTCCGGTAGGACTCGTCGACGGCGTGCCCGGCGCTCGCGGCCAGCACGATCACCCCGGTGGCCGGGCCGCCCGCGTCCCCCGGCAGCGGCAGGACCACGGCTTCGGCGGGTGGTTCGGACCAGTCGCCCGACAGCAGCTCGCCGAACTTCGCGGTCAGGCCGGACACGGTCCGCGGGACGCCGTCGGCGAGCACCTCGGCGAGCGGCCAGCCTTCCGCGTCCCCGGAACCGCCGGGGGTGACGGCGGCGAGGGTGAGCTCGTCGGTGCCCGCGCGGCGGACGTGGATCGCGGCGTACGGGACGTCGGCCCCGGCGCGGCCCAGCACGTCGGCCACCAGCTCGCAGGCTTCGGTGACGGTGCGGGCGATCCCGGCCCGCGCGCCGAGCTCGCGCAGCGCGGCGAGGCGGCGCTCGCCGATCACGCGCTCGGTGGTGTCGGTGCACGCGGTGAACACCGCCCGCACGACCCCGTCGTCGTCGTGCAGCGGGCTGTAGGAGTACGTCCAGTACGTCTCTTCCCAGTAGCCGTGCCGGTTGATCGGCAGCAGCATGTCCTCCGACCAGGTCGCCTCACCGGTCTCCATCACCCCGGCCAGCATCGGCCCGATGATGTGCCAGATCTCGGACCAGACCCGCGCACCCGGCTTGTCGAGCGCCGGGTGCTTGGTGCCGAGCAGCGGCAGGTAGGCGTCGTTGTAGAGGAACCGCAGATCGGGTCCCCACCAGACGATCATCGGGAAGCGGGACGTCAGGCAGATCCGCACCGCCGTCGTCAGGCTCGGCGGCCAGTTCTCCGGACCGCCCAGCGGTGACGAAGCCCAGTCGAACTCCCGCATCCGCGCCGCCATCCGGCTGGTTCCGGGAAAAGCGGAACGGTGGGCGGATTCCTCGGCGACGGTCATCACTCTCCCGGATCGGGGCCCAGGCAAAGCCTACCCGGGGCCCGCCGGGCGCGCCGGTTGCCACCCGCCGTGGTGTCAGGCCGGCGCGAGGTCCTCGGACCAGCTCATCGTGATCGTCGTGCCGTCCTCGCGGTGGACCTGGGCGCACTGGTCGGCGAGGCTGTCGATGAGCAGGAGCCCGCGGCCCCGCAGGCCGTTCGTCGCCACCGGGGCCTGCCAGGTCCCGTAGTCGGTGACCGTGACGGTCAGCCGTCCCGCCAGCCACTCGGCCCGCACGTCGACGTACCCGGCTTCCCGGTCGCGGTAGGCGTGTTCGGCGGAGTTGGCCATCGCTTCGTAGCCGGCGAGGACGACGTCCTCGGCGCGTTCGGCGTCCAGGCCGAGCTTGCGCACCCAGTCGGCCAGGGCCTCGCGCAGCTCCGGCAGCCGGTCGGCGAGCGCGACCGTGCGCCGGTGGAACGGCGCCGGGGACGTCGGGGCGCCCGGGGGGAGGGGGTCCGTCATGTGCCGTCCTCTCCGCGGTGACGCACGTGGATCAGCGCGATGTCGTCGTCGTGTCGCCCGTGCGTGAGCTCCTCGACGAGGGCGTCCCACGCCGCGTCGAGGTCCGTGGCGGCCAGCAGGCCGGGGATGCCCGCCAGCAGCCACTCGATGCCCAGGGTGAGGTCGCGGGTGCGGCTCTCGACCAGGCCGTCGGTGTAGAGCACCAGGTCGGCGCCCGGCGGGAAGGTGGTGCTGCGCTGGGGAAACTCCGCGCCGACGCCCAGCGGCTGCGCCAGCGCCTCGCCGAGCTGCTCCGCCTCGGCGCCGGGCCGGACGAGGATCGCCGGCAGGTGCCCGGCGTTCGCGTAGGTCAGCGTGCCGTCCGTTTCGTGGACGGCGTAGAAGCAGGTCACGAAGCTCGCGCCGAACAGCCCGCCGGTCAGCTCCGAGACGTTCCGCAGCACCTCCGACGGCGCCAGCTCCAGCAGCGCGTAGCACCGGATCGCCGTCCGGACCTGGGCCATCACGGTCGCGGCGGTGACGCCGTGGCCGACGACGTCGCCGATCACGTACGCGGTCGCGCCGGACGGGAGCCGGAGCACGTCGAACCAGTCGCCGCCGACCTTCGTCCCGGTGGCCGCGGGCAGGTACCGGGTGAGCACGTCGGCGCCCGGGACGTCCGGCGCGACCGGCAGC
Source organism: Amycolatopsis heterodermiae (assembly GCF_034929455.1). Taxonomy (NCBI): domain Bacteria; kingdom Bacillati; phylum Actinomycetota; class Actinomycetes; order Pseudonocardiales; family Pseudonocardiaceae; genus Amycolatopsis; species Amycolatopsis heterodermiae. The sequence goes on from NZ_JAYFSI010000002.1 coordinate 160,619, forward strand.
ATGCTGCGGGACAGCTCGGTGACCAGGGTGCGTTCGCGCTCGTACAGGCGGGCGTTGTCCAGCGCGATGGCGGTGTACCCGGCGATGCCCTCGGCGAGGTACTCGTGCCGTTCGGTGAACCGGCCGGTTCCGGGGTGGCCGAAGAAGAAGCCGCCCAGCACCTCCCCGGTGGTCGGGCTGACCGCCGACACCGCCAGGTAGCTGCGGACCGGCAGGTGCCCCTCGGGCATCCCGCGGTAGGGCGCGTTCTTGCCGAACCGCGGGTCCGCCGTGATGTCGGGGCTGCGGACGGTGCCGGTGCCGTCGAAGGTCGGGCCGAACACCGCGGTGTTGCGCGGCATCGGGAACCGCTCGAACGCCTCCCGCGGCACGCCCGACAGCGTGTAGAGCGTGTAGGACTCGCCGACATCGTTGACAAGGTTGTAGAAGAACGCGCCGAAGGCCGCGCCGGTCGCCTTCGTCGCGGCGTCGGTCGCGTCCTGCACGATCCGGCCGAGGTCCAGCTGGGCGGTCAGCTGACGGCCGACCGAGTGCAGCGCGTCGATCACCGCGGCGTCACCCTGCAGCCGCAGCACGGTGTCCGCCAGGTCGGCGGTGGCGGCCTGGACGGCGGCGGCGACGGCCTCGGGCAGGCCGCCGACCTCGGCCCCGGTGTAGACCAGCGTGCCGCCGTCGTGACCGCCGGTGACCGCGACCGCGGCGGTGACCGCCCGGCCCGGCAGCAGGCCCGCCAGGACCGCGGGCTCGGTCACGGCCGCGGTGACGCCGTCGCCGAGCAGGGCGCGGGCCTCGGCCGGGCCCAGTGGCTTCAGCTCGGTGCCGACCGGTTCGCCCGCCCCGTCGACGAAGGCCCGGCGCACGGCGTCGAGTACGGCGTCGAAGGGGGGCGGGGGCGGCATCAGGGACTCAGCGCGTCGGTCAGCGACGGGAAGACGGCGAGCTCGTCGGTCAGCCGCGTCAGCTGCAGCGGGCGCAACGTGATCCGGCTGTTCGCCACCACCCGCAGCGGGGCGGAACCGGAGTCGCCGCGGTGCGCCCGCACCAGCTCGGCCATCCCGGCCGAGGCCAAGAAGGTGACGTCGGTCAGGTCGATGACCAGCACCGCCGGTTGCTGCCGGGAAGCGCGGTCGGCGAACTGCCGCAGCTTCGGCGCGAGAGCGAGGTCGAGGGCACCGCTCACCCGGAGCACCGCCGCGCCGTCGCGCTGCTCCAGGACGACGGTGCCCGCGGCACTCGCGTCCGTTTCGGCCATGGTCACCATCCTGCCTGTTCGCGGGCGCGACGCAAACCCGGAGGGTGCTGACGCGGCGGGCGCGCGGTGCTACGGGCATGATTGGTCCTGGTTGAGCAGACAGCCTTCGTGATCAAGCGCGCCCGCCGGAGGTTCCGGTGGCGCCGCCGAGGGCGGGAGAGAACACCATGACCGAGAACACCCACACTGCGGGCTCTCCGGCTGCTGTGCCATTCGGGGCGTTCAGGATCGCCCGAACGGAGCAGGACGGCGCGGTCGTCCTGGACGTCTCCGGGGACGTCGACACCACCACCGCGCCCGCCGTGGTCCAAGCCGCCGACGAAGCACTGGCCGCGGCTCCGAGACTGCTCGTCGTCGACCTGAGCAACGTCGAGTTCCTGGCGTCGCCGGGACTGACCGCGCTCCTGATGATCCACCGCAACGCCGGGCCGGGCACCACGGTGCGGATCGTCGCGACCGGCCGGGCGACCCTGCGGCCGATCCAGCTCACCGGTCTCGAGGACAGCCTTTCGCTGTTCCCGACGCGGGAGGCGGCGCTGACGGCGTCCTGACCGCCCCTTCAGCGGGCGTGGCGGTGGACGACGAGCAGCGCGACGTCGTCCTGCGCCGGCCGGGAGCCGATCATCGTGGCCATCACCCGGGCGCACACGCGCTCGGGTTCCCCGGCCCGGACCGCGTCCGCGAGCTCGGTCATCCCGTCGTCCACCGGCCGGTCCCGGCGTTCGACGAGCCCGTCGGTGTAGAAGGCGAGCACCCCGTCGACCGGCAGCCCGACCACGGTGGTGCGCCGCGCGGGCCGGCCGATGGACAGCCCGATCGGCGGGTCCACGGGCACCGTCACCAGCCCGCCCGGCTCACCCGGGGGCGCCAGCACCGGCGGCAGGTGCCCGGCCAGGGACAGCCGCAGTGCCTCCCGCCGCGGGTCGATGATCCCGTAGGCGACGGTGGCCATCGCGCCGTGCTCGAAGTGGTTGGCCTTGCGGTCGAGCTTCCCGAGCGTCTCGGCCGGGTCGTCGCAGTCGAGGGCGTAGGCGCGCAGGGCGCTGCGCAGCCGTCCCATGATCACGGCCGCCTCGAGGCCGTGCCCGGAGACGTCGCCCATCACGATGCCGACCCGGTCGCCCGGGAGCGGGAAGAGGTCGTACCAGTCGCCGCCGAGCCCGGCTTCGGCGCCGGGCACGTAACGGGCGGCGAAGGCGAGGCCGGCCACGTCGGGGAGCCGGTCGGGCAGCAGGCTGCGCTGCAACGCCATGGTGGCGGTGCGGTTCTCCTCGAGCACCTCGACCTGGATCGCCATGGCGAGCCGGTCGGCGAGCAGCTGCAGGGTGCCGATCTCGGCCTCGGAGAACCGCCGCGGCCGGACCGAGCCGACGTGCAGCACGCCGACCAGGTCGGTACCGGCGACCATCGGCACGCCGAGCATGGCGCGCAGGCCGCGTTCCCACAGCAGGGAGTTCACGACGGTGGTCTCGTCGACGTGGTCGAGCACCACGGGCTCGCGGTCGCGGGCGACCCGGCCGGCGAACCCGGTGCCGACCGGCACGCGAACCCCTTGGTGGACCTCTTCTTCGATGCCCGCGGCCGCGATCGCGACGAGCTGCTCCCCGCCCTCCTGGTAGCGGAGCACGGTCGCGGTGTCGACGTTCAGCACCCCGCGGACGCGGTCCAGCGTCTCGGCCAGCACCGCGGTCAGCCCGAGGTGGCCGGAGGGGGCGCCGATGATCGTCTCCAGCAGCTGCAGCCGGTCCTGGCCGTCGAGGCTCCGCGACATGGACCGACCCTAGCCGGACGTCCCGGGCGGGCCTAGGCGTCCCGGGTTTCGGCGGCGGGTTCCCCGGGGTACCAGCCGCGCGTGAAGGTCGACCTGGAGTGGGTGGGGTTGCTGCGGCACGGCGAAAGCACGGGCAACGTGGCCCGGGAGGCGGCGGAGACGGCCGGCGTCGAGGTGATCGACCTCGCCGAACGCGACGCCGACGTGCCGCTGACCGCCCTGGGCCGGGACCAGGCCGAGGCCGCGGGAGCGCTGTTCGCCGGGCGGCCGCCGGACGTCGTGGTCACCTCGACCTACCGCCGCTCCTGGGACACCGCCCGGCTGGCCGCGCCCGCCGGGGTGGCGATCGTGCCCGACGAGCGGTTGCGCGACCGCGAGCTCGGCGTCCTGGACCTGCTGACCACGCGCGGCGTCCGCGAGCGCTTTCCCGAGGAGGCCCGGCGCAAGCGGCGCCTCGGCCGGTTCTACTACCGGTTACCGGGCGGCGAGTCCTGGGCCGACGTCGTGCTGCGGGTGCGGCCGCTGCTCGCCGAGCTGAGCGCCGAACGGCCGGGCGCGCGCATTCTGTTCTGCGCGCACGAGATGACGGTGTTCGCCCTCCGCTACCTCCTGGAGGGCGTGCCGGAACCCGACCTCATGCGCGCGGCCGCCACCACGGCGGTCCCCAATGCCTCGCTGACCACCTGGGAACGCGACGGCGACGGCGGTTTCTCGATGGTGCGCGCGCAGGAGACGGCGTAGGGTCCCGCCGACCATGACGTCCGCAGCGGGCCACCGGCTCCTCGCCTTCCTCCGCGCCCTCCCGGCGGCCACGACGTGGACCGTGGTGACCGACGAGATCGGTGACCTGTCGCGGTGGCGGCTGAGCGGATCGACGTGGCGGGCCGTCGTGGACGTCGAGCCGCGGCGCTGGCTCGGGATGCAGTTCGAGGCGTGGGAACCGGCGACCGGCCGGCGCGCCACCTACGACATCGACACCGACCTGTACGACATCTCGCGGGACGAGCAGCGCGAATTCGCCGGCGAGATCGAGCGCGACATCCTCGAATTCCTCGGCAACCTGAGAAACCGGGCCGTATTGCGCGGAACCGACGGGTCGAAGTTCGTGCTCGTCTTCCCCCAGGACGGCGCTCAGGTCCGCGTCGTCCGGGGGCGCTTCATGACCACTGTGTCCACTCGCGCCGCCGCGTGGACCGGCGGTGCCCTCGTCCCGGTGGCGTGACCTAGCGCTGGGCGGCCGGCCGGACCACGAGCTCGTTGACGTCGACGCCGTCGGGCTGCCCGATCGCGTACGAGATCGCCGCGGCGATGGCGTCCGGCGGCATCGCGTGCGCGCGGTAGGCGACCATCGCCTCCTTCGCGCCCGGCTCGGTGATCGTGTCCGCCAGCTCGGACTCCACGACGCCCGGCGAGATCGTCGTGACGCGCAGGCTCGGGTCGGACTCCAGGCGCAGGCCCTCGGTGATCGCCCGGGCCGCGTGCTTCGTGGCGCAGTAGACCGCCGCCGTCGGCACCACCTCGTACGCGCCGGTGGAGGCGATCGTCACGAAGTGGCCGCCACCTTGGCGCTCGAAGTGCGGCAGGGTCGCGGCGATGCCGTGGAGCAGGCCGCGGACGTTCACGTCGAGCATCCGGTCCCACTCGTCGACGTGCCGGGAATCCAGGCGGGACAACGGCATCACGCCGGCATTGGCGACGAACACGTCGATCCGGCCGTGGTCGCGCACCGCCGCGTCGGCGAAGGCGGCGACGTCGTCGCGGTCGGTGACGTCCAAGGCGTGCACTTCGGCCCGGCCGCCCGCCGCCCGGATCTGCTCGGCGAGCGCGTCCAGGCGGTCCTTGCGCCGGGCGCCGAGCACGACGTGGTGGCCTTCGGCGGCCAGCCGCACCGCGGTGGCGTGGCCGATGCCGCTGCTGGCACCGGTGATGAGGACGACCTTCATGGAACTCCTTTCGGGCAGCACGAAACAAACTGTCCATTGTGGAATAAAATCAGCGGTTGACGTTCTGTGGAGCGCTTTCGGCGGTCAGGCTGCCCAGCAGCGTCAACGCCGCTTCCGACGGGCTGCCCGGTTCCGCCTGGTAGACGACCAGCTGCTGCCCGGGCGCGCTGTTCACCGTCAGCGCCTCGTAGCTCAGGGTCAGCTCGCCGACCAGCCGGTGGCGGAACCGTTTGGTCTCCTGGGTTTTCTGCCGGATGTCGTGGCGCGCCCACAGCGTGCGGAACGCCTCGCTCTTGACCGACAGCTCGCCGACCGTCTCGATCAGCCGGGGGTCGTCGGGGTCGATCCCGGCCGCCGCCCGCAGGCCGCCGACGGTGTTGACCGCGACGCGCTCCCAGTCCGGGTAGAACTCGCGCGCGTCCGGGTCGAGAAACACCAGCCGGACCAGGTCGCCGCTGTGGGTGTGCCCGTCGAACAGCGCCTTCCCCAGCGCGTTGTGCGCCAGCACGGTCAGGCACCGGCCGAGGACGACGGCGGGGGTGCCCGGCCAGCCGTCCATCAGCCGCAGCAGGTTCGGGCCGACCTGTTCACGCCGTCGCGGCCGGCGCCGGGGCGCCGCGGCCGGGCGGCCCAGCCGGTGCAGGTGGTCGGTGGCCTCGCCGTCCAGGTCCAGCGCCCGCGCCAGCGCGTCGAGCACCTGCGCCGACGGGTGCCGTTCGCGGCCCTGCTCCAGCCGCACGTAGTAGTCGGTGCTGACGCCCGCCAGCAGCGCGACCTCTTCGCGGCGCAGGCCCGCGACCCGGCGCCCGCTCCCGGCGGGCAGGCCGAGATCGGCCGGGCGCACCTGCGCGCGGCGGGCCCGGAGGAACTCCCCGAGCGCGTTTTCCCTGGCCATGATCCGAGGCTAACCCGGATCCGGCGGGGGAGGGTGGCCGCGCCGCACCCACCCTCAGGTGAGCCGGATCGTCGCCCCGTCGGCGAGCCCGTCACCGTCGGGCTGCTGCAGCGTGGCCCACGCGGTGCGCCCGTCGACGTCCAGCGTCATCACGGCGTTGCCGAAGTGCGGCCCCGAAACGCAGCTCCACGTCAGGTCCGTGGGCGGGACGCCGGCCCGGCGCGCGAACCACCCGGTCAGCCCGGTCAGCCACCGCGCCCAGCCGAGCCGGAACACGCGGTTCATGTACCAGGGCACGGTGTTGTGCATCGGCGAGCAGGTGAGCTGGTGCACCGGCGCGGCGTGGCCCACCGGGAACTCGGCCCGCGCGACGTAGGCGTGGTGGACGTCGCCGGAGAGCACGTTGACCGAGGCCGCGCCGTCGTCGGCGACCCGGGCCAGGAGCTTGCCCAGCCTGTCGAACGAAGCGCGGAACGCCGGCCAGTGCTCGAGGTCGGCGAACTGCCGGAACCACTCGGCCGCCCGGCCGAGGAGGCCCCGCCGCTCGCAGAGACGCTCGTTGACCGACTGGGCGTACGACAGCGCGGTGGGCAGCAGCCACGGCAGCGACGTGCCGACCAGCAGGTGGTCGAACTCGCCGGCGGCCTGCTGTTCGATCCAGGCGAACTCGTCCTCGCCGATCATCGAGCGCACGCCGCCGTCGAGGATCCGCCCGGCCCGCGAGTCGATCACGAGCAGCCGGACCGGGCCGAAGTCGCGCCGGTAGGACCAGCGGGTGCCCTTGGCGCCGTCGGCCTCCCGGTCGGCGTGGTCGGCGAAGGCCCGCAGCAGCTCCGCGTTGTCCGTCCCGGACGTCGTGACCTGCTGGAAGGTCTTGTCACCGGCCAGCTCGTCCGGGCCGAGGTTGCCCAGGTGCTGGTAGATCCAGTACGACACCAGCGCGCCCCGGATCCGTTCCGGCCACCACGACGTGCGGGCCATCTCCGCCCGCCAGGCCTGCGAGGTGTTCCAGTCGTCGCGGACGTCGTGGTCGTCGAAGATCATCGACGTCGGCAGCGTGGACAGCAGCCAGCGCACCGCCGGGTCGGACCAGGCCTCGGAGTAGAGGTGGCAGTACTCCTCGAAGTCGGCGACCTCGGTGCCGGGCGCCTTAGCGGTGTCACGCCGGCTCGCGAGCCACTTCTGCGTGTCTTCGGTCGTCTCGTCGGCGTAGACCTGGTCACCGAGCAGCACCAGCGACTCCGGCCACTCCTCCTCGTCGAGCCGGGCCATGCGGCGCGCGTACGCGGCGAGCGCGTCCTGGCCCAGTGCGTCCTGCTCACGCGGCTTGCGGCAGGAGCCGAACACCAGCCGGAAGCGGGAGTCGCCGGGGGAGAGGGTGCGGATCCGGCTCGGCGGCAGGTCACCGCCGGGCTCGGGCCAGACGACGTCGCCGTCGAGCCGGACCTCGTACGGCGTGCTCCGCGCCGGCTCGAGGCCGGTGAGCACGACGAGGGCGTAGTGGTGGCCGGCGACCTCGAACGTGCGGGCCGAGGCGTCGCCGGCGCCGACCTCGCACGGGCCGTCCGTCTCGACCCAGATCGTCGCCGAGGTGTCGTCGACGTGCCGGAGGAGGGGGCCCAGGAGCAGCGCGGTCATCGGCTGATCCTCTCAGAACCGGGCCGCCCCGGCCGATCGGTTCCGGAGCGCGGTCGAAAGGTTCCGAAACGTGGCGAAACTCGTTGACCGGCTCGCCGGTGGCGGCCAACGATCGTCCTTGCTGCGCGCGCCCTGCTCCCCGAAAGGAACCCCAGTGAGAAGACTGCTCACTGTGCTGCTGGCCGCCGTCGTGCCGGTGGTCGCCGCGGTCGTGCTGCTCGCCGCGCAGCCCGCGTCCGCGGCGTCGCTGACCCGCGTGACGAACTTCGGCACCAACCCCAGCAACCTGAACATGTACGCCTACGTCCCGGACCGGGTGGCGGCCAAGCCGGCGCTGCTGGTCGCGCTCCACTACTGCACCGGCTCGGCCTCGGCGGTCTTCAACGGCTACGCCCGCGACTACGTCACCGCGGCCGACCAGTACGGCTACGTCATCGTGTTCCCGGAGGCCACGCGCAGCGGCACCTGCTTCGACGTTTCGTCGCAGCAGGCCCTGACCCGCGGCGGCGGCAGCGACCCGGTCGGCATCCTGTCGATGGTCGACTACGCGAAGCAGCACTACAACGTCGATCCGTCCCGGGTCTACGTCACCGGGTTCTCCTCGGGCGCGATGATGACGAACGTGCTCGCGGCCGAGTACCCGGACGTGTTCGCCGCCGGCTCGGCGTTCATGGGCGTGCCCGCCGGCTGCTTCGCCACCACCGACGGATCGGGCTGGAACTCCCAGTGCGCCAACGGCCAGGTGAGCAAGACCGCGCAGCAGTGGGGCGACCAGGCCCGCCAGATGAGCGGCGGCCGCAGCGGCCCGTTCCCCCGGATGCAGCTGTGGCACGGCACCGCCGACGACACCCTGCGCTACCCGAACTTCGGCGAAGAGGTCAAGCAGTGGACCAACCTCGCCGGGGTCAGCCAGACGGCGTCGGTGACCGACCAGCCGCAGTCCGGCTGGACCCGCGCCCGCTACGGCGGCACCGGCGTCCAGGCGCCGGTCGAGGCGATCAGCGTCCAGGGTGCCGGGCACACGCTGCCGCAGAGCGGCATGGTCGGGTACGCGATCTCGTTCCTCGGCCTGAACAGCGGCGGCACGACCACCACGCCGCCGCCGACCACGACGACGTCGGCCCCGCCCGCCGGGACGACCCTGGGCGGCGCGGCGGCGCGGACCGGCCGGTACTTCGGCACGGCCGTCTCGGCGAGCAAGCTCTCGGACAGCGTCTACACCGGGATCCTGAGCCGTGAGTTCAGCATGATCACGCCCGAGAACGAGATGAAGATCGACGCGACCGAGCCGAACCAGGGCCAGTTCTCCTACACCAACGCCGACCGGATCGTGGCCCAGGCGAAGAGTCAGGGTGCGCAGGTCCGCGGGCACACGCTGGCCTGGCACTCGCAGCAGCCCGGCTGGATGCAGGGCATGGAGGGCTCGGCGCTGCGCACGGCGATGCTCAACCACGTCACGCAGGTCGCAACCCACTACCGCGGCCAGCTCTACTCGTGGGACGTGGTGAACGAGGCGTTCGCGGACGGCAGTTCCGGCGCCCGCCGCGACTCCAACCTGCAGCGCACCGGCAACGACTGGATCGAGGCGGCGTTCCGCGCCGCGCGGGCGGCCGACCCGGGCGCGAAGCTCTGCTACAACGACTACAACACCGACGACTGGGGCCAGGCGAAGACCCAGGCCGTGTACCGCATGGTCCAGGACTTCGAGAGCCGCGGGGTGCCGATCGACTGCGTCGGCTTCCAGTCGCACTTCAACAGCAACAGCCCGGTGCCGTCGAACTACCAGACCACGCTGCAGAACTTCGCGAGCCTCGGCGTGGACGTCCAGATCACCGAGCTGGACATCGAAGGTTCGGGCACCGCGCAGGCGAACAGCTTCTCCACGGTGACCAAGGCCTGCGTCGCCGTGGCCCGCTGCAACGGCATGACGGTGTGGGGCATCCGGGACACCGACTCCTGGCGCGCGTCGGCCACGCCGCTGCTGTTCGACGGCAGCGGAAACAAGAAGGCCGCCTACACCGCGGTCCTCGACGCGCTGAACGGCGGCACCACCACACCGCCGCCCACGACGACCACACCGCCGCCGACCACCACGACCCCGCCGCCGTCGGGCGGGTGCACCGGGACCTACACCAAGACCGCGGAGTGGAACGTCGGCTTCAACGGGCAGGTTTCGGTGTCCGGCTCGAACAGCTGGGTGCTCACGATCACCTTCCACGCACCCCAGAAGGTCATCGGCAGCTGGAACTACACCGGCACCTGGGACAGCACCGGGTACGTGCTGACCGCGCGGCCCAACGGGAGCGGCAACGTCATCGGGTTCACCGTCGAGCACGGCGGGAACCTGACGGCGCCGACCGTGACCTGCTCGGCGAGCTAGAACAACCGGCCGACCTCGTCCGCGGGCGGTTCCTCCAGGCTCAGGAGGAACCGCTTGCGGGTGAGGCCACCGGCGTACCCGGTCAGGCCGCCGCTCGTGCCGACCACGCGGTGGCACGGCACGATCACGCTGATCGGGTTCCAGCCGTTGGCGTTCCCGACCGCCTGCGCGGCGCCGGGGTCGCCCAGCTCGGCGGCCAGCTGCCCGTAGGTGCGGGTCTCGCCGTACGGGATCTTCGTCAGCAACGCCCAGACCTGCTTCTCGAACGCCGAGCCACGCGGCGCGAGCTCGAGGTCGAACTCGCGCCGCGTGCCCGCGAAGTACTCGGCGAGCTGCGCCTCCGCGGCTTCGAAGCCGTCGTCGACCCGGGGCCCGTGGTCGGTGAGGCGCGGGGTGCGCAGGTGGCCGTCGAAGTAGAGGCCGAGCAGCGCGGCACCCTCGCCGACCAGGGTCAGCGGTCCCACGGGCGAGTCGATGACGGTGTGCCGGACGCTCATCGCGCCAGCCTAGCGTCAGCTGGTGCCGACCTTCACCGAGAGCGAGTCGATGCTCATTTCGGCGCCCGGGGTGATGTCGGCGGACGGGCTCGTGCAGCCGCAGACCTTGTTCGGGTACGAGCCGCCGATGGCGACGTCGAAGATGACGAAGAACCCGTGGTCGACGGCGGCCTTCCAGGTCGCGTCGGACACCTGGTTCTGCTTCACGGAGTAGGTCTGGTTGCCGTCGAGGTAGAAGCGCAGCTCTTCGGCGGCGGCGTCCCGGCGGTCGATCACGACCGAGTAGGAGTGGTAGCCGTCCTGACAGCCCGGGCAGTCCTGCAGGTCGCTCGTGATGCCGTCCGGGTCGTGGCACTCGCCCTGCCACTGTCCACAGTGGAACGTCGTGGAGTGCTTGCTGAGCGCGTTGACGTCCTCCATGATGTCGAGCTCGCCGATGCTCGGCCAGTTCGTCGCGCCGACCGGCCGCGCGTCGGCGCCCATGGCCCAGAACGCCGGCCAGTAGCCGAGCCCGCTCGCCGGGGACGGCTGCTTCAGCGTCGCGCTGATCTCCGCCTGCCCGCCGGCCGGGGCGCCGAAGTCGGTCCGCTGCGTCTCGATCCGCCCGGACGTCCAGTTGCCCGCGGCGTCGCGCACCGGCTTGATGGCGAGGTGGCCCGCGCCGTCGTGGTAGACGTTCCCGGTCGAGTCCGTCGCCGTCTCGATCTCGCCGGTGCCCCAGGCGCCCGCGCCGCCCGGGTAGCCGGTTCCCTTGTCGTAGAGCCAGTCCTGGGTGTTCAGGCCGGTGCCGGCGGCGCCGTCGAAGTCGTCCTGGAACACGGTGGTCCAGGTCTCCGCGGCGGACGTCGTCGCGGGCGCGAGGAAGGGCAGTGATAACGTTGCCATCACGGCGGTCAGGCGCAGGAAACGCTTGCTGGGCTGCATGGGGTCCGCTTTCTCTGTATCTTGCCGGAAAAGGGGAGGCGTCCACCTGCGAGGCCGTCCACTGTCACTCGTGGTTTCCGGGGAAGTCAAGGCCCCTGCCCGGAATTACCCGTGACCCGGTACCCGGGGGCAGTGCCGCACCGGGATTGTTTGAAAAAATTCCGCGCGGGGCATCGCGCGCGCTGGATGCGACGGTGGTCTAGACCTACCTTGGAGGGGTTGTCAGGCCCCTGGGCGGCGGTCATAGTTTGTTGGCGTCCACAACGAACTGCGAGCGCGGCTGGTGCGTCCATTATGGAGCACGCCGCGTGTTTCCGTTAGCCCTCAAAGTGGAGGACGACATGATTTCGCGCCGCTCGTTCCTGAGCCTCTCGGCGGCCACGCTCGCCACCGCCACCGTGCTGCCCCTGGCCGCACGCACGGCGTCCGCGGCCACGCCCGCGACCTTCGGCCTGAAGCTGGTGAACAACTCCGGCTCCGGAACCGTGTACGCCTACGTCACCGGCACGACTCCCGACGGCCGGCTGGTCCTGCTGCGCGCCGACGGTTCGCCGTACTACCCGGACTCGCCCGGCGCCGCGCACACGCCGCTGCCGGAGGACTGCGCCATCCCGGTCGGTTCCGGGGCCCAGGTCTCCGTGCCCAAGATGGGCGGCGCGCGGGTGTACGTCGTCACGGACGCGAAGCTGGACTTCTTCCTCGACCCGGGGCCGGCCCTGGTGCACCCGAGCTTCCTGAACCCGGACGACCCGAACTTCCAGAAGAACTGGTCGTTCAGCGAGTTCACGTTCAACGACGAGCAGCTGTTCGCCAACATCAGCTACGTCGACTTCGTCGGCATCCCGATGGGGCTGTCGCTGACGACGTCCGGCTCGGGCACGAAGACCGTCAACGGGCTGCCCTCGGGCTCGCTGGACGCGATCTCTTCGGAGCTGTCGGCGTTGGGCGGGAACTGGCCGGGGCTGGTGCAGACCGGCGGCGGCGGGAACCTGCGCGCGCTGTCGCCGCACCACCACGCCGACCAGTTCGGCGGCTACCTCGACGGCTACATCGACCAGGTCTGGCAGAAGTACGAGGGCACGGACCTCGTGGTGGACTCGCAGAACCCGGGGCTGGGCACGTTCACCGGGCGCGTCTCCGGCGGCCAGCTGGTGTTCGGGGCCGAGTCGTTCGCGAAGCCGGCCACGGCCGACGTCTGGAGCTGCGACAGCGGCCCGTTCGCCATCCCGCAGGGGGCGAGCGACGCGCGCAAGAGCATCGTCCCGCGCCTGGCGGCGGCGCTGAACCGCACGACGCTGCTGGACAACGCCAACCAGCCCACGGCGGAGGACCCGGCGAAGTTCTACCAGGGTGACGTCACGAACCACTACGCCCGCATCGTCCACGCGAAGCTGCCCGACAACCGCGGCTATGCGTTCCCGTACGACGACGTCAGCCCGGGCCCGGACTTCAGCGGCGCGGTGTTCGCGGGCGACCCGGACGTGCTGACGATCACGGTGGGTGCCACCCATGGCTGAGCCCGTGCGACCGGGCCGTTCAAAAAGTGTCGGTGGTGACGGTTAGCCTCATGACATGAAAACGGACGACGCGACGGTCCCGGCGGACCAGCTGACCAAGGGCCAGTGGTTCTGGCACGAGCCCGCGCCGGGGCTGCCCGCGTGGCAGCTACAGGTGAATTCGGCGGACATCCTGGGGGATTCCGTCGAAATCTTCACCACGGACGAGGAGCGCGAACTGGTTTCGTACCCGCGCAACCGCCTGGTCCGGCTGGCCAACGCGGCCTGAGTTTCCCCCGAAGCGCGGTGGGCCGAGGTCCGGCCCACCGCGCTTCACAGCTTTAGCGGCTTGGTCACACACCGCAACGCTCTCGGTGAGCGATGACGGGGTGACTGACGGTATCGACCCGGTTCTCGGCGTTCTTTTGTCTTGCTCAATTCCCCAGTTTGCGGCTGCGGCTCGCGGCTCGTCGCTTCGCCGAACGGGGCGAGAGGTCCGTAGGCCGGCGGCCACGCTTTCTGCCGGTATTGGAGCCGGTGTGCCGTGCTTGCCGCTCCGCTTGTAGGTCGCTCCCGCGTGCGTTAAGGGCGCCAAGGTTTGCTGCGGAGCTTCAGGCTGTCCCGGTTGTGCGGGGCCGCCGTGCTTGCCGCTCCGGCTTCAGACCAGTCCCTGCTGCCACTTTGTCGCTGCGGGTTCCGGCCGTTGCTCGCGTGCCGTAAATCCGCCGAAGATGCGTCCCGGTTTGCGGGCCGCGCCCGTGCCTGGTGAGGCCGCCAAGCACGCCCGCCGGGCTTGCTCGGCCTCGGACTCAGGCCGCTCCCGCGTCCCGCAGGGCTGCTGGCCGCCAGGTCATGCTGACTCGGGTGCCCTGCTCGCTGGTGTCGATCTCGGACTGGTCCGTGACCTTGTCGATCAGCAGCAGGCCGCGGCCGCCCGAGGTGCGCAGGGCTGCGGAGCGGGGGCGGGTCGCCGGGATGCCGCAGCCCGTGTCGGTGACCGTCACCGTGATCGCGTCACCCACTCGGGTCGCCTGCAGGCGGGCCCAGCCGTGGCCGTCCGGGTAGGCGTGGGCCGCCACGTTCGCCAGCGCCTCGTAGGTCGCCAGCGTGATGTCGTGCGTGCTCGCCGGGTCGAGCGGCAGCTCGGACAGCCAGCGGATCAGCTTCCGGCGCAGGTCGGCGACGTCGTTGGGCAGTGCCGGCGCGAGCTCTTCGAAGGTCGAGGTGACCACGGTCGCGGCTCCTTGGGGAAGGGGGCCGGGGGAGGTGGTCCAGACGGTGTCGACCTCGGGTTCGGGGGTGTGTCGTTGCACGATGTGCTCCCATCCGTCGGCGACGTTCGGCGTGTTCCCCAGGAGACCTACCCACCGCCGCGGATTCTCACGCGTTGTGCTCCGCGGAAACTCCGGCTACAGTGAAGGTGCTCCTCGCGGATGTCGGCCCTCTGGCCGCCCGGAGGAAGCTCCCGGATCCAGGCCGATCGGCCTCTTTCCTTTCGTTCACGGCCCCTCTCGGCCGTGCCCTCATTCAGGAGTAAAACCATGCCTTTTCACGGAATCCTTGACGTACAAGGAAAATCCGCCTTCGTCCGCGCCGGCTACCGGCGGGCCGACGGCGACGTCACCCTCCCGCTTGCCGTCGTCCGCAAGCACAAGCTGCGCACCGGCGACGAAATCACCGGCACCGCCGAAGAAATCATCAGCGTCGACGGCGCCAACCCGGCCGCATCGAGGCCGCACTTCGACGACCTCGTCCCGGTGCACCCGGACGAGCGACTGCTGCTCGAAACCACGCCGGCGCGGGTGCTGACCCGCGTCATCGACCTCGTCACCCCGATCGGCAAGGGCCAGCGCGCGCTGGTCGTCTCACCGCCGAAGGCGGGGAAAACCACGGTGCTGCGCGAAATCGCGCACGGCATCGCCACCAACCACCCCGAGTGCCGGCTGATGGTGCTCCTGGCCGACGAGCGCCCGGAGGAGGTCACCGAACTGAGCCGGACCGTGCGCGGGGAGGTGATCGCGTCCACTTTCGACCGGCCGCCCGCCGAGCACGTCGCGGTCGCGGAACTCGCGGTCGAGCGAGCCAAACGCCTGGTGGAGCGCGGCGAAGACGTCGTGCTGCTGCTCGACTCCCTGACCCGCCTCGGCCGCGCGTACAACCTTTCGGCGCGCCCCTCCGGCCGCACCCTGTCCGGCGGCGTCGACGCGGCCGCGCTGCAGCCGATGAAGCGCATCCTCGGCGCCGCAAGGAACGTGGAGGGCGGTGGCTCCCTCACGATCATCGCGACGGCCCTGGTGGAAACCGGCTCCCTCGCCGACACGGTGTTTTTCGAAGAGCTGAAGAGCACCGGCAACGCCGAGCTCAAGCTGGACCGGCGCACAGCAGAACGCCGAGTCTTCCCAGCAGTCGACTTGGCCGCCTCGGGCACCCGGCGCGAGGAACTGCTGGTCACCCCGGGCGAACTCGCGGCCATGCGGGACGTCCGCCGGGCCCTGCAGGGCCCGCACGCGGTCGAGCAACTGCTGGACCAGCTCCGCAAGACAGGCTCGAACGCCGAGTTCCTGCTACGCGTGACCGGGGCGGCAGCGCTGCCCGAGGCCGCCTGAGCTTCGCTGCCGCACCCGCCGAGTTGCCTGTGTATGCTCAGCCGCTGCGCATCTGGTTGGCGCACTGAGAATGCCCGTGTGCTCGTCTTGGTTGGAGCGCGCAGGTCACTACATGCGCTGTGGCCAATCAAGGGCTGCGCGCTCGCCGATCCGGGCCGGGTCGCCCGCGGCCGACAAGCTCGGCAGACCGGGCCAAGCCGCGAGCCAGCCCGTTATGCCGCTCGGCCCCGAGCATCTTCAGCCGCTGCAAGTCCGCCAAACTGCTCAGCTGGCCGCTGTGGGCTGGCTTGGCCGCCGCGGCGCTTGCTCAGCTCACTTCGAGGCCGGTCAGGTGCCGATCAGCTTCAGCCGCTGTAGCGCCAACCTGGCTCGGCTAGCCCTTGTGGGCCCACCTCGGGCCGCCTTGAGCCCACCGAAGACGCCGCGCCTCTGCTGCAGCACCCGCTCATTTCCGCGCGCCCGCTCGGATCGCGGCGCCCGCACAGGGCACGCCACTCAGGCGCCGCGGCCCGTTGTCTGTTGCAGCTCGTCGATGCGCTTGGAGGCCTCCGCCTTCGTCAAGTTTTCGGGCACTTCTTCCCCCGCCTCCTGGGCGAGGGTCTGCAGGTAGGACTTCTGCGGCCCGGTCATCGGCTCGTCGCCGGTGGTCCAGTCGCTCGGGTCCTTCTCCGGGTTGGGTTCCGGCTGTTCGGTCATCACCACTCCATTCGGATGTTCGAACGTCTGTTCGCTTGCGATCGACTTTAACCCACGGGACCGACAGTTTCCGGCGGCGGGGTGCTTGGCGGGCCGGCTTCGTGGCCGGCGCGGCCGCGGGTGCGGCGGGCGTCCTTCATCTGCTGTTCCTGCAGGTGACGGCGGCCGCCCGTGAACTCGGCCAGCACCGCGCGCTCCAGGTCGCGGGACGTCTTGTAGTAGCCGTCGTCGTACTCCTCGACCACCTGGAACGTCCAGCGGTCGGCCAGGACGTTCAGGCCGACCAGCTCCTCGCGGATCCGGGCCGCCCACTCCGGGTGGCCGGCCTTCTCCAGCCGGTCCGCCGCGTCGCCGAAAAGAAGATCCGCCCAGCCCGTCTGCTGGTGGAACGCGTAGAGGTGGCCTCGCGCGCGCTCGATCGTCTCCAGGGCTTCGGTCAGCTTGCCCACGGCGTCGAGGGTGGCTTCGTCGGGTACGGGGTTCTCGGCCATTGCGGGGAGTTTCCCCGGAAACCCCGCCCGGAAACGCGAAATCCGCCCACGGCGGTGGAATCACCACTGTGGACGGATTCTCTGCGGCACTCAGGCCGTCGGGCGGGTCGCTCCCGCGTACTCGCTCATCAGCGGGGAAATCTTGACCACGTCACCACTGGTGGGGGCGTGGACCATCTTGCCGTCGCCGATGTACATCCCGATGTGGGACACGGGGGAGTAGTAGGCGACCAGGTCGCCCGGCTGCAGCTGGTCGCGCGACACCGGCGTGCCGAAGCCCGCCTGCGCCGCCGAGTTCCGCGGCAGCGAGATGCCGGCCTGCTTGTAGGCCCACTGCATCAGGCCCGAGCAGTCGAACGTGCTCGGCCCGGTGGCGCCCCAGACGTAGGCGCTGCCGAGCTTGCTCAGCGCCGCGTTGACCGCGGTCTGGGCGGCCCCGGTTGCCGCCTTGACGGTGGGGGCCTTGCCGCCGGTGTCCTTCTGCGCCGCCTTGTCGGCGGTGCTGAGGGTCTTGCTCTGCGCCTCGATCTGGTCGATCTGGGTCTGCAGGTTCTTCTTCTTGCCCTCGATGTCCGAGGCCAGCTTGGCCGCCGCGTCGCGGGCGTCGGTCGCCTTCTTCGCGGCGTCCGTCGCCGTCTTCTCGGCGGTCCTGGCCTTTTCGGCCGCACCGCTGAGGTTGTCCATCGCGCCGTTCTTCTCGGTCGCGATGACCTCGAGCGCCGACGACCGGTCCAGGAAGTCCTGAGTGGACGTCCCGGCCAGCAGCGCGGACAGCTTGTTCAGCTGGACGCCGCTGGTGAACGACGCGCCGGCGAACTTGTCCACCTGGGACTGGTACTTCTGCTTCGCGTCGGCGGCTTCGGCACCGGCGGCCTTCGCCGCGTTGACGTCGTTGGTGGCCTGGTCGAGCTCACCCTGCTTGGCCTTCAGGTCGTCCTGGGCCTTGAGCAGGTCTTCGTTGAGCTTCTCGGCCTGTGCCGCGAGGTCGCGGTACTTGGCCAGGGCTTCCGACCCGGTGGGCGGAGCCTGGAGGACGGGGATGGGGGCGGCGGTGGCCACGGGGTCCGCGACGGTGATCACAGCGATCACCGCGGCGGCCGCGAGGGCACCGGACACCACGCGCTTGACGGGATGCGAATGCACGGTCGCGCGGGTCTCCTTTGCTGATCAGCCGCCGTTCGGGAACCGGGGCGGCGAGTCGGGGGCCTCGTCCGCGCTGCCCCGCCACGAGTGCGTGCTCGACCGCAACAGGTGAGCCACGCGGAGTGGGGGTCCGGTACCCGGCAGGGGGGTATCGACGGCGATCTCGCGTCGCCACCTGTCGGCAGCCGGGGGCCGCGAGATCTCGAACAGGTTACGAAAAGAACACGGGAGAGTCCAGTGGTACCCCGACACCACTCTCCGTGACGCCCTGAAACACGGCTGGACCAGCGGTGTCGTAGCTGACTGTGTCCGGGGTTACACCTCGTTACGGCGTTGCCTACCCTACCCCCCTAGGGTATATCTGAGGCATGAACACCGCAGTGAAGCTCTCCGCCTACGCCACGGCCCTCGTCCTGGTCGCCGGCGGTGCCTGGGCCCTCGGGACCGCCGTCGGCCCGTTCCCCGGCCAGGCCGAGGCGCACGGCGGCGAGGACGCCATGCACGGCGAAGCGGCGGAGCACCCGCCCGGCGGGCTGGCGTCGTCCGAGGACGGCTACACCCTCACCCCGGCGAGCACGACCCTGACGCCGGGCGCGGCCACCCGTTTCACCTTCCGGATCACCGGGCCCGGCGGCGCGCCGGTGACCGCGTTCGACGTCGAGCACGAGAAACGGCTGCACTTCGTCGTCGTCCGGCGGGACACCGCCGGTTACCAGCACCTGCACCCCGACCTCGGCGCCGACGGCACCTGGAGCGTCCCGCTCACCGTCGCCGACGCGGGCAGCTACCGCGCTTTCGCCGACTTCAAGCCCACCGGCGCGAACCCGCTGACCCTCGGCGTCGACCTCCAGGCGCCGGGAACATTCCAGCCCGTCGAACACCCGGAGTCGCGGATCGCCGAGGTCGACGGCTACCGCGTCCGGCTCGACGGCGACCTCGTCGCCGGGCAGTCGTCCCGGCTGACCGCGACAGTGACCAAGGACGGCCACGAGGTGACCCCGCAGCCCTACCTCGGCGCGGCCGGGCACCTCGTCGCGCTCCGCGACGGCGACCTCGCCTACCTGCACGTCCACCCGGCCGGGCCCGGGCTCACCTTCCTGGCCGAGGTGCCGTCGGCCGGGACCTACCGGCTGTTCCTGGACTTCCGCCACGGCGACGTCGTCCGCACCGCCGAGTTCACCACCGGAACGGGGGAGCCGCGATGACCGTCGAACTCGCGATCACCGGCATGACCTGCGCGTCCTGCGCGATGCGCGTCGAGCGCAAGCTCAACAAGCTGGACGGCGTCACGGCGACCGTCAACTACGCCACCGAGAAGGCGAAGGTCGACTTCACCGGTGACGTCGAGCCGTCGGACCTTGTAGCCCAGGTCGAAGCGGCGGGCTACGGCGCGACCTTGCCCGCCGACGAGCCGCCGGAAGCCGAAGAGGACGACGGCACGCGCGCGCTGCGGCAGCGGCTCGTCACCTCGGCCGTGCTCGCACTGCCGGTGGTCCTCCTGGCGATGGTGCCGGCGTGGCAGTTCACCTACTGGCAGTGGATTTCGCTCACCCTCGCCGCGCCGGTGCTGGTCTGGGGCGCGTGGCCGTTCCACCGCGCCGCGTTCGCGAACCTGCGCCACGGCGCCGCCACGATGGACACGCTCATCTCGCTCGGCACCGTCGCCGCGTTCGGCTGGTCGGTTTACGCGCTGCTGTTCGGCAGCGCGGGCACACCCGGTCTGCGTCACCCGTTCGAGTTCACCATCGAGCGGATGTCCGGCGACAGCGCGATCTACCTCGAGGTCGCCGCGGGCGTCACGACGTTCATCCTGGCCGGGCGCTACTTCGAGGCCCGCGCCAAGCGCCGCGCCGGTGCCGCGTTGCGGGCCCTGCTGGACCTCGGCGCCAAGGACGTCGCCGTCCTGCGTGACGGCCGCGAGGTGCGAATCCCGGTCGGTGAGCTGGTCGTCGGGGACCGATTCGTGGTGCGGCCCGGAGAGAAGGTGGCCACCGACGGCGTCGTCGAGGACGGCGGCTCCGCGATCGACGCGAGCCTGCTGACCGGCGAGAGCGTGCCGGTCGAGGTCGGGCCGGGGGACGCGGTGGCCGGCGCGACGGTCAACGTCGGCGGCCGCCTCGTCGTCCGGGCCACGAGGGTCGGCGCCGACACGCAGCTGGCGCGGACCGCGCGGCTCGTCGAGGAGGCGCAGACCGGGAAAGCCCAGGTCCAGCGGCTCGCGGACCGCGTTTCGGCGGTGTTCGTGCCGATCGTCGTCGCGCTGGCCGTGGCCACGCTCGCCTTCTGGCTCGGTGCGGGCGGGACGCCGTCGGCCGCGTTCACCGCCGCCGTCGCGGTGCTGATCATCGCCTGCCCGTGCGCGCTCGGCCTCGCGACGCCGACGGCGCTGCTGGTCGGCACCGGCCGCGGCGCCCAGCTGGGCATCCTGATCAAGGGCCCGGAGGTGCTGGAGTCGACCCGCCGCGTCGACACCGTCGTGCTGGACAAGACCGGCACCGTGACCACCGGCCGGATGGCGCTGGCCGAGGGGGACGGCGAGGTCCTGCGGCTCGCGGGGGCCGTCGAAGCCGCCTCCGAGCACCCGGTGGGCCGCGCGATCGCGGACGCCGCCCGGGAGCGGTTCGGTGCGCTGCCTGCGGTTTCGGAGTTCCGCAGCACGCCGGGGGTGGGCGTCACCGGAGTCGTCGAGGGCCGCACGGTGAGCGTCGGGCGGGCGGCCGTCGATGCCGCGCTGACCACGGTCGCGGTGACCTGGGACGGCGAGGTCCGCGGCACGCTGGCCGTGGCCGACACCGTCAAGCCGACGTCGGCCGAAGCGGTCCGGCGGCTGCGCGCCCTCGGCCTGACGCCGATCCTGCTGACCGGTGACAACGCCGCGACGGCACGGGCGGTCGCCGACGAGGTCGGCATCGAGCAGGTGATCGCCGGGGTGCTGCCGCGGGAGAAGGCCGACGTCGTGAAGCGGCTGCAGGCCGAGGGACGCGTGGTGGCGATGGCCGGCGACGGCGTCAACGACGCGGCCGCGCTCGCCCAGGCCGACCTGGGGCTGGCCATGGGCACCGGCACCGATGTCGCGATCGAGGCGGCGGACCTGACGCTGGTGCGCGGCGACCTGCGTGCCGCGGCCGACGCGATCCGGCTGTCGCGCCGGACGCTGGCCACGATCAAGGGGAACCTGTTCTGGGCGTTCGCCTACAACGTCGCCGCGCTGCCGCTGGCCGCCGCGGGCCTGCTGAACCCGATGCTCGCCGGGGCGGCGATGGCGGTCAGCTCGGTCTTCGTCGTGACGAACAGCCTGCGTCTGCGCGGTTTTCGAATGAGCACTGCCGGATCAGCACGAATGGGTGATTGGAGGCCGTTTGTACGTCCCTTGTATCCGGCCGGGTGATCGTGGTGGCGTAACCGGATCCGACCGATGGAGGAACAGGGATGTTCACGAAGGCCGCCGTGTTGACGGCACTCACCGCCGCGGCGTTCGTCGTGGCCGCGCCGGCGCAAGCCGAAACCGCGGTCACGACGGCGCTTCCGACGGCGAACATGGAGGCCGTGCTGAAGGCGGCCCAGATCGACCCGCGCCGCGCCGACAGCACCCAGACGCCGGGCGCGCACGACAGCGTGCTGCTGGTCGAGCAGGCGCTGCAGGCGAAGGGACTGCTGGAGGCCAAGTACGTCGACGGGTACTTCGGCACCACGACGATCACGGCGTACTCGCAGTACCAGAAGTCCTTGGGCTACACCGGGATCGACGCCTCGGGGCTGCCGGGCAAGACGTCGCTGGAGAAGCTCGGCGACGGCCGCTACACGGTGACGAGCCCGGTTTCCGCGGGCAGCCGGGTGTCCTACCGCGGCGTCACCATCAACACCCGCACCAAGGCGATGCTGCTGGCCGCGGAGAAGATCGCCGGCATCACGGTGAGCCTGACCCAGGGCTCGTACAACCCCGGCGGCGTCGACGCTTCGGCCGGGACGCACGACGGCGGCGGCGCGATGGACATCTCGGTGTCCGGCATGTCGGCCACGACCCGGACGAACCTGATCAAGGCGCTGCGCCAGGTCGGGTTCGCGGCCTGGTACCGCACGCCGGCGCAGGGTTTCGCCTACCACGTCCACGCGATGGCGATCTCCGACCCGGACCTCTCGTCGGGCGCGCAGCACCAGACGGGCGACTACTACCTGGGCCAGAACGGCCTGGCCGGCCGCGGCGCCGACGACGGCCCCTCGGTCACGAAGGTCACCTGGGAGGAGTACCAGCGCGGCTGACCGGAGGAGTTCGCGCCCGGCCGTGGTGGCACGGCCGGGCGCGGCGGTGGTTTGATCGGGTCAACGACACGAAGCGGGGTTGATCCGATGGCTCAGAAGGCGTTCCGGTTCGGTGTGGTCGCGGCGGCCCAGGAGGGCGGCGCGAAGTGGCGGGAGACCGCGCGCCGGGCCGAGGAGCTGGGGTATTCGACGCTGCTCTCGCCGGACAACCTGAACCTGCCGACCCCGACCGCGTCGCTCGCGACGGCCGCCGCGGTCACCACGACCCTGCGCGTCGGCTCGTTCGTGCTGGCCAGCCCGCTGCGCACGGCCCGCGCGGCGGCGTGGGAGGCGCACAGCCTGACGGTCATGACCGACGGCCGGTTCGAGCTGGGCCTCGGCACCGGCCTGCCGTCGATGCGCCAGCAGGCCGAGGAGCTGGGCCTGCCCTACGGCAACGGCCAGGAGCGGCTCGACTCGATCTCCGAGACCATCGACCACGTCCGCCGGCTCGACGGGGACGCGCACACGCCCGTGATGCTCGCCGCGGGCGGCCCCAAGGCGCGCCGCCTCGCCGGGGCGAAGGCCGACATCGTCACCCTCGCCGGGGGTGTGCTGACCACGCGCGACGAGTTCAAGGCGCACGTCGAGGAGATCCGGACCGCCGCGGACGGCCGGGACCTCGAGCTGGCCCTGAACATCTTCGTCGTGGGCGAGGTCGTCCCGCCGTGGATCCGCGGGTTCATCGGCGTCGACGCGGAAACGCTCATCGAGCACGACTCGCTGACCATGCTGCGCGGCAGCGTCGACGACATGGCCGCGGAGCTGGAACGGCGCCGCGACGAACTCGGCGTCTCCTACGTCAGCGTCAACAGCGCCTTCATCGAGGAGTTCGCGCCGCTGGTGGAGCGCCTGACGGGGAAGTGAGCGTCGCGGGGTCGGTGTTGGCGCCGCAGAGCAGGACGGCGACGCGCTCGCCGGGCGCGGGCACGTAGGCGCCGCTGAGCAGCGCGGCGTAGGCCGTCGCCCCGCCCGCTTCGACGGCGAGGCGGTAGCGGTCCCACAGCGTCGCCCGGGCTTCGGCGATCGCGGCGTCGTCGACCAGGACCGACCCCGCGCCCGTGCGGGTGGCGACCGCGAAGGCGATGTCGCCGAGCCGGGACGCGCCGAGCGAGTCGGCGGCGAGGCCGGACACGGCCACCTGCACCGGCTCACCGGCGTCCAAAGCCGAGTGGAGCGTCGGGATCGTGCGCGGCTCGACGCCGATCACCCGCGCCCGGCCCTCGACCGCCGCGGCGATGCCCGCCAGCAGCCCGCCGCCGCCGACCGCGACCAGGATCGTGTCGAGGCCGTCCACCTGCTCCAGCAGCTCCAGGCCGATCGTGCCCTGGCCGGCGCAGATCTCCGGCTGGTCGTAGGCGTGGCAGAACAGGGCACCGCTGTCGGCCGCGTGCTTCACCGCCGCGTCGTAGGCGTCCGCGTACTTCTCGCCGACCAGCTCGACGGCCGCGCCGAGCGCGTGCAGCTTCGCCACCTTCACCGCGGGCGCCGTGGCCGGGACGAAAACCCTTGCGGCCACGCCGAATTCGCGGGCGGCGTACGCGACGGCGAGGCCCGCGTTGCCCCCGGACGCGGCCACAACCCCGGCCGCCGACAGCGCACCCGCGGCGATGATTCGGTTGAACGCGCCGCGGGCCTTGAACGAGCCGGTGTGCTGCAGGTGCTCGAGCTTGAACCAGACGCCGTCGTCGAAGAGGACGGGGGTCCGGCGGACCCGGCCGTGGATCCTCGCGGCGGCGCGTTCGACGTCCGAAGTGCTGATCATGGCCCCAGCATGCGCGCGGCCGGACGTAAGCACCAGCGACGTCTCCTATGCTGCCATCAGCCACGCTTACGGCTGGAGGCTCCCGTGCTCGACGCCCATCGCCTCGCCCTGCTCGCCGAGGTCGCGCACGCCGGGTCGATCGCCGGTGCGGCGCAACGGCTTTCGTTCACGCCGTCTGCCGTTTCGCAGCAGCTGGCCAAGCTCGAACGCGACGTCGGCGCCCGCCTGCTGCACCGCAACCCGCGCGGGGTGACGCTCACCGCCGTCGGCGAAGGGCTGCTCACGCACGCCGAAACCATCGTCGGGGAGCTGCGGACCGCCGAGCGGACCGTGCGGGCGCTGCTCGGCGAGGAGCCGGCGCAGCTGACCGTCGGCACGTTCGCCAGCGCGGGCGCGACCCTCGTGCCGCCCGCGCTCGCCGGGTTCCGCGAGGCTCATCCCGCCGTCGCGCTGCGCCTGCTCGACCTGGAGCCGCCGGATGGGTACGGCCTGGTCAGCTCCCGCGAGCTGGATCTCCTGATCACCCACCGCTATCCCGGGGCGCCGCTGCCCGACCCGCGCGGCCTCGAGCGGACGCTGCTGCGTTCGGAGCGCTTCCGCCTGATCCTGCCGGAGGGGCACGCGAAAGCCCGCGTCCGCCGCCTCACCCTGCGGGGGCTCGCGGGGGAGGACTGGATCTCGGGCAGCCCCGGCGTGCCCAACCGGGTGTGCCTCGAGCAGCTCGCGGACGCCGCCGGCGTGCGGCTGCGCGTCGCCCACGAATCCCGGGACTACCAGGTGATCCTGGCGCTGGTCGAAGCCGGGCTGGGGATCGCGTTCGTCCCCGAAAGCGTGCTGGATCGCGCCGGCCGCGCGCGGATCGAGGTCCGCGACGCGGCCGACGCCCAGCCGGCCCGTGACGTCTTCCTGGTGCACCACAAGCGCCCGGGCCGGCTGGTGACGGAGATGGCGGACCGGCTCCGCGCCTGAACTGAACGGGCGTGACTCACCGCCGTCGCAGCCGCGCGTCCTCGATCGCCGGTGCCGCCGCGTTGTAGTTGTCGTGCCGGTTGACCTCGGTGCCGGGCGGGACGATCGCGTCGATCCGGTCCAGCACGTCACCGGGCAGCGGGCCGGACGCGGCCAGCAGGTCGTCGAGCTGCTCCGGGGTGCGCGGGCCGATCAGCACCGACGTCACGGCCGGGTGGCTCAGCACGAACCGCAGCGCGAGGTGCGCCAGCGGCAGGCCCGCGTCGGCGGCGACCTTCCGCAGCTGCTCGACGGCCGTGGCCCGGGCGCGGTTCTCCGGGATCGCGAGGTCGAACACGTCGGGGGCCATCGCGGCGCGGTGGCTGCGCGCGGGGTCGCGGCCGGTCAGCCAGCCGCTGGACAGCGGCCCGTAGGTCAGCACGCCCATGCCGTGGCGCTGGGCCGTCGGCAGGACGTCGTTCTCGATGATCCGGGTGAGCATCGAGTACCGCGGCTGCTCGGTGCGGAAGCGGTGGTGCCCGCCGCGCTGCGCCGCCCACTGCGCTTCGACCATCAGCTCGGCCGGGAACGTCGACGAGCCGATCGCGCGCACCTTGCCCGCCCGGACGAGGTCGGACAGGGCGCCGAGGGTCTCGTCGATGTCGGTGCGGTGGTCCGGCCGGTGCATCTGGTAGAGGTCGATGTGGTCGGTGCCGAGCCGCTTCAGGCTGGCTTCGACGGCCAGCTTGATCCACCGCGGCGAGCCGCCGGCCTGGTTGGCGTCCGGGCCCATCGGCAGGGAGAACTTCGTGGCGAGCACGACGTCGTCACGGCGGCCCTGGAGCGCTTCGCCGACGATCACCTCCGACTCGCCGTGGGAGTAGACGTCGGCGGTGTCGACGAAGGTGATCCCGGCGTCCAGCGCCGCGTGGATCATCCGCACCGACTCGGCGCGGTCGGTGTTGCCCATGGCGCCCAGCATCATGGCGCCGAAGGCGAAGCGGCTGACGGAGATGCCGGTGCCGCCCAGGATTTCGCGTTCCATCTCGTTTCTTCCTCCTCGGGGACTCGCCTCCAGGTAACCGCCGCCGGGAGGTGGGGTGGGAGGACTGGTCCTGCCGGGGGTCCAGCAGACCCCCGCACGCGCGCCGCGGCCGTCCTACGCTGGAGCGATGAGCGAAGGCAACCCGGAGCTGCGGGACTTCCTGCGGGCCCGCCGCGCCCGGGTGACCCCGTCGGAGGCCGGTCTCGCGCCGGAACCCGGGGTCCGGCGCGTCCCGGGGCTGCGGCGGGAGGAGGTCGCGCGGCTGGCCGGGGTGAGCGTCGACTACTACGTCCGGCTCGAACGCGGGCGGAACCTGAACGTCTCGGAGTCGGTGCTGGACGCGATCGCGCGGGCGCTGCGGCTGGACGAGACCGAGCGGCGGCACCTGTTCGCGCTGGCCAAGCCGAGCCGCCGCCGGCCGCGGACCCCGCCGCCCCAGCGGATCCGGCCCGGGCTGCTGCGGGTGCTCGAGACGCTGGACGACGTCCCGGCGATGGTTCTCGGGCGGCGCCTGGACGTCCTCGGCGCCAACCGGCTGGCCAAGGCCCTCTACCGCGACTTCGACGCGCTGCCCCCGCGCGAGCGCAACATGGCCCGGTTCGTGTTCCTGGACCCGCTGTCCCGCGAGCTGTACGCGGACTGGGAGTCGTCCGCGCGCAGCGTGGTGGCGACGCTGCACCTGTACGCGGGCCGCAACCCCCACGACCCGGCACTGGCCGAGCTGATCGGCGAGCTGTCGGTGCGCGACCACGACTTCCGCCGCTGGTGGGCCGACCACGACGTCTACCAGCGCACGCACGGCACCAAGCACTACCGGCACCCGCTGGTGGGGGAGCTGGTCCTGGGCTACGAAGCCCTGTCCCCGACGGACGACCCGGACCAGGTGCTGGGCGTGCACACGGTGGAGCCGGGCTCACCCTCGGAGGAACGGCTGCGGCTGCTGGCCAGCTGGGCCGCGGAACCGGCGACGCCCTGACTCAGCCGGCCGGGTGCCAGCACCCGCGGAACAAAACCACTCGCTCTTGAACCGCCGGGCGGCGCCTGCCTCGGCAGGAAGCCCTGCCGCCACGACACTGTCGAGGATCAGCGGCTGGGGTCCGCCGTGGCCACGGCGATAGCCCGCGAAGTAGAGGATCTTGGTGAAGAACGCCGGGCCGAGGCCCTTGGGTTTCGCCGTGCTTCGCAACTGCTCGTAGCAGTCGAGCAAGGTCTCGAGGGGGACGAGTTCGGCACGCAGACCGGCAAGGGCGGTGTCGAGGTGATCGGCGGCCGGGTCGTGGCGGACGATCCGGTTCGTGCGATGCGGGCCATAGCCGCGGACTCCGTAACCCCAGGCCAGCACGCCGGCCGCGAAGTCAGCGCTGGGCGACGGCGAACGCATCTGGCCATGCGTCAGGCGGTAAGCAGGAGGCTCACCGCGACGGGGGGCGACCGTGATCGCACGTCGTTCGCCAGGCAGCGCGAGATTTGACATGCATCTGACTCAGCTGGCCGGGCGCAGCGCGCTTCCGAAGCGGGCCGACGCCTCCCGCAGCGCGTCCAAGCACGCTCGGACCGCGCCGCTGTCCTCCTCGCCCGCTCGGCAGATCGCGTAGATCGTGCGCGTCAACGCCGGGCGAGTGGTCAGGATGCGGACGCCGTCCGGCAGGCGCTCGCGGGCCAGGCGGGGGACCAGGGCCGCGCCCACGTTGCCCGCCACCAGGGCCAGCTGGGTCGGGTAGCCGCCCACCGTGCAGCTGATCCGGGGCTCCAGCCGCTGCTTGCGCAGCACCTGCACCAGCCAGTCGTAGCAGCCGGAGCCGGCGGTCCAGCCGATCCACGGCACATCGTCCACTTCGGACAGATCGACGGTCTTGCGGTGGGCCAGGCGGTGCCCGGCCGGCAGGGCGAGGTCCGCGACGTCGTTGAACAGCTCGATGCGCGTCGTCGACGGCGGGAGGACCGTCGGGCGGTCCGCCCAGCTCTCCAGCACCGCGACGTCGAGGTCGCCGGCCAGCACCCGGGGCATCGTCTGCTCGGCTTCGCCCTCGTGCAGCGTCACCTCCAGCCGCGGGTGCTGCGCGGCCAGGGTCGCCAGCGTCGGCGGCAGCACGGCGTGCACGGTCGTCGGGATCGCGCCGATCCGCAGCGGCCCGGCGACGTCCTCGCGCAGCAGCTCCAGGTCGGTCTTCGCCTCGGCGACCTGCGCGAGGATCCGCTCGGCGTGTCCCGCCAGCACCGCGCCCGCCTTCGTCAGCCGGACGCCGCGGCCGCGTGCCTCCAGCAGCGGCTGCCCGGCCTCCTTCTCCAGCTTCGCCAGCTGCTGCGAAACGCCCGAGGGCGTGACGTGCAGGGACGCGGCCGCCGCGGCGACCGAGCCCTGGGTGGCGACGGCGTGCAGCGCCCGCATCCGCTCGAGTCCGAACACAGTAGTGATCCTACCGAATTCCCCGCAGAAACATTCGCTTGTCCTTGACAGTCGACGCGCTCACGCTGGAGGCGTGACCCTGACTGCCGCCCGGCCCACGTTCACCCAGCGCCTCGACCCGCGCGTGCTGGCCGCGCTCGGCAGTTTCTGCATTTCGCTGTCGTCGGTCTTCATCAAGGTCTCGCACACGAGCGGCGCCACCAGCGCGTTCTGGCGCTGCCTGCTGTCGCTGCCAGTCCTGTTCGCGCTGGCCTGGTGGGAGCGGCGCAAGGCGGGCCCCGCGACCCGGCGCCGCGTGCTGTTCCCGCTGCTGGCCGGCGCCGGGCTCGGCCTGGACTTCGTGCTCTGGGGCGAGGCGATCCCGCGCGTCGGTGCCGGCATCGCGACGGTGCTGCTGGCCGTGCAGGTGGTCATCGTGCCCGTGCTGGCGTTCGCGTTCCTCGCCGAACGGCCGTCGAAGCGGTTCCTCGTGGCCGCGCCGGTGCTGCTCGGCGGGGTCGTGCTGGCCGGCGGCTTCGCCGGGACCGGCGCGTTCGGGCCCGACCCGGTCACCGGCGCCGTCGCCGCGCTCGTGGCCGGCGCCGGGTACGCCGCCTACCTGTTCCTGATCCGGCTCAGCGGCGGCGCCGGGACGCAGTCGCACTCCCTGCTCCTGGCGACGCTCTCCGCGGGCACGGTCGCCCTGGTGCTCGGCCTCCCGTCCGGCACGCTCGACCTTGCTCCCGGCTGGCCGGCGTTCGGCTGGCTCATCGCGCTCGCCCTGGTCGGCCAGCTGACCGGCTGGCTGCTCATCTCCGCCGCGCTGCCCCGGATGACGGCCACCGCCGGGGCGACGCTCATGCTGCTGCAGCCGGTCGGCGCCGTCCTGCTGGGCATCGGCCTGCTGGGTGAGACACCCGCCGTCCTGCAACTCGTCGGCTGTGCCGCCGTGCTCGCCGCCGTCTGCTTCGCCGGAACCCGGCGACCTGCGGACCGGCGCGGTCCGGGCTAGCGTCACGGGCATGCGAGTACTGGTAGCCGGAGCTTCGGGGTTCGTCGGCAGCAGGTTGTGCCCGGCCCTGGAAGAAGCGGGGCACGACGTGCTCGCGATGACGCGCCGTCCCGACAGCTACGAGGGGGCCGGAAAACCCGTGCCCGGTGACGTCGCCGACGTCGGCTCCCTGCGTGACGCGCTGAAGGGCGCCGACGCCGCGTACTACCTGGTCCACTCGCTCGACAGCTCGGACTTCAAGCGCCGCGACTCCGAAGCGGCGCGCGCCTTCGCCCGCGCCGCGGCCGACGCCGGGGTCGGCCGGATCGTCTACCTCGGCGGGCTCGGCGACGACGACGATTCGCTGTCGGAGCACTTGGCCAGCCGCCGCGAGGTCGAAAAGCTGCTCGGCGAAACCGGCGTGCCGGTCACCACACTGCGCGCCGGGATCGTGATCGGCCACGGCGGCACGTCGTGGGAGCTGACCCGCCAGCTCGTCGAGCACCTGCCGGCGATGATCACCCCGCGCTGGGTCGGCACCCGCACCCAGCCGATCGCGATCGCCGACGTCGTCCGCTACCTGGTCGGCGTGCTCGACCACGCGGAGGCCGAGGGCCGCGCGTTCGACATCGGCGGCCCGGAGGTGCTGGCCTACCGGGAGATGCTGCAGCGGGTCGCGGCGATCGAAGGCCGTCCGCTGGTGATCGTGCCGGTGCCGCTGCTGTCGCCGCGGCTCTCGTCGTACTGGCTTTCGCTGGTCACCGACATCGACGTGCAGACCGGACGCTCGCTGATCGACTCGATGACGAACGAGGTCGTCGTCCGCGACGACAGCATCCGCCGGATCGTCGAGTTCGAGCCGATGGACTACGACGAAGCCGTGGTGCAGGCCCTCAAGGAGCGCGCGAAGAGCCGGCGGGACGCATGAAGGGACGGTTCCTGACGGCGGTGACGGCCACCGGGACCGCGTTGCTCGGCGCGTCCCTGGCCAGCCCGCCCGCGTCCAAGCGGTTCTACGGCCTCACCGCCGGGGTCGCCACGACCTGGCTGGCCGGAGCCCGCGCGGCCGGGCCGGTGCACCGGGGACGTCGTGACGTCGTGGGGCCAGTGCTGGCCGGGGCGGGCGCGTTCGGCGTGTTCTACGGCTGTGCGCTGGTTTCGCGGCACATCCCGCCGCTGCGCCGCGCGATCGCCGGTGTCCTGGACTACGCCCACCGCGGGTCGACGACGTCGGTGGTCGTGACGACGCTCGTCACCGGCGCGGCCGAGGAGGTCTTCTTCCGCGGCCCGCTGTACGACGCGCTGGGCACCCGCCGCTCGACCGCGGTGTACGTGCTGTCGACGTGCGCGACCCGCAACCCCGCGCTGGTACTGGCGTCCGCGGTGATGGGGACGGTGTTCGCCTGGCAGCGCGGCCGCTCGGGCGGGGTCCAGGCGCCGGTGCTGACGCACGTGGTCTGGTCCTCTCTGATGCTGGCGGTCATGCCGCGGCTGTTCGACTCCCCGTCGGCCGATGTCCGGAACGAGCCAGAACCGCGCTGAGTCCTTTTCTCCCGCCACCGGATTTCCTATCCTGAAAAGAAAAACCCGGTGCGTGGAGAGGGATGTCGATGCGGACATTGCTCGTGCTCCTGCTCGTCCTCGGTTCCCTGTCACCCCTCTCACCCCGGCCCGCCGCCGCGGCCACCGCGGTGTGCGTGACCTCCTGCGACACGCTCGATCCTTCGCGGGCCGCGCGCGAGAGCTTTCCCTTGCCCGACATGGTGATCAACGGCCGGGTCGTGCGCCTGCACGCCTCCGACCCCGACGGCATGGCCTGGGCGAGCATCGACAACGGCGTGGCCAACGACGCCGTCTGGCTCGACCGGTCCTGGGACGGCGGGGCGAGCTGGGAAGGCCTGCTGGGCAAGGCCACCATCCCCGGCTCGTGGACCGGCACCCGCACGCTGATGTACAACCTCACCGATCCGGCGCACCACCGCCGCGGCCTGGTCCGGGCCTGCGGGGACGCGCAGGGGGTTGCCTGCACGGCGTGGATCTACCCGGACGTCTGCGACGCGGCGTGCGACCGCGCCGTACCCGGCACCGGGGACGCCCAGCCGGTCGCGCCGACGACGTTGTTCGGCCGCACCATCCGGCTCCACTTCGACGGCCGCGGCATGGCGTGGGCCGGGATCGAAGCGGGCGGCGCCGGCGACGAGATCTGGCTCGACCGCTCCTGGGACGCCGGGGCGAGCTGGCCGGACGGCTCGTCGCTGGGCCGCACCAGCGTCGCTTCGGGCGCGACCGGGACGCACACCACGGCCTTCGCCACGCGGGACCCGCGCGGCCGGCTGTACGGCGGCGCCGTGCGCGCGTGCGGCCGCGAAGCCACGCACGCCTCGGGCAGCTGCACGGCCTGGGCGCGCCCGGCGACGACCCGGGCCGCCGGCGCGGTGGACGCGCTGATGTGGTCCTACGAGCCCTACACCGCGTGGTGGCCGTCGAGCTGGTGGAACTCGGCCGTTGCGGTGACGGCCGTCGCGGACGCGGGCGGCTTCGACGCCGCCATGGCGCGCACCTTCGACGTCAACAAGGCCGCTTTCCCCGCCGGGGGAAGGAGTTCCGACCCGATCGAGGGTGACTTCGTCAGCCGCGCCATCGACGACAGCGCGTGGTGGGGGCTGGCCTGGATCGCCGTCTACGACCGCACCCGCGACACCCGCTACCTCACCGAGGCGACGACGATCGCCAACTACGTCAACGGGTTCTGGGACACGGGCACGTGCGGCGGCGGGGTGTGGTGGAACCGCGAGCGGACCTACAAGAACGCCGTCACGAGCGGGCTGTACCTGCGCCTGACCGCGTCGCTGCACACGCGGATCGCCGGGGACACCGTGTGGGGCCAGCGGGCCCGGACCGCGGGCGACTGGTACCTGAACAGCGGGCTGATCAACGGTTCCGGCCTGGTCAACGACGGCCTGACGTCCTCGTGCGCGAACAACGGCCAGACCGTCTGGACGTACAACCAGGGCCTCGGCATCGGCGGGCTCGTGGAACTGTGGCGGGCCACCGGCGTCACGTCCTATTTGGACGCCGCACGCCGGCTGGCCGACGCGGCGATGTCCCGGCTGACCTCGAACGGCGTGCTCGTCGAGTCCTGCGACGCCGCGAACTCCTGTGACGACAACCAAAAGCAGTTCAAGGGCATCTTCATGCGCTACTTCGGCGACCTGGCGAACGCCACGGGGTCGGCGACTTACCGTGCCTTCGCACAGAAGCAGGCCGACACGCTGTGGGCGAGCGATCGCGACTCGCTCAACCGGATCGGCCAGCGCTGGGCCGGGGGCACGCCGAACACGACCGACTGGCGGACCCAGGCGTCCGGGCTGGAAGCCGTGCTTGCCGCGGGATAGGCGGGGGAGGCCGGGCCGTCCGGTCCCAGGGACGGCCCGGCCTGGCTCAGCAGTGGCCGAGGTCGGCCCACTGCGCGGTGAGGCCGGGCTCGGAGCCCTGCGTCCACCAGTTCGCCTGCCAGAGGTGGCTGTTGTGCTTGACCCGCTGACCGCCGAGGTAGACGGTGCCCCAGTCCCACTCCGCCGCGCTCGAGCAGTCCGCCGGCTGGGTCGGCGTGGTCGGGGTCGTCGGCGTGGTGGGCGTGGTCGGGGTGGTGGGCGTGGTCGTCGGCGGCGGGCTGGTCGGCGTGGTGCAGTTGCCGGAGCCGACCGTGTCGACGTGCGCGGTGCCGGCGCCGCGGTAGGTCGCGGCCTGCGCGACGGCGGCGGACGGCGTGACGACCTGGTTGCCCGCGTAGTAGGTCCAGTCCACCTGCTCGGTGTAGGTGCTGGTGCCGCTCGTGTGGCCGGCCGTGTCGATGAACCACATGTTGTAGTTGATCGACATCGGCGTGCGCGGGTAGACCGGGTCGCCCTGGGCGTCGGTGGTGTGGTCCGCGGTGAGCACGCCGTCGAGGTAGTACTTCACGTGCCCGCCGGAGACCTGCGTGACGATGTCGTGCCAGCCGTCGAAGCTGCGGTTCTGCGCGGTGGAGGTGCGCAGGCCGTCCCAGCTCGGGTTGTTCCAGTAGGTGTACCAGGACGTCTGGTAGTTCGCGGTCGAGCCGCCCCAGCCGCCGTTGGGCAGGTACTCGGAGAAGTCGAGCTCGCTGTAGAGCGGGTCGCGGTCGTACCGCAGCGGCGAGATCGTGAAGTAGGTTTCGTTGACGTGGTCGCCGTCCGTACCGCTGGTCGGCGTGTCGGTGAACTTGACCCGGCTGGCGTAGGTGCCTTCCAGGAACCGCAGCTGGTTCTGGTACATCTCGGCGTGGGTGGTGCCGTTCGCGCTGCCGTCGGTGGACGCGTTGAGCTGCGCCACCTTTTCCCCGTTCACCGTGGGGAAGCTGATGTTGCTCGTCAGCCAGCGCGCGCCGGGCACGCCGGGGCTGCCGACGTCGTTGCGGGTGCTCCAGCCGGCCGCGCCGAAGGCGGAGTCGGTGGGGGAGTTGTAGTGGAAGTCGTCGAACAGGACACCGCAGGCGGCTGCGGCGGTGGACGGGGTGGCGGCGGCCGGGCTGGCGTCGGCGCCGTGGGCGAGCACGAGCGCGGCCGCCGTGGCCGTCACGGCGGCGAGCGCCGCGGCGGTCTTGGCCGGTTTGCGGGGGGACATGGTGGTGTCTCTCCTCTCGGGGGAGGGACCTCGAAGAGCGGACAGATTGGTCTAGACGAATTGGCCTCAGTAGCGTGAGGCTTACCATTGGTAATGTCAAGGATTTACCAGTGGTAAGTTCCCGATCCGGCGGTGGGACGACACAATGTCAGCTGTGCGGACCTTCGCGGCGCTGGCCGTCCTCGTTGCTGTCGCCGGCTGTTCGGTTCAGGTGTCCGGCACGGCTCAGCCGTCGGGGAACGGCTTCGTCGTCAAGGACGGGACGCAGCTGCGCTTCCGGCCCGTCCTGCAGGAGCTGACGCCCTCGCCGCCGGCCGGTGCGGCGGCGGACCGGCAGAGTGCCGACCCGGCCGCGCAACAGGCCGCCGCGGCCGCCCTCGACTGCGCCCAGGGCCGCCCGGACCCGCTGGCGGGCCGCGACGACCCGGCGCTGCCGCTGGTCAGCTGCGACCGCGCGAAGGGCACGAAGTACGTGCTGGGCCCGGCGTTCCTGAGCGGCGCCGACGTCGGCTGGGTCGACGCCCGGCTCGATCCGCAGACCGGAAGGGCGGTCATCGGCATCCGGTTCACCGCGGCGGGCACCCGGACGTGGGCCGGCTGGACGGGCGGGAACGTCGGCAAGCAGGTGGCGATGGTGCTGCAGAGCCGCGTGCTTACGGCCCCGCAGATCCAGTCCGCCATCACGGGCGGCGAAACGCAGATCTCGGGCCAGTTCACGCTGCCCGAAGCACGCCAACTGGCCCACGACATCGCCGGCGGCTGAGCTTCAGGGCAGCCGGACGGCTTCGATCTCGAGGTCGTTCAGCAGCGCTTCGATCAGGAGCGGGGACCCGGCGACCTTGGTGGCCCACAGGTCGTAGTCGGTGCACAGGCACCACGAGCGGTCCTCGGCCCAGAGGTTGGACGGGCTGAAGCCGGTCTCGGGGTCGTCGTACAGGATCCCGGCTTCGCCGAGGAGGCGGCCGGGGCGGGACTGTGTTTCGGTGAGGATGCCGGTCGATTGTGTGCGGGTCTCGCGATCCAGGCTCCCCTCGGCGGGCGGGCGCCTCGCGGTCAGGTGCTCATCGCGGTCGAGAGGGAGCGCCGGTGAGACGGCGGCAGACCGTGCGCCGGGCGAGTTCTGCTCGGCGCATCCGCCGCCATCTGGAGTCGGGGTGCTCGGTGGGGTCCAAGCTGCTTCGGGTCACCGCGCTCCCGGCTTCGAGGTCGACGGCGCCGATGACGGGGGCCGGACTTTCCGTCCAGGAGCTGCGCTTGGTGGTACTCGTGGCGGGACGTCTCGGCCGGACGGGGCGAGCGGCCACCGCATCGGCTGGGCGTCAGCAGCTCGGGGGCGTCACGACGGCGGCCGTGCAGGCTTCCGCGTTCGTCGTGTTCGTCACCTGCTGCAGCAGCGTGTAGAGCGTCTCGCGCTGGTCTTCGTCCAGGTCGCGGAAGACCTCGTCCTCGACCGCGGCCAGCGCGAACTCCGCTCGGGCCAGCAGCTTCGCGCCGACGTCGGTCAGTTCGACGATGTGCCGGCGGCGGTCGGCCGGTGAGCGGCGGCGCTCGATCAGGTTCTCCGCTTCGAGCTCGTTGAGCAGCCCGACGACGTTCGTGCCGTCGATCTCCAGGATCTTCGCCAGGTCCTGCTGCGAGCTGCCGCCGTGGTCGCGCAGCACCGTCAGGGCGATCAGGTGCCGCGGCCGCAGCCCCAGGGGGGTCAGCACCGACTCGCTGCGCAGCCGCAGCCGGCGCGCGAGGTGGTCGAGCAGCGCGCCGCAGCGGTGGGGCGGCTGGTTGACGACCGGCAGCGAGGTCATCTGCCCAGTATATGGCCACCCCGATGATCGATGTGCTATTAATGGTTTGTCTAACACCAACGATCGATGGACGGCAAACAACATGGCGCATCTCCTGCACATCGACTCGAGCATCACCGGCGGGGCTTCGGTGAGCCGCAGGCTCAGCGCGCGGGCCGCGGCCGCGTGGCGGGCCGCCCACCCCGACGGCACGGTGACCTACCGCGACCTGGGGGAACACCCGCTGCCGCACCTCGACGCGGCGAGCGGGACGGCCCGCGCGGTGCCGCCGGAGCAGCACACGCCCGCGCAGGCGGCGTCGTGGGCGCTGACCCGGGAGCTCGTCGGCGAGATCCAGGCGGCCGACACCGTGCTGCTGGGCCTGCCGCTCTACAACTTCGGCCCGCCGAGCAGCGTCAAGACGTGGGTCGACCACCTCATCGCCCCCGGGCTCTCGGTCGACCACGCGACGATGTCCGGGCTGCTCGGCGGACGGGAGTTCATCGTGCTGGCCAGCCGCGGCGGCGGGTACGG
This sequence comes from Amycolatopsis heterodermiae, assembly GCF_034929455.1. Taxonomy (NCBI): domain Bacteria; kingdom Bacillati; phylum Actinomycetota; class Actinomycetes; order Pseudonocardiales; family Pseudonocardiaceae; genus Amycolatopsis; species Amycolatopsis heterodermiae. The sequence goes on from NZ_JAYFSI010000002.1 coordinate 196,744, forward strand.
CGAAGGCACGCCCCGCGCCGGCTGGGACCACGCCGAAGCGTGGCTGCCGCACGGCGTCGCGCTGACCGGCCTGGAGCCGAGGTTCATCACCGCCGAGCTGACGCTGGCGCACGTGAACCCGGCGATGGCGGAGCTCATCCCGCTGGCCGACGCCAGCCTCGCGACGGCCGAGCGCACCATCGACGAGCTCTGGGCGACCGCGCGCGTCTGAAGGGCCCGGTCCTCCTCACCGGCGTCGGGGGCCGGTGAGGAGGACGTTCACGATGCTGCGGGGCCCAGATCGAGCAGCTGCTCGAGGAAGCCGCCGATCTCGCGTTCGCGGTCGACGAGGTGGACCTCCAGGATCCAGTGCGACGTCTGGCCGTTGCGGTCCGGACGGCGCATCGGCTGGTCGCTGCCCGGCGCGATGTAGGACGCGATCTTGGCGCCGTCGATCGTCTCGTGCGGGAACTGGCCGACCAGGTGCCCGGCGATCTCGCCGCCGAACTCCCAGCCCGCTTCGTGCGCCAGCTGCACCATGTGCGCGTACAGCTGCTCGCCGGTGATGTCGGGCACGGCGTCGAAGTACGCGCGCCCGGCGTCGAACACCTTCGGCAGGGCGTCGCGCAGTGCGTGCTTGACCGGGTCGCCGCCCAGCACGAACGTGCGGCCGAAGTCGGCTTCCCAGTCCTCGAAGATCGGGCCGAAGTCGGCGAAGGCGATGTCGTCCTCGCCGAGCACGCGGTCCGGCGGGTTCTCGCGGTAGGGCCGCAGCGTGTTGACCCCGGCCCGGACGATCCGCTTGTGCCAGTAGCGGCGGATGCCCAGCAGGTCGCCGGCCAGGTCGCGGATCGCGTCACTGGCCTCGGTCTCGCGCACGTCCGGCGCGAGGATCCCGCGCTCCTCGACCGCGGCGAACAGCTCGACCGCCTTAGCCTGCGCGTCCAAGAGCCGCTCGGCCCGCAGCGCTTCGTCCTCGACCAGCTCGCCCATGGGCCGACGGTAGCAAGTCACACCGGGTTCGCGGGTGCTCCTCAGTGCCTCCCGCCGTGGCGCAGCTGCGGTGATCCGGCCCGCCCCGGTGCCGCACCACCCGATCGTGCCGGCCGGCTTCCGGCGGCGTGACCTGCGAAAAGGCCGTAGCCTGGCGCGGTTCACACCCCCGGTACCGCAAAGGAACACCATGCGTCTTTCCACCCGCAACCAGCTCACCGGCACCGTCGCGGCCATCAAGCCGGGCGCCGTGATGTCCGTCGTGACCGTCGAGCTCGATGGCGGCCAGCAGGTCGTCGCGTCCATCACGAAGGACGCCACGGAGGAGCTGGAGCTCGCTCCCGGCAAGCCGGTGACCGTGCTCGTGAAGTCGACGGAGGTCATGCTCGGCGTCGAGTGACGTCCTCCTTACGGGTGGTTCCCGGACGGGTGGCATGATGCGTGACTCGAACAGTGGCACCCGGGCCGAGGAAGGTCAGGTTTGAGCGCGCACACCTCCCAGATGGACGACCTCCGGCTGGTCGCGCAGCCCAGCGCGCTGCCGGTGACGGATCTGTTCGTCCGGCTGATTCTCACCGACTGGTCGTTGAAGCCGATGCTCGAGCAGGTCACCGAGACCGCGAGACGCCTGGTCGAGGCGGTCATCGACGCCGGCAACCCGAAGGCACCCCCGTTCGTCACGCTGCGGCTGCGCCTCAGCGCCGAGTACCTGATGGTGGAGGTCGACGACAACCTCCCCCAGCTGCCGCCGCCGCAGGCCCGGCCCGGCGAGCGCATCGGCGTCGACCCGGCACCCGGCGGCGGCCGCACCACCTGGTGCGAGCTGCCGCTGCCGGGCGGGATGACGGCGAAGCAGGTGCGCCTGCCGAGGCGGGGCGACCGCCGGACGCTGGTCGACGAGCCCGTCTCCGGCGACCCGGTGGCGGCGGACCCGCAGGTCCTGGAACGGCTGCTCAGCCGGCTGAGCGGCTGGTCGGGCGACCCCGGCCGCTGAGCACTGGCTTTCCCGCCGCGGTCGTCGCACCATGGCGGGATGAGCGAGTGGTCGACGTCGGCGGTCGGGCGCGAGCACGCGTTCGAGTACTGGCGTGACCTCATCTGCGACACGTTCGTCCAGCTGAGCGCCACCCCGACCCGGCCGGGCGGGTTCGACGGCCGGCTCACGCACGCCGACCTGGGTGGCCTCGAGCTGTCCACGGTGCACGCGGGCGGCCAGCGGGTGCGGCGGACGCCGCGGCTGATCGCCCGGGCCGGCGAGCAGTACCTGCTGGCCAGCATCCAGACCGGCGGCCACGGCCGCGTCGAGCAGGACGGCCGGGTCGCGGAGCTGGGCCCGGGCCGGATGGCGCTCTACGACAGCACCCGGCCCTACACCCTGCACTTCGACGACGCCTTCGAGCAGGTCGTCGTCCAGGTGCCGCTGACCGCGATCCTCGCCGAGACGGGCCTGCGCGACGCGGCCCGCGTCACGGCGGTCTCCCTGCCGGCCGACGGCCCCGCGGGTGTGGTCGCGCAGTTCTTCCACGGCCTGTCCCGGATGTCCCCGGCCGACCCGGACGGCGCCCGCGCGCTGGCCCAGCACGGGCGCGGCCTGCTGGCTTCGGTGCTCAGCCTGTCGAGCGGCCGCGCCCCCTCGGACCAGTCCCTCGCGAGGGAACGCGTGCACGCCTTCCTCCGCGCCCACCACGCCGACCCGGCCCTGTCGGCCGACGACGTCGCCGCCGCGTGCGCGGTTTCGCGGCGCACGCTCTACCGCCTGTTCGACGGCGGGGTCGGCCGGGTGCTGCGCGAGATCCGCGTCGAGCACGCGCGGGTCCTGCTGCGCGCGGCGCCGGACCGTCCGCTGGGTTCGGTGGCCGCGGCGTGCGGGTTCGCCGGGGACCGGCAGCTGCACCGGGTGTTCCGGGAGGCGACCGGCCTGACGCCGGGGGAGTACCGCGCGGGTGGCACGCGAAGTCGGTGATCCGGCACGGGACGTCGGTGCCGGGCGGGCGTCCCGGGTGGACAGTGGGGGAAACCCGCTCGCCCCAGGAGGTTCCCGTGACTCAGCAGGTCCGCGTCGCCGCCGTCCAGGCCGAACCCCGCTGGCTCGACCTCGCCGCCGGGGTCGACCAGGTCGTCGACCTCATCGCCCAGGCCGCCCGTGGTGGCGCCGAGCTCGTCGCCTTCCCCGAGACGTTCCTGCCCGGCTACCCGTGGTGGATCTGGCTGGACTCCCCGGCGTGGGGCATGCAGTTCGTGCCGCGGTTCGCCGCGAACTCGATGACCCGCGACGGCGCCGAGATGGGCCGCATCGCCGCCGCGGCCGGCGAGCACGGCGTGCACGTCGTGCTCGGGTTCAGCGAGTTCGACCAGGGCAGCCTGTACATGGCGCAGGCGTTCCTCGACGACACCGGCGACGTGATTTCCGTGCGCCGCAAGCTGAAGCCGACGCACGTCGAGCGCAGTGTGTTCGGCGAAGGCGACGGCAGCGACATCCAGGTCCACGACACCCGGCTCGGCAAGCTGGGCGGGCTCAACTGCTGGGAGCACTTCCAGCCGCTGACCAAGTACACGATGTACAGCCTCGGCGAGCAGATCCACGTCGGGTCGTGGCCGAGCTTCTCGGTCTACCGCGGCGCGGCCACCGCGCTCGGCCCGGAGGTCAACACCGCCGCGAGCCGGGTCTACGCCGTCGAGGGCCAGTCGTTCGTCCTCGCGCCGTGCGCGGTGGTCGGGCCCGCCGCCCACGAACTGTTCTGCGACACCGAAACCAAGCGGCAGCTGCTCGCCCTCGGCGGCGGCTTCGCGCGCATCTACGGCCCGGAAGGCAGCGAACTCGCCGAGCCGCTGCCGGAGACCGAAGAGGGCCTGCTGTTCGCCGACCTCGACTTCTCGCTGATCGCCATCGCCAAGTCGGCCGCCGACCCGGCCGGGCACTACTCGCGCCCGGACGTCTTCCGCCTGCACGTCAACCTCGCCCCGGCACCGCGCGTCGTGCACGCGCCCGCCGAGGAGCCGGCCGACGGGGAGCTGGTGATACTGGACCGGTGAAAGCCCGTCCCGTCCTCGTCGTCCTCTACGACGGCGTCCGCCTGCTCGACGTCTCCGGCCCGCTGGAGGTCTTCGCCGAGGCCAACGCACACGGCGGCCGCTACGAGCTGCGGACGGCGTCGCCCGGCGGCGCGGACGTCCGGGCGAACACCGGGACGCGCCTCGGTGCCGACCTGGACCTGGCGGCGGCGGACCCGCGCGGGGCGACGGTGCTGGTGCCCGGCGGCCCGGTGTGGGCCCGCACGATCGCCGACACCGAGCTGATCGCGCAGATCCGCCGCCTCGCCGACGGCGCGAACCGGACGGCGTCGGTCTGCGCGGGCGCGTTCGCGCTGGCCGCGGCGGGTGTGCTCGACGGCCGCCGCGCGACGACGCACTGGGACCTGCTCGACCAGCTCGCCCGCCGCTTCCCGCTGGTGCGCGTCGACGTCGACGCGATCTTCGTCAAGGACGGCCCGGTGATCACCTCGGCCGGGGTCACCTCCGGCATCGACCTGGCGCTCGCGCTGGTCGAGGAGGACCTCGGCCCGGACGTCGCGCGGCTGGTGGCCAAGCACCTGGTGGTGTTCCTGCAGCGGCCGGGCGGGCAGTCGCAGTTCAGCGTCCGGCTGGAGACCGGCCGCCCGCGCCACGAGGTGCTGCGGGTGCTGCTCGACTCGGTCGCGGCGGACCCGTCGGCGCCGCACACCCTCGGTGACATGGCCGCCCGCGCGGGCGTGAGCGTCCGCCACCTGACGCGGCTGTTCCGCGAGGAGACCGGCCGCACGCCGGCCCGGTTCGTCGAGCAGATCCGCCTGGAGTTCGCCCAGCAGCAGCTGGAGGGCACCACCGACCCGCTGGACGTGATCGCCCGCCGGTCGGGCTTCGGTTCGGTGGAGACCCTGCGGCGGTCGTTCGCGCGTGGTCTGGGCGTGACACCGAGTGACTACCGGGCGCGGTTCCGGACCACGGGCGTTTCCTGAACGTTTCCGCCTCACTGTCCGTGCTTCCTGGCAGGGGCGCATTCGAAGTGAGGAGGACGCTGTCGTGCGGATCGTGATCGCGGAAGACGACGCACTGCTGAGAGAGGGGCTGGTGCTGCTGCTGGGCAGCGCCGGCTTCGACGTCGCGGCCGCCGTCGACCACCCCGACGACCTGCTCGCCGCCGTCGGGACGCAAGCCCCCGACCTGGCCGTCGTCGACGTGCGGCTGCCGCCCACGTTCACCGACGAAGGCCTGCGCGCCGCTCTCGAAGCGCGCCGCCGGGCGCCCGGGCTGGCCATCCTCGCGCTGTCGGCGTTCGTCGAGGACGGCTACGCGGGCGACCTGCTGGCCGCGGGCGGCGGCGGGGCCGGCTACCTGCTCAAGGAGCGCGTCGGGAAGGCCGACGAGTTCCTCGACGCCCTCAAGCGCGTCGCGGCCGGCGGCACCGTGCTCGACCGGGACGTCGTGGCCCTGCAGCTGGCCCGGCGGCGGCCCGGTGACCCGGTCACCACGCTCACCGCCCGCGAACGCGAGGTCGTCGCGCTGCTCGCCGAGGGGCATTCGGTCCCGGCGATCGGGCGGCTGCTCGGCATCGGCACGGAAGCCGCGCGCCGGCACGCCGGGGACGTCAGCTCGAAGCTGCGTGTCCCCGACGAAGCCCAGGCGATGCTCAGCTACCTGCGTGCGTGAGGGCCAGCACCTCGGCCTGCTTCGCGCGGTACCGCTCGACGTTCGCCAGCTTGACGTCCTCGTAGCCGCGCACCAGGTCCGGCAGCTCGGCCAGCGCGAGGACCTGCGCGAGGTCGACGTCCTCGGCCCGGAACGCCTTCACGACCACGCTCCGGTAGTCCTCGACCAGCTCGCGCTCGACGCGGCGCACCTCGGCCCGGCCGAACGGGTCGAACCGCGTCCCGCGCAGCCGCCGCAGCGCGTGCAGCAGCCGGAACGCCGGGCGGAACCACGGGCCGAGGCTGATCTTGCGCTTCATGCCGAGCGCGCGCAGCACCGGCGGGTGCAGCCGGAAGGCGTACCGGGTGCCCGCGCCGAACTGGTCTTCGAGGCCGGCCGTGAACGCCGGGTCGAGCGACAGCCGCGCGACCTCGTACTCGTCCTTGTAGGCCATCAGCTTGTACAGGTGCTTCGCGACGGCCTCGGTGACCGCCGTCGGCCCGTCCTCCAGCACCCGCACCTGCTCGACGAACCCGGCGTACGCCCGCGCGTACGCCTCGTCCTGGTAGGCGACCAGGTCGGGGATCCGGATGTCGAGCAGCCGGGCCAGCTCCGACCCGGCTTCCGCGTGCACCAGCGCGCGCACGGCCGGCGCCGCGGGCTTCGGCGCCGCGACCGGCGCCGGGGTGAGCGCGGCCTCCAGCGCGGCCGGGTCGGCGACGAGCTGGCGGCCGCGGCGGAAGGCCTGCAGGTTCGCGGCCACCGCGGTGCCGTTGAGCTCGATCGCCCGCTCGATCGCCGTGACGGGCAGCCCGATCACGCCGGTCTGGAAGGCCGCGCCGAGCTGCAGGACGTTCGCGAACTGGTCGTCGTCGAAGAGCGTCTCGGCCAGGCCGCGCGCGTCCAGTGACACCGTGCGGGCGGCGGCGGCCTCCAGGGGCGCGAGGACGCTGCCGGGGCTGGGGAACGCCACCGTCGTGTCGACGACCATCCGGCCGGTCGGCACCTCGGTGGTGGACACGACCGCCGTCGTGCGCGCCGGGTCGGCGACGCCCAGGTTCACCGGGTCGGCGCCGACGAGCGCGTCGCAGGCCAGGTAGAGGTCGCACTCCGCGGTCGCGAGCTTCGGAGCCTGGGCGACCGGCTCCGCCGTCACCTTCAGGTCGGAGACGACCGCGCCGCCCTTCTGCGCCAGCCCGGTCTGGTCCAGCGTCCGGACGTGCCGGCCGTCGAGGACCGCGGCGGTCGCCAGGATCTGCGTCACCGTGACGACGCCGGTGCCGCCGATGCCGGTGATCCGCACGGTGAAGTCCGTCGTCGCGGCGGTCGGCGCGGGAACGGCGTCGGCGGCCAGCTCGGCGAGCGCGCGGTGCTGCTTGCGGCCGGTCGGCACGACCGTCACGAACGACGGGCAGTCCCCGGCCAGGCAGGAGTAGTCGACGTTGCACGACGACTGGTGGATCGTGGTCTTGCGGCCGAACTCGGTGGCCACCGGCTGCACCGACAGGCAGTTCGACTTGGTGCCGCAGTCGCCGCAGCCCTCGCAGACGCGCTCGTTGATCACCACGCGCGTCGCGGGCGTCTCCTGCTTGCCACGACGGCGTTTCCGGCGCTTCTCGGCCGCGCACTCCTGCTCGTGGATCAGCACGGTGACGCCGCGGACGGCGGCCAGTTCCTCCTGCGTGCGCAGGAGTTCGGTGCGGTCGCGGACCTCGACGCCGGCGGGCAGCTTCCGGCGGCGCAGCGCCCCGGGCGCGTCACTGGTGATCACGACCTGCTTCGCGCCCTCGACGAGCAGCAGCTCGGCGACCTTCTCGACCGGCAGCCCGCCGACGGCGTCCTGACCGCCGGTCATCGCGACGGCCGAGTTGTAGAGCAGCTTGTAGGTGATGTTCACCCCGGCCGCGACGGCCGCGCGCACGGCGAGGCTGCCGGAGTGGGTGAAGGTGCCGTCGCCGATGTTCTGCACGAAGTGCTCGGCCTCGACGAACGGCGCCATGCCGATCCACTGGGTGCCCTCGCCGCCCATCTGCGTCACGCCGAGGACGGTGCCGACCTGGTCGGGCTCCATGAACAGGGCCATCGTGTGGCAGCCGATGCCGCCGCCGACAAGCGTCCCTTCAGGGACCTTCGTGGACGAGTTGTGCGGGCAGCCCGAGCAGAAGTACGGCGTGCGCGCGAGCAGCGGCACGGAGATGCGCTCGCGGCGGCGGCGTCCGTGCCAGGCTTCGACCGACGGGATCCCGCTGGGCAGCCGCCTGGCGAGGCCGGTGGCGACGACGTCCGGGTCCAGCTCGCCCAGCTCGGTGAACAGCGTGCGGCCGTCGGCGTCCTTCTTGCCGTGGACGGCCGGTGCGCCGGGGACGCCGTAGAGGACTTCCTTGAGCGCGGCTTCGATGAACGAGCGCTTCTCCTCGACGACGACGATCTCGTCGAGCCCTTCGGCGAACTCGCGGACGATCGACGGCTCGAGCGGGTGGATCGCGCCGAGCTTGAGGATCCGGATCCCGTGCTGCTCGAGGGTTTCCTCGGTCAGCCCGAGGATGCGCAGCGCCTGCTGGACGTCCAGGTAGGACTTCCCGGCCGAGACGATGCCGATCCGGTCGGCGGCCCCGCGCGCGGTGATCCGGTTGAGGCCGCTCAGCCGCAGGTACTCGAGCGCCAGCGGCAGCCGCACGGTGAAGAGGCTGCGCTCCAGCGCGGCGAGGCTCGCGCCGAGCAGCTTCGACGTCGGAGCGTGCCGGTACGCCTGCCCGCCGAGCTCCGGTGCCGTCCACTGGGGACTCACCTGGGCCGTGCCGGACGCGTCGGCGACGTTGGCCACGACCTTCAGCGACGACCACAGGCCGCTGGCGCGGGACAGCTCGACCGCGTGCATCCCGAAGTCCAGGACGTCCTGCGAGTCCGCCGGGTACAGGATCGGGATGGCCAGGTCGGCCAGTGCGAGCTCGGAGGCGCACGGGACCGTCGAGGACTTGGCGTTCGGGTCGTCGCCGACCAGCGCGACGGCGCCGCCGCGCGGGTCGGTGCCGGCCAGGTTGGCGTGGCGCAGGGCGTCGGAGGCGCGGTCGAGGCCGGGCGCCTTGCCGTACCAGAACCCGGTGACGTCGCGCTGCCCGCCGGCGCCCGCGACCAGCTGGCTGCCCATCACCGACGTCGCGGCCAGCTCTTCGTTGAGCCCGGGCCGGTGCACCACGGCGTGCTTGTCGAGCAGCGTCGCGCGGCGGCCCAGCTCGAGGTCGTACCCGGCCAGCGGCGAGCCCTCGTAGCCGGAGACGAACACGGCGGGGTCGCCGCCGCGGGCGCGGTCGTGGCGGACGCGGTCGAACAGCAGCCGCACCAGGGCCTGCACCCCGGTGAGGTGCACGGTCCCCGCCTCCCGCAGGTAGCGGTCCTCCAGCGTGAACGTCTCCACGACGCGCTCCCTTCGCCCTCACGCGGCTGTGCTCCGGCGCACAGTGCGATGCGGGCCACGGCACACGCTATCGACGTCCCACGCAACAGCCGCGGCGGGTTCACCCTCCGGGACGCAAACATCGGCGGTCATGATCGACGATTGGCCCGGTTTTTTGCGCGGAGCTACGCTCGCCCGCATGACCGAAGAGCTGCTCGACGCGACCGACCACGAGATCCTCGGGCTGCTGCGCGAGGACGCCCGGCGCACGCTGTCCGACATCGCCGGCCGGGTCACGCTCTCGACGGCGGCGGTCAAGCGCCGCATCGACCGCCTGCGCGAGACGGGCGTGATCACGGGCTTCACGGTCCAGGTCGACCACGCGAAGCTCGGCTGGGGCATCGAAGCGTTCACCGAGCTGCGGTTCGTCGGCAACACGAAGGTCGCCGAGATCCTGCGGACCACCACACGGATGCCGGAGGCCCAGGCGGTCTTCACGATCGCGGGCGACCCGGACGCCCTGGTCTGGCTGCGGGTCCGCGACATGGCCCACCTGCAGACGACGATCGACGAGATCCGACGGCATCATCAGGTCACCGGCACCAAGACGTTGATCGCCCTGGAGTCCTGGTCCCGCGGCCACTAACCGCTTCGGGGATCACGGCCGGCTCGCGCTTGGTTGTCGCCCGGGTACTTCCGCACAGCGGTGACCCCGATGTGGATCATCCGTTCGTGTGATGAACATGCGTTCGAGAGCCGGTAATCTTGGTGTGTGGACGGCGAAGCGATATGGAGAGCGGATGCGGTGGCCTTGGCCGACCGTATCTCCGTGCTGCTCGGTGTCGTGCGGTCCGCCGAGGCTGAAATCGGTTCACTGCTCGTGGAAATCGAGTCGCGTGGTGTGATGGACCTGTTCGGATATCGCTCTGTGGCGCGATTGTTCGAGCATCTGGCCGATGTTCCCAAGGCTGGCGCTGAACGTGTGGTGAAACGAGCGCGGGCTCTTAACGCCGGGCGTGCTCTCGACGGTAGTCCCGTGCCCGCTGTTGCTCCGGCCACCGGTGCTGCTGCCCTGGATGGGCGGCTGAGTGCGCCGATGATCGACACCATTGTCGAGGTTCTGGGGCAGCTTGCGCCCGAGCATCGCGATGACGCTGAGGGGAGCCTGCTGTCCTTCGCCTCCTCGTCCGGGCACAAGCAGGTCGCCGCGTTGGGTGCGCGGATCGTGGCCCACCTCGACCCCGACGGTGCCGAACCCGACACCGCAGAACCTTCTGCCCCCAGCCGTGAGCTGTCGTTGCGCCGCAAGAGAACCGGAGTCTGGGAGCTGACCGGCCGTTTCGACGAGGAAACCGGCACCCGCGCCAGCGCCCTGCTGGACTCGCTGGCCGAGCGTCGCAACAGCGACGAGGGAGCGGACTTCCGTTCCCCGCAGGAACGCTACGGCGATGCCTTCTCCGACACGATCGATTTGGCTCTTAACTCCCCGGACTTGCCAATGCAGGCCGGTGGACGTGCGCACGTCATGGTCGCGGTCTCGCTGGAGGACCTGAAGTCGGGCGTCGGCCAGGCCACCCTAGGCGACACGGGCACGATGACCGCAGCCGAAGCCCGAGTCCACGCCTGCGACAGCATGCTCATCCCCGCAGTGCTAGGCGAGAAGAGCGAACCCCTGAACCTGGGCCGCCTACGCCGCCTGATCTCCGCCGGTCTACGCCGAGCGTTGTTCCTGCGCGACCGTGGCTGCGCGTTCCCCGGCTGTCACCGCCCACCCCGGCACTGCCAGGGCCACCCATCCGCCACTGGTCCGAGGGCGGCCCAACAGATCTGAACAACCTGGTCCTGCTGTGCGCCCACCACCACCGTCTCCTGCACCGCTCAGGCTGGGAAGTCCACATAGCCGCCGACGGCCTACCCGGGTTCCGTCCACCAGCATTCCTGGACAAACACCGAAAACCCAGGCGCAACAACCTCCACGAACCGTTGCCGTTCGCGGCTTGAACAGGGAATGGGGAAAGGCCCGCAGTCAGTGACTGCGGGCCTACATCCTCGCACCCGTTCCCGAATCGCACCGACCAACTGCCGCCCGGCCCGCATCGGCGGCCACTCCGCCTGAGCAGCAACGGTCACATCGCCGAACTGGGCAACTCAAGTCGGGCCACCCTGTCGCCTTCGGTACAGGCACTAGCGTCGCGAGTCGGTTGACGCTCGAACGGGACTCGCCTGCAGAAGGTCCCGCGACGGTTCCGTCTAGTGGGCGCTGCCGGACCCGTGCGCCGCCAGCCGCCCAACAATACCCCGGATGTGCGCTCCCGGTCGAAGAATTCTGGCTACGCAAAGGAAGTGTCGCGGCCAGGCCCTCGTACAGGTAAGCGTCCATCCCGGATAGCCCGGGTGCCCGGCGGGGTAGTCGTGGTTCACCGGGAAGTACGTCGTGTCTTGGGTGTCCAGCCAGGAGTCGCTCAACGGCGCCAGTTCGGGCCATGCGTCCAGCCGCTGCTCCAGCCGGGGATTGTCCCGGGTGAAGCCGCGGTGGTCGGCCACCACGTACACCGCGCCCGCTAGCACCGTGCCGATGGCGTCCCGGGACGCGAGAGCATCGGTCAGTGCCGGAACGCCTCCGCGAGCCACCAGGAGCCGCCGTCGTCGGCTATCTTTGCGTCGATGACCAAGGGGGCGTCGCGCGGTCCCGTCAGCCAGTCCTTCACCGCGAAGAGGTCCTCTTCCGAGCGCACCGTGACGCCGTCGCAGCCGAAACCGCGGGCTATGGCGGCGATGTCCGAGTCGGGGAAGCGGACCGTGGTCATGTCGGCGTCGCCGAAGTGGTGGACCTCCGCGCCGTACGCGGCGTCGTTGTAGACGATCACCACCAGGGGCATGCCCAACCGGACGGCGGTGTCCAGTTCGGACAGTGCCATGTGGAACCCGCCGTCGCCGGTGCCCAGCACCGGCAGCCGGTCCGGGTGGGCGAGTGCGGCGCCGATCGCCGTGCCCAGCCCCAGTCCGATGCTCTGGAACGCCTGGGTGAAGCAGAAACCCAGCTCGTCGGGGACCGAGAGGTACGCGCTCGGGTAGCCCATGAAGTTGCCCGAGTCGATCGCGACGATCCGCTCCGCGGGCAGCAGGTCGTCCAGCAGCCGGGTGAGCGTCCGCGGGTCGATCCGGCCGCCGCGGGACAGGTCTTGGTGCTCGACGTCGTTCCAGCGGCCGGTCGCGGCGATCCGGTCGGCGACGTCCGCGGAGCGGTAGCCCGCCCGCTCCGGTACCAGGGCGAGGACGTCCGACGCGGTGCACCCGGCGTCGCCGACCACGCCGAGGTCGATCGGCCGGTGCGCGCCCAGCGCGGCCTGCTCGACGTCGACCTGCACGAGCTTCGCGTGCGGGCTGAGCAGCGCGCCGTGGCGGGTGGTCCACATGTTCAGCGCGCAGCCCCAGCCGACGACCAGGTCGGCGCCGACGATCAGCTCGGCGGCCGTCGGCGAGGCGAACCCGCCCGAGATGCCGAGCGCGAACTCGTCGCCGTGGAAGAGCCCGTTGGCCACCGCCGACGTCGCCAGCAGCGCGCCGCTGCGGGAAGCCAGCTCCCGCAACGGTTCCCGGCTCCCGCGGGCGCCGCGCCCGGCAATGAACACCGGCCGTTCGGCGGCGGCGAGCAGCTCGGCCAGCGCAGCGACGGACGCCGCGTCCGGGCGCACGAGTGCCGGACCCGGAACCACGGGCAGCGGCTCCGAAACCGCCGGAGCGGGTTGCGCCTGGACGTCCAGCGGCAGGTTCAGCACCACGGTCCGGCGCTGCTGCCGGGCGGTCCGGAAGGCCCGCACGGTGTCGGCGACCGCGCTCGCGGCGGAGTGCACCCGCTCGGGCACCGCGCCCACCGCGGCGGCCAGCCCGTCCTGGTCGATCCGGAAGTTGGACAGCACCGACGGCGCGGCCGAGTCGGCGGTGAGCACGAGCATCGGCGTCCGGCTCTTGGCCGCCTCGGTGATCCCGGTGACGGCGTTGGTCAGCCCGCAGCCCTGGTGCAGCGACAGGATCGAGACCTTGCCGCTCATCCGTGCGTAGGCGTCAGCCATGCTCGCCGCGCCGCCCTCGTGGCGGGCGGCGACGAACCGGACGCCGCCCGCGCGCAGCGCGTTGGTCACCTCGAAGTTGCCGCTGCCCACCACGCCGAACGCCGTGCCGGCGCCGAGGCCGGCCAGCGTCCGGCCGACCAGTTCGGCGACGTTCACCGCTCCACCAGCGCCAGCACCCGGGCCGGGCTGCCGGACCCGCCGACGATCGGCAGCGGCGAGACGATCAGCAGCACCCCGGTCGGCGGCAGCGAGGCGAGGTTCTGCAGCTGAGTCAGGCCGTGCTTCCCGGCTCCCAGCAGCAGCTCGTGGCACGGGAACATCGGCTCCAGCCCGGGGGCCTGGCCGGCGTCGGTGCCGACGGTCTCGACGCCCAGCCCGGTGATCGGCGTTTCCTCGGCGAGCCACCGGGCGCACTCGGGGGAGACGCCGGGGGTGTGCGAACCGGCCTCGTCGGCGTTGAGGAACTCGTCCTGGTCCTCGCTTCGAGTGTCCCAGCCGGTGCGGTAGAGCAGCCAGCCGCCGTCCGGCAGCGGGCCGTGCTCGGCCGTCCACGCCGTGACGTCGTCGATCGAGAGCAGGAAGTCCGGGTCCGCGGCCGCCCGCGCCGAGAAGTCGAGCACGACCGCGGGCGCGACGAGCGTCTTCAGCGGCACCTGGGAGACGTCGTGGCCGTCCTTTCCGGACACCCAGTGCACGGGCGCGTCGAGGTGGGTGCCGGTGTGCTCGCCGGTGTGGATGTCGTTCCAGTACCAGCGCGGGCCGCGCTCGTCGTAGCGGCTGATCTCCTCCAGCCGGAAGGGGATGGTGTTGGCGAACGGTTCGGGCAGCTGGAGGATCGGCGTGCTCGAGCTCAGCGGGGCGGTGAGGTCGACGATCTCGACCGCCCCCGAGGTGATCGCCTGGCCCAGTCCGTCCAACAACGACATGCCTGCCTCCCGGTGCGGTGAACGTCTCGATCGAGACCCTAAACCGGGAACGGGGTCCTTGACAGGGTCGCGTTCCCGGGTGTTGTCTTATTGTCGTAGGACAATGGGAGGGTGCGGGTGATCGAGTTCGTCCTGGACGGCCGTTCGCGGGTCGCGACGTACATGCAGCTCGTCCTGCAGGTGAAGCAGGCGCTGCGCGTCGGCCTGCTGCGGGACGGTGACCAGCTGCCGAAGGTGCGCGAAGTGGCCCAAGCGCTGGCGATCAACCCGAACACGGTGCTCAAGGCCTATCGCGAGCTGGTGCTGGAGGGGCTGGCGGAGGGCAAGCCGGGGGTCGGGACGTTCGTCACCGGCACCCTCGCCGGCCCGTCGCTGGGGCACCAGGCCCGGCTGCGTGACGAGCTGCTGGCCTGGCTGGAGCGCGCCGAAGCCGCGGGGATGTCGGGTGACGACATCAACGCCCTGATCGAGACCACGTTGCGCGGCGCCGCGGCGCCGCAGGATCAGCAGCAGAGCTGAGGGGAGTTCGAAGATGGAGCTGGCGGTGGAGACCAGAGCCCTGGGCAAGCGCTACGGGCGCAGCTGGGCGCTGCGGGACTGCGCGCTGGAGGTGCCCGCCGGGCGGATCGCCGCGCTGGTCGGCCCGAACGGCGCGGGCAAGACGACGTTGCTGCACCTGGCCGTCGGGCTGCTGCGGCCCGACGCGGGGGAGGTGCGCGTCTTCGGCCGCGACCCCCGTGACGGGCCTTCGGTGCTGGCCGACATCGGGTTCGTCGCGCAGGACACCCCGGTGTACCGGGACTTCACCGCGGCGGAGCTGATCACCATGGGCGGCAAGCTGAACCGCCGTCGGTGGGACGCCGCGCTGGCCCGTGACCGGCTCGCCGCGCTCGGCATCCCGCCGGACAAGCCGGCGGGCAAGCTCTCGGGCGGCCAGCGGGCGCAGGTCGCGCTGGCGCTCGCGCTGGCCAAGCGGCCACGGCTGCTGCTGCTCGACGAACCCATCGCGAGCCTCGATCCGCTGGCCCGCCGCGAGTTCATGCAGGCGCTGATGGGCGCGGTGGCCGAAAGCGAGACGACGGTGCTGCTGTCCTCGCACCTGCTGGCCGACCTCGAACGCAGCTGCGACTACCTCATCGTCCTGCAGGCTTCGCGCGTCCAGCTGACCGGCGCGGTCGACGAGCTGGTCGACGCGCACCGCACGCTCGTCGGCCCGCGTGCCGGGAGCGAGTCCATCACCGGCGTCGCCGAGGTCGTCCGCGCCAGCCACACCGAACGGCAGTCGACGCTGCTGGTCCGCCGCGACCCCGCCGTGCCGATCGATCCACTGTGGACGGAGCACGAAGTGACCCTGGAGGACCTGGTGCTGGCGCACCTGGCCGCGGCCGAACCCCGCGTCACCGCCGCGGCGTGGGGGGTGCCGGCATGATCTGGCTGACCTGGCGCCAGCACCGCAGGCAGGCGCTGTTCACGCTCGTCACCCTCGGGGTGCTGGCGTTGATCGTGGTGCCCACCGGGCTGGCGATGCACACGAAGTACGACAGCTCCGGGCTGGCCGCCTGCCAGGCCGCGCTCGGCAAGGCACCGATGATCACGCAGACGGAAGCGGTCTCGAACTGCGCGAGCCTGGCCCACCAGTTCGAGCAGCAGTTCGGCAACCTCGTCTACGTCGCCGTCCTGTTCGTGATCCTGCCGGTGCTGGTCGGCGTGTTCTTCGGCGCGCCGCTGGTCTCCCGCGAGGTCGAGCAGGGCACCCACCGGCTGGTGTGGACCCAGGGTGTCAGCCGGGCGCACTGGGCGCTGGTCAAGTTCGGGCTGATCGGCGCGATCACCGCGGTGCTGGCCGTCGGGTACGCGCTGGGGGTGTCGTGGTGGTTCGGGCCGCTGGTCAGCACGACCAGCCGGCTGGGCTACTTCGCCTTCGACGTCCAGGGGGTCGTCCGGTCGTCTACACGCTGTTCGCGCTGGCGCTGGGCGTCTTCGCCGGCACGTACTGGCCGAAGGTGCTGCCCGCCATGGGGATCGCGCTCGTCGGGTACGCCGTGGTGCGGGTGGCGGTCGAGCTCTTCGCCCGGCCGCGGTACCTGCCCCCGCAGAGCTACACGTTCGCCCCGGACAGCACGCTGACGCCGAACCCCGCGGCGGGTGACTGGGTGATGGACCAGGGCATCCGCAACGCGGCGGGGGAGATGGTCCTGCCCAACGCTCAGGTCGGCCCGTGCGGGCCCGCGGGCTGCGGTGACACCGGGGCCGGCCCCGGGGCCTACAACTGGGTGGAATACCAGCCGGGGGCAAGGTTCTGGACGTTCCAGGGCATCGAAACCGGTCTCTTCGCGGTGCTGACGGCCGCGTTGGTGTTTTTCGCGATCCGCCGGGTGCGCACGCTCGCCTGAGTTCCGGTGCTCAGGCCGGTCCAGCGGATCGTGCGGTGGTCACCCGGGTTGGCGTGCAACGTCTTCTCCGCCGAGGCGAAGGCGTCGAACAGCCCGAGGGCCGACTGGCGGTCGACGTGCTGGTCGTCCCACGGGAGCAGGAACTGCACCGGCACGGTGATCCGCCCCGCCGCCGAAGGTCGCGGCGGCGGGGCGCGGGCCAGCAGCACCGGGTCTTCTTGTGCCGGCCGCCGCCGTGCCCCATCAGCACCAGGGGTGCGTGCGGGGCGCCGGCTTTCAGAGCACGCCGGTGATCTCACTGAGGGTGAAGTCGCGTTCGACGATGCCGTGCTCTCCGGCGAACGGCGGATTTACAACGTTGTATCCAACCGGTAAGACTGTTTTTACAACGTTGTAACGACGAGCGGAGGCTGGTCCCCGTGTCACTGAGCCGCAGGCAGTTCGTCGCCGGAACCGTCGCCGCGGGCCTGCTCGCCGGTACGCGGGAGGCCGCCGCCTTCAGCAGTCAGCAGGTCGCGGCCGGTGGGCTCTACACCCCGAACGCAGCTCCGCTCAAGCCCACCGCCTTCCTCAAGTTGCCGCCCGGCGCCGTCACCGCGCGCGGCTGGCTCGCCGGCCAGCTGCGCCTGCAGCTCGACGGCCTCTGCGGGCACTACGCCGAGACGTCGCACTTCCTCGACTTCGCGACCAGCGGCTGGGTCCACCCGGAGCGCACCGGCTGGGAGGAGGTGCCGTACTGGCTGCGCGGGTACGTCGACCTCGCCGCGGTCACCGGCGACACCACCGCGAAGGCCACCGCCGGGAAGTGGATCGACGCGATCCTGGCCACCCAGCAGTCCGACGGCTTCTTCGGGCCGACCGCCCTGCGCACGGCGCTCAACAACGGCCCCGACTTCTGGCCGTACCTGCCGCTGCTCCAGGCGTTGCGGTCGTGGCAGGAGTGGACCGGCGACACGCGCGTCGTCCCGTTCCTGACCCGCTTCCTGCGCTACATGAACGCGCAGGGGCCCAGCGCGTTCAACTCCAGCTGGGTGTCGGTCCGCTGGGGTGACGGCCTCGACAGCGTGTTCTGGCTGTTCAACCGCACCGGCGACACGTACCTGCTGGACCTCGCCGACAAGATCCACACCTACGGCGCCAACTGGGTCGGCAACCTGCCGAGCCTGCACAACGTCAACGTCGCCCAGGGCTTCCGCGAGCCCGCGCAGTACGCGATGCGCAGCGGTTCGGCGTCGCTGACCCAGGCCACCTACCAGGACTACTCGACGATCATGGCCACGTACGGCCAGTTCGCCGGCGGCGGCTTCGCGGGCGACGAGAACGCGCGTCCCGGCTTCGGCGACCCGCGGCAGGGCTTCGAAACCTGCGGGATCGTCGAGTTCATGGCGAGCCACCAGCTGCTCACCCGGCTGACCGGCGACCCGGTGTGGGCCGACCGCTGCGAGGACCTCGCGTTCAACTCCCTGCCCGCCGCACTCGACCCGGCCGGGCGCGCGGTGCACTACGTCACCAGCGCGAACAGCGTCGACCTCGACAACGTGCCCAAGAGCGAAGGCCAGTTCCAGAACGGCTTCGCTATGCAGGCCTTCCTGCCCGGCGTCGACCAGTACCGCTGCTGCCCGCACAACTACGGCATGGGCTGGCCGTACTTCACCGAGGAACTCTGGCTGGCCACGCCGGACAACGGCCTCGCGGCCGCGATGTACTCGGCCAGCAGCGTCACGGCGAAGGTCGCCGACGGCACCTCGGTGACGATCACCGAGGACACGACCTACCCGTTCTCCGAGCAGGTCACCTTCACCGTCCGGACACCGCGGAGCCTCGCTTTCCCGTTGTACTTCCGGATTCCCGCGTGGTGCGCGGCGCCCCGGCTCACGGTCGCGGGTGCGTCGGTCGCGGTGAACGCCGGGCCGACGTTCGCGAAGGTCTCGCGCACCTGGGCGGACGGCGACGTCGTCACGCTGACCCTGCCGCAGCGCACGACCGTGCGGACCTGGGGCGCGAACCACGGCTCGGTGTCGGTCGACCACGGCCCGCTGACGTACTCGCTGAAGATCGGCGAAAGCTACGAGTCGCTGGGCGGGACCGCGCAGTTCCCGCAGTACGCCGTGCACGCGACGACGCCGTGGAACTACGGCCTGACCCCCGGCGCGGCGCTGACCTTCACCGCGGCCGGCGGGGCGCTGCCCGCCAACCCGTTCACCCCGGACACCGCGCCGGTGAAGATCACCGCACCGGCGCGGAAGATCGCCGAGTGGACCGCGGACGACCAGCACGTCGTCATGCCGTTGCAGGCGTCACCGGCGAAGAGCGCGGCGCCGGTCGAGACGGTCACGCTGATCCCGATGGGCGCGGCACGGCTGCGGATCACGTCGTTCCCGACCGCCGCTCCGGACGGGCACGCGTGGGTACCGGGCGGCGGGGGAGCGGGCGTCCGGATCGCGAACCGCAACTCCGGCAAGGTTTTGGGCGTCGACCAGATGTCCACAGCGGACAGTGCGCGGGTCGTGCAGTTCGCCGACAACGGGACCGACGACCACCTCTGGCACCTGATGGCCGACGGCGACGGCTGGTACCGGATCCGCAACCACCACTCGGGCAAGGTGCTCGGCGTCGACCAGATGTCCACAGCGGACAGTGCGCGGGTGGTCCAGTTCGCCGACAACGGCACCGCGGACCACCTCTGGCAGCCGGTCGACAACGGCGACGGCTGGTGGCGGCTGAAGAACCGCAACTCGGGCAAGGTACTGGGCGTGGACGGAATGTCCACCGCGGACAGTGCGCAGGTGGTGCAGTTCGCCGACAACGGGACGGCGGACCACCTCTGGCGGCTGTTCTAGGGAGCCCGTCAGCGCTTGACGCCGACGATCCCGGCCACGCACTTCGCCGAACCGCTGAGCGGCGTGAGCCGGGGGCCGTCGGGCCACCACTCGTCGCAGACCGCCAGGCCCGGCTCCGACGTCGCGTTGGGCTGCAGGAACTCCAGGCCCGCCAGCATCGCCTCGATCTCGGTGCGGGTGCGGAACCGGCCGGCGCCGAGCGGGCCCTGGGTCAGGATGTCCTCGATGCGCTTGGCGATCGCGGTCAGCTCCGGCACCTCGGGGTCGAAGAAGTGCGACAGCACCACGTACGAGCCCGGCGCCAGCGCGTCGATGTAGGCGCGCATGACGTCGGCGGCGCCGTCACCCTCGAAGTGGTGCATCGTGCCGACGTGCAGCAGCGCGACCGGCTCGGCGAAGTCGATGTGGCGCAGCACCTCGTCGTTGTCCAGCACGGCCTCGGGCTTGAAGATGTCCGCCTCGACCATGTGCGTGAAGTCGTTCTCGGCGAGCAGCGCCCGGCCGTGCGCCAGGACCACCGGGTCGTTGTCGATGTAGACGACGTTGGTGTCCTTGTCGATGCGCTGCACGATCTGGTGCGTGTTCTCCGCGGTCGGCAGCCCGGACCCGCAGTCGACGAACTGCCGGATCTTCGTCTGGCTCGCCAGCATCCGCAGCGCGCGGTTGTGGAACCCGCGGTTGCCGCGGGCGATGTCCACGGCTTCCGGGACCGCCTGCCGGATCTTCTCCATCACCACGCGGTCGACTTCGTAGAAGTTGTGCCCGCCGAGGAACCCGTCGTAGATCCGCGCGATGCTCGGCCGCTCGGGATCCAGCCCCACCGGCTTCTGGCTGGGCGACACGGTGCCGGAAACGGCGGACGGGGCGTCGGACATGGCGACCTCGCAGGACATCGGCGGGCGGCGTGGGCCACCCAGCGTAGTAGGTCGCGTCCGCGCGGTGAACCCGAGGTCAGCCGCTCGGGCGAAGCCGCTGGTCGGGAATGTCGTCCCACGAGCCGTCCTGGCGTTCGGCGCGGCTGCGGCGCAGCCGTGCCAGGTGCTGCTCGATCCGCCGGTCGAGGTCGCGCGCGGCCTCGGACAGTTCCGTCAGGTCGCGGCGGGACCCCGGGTGGCCGAGCGCCCCCGTGTCCACTTCGTCCCCTGCCCTGTCCACTGACGGCACCTCCCGCGTCGGTTCGGTCCCTTCCCCGTGCTGCGTTACTGCCCCATCCGGAGCACCGCAAAACCCCCGCGGCCCGTGAGCCGGGGCACGCACGAAGACGTCCGGGAAATCCGCAGTTCTGTCCGGCCGGGTCACCGGGAAGGACCTGGTGTGAATTTTGACCAAGTGGTAGAAATCTTGTGGAGCCGTGGCGGGCGTCCGCCACCGTGAAACTCAGGAGCTGGGGATGAGCTTGCTTTCCGTGCAGCTGTACTCGGTCCGCGACGCCTTCGCGGCCGATCCCGCCGACACCCTGCGGCGCCTCGCCGCGATCGGCTTCACGCAGGTCGAGCCGTACGGCGTCGTCGAGAACGTCGACGCGCTGCGGGCCGGGCTGCCGGCCAACGGCCTGTCCGCGCCGACCGCGCACGCGCGGCTGATCGGGGCCGACCAGCCCGCCGTCTTCGCCGCGGCCGCCGAGCTGGGCATCGGCCTGGTGATCGACCCGCTGGTCAAGCCGGAGCAGTGGCAGGACCCGGCCGACATCGCCGCGACGGCCGACGCGCTCAACGCCGCCGCGAAGGTCGCGGCCGAGCACGGCGTCACCGTCGGCTACCACAACCACTGGTGGGAGCTGGAGTCCCGGATCGACGGCCGCGCCGCGTTCGAGGTGTTCGCCGACCAGCTCGACCCCGCCGTCGCGCTGGAGGTCGACACCTACTGGGCCACCGCGGGCGGCGAGGACGCGGCCGCGCTGCTGGGCCGCCTCGGCGACCGCGTCAAGGCGATCCACGTCAAGGACGGCGGCCTCGCCACCGACGCCACCGGCCAGCTCCCCGCCGGCCAGGGCCGGGTCCCGGTCGCCGAGGTGCTCGCCGCCGCGCCGGACGCGCTGCGCGTCGTCGAGTTCGACGCCTTCGATGGCCCTGGTGGCGACCTCTTCGAGGCCATCTCCGCCAGCTACACCTTCCTGACCGGCGACCGGCGGTGACCGGCGGGCCGGTCGGCGTCGGGTTCGTCGGCGCCGGCGTCATCAGCGGCACCTACCTCGAGAACCTGACGAGCTTCCCGGACGTCCGCGTCCTGCGGATCGCCGACCTCGACACCGAGCGCGCGGCGGCGCAGGCGGCGAAGCACGGCGTGCCGCGCTCGGGCACGGTGGCCGAGCTGCTCGACGACCCCGACGTCGAGCTGGTGGTCAACCTGACCACGCCGGCTTCGCACGTCGACGTCGGGCTCGCCGCGCTCGAGGCGGGCAAGCACGTCTGGGCCGAGAAGCCCCTCGCGCTCGACCGCCAGACCGGCCGCAAGTTGCTGGACCGCGCACGGGAGAAGGGGCTGCGCGTGGCGAGCGCGCCCGACACCGTGCTCGGCGCCGGGCTGCAGACCGCGCGCCGCGCGATCGACGAGGGCCGCATCGGGCAGCCGAACACCGCGCTCGCGCTGTTCCAGGTGCCGGGCCCGGAGAGCTGGCACCCGGCGCCGGAGTTCCTGTTCCAGGCCGGCGGCGGGCCGCTGCTGGACATGGGCCCGTATTACCTGACGACGCTGGTGCACCTGCTCGGCCCGATCCGCCGGGTCACCGGCGCCGGCGGCCGGGCGCGCGACACGCGGGTCATCGGGTCGGGGCCGCGCGCCGGGACGGAGTTCCCGGTGACGGTGCCGACCACGGTCACCGCGCTGGTCGAGTTCACCTCCGGCGGGTCCGCCCAGGTCGTGCTGAGCTTCGACTCGGCGCTGGTGCGCACCGGGTTCGTCGAGCTGACCGGCACGCTCGGCACCGCCGTGCTCCCGGACCCCAACCGGTTCGACGGGCCGACCGCGCTGCACCTGTTCGGTCAGAGCGAGCCCGAGGAGCTGGAACCGCAGGGGCACGCGGCCTCGCGCGGCACCGGCACGCTGGAGCTGGCGCGGGCGATCCGGGCCGGGGTGCCGGAACGCGCGTCCGGCGAGCTGGCCTACCACGTGCTCGACGCGATGCTGGCGATCGACGAGTCGCTGACCCGCGGGCAGTCCGTGGAGGTGGCGAGCGTCGTCGCCGTGCCGCCCGCGTTGCCGTTGGCTTGGGATCCGTACGAGAAGACGCTCTAGAGCGGGACGGAGAGCAGGCTCTGCAGGGCGAACCGCAGCGAGCCGACCAGGTCCACGTCCCCGGGCACGGTCAGCCACTGCACCTGCAGGCCGTCCATCAGCGCGATGAACGTCAGCGCCGCCATCGCGGGGTCGACGCCGTCGCGCAGCTGGCCGCGCGCGGCGAGGACCTCGAACGACTCGTGGATGCTCGCGCGCGCGGCCCGGTAGTGGCGCACGAAGTACTCGTGCGCCGGGTGGTCCGGGGCCACGGCTTCGGCGGCGAGGCGCGAGTAGAGGTCGACGATCCCGGGGTGGCGGACGTTGTGCCCGGCCAGCGCGACGAAGTGGCGCAGGACGTCGAGCCCGGGCGCGACGTCGAGCTGCTCCCGGTCGGAGTCCTCGGCGTCGCGCCGTTCGAGGACCGCGGCGAGCAGGGCTTCCTTGGTCGGGAAGTAGTAGAGGAGGCCGGCGTGGGTGATCCCGACGCGTTTGGCGATCTCCCGCAGCGACGAGCTGTGGTAGCCGAGCTCGCCGTACGCCGCGGCCGCCGCCGTGATGATGTCCTCGCGGCGGATGCGGCCCTTCAGGTAACCCCCGGTCACGGGGTCGCGGTGGTCTCGGCGTCGTGCACGCTCCCATCATGCCGCAGCCGGATTTCGCACAAGCCGCGTGATCGGTCGAACAAAT
Organism: Amycolatopsis heterodermiae; assembly: GCF_034929455.1. Taxonomy (NCBI): domain Bacteria; kingdom Bacillati; phylum Actinomycetota; class Actinomycetes; order Pseudonocardiales; family Pseudonocardiaceae; genus Amycolatopsis; species Amycolatopsis heterodermiae. Next base: position 219,910 of record NZ_JAYFSI010000002.1, read on the forward strand.
CGGTTGTGCGAACGCGCGGTTCTTGCGAGCATCGCGGGGTGAAGAGCGCAGAACGGCAGCGGGTCATCGTCGAGCGGCTGCGCGGCACCGACCAGGTCGGCGTCGCCGAGCTGGCCGAGGTGACCGGCGCGTCCGAGATGACCGTGCGCCGGGACCTGGACCACCTCGCCGCCCGGGGCGTGCTGCGTCGGGTGCACGGCGGGGCCGTCCCGGCGGCGCCGTCCGGGGTGGAGCCGCCGTTCGCGGTCCGCGCGACGGCCTCGACCGAGGCCAAGCGGGCCATCGCCGTCGCGGCGGCCGAGCTGATCTCCGACGGCGAGACCGTCGTCCTCGACAGCGGCACGACCGCGCTGGAGGTGGCGCGGCTGCTGCGCGACCGGCCGGTCACCGTGATGCCGCTGTCCCTGCACGCCGCCGGGGAGCTGGCCGACGCCCCGCCCGTGCGGCTGCTGCTGCCCGGCGGCGAGCCGCGGCCGGGGGAGCAGGCGCTGGTCGGGCCGTTGACGCTCGCTTCGCTGCGGGCGCTGCGGTTCGACGTCGCCGTGCTGAGCCCCTGCGCGTTCGACATCGAGGCCGGGCTCACCGCGTTCGACCTCGCCGACGCCGAGGTCAAGCAGCAGGCCCTGGCCGTGTCGGCGCGCTCGATCGTGCTGGCCGACAGCGCGAAGTGGGGTCACGCCTCGCTCGCCCACGTGTGCCCGGCCGACCGTCCCGATGTCCTGATCACCGACCCGGGTGCGCCCGAGGACCAGCGTGCGGCGCTGGCCGACCGGGGTGTGCTCGTGCACGTAGCCGTACCACTGGAGAACCGATGACGACCGTTCCCGCCCGTCCGCGCGCCGCCCGCGTCGCGACGTGGATGTTCTTCGCCCTCAACGGGTTCGGCATGGGGATGTGGGTGGTGCACATCCCGAACGTCGAGCGCGCGACCGGCATCTCGCACAGCACGCTGGGCGCGCTGCTGCTGGTGCTCGGCGGCGCGGCGTTCGCCGGCATGCAGGTGGCGGGGCCGCTGGTCGACCGGCTCGGGCACCGCAAGCTGGTGCCGGCGGCGGGGGTGTTCGTCGGCCTCGCGGTGTGCGCGCCGGGGTTCGCGAACTCGTGGTGGACGCTGGGCCTCGCGCTGATCCTGTTCGGCTTCGGCAACGGCGCGATCGACGTCGGGATGAACTCGCACGCGGTGGTCGTGGAACGGGCCTACCCTCGCCCGATCATGGCGTCCTTCCACGCGATGTGGTCGATCGGCGGCGCGCTGGCCGCGGTGATCGGCGCCGCGACGCTCGGCGCGGGCGTCCCGACCGGCGTCACCCTGACGGGCACGGGACTGGTGTGCGTCCTGCTTTCCCTGGGGGCGGCCCGGTTCGTGATGGAGCCGGCCGACGCACCGGCCGAGGTGGAGGAGTCGGCTCCGGTGCAGGCGACCGGCCGCCGGACCCCGGGCCGCCTGATCTGGCTGCTGGGCGGGCTGGCCCTGGCGCTGATGCTGTCGGAGGGTGTCGCGAACGACTGGGCCGCGCTGCACCTGGAGAAGGACCTGGGCACGTCGGCCTCGACGGCGGCGTTCGCGTACGGCGCGTTCGCGGTGGCGATGACGACGGGCCGCTTCCTGACCGACCGCGTCGCGGCCTGGGCCGGCCCGGCGGCGATCGTCCGCTACGGCGCGGCGATGGCGGCGGCAGGCCTGTCGATCGCGGCCGTGGCCCCGTGGGTCCCGCTGTCCCTGGTCGGCTGGGCGATCTTCGGCCTGGGCCTCTCGGGCGGCGTCCCCCAGCTGTTCACGGCGGCGGGCAACCTGGACACCCGCAACTCGGGCGCGCTGATGGCCCGGGTGGTGGGCCTGGGTTACGTGGGTCTGCTGGCGGGCCCGGCGCTGATCGGCGGGCTGACGAGGTGGATGCCGCTGAACGTGACGTTCGCGGTCCCAGTGGTGCTGTGCGTGCTGGCGGCGGTCTTCGCGGGAGTGCTGACTCCGAAGCCGGAACCGGCGGAGCAGCCGGTGGCCTGACCGGCCGAGAGCTTTTTGCGACAGGTTGTCGTATAGTTTGCGACAAGCTGTCGTAAACGGAGGTCTCATGAACCCGCTCGCCGATCGCGCCGAACTCATCGAGCTGATGGGCCGGTACGCCGACATCGCCGACCTGAAGGAGTACGAGAGGCTGCCCTGCCTCGTCTTCACCGATCCCCTGACCCTCGACTTCGAGTCGGTCGTCGGCATGCCGCCGATGACCGTGCCGCTGGCGGACTACCTCGAGAACCTGCGCGCCTCGTTCGAGCCGTTCACGGCCACCCACCACGTCATCACCGGCCACGTGATCGACCTCGACGGCGACCGCGCGAAGATCCACGCGCACGTCCGTGCCGAGCACTGGGTCCCGGACGAGGTCGCCGCCGGGGGCCCGAACCGCTGGCTGGTCGTCGGCTTCTACGACGACGAGGCGGTCCGTACGCCCGACGGCTGGCGGCTCACCCGCGTGAAGCTGACCGCGAGCCACCAGGAGAACGTGCACCTGTCGGGCGCGGGCGCGGCGGTACGGTAGCGCATGCCGCGGATCCGGGGAGCCAGCATCGAGGAGCACCACGAGCTGGTGTGGAACGCCCTCGCCGAGGCGATGCGGCAGCTGGTGGGCGAGCGGTCCTACGACTCGATCACCCTGGGCCACATCGCGGACCGGGCCGGGCTCGCGCGCAACACGCTCTACAACTACGGCCGGGACAAGGGCGCGCTGGTGCTGGCGCTGACCCGGCGGGCCTGCGGGCCGCTGGTCGAGCGGGTGGCCGCGATCGCCGCGCGGCCGGGCGAGCCGGCCGCGGCCCGGATGCGGGAGATCGTCGCCGCGGTCCTGGAGGCGTCCACCGACCAGGCGATGCAGCTGATGTTCCTGCCGGGCTCCGGCCCGCTGGTCGACGACGTGCCGAAGGGGCCGGAGGGTCCGTTCCACGCGATCGTGGCCGAGGTGGAGAACGTCGTGCGGGACGGCATCACGAGCGGGGAGTTCCGTGACGTCGGCGACGTGCCGCTCGCGGTGGAGCTGCTGTCCGGGGCGATGCGCGCGGGCGCCGAGCGCATCGGCCGGGACCCGGCCGCCTTCCCGGCGACGGTCCGCGCGGCGGGTGACCTCGTGCTCGCGGCGCTGGCCCGGAACTCAGCCGTCGAGGCCTGACCAGCCGGACGCCTCGATGGCGTGCAGCCCGGCCGTGATGCTCGACCGAGCGGTCGAGCCGGCCGGTGTCACCGTGCCGCGAATCTTCCCGTTCGGCTTCGAGGTGCACGCCGACCTGGTGCTGATCTTCTTCATCACGCTGCTGCCCGCGATCGCCGAGAGCATCGCGACCTACGACATCGTCGCCGGCTGGGCGGCCAGGAGCTGTCCGGCCGACGGGTGGCGCAGGGCGTGTTCGGCGAGGTGCTGGGCAGCACGGTCGGCGCGGTCTTCGGCGGCATGTCGACACTGGCCTACCCGGACAACATCGGCCTGCTGCGCGTGACGAAGGTCGGTTCCCGCTACGTCACGTTCGCCACCGGCGTGATCCTGCTGGTCCTGGGCGGGCTGGGCCCGTTCGACCGGCTGCTGCAGGCCGTGCCCTTGCCGGTATTGGCCGCGGCCGGCACGATCCTGGGCCAGCCCCTGATCATCGGCACGGTCCTGCTGGTGGTCCTCAAGCTGGCGTTCGGCCTCACCCGTGCCGGGCGAGAAGCTCGTGATCCCGCTCCGCCCCGGTAGCCGGCTCGGTGTGCACGACCACCGCGGCCAGCCGCGGGATCGCGTGCACCAGCCGGTGCTCCACGGCGTGCGCGAGCGCGTGGGCGTCCCGGACGGTCAGCTCCGCCGCGACCGTCACCGCCAGCTCGGCGCGCAGGTGGTGCCCGATCCAGCGCATCTTCAGCTCGCGCGCGGCCAGCACCCCGCCGACCGCGAGAGCCGCCTGTTCGGCCCGCTCGACCGTCGCCGGGTCGACGGCGTCCAGCAGCCGCCGGAACACCTCCTTCGCCGCGTCGCGCAGGACGAACAGGATCGCGACGGTGATGCCGAGCCCGACGATCGGGTCCGCGGCGGGAAACCCGAGCGCGACGCCGGCCGCGCCGAGCACGACGGCCAGCGACGTGAAGCCGTCGGTGCGCGCGTGCAGCCCGTCGGCGACCAGGGCGGCCGAGCCGATCTCGCGCCCGACGGTGATCCGGTACCGCGCCACCAGTTCGTTCCCGAGGAACCCGACCACTCCGGCGGCCGCGACGACCCAGAGGTGGCCGACCGGCCGCGGATCGAGCAGCCGCAGCACGGACTCGTAGCCGACGACCACGGCCGACGCCGCGACGACGAGCACCACGACCACGCCGGCGAGGTCTTCCGCGCGCCCGAGGCCGTAGGTGTAGCGGCGCGTCGCCGCCCGCCGTCCCAGCAGGAAGGCGATGCCGAGCGGGACGGCGGTCAGCGCGTCGGCGAAGTTGTGGATGGTGTCGCCCAGCAGCGCGACCGAGCCCGTGACGAGCACGAGCACCAGCTGCGCGACGGCGGTGACGAACAGCGCGGCGAAGGACCGGACGAGCGCCCGCATCCCGCGCCGGCTCGTCTCGAGGGCGTGGTCGACGCGGTCGGCGCTGTCGTGGCTGTGCGGCCGCCACCGCGAGTGGCCGTGCCCGTGTCCCTGGCTCATGGTGGCACCATACCTGCGCAGACACGCATATACGCAAGTAGTAGGGTAGTCGCGTGCCCGAGTTCGACATGCCCACGGACGAGCAGGTCCACCTGGCCGCGGAGTCGTTCCGCCTGCTGGCCGACCCCACGCGTATCAAGGTCCTGTGGGCCCTGCTGCAGGGCGAGTCGTCAGTGGCCGGCCTGGCCGAACTGGCCGGCGCGGCCCCGACGGCGGTCAGCCAGCACCTGGCGAAACTCCGCCTGGCGGGCCTGGTGAAGGGCCGCCGCGAGGGCACGTTCGTCTACTACTCGGCGGCCGACAACCACGTCCGCGGCCTGCTGGCCCAGGCGTTGCACCACGCGGACCACCTGGACCGCGACCTGCCGCCGGGCGAGCACGCCCAGCCGCACCACCCGCGCGCGGACTAACCCAGCGGAGCCGCCAGCCGGGTGACGAGTCCCTCGGCGATCTCCCGCGACGTCCGGCGCAGCTCGCCGGGCGAGAGCGCCTCTTCGGTCCCGATCCGGATCCGGCCGGAACCGCTCACGCTGCGTCCGGCGACCTTCGTCGTGGCCGCGACGGGATCCAGCCCGATCGCCGTCGCGAGGCTGTCCGGCAGCGGAAGGGCGATGTCCAGCAACGCGGTCAGCCGGGCCGCGACCCGCACGGCCAGATCGTCGTCTTCGAACGGGAACCAGCACGTCCGCTGACCGGTGCTCAGCACCGCGAGCCCGCGATCCTCGGCCGTCGAAAACGCCCAGGCCCCGCCCGCGGAGGAACCGGCGCGGGTGAAGTCCGCCGCCAGCTCGTCGCGGATCCGCTCGAGTTCCGGCGTTCCGTGGCGTGCCGGCGCGGCCGGAACCAGGTGGACTTCGACGAGCGGACCGCGCGGCCGGTACTCCGGAGGCAGGATCGCCGAGCGCCAGACGACCGTGAGTTCTTCGAGGTGCTGCACGCCGCGGAACGATAGCAACGATTTCAGCCGATCGGTTCCTGCAGTTCGGTCACCCAGCCCGCCGGATCCGCCGGGCAGTCCAGGTACAGCTCCCGCTGCGCCCCCGCCGAGCGGTGGCCGTGCTCCTCGATCCAGCGGACCACCGCCTGCCAGCTCGGCAGCACGCCGTCGATCGCGCCGCGGTGGACCAGCGTTGCCGCGCGGGTCGCCGGGAGGTCTGCGATGCTCAGGCCGTTCAGGTCACCTACTCCGACCGACGCCGGGATCGCCGCGTGCACCACGACCTCGTCCTCCGCGCGCTGCTCGTAGTAGCACATCAGCCGCCCGGACGGCGTCACGTCCGCGGCTGGCAGCCGCCGTCCCAGCTCCGCGCACAGCGGGCGCACCACCGGGCCGATCGCCTCCGGCGCGAACCCCGCCGCGACGCCGGTCAGCTCCACCACCCGCGTGGCCGGCAGCTGTTTGACGATGACGTCGTACGCGTGGCCCTCGTCCTCGATCGTCCGCAGCCGGGCCTCGACCTGCGCCAGCTTCGCCGCGGTCTCCGCGACCGCAGCCTCCAGCTCCGCGCGCCGCAGCGCCAGCATCCCGCGCACCCGCTCGACCGGCACCTCCTCGGCCAGCAGCGTCGCCACCTGCTCGAGGGTGAACCCGAGGTCCTTGAGCGCGACGATCCGGTTGAGCCGCGCCAGCTGCCCCGCGGTGTAGCTGCGGTAGCCGGTCGCGGGGTCGACGCGGGCCGGGCGCAGCAGCCCGAGCGCGTCGTAGTGGCGCAGCATCCGGACCGACACCCGGCCGTGGCGGGCGAAGTCCCCGATCGAGAACATCCGCCGATCATTCCTCAGGCGGGACGAACCCGCCCGTGACGTCCGCGGCGAGCCCGGCGAACGTGATCGCCGTGTCGTCCTCGTGCGCCGGGCCGACCACCTGCAGGCCCGTCGGCAGCGCACCGCCGATCGGCGCCGTCACCGCGGGCAGGCCGGGCAGCGACGCCTGCGCGATCCAGAACACCTGGTCGTCGTAGCGGCTCTGTTCGCTGTCGTGGAGGAACGCCGTCGTGAACACCGTGGGGGAGAGGAAGACGTCGGCGTCCCGGAAATACCGGCTCCACGCCGCCGCCGACGCCAGCCGCCGCCGCTCCTGCTCGACGACGCCGTCGAGATCTCCTTCGTGCATCGCGAAGAACAGCTCCACCTGGAACCCGAACGACTCCGCCTGGGCCACCGGATCGACGCCGTCCGGCCAGCCCTCGGTGACCTCGACCCCGGCGCGGGCGAGGGCGTCAACGGCGTCCGAAAGCGCGTCACCCACCTCGCTGGTCACCGGGCAGCGCGGGTCGTCGAGCACGGCCCCGACGCGGAAGTCCGCCAGCCGGCTGTGCCGCGGGGGCGCGAGCCGCCACGAGTACGCGTGCGCCTCGGCGCCGTCGGGCCCGCCGGTGACACCGAGGGCGAGCCGCAGGTCGGCGGCCGAGCGCGCGAGCGGACCGGCCGCCGACGGGAAGTCCCGCCCGGGGTCCGCGGGCGGTCCGGGCGGCTGGAACCCGCGCAGGGGAACGGTTCCCGCGGTCGGCTTGAGGCCGTAGACCCCGCAGTAGGCGGCCGGGATCCGGATCGAGCCGGCCAGGTCCGAGCCGTACTCGAGGTAGCTCAGGCCCGCGGCGACGGCAGCCGCGCTGCCCCCGGACGAGCCGCCCGGCGTGCGCGCCGGGTCCCGCGGGTTGAGCGTGCGGCCGTACACCGGGTTCGCCGTCTGCCCGAAGTCGGCGAGCATCCGGTGCACGTTCGACTTGCCGGCGACGACCGCGCCGGCGGCCCGCAGCCGTTCGACGACGGCCGCGTCCCGGTCCGCGACGCACTCGGCGAACGCCGGCTCACCCCAGGTCGTGTGCATCCCGGCGACGGCGAAGGCGTCCTTGACCGTCATCGGGACGCCGTGCAGCGGGCCGACGTCGGTGCCGCGCGCGACCGCCCGGTCGGCGTCTTCGGCGGCCCGGAGCGCCACGTCACGATGGGTTTCGACGACGGCGTTCAGCGCGGACCCGTCGATGCGGTCCAGGAGCTCTTCGGTCAGGTCACGGGCCGAGAGCGCACCACGGCGGATCTCGGCGGCCACTGCGGTGGCGGTCCGGAAGGTCATGCCCCAGGGGTACGGCCTGACACGGTGTCAGGGTCAAGCCGGGTTTTCCCGGACCGGCGCGCTGGGTAACCAAGAGTGACAGCCGCCCGAGCCTCGGGCGGCGGAGGGAGATCGATGCCGATCGCAGCGGAGCGCATGACCGCACCCCCGGCACCACCCGAGCCGATCCCGGCGGACCCGGTCGGACCGGACCCGGACCCGGCACCGCCCGGCCCGGATCCCGTCCCGCCGGGCCCGGGTCCGGACCGGCCGGTACCCGAGCCCAGCGGGGTGCCCGTGCCGGATCCCGTCCCGCCGGAACCCGCGCCGGGTCCCGACCCGACCTGACGTACGAGTTTCCGATGATATGAGTTTCGTACGAGTTGGTGTATCGTCGAAGGCATGACGACAGCGCAGAACTACCGGCGGATGATCAACGCCGGGAACAAACTGGTGGTCGGGCTCCAGCGGCTCGGCCTCGCCTTCGGCCCGATGCAGCTGCTCACGGTCGCGGGACGCCGCACGGGCGTCCCGCGCACCTTTCCCATCGCGGTCATCCCGCAGGACGGCGAGCGCTACATCATCCAGGCCTACCCGAAGGCGGCCTGGGTGGCGAACGTCCGGGCCGCGGACACCGTCACCCTCACCCGGGGGCGCCGTGCGGCGACCGCCCGGCTGGTCGAGGTCCCGGTACCCGAGCGCGGCCCGATCCTGCGCAAGCTGGTGGCGACGAGCCCGGCGAGCGTCGGGAACCGCTACGTGACAACAGGTCTGGCCGAAGCACCGACACCGGACGCGGTCGCCGACGCGGCCGGCCGCATCGCGGTCTTCCGCGTCGAACCGGCTTGAGCTCGGTCAGACATGAACGCCGCAGCGAGCCGAAAGCTCGTCCACCCCGGGCCCGGCCAGCTCCTCGAGCACCGCGCCCCGGCCGGTCATGGCCAGGATCAGCGCGAGCAGCGGGCCGCGCACCTCGGGCCCGCTGCCGGTCGACCAGTCCGTGTCGCTCGCCCGCAGCGTCAGCCCGGCGATCCGCTTCTTCGCGCCGATCAGCAGGTTCGACCGGCGGTAGAACTCGGCGACCTCGACCAGCGTCGCGGTCGGGAACGCGCGTTCCAGCCCGAGCGGGCGGCGGATGTCGGTGCCGTGCACGACGATCTCGCCGAGCCACGAGTCCGCCGGGCCCGGCGGACCGGTGGTGGCGTTCGCGCAGGCCCGCAGCTGCGCGAGCGTGGCCTCCGGGCCGTCCGCGGTTTCGCGCGCGACGTTCTTCGCGGCCATCGCCCCGAACCGGAAGCCGGAGCCGGCCAGCCGCCCGAGGAACGTGACCGGCGTCAGCTTCGCCGTCGCGACGACGTGGCCGAGTACCTCGTGGACCGTCCACCCGCGACACAGCGACGGCGTCGACCACGCGGCTTCGGGCACGCCCGCGAGGTCATCGGCGAGCGCGGCGCGTTCCCGGTGGATCTCCGGCCAAGCGCTGGCGTCCGGCATCGGGCCTCCTTCGGGTGATCCTCGTGCAGGCAGGTCGTCCGGGTGCGCGGAAGCGTTACAGGGCCGTTCCCGTGGGTACCTCGCCGTCATGGCACGTGAACAGGACGACGACGAGCGCACGGCGGGCCGGGCCGAGCTGCTGCCCGAGGAACAGGCCGTCGAGAGCGACGACCCCGAAGCCCAGGCCCGCGAGGTCCTGCGCGACTCCGACCGCCGGTCCGAAGACCCGGAACCGGCGATGCGGCGCCGTCCCGAAGAGACGACCTGAGGAGGGGTCAGCCGGCGTCGCAGGCGGCACCGTTGAGCGTGAACGCGCCGGGCGCGGGGTTGCCGCCGCGGATCGAGCCGTTGAACCCGGTGGTGACGGTCGCGCCGGGCGCGAGGGTCGTGTTCCAGTCCGCGGCGTTGACCGTGACGCGGCCGCCGCTCTGGCCGTAGTCGCCGTCCCAGCCGTGGGTGACCCGCTGCCCGGCGGCGAACGTCCAGCTCAGCGTCCACGGCGAGAAGGCCTTGGTGCCCTTGTTCGTGATGGCGACGGCCGCGGTGAAGCCGTCGTCCCACTGGTCCTGCACGGTGAACCGCACCGAACACGGCGCCGGGGGAGCGGCGGCGCTGGAGGGCGCCGACGTCGTCGTCTTGGCCGGGGTGCTGGTCTGCCGTCCGGCCATGACGGTCGGGATCGGCGTCGGGCTCGGCGGGGCTTTCGCGCTCGTGACCGGGCTCGGCGTGGTCGCGGGCAGCAGCGGCATCAAGGCAGGCGACGCCTCCCGCTCGGGTGAGCCGGTGGTGGTCACGAGGATGACGACGACGCTGCCGAGCACGACCACGGCCCCGCAGATCGCGCTGGCCCACCGGATCCGCGTCCCGGCCCGCTGCTGCGCGGCGGCGGCCTCCCTGGCCCGTTGCTCGATGCGTTCTTCGGGCGACATCGCCTCGGGGACCGGCGCCCGCGGGGGCAGGGAACCGCCGGTCAGCGGCCGTGCGGTGGCGCCGGTCTGCTTCAGCAGCTCGTCGACGGTGATCTCGTCGTCGTCTCGCCGGGCGCGGCGCGCCATCCAGGACCTCCCGTTCGTGCCCGGCGAATCCTAGGAATGCGGGTGGGGTCTTGTAAACCGCGTGCACGCGGCGTGCACGAGCCGTCAACACCGCGGCGGTTACCTGGGTGCACGACCGGATGTCCCGGTCACCGGACCAGGGGAGAACCCATGACCGAGCAGAAGATCATCGCCGTCGTCGGCGCCACCGGCCAGCAGGGCGGCGGCCTCGCCCGCGCCATCCTCGACGACCCCGCCGGCCGCTTCGCGCTGCGGGCCATCACCCGCCGTGCCGACTCCGAAGCCGCGCAGGCCCTCGCCGCCCGCGGCGCCGAGGTCGTGACCGCGGATCTCGACGACGAAGAAAGCCTGGTGAAGGCGCTGCAGGGCGCGTACGGCGCCTACTTCGTCAGCGCGTTCTGGGAGTACAACGACGTCGAGCGCGAGCAGAAGCAGGCGCGGGCGATGGCCGCGGCCGCCCAGAGCGCGGGCCTGCGGCACGTCATCTGGTCGACGCTGCCCGACACCCGGCTGCACCTGCGTCTCGACGACGACCGCGTGCCGACCCTGAACGGGCGCTACAAGGTCCCGCACTTCGACGGCAAGGCCGAGGCCGACGCGTTCTTCGTCGACGCCGGCGTGCCGGTGACGTTCCTCTCGACGACGTTCTACTTCGAGTCCTTCCTGGACTTCTTCCGGCCGGTCCGCGACGACGACGGCGTCCTCGCGCTGCACCTGCCGATGGGCGACCGCAAGCTGCCCGCGATCGCGGCCGAGGACATCGGCCGGACGGCGTTCGGCGTCTTCGAGCGCGGCCCCGAGCTCGTCGGCCGGACGATCAGCATCTCCGGCGAGAACCTGTCCGGCGAGGAGTACGCCGCAGCGTTCACCAAGGAGCTCGGCCAGGACGTCGCCTACCGGCCGATCAGCATCGAAGCCCTGCGCGCGCAGGGGTTCCCGGGCGTCGACGACCTGGCCAACATGTTCTTCTACTACGCCGAGTACGAGAGTGTCTTCGCCGGCGCGCGCGACCCGGAGGCCGTGCGCGAGCTGAACCCGCGGCTGCAGGACTTCGCCACTTGGCTCGCCGCGCACCACGACGCGTTCAAGGGACTGTGATGAGTCTCGGGATGCAGTTCGGCATCTTCGGGGTCGGCGACATCGCCGCCGACCCCGCCACCGGTCGCGCGCCGACCGAGCACGAGCGGATCGAGCGGATGGTCGAGACGGCCGTCCGCGCCGAGGAGGCCGGCCTCGACGTCTACGCGACGGGGGAGCACCACAACCCGCCGTTCGTGCCGTCCTCGCCGACCACGCTGCTGGGGTTCGTCGCGGCGCGCACCAGCCGGATCGTGCTCTCGACGTCCACGACGCTGATCACCACGAACGACCCGGTGAAGATCGCCGAGGACTACGCGATGCTGCAGCACCTCGCGGACGGACGGCTCGACCTCATGCTCGGGCGCGGCAACACCGGCCCGGTGTACCCGTGGTTCGGCAAGGACATCCGCGACGGCATCGCGCTGGCCGTCGAGAACTACGCGTTGCTGCGGCGGTTGTGGCGCGAAGACGTCGTGGATTGGTCGGGCAAGTTCCGGTCTCCGCTGCAGGGCTTCGCCTCGACCCCACGTCCACTGGACGGCGTGCCGCCGTTCGTATGGCACGGGTCGATCCGCAGCCCGCAGATCGCCGAGCAGGCGGCCTTCTACGGCGACGGGTTCTTCCACAACAACATCTTCTGGCCTCCGGCGCACACGCGGCGGATGATCGGGCTCTACCGCGAGCGCTTCGAGCACCACGGCCACGGCCCGGCCGACACGGCGATCGTCGGCCTCGGCGGCCAGGCGTTCATGCGGCGCCGCTCCCAGGACGCGATCGCCGAGTTCCGCCCGTACTTCGACCACTCGCCGATCTACGGCGGCGGCCCGTCGCTGGAGGAGACGATGGACCAGACGCCGCTGGCCGTGGGCAGCCCCGAGCAGGTGATCGACCGGACGATGCGCTTCCGCGAGGACTTCGGCGACTACCAGCGCCAGCTGTTCAACGTCGACGGCATGGGCCTGCCGCACGAGACGGCGCTGGAGCAGATCGCCCTGCTCGGCGCGGAGGTCGTCCCGGTGCTGCGCAAGGAGTTCGCGCGCGGCCGCCCGGCGCACGTCCCGGACGCGCCGACCCACCGGTCGCTGGCCGCGGTGGAATAGCCACCCGCCGCCCGCGGTTGCGCAGAGCGTGACCGAATCGGTGCGGTTCGAGGTGCTGGGCCCGGTACGGGCGTGGCGTGGCGACGTCGAGCTCGAGCTGGGCCCGCCCCAGCAGCGGGCGGCGCTGGCGGTCCTGCTGCTGCAGGGCGGCACGTCCCTGTCACCGGCCCAGCTGGTCGAAGCCCTCTGGGGCGGCGCGGAGCCGAGGGCGGCGACCGGCATGGTCCGCTCGTACATCTCCCGCCTGCGCCACGCCCTGGAGCCGGACACCCCGATCAAGTCCATCGGCGGCGGCTACGCCATGGTCACACCGGCCCTGGACCTGACGGAGTTCCAGCACCTCCTGGCGGCCGGCGACGCCCAGTCGCTGCGCGCCGCCCTGGCCCTGTGGCACGGCACCCCGCTGTCGGGCGTCAACGGCTTCGAAGCGGAGCGCGTCCGCCTGGAGCAGCTGCGCCTGAAAGCGATCGAAGACCTGGCCGCAGCCGACATCGAAGCAGGCAAGCACGTCGAAGCCGCAGCGGCGTTGTCCGACCTGATCGCCGAGCAGCCCCTGCGTGAACGCCCGCGCGAGCTGCAGATGCTGGCCCTCTACCGCTCCGGACGGCAGGCCGAAGCCCTGGACGTCTTCGCGCGCATCCAACGCCTGCTGGAGGACGAGCTGGGCCTGTACCCCGGCCCGGAGCTGCGCGAAATGCAACGCCGCATCCTGTCGTCGGACCCCACCCTGGCCGCGACGATCACCCGCCCCACGCAGCTGCCCCCGGAACTCCCGGAGTTCGCCGGCCGTTCCGCAGTGCTCGCTTCCCTGACCAACGCCCTGACCCAGCCCGGCCCGACCGTCCCGGTGATCGGCCTGGAAGGCCTGGCAGGAATCGGCAAGACGGCTCTAGCAGTCCAGCTGGGCCACCAAATCGCCCCAACGTTCCCGGACGGCCAGCTGTTCACGGACCTGGCCGTCTCCCCAGACCCCCTGGCCGAGCTGCTGAGAGGCATCGGCGTCACGGACTTACCGCCGTCAACGAGCGAGCGCGCGGCCCTGTGGCGAACCCGCACGACAGGCCGCCGCCTGCTCCTGATCCTGGACAACGCCCAAGACGCGGATCAGATCGGCCCCCTGCTCCCCGGAGCCGGAGGCTCGGCCGTGGTGATCACAGCCCGCCAACGCCTGTACGGCCTCCCACACGCCCACTGGCAGAAGCTGGGCGGCCTGACCCCTCCAGAATCCCTGACCCTGCTGAACCGCCTGATCGGCCCCCGCGCAGCTCACGACCCCTCGGCAACCCACGAGTTGATCCGCCGCACAGCAGGCCTACCCCAGGTCCTGCAGGCAGTGGGCGCCCGAGTGGCCTCCCGCCCGGACTGGACGATGCCCCAGGCCCTGCAGCGCCTAGGACGCCCAGCCCCAGGTTCGCCGGTCACACCCCCGGAGTGCTGGGCGATAGAAAAGCCATACGAATCAGCGCTCAGTCCCACGCGTTCAGCGCCCTCTCGGAGACGTCCACGATCACGCTCTCCCACGCCGCGACGACCCTGAACCTCTCCCCACGGGACACGGCAGCCCTACTGGAGTCCCTGGTGGACGCCCACCTACTGGAGCCGGCAGGCCCGGACACCTACAGCTACCAGGAGCCACTGCAAGCATTCGCCCAAAGCCGAGCAGGCCAGAAGAACTGGATCGATACAGCAGAACACCAAAACGCATGATCATCCCAGCCGCCCCAGTCCCCCCGATCCAGACCCCCCTGACGACCCCCGCAGGGCGGCCGTATACTCTTTCTTCAGCAGGTCCGAGTGGCGGAATGGCAGACGCGCTAGCTTGAGGTGCTAGTGCCCTTAACGGGCGTGGGGGTTCAAGTCCCCCCTCGGACACAAAAATACGGGATATCTCCCGCACCACAGAGTAACAGGCCCGCCACGGCGGGTCTTTCTGGCGTTCAGCCCCAGTCAGGCTCAGCTACGCTGATCTTGACCGTGCCCTCCCCGCACGACCGCTGTCGGGGAGGTGCGTCATGACCGGCATCCAGCCACTCACGCTCCCGCCCCGTAGCGGCTCGCGCGAACCAGCTCCTGCACCGGCTGGAACTCTCGTCCCGCTGCCGGTACCCGTGCTGCCGGACCTGGCCATCGACGGGCAGCGGCGCTTCTCCACCGCTCTGCTGGATGCCTCCGGCCGGATCCAGGACCGCGGCATCGTCACGGCCCTGTGCTGGAAGCCGGGGGACAGGCTGCTGATCACCCAGATTCGCTCCTCGGCGGTGATCTGCCGCCGCGGCGACGGTGTCTTCCGGATGACCACCAAACCGTATGTCGTGCTGCCCGCCCCGGTTCGGCACGGCTGCCGTGTGCTAGCCGGCAGCCGCGTTCTGCTCGTGGCCGACCTGGTCCAGGACGTCCTGGTCGTGCACCCCGAACACGTGGTGCACGCGATGCTGCGCGACTTCCACACCACCCTTGCCGCTGGGGAGGCGGACCAATGACCGACACCACCACGAAACCCGCTGACCTCGAAGCCGCTCGCCTGCTGCTCTCACGCCTGGGCGTCAACCCCGCCGACCCTCTCCACGAGTCGGTCGAGAGCGGCGACGGCAAGCCCGTTCCGACGATCAACGAATGGATCCCGGTCGTGGCAGGGCTCGTCTCGCCCAGCACCGCCGCTTCCTACGGCTCCTATTGGAAGAAAGCCGAAGCTGCGTGGGACGGCCGCCGGATGGACACCATCACCGCCAGCGAGATCAAGACCCAGGCCGAGATCGTCCGCCGCACCGCCCGGGTCCGGCGCAACTCCCGCGGCGGACGCAACGCAGCCGAGAACTTCATCGCCGCCGTCCGCTGTCTCTACAAGCACCTGGTCAACGACCAGCGCATCGATGACCGCAACAACCCGGCCATCCGCGTCACGAAACCGCGCCGTAACCCCTCCACCCGCCGCGGCCTGGCCAACGACCGGCTCATCGAGCTCTCCGACGTCGTAGCCAGCACCGGCAACGACCCGGAACTTGACGCGCTCATCTGCCGCCTGCACGTCGAGACCGCCTGCCGCCGCGGCGGCGCCCTGGCGCTGCGGCCCCGCGACCTCGACGACAAGCAGTGCCTGGTCCTGCTGCGGGAGAAGGGCGAAACCGAACGCTGGCAGCCCGTCTCGCCCACCCTGATGCGCCATCTCCTTGCGCACGCCAAAGAACGGGGTGACGGTGACCGCGACGGACAGCTGCTGCGCTACGCCGACGGCAGGCCGATCACCGAACGCCGCTACGACTACATCTTCAACCGCGTCCAGGACGAACTCGACTGGGCCAAGGCCATGGGCGTCACCGCCCACTGGCTCCGCCACACCACGCTGACCTGGGTCGAACGTCGCTTCGGCATCGGTGTGGCACGCGCCTACGCCGGCCACGCCGATAGCGGCAGCGACCTGACCACCACCACCTACGTCAAAGCCGACATCACCGAAGTCGCCGCAGCCCTGTCGGCCCTGACCGGCGAACTACATCCGCTCGCACCCGCCTGACCCGGTCTGCGGGGTGTTCGCACCGCTGACGAGTTGCGCGAACATCCCGCAGGCGTGGCCGTACGGCGCCCAGTGATCAGGGGAGCGAGCCGGGCTCGGCCTTGAGAGTGGCGTGGTAGGCGAGGACCATGTCGTAGAGGCGGCGCTGCGGGTAGACCACCAGCAGCTTGTGCTCAAGCAGCGCGGCGAGGATGACCTGATCGCCGGCACGGACACGGCAACGAGAACGGATCTTCGTAGGTAGTACCAGGTTCAGCTTCGCCGGCACCCGCCTTCCAGCGGTCGGATCTGTGGTGACAACGACCAAACCTGAACGTACTTCGTAGCGAATCGGCATTCCAGCCGACCATCCGAGCAGCGTGATGGCTGCTTTCGACGCCACGGCACCTGAGTCATCCACTCGCACGAGGGCGAATCCTGCGGTTGAGGAATCAACCAGCGGTTCTAGCGGCGGGACGGGAAGCGGTGTGACCTTGGTGTCCGTCCTAAGCAGAGGTGGCATTGCGAGCGTTTCGACGATGCGGTCGGCGGGCTGTACGATATGGGACTTCGACGACAGGTCGGCCCCAGTCCTGGGAGCTGAGGTGCTGCTTGGCGTAACTGTTTCAGGGGCGCTCGATGGTGTGGACACCTAGCCTCCACGTGTGTTGACGTGGGAGGGCGTCAGTTACTTGTGAACCACTCAGTCTAATGGTGCACGACGAACTGATGATCGGCAACGGACTCCTCGGCTCCAACCCGAGCGCGGCTGTCGATGGGTCGGCAGGAAATTGGTCATTCCTCCTCTGGACGGACTTGGCGGGATTCGACCCTGCGACGGCTGCCTCCGGAGGGCGGTCGGCGGCGGTGACCATGGCCTCTACCAGCAACTTTGTCATCACGAGTATCGCTGTTGGGCACTAGGTTCCCACTGATCAACGCTGTCTCGCGTCACGACTGAAGTCACGAAAACTAGCGACTGAGGTCGGGCGTGTTGCGATCGGACGGCACCTAGTTGATCACCTGGCGAGCGTGCTGTAACGCCGCGATCAGTGCAGCGACTACCGATGAGTAGAGAGGGGGCTCATGGCGACCAGGCTGGAGCGAA
Source organism: Amycolatopsis heterodermiae (assembly GCF_034929455.1). Taxonomy (NCBI): domain Bacteria; kingdom Bacillati; phylum Actinomycetota; class Actinomycetes; order Pseudonocardiales; family Pseudonocardiaceae; genus Amycolatopsis; species Amycolatopsis heterodermiae. The sequence continues at coordinate 236,945 of NZ_JAYFSI010000002.1, forward strand.
TGCGGATCGGCAACGTCGAGGTTCTCGTGGAACCGGTGACAGTGGCCGGGACTGAACCCACGTCCGCGCTCGGTGCAGTGAGCGATGCGGTCGAGGAGATGTTCGGCCGTGCCAAGGCGACGATCGTAGCTGTCGGCGAGTCGACGGTAGATGTCATCAGCCGATTGGCGGCCTCCCGGGCTGCTCACCCAGAAAAGGTCGAGGTGGAATTCGGTCTCGGCTTCACCGCTAAGGGCGGCGTGGTGTTGGCCTCAGCCGAGGGAACGGCGAGCCTGAAGGTGAAGCTGGTCTACGAGGTGGGTGCTGGCGGCTCGGCCGCGTCCGCCGGTGCAGTGGGGTAGACGTCGGCGTGGACGACCGGCCGGGGCCGCTGGGACTGACCTATCTCGGCCGAGTGTTGTTCGGCGGGGTGCCGGTGGGCTCCTGTTTCCAGGTGGCGGAGGGTGTGGTGGTTACCGCGTGCCACGTTCTAGCCGATCTTGGCCTCGCTCAGGTCGGTGCCGAAGTCGACGTTGACGAACTGGTCGTGGACTCTGTCGGCAGGCTGGCCCGGATTGTTCGGGTGATACCGGAGACCGATCTCGCCGTGCTGACACTCGATCGCCCATTTGCTGCCTCGGTGCCGGGTTTTGCGCTGAGCGAGCGGGTCCCGGTGACTACCCCGCTGACGGTGGACGGGTTCGGCGTGCTGGCGGGCGACCAGGGATTCCGTTCCCTGCCGGCGCAGGGCCGGTGGACCGGTGTGGCGGTGCGCGACGATGGCGTTCGGCTGGGCGTGATGGACGGCAAGGACGTCCCGGTCGGGATGAGCGGCGCCCCGGTTCGGCGGCTGTCCGACGGGGCGGTAGTGGGTGTGGTGTCTGCCCACTACAACAGTCCTGACCGGGAGGGCTGGTACCGGGGCAACGTGTGGCTGTCCCGAGTGGAGGACCTGCTTCCGGTGTTGACCGGCTTGGCTACGGTGCCGGTTGACGATGGGCTGGCTGCCGTGCGCGAGTACCTCGGTGACATGACCCGGTCTGCGCAGCTGCATCCCTATTTCGAGGTAGCCAGTGACGCTCCTGCGCTGGGTGCGGTCTACCTGCCGCAACGGATCCGGTTGACGGCGGGGCGAGAGGAGAACGGAGCCGCCGCAGCGGACTGGCGCGCCGAACCCGCGTTGCGGATCATGGAGGTTGACGACGACTGCGTGGTCGTGGCCGGTCCCGGGATGGGCAAGTCCAGCCTGCTTCGCTCGATATCCGTCACCTTGGCGGAGCGATGGACCGGAGCGAATACGGCGGCCGAGCTGCCGGTCCGGGTTCCGGCGGTCAGCCTAGTGGGGGCGGAGACGACCGTCTTCGAGTCGATCGCCGTCGGCGTACGGGCGGAACTGGCCGGGGTCACGACCGACCACGACCGGCCACCGGAATTCTTCGCCACTCCGCCGTCGGGCACGCGGTGGCTGCTGCTGGTCGACGGCCTGGATGAGATCCTCGACGACGAGAACCGGCAGAGGGTGCTGCGGCGGCTCGCCGATCTGACGCGACGTGGCGGCCCGTCGCGGTACCGGGTCGTCTTGACCATGCGGCCTCTGGACGACGAGGCGCTGTCCGCTGGTCTCGACGTCCTCGGGTGGCGTCCTCGCCGCTATGAGCTGCTGCCGTTCACGACCGACGAAGTGACGCAATTGGCAGCAGCTTGGTTTCAGCATCTCGGGGTGGCCGAACCGGAACGTCAGGCTGAGCGCTTCGCCGCCGAACTGGCTGTTCGAGGCATTCAACCGTTGGCCCGCACCCCGCTGATGGCCGCGATGCTCTGTCAGCTCAAGGCCGCAGCGCCTAGCCGACTGTTGCCCGACAGCCGGGGCGCGATCTACCGCGAATTCGTCGAACGGCTGCAACAACGGCTCGCGGCCAGGGGGATACAGGGCGCCGCAGCCCAGGTCGAGGCCATGATGGCGCGATACGGCCTGGACACACGGACGCAAGCCGAGAGCGTGGTGGCCCGGGCCCAGCGACTGCTGGCGCGGTGGGCCGCCGCTCGGCACATCGGTGACACCAGGCCTGTTCTGGACTTCGTGCTCGAGCAGCCGGAAGCCGGCCGACCGGACAACGACACTCTCTCGGCGAGCGCGTGGCGGGCCTTCATAGACGGGGTGCTGCGCCGCGCAGGCGTTCTCGACGAGCGGGCCGGTGAACTCGTCTTTCTGCACCACACCCTGGAGGAGTACTTCAGCGCGTCGCAACACCCGGATCGCGACGCCGCAAAGCGCGACATTCTGCGTGTCCGGCGGTCGTGGGTGGGCCGGCCCCGGTGGCGCCGTCCGCGGGACTCCGACTCCTACGTCGGGTTCATCCTCGACAACGGCACCCTGACCAGCGACATCGAACCGCTGCTCACCACACTGGTCGCGTATTGCGGGAAACACCGGGACCTGGCCGTGGTGCGGTTTATCGCGGCGCAGCGACAGCTGGGCAGCAGAATTCCCCGGCCAGTGCTCGATGCGTTGACCGAGGTACTGGATCGTATCGGGCGCGACCCGAAGGTACTCGACCGCCAGCGGTTTGAGGCTGCTGAATTGCTGGCCGAGGTTGACCACGATCGGGGGGTGGACCTGCTTGAGTATGTGTCGTCTGACGCCACCGCCTCCCTTGCCCAGCTGGACGCGGTTCGAGCGCTTTCGGCCCTTGATCGGGACCGGGGTGCGGCGGTGCTCCGCTCGCTCGCGACCAGCTCCGACGAGCGGGGACCACGGCGCGTCGAAGCTGCCGCGCTCCTGGCGAGACTTGACCTCGACCGGGGGACCCAACTGCTGCGCGAGCTGGCTGAGACACAGGGGTATTCCTATCGGGTCGAGGCAGCAACCGCACTGGCCAAACTGGAGTCCGTCCCCGGGGTCGAGCTGCTGACCGCGCTGGCAATGGACAACGAGTTGTGGGCCGGAAAGCGGTTGGATGCTGCCAGAGAACTCGTTCGGGTCGACCCGGATCGCGGGATAGATCTGCTCGCCACGGCGGCTGAGGCTGTTCTCGAGTTCAGCCTGCAGCACCAGGACACCTACATGTCGCGCGGGGAGCTCCGCCGGGCCGGGCTGCGTGGGCTGGGACTGGAGCAGAGCCGTCGGCAGCACCGAGCCGAGGAGCTGCGCGCAGCATCAGAGGGAGTACGGGTGCTGGCAGACGCTGACCCAGACCGCGCGGTCAGCCTGCTTCAGCGTTTCTCAACCGGCGGGCAGCTGACCGACGACGACCGGGAATGGCTACAGACCGAAATCGGCGAACTCGCCGGACGGTCGACCAATGTCGAAAACGAGACGACCCTCGACGCCGACGCGCAGTGGGTTCGAAGCCAGCTCAGCCAACTTCTGACCCGGTACCGGCCGCGGCCGCCAACGACGATCGGCAGCGCAGACAGGGAGGACCCCGGGCAGCCGAAGTCGTCGTCCGGCCTGCTGGCAAGCCTCGACGATCCACGCGCCGCGGACGGCCTGTACTCCGTCGCGCGCGACGACTCGGCCTCCGACTGGCAGCGCGCAGTAGCGGTGCGCCAGCTGGTCGAACTGCGGGATCCGCGGGCCGCTGATCTCCTGACCGAGCGCTTGAGAAACCCTGAAACCAGCAAATTCCGAACCGTCGATACCGCGCTGCGGCTCGTCGAACTGGGCGATCCGCGTGGCCGCGACATCCTGCACGCGATGGCCCTCGATACGTCACTGGACGGTAGATACCGGGCTCAGGCCGCCGCTGCCCTGGCCCGAGTCGGCGACCCACGCGGATCAGAGATCCTCGATCGGATGATCGCCGACCACAACGACTTTAGCGGTGCCCTGAATGCGATCGAAAAGCTGGCCGCCACCGACCACCAGAGAGCCACTGCGGCCCTCAAAGAGGTCACCGCTGCTATACCTCTCCGAGACCTGCGCCACACTCTGGAAGCACTGTTCGTCCGGCTGCTCCTGCGTCGATGAATAGGTGCAGAGCCAGTGCTCGGGCCAAGCCGACGGGCGAGGGTTTTGGCAGAACCCGACAGCGATGTTGATGGCAGATCTGGAAGTTGGTGATCAGGTTTCACCGACGGCATTCGACCATGCGAGAACCGCTTTAGGAGAGTGGGTGACGGTGCCGTCCAAGGCCTCTACCAGTCACTATGTCCTCAGGGTTCCCTCGCGTGAGCCCAGAAGTCACACAGTTGATCACGGTTTCGGGTCACGAAATGGGTCATGCAAGGAACGTATCAGCTCGAGGGATCGTCTATGGCACCGACGGTAAGGATGCCCATGTGTGGAACGCGATCGTGCAACAAGGTAGGGTCAACTTCGTCGACTTTCAAGGCGAGCTACCAAGCGGCCCGGCTTCATTCGATCAATGGAACAGATTCTTCTTTGTGAGGACACATTAGCATGGTTTTTCAAGATGCATTTGATGCGGCTCAGCGATTTCTGGATCGGGTTGTCCGGGGTGAGCATGACGTCGAGATTGTAATCAATAAGTGTGATGAATTGTCCAGCGGCTGGGCATTCTACTATGACAGTAGGGCTTTTGTGGAGCGGGATGATATATCGTCAGCGTTAACCGGAAATGGTCCCCTGATTGTTTTGAAATCAGGCACCCCGCCTTATATTGGGCGAATTTCTGATTTGCGAGATTTGTGATGCGGCTTGTGGTGTGCGTCCTGTGATGCCGCTCGTTATCACGACGATCCGTTCAGTGACCCGAGGGTGGGGTGGTCGGGACGGGGCGGAAGGCCTGCGCGACGACGCCGTCGGTAAGCGGCGCGGTCCAGCGGTACTCGGGTGGGTGCTCGTGGTTGCGGCGAAAAGCGTGCGGCGGTAGCCGAGCCGCGAGGGCGCCGAGGACAAGCTGCTGCAGAGCATCGAGCTGGTGCTGGGCCGGGCCACCGTCAACGCCGACGGTCTTCAGCTCGACATCGGCAGCTCCGGCCCGATCGAGCCCGGAGGTGTTCGAGGCCCGTGACGAGCCCCTGGGGCAGCTGGTCAACCAGGTCCGCGCGCTCCCGCCCGCCGACGCGATCGGCCGGCACTGGTGCCCGCACCTCGCACTCGCCTACACCCGGGCCAACTGCGGGATCCTCGACGCCGTCGGCATCAACCACGTTTGCCAGCGCTGGGCCTGGCAGCTGGACGCCCTGCACGTCGCCGTTCTCACCCCGCACCCACCGACGGCTGCTACCGGTGGGACACCCCGACACCATCGCCCTCCCCGGGGCGCCGTAGAACAGCGCTGACAGCCTCCGGAGAACTCACCGTCGGCAGCTTTGGCGGAAGATGAGTGAGTGGCTGAAGAACGCGACGTCCTCGGCGCAGCGTCTGTCCCCAAACTGTTGGGCCGGTACGCCGCGATCCTGGCCGAGCTGCGCGACCGCGGCGTCGTGCGGACCCGCAACGCGCCCCCGGGCGACTACGCCGAGTACCTCGCCGCGAAGGACTACGACGGGACGCTGGAACTGAACTCGGTCAAGTCCTACGACCTGCTGGCCGCCGATGCCGCCTGGTCCAGGTGAAGGTCCGTGCCGTCGGGCTCGACATCGGGGCGGACGCGGTGTTCTGGGTGTTCCGGTCCTTCGACTTCGACATCGGGGTGCTGATCACCTTCGATAGCGCAACCTACGCGCTGCGCCGGGCCCGTGAAGTATCGGTCAGCGAGCTCGAATCGGCCGGCGGGCACTTCGCCCACGTCAACGGGCGCCTGGTCAGGATTGCCGGCGGCCTCCGGCTCGGCGTGGACGTCACGGAGCATTTCCGCGCTGTCACATCGAGTTAGTCGGCGGGCATCGCGGGTTTCAGCTCTGCGCCGGCGCGTGCACGAGGATGAACCGGCGATTGGTGCGGTCCCGCCAGAACGTAGGGTTCCGCTCCCACAACGCGGGCATCCGCCACTGCGGCGCCATCTCTGGGGCGACACCGTCGCGGCCGGGCGTGCCGTCCATGCCGACCAGGTAGCCGGTCGGATCGAGCACCTGCCACCACGGCCTTGGGGTCGTCGACGAACATGAGGTTTAGCTGGTCCAGCATTGATTCGAACAAGCCGGGTGCGACCTTGGCGAAGAGCGTGCGAACCGGGTGACCCCTTGGATTCCGCCGATCCGCGGCATTGCCGAGTACGGCCCGATTGGGACCTCGTCGCGTTCCCGTGGCCGTCGGCGGGGTTCGGCCGCGCGAACAGGCGGTCGAGCGCGGCGGCGACCTAGATGGGGACGGCGGCAGGCAAGCCAGTCGGTCGCCAAGGGGTTGCCCGCGGTCGGCGAGTACGACTACGTGAAGGGCGGCGTGCTGGTTCGGGTGTCGCGGTACCTGACTCCGGTCCAGGCGAAGGAGTACCAGGCGGCGCTGGGCCGCTGAGCGCGGACATCGACGCACCCCCGGGCCTGGGAGATCACTCATGGCTGCGGGGGCGCTGTCGTTCGTCGCGGCGGCCAGCCAGAGGGGGTCACGAACGAGACCAACCGCTGCTGACGGGCGATCGGTTGGCGCCCGCACCGGCAACCGCGGTAAGTGCGTTGCGGGCGACCTGGACGACGACCTGTGCAGCGGCGACGTGTTCGGCTTGCCGGATCGCAGGCTCGCCCGCAGCGCGACGTGTGGAGACCTTCGACTCCGACGAGCGGCTGAAGTCGATATCGGTGGACGCAGGACGCCATCGACCGGCTGCTCGAACCGCCGGACCTGGGCGACGACGGCGAGGACAAGGAGTCGCCGGCGGGGTAGGCGAGCCGGTCATGGCGTACCAGATCGTGTTCGACGACGAGACGCAGCAGGCCCAGCCGAGTCGGCCCGGTACTTCATGAAGGCGAGATGGTTAAGAGATGGGTGCTGGTCTCGGCGAGGTCTGACTTAGTTGCATTGGAGCCAGGTTGACGAGTTGATGTTTCTGGCGGATGCTGAAGTTAATGGTGTCGATGTGGGCGGTTGCTTGGACCGTCGGCGCTAGCCTCCCCTTTACCACGTAGTGCGTGGAGGTCTGTGATGTCCGAGTCTGATGTGAGTGTGCCGCGTTTCTTGACGGTTGGCCAGGCGGTAAAGTTGCTCGGCGTTTCTGCGATGACGATTTATCGGGCCGTAGATGAAGGCGGTTTCCCGGCGGTTCGGACCCGAGGGCGTATCTCGATCCCCGCTAAAGCGATCGACGCGATGGAGGAAGTTGCCGTCTCGGAAATGCGGGCAGTTGACTCCAGCGAGTTCACGTTGCCGAAGAGAAACAGCGTCGATATTGGCGGTAGGTAGAGTCCCGCCGGTGGGCTGCTCAGAGTCGACTTCGGCAGCCCTGGCCCTCGGACTGCGGTGAAGTGCGAACTGGCGCCTGTCGCGCTGATGTTGTGACCACAGCCTGAGGGGGTCCGCTTGGCCGCGGCTGGGGGTGTACGGAGTGGGGGAAGTTCCCGAGCATGCGGCCGGCGCCCTTGGCGGCGGCGATCTCCTGGGCGCGCTGGAAGAGTCTTGATGTCGATGATCGGTCGTGGATGATCTGCTCGGAGAAGATCCACTTGTCGTCCTTGCGTTGCTTGTTGCAGACCTGGCGGCCGGTGTAGCGAGGTTTGGTCAGGATGCCTCAACTGCGTCCTTGTCCCAGGCCACGCCGGTCCGGTGGCGGGCCGGGTCGGACGTTGTCAGTGGCGTGGTTGCGGTCAGTGCCGGCTCGACGGCGAGGCTCGAATGGTCTGTCGGTGCCGGGTCGTCGTGGCGGGCCCAGCTGTGCTCGACGGGTGCGGAGGGCGTCGGCGACGCTGTGGCGCTGGGTCAGTACGGTGTGGAACGCGGTCTTGAACGGCGCGAACTGTCCGGGCTCGAGGACGTTGAGATCACCCAGAAGTAGGACGGGCGGAGGAGAACACCGGGACCCGTCAGTTGGCGGCCGGTAATAAGACTTTCCGATCCTCCGGAGGCTGCGTAGCCGTATAGGCGCGCCCCACTCGCACCAACCACTCGATGTCGTCGTCCAGGTTCGTGGCTTCCAGCCGTTCCAGGCTGCTCGCGCCCGACTCTTCGTTTGCTGCCCGACCGGCCGACTTCGCTGCCAGGGCTGCCCGCAGGGACCATGCCGCTTCCACTGCCAGGTGCTTCAAGTCAGTGTCCGCTCTCGCGTTGTTGTCCGGCACATAAGGGCGCAGGGCCCGCCATGAATCGCGGATTTCGATGACGCGGCGGCCCAGGAGATAACGCATCTCCTCCACCCGGACGTACGAACGGCGCGGGACCTTCCCGTTCAGGAGGCTCACCTCGGGAAACGCCCGGTTCAGGTCTCGCCAGAGGCTGCCCAGGGCCTGGTACGACCGGACGTCGCGCCACCAAGCCGCTACGTTTCCGCACTGTGCTGCGATCGACGGGAGCAACAGGCCCAGCACGATTCCGACGGTGCCGAGGCGGCTGACGATGCCCAGGGCCACCTCCCAGGCCATCGGGTCGTAGCCCAGCATCAACGCCGGGACCGAGATCAGGCGGCCCGCAATCACCAGGAGGTCCGCGCCCGCGCCGATCATCGTGACGAACAGGCCTCGGCGGAGCCAGGTGTCGCGGCTCAGGCGGGCGTACGGCCAGCAGAGCCGGAGCAGGACCGTCAAACCGTGGCCGAAGCCGAGTTCGAAGACGAGCAGGTACGCGATCACCATGGGGTGATTCGCGTTCTGGACGAGGTACTCCGTGCCGTCCGGGGTTTTCACCGCTGCTGCTGTCCAGAGGGTGATCATCACCGCGCCGATCGCGCAGCCGCGGGCGATCACCACCCTGCGCTTGCGTTTGGCCTCGGCAGGGGAGTTGGACCACGTGATCACCGCGACCAGGAGCGCCGGGCTCAGCACCACCGCCGCCAGGAGCTCCATGATCAATGTCGACAGGTTCGGGAGGCCCGTGCGGTGTTCGAGGGCTTCGCTGACTCCCGGTGTCGTCACGGTCCAGGCGATCGCGCCTGAGGCGAAGACGGCCAGCAAAGCCATCGTCGCCGGGTCGCGGTGGGCCTTGGACGAGGTCAAGAGCTTGTAGACCAACGCGACCAAGCAGAACGCCGCCATCGCGGGTCTGGTGGCTTCCAGCAGATCCATCCGAGCGTCCCTCAGCTGGTCGTCGAGTGCCGGTCCTTCAATCTACGGTGGGGTGCTCGGGGGCGGAACCCCGTCGCGGTCACGAGAGCGACCGGCGGATGCGGTCGAGGATTCCGTCCGCCGACGCCGGATCCGCGGCCTCGGGCGCCTCGCGCAGGCGGTCCTGGATGATCGTGGCCATCATCTCCGCCTCCTGCTCCTGGCGTTCGGTGTACCCGGACCGGCCGAGCAGGTCCTGCACCAGGCTCGGGTCCAGGTCGGGGAACAGCAGCTGCGTCGTGACGCTGCTGGCCGCGGAAACCCCGCGGTGGCCGTAGATCATGTGGCCGAGCTCGTGCGCGATGATGTGGTGCTGGTGCGGCCGGCTCGCCACCGCCTCGTAGGTGATGAAGTCGGCTTCCGGCGTGGACAGCCACAGCCCGCACGGGTCGGACGGCCGGATCGTCACCGGCAGGACGTGCAGCGGGATCCCCCGTTTGGCGCTCAGCGCCTCCGCGAACTCGACGACGTCGCGGCACGGCGGCATGTGCAGCGACTCGAGCTTGCGCTTGGCGGCCCGTCGCATCGCTGACAGCGACAGGGCGTCGAACGGTTGCTGGCGACTTCGGCGATCCACATCTGCCCTCATGTCGGGTCCGGTGTTCGATGCGCGCGGGGCGGCACCCTCAGCGTCGCGTCTGCATTCGGCCGATCTCTTCGATCATACGCGACATGAACTCCCGGCCGGAGCTGTCGAGTTCGAGCGCGCGCAGCGTGATGTTCCGGATGTCGGCGTTGCGCAGGGCGGCGATCAGCGCCAGCTGCGAGTCGACCCGTTCGGACGTCTCGTCGTCGAAGAAGTACGCGGGCGGGACGCGGAAGAACGACGCCAGCGCCTCGAGGTGGCGCTTGGTCGGGTTGTCCCGCTGACCGGTCCGCAGCTGCCAGACGTAGGTCTTGGAGAACGTGCCACCGACCATTTCCGCGCAGCCCTTGGCCACCTCGTCGTTGCTGTACTCGCGGCCGAGCGGCTGGATCGTCTCGAACAGCTTCTCGATCTTGGCTGCCAGTGAAGGAGCTGGGGTGGTCACGGCACTAACGCTCCTCTGCGGTCGCTGCTGTGGACAGAGCATAGCCTGCTGGTCACGATAGTTGACGCGGATCGGAGCCCGTCGTAGGCTTCAAGTGTTCGCTGACGTGACCGGTTGAGCCGTGTCGGTCATCTGAGTTTACCCCAGCCGTCGCCCAGGGAGGGATGCGTCCTGGCGGAACACCGATTTTCCACACGATAAGGTTCGTTCGGTCGCCGTGACAACGGAGTCGAGCAGAATCGGCACGTGTCACGGTTGTCATCGGGCGGAGCGGTGCTTTTGTATCCGGGGGGATCCAATGACCGTCACTGCAGTTTCGGCGGAGAAGAACTTCGCCGACCCGTTGAGCCGTGAATCTCCGTTCTATTCGAATGTCGTGAACGTTCCGATCCGGGACCTGCTGCCGTTCGAGGCAGCGCCGCGGACGGTGGAGGACGCCGAGCACGTCCGCGCACTCGCCGAGTCGGCAACCGCGCCGCCGCCGATCGTCGTCCACCGGCCGACGACACAGGTCATCGACGGGCTGCACCGGCTCCGGGCGGCGCAGCTGCGCGGCGAGACGACCATCGCCGCGGTGTTCTTCGACGGCGACGTCAAAGAGGCGTTCGTGCTGGCCGTGAAGCTGAACGCGATGCACGGCCTGCCGTTGACGCTGGCCGACCGGAAGGGCGCGGCGCGCGAAATCCTCGCGCTGTACCCGCAGTGGTCGGACCGGCGGATCGCCGGGGTCGCCGGGCTGTCACCCAAGACGGTGGCCGCGATCCGCAAGCGGTCGACCGCGGAACTTCCCCATCCGACCGGCCGGCTCGCGAGCAACGGCGTGCTGTACCGGTCGAACGAGCAGGCGCGCCGCCGTGCCGCCGAGCTGTTCGAAGCCGATCCGGACGCGTCGGCACGCGAGGTGGCCCTGGCCGCCGGGGTGTCGGTCACGACGGCCAAGGACGTGCGCAAACGCTTGCGCAGCGGCGAAGAACCGGTGTCCCGCAAGGGGAGCAAGCCGGCCCGCAACGCTTCGATCGCGACCGCCGGGCCGCGCGCGGACCCCGCCTACGTGCTGGACCGCATGCGCCGCGACCCCGCGTTGCGCTTCACCGAGTCCGGCCGCGCGGTGCTGCGCTGGCTGGAGGTCCCGTTCGGCGGCGCCGACCTGAAAACGGTCGTGGACAAGATCCCGAGCCACTGCGCGCCCGGCCTCGCCGAGGTCGCCCGGCAACGGTCCCGCGACTGGGACCAGCTGGCCGAGCTGCTCGACCACTGCACGTGACGCGTCAGGCGCCGGAACCGCCGGATCCGGCCGGCGCGCCCGGCGGGTCGAAGATCCAGTCGAGCCAGCGGCCGAAGACCTCTTCCTGGTTCATCCTGGGGACCTGCTCGTTGACCCGGCGCAACGTGGGGAACCGTTCGGGATCCAGCTGCCGGAAGAGCCCCCGGACGCGGTTCCAGCCGGGGAGGTCGTCGGGATCCGTGCGGCGCGGGTACATCAGCGCGCTGCCGAGCACGAACCGCTGCAGCCCGCTGAACACCATGACGGCCGTCTCGATGTCGTAGCCGGCGTCGAGCATGCCCCGGTAGATCCGTTCCCCCATCAGGAGCTGGTGCGGGCTGTCGAGGGCGTGCTCGAGGGTGATGGTCACCAGCCCGGGGTGCGCGACCAGGGCCCGGAAGTACTGCCGGGCGAGTTCCTTCGCCCCTTCGACGCCGGGTTCTTCGGGGGGCCCGATGTCCGCGAAGACGTCGTCGACGAACGCCGCCAGCAACGAGTCCTTGTCCTGGAAGTGCCGGTAGAGCGCCATCGGGTCGACCTTGAGCTCGGTGGCGATGGCGCGCATCGTGACGGCGTCGACACCCTTGTCCGCGACCGTCGCCGCCACCGCGTCGAGGATCCGGCGACGGTTGAGGGTGCCGCGCGGCGTCACCGCCCGGCCGGTGTTCTTCGCGGGTTTTTCGGTCACGCGACCAGCCTAATCGACCTTCGGGCCGCCTTCGGCGGGCGGGTCCGGGCCAGTTGTCTACTACGTAGACTATGGCGTATCGTCGCCACCATGGAGCAAACCTGTGCCGCCGGGGACTACCGGCGGGCGGAGCAGATGCTGAGGCCGCACCGGGCCACGTTGATCACCGGTGTGGTGGGCCCGCCGACCTGGACGGCCGGGTCGGATTCGTTCTGGTACGCGACTTCGGGCCCGGATGGTGCGGAACACGTTCTGGTCGATCCGGCCGCGGGCACGCGGCAGCGTGCCTTCGACCGCGCCAGGCTGGCCGCCGCCCTGGCGGGCGCGACCGGTGAACCGTCCGAGCCGTCGGTGGTCGACGTCGGGAACGACGCCGTGATCGTCGAGTCCGGTGGGCGCCGGTGGCGGTGTTCGCTCGAGGACTACACGTGCGCTCCCACCGAAGAACCTGTTCCGGTCGCCCTCGGCGAATCCCGGTCGCCCGACGGGCGGTGGACGGTCTTCGTCCGCGACCACAACCTGTGGGTGCGCGACGAAACGGGCGCGGAGTCACCACTCACCCGCGACGGCTCCGCCGACAACGCCTACGCGACCGAAACGACGTTCTGGCAGCACCGCTCGATCATGCGGAAGGCCGGCGCGGTCGCGCCGCCGGTCGTCATGTGGAGCCCGGACGGGACGAAGCTGGTGACGCACCGGATCGACGAACGCGAGGTCGAGCCGCTGCACCTGGTCGAGTCGGCGCCGTCGGGCGGTGGCCGGCCGGTGACGCACACCTACCGGTACGCCATGGCCGGCGAGGAGAACCAGCCGATGCTGCACCTGGTCGTCGTCGACCTGGAGCGCCGGACCGTGACGCCTTCGGACGCCGAGCCCTTCTACGCGTCGTTCCGCTCGCCGCTGGCGTGGGACCGGGCGTGGCTGTCAGCCGACGGCGGGACGCTCTACTACCTCGATCCCGGGCGGTTCTACCTGCGCCTGCGGCTGATCGCGATCGACCTTTCGACGGGCCTGTCCCGGGTGGTCGTCGAGGAAACCGGCCGGACCCGGGTCGAGCCCAACCAGATGATCTTTCAGCCGCCGCTCGTGCGCACCCTGGCGAACGGGGACGTGCTCTGGTACTCCCAGCGCGACGGCTGGGGGCACCTCTACCGGTACTCCGCTTCGGGTGTTCTGGTCGACCAGGTGACGAAGGGCGCGTGGGCCGTCCGGGAGATCCTCCACGTCGACGAGGACGCCGGCGTCGTCTTCTTCACGGCGTCCGGCCTGGTCGAGGAGGACCCGTACGTCCGGCAGCTGTGCCGGGCGGAACTCGACGGCAGCGGGTTCACCCGGCTGACCGAGGACCTCGACGACCACGCCGTGCAGGCCGCGCCGTCGGGCCGGTACCTGGTCGACATCGCGTCTCGGTCGGACCGGCCGCCGGTCGCGGTGGTGCGCGACCGGTCGGGCCAGGTGGTGGTGGAGCTGGAGCGGGCCGACGTCTCCGCGCTCGAACGGGCCGGCTGGACCCCGCCCGAACGGTTCACGGTCAAGGCGGCCGACGGCACCACCGACGTCTACGGCCTCCTGTGGCGCCCGCACGGATTCGACCCGGACCGGCGCTACCCGGTCATCGACCGCATCTACCCCGGTCCCCATTCGCAGCACGCGCCACCCGGTTTCGACAACACCGGAACCGGCGATTTCGAAGCGTACGCGGCCCTGGGATTCGCCGTGGTCTCGGTGGACGGCCGGGGCACACCGGGCCGGGACAAGGAATTCCACGACCTTTCCTACGGGCACATCGACGACTTCGGGAGTCTCGACGACCACGTGGCCGCCATCACCGAACTCGGCAGGCGGCATCCGTGGCTGGACACCGGCCGGGTCGGGATCACCGGCAATTCCGCCGGCGGCTCCGCCTCCGTGCGCGCCGTGCTCGCCCACCCGGACTTCTACCGGGTCGCGGTCGGCGTGTCCGGCTGCCACGACCCGCGGCTGCAGCTGCCGTGGTGGGGCGAGGTCTACCAGGGACCGTACGAACCCGAGCTCTACCGCCGGTGCGTCAACGCCGAACTCGCCGGGAACCTGCGGGGGAAACTGCTCCTGATCCACGGCGAACTCGACGACAACGCGCTTCCGTACCAAACCCTGGGACTGGTCGACGCGCTGATCGAAGCGGACAAGGATTTCGAGCTGCTGATCGTGCCCGGCGCCGGGCACACCATGTTCCACCGCGAGGCTTATGTCACGCGGCGGAAATGGGATTTCTTCGTCCGGAACCTCATGAACGCGTCGCCGCCCGCCGGGTACCGGCTGAGCGAAATCCCGTCGGCTTCCTTGGCGTGGGCCCGTTCGCTGAGCCCGAACCGCGGCTGAAGGCGCGGCGTTTGACGCTCCGAAGCGGGGCGTGCCAAGATGATTCCACTCGGAAAGTGCTCGATAAAGCCGCCGACTTTCTCATTCAAACAATTCCGTACCTGGGGGAGCAGTGCCCGCGAAAGAAGCGCTCCGATTGTCTTCGGCCCAGCAGTCGATCTGGTTCGCGCAGAAACTGCGGCCGGAGATCCCCAACCTGACCGCGGTCTACTGGGACGTCGACGGCGAACTGGACCTGCCGGTGCTGCGAGCGGCACTCGGCGACGTGCTGGCCGAGGCGCGGCCGTTCCTGACGAACTTCGACGAAGACGAGCAGGGGCCGTACCAGTTCGTCCGCGACGACGTGACCGGCGACGTCTCCGTCACCGACGTCAGCGCGGAACCGGACCCGGTCGCGGCGGCGCTGTCGGCCATCGCCTGGAACCGGCAGGCTCCGCTCGACCTCGCGAAGGACACCCTGTTCCGGGTGGGTGCGGTCCGGGTCGCGCCGGCCCGGTTCTTCGTGTTCGTCGCCATGCACCACCTGCTGAACGACGTGTTCGGCTACACCGTCTTCATGCGCCGGGTCGCGGCGGTCTATTCCGCGAAGCTGGCCGGGGTCCCGGCCGGGCCGGCCGAGTTCGCCGGCCCCGAAGCGCTCGACGAGGCCGACCGCAGCTACCGGGACTCCGCGGACGCGGACGCCGACCGGGCTTTCTGGCAGGAGCGCCTGGCCGCCGTCGCGGCGCCGGTCTCGCTGACCGGGGAGCGCACGCCCGGGCGCGCAGGCCTCGAGCACCACACGCTCCACGTCGAGTCCGCCGAACTGGACCGCTGGCGCGCCGGCGCCGACGACCTCGGGCTCCGGTTCTCCAGCTACTTCATCGCGGCCCTTTCGGTGCTCGTCCAGCGGCTCTCCGGCGCGGACGACTTCGCCGTCCGGTTGACGATGGCCAACCGCACCGGATCGACGAAGACGCAGCCCGGCCTGCGCGCGGGGTTTGTCCCCCTGCGGGTGTCGATCCCGCCGGCCGCGCCGTTCGCCGAGGCCGCCGAGCGGATCGCCGGCGAGGTGCGTGAATCGGTGCGCCACTCCCGGTGTTCGACGTCGGACCTGATTTCGGCCGCGGGCTGGTCGGTGAGCGAGCACCTCGGGCCCGTCCTGGGGATTCTGCCGTTCTCCGAGACGCTGGACTTCGGTGGTGCGCCGGGCGCGTTCGCCATCGAGTCGGCCGGCGCGGTCGACGACTTGGCGGTGACCGCGTACGAGGACAAGCGGACCGGCGGGCTCGTCGTGCGGTTCGACGCGAACGCGGCCCGGTACCGAGCCGCCGACCTGGCGGCACTGGCCGGGCGCTTCCGCGCGGTGATGACGCAGATCGTCGCCGAGCCACGGGCCGCCGTGGGCCGGCTGAGTGCGTTGCTGCCGGGCGAGTGGGACGAGCTGGCCGAGTGGGGCCGGACGGCTGCGCCACAAGCGGATCCGGCGACGGCCGTGCGGTTGTTCACCGAGCGGGCGAAGTCCTGTCCGGACGCGGCAGCGGTGGTGCTCGGAGACGAGGCGCTGTCGTACGCGGAGCTGGACCAGCGGTCGAACCGGTGGGCGCGCTTCCTGGCCGGGTGCGGGGCCGGGCCGGAGTCGATCGTGGCGGTGGTGCTGCCGCGGTCGCCCGAACTGGTCGCGGTGCTGCTGGGGGTGTGGAAGGCCGGCGCCGCCTACCTGCCGATCGACGCGGGGTACCCGGCCGAGCGGATCGGGTTCGTGCTCGGCGACGCGGGTGCCCGGCTGGTGGTGACCACCGGCGAGCTCAGCAGGGCGACCGAAGGCTTCGACGTGCCCCTGGTCTCGATCGACGACGAGGCCGTTCGCGCGGAGGTACAGGCGTGTCCGGGTGATGCGGTCGCCGACCGGCTGGAGCCGCTGAACGCGGCGTACGTGATCTACACGTCCGGGTCGACGGGGACGCCCAAGGGCGTCACGGTTTCCCAGGCGGCGGTGGCCGACCTGGCGCTCGATCCCCGGTACGCCAACGGGCGGCACCACCGGGTGCTGGTGCATTCGCCACTGGTCTTCGACGCCTCGACGTACGAGCTGTGGGTGCCGCTCCTGGGCGGTGGGACCGCGGTGCTGGCTCCGGCCGGACGGCTGGACCCGGCGACCATCGGGGAAGTCCTGGTGTCGCAGCGGGTTTCGGCGCTGTTCATGACGACTCGGCTGTTCGAGCTGCTCGTCCGTGAGAGCCCCGGTGTCTTCGACGGCGTCGACGAGGTCTGGGTCGGCGGCGAGGAGATCCCCGCCGAAACGCTCTCCCGGGCCCTGGAGGTCGTCGCGGCGACGATCACCAACGGCTACGGCCCGACGGAGGCGACGACCTTCGCCGTGACACGGCCGTTCGAAGGCCGGGCGGACGTGCCGGACGGCCCGGTGCCGATCGGCGCGCCGCTGTCCGGGATGTCCGCGGTGGTGCTGGACCCGGGGCTGAGCCCGGTGCCGCCGGGGGTGACCGGCGAGCTGTACGTCTCGGGTGCGGGGGTGGCACGCGGCTACCTGCGCCGCCCGGGCTTGACGGCGGCGCGGTTCGTGGCGAACCCGTTCGACCCCACCGGTTCCCGCCTGTACCGGACCGGGGACCTGGTGCGGTGGAACGCTTCCGGCGAGCTGGTGTACCTCGGCCGGGTGGACGACCAGGTGAAGATCCGGGGCTTCCGGATCGAGCCGGGGGAGATCGAGGCGGTGCTGGCGTCGCACCCGTCGGTCGCGCAGGTGGCGGTCGTGGTGCACGGCCGTGCGGGCGAGCAGGACCGGGCGGACCGGCAGCTCGTGGCGTACGTGGTGGGCGAAGCCGATCCGGCGGAGCTGCGCCGGTTCGCGGGCGACCGGCTACCGGAGTACATGGTTCCCGCCGCCGTGGTCGTGCTGGACGGCTTCCCGTTGACCGCCAACGGAAAGCTCGACCGGCGGGCGCTGCCGGAGCCGGAGTTCGCCCAGGGGCGCTACCGCGCGCCGCGGACCGAGCGGGAGAAGCTGCTCGCGGACGTGTTCGCCGAAGTGCTGGGGCTCGGCCGGGTCGGGATCGACGACAACTTCTTCGCGCTCGGCGGGCAGTCGCTGCTCGCGGTCAAGCTGATCACCCGGATCCGGGCGCTGCTGGGCGCCGAGGTGCCGATCCAGGTGGTGTTCGAAACCCCGACCGTGGCCGGCATCTTCGCGAGCCTCGACCACCGGACCGAGGTCCGGCCCGCGCTGCTCGCCCGGCGCCGCCCGGACGTGCTGCCGCTGTCGTTCGCGCAGCGCCGCCTGTGGTTCCTGGCCCGCTTCCAAGGGCCGTCGTCGACCTACAACGCGCCGTTGCTCGTGCGGCTTTCGGGTCAACCGGACGTGGCGGCGCTGCGAGCCGCGTGGTCGGACGTCGTCGCGCGGCACGAGAGCCTGCGCACGCTGATCGCGGAGGACGACCAGGGCGATGCGTTCCAGCGCATCGTCCCGGCGCGCGAGGCCGAGGTGCCGTTCACCGAGCTGGCCGTCCCGGACGGTGAGCTCGATGCGGCGATCGGCGCACAGGTGCGGCACGCGTTCGACCTGACGGCGGAGATCCCGCTGCGGGTGGCGCTGATCCGGCACGCCGACGACGAGTACGTGCTCCTCGCCCTGCTGCACCACGTCGCCGCCGACGGCTGGTCGACGGCCCCGCTGGTGCGGGACCTGTCCGAGGCGTACACGGCCCGGCTGGCCGGCCACGCCCCGGAGTGGACGTCCTTGCCGGTGCAGTACGCCGACTACGCGCTGTGGCAGCGGGAACTGCTGGGCTCGGCGGCGGACCCGAAGAGCGTCCTGGCGAGGCAGTCCGAGTACTGGCGCACCGAGCTGGCGGGGGTGCCGCAGCCGCTGCAGCTGCCGCTCGATCGCCCGCGCCCGCAGACCATCTCCTACGACGGCGACTTCGTGCGCTTCGTGGTCGACACCACCGAGTTCCGGCTGATCGAGGAGCTGGCGCGCCGGCACGACGCGACGGTGGCGATGGTGTGGCAGGCGGTGCTGGCCGTGGTGCTGCACCAGCTCGGCGCCGGCGACGACATCACCATCGGCTCGCCCATCGCCGGCCGCACCGACGACGCGCTCGACGACCTCGTCGGCATGTTCATCAACAACGTGGTGCTGCGCGCGGACCTGTCCGCCCACCCGACCTTCGCCGACGTGCTGGACCAGGTGCGGGAAAAGGCCCTGGCGGCCTACGAGCACCAGGACACCCCGTTCGAGCTCCTGGTGGAGCTGCTCAACCCGGAGCGGTCGACCGCGTACGCGCCGCTGTTCCAGGTGATGCTTTCGTGGCACAACACCGCGGCGGCGGAGCTCGACCTGCCCGGCCTGAAGGGCACGGTCCGGTGGATCGGGAACGGGTCGTCGAAGTTCGACCTGACCATCGACCTCGTCGAGGCGCTCGGCCCCGACGGCGACCGCGTGGTCGAAGGCCGCATCGAGTTCGCCACCGCCTTGTTCGACCGCGGGACCGTGGAGCGGCTGGCCGAGCGTTTCCGCGCGGTCGTGCGCCAGGTGACCGCCGACCCGGCGGTCGTGGTGAGCCAGGTCGACGTGCTGGTGCCGGAGGAACGCGCGCTGACGCGGGAGCGGGCCGGCGCGCCGGTCGCGTCGCCGGACGCCACGCTGCCTGACCTGTTCGCCGCGCAGGTGAGCCGGACACCGGACGCCTTGGCGGTCGTGTGCGACGGCGTCGAGCTGACGTACCGGGAGCTGGCCGACCGGGTCGACGGGCTGGCGCGGGTGCTGCGCGGCCGGGGTGTCGGCGTGGAGTCGGTGGTCGCGGTTTCGCTGCCGCGGACGGCGGACCTGGTGGTGGTGCTGCTGGCCGTCCTGCGGGCAGGCGGTGCGTACCTGCCCCTGGACCCGGGCTATCCGGGGCAGCGGCTGGAGTTCGTGCTCGGCGACGCCCGGCCGGTCCTGCTGATCACCGACACCGCGACCCGGGACGAGCTGCCGCGGACCCTGCCTCCCACCCTCCTGATGGACGACGTCGACGCGCACGAGGCCGGCCCGGTCGACGGCGGTCCCGGACCGCAGAACCTCGCCTACGTGATCTACACGTCCGGGTCGACCGGCCGGCCCAAGGGGGTCGCCCTCGCGCACGCCAACGTCGTCGCCTTCGTCGCCCAGGTGTCCGAGCGGATGGGGGTGGCGCCCGGCACCCGGATGCTGACGAGTACGTCGGTGAGCTTCGACGTGTCGGTCCTGGAGCTCTTCGGCGCGCTGAGCACCGGCGGCACCCTCGAGATCGTCCGGGACGCGCTGGTCCTCGCCGAGCGCGGGCACTGGTCGGGCGGGGTGATCAGCACGGTCCCCTCGGTCTTCGCCGAGATGGTCGACAGCCTCGGCGGCTCGGTCACCGCCGACACGATCGTCTTCATCGGCGAGGCACTCCCGACGTCGCTGGTGAAGCGCGTCCAGACGGCGTTGCCGGGTACCAGGATCATCAACGGTTACGGCCCGACCGAAACCGCGGTCGCCTCGACCGAGCACACCCTGACCGAGCCGTGCGAATCCCGGCCGTGGTCCGCCTCCGACGCGTCGATGCCCATCGGCACCGCACTGGAGAACGAGCGGGTCCACGTGCTGGGCCCCGGTCTGCTGCCGGTGCCGGTGGGGGTCGTCGGCGAGCTGTACATCGCCGGCGCCGGGGTCGCCCGTGGGTACCGCGGGCGGGCCGGGCTGACGGCGTCCCGGTTCGTGGCGGACCCGCTCGACCCGTCGGGCGGCCGGATGTACCGGACGGGCGACCTCGTGAAGTGGGGTGACGACGGGCTGCTCCGGTACCTGGGACGGGTCGACCACCAGGTGAAGGTCCGGGGCTTCCGGATCGAACCGGGGGAGATCGAAGCGGTCCTCCAGTCCCACCCCGCGGTCGCGCAGGCGGTCGTCGTGGCACGCGGCGCCGGTGAGGGCGCCGGCCTGCTGGTGGCCTACGTCGTCGCGGCCGAAGGCGCGTCGATCGGCGAGGTGGCGGAGCTGCGCCGGGTGGTCGCCGCCGAGGGCGAGTCCGTCCACGACGTCGCCGAGTTGCGCAGCTACGTCGG
This sequence comes from Amycolatopsis heterodermiae, assembly GCF_034929455.1. Taxonomy (NCBI): domain Bacteria; kingdom Bacillati; phylum Actinomycetota; class Actinomycetes; order Pseudonocardiales; family Pseudonocardiaceae; genus Amycolatopsis; species Amycolatopsis heterodermiae. Next base: position 257,427 of record NZ_JAYFSI010000002.1, read on the forward strand.
CGCCCGGTTGCCGGAGTACATGGTGCCGGCGGCCGTGGTCGTACTGGCACAGCTGCCGCTGACGGCGAACGGGAAGCTGGACCGGCGGGCGCTGCCCGAACCCGAGTTCGGCCAGGCGCGCTACCGCGCGGCCCGCACCCCGGAGGAACAGGCGCTGGCCGGGGCGTTCGCCGAAGTGCTGGGGCTCGACCAGGTCGGGATCGACGACAACTTCTTCGAGCGCGGCGGTCAGTCGCTGCTGGCGGCCCGGTTGATCGCCCGGATCCGCTCGATGATGGGGGTCGAGGTGCCGATCCAGCTGATCTTCGACGCACCCACCGTCGCCCGGTTGGCCCAGCGCTGGAACGACCTGCGGGCGTCCAGCCGGCCTCAGCTCCGCCGCAGGAGCCAAGAAGCGGGCTGAGAACCGCTCTCGATCCGACGACCCGGAAACCAAAGAAGAAAGATGGCATGAGTACAGCAACGAAGTCCGTTCGATCGCCGGCCATGATCCTCGCCGTGCTGTGTGTCTGTGTGGTCGTGATCAACATGGACACGATGATCGTTACCGTGGCGTTGCCCGAGCTGGTGGACCAGCTACACGCGAGCACCGTCGACCTGCAATGGGTTTCCGACGCCTTCAACCTGGTCTTCGCGGCCCTGGTGATCGCCGCCGGGAGCCTCAGCGACCGGTTCGGCCGCCGCGGCGCGCTGATCTTCGGCCTGGCCGTGTTCACCGTGGCCTCCGGGCTGGGTGCCTACGCGAGCACGGCGGGCGAGCTGATCGCGGCGCGCGCCGTGATGGGCCTCGGCGCGGCGTTCATCTACCCGACGACCCTGTCGATCCTGACGACGGTCTTCGTCGAGCGGAAGGCGCGGGCGGCCGCGATCGGGATCTGGGGCGCCTGCTCGGGGATCGGCATGGTCCTCGGCCCGCTCGCCGGCGGCGCCCTGCTGCAGTCGTTCTGGTGGGGCAGCATCTTCCTCGTGATGGCGCCGATCGGCCTGGTCGCGCTGGCGCTCACCGCGGCGTTCGTGCCGACCTCGCGCGATCCGGAGACCCCCGCGCTCGACAAGAGCGGCCTCGTCCTGTCCTGCCTGGCGTTCGGCATCCTCGTCTACACCATCATCGAGGCGCCCGCGTCGGGCTGGGACAGCGCGCGTGTCATCGCCGGCTTCGCCGTCGCCGTGGTGCTCTTCGCTTCGCTGTACGTGCGTGAGAGCAAGGCGCGCAGCCCGATGCTCGACGTCCGGCTGTTCCGGGACGCGCGCTTCTCGGCGGCCTGCGGGGCGATGACGATCGCGACGTTCACGTTGATGGGCCTGACCTTCCTCCTCACGCTGTACCTGCAGTTCCTGAAGCTCTACTCGCCGCTCGAGACCGGGCTCCGGTTCATCCCGGTCGCGGTCGGGATGGTGATCGGGTCGATCCTCGGCGGAAAGCTCGCTGTCCAGTGGGGTTCCCGGATCGTGATCACCGCCGGGCTCGGGGTGCTGACCATCCTCTTCGTATGGTTCACCGGCGAGTCCAACGACACGGGTTCCGCGGTCCTCGCCCTCCAGATGACGCTGATCGGGGTGGGCCTCGGCACGGTGGGCGTGCCGGCGACCGACGCCATCATGCGGGTCGTCCCGGCGGCGAAGGCGAGTGTCGGCTCGGCGATGAACGACGCCACGCGCCTGCTCGGCGGCACGCTCGGCATCGCGATCGTCGGCAGTCTGTTCCAGTCGCTGTACACCCACCACCTGGTCGGCTCCGCGGTGCCGGGACTGCCCCCGGCGTCGCTCACCCAGGCCCAGGACTCGATCGGCAACGCGATCACCCAGGCCGCGCGATACACCGCCGAGGGGCAACCGGCGCTGGCGGAGCGGCTGATCGGCGCCGCGCAGTCGAGCTTCTACGACGGCTTCCACACCGCGTGCTGGACGCTCGCCGGCCTGGCCGCGGTGATGGTCGTCGTCGCGTGGTTCTGGCTCCCGGCCGAGAAGCCCGAGCAGGTGACGGCCGCGGCCCCGGAGTCGTCGGACGCCGAGGCCTGATCCTGTCGATCCGCTCCCGGGCACTGCCGTAGCCCGTGCCCGGGAGCGGATGCCCGAAGCTCTCCGTCGTCGTCATGGTGAAATCCGATGTTCCTGGGGGAAATCCGATGATCCCGTTGTCGTACGCGCAGCGCAGGCTGTGGTTCCTGCACCAGTTCGAAGGCGCTTCGGCGGCTTACAACATCCCGTTGGTCATCCGGCTGTCGGGCGTGCTGGACGTGCCGGCACTGCGGAACGCGGTGCGGGACGTCCTCGAGCGGCACGAGAGCCTGCGGACCGTCGTCGTCGCGGACGAGCGCGGGGAGTCCTGCCAGGTGGTGCGACCGCTTTCCGAGCTGCCGACGGACCTCCCGGTGGCCGACGTGGTGCCGGACCGGCTGGACGCCGTGGTGGCGGACCTGGCCCGGCACGAGTTCGACCTGAGCGCGGAGACGCCGCTGCGGGTGTCGCTGCTGCGGTCTGCGGCGACCGAGCACGTGCTCACCCTGGTGCTGCACCACATCGCGGGTGACGGGTGGTCGACACGGCCGCTGATCCGCGACCTCTCCGAGGCGTACGCCGCGCGGTGCGCCGGGCAGCCGCCGCGGTGGGAACCGCTGCCGGTGCAGTACGCGGACTACACGCTGTGGCAACGGGAACTGCTGGGTGACGAGAACGACCCGGAGAGCGTGACGGCCAGGCAGCTCGAGCGCTGGCGGGCCGAGCTGGCGGGCCTGCCGCAACCGATCACCCTGCCGACGGACCGGCCACGTCCGGCGTCGGCGGGCAACCTCGGCGACGCGGTGTGGTTCTCGATCGACGGCGACCTGCTGGACGCCGTCGAGGAGCTGGCGCGCAAGCACGGCGTGACCCGGTCGATGGTGATGCAGACGGCGCTGGTGGTGCTGCTGCACCGGCTCGGCGCCGGCGACGACATCGCCATCGGGGCGCCGACCGCGGGGCGGACGGACGAGGCGCTCTCGGAGCTGGTCGGGTTCTTCGTCAACAGCTGGGTGCTGCGGGTCCGCGTGGCCGGGCAGGACACCTTCGCCGACCTGCTCGAACAGGTCCGCCGCCGGGCGCTGACCGCGTACGCCGACCAGGACGCGCCCTTCGAACTGCTGGTGGAGTTGCTCAACCCGGAGCGATCGGCCGCCTACCACCCCTTGTTCCAGGTGATGTTCGCCTGGCACGACATCGAGCTGCCGGTGCTGGACTTCCCCGGTATGCGGGGCAGCATCGAGATGGCCCAGACCGGCACCGCGAAGTTCGACCTCGACTTCAGCCTGACCGAGATCGCACAGCTGCCGGGAACGGGGCAGCGGGGCGTGCAGGCCAAGATCGAGTACGCGACCGAGCTCTTCGACCGGAGCACGGTGGAGGCGATCGGCGCCCGGTTCACCGGCGTGCTGCGGGAGATCGTCGCCGACCCGTCGGCCGCGGTGAGCCGGGTGAGCGTGCTCCTGCCGGGTGAGTGGGACCGGCTGGCCGAGTGGGGGCGGGTGGCCGCTTCGCCGGCCGGCGAAGCGGCGACTCTGGACCGGTTGTTCGCCGAGCGGGTGAAGGCGGCGCCGGACGCGGTCGCGGTGGTGTCCGGCGAGACGAACGTGTCGTACGCCGAGCTGGACGCGGCCTCGAACCGGTGGGCGCGGTTCCTGGCCGGGCGCGGGGTCGGGCCGGAGTCGATCGTGGCCGTGGCGCTGCCGCGTTCGCCCGGACTGGTCGCTCTGCTGCTGGGTGTGGTGAAGGCCGGTGGCGCCTACCTGCCGATCGACGCGGAGTACCCGGCCGAGCGGATCGAGTTCATGCTCCGGGACACCGGGGCGCGGCTGGTGGTCACCACCGCCGGGTCCGCCACCGCGCTGGCGGGCTTCGACGTGCCGGTGGTGGCGCTCGACGACCCGGCCACCGGCGCCGAGCTGGCGGCGTGCGCGGCCGACGCGGTGACCGACTCCGACCGGCTGGGCTCGCCCGAACCGGCGAACGTGGCCTACGTGATCTACACGTCCGGGTCGACGGGGACGCCGAAGGGTGTTGCGGTGTCGCAGGCGGCGATCGCCGACCTGGCGGCCGAGCCGGTGTACGCGTCCGGCCGTCATCGCCGGGTGCTGGTGCATTCGCCGCTGGTCTTCGACGCCTCGACGTACGAACTGTGGGTGCCGCTGCTGGGCGGGGGGACGGCGGTGCTGGCCCCGCCGGGACGGCTGGACCCGGCGGTCATCGGGGAGGTCCTGGTGGCGCAGCGGGTTTCGGCGTTGTTCATGACGACGCGGTTGTTCGAGTTGCTGGTCCGCGAGAACCCCGGTGTCTTCGACGGCGTCGACGAGGTCTGGGCCGGTGGGGAGGAGATCCCCGGCGAGACGCTCTCCCGGGCGTTGAGCACGGTCGCGGCGACGGTCACCAACGGCTACGGCCCGACGGAGACGACGACCTTCGCGGTGACACGGCCGTTCGCACCCGGTTCGGCGGTGCCGGCCGGGCCCGTGCCCATCGGCGCTCCGCTGGCCGGCATGTCGGCGGTGGTGCTCGACGAGGGCCTGCGGCCGGTGCCGCAGGGGGTGACCGGTGAGCTGTACCTGGCGGGCGCCGGTGTTGCGCGGGGGTACCTGCGGCGCCCGGCGCTGACGGCCGGGCGGTTCGTGGCGAACCCGTTCGACCCCACCGGATCACGGCTGTACCGGACCGGGGACCTGGTGCGGTGGAACGCTTCCGGTGAACTGGTGTACCTGGGCCGGGCGGACAACCAGGTGAAGCTCCGGGGGTTCCGGATCGAGCTCGGGGAAATCGAAGCGGTGCTCGCGTCACACCCGTCGGTCGCCCAGGTGGCGGTCGTGGTGCGGGGCCGGTCCGGCGAGCCGGACGGGCCGGATCGCCAGCTGGTGGCGTACGTGGTTCCCGGCGGTTCGGCGGCCGGTCCGGACGAGCTGCGCCGGTTCGCGGGCGGGCGGCTGCCGGAGTACATGGTGCCGGCGGCCGTGGTCGAGCTGGACCGGTTGCCGCTGACGGTGAACGGGAAGCTCGACCGGCGGGCGCTGCCGGAGCCGGACTTCGCGCAGGAGCGCTACCGCGCGCCGCGGACCGAGCAGGAGGAGCTGCTGGCCGGCGTGTTCGCCGAGGTGCTGGGGCTCGACCGGGTGGGGATCGACGACAACTTCTTCGAGCTCGGCGGCGACAGCATCGCGTCCATGCAGGTGGTCTCGCGGGTGAAGGCGCTCGGCGTCGCGGTCACCCCGCGCCAGCTGTTCGAGCACCGCAGCATCGCGAGCCTGTTCGAAGCGCTGCCCGCGAACACCGGTCCGGGCGGCGGAACGCCGTCGGACGAGCCGGAAGCCCGCCGGCGGGAGCCGATCCCGCTGCTCCCCGCGGCCCGCTCGCTGCTGGAGTCCGGGCCGCACCCGCGGTTCGCGCAGTGGATGACGTTCGAACTGCCGGCCGGGACCGATGAAGAGGTGTTCCAGGCCACCGTTTCCGCGCTGGTCGACCGGCACGAGCTGCTCCGCTCCCGGCTGGTGGTGAAGGGCAGCCAGGAAAAGTGGGGGCTGCTGCCGGTCGGCGCGGACGACCTGCCGCTGAGCCGGCTGGTCCACCGCGTGGCCGGCTCCCCGGCCGAGCGGTGGGACGCCGAGCTCGCGGCCGCGCTCGGGCGCCTCGACCCGGAAAACGGCGTCATGGTCCAGTTCGTGTGGTTCACCCCGGCGGACGGCGAGCCGGACCGGCTCCTGGTCATCGCCCACCACCTGCTGATCGACGGCGCCTCCTGGCAGATCCTCGCGGAGGACCTCGGGACCGTGTCGGGGCAGGTGGCACGCGGGGTGCTGCCCGGCACCACGCCCGCGGGGACCTCGATGCGGCGGTGGGCGTCGGCGCTGGAGGCCGAAGCGCACAGCGCTGCGCGGACCGGCGAGCTGCCGGAGTGGGCCGGGATCCTGAGCGGCCCGGACCCGTTGTTCGGCGCGCACCGCCCCGATCCGGAAAAGGACCTCTGCGGCGGCGAGTCCATGCTGACGGTCGAGGTCCCCGTGGCGGTGACCAAGGCGGTCTCGAAGACCCTGCCGAAAGCCCTGGGCGGCGGGCTCACCGACGGCCTGCTGGCGGCGCTGGTGCTGACGGTGGCGCGGTTCCGCCGCGCACGGGGTGACTGCCACGAGTCGCTCCTGGTCCAGCTCACCGGGCACGGCCGCGAGGAGGAGCTGGTGGCCGGGGCCGACCTCTCGCAGACGGTCGGCTGGTTCGCCAAGGCCTACCCGGCGCGGGTGGACCTCACGGGCCTCGACCTCGACCAGGCCCTGGCCGGTGGTCCCGCGGCGGGCGAGGTGGTCCGCGCGGTCGGGCGTCAGCTGCGCGCCGTTCCCGGCGGCGGGATCGGCTACGGCCTGCTGCGGTACTTCAACGAAGACACCGCGGCGGAGCTGAAGAAGTACGACGGCCCGCAGTTCGGGTTCAACTACATGGGCCGGTTCGCGGCCGGTGGACCGTCCGAACAGGACAGCGGGGGCTCGTGGCGGGCCGTGCCGGGGAGCCTGGGCGCGCAACGGGACCCGGACATGCCGGTGCCGCTCGCCGTCGACGTCAACGCGCTGATCGTGCAGTCGGGGAACGGGCCGGTACTGAAGGGCCTGTTCACGTTCCACGAAAACGTCGTCGAACGATCCGTCGTCGAAGAACTGATGCGGATGTGGGTCGAAGAACTGACGATGCTCGCGCATTACGCGGAAAACGTCCCGGCCGTTTCCTGAACCGGCGGCCGGCTCGCGGAAAACCTGGGGGAAAACGATGTCGGTGACAACCCTGTTCCGCAACGCGGCGGTGCTGGACGCCGAACGCGGTGCACTGGACGTCGACCGGGCCGTGCTGGTGGTCGGCGACCGGATCGCCGAGGTCGGCACGGTGGCCGAGGTGCGGCCGTCGGGCCCCGACCGGGTGCTCGACCTGCGCGGTCGCACGCTGATGCCGGGCCTGATCGACTCGCACGTGCACGTCTACGTGCAGAGCATGGACCTGTCCCAGGTGGAGTCGTGGCTGCCGTCGTACCTCGTGCCGAAGGCGGCCAAGGCACTGGGCGAGATGCTGCGGCGCGGGTTCACCACCGTGCGCGACGTCGGTGGCGCGGACTTCGCGCTCGCCCAGTCGATCGAGGAGGGGCTGGTCGCCGGGCCGCGGCTGGTCCACGGCGGGCCGGCCCTGTCGCAGACCGGCGGGCACGGCGACTTCCGGTCGCGGGGCGAGTTCGGCACCCACGGGTGCCTGCGGTGCCCCACCATCTTCCGGCTCGCCGACGGCCCGGACGAGGTGCGCCGGGTCGTCCGCGACGTGTTGCGCGGCGGGGCGCACCACATCAAGCTCATGCTGTCCGGCGGGGTGCTTTCGCCGACCGACAGCATCTCCTCGGTCCAGTACACCGGCGAGGAGATCGCCGTGGCGGTGCGCGAGGCGGGCGCGGCCGGGAAGTACGTCACCGGGCACACCTTCCTCGCCGACGCCATCAACTCCGCGCTGCGCCAAGGCGTCCGGTGCATCGAGCACGGCAACTTCATCGACGACGCCTCGGTGGACCTGTTCACCGAGCACGACGCGTTCCTGGTCCCGACCCTGGCCATCGTGCGGGCCATCACCGAGCTCGGGCCGGCCATGGGCCTCACCGCGGACGTGCTCGCCAAGAGCGCGGAGGTCTTCGACGCCGGGATGACGGCGCTGGAGCGCGCGCACCGCGGCGGCGTGAACCTCGTCTACGGCACCGATCTCCTGGGTGAGCTCCAGACGCGCCAGCTCGAGGAGCTGACGCTGCGCGCGGAGGTCCAGCCCCCGGCCGACCTCGTCCGCTCGGCGACCACCACCCCCGCCCGCCTGCTCGGCATGGCCGGCGAAATCGGCGTCGTCGCACCGGGGGCGTACGCCGATCTCCTCGTTGTCGACGGCGATCCGCTGGCCGGCATCTCCGTGCTCACCGCACCCGAACGGCATCTGAACCTCGTCATGAAGGCCGGAACCGTCTACTACGACACCATGTGAAGGCGCAGCGGCGCCGGGTCGGTGTCTCGAAGGATGCAACGATGCCACCAACTGTCCGGAAGACCGTCTTCTTGTTGTTCGCCGCTTACGCCGTCGACCTGATCGACCGGCTCGCGATCGGCAACGCCCTGCCGCAGATCGGCAGCGACCTCCACCTCGACCACGCGCAGCGCGGGCTGGCGGTGTCGGTGTTCTTCGTGGCCTACGCACTGGTGCAGATCCCCGGCGGGCTGCTCGCGGACCGGTTCGGGGCGGTCCGGATGTGCGTCTTCGCGATGCTCGCGTGGTCGGTGTGCACCGGGTTGACCGCGCTGGCCTGGTCCTTCGCCGCGCTGCTCGCGATCCGGGCGGCGTTCGGCGTCATGCAGGGCATGTTCCCGGCCGCGTCGGTCAAGGCGCTGTCCGAGCGCAGCCTGCCGGAGCAGCGGAACACCGCCAACGGCTGGGTCAACGCGTCGAGCTCGTTCGCCATCCTCGGCGCCGGGCTGCTCGCGGCGGCGATGCTGCCCGTCATCGGGTGGCGCGGGATGTTCTTGGCCGTCTCCGGCCTCGGCGTCCTGGTGGCCCTCGCCTGGAAGTGGTGGCTGCCGCCCGCGCTGCCGGAGCCGGCGGAGGCGGAGTTCGGCCCGATGCCCTCGAGGTGGGCGATCGTCCGGTCGCCCGCGATCATCGGCTGCGCCACGCTTTCGTTCGGGTTCAACCTGCTGGCGTGGGGCGTCACGACGTGGGTGCCGAGCTACCTGACCGAGGAACGCGGGGTGCCGGTCGGGACCGCGGCCCTGCTGATGACCGTGCCGATGGTGCTGGGCGCGGGCACGATCATCCTGGGTGGCCGGCTGGCCGACCGCCTCGGCGGGCGGCCGCGGGTGATCGTGGTGCCCGCCATGGTCGTCGTCGGCGGGCTCGAGCTCCTGCTGCCGACGGCCGGGTCGGTCACGGTGTTCATGGTCGTGCTGACGTTGCTGTACACGACGCTCGGGCTGTGCCTGACGTCCTCGTTCTCGGTTCCGTTGCGCGCCCTGCCCACCCGGTGGCTCGGGCTCGTGGCGGGCCTGGTGATGTCGGGGAGCCAGCTGGCGGGCATGGTCGCCCCGTACGCGTTCGGCTTCGTCGTCGACCACGTTTCCTACGGCGCCGGGTTCGCCATGCTGGCGGCCGGCCCGGTGATCGCCATTGTCGCCTCGATTCTGGTGCCGCAGAACGCCGAAGCATTCCGGTCGGCGATGCGCCGCCGAATTGTGGGAACCTTGACTGCCCCCAGCGGGGCGTGACAGGATCGGTGATATCGAAGCAGCACAGTTCATTGAATTTCTTTCACTGTGCGACTGGGGTGGCGAACCGCGACAGTTCGCGAAGTTCGCCGAATCTTCTGATCAGCGCAATGGGTGCGCAGCGATTTCTATTGCGGGAGTTGCATAGTCATGAGTGGCAATCCGTTCGACGACGAGAACGGCCGGTTCTACGTCCTGACCAACAACGAGGGCCAGCACTCGTTGTGGCCCGTGTTCGTGCCGGTGCCGAGCGGCTGGCAGGTCGTGTTCGGCGAGCAGAGCCACGCCGAGTGCGTGGCGTACGTGGAGGAGAACTGGACGGACATGCGGCCCGAGAGCCTGCGGCTGGCGATGGAGGGCGGTCGGCGCTGATGGAATTCGGACTGTTCTACTTCGCCAACGCGGAGGAGCACCGGCAGGGGTACGAACTCCTGCTGGAGGGGGCGCGGTTCGCCGACCGGAACGGGTTTTCGGCGGTGTGGACACCCGAGCGGCACTTCCACGAGTTCGGCGGCATCTACCCGAACCCGGCGGTGACCGGCGCGGCGATCGCGGCGGTGACCGAGCACGTCGCGATCCGGGCCGGCAGTGTGGTCGCGCCGCTGCACAACCCGATCCGGATCGCCGAAGAGTGGTCGGTGGTCGACAACCTTTCCGGTGGGCGCACGGGAATCGCGTTCGCCTCCGGCTGGCACGCGGGGGACTTCGTCTTCAGCCCCGGCCGGTACCACGACCGCCGCGCCGACAACGTCGCCGCCCTCGAGCAGGTGCGCCGGTTGTGGCGCGGCGAGTCCGTGACGGTGCCCGACGGCGTCGGCAACCCGGTCGAGATCCGGACCCTGCCACGGCCGGTGCAGGCCGAACTGCCGGTCTGGCTGACCACGAGCGGCAGCATCGAGTCGTTCGGGTCCGCCGGCCGGCTCGGGGCGAACGTCCTGACGCACCTGCTGGGCCAGGAGCTCGCGGACATCGAGCAGAAGGTCAAGGCGTACCACGCCGCCTGGCACGAGGCCGGGCACCCCGGGCGTGGGCACGTCAGCCTGATGATCCACACCTACCTCGGCACCGACCGGGCCGCGGTTAAGGACGTCGTGCGCGAGCCGTTCAGCCAGTACCTGCTGAGCTCGTTCGACCTGATCGCGCGCGCGGTCGGGCGCACCGGCTCGACGGAGACGGCCGGCGACATCGCCGCGCTGACCGACGCGGACCGCAGGTTCCTCATCGACGCCGCGTTCGACCGGTACTTCCGCACCAACGGCCTGTTCGGCAGCGTCGAAGACGGGGTGGAGATCTGCGGCGGCCTGCAGGACGCGGGTGTCGACGAGCTCGCGTGCCTCATCGACTTCGGCGTCGACAGCAAGCTGGTCCTCGACGGACTCGACCGGCTCGGCGAACTCCGCGAGGCGTGGGCGCAGAAGGTACCCGCAGCGGCGAACTGAACTGCCTGGGGGGGAAACGTGAAGTCACAACCGGGGGCGGTCGACGCGGGGTCGGCAGCCGAGGATTTCCGCCTGGCCATGCGGTTCCACGCGGCCGGCGTCGCGATCGTCACGGTGACCTCCGGCCGGGGGACCGCCGGTTTCACGGTCAGCTCGCTGGCGTCGCTGTCCCTGCGACCACCGGCCGTTTCGTTCAACATCGCTCATCGCTCCTCGAGCATGCCGGTGCTGCAGGCGTCGGACACCGCGGTGATCCACCTGCTGTCGGCCGGGCAGGAGGAGCTGGCGCGCCGCTTCTCCGGTCCGGCGGACGAGCGCTTCGCCGACCGGTCGCTCTGGCGCCGGTCGGCCGGCAGCGTACCGGTGCTGCACGACGTCCCGGTCCGCTTCCACGTCCGGCTGGTGGACCGGATCCCGATCGGTGACCACAGTGTCGTGGTCTGCGCCGTCGAGCAGGTCTTCGCGGACCACGCGGACCTGCCGGCGTCCCGCCCGCTCGTGTACCGCGACGGGTGTTATCAGGAGGTCTCGCCGCTGGTGCGGCAGAACCCCGGCTCGAACCGAACTCTGTGAGGAAGTGCATGGACAGCAAGGAGAACCGGGCGACCGCTGGTACGCCCGCCTGGCCGGACCGGCTCGCGGCGGAGTACACCGCCGCGGGGCACTGGCGGGGGAAGACGTGGGGAACGTTGCTGTGGGAGTGGGCCGACGAGCGCGGTGACGACACCGCCGTGGTCGACGGCGCGGTCAGCTTGACCTACCTCGAGCTGGCCGTGCAGGCCGACGCCCTCGCCGAGAAGCTGCTCGGGACCGGGCTGGCGGCCGGCGACCGGATCGTCGTGCAGCTGCCGAACTGCTGGCAGTTCGTGGTCCTGTTCTTCGCCTGTGCGCGGGCCGGTGTGGTGCCGATCATGACGCTGATGCCGCACCGGGACCACGAGCTGGTGCACATCGCCCGCCACGGCGGCGCGACGGCGCTGGCCACGCCGTCGACGTGGCGCGGGTACGAGCACGAGCAGCTGGCGCACCGGGTCGCCGAAGCGGTGCCTGCGGTGCGCACGCTCCTCGTCGTCCAGGAGGACGGCTCGGCGGGGAGCCGGCCGGACGGCTGCCTCGACCTGACGGCGATGTGCACCCCGGAGGGGGACGCCGACGAGCGCCGGAAGCAGCTGGACGAAAGCGCGGTCGGCAGCCGCGACGTCGTCACCTTCCTGCTTTCCGGTGGCACCACGGGTTTGCCGAAGCTCATCGGGCGCACCCACGACGACTACGAGTACAACGCCCGGCGCAGCGCGGAGGTCTGCGGGTTCACCGCCAAGACCGTGTACCTCGCCACGATGTCGGCGTCGCACAACTTCTCGCTCGCCTGTCCTGGGCTGCTCGGCACCTTCGTCGCGGGCGGGACCGCGGTCCTGGTGCCCACCCCGAGCCCGGCCAACGCTTTCGCCGCGATCGAGCGGGAACGCGTCACCGTGACGGCGCTGGCGCCGTCGGTGGCGAAGCACTGGATGGACACGCTCGCCGCCGATCCCGGCCGGTTCGACCTGAGCAGCCTGGAAACACTGCAGATCGGTTCGGCGCGCCTGGCGACGGAGCTGGCCAAGCGGGTGCAGCCGATCTTCGGCTGCCGGCTGCAGCAGGTGTACGGGATGGCCGAGGGCCTGCTCTGCTACACCCGGCTCGACGATCCCGACGAGGTGGTGGACGGGACCCAGGGCCGTCCGATGAGCCCGGCCGACGAGATCCGGGTGGTCGACACGAACGGGAACCCCGTGCCGCCGGGAGAAATGGGACTGCTGGAGACCCGCGGCCCGTACACGATCCGGGGGTACCACAACGCCCGCGAGGTGAACGCGCAGTCGTTCACGCCGGACGGCTGGTTCCGTACCGGCGACATCGTGCGGGTGCACGAGTCGGGGAACCTGATGGTCGAAGGGCGGTCGCGGGACATCATCAACCGGGCGGGCGAGAAGATCTCGGCGGAGGAGGTGGAGAACCACCTGTACCTGCTGGCCGCGGTGCAGCACGCGGCGGTGATCGCCGTCCCGGACGAGCGGACCGGCGAACGGATCTGCGCCTGCGTGGTCCTGCATCCCGGGACCGGGCTGGACCTGTCCGACGTCCGCGCGATCTTCGCCGAAATCGGCGTCGCGCAGTACAAGATCCCCGCGCAGCTGGAGATCATGGACGCGCTGCCGCTGACCCCGGCGCGGAAGATCGACAAGAAGACGCTGCGCGAGCGGTTCTCCGAACAGGTGAAGGCGGGATGACGATGCCGGGCTACATCGTGCCCGCGGCACGCAGGGGAAGCATTCTCGGCGGCGAAGAACTGGCCGCGCTCGCCGAGCTGATCGACTCGGGCGAGATCCTTTCGCAGGGGCGCCACCGGCAGCTGTTCGAGCAGCGGTTCCGCGACCGGATCGGCTCGCGGTACGCCTTCTCGGTGACCAGCGGGACGGTTGCGCTCGAGCTGGCGACCCACCTGCTCGGCCTGAGCCGGGGCGACGAGGTCGTCGTCACCCCGCAGACCTACCGCGCGATGGCCCAGCCGCTGCTCGACCTCGACGTGAACGTCCGGTTCTGCGACGTCGACCCGGACACGCTGAACATGGACCCCGAAGCGCTGCGGTCGATGATCAGCGAGCGGACGCGCGCGGTGATCGTGGTGCACTACGGCGGGGCGCCGGCCGACATGCGGGAGATCGTCCGGATCGCGCACGACCACGGCAGTCTGGTGCTCGAGGACTGCGCGCACGCGCTGGGCGCGAGCTACCACGGCGAGCACCCCGGCGCGCTGGCCGACATCGGGTGCTTCAGCTTTCACTCGCTCAAGAACATCACGACGCTCGGCGAAGGCGGCATGATCACCTTCGCGCGGGACGACTGGGCCGAGCGGCTGAACCAGATCCGGTCCAACCGGGTCGACGGTTCGGTCCGGCCGAGCTGGGAGTACAGCCTGCCCGGCGGTTCGCTGCTGCCGTGGATGCGGGACGCCGACGACGTCTACACCTCGGACTACCTCCGCATCCTGCGGGCCGGCACGAACGCGACCCTGTCGGAGCCCGCGGCGGTGGTCGGGAGTGTCCAGCTGGACCGGCTCGACGAGCTGGTGAAGCGGCGCCGGATGATCGCGGCGAGCCTGGACGAGGTGATCGGCCTGAGCTCGGCGGCCCGGCCGCAGAGCCTTTCGGTGGACACCGAACACGCCTGCCACCTGTACACGTTCATGGTGGCCGACGGCGCGGAGGCCCGGGAACGCCTGGTCCGCTCGCTCGACCGCCAGGGGGTGCAGATCGAGCTCCGCTACTTCCCGCTGCACCTGCTGCCCGAGTGGCGGTGGCGCGGGCACGGGCCGGGCGAGTGCCCGGTCGCCGAGCGGTCCTGGTTCGGCGCCCAGGTCAACCTGCCCTGTTACCCCGGACTGAGCGACGCGCAGGTCGAGCACATGACGCAGGCGCTCGCCACCGCCCTCGCCGAGACAGCCGGCGCCCTGACGTCCCGCTGACCCGGCTCCCACCATTTTTTCGAGAGGTTGTCGTGGAATTCGGAATCAACTTCTTCCCCGTCGTCGACCCGGCGAGCAAAGGGCCGGCCCAGTACTACGAGGAAAGCCTTCGCCTCGTCGAAGCCGCCGAGGCCAACGGCTTCGCCCACGTCCAGACGGTCGAGCACTACTGCTCGCCCTACGGCGGCTACAGCCCGGACCCGGTGCTCTTCCTGACCGCCGCGGCCATGCGCACCACCAGGATCCGCCTGATCACCGGGGCGGTGATCGCGGCGTTCGAGCACCCGGTGAAGATCGCGTCCCGGCTCGCCGTGCTGGACAACCTGTCCCACGGCCGCCTGGACGTCGGGTTCGGCCGCGGGTTCCTGCCGCGCGAGTTCGAGATGTTCGGGTTCTCGATGGACGAAAGCCGGGCGCGGTTCCAGGAAGGCGTCGAGGCGTGCCGCCGGCTGTGGAGCGAGACCGACGTGGTCTGGGACGGCAAGTTCCACAGCTTCGGCCCGGTCACCCTGCAGCCACGCCCGTACACGACACCGCACCCGCGCATCTACGTCGCTTCGGCGTCCACACCGGACTCGTGCGCCGCGGCCGGCCGTGACGGTTACGGCGTGCAGGTCGTCCCGTCGGTCGTGTCGCGGGAACGGCTGCAGGAGATGGTGCGGCGCTACCGCGACGCGTGGGCCGAGGCCGGGCATGCGGAACCGGCGCCTCGGGTGCAGATCAAGTACACCTGCTACGTCGCGGACGACCGCGAAACGGCGATGACCGTGGCGGACACCTGGGAGCGCAACTACATCACGATGATGGCGCGGGAGGTGGCCGCGCTGGCGGAGGTCAGGAGCGCCGACTACCCGGGGTACGAGACCTTCGCCGACAAGGTGAAGAAGTACAGCCTGGGCAAGGCCCTGGCGGACAACAAGGTGCTCGTCGGTACCCCCGCCGAGGTGGCGGCCCAGCTGGCGGCCATCGAGCGGTGGTTCGGCCCGGACCTCTGCGTCAGCCTGCAGTTCAACCCCGGTGCGATGCCGGAGGCGCAGTCCCGGCGGTCGTTCGACCTGTTCGTGCGGGACGTCATGCCGAAGTTCGCCGAGACCGCCTGAACCGCCCGGGAGCGACGATGCCCTACATCACCGTCAAGATCTACGAGCACCGGCTCGACGAGGACACCGAGCCGGCTTTGATCGAACGCCTCACCGACGCCGTGGTCGCGGTGTACGGGGAGGAGATCCGGCGCTCGACCTGGATCACGCTGGAGCCGGTTCCGCCGCACCGCTGGGGAATCGGCGGTCGTCAGGGTGGCTGACGACAGCAGGGACGTCGAAGTCGTCGTCGTCGGGCTCGGGGTCATCGGCGCCGCGACGCTGTGGCGGCTGGCCGCCCGCGGTGTCGACGTGGTCGGCGTGGAGCAGTTCTCGATCGGTCACCCGTGGGGGTCCTCGCACGGCTCGACCCGGATGTTCCGGACGACCTGCCTCGAACACCCGGGACTCGTCCCGCTGGCGCGGCTGTCCCGCCGGTTGTGGCGGGAGCTCGAGGAAGGTGCGGGCCAGCCGCTGCTGGACGAAACGGGCGGGCTGCTGATCGGACCGCCCGGCTGCCACCTGGTCGCCGGCACGCTGGAGGCCGCGCGGGTCCACGACGTGGCGGTCGAAGTGCTGGACGCGCCGACCGTCGCCGACCGCTTCCCGGAGCACCACGGCGTGCCGGGCGACCACATCGCCGTCCTCGATCCCACCGCCGGCCTGCTCCGCGCGGAGGACGCCGTCCGCGCCGCCGCCGGCGCGGCCGAGCGGGCCGGCGCCGAAGTGCGGACCGGCGCCCCGGTCACCGGGATCGAGCTGGTCGACGGGGGTGCGATCGTCACGGCGGGCACCACGACGATCCGCGCCCGGCAGGTCGTCGTGACGGCCGGCCCGTGGTTGCCGCAGCTCCTTCCGGACTTGCCGCTGACGGTGGTGCGGACGCCGATGACGTGGTTCCGGCCCGCGGCCGGGTCCGGCCGGTTCGGCGTCACGGAGTTTCCCGTCTTCCTCCGTGACCTGGGCGGTGGGGGCATCGTGTACGGCCACGGTGCGGTGGCCGGCGGACTCGTCAAGTTCGCCCTCGAGTACGACGACGACGCCGCGGTGTTCCGGGAAACGTCGGCCGGTGACTGCGACCGGAGGATCGCGGAGCAGGACTGGAAGCGGATCGAAGCCGTCGCCCGCTGGGCGGCGCCGGGACTGGCGATCGAGCCCGCCGAGACGACCGTGTGCATGTACACGCTGACCCCCGATCGCCAGTTCCTCGTCGGCCGGCCGCACGGGGACCCGCGGCTGGTCGTCGGCGGCGGGGACAGCGGGCACGCGTTCAAGCACGCACCCGGCCTGGGGGAGGTGCTCGCGGACACCGTCCTCGGCCGGCCGCCGGCGGTCGCCCTGGACTTCGCCGATCCCGATCGATTCGACCGAGCGCGCTGAGGCTGGCATGACCGACGAAAACCACTGGAACATCGAGGACGTCCTGCCGGTGACCCCGCAGGCCCTCGCGGAGCTGTACGGCCAGGTCCTCGGGCTCGGCGACGTCGGGACCGACGACAGCTTCTACGACCTGGGCGGCGACGACGGGTCGACGATCCGGCTGGTCCGGCGGGCCCGGGCGGCGGGTGTGCTGCTCAAGCCGAAGGACGTCTACGAGCACGAGACCCCGGCGGCGCTGGCGCCGGTCGCCCGGCAGGGCGGGGCGTCGCCGGACCCGCTCGACGACGTCGGCGTGGGGGCGGTCGCCGTCACCCCGATCATCGAGGCGTTCCGCGCCCACGGCGGGCTGGTCGACCGGTTCTTCCAGGCCATGCTGATCGCCACCCCGGCCGGCCTGGACACCGGCGGGGTGACCCGGCTGCTGCAGGCGGTGGTCGACCACCACGACGTGCTCCGCCTGCGGGTGGCCGCCGGCGAGGACGGGTTGTCGCTGACCGTGCGGCCGGCCGGAGCCGTTCCCGTGCAGCGGTTCCTCAAGCGCGTCGACTGCCGCGAGCTGTCCGGCGAGCGGCTCCGGACCACGGTCGTGACCGAGTACGAAGCGGCCGGTGACCGGCTCGGGTTCGCGGCGGACTCGCTGCTGCAGCTCGTCTGGTTCGACCACGGGCCGGACCGGGCCGGGACGCTGCTGGTGGTGATCCACCACGTGGCGGTCGACGGGGTGTCGTGGCGGATCCTGCTGCAGGACCTCGCGGCGGGCTGGGCCGCCATCAGCGCCGGGAAGCCGATCGGGCTGGCGGCCACCGGGACCTCGTTCCGGCGCTGGTCGATGCTGCTGGCCGCGGCGGCCCACGCCCCGGCGCGGACGGCGGAACTGCCGGTGTGGCAAGGGATCCTGGCCCCGGCCGAACCGCTGGTGTGCGCCGGTCTCGACCCGGGGAAGGACGTCTACGCCACCGCCGTCAAGGTGTCGCGGCGGCTGCAGGTGGACCGGACGGTGCCGCTGCTGGGGACGGTGCCGTCGGCGTTCGGCGCCGGGATCCAGGACATCCTGCTGGCCGCGTTCGGCTTCGCGGCGGCGCGGTGGGCCCACCTGCGCGGCCGGCCGGACGGCCCCGTCGTGGTCGACGTCGAAGGGCACGGGCGGGACGAGTCCGTCGCGCCCGGGGTCGACCTGTCCCGCACGCTCGGCTGGTTCACCAGCATGTACCCGGTCCGCCTCGACCCCGGGGTGGTGGCGTGGGACGACCTGCTCGCCGGCGGAGCCGAGACGCGCAACGGCGTCGAGCGGATCAAGGAGCAGGTGCGCGCGGTCCCCGGCGGCCTCGGGTTCGGGCTGCTGCGGCACCTCAACGTGCGGACCCGCGCGCAGCTGGGAACCGCGGTCCGGCCGGACATCGGGTTCAACTACCTCGGCCGGGTGTCCTCCACCACCGGCCACAGCCCGTGGACCCCGCGGCCGGGGCCCGGCGAAGGGGGTGGTTTCCTCGGCGGTGGCCAGGCCGACATGCCGCTGTTCCACGTGCTCGACCTGAACGCGATCACCTACGACACGGCCGACGGCCCGCAGCTCGTGGCGAACTGGACGTTCGCCGGCGGGCACCTGACCGAGGCCGAGGTCGGCGAGCTGGCGGATCTGTGGTTCGCCGCGCTGCGGGCGATCGCGGCCGGCGCCGGGTCCGGCCGCGGGTGAGCGGCGTGCGGACCCTCCTGCGCGGCGGCCGCGTGATCGACCCGGCCGGCGGTTTCGACGGTGTCGCCGACGTCCTGGTGACCGGCGACGAGATCACCGCGGTCGGCCCGGGGCTGACGCCGGCGCCGGGGACCACGGTTGTCGACGTCACCGGCCTGGTGGTCGGGCCGGGGTTCGTGGACCTGCACAGCCACGCGCAGTCGATCGCCGGGCTGCGGCTGCAGGCGATGGACGGGGTCACCACGGCCCTCGAGCTGGAGGCCGGGCTGATGCCGCTGGCGCGGGCCCACGCCGAGGCGGCCGCGGCCGGGCGGCCGGTGAACTACGGCTTTTCCGCTTCGTGGGGCGCGGCCCGGGCCCGGGTGCTCACCGGGACCGAGCCGGACGCGTGCGTCCAGACCACCATGGCGGTGCTGGGCGACCCGCGGTGGCAGCGGTCCTCGTCACCACCGGAGCTCGCCGCCTGGCTGTCCCTTTTGGACGGTGAGCTGGCCGACGGGGCGCTGGGCATCGGCGTGCTGATGGGGTACGCGCCGTACTCGGCGCCGGCGGAGTTCCTCGCCGTCGCCCGGCTCGCCGCGCACGCCGGCGTGCCGGTCTACACGCACGTGCGCGAGCTGGCCGAGGTCGATCCGGCCACCCCGGTCGACGGGTCGGTTGAGATCACGCTGGCCGCGGCCGAAACGGGAGCGGCCATGCACCACTGCCACGTCAACAGCACGTCCGGGCGCCACCTCGAGCGGGTGCTGGCCACGCTGGACCGGTCGCGGCGGGAAGGGTCGCGGGTGACCGTGGAGGCGTACCCGTACGGCGCGGGCAGCACGGCGGTCGGGGCCGCGTTCATCGACCCGGACCGGCTGCGGATGAAGGGACTCGGCCCGAGCAGCGTCGTGATGCTCGAATCCGGTGAACGCGTCGCGGACGAGGCCCGCCTGCGCGATCTGCGGCGCGCCGACCCGGGTGCGGCGTGCGTGCTGGAGTTCCTCGACGAGCGGGTCGCCGCCGACCGGGCGCTGCTGCACGCGTCGCTGGCCTTCCCGGACGCCGTCGTTGCCAGTGACGCCATGCCGGTGACCTGGCCCGACGGCACGCGGGAGAGCACGCGGTGGCCGCTGCCGCCCGGCGGGTCGACCCACCCCCGCACCGCGGGCACGTTCGCCCGCGCGCTGCGGCTGATGGTGCGCGAGACCGGCGCCTGGACGTGGCTGGAGGCGTTCCGCCGCTGTTCCCACCTGCCCGCGCGGGTGCTCGGCGACGTCGCTCCGGCGGCGCGGCGCAAGGGACGGCTCGACGCCGGTGCGGACGCCGACCTGGTGGTCCTCGACCCCGCCACGATCACCGACTCGGCCACCTACCCCGATCCCACCCGGCCGTCGGCCGGCGTGCGGCACCTGTTCGTCGCCGGGGTCCCCGTGGTCGCGGACGGCGAGCTGCGCCCGGACGCGCTGCCCGGGCGGGCACTGCGCGGTGAACCGCGATGACGGCGGAGAGGAAGGTCCGATGACCGGAACCACGGCGAACGCGCCGGAGCTGGTGGCCGGCGAGGCCGCCGCCGCGGCCGGGGTGGTGGTCCGCGAGCTGGCCGACGTGGCCGACCTGGCCGTCGTGTGCGAGCTCTTCCAGGCGATCTGGCGGACCGCGCCCGGGAGCCCGCTGGTGACCGTCGAGCTGCTGAAGGCCATGGTCACCGCCGGGAACCACGTGGCCGGGGCGTTCGACGGCGACCGGCTGCTCGGCGGCTGCCTCGCGTTCTTCGGCGACCCGGCCGAGGGCGGCCTGCACAGCCACATCGCCGGGGTCGCCCGCGCCGGGCACGGCCGGGGCGTCGGGTTCGCCCTCAAGCTGCACCAGCGCGCGTGGGCGCTGCGCCGCGGCGTCACCCGGGTCTCCTGGACGTTCGACCCGCTGGTGCGCCGCAACGCCCACTTCAACCTGACCAAGCTCGCCGCCCGCCCCGCGTCCTACCTGACCAACTTCTACGGCCCGATGGGCGACGCCATCAACGGCTCCGGTGACACGGACCGGCTGATGGTCGGCTGGGACCTCGCCAGCCCGCCGGTCGACGCGGCGGTGCGCGGGCTTCCGCCGCGGGTGGACGGCACGGCCGGCGCGCCCGCCTTGTCCATCGACGCGGACGGGCGTCCGGCGCGTGGCCCGGCCGACGCCGCGGTCGTGCTGGTCGCGGTGCCGGCGGACATCGAGGCGGTGCGGGCGAACGACCCCGGGCTGGGCCGGGCCTGGCGGATCGCGCTGCGCGAGGTGCTGCACGGCCTGATGGCGGACGGCGCCCGGGTCGTCGGGTTCGACCGGGCCGGCCACTACGTGGTTTCGAGGGAGCGATCGTGAAGCTCGCCGGGGTGGAGCTGCTGCGCGTGCGGATGCCTTTGGTGGCGCCGTTCCGGACGTCGTTCGGCTCGCAGGACGTGCGGGACCTGGTGCTGGTGCGGGTGGTGACGCCGGCCGCCGAGGGCTGGGGCGAGTGCGGCGCGATGGCCGCGCCGGTGTACTCCCCGGAGTACGTCGACGGTGCCGAGCACGTGCTGCGGACGTACCTGGTCCCGGCGCTCCTGGCGGCGGGCGAGCTCACCGCGAACAAGGTCGGGCCGCTGCTGGCGGGGGTCAAGGGGCACCGGATGGCCAAGAGCGCGCTGGAGATGGCCGTCCTGGACGCCGAGCTGCGGGCGCACGAGACGTCGTTCGCCACCGCTTTGGGCTCGACGAAGGACGTGGTGCCGTGCGGGGTTTCCGTCGGGATCGCGGACTCCCTCCCGCAGCTGCTCGACGAGGTCGGCGGTTACCTCGCGGACGGGTACCGGCGGATCAAGCTGAAGATCGAGCCCGGCTGGGACGTCGAGCCGGTGCGCGCGGTCCGCGAGCGCTTCGGGGACATCCTGCTCCAGGTCGACGCCAACACCGCGTACACGCTCTCGGACGTGCCGCAGCTGCAACGGCTCGATCCCTTCGAGCTGCTGCTGATCGAACAGCCGCTGGACGAGGAGGACGTCCTCGGCCACGCCGAGCTGGCCCGGCACCTGCGCACCCCGATCTGCCTGGACGAGTCGGTGGTGTCGGCGCGCTCGGCGGCCGACGCGATCCGGCTGGGCGCGTGCCGGATCGTGAACATCAAGCCGAGCCGCGTCGGCGGTTACCTGGAAGCGCGGCGGGTGCACGACGTGTGCGTCGCGCACGGAATCCCGGTGTGGTGCGGCGGCATGCTCGAGTCCGGTATCGGCCGCGCCGCCAACGTCGCACTCGCGTCCTTGCCCGGCTTCACCCTGCCCGGCGACACGTCCGCGTCCGGCCGGTTCTACCGGACCGACATCACCGAGCCGTTCGTGCTCGACGACGGGTGCCTGCCGGTGCCGGCCGGACCGGGCCTCGGGGTCGCGCCGATCCCCGAGCTGCTGGCCGAGGTTACCCGCGACCGGACCTGGCTGGGCGCTCCCTAGCCGTGCACCGTCACCGGGCACCGCGAACGACAACCGCGCCGGTTCCGGCAGCTACAGCTGGATGGCGTGCCGGGTACACCTCGTCCGTGCTGAAGCCGGTGTCACCGAGTGTGCGCACAGCCGTTTGCCGCGTTTGTGCAGGCTGCGGCGAGAGACCTGCACTTCTGTGGACCCTTGTTTCCCGGTTTCTTCTTCCGTATTGCCACCGACATGGAATCTTCACGGCGCGAATTGACGGTCGCATTCGGGAAGAGGAGTGATCCGCTTGTGCTGTGGATGATGGTTGGCGGGAACAGACCATGACGCGCAACGGTGTGCGTGCGTGTTCCTGGCAGGTGGTCCCAGGACTTTCTGTTCACATCCCGCAAGGAGCACAGCATGTCCCACCGTTTCCACGTGACAACAGGGCCTTCCGATGTCCTGGCACGCCACGGGGACGACCTGCGCCGGGCGCTCGTGGTGGCCGGGGAGAACCGCCTGCCTTCCGTTGGCTTCCAGCCGGAGTTCGCGCTGCCCGAGCCGTCGGCGCGGCTGCGCGACTTCTTCTCGGTCGTGGACCTGCCCTTCCACCGGCTCGGCCGGGTGGGTGGCAAGGATCTCGTGCTCTTCGACCTGATGGGCAATCCCGGTACGCGGACGGGGAAGACGCTGGCGTCCACGGTGATCGTGGCGCGCGCGGTCCGCCACATCGATCGCACGGGTGAACCGGTCGTGATCCTCACGCCGTCGTCGGCGAACAAGGCGACAGCCCTGCGCGACGCCGTGCTGCGTGCCTACCGGGCCGGTCTCGCCGGGCCGGAGACGCTGCGGATCGTGACGCTGGTGCCCGACGCGGCGCGGCCGAAGCTGTGGTCGTCCGAGCTGACCGACGATCCCGCCCTCGCGGCCCTCAATCCCATGTGCGTGCTGCCTCCCGGCCACCCCGACCACGTGAAGACCGTGGCGCTGCAGGCCCTCGAGCTGTACTCCGCCGAGCTCTACGAGAGCACGGGCGCCCGCCTCTGGCACACCCTCGACCTGGCCAACTACCGCTGCGCCGACGCCGTGCGCGCGTTCGTCGAGCAGGCCGACCTGCCGCCGGCACCCGGCCGGACGCGGCTGCACGCCCACTCCGTGTCGAGTGCGTTCGGCCTGCTGGGCCACCACTTCGGCACGACGCTGCTGCCCGACCCGCCGCGGTCGGGCTACTTCCTGGTGCAGCACCTGGACACCCCGGACATGGTGCAGAGCCTGCACGGCATCTCCGCGCCCGAGTACCGTCTCGACCCGGCGACCGGCCTGCACCACCAGGACGCGCAGCCCCGCTACCCCGCGACCACGTTCGACCCGGCGGAAAACCTGGAAACCACCTTCTACACCCGCAAGCCCGCGACGTCGCCCGCGATGAACCGGATCATCGAGGCCCAGGGCGGCGGCGGCATCGTCGTGTCGCTGCACGAGTGCCTCGCCGCCTACGGCCGCATCAGGGTGCTGCTCGGGGACGCCGGGATCACGCTGCCCGCGGATCCCCGCTCGGTGCGTGAGTGGTCGCTGGTGATGGTGCTGACCGGCGTGCTCAACGGCATCGACCGTGGACTGGTGGACGCCGACGAGATCGTCGTGCACGCTTCCGGTTCCTACGACACCTCGGACTACACGCCGATTCCGGACCGGTCACTGCACCCGGTCGGCGGAGCGGCCGATCTGCGGCCGGCGATCCTGGCCACGGCCGGCTTGCGAGCGCCACGGCGGGCGGCGTGATCGTCCCGGCGAGGGCCCGGTACCACTGGACGGCGGGCGGCGGAGCATGGGCGAGCCTGCACCAGAAGTCGTCCAGCCTGCCCGGACGGGCCATGGTCGACCAGCGTCTCGCCGCCGAGGACGGCGGGTTGTCCCTGCGCTACCAGGGGTTTCCCGAAGGTCTCAAGTACATCGTGCCCTATCCGGGGGAACAGGGTGGGCTGGTGGCGGAGCCGGTGCGACGCACCGGCTGGCGGGCGATCCGTGACGGCGTCGCCGAGCCGGGAGCGGACCTGCTCCTCGTGGGCTGTTCGGCCCGGCGGGCCCGGCGGCTGCCGTCGCAGCGATCCCTCGTGCTGCCCTTCCGGGTCAACCTGCTGCTCGACGTCGGCGACGACATCGACGCGATGTACCGGCGGGTGTCACGCAGGCAACGACGCGAGTTCGCCGCAGCGCGCCGCAAGCACGAGTGGACCGCCGAGATCTCGCGCGACGAGGCCGATTTCGACTTCTTCCACGAGCGGATGCACCTGCCGGCCATGGCGCTCCGGCACCGCGAGCAGACCCGGAGCACCGACCGGGACATCGCGCTGCACTGCCTGCTCCGCAAGGGTTTCCTCCTGTTCGTCACCGAGGGCGGGAAGCGGGTCACCGGCGTGCTGTGCCGGCTCGACGACCACGGGCGGACCCTGCGGATGCGCCTCCTCGGCGTGCTGGACGGCGACGAGACGCACTACCGCAGTGGCGCGGTGAAGGCCGTCTACTACCTGACGATGGAATGGGCCGCGGCCCACGGCGTCACGCGCATCGACTTCGCGGGCGCCGATCCCTTCCCCGGCCGGGGGGTCTACCAGTTCAAGTCGCGGTTCCACCCGATCACGGCGTTGCCCAGCGACCATCACCGGGACCGCCGGGTGTACGTGCGCGTCGACGCGGACACCCCGCGGGTGCGGGACTTCCTGGTGGCCACGCCGATGATCGCGGTGGACGGTTCCGGCCGGCTCGTCGCCACCTTCTTCCGCGACGCGGCGCGCCCCGAACGCACCGACATCGTGGCCGAGGGGCCGGGCGTGCACGCCACCCGAGTGATCGACCTTGACGAGTTCCTCGTCGGCGCGCAGCGGACGCCGACCCGCCGCTGAGAAGGAGACAGCTATGCGTACCGAAGGGCCAGCGTTGGCCGAAGTACTGGCCGACGAACTCCTGGCGGCCGGGTTCGGGCCGTTCCTGAGCACCCCGTGCGGAATCCTCGCCAGGCTCCAGGACGCGATCTCCGCGCGGACGGAGCTGATGACGGTCGCGAGGGAGGACAACGCGGTCGGCATCGCGGCGGGTGCGGACCTGGCCGGGCGGTTCCCCGTGGTGCTGATGCAGAACTCCGGGCTCGCGCAGTCGGTCAACGCGATCGCCTCCCTCGTCACGCCCTACCGGCTGGCCATGCTGCTCGTCGTCAGCCTGCGTGGCGTCGATCCCGACCCCACCGAGGAGAACCTGGTGATGGGCCAGCTGACGGTGCCGTTGCTGGACGGCCTCGGTGTCGAGTCGCGGGTCCTGGACGGGGACCCCGAGGACCTGGTGCCCTGGGCGCACAAGGTCGTCGCCGAGCAGCGGCGCACGGCCGCCCTGCTGGTGCCCCCGACGGCCTTCGGGTGGCGGCCGTGAACAAGACCGCAGCCGTCAGCGCCGTGCTCGACGCGGTCAGGACCGAGCCGATCGTCTTCACCACCGGGTACGCCTGCCGCATCGCCAGGGGCATCGCCGACCGCCCGAACCACTTCTACATGACCGGCTCGATGGGGCTCGCGTCGTCGATCGCCATCGGCATCGGCCAGCAGACGAAGCGGCCGACGGTCGTCGTCGACGGCGACGGCAGCCTGCTGATGAACCCCGTCGGCCTGCTGACCGCGGGCTCGATGCGCGAGCTGCCATTGGTGCACGTCGTGCTCGACGACGGCAGGTACGCGTCGACCGGAGGGCAGGCCGTGGCGCCCGCCGGTGCCGACTTCGCCGCACTGGCCCTCGCTTGCGGTTACCGAGATGTCCGGCGGGTCACGGACGTGGCCGCGCTCGGCGAGGTCCTGCGCGAACAGATGCGCGTCTGCGCGTCGCCGGTCTTCGTCCACTGCGTACTGTCCGATGTGGATGATCTGGTGTCCGCTCGGGTGGATCTGAACCTGCACGAGTACACCCAGCGGCTGCGCGGTCACCTCCGCGGGCTGCTCGCGGCGTGAGGAGAGCTTGATGTGCGGCTTCGTCGGGTGGCTTGACTTCGACCGGGACCTGCGCACCCAACGGCCGGTGATCGACCGGATGACCGACACCATGCGCAACCGGGGCCCGGACGCGCGGGGCACCTGGGTCGGCACGCACGCCGCGCTCGGTCACCGCCGGCTGGCCGTCGTCGACGTCGACGGTGGCGCGCAGCCGATGGCGGCCGAGGCCGGCCCGGACCGCCTGCCCGTGGTGCTGACGTACTCCGGGGAGATCTACAACTTCCGGGAACTGCGTGCCGAACTGACGCAGCTCGGCCACCGGTTCACGAGCAGGTCGGACACCGAGGTGCTGTTGCGGTCCTACCTGCAGTGGGGTGCGGGCTGCGTGGACCGGCTCAACGGGATGTTCGCGTTCGGCATCTGGGACTCGGTGCGCGAGGAGCTGGTGCTGGCCCGGGACCGGCTCGGGATCAAGCCGCTCTACTACGCCCCGCTCGCGCACGGCGTGCTGTTCGCGTCGGAACCCAAGGGGCTGATGGCGAACCCGCACTTCACCCCGGCGCTCGACGCCGACGCGCTGCCGATCCTGCTCAACCCGAGACTGGCCATGCCCGGCGAGACGCCGCTGCGCGGCATGCGGGAGGTCAAGCCGGGGCACGTGGTCCGGGTGGACCGGTGCGGCTGCCACGAGTACCCGTACTGGCGGCTCGTCAGCCGGGAGCACACGCAGAGCCTGAGCGAGACCGTCGCCACGGTCCGGGAGCTGCTCACCGACACGGTGCGCCGCCAGCTGGTCGCGGACGTGCCGCGCGCCGCGTTGCTGTCCGGCGGCCTGGACTCCACCGTGATGGCCGCCTTGGCCGCGCGTGAGCTCGCGATGGCCGAGGACGGCCCGCTGCTGACGTACTCCGTCCAGTTCACCGGCGAGGAGCACGACTTCCGGCCGACCGCGCTGCGCCCGGAACGCGACGCGCCGTACGCCGCGCTGGCCGCCAAGCACCTGGGTACCGAGCACGTCGAGGTGACGCTGGACGCGGCGGACGTCGCCGACGTGGTGGCCGCCACCCGCGACGCGCGGGACCTGCCGAGCCTCGGCCAGTTCGACACGTCGATGTACCTGATGTTCGCCGCCCTGCGGGAACGCTCGACCGTCGCGCTGTCCGGTGAGGCCGCCGACGAGGTGTTCGGCGGGTACCCGTGGTTCCACGACCCGGCCACGGTCTGGCGCGACACGTTCCCGTGGCTGGGTGACGCTCCGCGGCTGGCCGACTGCCTGAACCCGGACCTGCGCCGGGCCCTGCGCCCCGCCGAGCTGGAGGCCGACCGCTACGCCACGCTG
This sequence comes from Amycolatopsis heterodermiae, assembly GCF_034929455.1. Lineage (NCBI taxonomy): Bacteria > Bacillati > Actinomycetota > Actinomycetes > Pseudonocardiales > Pseudonocardiaceae > Amycolatopsis > Amycolatopsis heterodermiae. Next base: position 284,521 of record NZ_JAYFSI010000002.1, read on the forward strand.
CGCGGGCAGGTTCCCCGGCTGCCCGGAGAGGACAAGCTGAACGCCCGCATGCGGGAGGTGCTGTACTTCAGCCTGCACGGCCCGCTGGCCGTGCTGCTCGACCGCAAGGACCGGATGAGCATGGCCGTCGGCCTCGAGGTGCGGGTCCCGTTCTGCGACCACCGGCTGCTGGAGTACGTGTGGAACGTGCCCTGGGACATGAAGACCGCCGACGGCAAGGAGAAGACCCTGCTGCGGATGGCCGCCGCCGACCTGGTCCCGGACGAGGTCCTCAACCGGCCCAAGAGCGCGTACCCGGCCATGCACAGCCCGGCCTACGACCGGATGGTGCACGACAAGGTGCGGACGCTGCTGGCCGACCCGTCGTCACCGCTGGCGCCGGCCCTGGACCGGCAGCGGGTCGCCGACCTGGCGGACCAGGGGCCGACCATGACCCACGCCAGCACGGCGCACCTGCTGATCCCGTTCGTCGAGGTCGACGTCTGGATGCGCGAGCACGGCCTCACGCTGGCGTGACGAAGTGCTCGCGCACGGCGCCGACGGCCCGTTCGAAGGCGTCCTGATCGCCCCGGAACACGCCGTCGGCGCGTGGCCACGCCAGCACGACGTCGGTGAACCCCAGCTCGGCGCAGCGGCCGACCAGGTCCACCAGCCGCTGCGCCGAGGAGTACGGGTCCTCGGCCACCCGGCTCAGGTTGACCAGCCTGGCCAGGCCGTCCGGGGCCCGGCCGGCCTCGGCGCACAGGCCGTCCAGCCGGTCGAGCTGCCGGCGCAGCCGGTCGAACGCCTCCGGCTCGGGCAGCCCGCCCGGGGTGCCGGTGGCGCCGATCGTCACCCAGGTGTCGGCGAACTCGACGGCGACCCGCATGCCCTTCGGACCCGCGGCCGCCACCGCGAACGGCGTCCTCGGCCGCTGGACGCAACCGGGTGCGAGGAGTACGTCGACCGCCGAGTACCACGGGCCGGTGACGGTGCAGGGCCGTTCCCTCAGGACCCGGTCGGCGACGGTGACGAACTCGGCGAACCGCTCGGCCCGGCGTGCGGGGGACAGGGGCTCGCCACCCAGCGCGTTGTCGTCCGGGCCGGCCGCACCGGCGCCGACACCGAGCACGAACCGGCCGCCGCTGGCGTGGTCCAGCGCCATGGCCTGGGCGGCGGTGAGCACCGGGTGCCGGAAGTTGGGCGAAGCGACCAGCGTGCCCAGCCGCAGGGTGCTGGTCGCGGCCGCCGCGGTGGTGAGCGTGGTCATGGCGTCGAACCACGGGGCACCCCGCAACGTCCGCCAGGACAGGTGATCCAGCGTCCAGGCGTGGTCGAACCCGAGCTGTTCGACCTGGCGCCACCGGGCGGCCGCCCGCGGCCCGGCCGATTCGGGCAGCACCAGTGCCCCGAGCCGTACCGACATCAGCACGCCTTTCGTTACGAGACAGGCACTTCGACCCTGCGGTCGCCCGATCCCTTTTCGGGCTCGAGGATCCAGCGCCGGGTGATCCTCGCGCGGTAGAGCCGGAACGAAGCCGGGGCCGTGAGCTGGTCCGGCGTCATCGAGCGGACGCCGGGAAACCGCGGGCTGAAGGCGACGCGCACCGCGTCCGGCAGGTCCGCGTCCGGTACCTGCTCGGCGGTGGCGCGCGCGTACACCGCCTGCGCGGTCCCGATGGCCGCCTGCGAGTCGAAGACGACGATGCTCACCTCGGCCCGCCGGCCGATGTTGCGGGAGTGCGCCGCGTCGGGGGAGGAGATCCAGTAGAAGTCGGCGTACCCGTCGGGCGTGTAGTAGAGCGGGGTGAGCCACGGCGTACCGTCCTGGTCGGCGGTGCCGAGGGTCAGGTAGCGGTTGGCGTCGACGATCGCGTTGGCGATACCGGTGTGGTCCGGTTCCGGCACGGTGACCTCGTTTTCGGTGGGGGCGAAGGGGCCGGCTTCAACCGGCCAGGGGCAGGGACAGCGGCGAGCCGAGCATTCCGTTGATCCGGCCGGCGAGCCATCCGACGTGCTCGCCGAGGATCGACCAGTGGTCGCCGGGCGACGCCACGACCGTGGTAGTGCCGCGGTAGAGCGGGGCGACCCGGGCCCGTAGCGCTTCGGCCTCACCGGCCCGCCGGACGGTCTTGAACACCACGATGTCGCACGGCACCGGTCGCGGCCGATAACGCAGCATCGCCGCGAGGTTCGCGTTGAAGACACGGGCGAAGTCGACGCCCGGCGCGTCCCGGGCCAGGTCGCCGACCCCGGGCGGGCCGTGCAGCCGGTTGCCCACCATCGACCCCAGAGTCCGTACCAGGAAGCCGGGCTGCCTGCCCAGGGCCCGGCCCGCGGTGCCGAACACGCAGGCGTCGATGGCGACCAGCCCGGTCACGGTCTCGCCGGCCTCGATGAGCTGCCTGGTCATCTCGTGGGCCACCATCGCCCCGACCGACCAGCCACCGAGCAGGTACGGCCCCTCCGGCCGGACGCGGCGGATCAGCTCGACGTGGTGGGCGGCGATGTCCTCGAACCGGCGCAGGGGCGTGGCCCCGTCGTGCAGGCCGGGGCTTTCCAGCCCGTAACAAGGCTGGTCCGGATCGAGCAGTTCGACCAGCCTCCGGTACACCAGCGAACTGCCCGCGGCCGGCGCCGCGAGGAACAGCGGCGGCCGTTCGCCGGTCGCGCGCAGGGTGAGCAGGTTGGCGGGTGTCTCGGGTCGCGCCTGCCGCGCCAGCTCGACCAGCCGGCCGAAGACGGGCCGCTCGCTGAAACTGGTGAGCGGTACGGCGATGTCCAGCTGGTCCCGGATCCGGCCGAGCAGGGTGATCGACGTGATGGACTCGCCGCCCAGCCGGTAGAAGTCGTCCTCATCGGACACTCCGGGCACCCCGAGCACCGAACACCAGATGTCGGCCAGCCGCTCCGGAAGCGGACCCTCCGGCCGGCCGGTGCCGCTCACCTTCTCGACGAGCCGTGGCCGGACCGCCGTCGAGCAGTCGGTCGGCTCGAACGGGTAGGTCGGCAGGGTGCAGCGCTGCCCGGACGGTTCACCGGCCGGCACGTCGATGTCGATGTCGAACCCGTGCTCCCACAGGCCCGCGAGCGCGGTGAGCAGGGCGTGCTCCTCGCCCTCGTCCTTGGTCCCGTCGACGGTGATCGCCCGGAACTCCGGCCGCCAGTGCGGGTGCCCGGTGAGCGATCGGGTCATCGACCGGCCGGGACCGAGTTCGACGAACACCTGGGACCCTCCCGCGAGGAGCGTGTCCGTGTTCGCGGCCAGTTGCACGGTGCTCACGAGGTGATCGACCCAGTAGGACGCCTGCGTCACGCGGTTCGCGTCCGCGGGCCCGCCGGTGAGGTTCGACAGGAACGGCAACGCCGGCCGTGCCGAGGGCGTGGCCGCGACCACGGTGCCGAGCGCCTCGGCCGCCGGGCGGACCAGCGGGCTGTGGAAGGCGCGATCGGTGTCCAGCAACCGTTCGGTGAGCCCGTCCGCGCGCAACGCCTCGATCGCGCCGGCCGGTCCGGCGAGCACCGAGTGGTGCGACCCGGCGACGGCGAGGGTGAGGTCGGGGCGCGAGACGAGCAGTTCCCGCACTTTCCCGGCGGGCACGGCCACCACGGCCATCCCGCCGGCCGGCGTGTCCCGCATGGCCCGGCCGCGCTCGTGGATGACGGAGAGCGCGTCGAGTGGACTCCACAGCCCGGCGACCGTGGCCGCGACGTACTCGCCGATGCTGTGACCGAGCATTGTGGACGGTGTCACGCCGAAGGCCATGAACTGCCGGGCGAACGCGTAGCCGATGGCGAACAGGCCGAGCTGCTGGTGCACGGTGTCGCGCAGCCAGGCGGGATCCGTGGCCGGATCGAGCGCCGCGCCCAGTTCGACGCCGAACCGTTCGCGCGCGGCCGTCGCCAGTTCGTCGAAGGTCGCCCGGAACACCGGCAGCAGCTCGTGCGCGGAGCGGCCGAAACCCGAGCGCAGCGCGCCCTGGCCGGGGAACAGGAAGGCGACCCCGACGTCGGCCGCCGCGGTGACCGCGGGTTTCGCCGTCCGCAGGGCCGCCGCGAGCCCGGCCGGATCGGCGGCCACCACGGCGCCGCGGAAGGCGAACCGGCGCCGTCCGTCGGCCAGCGTCCGGGCGACGTCGGCGGTGTCGACGCTGTCCACTGTGGATTCGACGTGGTCCGCGAGCTCGTCGCGCATCCGCCGCAGGGCCGCCGGCGCGTGCGCGGACAGGCAGAACACCCGGGGCCGGCGCGGGGAGACCGGGCGGGTCCGGTCGGGGGCCGACTCCAGCACGGCGTGCACGTTCGTGCCGCCCATGCCGAACGAGCTCACCCCGGCCAGCAACGGGCCGTCTCCCCGCCACGGCTCGTGCCGGTCGGCCACCACGAACGGGCTGCTCTCCAGTTCCAGCTCCGGGTTGGGCCGCCGGTAGTGCAGGGTGGGCACGAACTCGCGGTGCCGCAGCATCAACGCGGCCTTGATGACGCCGGCGGCCCCCGCCGCGGGTCCCGTGTGGCCGATGTTGCCCTTCACCGAGCCGAGCCGGCAGTACCCGACGCGCTCGGTCCCCTCCCGGAACGCCTGCGTGAGGGCCGCGACCTCGATGGGGTCCCCGACCCGGGTCCCGGTGCCGTGCGCCTCGACGTAGCCGACGTCACCGGGATCGACGCCGGCCCGCGCGAGCGCGAGCCGGATGACCGCACGCTGGCCGGTCACGGACGGCGCGATGTAGCCGACCTTCTCGGCGCCGTCGTTGTTCACCGCCGAACCACGCAGGACCGCGACGATCGGGTCGCCCTCGGCGAGCGCGTCCGCCAGCCTGCGCACGACCACCGCAGCCACACCGTTGCCGCCGACCGTCCCGGTGGCGTCCGCGTCGAACGCGCGGCAGTGGCCGTCCACCGAGTTGATGCTGCCCGGCTGGTACAGGTGGCCGACGACCTGCGGCATCCACAGCGACGCGCCGCCCGCGACGGCGGCGTCGCACTCGTAGCTCAGCAGGCTCTGCGCCGCGTAGTGGATCGCGACCAGCGCCGTCGAGCACGCCGTCTGCACGGTGAGCGCCGGACCGCGCAGGCCGAGCTTGTACGCGACCTTGGTGGCGAGGAAGTCCTTCTCGTAGCCGAGCAACCGGGTGACCTCGTCGGAGTCCGCCGCCGGCAGGTCGGGGTTGACCGTGCTGCTGCCCGCGAAAACACCGATCCAGCCGGGAAAGCGGTGCGGATCGATGGCCGCGGCGTCCAGTGCGGCCGCCGACGTCTCCAGGAACACCCGGTGCTGCGGGTCGAACCCGGCCGCCTCGGCCGGGCTGTAGCCGAACAGCTCGTGGTCGAAGCACTCGCCACGTTCGATGACACCCCGCGCGGGCACGTAGTCCGGCCTGCGCACCAGATCCGGGTCGAGGCCCGCCGCGACGAGCTGGCCGACCGTGAAGCGGCTGATGCCCTCCACCCCGTGGCACAGGTTGTGCCAGAAGCGCTCCGGCGTGTTCGCGCCGGGCAGGCGGCAGGCCATCCCGGTGATCGCGATCGCGGCGTCATCGGTCATCGGCTGGTCTCCTCACGTCACCGGGCGGGTCGTGCCCGGCGGGCCCAGGCCTGCCGCGCCTTGCGCGCCCGGTCCGCGGCCGACTCCTGGGCCGGGGCAGGCGGGCCCGACGCGTCGGGCGCGGCCAGTGCGTTCGCGAGCGTGTACACGGTCGGGTACTCGAAGAGCTGCCGGATGGGCAGTTTCGCGGACAGGGCTTCCTGCAACCGGGCGTGCAGGGTGGCCAGCAGCAGCGAGTTGCCGCCCAGGTCGAAGAAGTTGTCGTGCGCACCGACCGTCCCGACGCCGAGCACGTCCGACCACACCGCCGCGATACGCCGCTCCAGCTCCGTTCGCGGCGCTTTGAACTCCGCGATCCCCGCCACGTCGGCGCGGGTCGGCTTCGGCAGTGCGCCGACGTCGACCTTGCCCCGGGAGTTCAACGGCAGCTCGGGCAGCCACACCAGCGCGCTGGGCACCATGAACTCGGGCAGCATCAGCTTCAGCCGTGCCAGCACCGTTTGGGTGTCCGCCTGGCCGGGCGCGTGCGCGACCAGGTACGCGACCAGCGGCGCCGGGTCGTCCGGGAACGTGTGCACGACGGCCTGGTGCACCAGCGGGTCGTCGCGCAGCTGCGCCTCGATCTCCTGCGGTTCGATCCGGTAGCCCCGCACCTTGAGCTGACGGTCCAGCCTGCCGAGGTACTCCAGGGTGCCGTCGGGCAGCCAGCGTCCCCGGTCCCCGGTGCGGTACACCGGACCCGGGTTGCCGTCGGGATCGAGGGCGGCGAAGCGTTCCCGGGTGAGGTCGGGCTTGCGCCAGTAGCCCTTCGCGACGGACGTGCCGCCGATGTGGATCTCGCCGGGCATGCCGACGGCGCAGCGCCGGCCCGCCTCGTCGAGGACGTACACGCGGGTGCCCGCGTTCGGCCTGCCGATGCAGTTGAGCACGGTCGCGGTCGCCGGATCGACCTCGTGCAGCGTGGTGTTGTACGTCTCGGTCGGCCCGTACGAGTCGCAGATCCGGTAGCTCGTGCCCGTCGGCGGCAGCACCGTCAGGGCCGAACCGCCGAAAACGAGCCAGCGCACGGACGGCAGTTCCGCGCCGGCGGCCCACAGGGCCTCGGCCAGGGGCGTCGGCGTGAAGAACAGGGTCACCCGCTGCTCGGTGAGCCAGTCGGCCAGCTCGGGCGCGATCACCTGGGGTTCGTGGACGAGCAGCTCCGCGCCCGCGCTCAGCGTCTGCCACACCTCCCACTGGGTCATGTCGAACGCCACGCTGTGCAGCCAGCTCGCCCGATCCCGCTGCGTCACTTCGAACGCGTCGATGTGCCACTGCGTCGCGATGGCGAGACTGCGGTGGCTGTACTCGACGCCCTTCGGCGTGCCGGTGGTGCCGGAGGTGTACAGCACGTACGCGGTGGCGTCCGGGTGCGGCAGCGCGCTCGGCCCGCCCGTCGCCGCGGGAAGGGCCGCGGTCACGTCGACCACGGGCACGGCGTCGCCGGGCACCCCGGCCAACCGCGCCGGATCGTCGGTGAGGACGGCGCAGGCGTCGAGATCACCGAGGACGTAGCCGATCCGGCCCGGCGGATAGCCCGGTTCCAGCGGGCAGAACAGGAAGCCGGCCTTCCACGAAGCGAGCATGGCGATCGCCATGTCCTCGCCCCGGGGCAGCAGCAGCGCCACGGCCGGCTGGTCGCCCTTGGCCAGAGGCCGCAGCACGGCGGCGAGCGCCTCGGCCCGCTCGTCGAGGCCGCGGTAGCTGAGCACACCGCGGCTGGACCGGACGGCCGGTGCGTCCGGGAAGTCGGCGCACCACCGGCTCACGAGCTCGGCCACCGATCGGACGTCCGCCGGTGCCGCGCCCTGTTCCAGCCGCGCCAGTTCGGTGGTCTCCTCGGCACCGACCAGGTCGAGGGTGTCCAGCGGCTGGTCGAGGACGTCGGCGAAGGAGCCGACCAGGGTGCCCAGCCACCGCGCCATCACCCGCGCCTGGCCGGCGGTGAAGCGGTCGCCCCGGAACATCAGGGTGCCCGCGAGCGCGCCGCCGACGTCGTCGAAGCCCACGGTGAGCCCGAACTTCCCCGCGTAGCCGGCGCCGGTGTGGTCCAGCTCGAGCGGCCGCAGCTCGATGTCCTCGGCCAGCACCAGCTGTTCCGTGCCGTCCGTCGTGACCGCGAGCAGCACCTCGATGTAGGGCGTCCAGCCCGGCCGCCGGGCCGGCTTGAGCCGGTCGACGACCACGTCGAACGGCACGTCCTGGTGGTCGAACGCGTCCAGCACCGTGTCCCGCACGCGGGTCAGCAGATCCGCGACGGTCGCCCGCTCGGGCAGCTGCGATCGCAGCACGATGGTGTTGAGGCACGGCCCGAGCACGTCGGCGAAGTCGTCGCGGTTGGCCACCGGCGCGCCGAAGGTCACGTCGTCCTCGCCCGTCCACCGGTGCAGCAGCGCGGCGACCGCGGTCGCCGCCACGATGAACCACGACACGCCGTGCTCGGCCTGGACGGCCCGTAGCCTGCTCAGCGCGTCGGGACGCAGCGGGATCGGCACCGCGCCCGCCGGTCCGGCGTCCAGTGGCGGGACGACCGCCGGATAGGCGGGCGCGCCGGAAAGCACGCCGGCCCAGTGCTCGGCACCGGCCGCGTCGTCCCGGTTGCCCTCCGTCGCGAGCACGAAGTCCCGGAACTGGGGCCCGGTCGCGGGCAGCAGCTCGGCCATCGGCGTGCTCGCCGACTCCGACACGCTGTCCAGCAGCGCGCCCAGCCAATCGGCCATCCGCCGTACGGTCGCCGCCGGGTAGCGGTCACCCCGGTAGGACATGACGGCGCCGATCGCGCCGCCGTCGTCGATGAACGTGACCGTGATGCCGAACTTCCGGTCGTGCTGCCAGCGGTCGAACGGGACGGACACCATCCTCGCCGCGCCGAACTCCGTCTCGTCGGCGGAGTTGACCAGCACGGCGAGGGACACGTCGACGTACGGGATGCGGCCGTCGGCACGCGGGGGATCGAGCCGGTCCAGCACGGCGGGCAACGGCACGGCCTGGTATTCGAAGGCGTCCAGAAAGGACTCCCGGACGCCGTCGAGCAGATCGGCGAACGTGTCCTGTTCGTCCGTACGGGATCTCAGCACGACCGTGTTCAGGCAGGGACCGAGGACCTCGGCGTGGCGCTCGTCCTCCCGGTTCGCCATCGGCAGTCCCATGGTCACGTCGTCGGCGCCGGACCACCGGTGCAGCAGAGCCGCGACCGCGGACGCCGCCACCATGTACCACGACGTCCGGTGCTCGGTGCACAGGTCGGCGCACCGCCGCGCGAAATCGGGCGAGAACGGCACGGTGACGGCACCGTGCGGTCCCGGCCGGGACGGCGCGGGGCCGAGGTCGAGCGTGACCGGCGCACCGGCGAGGCGGTCCGACCAGAACTCGAGGCCGTCGGCGCCCTCCTCGCCGGCCAGCCACGCCGTCTGGTCGGCGACGACTTCGCGGAACTGCACCGGTTCCGCCAGCGGCGCCACCGGCTCGCCGAGGGCTTCCGCGTAGAAGGCGGCCAGCTCCGCGGTGAACACCGGGATCGATCCGCCGTCGAAGACCAGGTGGTGCAGGCACACCAGCAGCACGTGCTCGTCGGCGAACCGCACGAGCCGGACCCGCAGCGGACGGCCGGCCGCGAGGTCGAACGGGGTTTCCGCCTCCTGGTCGACGAACGCGTCCACGCGCGCCTTCCGGTCGGCGACGGCGACGTCCCGCAGGTCCTCGACGACCACCTCGGGCTGCCACGGCTCCCGGACCACCTGCCGGGGCGTCCCGTTGTGGTCGACGAACGCGGTGCGCAGGATCTCGTGCCGGGCGGCCAGCGCGCCGAACGCGGCGCCCAGCGCGGTCGCGTCCACGTCTCCGAGCAGCCGCCACACCAACGGCACGTTGTACGCCGAGCCGGTGGGATCGAGCAGTTCGGCCAGCCACATCTGTTCCTGGATGCCGGAGACCGGCGATCCGTCCACATCGGACACTGCCGCCGGACTGCGCCGGTCGGCCCGGTCCAGGTCGATGCGGTCGGCCAGCTCCTGCACCCGGGGATGGTCCAGCAGGTCGCGCAGGGACAGCCGGACCCCGGTCACCGCGGCGATCTCGCCGACCATCCGGGCCGCCAGCAGCGAGTGCCCGCCCAGGTCGAAGAACGAGTCGTCGGCGCCGGGTTCCGGCACGCCGAGCACCCGCGCGAACACCTCGGCGACGACCCGGCCGGTCGCCGTCGCCGGCGCCCGTCCGGTGCTGTCGGGCAACGGCTCGGCGTGCCGGCGCAGCGCCGCGAAGTCGGTTTTCCCGTTGACGTTCAGGGGAATGGCCGGTACGGCGAAGTACCCGGACGGAACCATGTAGCCGGGCAGGGTCGCGCCGACGTGGGTCCGCAGGTCGGCCGGTCGTGGCGGCTCGCCCGCACAGCAGAGGTAGGCGACGAGCCGGCCCGTGCTGCCCCCCTCCAGAGCGACGAGGACGTCGGTGATCGCCGGGTGTTCCCGCAACCGGGTCTCGATCTCGCCCGGCTCGATCCGGTAGCCGCGCAGCTTGATCTGGGTGTCGCTGCGGCCGTGGAACTCGATGGCGCCGTCGGTGCGGTGCCGGACGAGGTCCCCGGTCCGGTACATGCGCTGACCGGGTTCGCCGAACGGGCAGGCGACGAACCGTTCCGCGGTCAGCTCGGGCCGGTTGAGATAACCACGGGCGACCTGCTTGCCGGCCAGGTACAGCTCGCCGACGACACCGGGCGGTACCGGACGCAGCCGATCGTCCAGCACGTAGGCCCGCATGTTCGCCACGGGCCGGCCGATGGCGACGGACCCGGGCGGCAGCGGTGCCCCGGGGTCGAAGAACTCCGCGACACAGCCGACGGTGGTCTCCGTCGGCCCGTACTCGTTGGTCACCCGCACCGCCGGGTTGGCCGCGCGCCACGCGGCCAGCGCCTCCCGCGGCAGGGCTTCGCCGCCGACGATCAGGTCGACCGAGGGGGCGACCTCGGTGTCGACCATGGGCAGGTGGCCGGGCGTGCACTTCAGGAACGCGGCCTTGCTCGCCCGCGCGGCCGGCTCGTCGACCGCGGCGAGCCGGACGAGGCCGCCGGAGACGAGCGGGCAGTAGAACCCCGTGATGCTCAGGTCGAAGGACAGCGGCGACGGCATGAGCGCCTCGTCGCGCAGGGCGGGATAGGCGCGCAGGGCGTAGTCCACGTAGGAGTGGACGTTGCGGTGCTCCGCGACGATGCCCTTGGGGCGGCCGGTCGAGCCGGACGTGTACACGATGTAGGCGGTGGACGCGGGAGACAGCGGCGCGTGTCGTTCGGCGTCGGTCAGGTCGGCGTCGTCGCCCGCCTCGAGATCCGTCTCGTCCAGGGTGAGCACCGTGGCGTCGGCCGGGAGCCGTCCGGTCGTTTCGCCGGTCGCCAGGATCAGGATCGGTTTCGCGTCGGCGATCATGTACGCCATCCGGTCCACCGGGATCTCGAGGTCCAGCGGCAGGTAGCCGGCGCCCGACTTGAGCACGGCGAGCACGGCGACCGCGAGCGTGACCCCGCGCGGCAGGGCGATGCCGACGAGCGAATCCGGCCGCGCGTCCCGGCTGACCAGCCGCCTCGCCAGCCGGTTCGCGGCCGCGTTGAGCTGCCGGTAGGTCATCGTGTCGTCGCCGTGGACCACCGCGATCCGGTCCGGTGTCCTGGCCGCCTGCCGCTCGAACAGCGAGTTCAGCGTGGCGGGTTCGAGCGGGTACGCGGTCTCGTTCCACGTGTCCAGCACCAGCTCGCGTTCGGCGTCGCCGATCAGCGGCAGGTCGGCGACGAGCGCGTCCGGGTCCGTGACGCATCCGTTCAGCAGCCGCACGAACCGACGGGTGATCTCGGCCGCGGTCTGCTCGTCGAACAGCGCCGTCCGGTAGCGGAGGCCGATGCCCGTGCTGCCGACTTCGAACACGAGATCGCCGGAGGCCGGGTCCGGATGGCGCACCACCGGTTCGCCGTCGAGCTCGACCTCGAACGCGACCTGGTACGGCGGATGCGGTTCGTCCGCGACGGCGGCGAGCAGCGTGGCGCCGTGGTCGTCGATGTCGGCCAGCGCACCGTCGACCTGGTCCAGCAGCGCCGCGAAACTCGGCTGACCGGCGACCGCGACGCGCATCGCGACCGTGCCGCCGAACCGGCCCAGCAGCGAAGCCACCTCGGGCCGGTCGCGCCCGTCGGCCGGCACGCCGAACACGACGTCCGTGGCGTTCTCGGTCAACCGGGCCAGCAACGCGGCACCCACGGCGATCAGGACCGTCCTCGGCGTCACCGACCGAGCACGGGCCGACGCGGCGATCCGGTCGGCCAAGCCGTCGGGGAACTCGGCGCTCACCCGGGCGCCGGTGGAGTCCACAATGGTCGGACGGGGCCGGTCCGTCGGCGGCAGGGTGATCGGTGGCGCGCCGGCCAGCCGGTCCCGATGGCGAGCGATCTCGTCCGCGGCCGCGCCCGACGCCAGCCGGTCGCGCTGCCAGACCGCGAAGTCCGCGTACTGCACGGGCAACGGGGGCAACACCGCGGCCCGGCCCTCCTGGGCCGCCCGGCACAGTTCGGTCAGTTCCCCGGCGAGCAGGCCGAACGACCGGTCGTCGAACACGGCCTCGTCCGCCGTGAAGAGCAGCGACAGCCCGGTTTCGTCGCGGACCAGCCTGGCGTTCCACAAGGGCGCCGAGGACGGGCCGAACACCGTCGGTGTGGGGATGCGGGCCCTGTCGGAAGCATCCACAGTGGACCCGAGTTCGACCGGCCGGTCGGCCACGACGACCTGCACCACCTGGCTGCCGTCGCGCCGCAGCCGGGTGCGGAGGATCTCGTGCCGGCCGACCACCGCGACCAGCGCGGCGTGCGCCTGCTCCTCCGTCGACCCGTCCGGCAACCGGATCGCCCGCGACGCGGTGGGGGCGGGTGAGCCGTGACTTGCCGCCGGCCACAGTCTTTCCTGGGCGAGCGACGCTGGAAAAACCCACTCGGTCACTGGGGTCCTCCCGGACGCGGTAGCTTCGGAATGGTCGCCCCGCCGGTCGGCTCGGCCGGCCGGATCGGCCGGTCGCCGGGCGAGGGCTCGGGCAGCAGCGCGGGCTGCCGGTACGCCGCCCGCAGTTCGCGGAGGAAGAGCGGCAACGACGCGGCGTCGGAGACGAGGTGGTGCAGGCCGAGGAACAGCACCTGCCGATCGCCGTCCAGCTCCGCGATGCCGAGGCGCAGCAGGCGGTTGGTGCCGATGTCGAACGTCTTCCTGGCCTGTTCGGACAACCAGCCGGTCAGCAGCTGCCGCGCGCCGGGCAGGCCCCGCAGGTTCACCGTCGCGACCGCGGGGGTCCACGGCTCGTCGACCCGCTGGTACAGCCGCCCGTCGTGCTCGACGAACGTGGTGCGCAGGATCTCGTGCCGCTCGATCACGGCCGCGACCGCGTCGGCGAGGGCCGCCGGCGAAAGCCTGCCCTGCACTTCCCAGGCGTAGGGCACGTTGTACCGGCCCAGACCCGGTTCCAGTCGCTCCGCCAGCCACATCCGTTCCTGGACGTTGGCGGCGGGCAGCAGGCCGCCGGGGACGGTGCTGGTCATCGGCCCGCCTCCTTGATCGCGGTGAGCGCCCGGGCGAAGCCCTGGGCGGTGGGGTGGTCGAACAGGGTGCGCACGGTGACCCGCACCCCGGTGCGCTTCCGCAGGCGGCTCACCGCGCGCGTGGCCAGCAGCGAGTTGCCACCGAGGTGGAAGAAGTTGTCGGTGACGCCGATCCCGGAACGCCCGAGCACCGCCTCCCACTCGGCGCACACGACCGCCTCGGTCTCGTCGCGTGGCTCGACCACGGTGGTCGCCGTCGTCAGCTCGACCCCGGCCAGCTTGGCCCGGTCGACCTTTCCGTTGGCGGTCAACGGGAAGCTGTCGAGGATCGCGATCCCGGTCGGCACCATGTAGGTGGGCAGCGTCGCGGCCGCCGCGGCCTGGACGTCCGTCACCGACGGGCGAGCGTCCGGGTCGACGAGCACGTAACCGGCCAGCCGCGGCCCGTCCTGCTCCTGCCGGACCGCGACCACCGCGGACCGCACGCCGGGGCAGCCGGCCAGCACCGTCTCGATCTCGCCGAGCTCGATCCGGTAGCCCCGGATCTTGACCTGGTCGTCACGCCGGCCGAGGAACTCCAGCACGCCGTCCGCATTCCAGCGCACGAGGTCTCCCGTGCGGTACAGGACGGCATCACCGTCGCCGTAGGGATCACGCGGGAAACGTTCGGCGGTGAGTTCGGGAGCGCCGGTGTAGCCGAGGGCCACGCCCAGCCCGGCCACGCACAGCTCACCGGGTGCACCCGGGGGGACCAGCCGCAGCCGATCGTCGAGCACGTAGCACCGCGTGCCGGTGATCGGCTTGCCGATCGGCACCGACGTGGCGTCCGGCGGCAGGCCGGTGATCAGGTGGGTGGTCGTGAACGTCGTGTTCTCGGTGGGGCCGTACCCGTTGCGCAGCACCGCAGGCGGGTGCCGGAGCACGGTCCGCACGGTCGCCACGTCCAGGGCCTCCCCGCCGACGATCACGGTGCCGACCGTCGCCACCGCGTCCGGTACCGCCCGGATCGTGTGGTTGAACAGGGACGAGGTCATCCACAGCGCGGTGATCTCCCGCTCCCGCAGGCACGCGGCCAGCCGGTCCGGCTCGACCACCACGTCCTGCGGCACGATCACCAGCTGCGCGCCGGTCAGCAGCGCGCCCCAGATCTCGAAGGTGGCCGCGTCGAAGGACAGGCTGCTGGCGTGGGCGATCCGGTCACCCGGCCCGAACCGCACGTAGTCCGTATCGTGCACCAGCCGGACCACGCCACGCTGCGGCACGCGGATCCCCTTGGGGCGCCCGGTCGAGCCGGACGTGTACATGACGTACGCCAGGTCCTCCGGCGTCGCCCGCACCGGCGGCGGCTCTCCGGTCCCGTCGTCCGAGTCGACCAGCACCCGTGGTCCGGTCCACCCGGGAATCCGGTCGGCGAGCGCGTCGCGCGTCACCATCAGGCCGGCGCCGGCGTCGGCGAGCATGTAGTCCAGGCGGTCGGCCGGGTAGCCCGGATCGAGCGGCAGGTAGTGCCCGCCGGCCCGCAGCACCGCGAGCAGCGCCACGATCAGCTCGGCGGAGCGGTCGAGGCACACGCCGACGCACCCCGGCCGGCCGCCCAGCGCCGTGGTCAGCCGCGCCGCCAGCCGGTCGGCCCGGTCGGCCAGCTCCCGGTAGCTGAGCACCCGGTCGCCGTCCCGCACGGCCGGCAGGCCGGGATGCCGCTCGACCTGAGCGTCGAACACGTCGAGCACGGTCAGCTTCGCCCGGGCCGCCGGGCCGTCCGCGTTGCCCCACGCCAGCAGCTCGGCTTGGTCCTTCGCGTCGAGCAACGACAGCGCGGACACCGGCACCGTGGGATCGGCACCGGCCGAATCGCACAGCCGCTCCAGGTGGACCAGCATGCGCCGGATCGTCTCCGCGTCGAACAGGTCGGTGCGGTAGTCGACCTCGACCCGCAGGCCGCCCCCGACCTCCGTCACGTAGACGTCGAGTTCGAACTTCACCACGCCGGGGTCGAAGCGGAACGGCGAACACGTCGTGCCCGCGAGCCGCAGGCGGTCGCCGGGCGTGTTCAGGTACGACAGCACGACGCCGGTCAACGGCGGCCGGCTCGGGTCGCGCCCGGCGCCCAGCGCGTCCACCAGCCGCTCCAGCGGGAGGTCCTGGTGTTCCCGCGCGGTCATGGTGGTGTCCTGCACCGAGTCGACCAGCTCGGCGAAACTCGGCTGCTCCGACAGGTCGCTCCGGAGCACGACGGTGTTGACGAAGAAGCCGACGAGCTCCTCCAGCTCCGCGCGTCCCCGGTCGGCGACGGCGGCGCCGATCGCGACGTCGGACTGCCCGGTGTAGCGGGACAGCAAGGTGGTCAGCGCCGCGGCCACGACGGCGAACATCGTCGCACCTTGCCGCTGCGCCAGCCGGCGCAGCGGCCGCACGACCGCGGCGGGCAGGTGGTGCTCGATCCGGGCGCCCGACCAGCCCGTCGTGGACGGTCGCGGCCGATCGGTGCGCACGTCCAGCACGGGCATCCCGGCCAGCCGCTCCCGCCAGTGCGCCACCTGCCCGGCGAGCACGCCGGGGGTGCACCGGCGCCGTTGCCACGCCGCGAAGTCCGCGTACTGCAGGGGCGGCTCGGGCAGCAGCGGGGGGATCTCGAGGAGGAACGACGTGTACAGCTCGGCCAGCTCGCGGCCGAGCACCCCCAGCGTCCACTGGTCGGCGGCGATGTGGTGCACGCAGAGCACCAGGACGTGGTCGTCGGCGTCGATCCGGAACAGCTCGGCGTCCAGCAGCGGACCGCGGCGCAGGTCGAACGGCGTTCGCACGCGCTCGCGGGCGAGTTCGGCCGTCCTGCTCAGCCGATCGCCGAGGGTGTCACCGTCCACTTCGGTCGTGCGCAGGGCGAACGGCTCGGGTGCGCGCACCACGGCCACCGGCCGGCCGGTGCCGTCTTCGTCCACTGTGGACCGGAGCACCTCGTGCCGGCGCACGATCTCCGTGAGCGCGGCGCGAAGGCAGCCGACGTCGACCGGGCCACGCACGCGGTGCGCGTACGGGATGTTGTACGCGGCGCTGCCGGGGTCGAGCTCGTGCAGGAACCACAGGCGTTCCTGGACGAAGGACAGTTCGGCCGGACCCGAGCCGTCCGGCCGGGGCGTGAGGGGGTCGGCGGGCGCGGCCCCGGTCAGCCGCCGCAGTACGGCGGCCCGGGCCGGCTCGCCGATCAGGCCGTCCGCGGTCACGCCACCTCCTGATGGGCACCCAGGTCCGTCTCGATCGCGTCGGCCACCCGGACCGCGATCGCCGCGACGGTCGGTTCGGCGAGCAGTTCGCGGACCCGGACTCCGACCCCGAACCGTCCCGCGATGCGGGCGGTGAGCTGGGCCATGGTCAGCGAATGCGCGCCGTACGTCCGGATGTCGTCGTCGAGGCCGATGTCGGGGTGGCCGAGCACCTCGACGACCAGCGGGTGGACCGCGGCCTCCGCGGGTGTTCTCGGTTCGGTCGGGCTCCCCGTCGCCAGCCACGACGGCGGTGGCAGCGCCGCGCGGTCGACCTTGCCGACCGGCGTCAGGGGCAACCGGTCGAGCACGAGGATCAGGTCCGGCATCTCGTGCGGCACGAAGCGTCGTGCCAGTTTCGCCCGCAGCTCCGTCCGCAGGGCCCGGTCGATCGACGGCCGGCCGGGCTGGTTGGCCCGCGCGGACGCAGGCCCGCCGGACGGTTCCGGCCACACCACGGCGATCGGGGCCGGCTCACGCACCCACGCGGCGTCGACCGAGCCGTCTTCGCGCCCGGCTCGCCAGCTCAGCCTGGTGCGGTACGGCGTGCCGGCGGCGACGCCGACCAGGTCGAGCGGCGTCGGCGCCTCCGGCTCGGTGTTGTGCCGGAGGTCGCCGGCCGTGGCGAACGAGGCCCAGTCCGCCGGTGCCGCGGCCGCCATCGGGATGCCCCGCACCGCGACCACCGGCCGTTGGCCGTGCTGCAGCAGGGCGCGGATCGCCCTGAGGTCCGTACCGGCCGACCAGTCCAGCCATTCGACCTCGCGGCGACCGGCCGGCGGCCCGACGTGCACCACCACGTCGAACGTGGGAGCGCCGGGCTCGCGGTGCGTCGGGGTCAGGTCGACCGCGGCGACCCGGGGGGCCGTGTCCAGTGCGGCGAACGCACTCGGGTGCACCGCCAGGCCGGTGTCGGCGCGCACCCGGCTGCGCACCCGCCAGCGCAGCTCCTCGACGATCATCTCGTCCGGAGCGCCCGCCAGTTCCCGGTGCGCGTGTCCCGTGGCCAGCAGCGGGAGGGACCGCACGCCGGACGCGACGACGAGGCCGCCGTCCCTGGTCGCGCGCACCGCCTCGCCGATGGCGTCGAGAAGCGTGTCGACGCAGTGATAGGCCCCCGGCCGGCAGTCGAGCACGGTGGCGTCGAACTCCGCTTCCGCCTTCACCTCCGCGACGGTGCCGGCCCGGACGTGCCGGGCCGCGACCCGGTCGATCCCGGCGAGACCGCGGCCGATCTCGAGGATCGCGCCCGCCTCGGTCAGCTGCGCGAGCGTCACCTCGGTGGCCCTCGCCGTGCCCGGGGGAACCGGCGCCTCGTCCAGGCCGCCGTCGGGCCGCCACGCCGGATCCGCGGCCGCGTACGCGACCAGCTGGGCCGGCTCGCCGGGTGGCCGGATCGCGACCACGGCGGCCTGGGTGACGCCCGGGTGGTCGAGCAGCGTCCGCTCGATCTCCTCCGGTTCGATGCGGTGCCCGCGCACCTTCACCTGCCGATCGAGCCGGCCGAGGAACTCGAAACCGCCGTCGGCGCGGCGACGGGCCAGATCACCGGTGTGGTAGCGGGTCGCGCCGGGAGCAGCCGGATCCGGCCGGAATCGTTGCGCCGTCAGGTCCGGCCGGCCGAGGTAGCCGCGGGCGACGCCGGGACCGGACACCACGATCTCGCCGGGCTCGCCCTCCGGTACCGGCCGCTCGTCCTTGTCCAGCAGGTGCACGCCGACGCCCGCCAGCGGGTGGCCGATCGGGATGGGGCCGCTGCCGGTGGCGTCGTCGTCGACGACGGTGGACGTGACGTAGACCGTGGTCTCGGTCGGGCCGTAGATGTTGATCAGGCGGAACGGCAGCCCGGGCCGCGGCCGCCTGCGCAGCGCCTCGCCCCCGGTCACCAGGTAACGCAAGGGCAACTCGGCGATCCCCGGCTGGACGAGCAGGAGTTCGGCGAGCGCGGTGGTCAGGAAGCACACCGTCACGTCGGCGGCCCGCAGCGCCGCCACCAGCCGGGGCGGCTCGGCGCGGTCGTCGTCGGCGATGGCGACGACCCGCGCGCCGACGACCAGCATCGGCCACAGGTCGAGGATGGCGGCATCGAAGCTCAGGGGCGCGGCCAGCGATCCGCGATCCGCGCCGGTCAGGCCCAGCGCCTCGACGTGCGCGCCGCACAGGTGGGCGATGCCGCCGTGGGGCAGCTGAACGCCCTTGGGCTGCCCGGTCGAAGCGGACGTGTACATCACGTAGGCGACGTCGTCCGCCCGCACGTCCTCCGGTGGTGGCGTGGCCGGGTAGCCGGCCACGAGTCCGGCGTCCCGGTCGAGCCGGACCGTCACCGTGCCCTCGAGCGTGTCCAGGCCGCCGCTCGTGACGAGCACGCCCGCACCGCTGTCGGTGAGCAGGTAACGCAGCCGCTCGACCGGGTAGGTGGTGTCCAGGGGCAGCACCGTGCCGCCCGCCTTCAGCACGGCGAGCAGCGCGACGTAGTGATCGAGGCCGCGATCCAGGTGCAGCGCGACCACCGAACCCCGGGCCACGTCCAGTTCCCGCAGGCGATGGGCGAGCCGGTTGGCCCGTTCGTCGAGCTCGCGATAGCTCAGCGTGTCACCGGCGCAGGAGATCGCGGGCCGGTCCGGCGTGTCGGCGGCCCAGCGGGAGACGGCGTGGTGCACCGGGCCGGGACACCAGTCGGAAGGGGCTGCAGGCACCGGCTCACTATCTCCACGGCGGTCGCGACGCTGCATCTCTTCCGGTGCGGTCCAAAGTGATCGCCGGGAGACCGGCGACACCCGCACGCCGGGAGACGCCTCGGCCGCCGGCGGATGACAGGCTCGACCACCGACTGGCTACTGGAGAGTTGGACGCCGATGGCTATCCGCGCCACCCGGGCGGAACCGGGACACCCACGGCGAGAGCGAACGACTCCGATCGTCGTGGGCACGCTGATCCTGTGCGTCGGCAAGGGCGCCTGGTTCACCTGCTACGCCTTGTTCTTCACCCGATCGATCGGCCTGACGACGGCGCAGTTCGGTCTCGGCGTCACGCTGGCCGGGCTCGTGGGCATGATCATCGGCGGTCCGCTCGGTTACCTCGCGGACCGGCTCGGCGCCCGCGAGGTGCTCATCTGGATCGCCGCGGTGCAGGGCGTCGCCGTGCTGTCCTTCGGCGTCATCCACCAGTTCTGGGTGATCATCCTGGTGACCTGCGTGACGATCGCCTGTGAGCGTTCGGTTCCCGGCATCCGCACCGCCCTCATCGCCGGCCTGGCGAGCGGCCCCGACCGGATCAGGTCGATCGCCGCGACGAACGCGATGGCCCAGGCCGGCATGGTCGCCGGTGCCGTGATCGGCGCGGTCGTGCTGTCGGTCGACAGCCACGCCGGTTACCTGGTGCTGATTCTCGCCTACGGAACCGTCAACCTCGTCTTCGCGGCGTCGCTGATCAAGCTGCCGCACGTGAATTCGCTGAAGGACCGCAGGGAGAAGCGCGCCGTCCTGGTGCTGCGTGACCGCCCGTTCCTGACGATCACGATCCTCAACGGCGTCCTGGCGCTGAACTGGGGCATGCTCGACGTCGGCCTGCCGTTGTGGATCACGACGCACACCCAGGCCCAGCCCTGGGTCATCGGCGTGGTCATGGGAGGCAACGCGGCCGTCCTCGCGGTGATGATGCGCCGGATCGCCAGGTCCGGCAGCACCGTGGCTGGGGCGGGCCGGCTCGGCGTGTGGTCCGGGCTGGCGCTCGCGTGCGCGTGCCTGGTCTACGCGACCAGCTACCACGAATCGGGCCCGATGGTCTACCTCGTCCTGATCGCGGCGAGCGCGATCGCCGTCGTCGGGGAGATGTTGTTCATCGGCAGCGGAGTCGGCCTCTCGGTCGGCCTCACGCCCCACGAGGCACACGGCGAATACCAAGGCGTCTTCTCGACCGGTCAGCTGGCGGCCACGATGCTCGCGCCCGCCGTCATGACCACCCTGCTCGTCGTCCTGGGTCCGGCCGGCTGGCTCGTGCTGGGCGCCGTCTTCCTGCTGGCCGGGATCGGCCTGCCGCTGGCCGGGCGCTGGGCGTTGACCAGCGCGTCGCGGCGGACGTTGGTGGGCGCCGGGTCCGTAACGGAAAACTGAGCGGAGTACAGGTGATCCTGCCCATGCCGGCCCACGCCGAACTGTCGACGCTGGCGGAGGAGTTCTGGACTTGGCGGCTGGCGACCCAGCCCGACTCCTACGACGACATCACGAGGGTCGAGCGCCCATCCGGGTGGGTGCCCGACTGGTCACCCGCCGCGATCGCGGCACGACGCGCGGCGTTGTCCGGGTTCGCCGACCGGTACCGCACCATCGATCCGTCCACAGAGGACACCTCGGTCCAGGTCGACCACCGCCTGCTCGGTTCGGCACTGGCTCGCGTGCACTGGGAACTGGACCTGTTGCGCGGCTGGCAACGCAACCCCGGCTTCTACGTGGACCAAGCCCTCGTCCCGGTCTACAACCTGTTGCTCGCCCCGGCGCCGTTCGGCACCGAACGCGCTCACACGCTCGTGGCGCTACTACGCCAGGTCCCGTCGACGCTGAGCCAGGCCATGACGAACCTCGGCGGCGAGACGGTCGGGTCGTTCGCCGAGCACGCACTGGGCCTCCTCGCGCACGCGGACCAGGACGTCGTGACGGCCATGTCCGCACTGGCGCCGCACCTGCCGGAGGAGTGCCACGCCGACCTGGCCGCGGCGACCGGCACGGCCGGGACGGCCCTCGTCGCCTACCGCGACTGGCTTCGTCGGCACCGTGACGAGTTCCGGGGCGCGGTGTCGATCGGCCCCGGCGCGTTCGGCTACTTCCTGCACCGGGTCGCGTTGCTGCCGTACCCGGCGACGCGGTTGCTGGAGATGGGCCGGCAGGAGTGGCAGCGGGCGGTCGCCACCGAAACCCTGCTCCGCCACCGGTACCGGCACAGCCGGCCGCCGGAGCTCCCCGACCTGCCGACGCTCGTCGCCCGCGAGGACGTGGCCGAACAGGCCGTCCGCCGATTCCTCGTCGACGAAGGGATCCTCGGGCAGCCCACCGGCCTGCGCAGGTACCGGTTCGCGCCCATGCCGGACTACCTGGCGCCACTGACCTGGCTCGGCGTCCCGCACCACGCGTCGGGCCAGAGCCGACCGGGTGAGGACGCGCTGCGGTACGTGACCGAGCCCGGCCCGGACCTGCCGTACTTCCCCCTCGCCGACGCCCGGGATCCCCGCTGCGGCATCATCCACGAAGGCGTGCACGCGCACCAGCTCGCGTTGTCCTGGCGGCATCCCGACCCGGTCCGCCGCCACTACTACGACTCCACGCCCAACGAGGGCGTCGCGTTCTACAACGAGGAGCTGATGCTCCGGTCCGGGTTGCTGGACGACGAACCCACCAGCGCCCTGTTCGTGGCCAACGCGATGCGCCTGCGCGCGCTGCGGGTCGAGGTGGACATCGGCCTCGCCGTCGGTGATCTCACCCTCGCGCAGGCCGCGGACCAGCTGGCCGAGCGGGTCCCGATGGACCGCGAGACCGCCGTGGCCGAAGCCGCGTTCTTCGCGGGCAACCCCGGGCAGGGCCTGAGCTACCAGATCGGCAAGCTCCAGATCCTGGCGTTGCTCAACGACTGCGTGCAAGAGCAGGGGAAGGCCTTCGACCTGATGGCGTTCCACGACCGGCTCTGGCTGGAGGGCAACGTACCCCTCGCGCTGCAACGCTGGGAGCTGCTCGGCCTGCGCGACGAGGTCGATGTCGCCGACCGGCTCGCGTCGTAGGCTTACGCCGCTTCCGGCAGCTCCTCCGTCTCGACGGCCGGCGGGTACAGGCGAGCCAGCCGGCGCGAGGTCCAGTGCGCCGCCGGTCCGATGAGGACGGCGGCAGCCAGGAACAGGCCGCCGAGCGCGGTCCAGCCGAACAGGCCGAACGTGAGCACCAGCCACGTGCCGAACGCGGGGCCGACGATGGACTGCGCGGCGAGGCTCATCTCCAGCCCGGCGAGGTACTCACCCTGCGCCTGCTTCGGCGCGAGTTCGTAGAACAGGCCCCAAGCCGCGCCGGACTGCACCATTTCGCCCACGGTCAGCAGCACGACCGAGACGGCGATCAGCAGCACACCGGGGACCAGGGGGATGTCCTTGGACAGACCGGCGATCACGCACCCGGCCACCAGCACCGCGGCCGCCCACCGGGCGAGCCGGATGCTGCCGGCCAAGGACTCGGACCCCCGGCTCAGCCGGACCTGGAACACCACGACCAGCACGGTGTTGACCATCAGCAACCCGCTGATCAGCGGCGCGGGCGCGCCCATCGGCCCGAGGATCCACAGCGGCACCACGACGTTGACCAGCGTCGTGTGCAGGGTCAGCACCGCGTTGAGTGCCGTGGTCAGCAGGAACGGCACGTTCCGCAGGGCCGTGAACGACCGGCGGGCCGTCGCCGCGACGACGGCCCTGATCTCCGGCAGCCCGCGGATCACCAGCAGCTCCAGCAGCACGCACGCCGCGTCGCCGATCGGCAGGGCGTAGTACGCGGGCATCGTGTCGATCGCGAGCGCGAGCCCGGCGAACGCGGCACCCACGGTGAAGCCGAGGTTGCTGAGCGAACGCACCTGCGCCCGCAACCGGATCCGGCGCTCCGCGGTGGTGATCGTCGAGACGAGCGCGGAGCTGGCCGGCCCCTTGCCGAACCCGGTCGCCGACGCCAGGCAGGCCGCGACGGTGAACGCCGCGAAGGAACCGGCCTGCGTGTAGGAGAGCAGCGCGAGCGCGTCCACCAGGCACAGCACCATCATGACGCGCCGCGGGCCGAACCGGTCGGCGACCGGGCCCAGCGTGCTGGCGCCGAGGAAGCCCGCGATGCCCGCCGCGGACAGCGCCACCCCGACCTGCTGCGGCGACAGGCCGACCACGCGCAGCGCGAACACCGTCGTCCCGGTGATGAACAGCCCGTCGCCGATCGAGTCGAGGAAGATCGCCAGGGCGTACCGGCGCTCGTTGCCCTTCGCGGGGACCAAGTCCTCGCGCATGCGCCGCAAAGCGCTCCTGAACACCATCGGATTTCCCCTAGTCCTTCGCGGTGCGTTTCAGCTCCGCGTCGACGACCGGGCCGATCTCGGCGAGCGGCCCCTTGCGCATCATGTCCCCGTGGTGACAGTCGATCGGGAGTTCGGTGAGGCTTCCGGCGAGTGGCCGCCAATCGTCCACAGGGGACGGACCGGTGTCCCGGTCGCGTTGCGCGGTCAGGTAGAGAACGGGCCCGTCGAACCTCTTCGGAGGCGTCGCCGTCACGAGCCGCTGCACCTGCAGCGCCGCGTCGACCAGGGTCTCGGCGTCGACGTCGACCACGTCCGCCAGGTCGACGCCGAGGTCCTGGGTGATCGTGTCGGCGATCTCCGCTCGCCCGGCCGTCCCGCCGAGATCCACGTACGAGTCGAGCAGGACCAGCGTGCCGACGGTTTCCCCGATGTCGCGCAGGCGTACGGCGACCGCGTGCGCCAGGTTGCCCCCGGCCGACCAGCCGAGCAGGTGGTACGGCCCGCTCGGGCGCACCCGCCGGATCTCCTCGACGTAGTCGTCCACCAGTTCGGCCAGTGCGGTGGGCAGCCGGTGGGGCTCCCGGATGCCCCGCACCTGGAGGCCGTGGACGGGCCGGTCCGGAAGGTGGCGGCGCAGCCCGGCGTAACACCAGCTCAACCCGGCCAGCGGCGGCAGGCAGAACAGCGGCTCTTGGGACCCTTCCGCCCGGATCGGCAGGAGGACGTCGAAGGCACCGCCCGTGCTGCCGGGGGCCTGCAGCCACGAGGCCAGCCCGGCGGGCGTGGGCCGCTCGAACAGCGTCCGCACGGTCGGCGCCACGCCGAACTCGGCCCGCACGCGGGCGATCAGCCGGGTGGCGAGCAGCGAATGCCCGCCCAGCTCGAAGAAGTTGTCGTCGGCCCCGACGTCGTCGACCTCGAGCGCCTCGGCGAACACGTCGGTGATCGCGCGCTCGGCCGGCGTGCGCGGCGCCCGGCGCGTCACCGAGGTGAACGCCGGCGCGGGCAGCGCCGACCGATCCAGCTTTCCGCTGGTGGTGCAGGGAATCCGGTCGATCACGCTGATCGCGGCGGGCACCATGTAGGCGGGCAGGGACCGCGCGGCGAGGGCGCGCAGGCCGGCCACGTCGAGCGTCGCGCCCGGCCGGGCCACCACGTACCCGGCGAGCTGCAGGTCACCCGGCCGGTCCTCCCGGGCGACGGTCACCGCCGCCGCGACGTCCGGGTGCGCGGCCAGCACCGCGTCGATCTCGCCCGGTTCGATGCGGAACCCGCGGATCTTCACCTGCTGGTCGGTACGTCCGAGGTACTGGAGCGTACCGCCGGGCTGCCGGCGCACCAGATCCCCGGTCGCGTACATCCGGTCACCCTCCGGGCCGAACGGATCCGGCAGGAACCGTTGCGCGGTCAGTTCGGGCCGGCGGAAGTAGCCCCTCGCCACACTCGCACCGGCCAGGTACAGCTCGCCGGCGACGCCGGGTGGCACGGGCCGGAGGCCGGGGCCGAGCACGTAGGCGCGGGTGTTGGCGACGGGCGTGCCGAGGGTGACCGCCTGCCCGGCCACGATCCGCGCGGACACCGTGTCGACCGTGCATTCCGTCGGCCCGTAGTAGTTGTACGCGGCGGTGCGCGGCGCGGCGGCGAGCTCGTCCCACAGCCGCTGGTCGATCGCCTCGCCGCCGATCATGACCATGGCCGGCGGACGGCGGGCCGGGTCGAGCAGCCCGGCCGCGACGAGCGGCTTGGCGTAGGACGGCGTCAGGTCGAGGAAGTCGATCTCGTGGGCCACGACGTACTCGACCAGCGCGGCCGGATCGGCCCGCACGTCCGCGTCGATCACGTGCAGCTCGTGCCCGGCGATCATCCAGAGCACCTCGTCCCAGGACGTGTCGAACGAGAACGACGCCGTGACGGCGACCCTGATCGGGCCGGCCGGGCGGGAGAACAGCGTCCGCCGGTGTTCGGCGAACAGGTTGGCCAGGTTGCGGTGCTCGACGACGACGGCCTTGGGGAGGCCGGTCGATCCGGACGTGTAGATGAGGTACGCGGCGTGGGACGGGTCGATCGCCGTACCGAGATCGGTCGCGTCCGTCCCCTGCAGGCGTTCGGCGGTCGCCGGGTCGTCCAGGACGACGCACCGGACGTCGCCGAGCTCGCCGGCCAGGGCGCGGTTCGTGATCACCAGCGCCGGCTCGGCGTCGGCGAGCATGTGCGCGATCCGGTCGTCCGGCAGGTCCGGGTCGATCGGCAGGTACGCGGCACCGGCCTTGAGGACCGCGAGCAGCGACACCACGATGTCGGCCGTCCGGGGGAGGACGACGGCGATCCGTTCGTCGGGGCCCACGCCGGGCAAGAGCCGGGCCAGCTGGTTGGCTCGCGCGTTCAGCTCCGCGAAGGTCCACCGCGCGCCCACGCCGACCAGGGCGGTGGCGTCCGGGGTGAGCCGCGCTTGCCGCTCGTACACGTCCACGACGGTCCCGGCGGGGACGTCCAGCTCCGTGTCGTTCCCCTCCGTCAGGATCAGGGACCGATCCGCCGCGGACAGCAGGTCGATCTCGCCGATCGGGGTGTCCGGTGCGGCGACGCAGGCCGTCAGCAGTGCTTCGAGGTGCGCGAAGAAACGCCGTGCCGTCGCGGCGTCGAACAGGTCCGTGTTGTATTCCAGCCGGCACGAAAGCCCGCCGGCGCGGTCGGCCACGTCGAGCGCGAGATCGACCTGGGCCATCGCCATGTCGATGTCCTGGCCCGCCACGCCCAGCCCGTCCATCGGCACGACCGCGTCCCCGCCGAGCAGGTTGAACATCACCTGGAACAGGGGGTTGCGGCTGGGATCGCGAGGCCGTCGCAGGTGTTCGACCAGCTGGTCGAACGGAAGCTCCTGGTGCGCCAGTGCGCCCCGCGTCGTCTCCCGCACCCGCTCCAGCAAGGCCGCGAAGGACAGGCCCGGGTCCAGTTCGTTGCGCAGCACCAGGGTGTTCACGAAGAACCCGACGACGCGCTCCAGCTCGACCCTGGCGCGGCCGGCCACCGGGGTGCCGACGCTGATGTCCTCCTGCCCGGTGTAGCGGTGCACCAGGGCCGTCAACGCGGCGAGCAAGGTCATGTACAGCGTCGCCTGGCGGTCCAGCCCGAGCCGGCGCACCCGATCGGACAGGTCCGGCGGGAGGTCACGGACGACGACGGCCCCGGCGTAGCTCTGCTGCGCGGGCCGAGGGCGGTCGGTGGGCAGGTCGAGGTCCACCGAGCCGGCCAGCCGGTGGCGCCAGTACTCGAGATCCGCCGTCGTGTCCCGGTGGTAGGCGGCGAAATCGGCGTACTGGAGCGCGGGCTCGGGCAGCGGCGACGGTTCGCCCGCACGGTAGGCGTTGTAGAGCGTGGCCAGTTCGGCACAGATGATGTCCAGCGACCACCCGTCGGAGATGATGTGGTGCTGGCACAGGGAAAGCACGTGCGTCGCGGGCGCCACGCGGAACAACGTCGCCCGGAACAGCGGGCCCGCCGCGAGGTCGAAGGGCCGCCGCAGATCGTCGCGCAGCATCCCCGCGAGCCCGGCCTCCGAGGTGTCCACTATGGACAGAACGACCGGCTCGGCGGGCCGTACCACCTGCACCGGCTCACCGTCGCGGAGCGGCAGCACCGTGCGCAGCGCCTCGTGCCGGCGCACGATTTCGGTCAACGCCAGGGTGAGTGCGCGCTCGTCGAGTTCTCCGGTGAGCCGCAGGACGAGCGGGAGGGAGTACGCGGCGGCCGAGTCGAACTGGTCGAGGAACCACAACCGGCGCTGCCCGGGAAGGAGCGGTACCGGATCCTGCGGATGCGGCCGGGGGACCACCGTCGCACCCCCCGTTCCGGCACCGCCGCGCACGGCGGCCGCGAGCCCGGCCACGGTCGGGTTGTCCAGCACCAGCTCGAGGGGGAGGTCGGCGTCGAACAACGCGCGCAACCGGGCGGCGAGCCGCGTCGTCAGCAGCGAATGCCCACCCAGTTCGAAGAAGTCGTCGTGGACCCCGATGCGCTCGACGCCCAGCAGTTCCCGCCACACGGCGGCGATCGCCACCTCGGCATCGCTGCGTGGAGCGGCGAAATCTGCCGTCTCGACCGTCTCTTCCTCGACCCGCCGTTCGACCGGGGGCCGGGGCGCCTCGTCCAGCAGCCACCACCGGTTCTCGCGCCAGGCGTACCACCCGCCCCAGGCGCCCACCGGCGCCTCGTCGGGCGGCGCTTCGCCGCCGAGGTCCAGCACGGTCACGAAGTCGGGCGCGGCCGCCCGCGCCTCGTCCACCGCGACCGGATCGGCCGCGCCGACGAGCACCAGCCGGATCCCGACGGAGCCGCACTCCCGCGCCAGAGCGTCCCCTGCGGCGACACCCGGTCCGACCACGACGACGGGGGACACCGCCCCCTCCCGTGACACGGCGGTGACCGCACTGTCTATTTCGGACGGAAGAATCGCACCGAACCACGCTGATCCCTGGCCCAGCGACCGCACCATGTCCTGAGCGGGCACGTCGCCGATGGTCAGCACCGCGTCGTGCCGCAGCCCGGACCGGCTCGCCGCCCGCGCGATCGGCCGCTCGCACCGGACCGGCTCGAACGGATGCGGTGGCAACGCGGTACGGCGCGGCTGACCGTCCTCGGAGAGCCCGTCGACCCCGGCCTCGAACCCCCGCTCCCACAGGCGGGCCAGCGCGGACAGCACACCGACCTCCTCGGGATCGCCCGAGCGCCCGGTCAGCGGCACGGCCAGCCGTTCGGGCGTCCAGGCCGGGTGCGCGCGGAGCATGCGGGTCATCGTCTGGCCCGGCCCCAGCTCCAGGAACACCTGGCTCGGACCGGCCAGCAGCGTCTCGACGCAGTCCGCGAGGCGCACCGTGCCGGTCAGCTGGTCCACCCAGTAGCCGGCGTCGCCGACCCGGGCCGGCTCGGCGAGGCCGCCGGTCAGGTTCGACAGGAACGGCAGCGTG
Organism: Amycolatopsis heterodermiae; assembly: GCF_034929455.1. Classification (NCBI taxonomy): domain Bacteria; kingdom Bacillati; phylum Actinomycetota; class Actinomycetes; order Pseudonocardiales; family Pseudonocardiaceae; genus Amycolatopsis; species Amycolatopsis heterodermiae. Next base: position 312,895 of record NZ_JAYFSI010000002.1, read on the forward strand.
GGGACCCCGTGCGGCGTCGCGGCGACCGCACGGCCCAGTCGTCGCGCGGCGGGCTGGATCCGCGGCGAGTGGAAGGCCCGGTCCGTGTCCAGCAGCCGGCTGTCGGCCGTCCCGTGGCGTCGCAACGCGGCCATCGCCGCCTCGACGGCCGGCGGCGGCCCGGCGAGCACGGTGTGCACCGGACCCGCGACCGCGACGGACAGGCCGGGGTGGGCGTCGAGCAGGTCCCGCACGTGCTCGGCGGGCGCGGCCGTGCTCAGCATCAACCCCGGTTCGGTGTCCCGCATCGCCAGCCCGCGCTCGTGGATCAGCCCGAGCGCGTCCGAGGGCTGCCACAGCCCGGACACCGTCGCCGCCACGTACTCGCCGACGCTGTGGCCCAGCATGGCGGCGGGCTGGATGCCGAGCTCGAGGAACTGCCGGGCCAGGGCGTAGCCGATCGTGAACAGCGCCAGCTGCTGGTGGGCCGTGTCGCGCAACCACGCGGTGTCGCAGTCGGGCCGCAGGGCCTGGGCCAGGTCCACGCCGAACCGCACGCGGGCCTGGTCGGCCAGTTCGTCGAAGGTCTCCCGGAACGCCGGGAGCAGCCGGTGCGCCGCGGCCCCGAACCCGGCCCGCAGCGTGCCCTGCCCGGGAAAGAGGAACGCACCTTGAGTGCCCGCACCGGCCCGGCGAGCCGGCGGACCGTCCCGCAGCGCGGCCGCTGCCTCCGCGCGATCGGTCGCCACCACCGCGATCCGGTGCGGGAAGCGCCGCCGGCCCTGGGCCAGGGTCCACGCCACGTCCTCGGCCGTCTGGCCGTCCTCGGCGGGCTCGGCCAGTGCTTCGGCGACGTCGGAGCCCAGCCGCTGCAGCGCCTTCGGCGTGGCCGCGGACAGGCAGAACACGCGTGGCCTGCGCTGCGTGGTCCGTCGTGCCACGACCGGCGCCGACTCCAGGATCGCGTGCGCGTTCGTCCCGCCCATGCCGAACGAACTGACCCCGGCGAGCAACGGCCCGTCGGCCGGTAACGGCTCGACCGTCGTCGCGATCCGGAACGGGCTGGAGTCGAGTTCCAGCTCGGGATTCGGCCGGCGGAAGTGCAGGGTGGGCACCAGCAGCCGGTTCTTCAGCACCAGTGCGGCCTTGATCAACCCGGCCACGCCGGCCGCGGCGCCGGTGTGCCCGATGTTGCCCTTCGCCGACCCCAGCCGGCAGTACCCGACACCGTCGGTGGACTCGCGGAACGCGGACGTGAGCGCCGCCAGCTCGATCGGGTCACCCACCTTCGTGCCGGTGCCGTGCGCCTCGACGTAGTGGATGTCGGCCGGGTCCACCCCGGCGACGGCCTGCGCGAAGCCGATCACCTCGCGCTGCCCGGCGATGGACGGGGCGACGTAGCCGATCTTCTGGCCGCCGTCGTTGTTCACGGCCGAGCCGCGCAGCACCGCGATGATCCGGTCGCCGTCGGCGAGGGCGTCCTCCAGCCTGCGCAGCACCACGACGCCGACCCCGCTGCTGAACACGGTGCCGCTCGCGTCGGCGTCGAACGGCCGGCAGTGGCCGTCCGCCGACACGACGCTGCCCTCCTGGTAGAGGTAGCCGTTGGCCTGCGGCAACCACAACGCGACCCCACCGGCGAGAGCCGCGTCGCACTCGTGGTTGCTGAGGCTCGAGGCCGCCTGGTGCACCGCGACCAGCGCCGTGGAACACGCCGTCTGCACGGTGATCGCGGGCCCGCGCAACCCCAGTTTGTAGGCGATCCGGGTGGCCAGGAAGTCCTTCTCGTAGCCGACCATCGCGGCCACCTCGTCCGCCGGGTCCACGAGGTCCTGGTTCACCCGGTCGGACCCGGCGAAGACCCCCAGCCAGCCGCCGAACCGCTGCGGGTCGATGCCCGCGTCGTCCAGAGCCGAAGAACACGCTTCCAGGAACACGCGCTGCTGCGGGTCCATCCCGGCCGCCTCGGCCGGGCTGTAGCCGAAGAACGCGTGGTCGAAGCACTCACCCTGCTCGATCAGCCCGCGCACGGGCACGTAGTCGGGATGCCGGGCCACCTCGACCGGCACCCCCGCGGCGATGACGTCGTCCAACCGGAACCGGCTGATCCCTTCGACCCCGGTGCGCAGGTTGTGCCAGTACCGCCGGGCATCACCGGCACCGGGCAACCGGCACGAAAGCCCGACGATCGCGATGGCCGGAGCATCGACCTCCTCGGCGTGGCCGTCAACGTCGCTCATCCACTCGCCTCCACACCGAACAAGATCCGCACATCCGTCCACACGGGACAAGCGGTCGTCCACCCACCCGGAACTGGGCATCAGTACGTCGAGTATCCCGCGCGACCATTGAGGACCGACATCTCCGATGTTGCCTTTCGGAGATGGGGAGAAAGGCACGTCCGGAGATGATTAACGCAGCACCGATCAGGGGGCGTTGAACCGCAGGAGGACCTTGCTCGAGCGGTCCGGATGGCTGGCGGTGGTCAAAGCCTTTTCCGCTTCGTCCACTGTGTACTCCGCGGAGACTATCGGGGCGAACGAGGCCGGGTGTGCTGCAATCGTGGCCAGGGTTTCTGTCATGCCGCCCGCGAAGCGGCTCGAGCCGGCGAACGTCAGCTCGCGGGGGACCGTTAGGTGCCATGGGCCGGTGATGCCGGTGCCGGGTAGTTGGCCTACCTGGATCAGCGTGCCGCCGGGGGGTAGGGCGGCTAGGGCCGTCGCTACCGCTGCGGGGGCTCCGGATGACTCGAACGCGACGTCTACCTGGGGCAAGGGGGCGCCGGCGGGGAGGGTGCGGGTGGCGCCTACCTGGCGGGCCACCTCCAGGGGTTGCGGGTGCAGGTCGGTGACTGTCACCTCTGCTGCGCCCTCCAGGTGCGCCAGTGCCACCACCAGCAGGCCGATCGGGCCTGCTCCGGTGACCAGAACGTGGCGGCCGTGGACGCCGCCGGTCAGTGCGGTCATGCGCGTTAGTGCGTGCCGGGCGACGGACGCGGGTTCGGCCAGGGCCGCGGTGCGTAGTGGGAGGCCTGCGGGTATCGGGACCAGGCGGTGGCCGGGGACCAGCAGGCGGTCGGCGAAGCCGCCGTGGGTGTGGGGGCGGCGGGCCGCGCTGCCCAGGTAGCGCAGGTGCGGGCACAGGTTGTCCCGGCCTTCGCGGCAGCGCGGGCACTTGCCGCAGGTCTGGGCCGGGTGGACGGCGACGGGGGTGCCGGGGGGAGGGCTTGAGCCGTCGGCGGCGGCCTCGCGGACCGTGCCGACGACCTCGTGGCCCAGCACCATCGGTTCGGCCAGTACGGACTCACCGACTTCGCCGCGCTGCCAGTAGTGGACGTCCGATCCGCAGATGCCGCCGTACGCGACGTCGACCACCGCGTCGGCCGCGCCGGGGTGACGTCCGGGAAGTCCTGCACGGCAAGGCGTCCGGCGCCTTGCACCGCCACGGCCCGGCCCATCGGGAGCACCGTCACTCAGATCACCGCCGTCAGGCCGCCGTCGACGTAGACGACCTGGCCGTTCACGAAGTCCGACGCCGCCGACGCCAGCCACACCGCCGGGCCGGTGACGTCCTCCGGGCGGCCCCAGCGGCCGGCCGGCGTGCGCCGGGTGATCCACGCCGAGAACTCCGGGTCCGCCACCAGGGAGGCTGGCGGGCACCGGCACGGCGGCGGACATCAAGCCGGAGGAGACGCACGCGCTGCGCTTCGCGGTCCAGGGCTCGAAGCTGACCCTCTACGACGGCGGCCGGGAGGTGCTGTCGGTGGTGGACCCGACGCTGATCCCGGCGGAGAGCTTCGTCGGCCTCCAGAGTTCGACGGCGACGGGGAAGACCTCGTTCGGGAACGTCTCCGTGCACGCGTTGTGAGTCCGGGCGGTGCCACGCTCAGGGCGTGAGGGCGGCGATGAGCGGGGCCGGGTCGGGAGCGGCCCCGGGCGCCTGGAACACGACGGACGTCACGCCCAGCTCGCCGTACTGCTCGAGGGTTTCGGCCATGACGTCGGCGAGGTCGTCGCGGGCCGGGTCGACCGCGACGAACGACACCACCCGCGGTGCCGGGCGGCCCGCGGCGGCCGCGGCCGCGCTGACGTTCTCGACGACGGCGCGGACGGCGGAGGGCTCGAGCGGCCCGGCGTCGGGGGCGTCGAGGAGCACGCCGTCGCCGACCTCGCCGGCCAGCGCGACGGTCTTGGGCCCGCGCGCCCCGACGATGACCGCGGGCACCTGGTCGGGGGGCCAGTCGAGCGCCACGGCGTCGAGGTGCACGTACCGCCCGTCGACGGTGACGGTCTCGCCGTGCAGGAGCGCGCGGACGGCGGCCGTGTGCTCCCGCAGCAGCGTCATGGGGGAGGCGGCGCGGGCGCCGACCTGGCCCATCCAGTCGAGCACGCCGTGGCCGAGCACGGGCTGGAAGCGGCCGGGGAACGTCCGGGCGAGGGTGGCGATCTCCATGGCGGCCAGCGCGGGGTTGCGCAGCGGCACCGGCAGCAGGCCGACGCCGACGGTGATCCGCGACGTCCAGGCCAGCGCGGCGGCCGCGCTGGTCAGGCCCCCTTCACGGAAGCAGTCCTCCCAGAGCCACAGCTCGTCGATCCCGGCGGCCTCCGCGGCCAGGGCGGCGGCCCGCAACCGCTCGGGCGGCGACTGCGGCCGGAACACGACCCCTGCACGCGGCTTCGTCATGCCTGCCATCTTGCCTCACGAGACGCCGGGCCGCCGGAATCCGCAAGTGGACCACTGTGGACGGTCGCAGGCCGGCGGGGATGACGGCGCCCTGGCGGGCCGGCATGACTGCGCGAAAAGCGTTCCGAGGTGCTCCCGGGCGCCGCGGCCGCACCGCGATCCGGTCGCCGTTCCGGGTTCGCGAGCACGGTGCCCACCCGGCTGGGGCTGCGTCAGCTTCGCGGTTCGGGGTCGGGCTCCAGGGTGAACCACACCGTCGTACCTGCTCCGGGCGTCGAGGCGAGGCTGAGCCGGCCGCCGTGGCGCTGGACGATGCGGTCGACGATCGCCAGCCCCGCGCCGTGGCCGCCGCCGTAGGCGTCGCGGGCGTGCAGGCGGCGGAACAGCCGCAGGACGTCCTGCTGGTGCACCTCGGGGATGCCGATCCCGTTGTCCCGCACGAACACCGCCGCCGCGTGGTCGCCGTCCGCGGGCCGCAGCCCGACCTCGACCGTGCGCGGCCGTTCGGCTCGCGCGTACTTCGCCGCGTTCACCAGGAGGTTGACCAGGATCTCCTCGAGCCGGGCCGGATCGGCGGAGACCGTGACGTCCTCGCCGGGCAGCGTGGGCTCCACCTCGTTTTCGGCCAGCCGGGGGCCGGCGATCTCGAGCGCCCGGCCGGCCGCGGCGCGCAGGCCGACCGGTTCCCGGCGCAGGTCGGCCTGGCCGAGCTGGGCGAAGTGCAGCAGCGAGTTGACCAGCTCGTCCATGCGGTTGGCCAGGCTCTCGACGGTCTCCAGCCGCCGCAGGGTGGTCGCGTCGAGGGTTTCGCCGGCGTCCTCGCCGATGAAGGCGACGGTGGTGGCGATGCCGCGCAGCGGTTCCTTCATCTCGTGCGCGGCGGCGTGGGCGAAGGTGTCGAGATCCTGGTTCGCCCGCCGCAGCTGGGTGTTGAGCCCGGCCAGGCGGGCCGCCTGCCGCAGCGCGACCGAGGACACGGCCCGGCCCAGGTCGGCCGCGACCGCCTCGTCGGCGGCCGTCCACGGCAGGCTGTGCCCGCGCACCACGGCCTGGTAGACGGCCGACGAGCCGCGCGGGGTGAGGCGTTCACCGTGCGGGCCCAGCTGCACCGGCCGGTCCGGGTCGGCGGCCCACGTCCGGTCGGCGCGGCGTTCCCGCCGGGTCCAGGCGACGAGATCGCCGTGGCCCAGGCCGAGCACGAGCGCGCCGCTCAGGCTGTCGGCGTGCGCGGCCAGTCCGGGAGCGTGCTCGGTCAGGCAGTCACTGGCCCAGACCTCGCCCGCGGCCAGCTCCGGCACCACCGGCCACAGCAAAGCCGGGTCGAGGTCGCCGAGGACCGTCGAGGCCGTGCCGCCGAGCCGGAGGACGACGGCGTCGGCGCGGACCAGCCCGGCGAGCAGCTCGCCGTTGTCCGGCAGGGACGGCGCGGGGTCCGTCTCGAGCGCCGCCACGAGCCGGGACAGCGCGGTCCGCGCCTCCTGGCGCGCCCGGGCCGTCTCGGCTTCCTGGAGCGCGGCCAGCTGCAGGGAGAGCGTGACGCCGAAGAACTCGCACGCCGCGCGCACCTCCGGGTCGAGCCGCCGGGGCGCCAGCCCGTGGCAGGCGATCAGCCCCCACAGGGTGCCTTCGCGCAGCAGCGACACCGACATCGACGAGCCCACGCCGATGTTGCGCAGGTACTCCAGGTGGAACGACGACACGGTGCGCAGGGTCGAGTCGGACAGGTCCAGCGGCTCGGTGCCGCCGGGCAGGGTCTGCGGGTGCAGGGCCGAGGTGGCGTCGCCGACGTCGTTGATCACGCGGATCCAGTTGCGCTCGTAGAGCCGGCGCGCCTGCGGCGGGATGTCGGTGGCCGGGAACCACAGCCCGACCCACGGCTCCAGGCCGTCCGCGATCGCCTCGGCGATCACCTCGCCCGGGCCGGCACGGCCTTCGAACCGGTAGGCGACGACCCGGTCGTACCCGGTGAGCGCCCGGATCTCGGCGACGGCGGCCGCGCAGACGTCCACCACGGTGCGCCCGTGCTGCAGCCGGGTCAGCGCGGCCCGCACGGACGGGTAGAACTGCGAGAACCGGAACGGCCGGTGCGCGGTCGCCGGTTCCAGCTCCAGGACCAGGCGGCCGTCGGCGCGGTAGACGGTGACGTCGAACTCCGGGCCGTCCTCGGGGACGCGCAGGGCGAGCAGGCCGCGGTCGCCGGTCGGCGCGTCGAGGGTCTGCTGGACCGCGGCGACGCCCTCGGCGCCGAGCAGGGCGGCGACCGGCGTGCCGATCAGCTCCTCGGGGGTGCGGCCGAGCAGCCGGGTGGTGGTCGAGCTGGCGACCTCGACGAGCCCGTCGTCGGCCACGGCCACCAGGGCGCCGTAGGACTGGATGCCGCCGAGCCGGTGGATCGGCTCGGTCACGCACACGGAGAAGTCGAACGCCGGCCCGGCCACGGCTTCCGCCGTCCGGTCGCGTTCCGCGGGCTCGAACGCCGCCGCGGCGCCGGTGTCACTCATGCCACTCCCTGCTCTTCCCGGTCGTGGCGTCCGGCCCCGACGGAAGCCGAACCTTACAGTGGGCATCGCCGCGAACGCGGCATCCGGACGAGCGGAGCGACGTGGCCACCACCCCCCAAGACCCGTGGACGTCCCGGCTGCACGCCCTGTGGCGGGCGGCGTTCGGGGCGGTGAACACCAAGGGCCTGTCGGACGAGCTCTACTCGGGCCTGCTCGGCCTGCCGTCGGCGCGCGCGGTGCTCGGGGCCCGGCTGGAGGCCGACGGGACCGCGTCGGTGACGCGCTGGGCCGACGACGAGGGGCTGCGCACCCAGCCGGCCGGCCTCGCGGCCGACGTCGCGGCCTGGACGTCCGGGCGGGCGACCGGGGAGGTCGGGGAGTTCTCCGTGGCCGAGGTGGCGGCGGTGGCTCCCGGACTCGCCGCCCGGCTGGCCGCGACCGGCGCGAGCGAGTTCCTGGTCCTGGAGTTCCCGGTCGCGGAGGGGGAGCGGGCCGTGCTGGGACTGGGCACGGCGGCCGGGCTGCCGGCGGCCCCGGCCGTCGTCACCGCGCTGCACCAGGTCGCGGAGGTGATCGTGGCCACCGACCGGCACGCCAGCCAGCTGCGCGAGCTGGACGAGCGGCAGGCCCAGGACGCGATCCTCGCCGAAGCGTCGCTGCAGATGGGCGCGTCCCTCGACATCGACGACACGCTGCGGGCCGTGGTCCGGATCGCGGTGCCCGGCCTGGCCGACGGTGCCGCGATCCACGTGCACCGCGACGGGCGGATGGTGCCGATCGCGGTCGCCCACGTCGACGCCCACCGCGAGCGGGAGCTGGCCGCGTCCCTGCGGGCCGGGCGGTGGGCCGGCGAGCAGGTCGTCCGGGGCACCGACCCGGCGTCCTGGGACGAGCACCTGCGGCCGTCGGAGCTGCCGGAGGAGGCCCGGCTGCCGCTGATGACGATCAGCGTGCTGCGGGCCCACGGCCGCGACGTCGGCCTGCTGACCTTCTTCCACCGCGCGGGTTCGCGCCGCCGCCCGGACCGGTCGTTCCTGCGCAACCTGGCCGGCCGGGCGGCGCTGGCGATCGACAACGCGACGCTGTACGAGCGGCGGCGACGTGACGTCCTGTCGCTGCAGCGGCACCTGCTGCCCGCGGTGCTGCCGGAGGTGCCCGGGCTGGAGGTCGCCGCCACCTACAACGTCGCCGACCACAGCCTGGAGGTCGGCGGCGACTTCTACGGCCTGGTCCCGCAGCCCGACGGCCGGGCCACCGCGCTGATCGGGGACGTCTGCGGCCGCGGCGCGCCCGCGGCCGCGCTGACCGGCCTGGCCCGCCACACCCTGGAGACGGCGCTGGAGGAGGGCGGCTCGGCCGAGCACGCCATGGTGGGCCTCAACGCGAAGATGCTGCGCAACGACCCCGGCCGGTTCCTCACCCTCGCGACGGCCACCTTCGAGCCCGCGGAGCCGTCCGGCGTCGGGTTGACGCTGCTCACGGCGGGGCACCCGCCACCGCTGGTGCTGGGGCGGGACGGGACCGTGCGGCAGCCGCCGTGTTCGGGGCGGCTGGTCGGGGTCCTGCCGGAGCTGCGGCTGCGGGCGGCGGCCGAGCGGCTGGGGCCCGGCGACACCCTGGTGCTCTACACCGACGGGCTCACCGAGGCCCGTGACGACGCGGGCCGGTTCTTCGAGACGGACCTCGCGCCGACGCTGGCGCGGCTGCCCGGGCTGCCGTTGCCGGACCTGCTCGCGGAGCTCGTCAGCGGCGGGGGCCGCTACCAGGTCGGCGACGACGCCGCGGTCCTGGCGATCCGGCACACCGGGGCCGCCGCGTGAGCGCCGGCGAACGCCTCGTCCTGGTGGTCGAGGACAGCGCCGAAGACCGCGAGGCCATCCAGCGCGCGCTGGCCCGCTCCCACCCCGAGCTCGAGCTGGAGTTCGCCCCGGACGGCGACGCGGCGATCACCCGCCTCACCGACCCGGGTGCCGGCCGGCCCGCGCTCCTGCTGCTGGACCTCAACCTGCCCGGCCGGGACGGTTACCAGGTCCTGGCCGAGCTGCGGGCGAACCCGGACCTGGCCGCGCTGACGATCATCGTCTTCACGTCGTCGACGACGTCGGCCGACATCGAGCGCTGCTACGCCCTGGGCGCGGACAGCTACGTGTACAAGCCGGTGAACTTCCACCTGTTCCGCACGGTGCTGCAGGGCGCGGTCGACTACTGGCAGGCCGGGACCGGCTGAAGCGCGCCGCCGGGTTCGCCTACCGCCCGTCGAGGGTGATCTCGGCCCACACGGTCTTCCCGGTCGAGCGTTGCCACTGTCCCCACGCGACGCTCAGGCCCGCGACCAGCACCAGCCCGTGCGGCGTGGCGCCCATGGACGGCTCGGAGCACGCGGGATCGAGGCACGCGTCGTCGACCTCGACGCACAGCCAGTTCGGCCGCCGCAGCAACCGGACCTGACGCGGCGGTGAGCCGTGGCGCAGGGCGTTGGAGGTCAGCTCGTCGACCACCGTCACGACGTCGTGGCGCAGGTCGTCGGGCAGGTCGAGCAGGAGCCGGTCGGCCCAGGCGCGCACCGCCGCCAGTTCGCTGAGGTCGTCCGCCACCTCCAGCGCGACGACCCGCAGTTCGCCGGTGCCGGGCCGCGTCTGCTCGATCGTCATCGGGTGCTCGCCTTCCGCCGAGCCCCGCGACCACCTCACGGGGCATCCGGGAGGGGAGATACCCCGTGGGAGTCCCGGATGAACATGGCGGTACCGCCCACCAGGGTGACGATTCCGCGATTACGACGGGATCCCCCGGGGTAACCCGCGCGCGACGGAGTAGCGCATCGAGAGGTTGTTCATGCAGATTCGCAAGAGGACGATCGTGCCCCTCAGTGACGTCGACCGCGCGGTCGCGATCCTCGCCGCCCAGGGCCTCGGCACCGCGAGGGCCGGAGTGGAGCTGCGGGAGATGGCGCGGGAGCGGCACATCTCCCTGGCGCGCTGTGCGGCCCTGGTCGTGACCTCCGTGGACCGGGCGGGCTGGTGAACCGCCCGCCGTCCCGAGCCGGCCTTCCCGGCTGAACGGACCAAGCCGGACCGCGGGCCGCTCCGAATCCCGGAGGCACCCGGCCTCGCCGCGCCGGCAGTGGGAAGGAACCGTGTGGAACGCGACGACGAACGCACCGGAGCCGGTGGCCCGGCGAGCGGGAACGACGGTGAGGTCGATGGTGAGGTCATCGTCGTCAAGGTCTCCGGCGAAGCCGCCGTCGCGGACGTGCTGACCGCGGCGGAGACCACGGTCGACCCGGCCGGCGGGAATGTTCTCGTCGACCTGTCGGAGGTCACGTACCTGGCGATGGAAGCCGTCGTCCCGCTGATGAAGATCGCGCGGCGGTGCTTCGACCACGGACGCCTTCTCGTGGTGCGGGCCTCGGTCCCTGCGCGGCAGAAGCTGCTGCGGCTGGGGGTGACCGGGGTGGTGCGGCTGGAACCGGCCTTCCCGAAGCCGGCCGGTGACGGCGGCGCGTAGCGGCGAGCCGCTCGTGTCCACTGTGTACTCTGCGCCGAACGGACCCTCCCTTCGTATGCCGGTAACTTGCCGGGCGCCGGAGAGGCGGTGATAGTGGAGCGACGCCGTCCTCGAGGAGGCCCGTGTCCGCCGATCGCCTTCCCGTCGTCCTTCCCCCGGACCGTGAGCTGCGCAGGCTGCTCCGCCACGGCACCTTCGCCCAGGTGCTCGACCACTGCCTGAACACGCACGGCCTGAGCCTGAAACGCCTGCAGCAGCAGCTCGCGGCCCGCGGTGCGCACATCAGCAGGGCGGCGTTGAGCTACTGGCGCACCGGGCGCAGCCGGCCGGAACGGGACGAGTCGCTGCGGGCGGTGCGAGCGCTGGAGGACGTGTTCGGGCTCCCGGAGTCCACGCTGGTGTCCCTGCTCGGCCCGCCGCGCCCGCGGGGCCAGGCCGCGGAACCGGGATCGATCGCCCGCGAACGGATGTGGCCCGCCCACGATCCGCTGCTGACCTCGCTGACCGCACCGGTCGACGACCAGCTGCGGTACCTCACCGTTCACGAGCACGTCCTGGTGCACGCCGACCGGCGGCTGGCCGAGGTGCGGATCCGGATGGTGGTGGAGGCCCAGCGTGATCACGTGGACCGCTGCCTCGTCTACCAGTGGGTCGAGGAGTCGGCGCTGCCGGAACTGGTGGAGCCGCGGTTCTGCCGCCTCGGCCGGATGCGCCGTGACCAGGCGGCCGGGGCCACCGTGTGCGAGCTGGTCCTGGACCAGCGGCTGGCCGCGCACGAACGCACGGTCCTGGACTTCACCTGGCGGTTCCCGCCGGGCCCGGAACTCACCTTCTACCACCGCAGGTTCACCCGCCCGGCCCGGGAGCTGGTCCTCCAGGTCGGGTTCGCCGGCTCGGCGCCCGCGCACTGCGTGCCCTACCGGCAGCGCACTCCGGCCACGGCACCCCGGCTGGGCCGTCCACTGTGGATCGGCGCGTCCAACACCGTGCACCTCGTGCTCGAGGACGTGCGGCCGGGGATCGTCGGCCTGAGCTGGGAATGGGACTGACCGGTGACCCCCCGCGGGAGCCACCGGCCGTCCCCTCTCCCCAGGATCAGTAGACGTACCAGGAGAATTGGTCACGCCCGCTGGTTCCCGCGGTGTCGGTCGCGGTCACCGTCACCGGGAAGATCTGGTTGGCGGTGCCCGCCGTGCCACTGATCAACCCGGTGCCGGCGTCGATGGTCAGGCCGGGCGGCAGCCCGGTCGCCGACCACCGGTAGCTGCCGGTACCGCCGCTCGCCGACAGCTGCAGGTTCACCCGCTGGCCGTGCTGGGTGAACTGGAACCCCGGGTCCTGCACGGTCACCGGTCCGCTGCTGCCCTTGGTCACGGTCAGCGTGAACGTGGTGTCGTGACTGGCCGTCGCGTTCTTGCCGGTGACGGTCACCTTGTAGGTGCCGGCCGGGGTCGACGCGCTGGTCGCGATGGTCAGCTTCGACGAACCACCCGCGTTGACCGACGTCGGTGCGAACGTCGCCGTCGCCCCGGACGGCAGCCCGGCGGCCGACAGGGCGATGTCGCCGCCGCCGGGTGGCGGGGTGGTGCCGCCGATCTGCGCGTTGGCCCAGTCACCCATCGAGCCCCACAGCCTGCCGTGCGCGTTGTAGGACGCGCAGTCGGTCCGCAGCCAGGAGAACACGCCGTAGATCTTGCCGTTGTAGTAGTACGGCCCGCCCGAGTCGCCCTGGCACAGGCCCTTGCTGCCGTCGCCGTACCCGTCGCAGAACATGTAGTCCGGGTTGAAGATCGACGAGTCGATGGTCTTGCAGTTCTGGCCGTCGACGGTGGGCAGCACCACCTCGCGCAGCTTCGTGTTCTTGTTCGCGTCGTTGGCATCCGTCTTGCCGTAGCCGATCGCGGTGCCCTGGGTCCCCACCGGCAGCGTGTCGGAGGACGACGCGATCGCCGGGTAGGTCATGCCGGCGGGCACCGGGATGTCGGTCTTGGTGAAGATGATCGCCACGTCGTTGCCGTTGCGGAAACCCTCGTCGCTCTGCGGGGTGTAGTCCGGGTGGATCCGGTACTCCGCGATCTCGATCCGGGTGCCCTTGCCGGTGTCGGCCAGGTCGTCGCGCCCGTAGATCAGGTACTTCGGGTCACCCTGGGCGAACTTGCAGTGCGCCGCGATCAGCACGGCCCGCGGGGCGACGACGCTGCCGGTGCAGGACTGCTCCTGCGGGCGCACCCCGCCGGTGCGGTGCTGGGAGATGATGAACGGGTACTTGGCCACCGTGGTCGGCTGCCCGTTGATCACGCTGGGGCTCGCGCCCCGGCCGGTCACCGCGGCGGCCGTCGAAACGGTGGCCGACGTGGACTGCCCGGCCGCCACGGACCCGGAACCCGGGGTGACGCCGAGGGAGAAGTCACCCTGTCCGGAACCGTTGACCGTCAACGACACCGTCGCGGTGTGGGTGGCGTCGGAGCCCTTGCCGGTCACCGTGACGGTGGCTGGTCCCGGCGACGCCGACGACGACGCGGTCAGGGTGAGCGTCGAGGACTTGCCCGCCGTCACCGACGCCGGGTCGAACGTCGCGGTCACGCCGGCGGGCAGGCCGGCGGCCGTCAGCGCCACGGTCTGGGCGCTGCCCTTGGTGACCGTGGTGGAGATCGTCGTGGTCGCGGACTTGCCCGGGTCGACGCTGACCGACGCCGGGTTCGCCGTCATCGAGAAGTCGTTGGCGGCCGGCGGGGTCGTGCCGCCGATCAGCGAGTCGGCCAGGGTGTCGCCCTGCATGGAACCCCAGCCGGTGCACAGGTCGTAACCGGTGCCCGCCGAGTAGGTGCCGTTGCTGCCGGAGGTGACGTCGTGGAAGTTCGCCGTGTAGGCACTGCCCTTGGCGATCGAGTAGAGCGCCGGGTTGATGCCGCCGAGGGTGGCCTTGCCGCCCGCCTTGGCCTTCTGGTTGACCATCGCGACGTAGCCGGCCCACAGCGGGGAGGACAGGCTGGTGCCGCCCACGTCCTGCCAGCCGCCGTTCATGTAGACCGACAGGGCGCCGGCGCCGTAGTCGGCGTCCATCGCGACGTCGGGCACCGAGCGGTGGGCGTTGCTCCCGGTCTGCCACTCGGGGCGGTCGTAGATCGCCGAGTAGGCGCCGCCGGAGCGGGTGTTGCCGGTGCCACCCTGGTTCCAGCAGGACTCCGAGGTGTAGGTACCCGCGGTGTCGGCGGTGCGCAGCTGGGTGCCGCCGACCCCGGTGAACAACGGGTCCGACGGCGGGTAGTCGGCCTGGACGGTCGAGTTGTCGCCGTTGTAACCACAGCCGGTGGCGCCCCAGTCGCCGGAGGCGGACAGCATCGTCACGCCCTGCGCGGCGAGCTGGGTGTAGGAGTCGTGGGAAGCGGCGATCGGGTCGGACTCGCACTTCTCCCCGAGCAGCCACGAGCCCGACAGCACGGTGATCGCGTTGTCGGAGGCGATCTTGGCCATCTCGTCGACCCACGCGTTGTCGGTGTTGGGTGCCTCGTAGACCACCTGGGCCGCGCCCGGCGCGGTCGCCGCGACGGCCTCGACGTCCAGGGTCACCTCGAGCTGGTTGCTGCCGGGGCTGGAGACCCCGCCGTCGACCGGGACCACGCGCGGGGTGACCGAGGGCTGGCTGAAGTAACTGGTCCAGGAGTTGATGTCGGACTGCTTGAACGCGTCGAACTCGATGAGCCCGACCGTCTGCCCGGACCCGGTGTAGGACGCGGACAGGTTCTTCATGCTGTAGGCCGTGCGGAACTGGGCGGGCGTGTAGCCGCCGCCGGGTCCGCCGGGGCCGCCGGGCGCCGACGCGCGGTGGGCGACCTCCCGGTTGGTGAGACCGGCCACGCCGCGCACGGTGGCGGCGATGCCGGCGGGCACCTCCGGTGCGTTGTCGTTGGCGTAGAAGCGTTTCCCGTCGGGGCCGGTGAAGCTGCTCAGCCGGGTGCCGAACGCCTGGCGCACGACCTCCGCCGAGCCGGACGCGTCGACGACCTGCCGGTTGCCGGACACGCCGTCCACGTGGAGGCCCTTGCCGCGCAGGTAGCTCGTCACACTGTCCACATCGGACTGACGCGGCGCGAACAGCTCGTTGTACTCCGCCGCCTTCAGGAAGTGGCGGTAGGCGGGGGACCGCGGGTCGTTGACCGCGGCCACGAACCGGTCGAGACCGGCTTGGTCGTGCGGCCGCAGGGAGACCGCGACGTGCAGGGCCTGGCCGTCCGGCAGCACACCGTCGCGGTGGGCGCCGGCCGGCAGGGAAGCACCGTGCGGGGCGAGGGGGACCAGCGGTGCTGGTGGAGCGCCGCTGGCGGTTCCGGTCACCACCGCGGTGGCGGCCGTCGCGAGACACGCCGCGAGAGCGACGGCTCGGAAGGCAGACAGGGTTTTGGGCACCGTTCCTCCACTTCGTGGGCGAAGAGATCGCCGGTACCGGAGGACGCTAATCGCGTGCCGGCCGCTTTTACTGCACGAAGTGAACGTTCGAACTTGTTCAGTCGGCCGGGTGCCCGGCGTGGAGTTTTCGCAGGTCAGCGCCGTTCTTCGCGCCAATCGTTCACAGCGTGCCGGTGAGCGTCACGGAACTCGCGGTCGCCGGTGCGGCCGTGGCGTGTAGGTATCGCTCGGCGGGGTAACCGGAGACTTCCGACGGCTTCCGACGGCTTCCGATGACGAGGAGGGGGACTCGTGAGCCAGACCCCGCCTCCCATCGCGACCCTGAGCGTGTCCGCCGGCGCGCTGCCGCCTGGTGTGTCCGTCTGCTTCGAAGCCCGCCGCTTGGCCGCCGAGGTGTTCACGGACCTCTCGGCGGCCCACCTGACCGATGTGCTCATAGTGGTGGACGAGCTGGTGGCCGACGCCGGCCGCCACGGCAGCCGGTTGCGCGAGGTCTGCCTGTGCCGGTTCGACCTGCCGATGGTGGCGCACGTCGAGGTGATCTCCACACCACCGGCGACGCCGCGTTGGACCGGCGGCGCGGACGCCGCCCTCGGCCGCCTGCTGGTCGAAGAACTGGCCACGGCCTGGGGAGTACAGCGTGAAGGCTCCGATTGGATGACGTGGGCGGAAGTGTGATCCCGTCTTGACGTCCGAATCGTTCGGACCGATAGCTAATGGCGAAAGTGTGCGGCGCGAAATATTGCACGGCCGGGATCGCGCACTGGTGAATCTTGGTCCGTTGATTCCGCAAATCTTTAAACAATGCCAGGTATCTGGTCGTCCGATGCCGGAATCGGATGGTCGAACTCGCCCGTAGGCGCGGAATCGTCGGCGCTGGAGGCGAGTTGCCTGGTGGTGGGCCGAAAGACTGCCCTTTCGGGGTGGAGAACTTCTCTTGACACCCCTTCCGGGAATCGGAATGCTGTGTCGCGGGCCGTTGCGGCCGAGGGGTGTCGAATACCGATCATGGGGAGATCGGGCGTCTTTGTCCACGGTATCGGCGGCGCCGTGTCATGCGGTTTTTTTCTTGAATGCATTCCAGGAGGACACATGAGGATTCGTGCTTTGCGGTTGAAGACCGTGCTGGCGTCGGCGGTTCTGACGGCCGGCGTCGCGCTGGTCTCCGCGCCGGTCGCGTCGGCGGGATCGGCGGGATCGGCGGGGACGCCGGACGGTGCCGTGCAGTCGCCGCAGCTCGGCCAGTTCACCCAGGCCCAGGTGGAGAAGTTCTGGACCCCGGAGCGGCTGCGCGGGGCCAGACCGGTCACCCAGAACGCCCCGAAGGCCGCGGCGAGACCCGACAACGCTTCGCCGGTGCTGACGCCCGGCGGGGACCAGTTCGGCAACGCGCAGGCGGCGCGGCCGTACACGTCGGACTTCAACACGCGGGTGACCGGGAAGATCTTCTTCCTCAACCCCCGGGACGGCCTGACCTACGTCTGTTCCGGCTCGGTGGTCAACTCCACCGGCAAGAGCGTGGTCGCCACCGCGGCGCACTGCGTCTTCCAGGGTGGGGCCGGCCAGCAGCTGTGGAGCCAGAACCTCATCTTCATCCCGTCGTACGACAACAACAGCCGCCCGCTGGGCACGTGGTCCGCGGCGACGTTCTGGATCCCGACGACGTACTTCAACCACGGCAACGACGGCTTCACCCACGAAGACGACGTGGCCACCGTGGCGATCGCCGCCCAGGGCGCGTCGAAGATCACCAACGTGGTCGGCGGCCTCGGCTGGGTTTCGACCAACTCCGGCGTGATCAACGGCTGGGACACCCACGGGTACCCGCAGGAGCTGTACGGCGGCCAGAACCAGCTGCGCTGCATCGGCAACGGCCGGGACGCCGGCGGCTTCAACGGCGACACCTACCTGTTCACCAACAACTGCGTCGCCTTCGGCGGCTGGAGCGGCGGCCCGGTGATCAACGGCAGCAACCAGCTGCTCGCGGTCACCTCCGGCAGCGACCGGTCCACCAACTCGTTCTACGCGCGAGCCGCGTCGAACACCTGGATCCCGGTGCTCAACGCGGCTCAGGCGGCCGGTTTCTAGAGCGGTTCACCGACGAAGTCGTCACCACAGCGCCCGCCGGAAGCACCTTCCGGCGGGCGCTGCCGGTGTTCGCACGGCCGCCGCGGCCGGCGCACCGCGCCGGATCCGCTTCCCGGGCCGGGTTCCGTGGCAGAGACAGGAATCGGACAGGTTGGGGGGAAAGCCTGGACCACGGGGGTGACCTCTTCTCACACTGGTGGGTGAATATCTCCCTGTCCCCGGAGGTGCTGCCCGGACATGCGTCGAACGGTTGCGGTCAACGAGATTCCGTAGAAGTACCGCCTGAAGCTCGTCATCTCCTGATCCGCGTGCGGGGCCGGCAGGCCCGCGCGCTCTGTGTCGTACCCGCTCGCGCGCCGGCCCGGAGCCGGAGCGATGCCGTTCCGGACAAGGAGTTCTGATGCGCAAGACCCTCATCGCACTCTCCACCGCGGTCCTCCTCGGCGTGCCGGCGACCGCCATCGCGGCGCCGGCCCCGATGGTGGCGCAGGGCACCGCCGTGGCCGGCGCGGTCGACGGCACCACCCAGGTCACCGCGGCCGACCGGTTCCGGGAGATCCGCACCGGGCAGGCCGGGCGCCGCACCGAGGCCACCAGCATCCACGACGACTGGGGCGTCTACACCGGTGGCAGCGCGGTCACCGGGCAGGACGCCGTCCAAGCGGCCTACAGTGACCTCAACGTCTCCGGCGACACCCTCTACGCCCCGACGATGAAGGCACCGGGGTCCTGCGTCGAGCTGGTGACCGCCTACAACGGCGGGGCCAAGCAGGTCTGGGCGTGGGACTGGTGCGTCGGCGTGCACGTGGCCAAGTCGGTCAACATCGACTCGGCTTTCCGTGCCACCTACGTGACTTCGGTCAACGGCCACGACTCCTACCACGGCAAGGTGGAGCAGACCGACGCGAGCCGGAACACCTGGACGTCGTCGCTGTTCAACTACCAGGCCAACCGCTGGGACACGCTGTACACGCAGTCGGGCGCCGACCAGTCCCGGGACAACCGCAGCTGGAACATCTTCGAGATCTACGCCAGCGGCACCACGACGGCGGCTTACTGCACCGCACTGGGCACCCGGAACATCGAGAGCAGCAGCTACAAGATCAAGCTGAACGGTTCCTGGCAGGCCGCGAACACCGGCAACACCTCGGTGCTCTCCAACTCCTCGACCGCGAACTTCCTGTGCCCGAACCTGTCTCGCACCGTGGTGCACGCCAACGACCAGTGGCAGGTCCACCGCTGACCATCCACTGTGGACTTACCCGGCGGTCAGCCGTGACCCGCCTCGGGTGACGGCGCGAGGAGCGCCTGCAGCGCCGGGCCGACGTGCCGGACGATCGCCTCGGTCTCCTCGTCGGCGAGGACGGCCACCCGCACGATCTGCCGGCCGACGACGACGCCGACGAGCATGGAGGCCGCGAGGGCGACGCGGACCTCGGCGTCGCGACCGTCCGAAGCGGACTGCCGGACGCCCTCGGACAGGCGCGCTTCGATGAACTCCCGGAGCAGCGTATTCGCCTTCTCGTTGGCGATCGCCCCGCGGAGCATCGCGCGCAGTGCGTCGGCGTCCGGCCGGGGCCCCTCCCAGACGCCCAGGTGCGCCCGGGCCACGCGCTCACCGACGGACTCGGCGGGACCGCGGTAGGCGTTCGCGATGCGGGAGAGCGCTTCCGGCGAGATCGACATCACGGCGCCGAACAGCTCGTCCTTCGACCGGAAGAACTGCATGACGAGCGCGGCGTCGACGCCCGCGTCCGCGGCGATCGCGCGGATCGTCGTGGCCTTGAAGCCGTCGGCCGCGAACCGCCGGCGCGCGGCGTCGAGCACCGCCTGGCGGGTCGTGTTCTGCCCGGGCCTGCGGCCACGCCGGGCGGGCGACAGCGTCCCTTCCTGGTGATCTTCCACTCCGGCAGTCTACGATCGCCAGATATCAACAGATGTTGATATGCTCCGAGGTGGCGAAGGGAGCTCCGGATGAGCGAGAAGATCTTCATGCCGTCCCGGCCGCTGGTGCCGGGAGGCGAGCGTTACGGCGTGCTGAGCGGGTTCGCGCCGGGCACCCGCACCCTCGAAGCCGGCACGTGCCTGGCCGAGCCGTTCCGGCCCCTGCCGGTCGACATCGTGTTCGAGAAGGACGTCACGGTCACCCTTCGTGACGGCACGGTCACGTACGTGGACGTGTTCCGGCCGGTCGGCGCCGAGAAGGTCCCGGTGATCGTGGCGTTCAGCCCCTACGGCAAGGGTCAGGGCGCGTCGCCCAGCGCGATGGGCGTGTTCGGCCTGGTCGGCCTCGACAACGCGATCGTGTCGGGCCTGCAGAAGTTCGAAGGCCCCGACCCCGCCTACTGGTGCGCCCGGGGCTACGCGATCTGCAACCCGGACATCCGCGGGGTCGCCGAGTCCGGGGGCGACAGCGTCCTCTGGGACCGGCAGGAAGGACGCGACGCCTACGACCTCGTCGAATGGCTCGCTGTGCAGGACTGGTGCAGCGGCCGGGTCGCGATGAGCGGCACGTCGTACCTCGCCGCGTCGCAGTGGTTCACCGCGGCCGAGCGGCCGCCGCACCTGGCCGCGATCAACCCCTGGGAGGGGATGAGCGACACCTACCGCGACCTCGTGCTGCGCGGCGGCATACCCGACAGCGGCTTCGCGAAGCAGCTCCGCGACATCTCCTTTTGGGGTCACGGCCGCAAGGAGGACATCATCGCCGAGGCCGGCCGCTATCCGCTGGTCAACGACCTCTGGGAGCACAAGATCCCGCGGTACGAGCAGATCACGGTCCCGGCGTACGTGGTCGCCAGCTACTCGAACACGCTCCACACGCAGGGCACGTTCCGCGCGTGGCGCCGGATGTCCTCAGTGGACAAGTGGCTTCGTATCCACAACAGCCAGGAATGGCCGGACTACTACGACGAGGCGAACCGGGAGGACCTCCGCCGCTTCTTCGACCACTTCCTGAAGGACGTGGACAACGGCTGGGAGGACATCCCTCGCGTCCGGTACTCCCTGCTCGACCTGGAAGGCGGTGACCAGGTCGCGCTCGGTGCGGACCGGTTCCCGCCGAAGGGAGTCGTGTCCACCCGGTACTACCTCGATGCGGGCACCCGCACGCTCGGCACGGCGGCCCCGGCCGAGGCGGCGACCGCCCGCTACGTCGCCGGGTCGAACCCCGGTGCCGTCTCGTTCCTCACCCGGTTCGAGGACGAGACCGTCCTGGTCGGCTACCCGAAGGCGCACCTGCGGGTCGAGGCCGAGGGCGCCGACGACATGGACCTCTTCGTGCTGGTGCAGAAGCTCGACGCCCACGGGACACCCCTCGCGCAGTTCACCGTGCCGAACCAGGGCGCGATGATCCACGACGTCACGGAGTACGGCGGATCGATCCTGCGCTACCGCGGGTCGGACGGCCGGTTGCGGGTCTCGCTGCGGCACCTGGACGAGACGCTGTCCACTGAGGACATCCCCGCTCACACCTTCGACCGGACCGAGAAGCTCGCCGCGGGCGAGGTCGTCGACGTCGACATCGACCTGCTGCCCGTCGGCCTCGTCTTCCACCCCGGTGAACAGCTCCGCTTCGTCGTCAGCGGCCGGAGCCTGCTCGGCTCGATGATGCCCGGCATGCCCGAATACACCTCGCCGAACACCGGCACCCACATCGTGCACACCGGCGGCGAGCACGCCTCGTACCTGCAGCTGCCCGTCCAGAAGTCCTGAAAGGACCCATCATGACCCTCGGCACCGCGGCATCGGTCCGCATCGCGGGCGAAACCGACGACCGGAACATCGACCGCTACGAGCTCGCGTCGGCCCGTCGTGCGCTGCGCCTCATCAAGGGGAACCTCGGCGACCGGCTGCACGCGCTCGTCGGCGCGGAAATCGCCGTAGGCAACGCTTTCTTCCGCGACCACGTGCGGCGCTCCGGCGGCGAACAGGTGACGGGCACCCTCACGATCGAGGCCCGCGGGCTCACCGCGGCCGCCTTCTCCGCGTGGATGATCCGCGCGTTCACCAGGGAAGACGTCCTCATCGCGGCCCAGCCCGAGCACTACCTCATGGACATGGCCGACCCGCGGGGGCCGCACATCGTCGAGACGCTCGGCGAGCACGTGGTGGGCTTCCGCATGGGTGGCTGGGACGAGAGCGAAGTGCCCGGCGGCACCGACCGGCGGCACTCGCTCCTGACCCTCGACGACGACGGGACCGTGGTCGGCTCCGTCTCCACGTCGTTCCGCGAAGCCGACCACGGGATGACGGCCGAGCTTTCCGTCACCCTGCCCGCGACCAGCGCACCCGAGGCCGTCGAGCAGCACCTGCAGCACTTCTCGGTCGAGTTCCGCAGCTGGATGCTCCTCGCCGCGGCCGAGACGGGCGAAGGCAGCCGATGACCCACACGGGTTTCCTGGCCGGCCCGATCAGCGGGTTGAAGTACGAAACCCCGACGCACCAAGGGTTCACGGGTCGGCAAGGCGAGTTCCGGTACGAGGAAGGCGAACGGGTCGCCTTCCTCGTGGGAGCGACGCCGATCGGCAACGTCTCCGCGCGCCCTCGGGTGAACCTGGCGCAGATCGTCGCGCGTGTGGACGGCGACGTCGCCAAACTCCGCGATCCCGGGCTGACGAACGTCGCCCGGTTCGTGTTCACCCTGGGCCGGCGCGCCATCCGGGACGCCGGGACGGAGATCGCCCCGGAGGTCCATGACATCGTCGGTGACCGGCGGATCGACTTCCGGCACGACGCCGACTTCGCGGGCGCCGGCGTCGCCGACAAGGTCCAGGCGTTCGCCGACGACCCGGTCGTCGCCGGGCTCCTGCGTGACCTGAACGAAGCCGGGGTCTTCGAGGACGCCGGGCCGCGCACGCTGTGCACTCCGGCGAACGCCCGCAACGAGGTCCGCCGCAACGTCCTGGGCATCCTGCGGTTCCGCGACGTCGCGATCCCGCTGGGCAACGGCGGGTACGTCCTCGCGGACGTCTTCCGGCCCGACGGACCGGGGAGCTACCCCGTCGTCATCAGTTCGGGGCCCTACGGCAAGGCGTTCAACCACCACTCCATCGGGACGGCCGCCGACCTCGAAGCGCACGAGCTCATTGAGGACGACTACTTCTCGGGCAATCCCGGCGGGCAGCCGTTCGAGAACCACGAAACGGTCAACACCGCGTCCTGGGTCCCCGACGGGTACGCGGTCGTGCGGACGGACATGCCGGGCGCCGGCGCCACCCCCGGACGGCTCGCTCCCTGGGGTATCGCCGGTGCCGAGGCGCTGCGCGACTGCATCGAGTGGGCCGGCGGGCAGCCGTGGTCCAACGGCAACGTCGGCACCTGGGGCATGTCGTACCTCGCGATGAGCCAGCACCAGGCCGCGAGCCTGCATCCGAAGCACCTCAAGGCGATGATCGCGATCGGCACGGACGTCGACCTCTACGAGGAGGTCGCCTACAACGGCGGGATCTTCAACGAGCAGTTCTGGTCCGTCTGGAAGGCGTCCGGGATCGACCCGGCCATCGTGGGGGAGCCCGACGTCGCCGATTTCCTCCGGACCCTGAAGGACAGTCCGTTCCGCGACAGCGATCCGGACGCCGTTTTCGGGCCGCGGGCGGACGTCTTCATGAGTCCCGATCTGACCGGTGTCACCGTCCCGCTCTGGGCGGTCGCCGCGACGACCCACGTCGCGCACTTCCACCAGCTCGGCGGCAGCAACGCCTACCTGGCCACGCCGACGGCGGACAAGAAGCTCGACGTCTGGGACGACTGGTTCCAGAAGTCCTACGCCGCGGAGACCGTGGCCGCTCACAAGGCTTTCTTCGACCACTGGCTCAAAGGGATCGACAACGGGATCATGGACACGCCACCGGTGCGCCTCGAGATCCGGTCCGGCAACGGTGCCGCGATCGTCCGGCACGAGAACGAGTGGCCCGTCGCACGCACCGAGTACCGCCGCTGGTACTTCGACGCGGCTTCCGGGGAGCGCCCGTTCTTCCGGCTCTCGACGACCGAGCCGACGGCCGCGGCCGAGGTGTCGTACTCCGCGGAGATCGCGCTCGTCCCGCCCGCCGCCGGCGCGGCCCTGCGCGTCGATCCCGCGTCGGCCCGGTCCGATCCGCGCGCCACCGGGATCTCGTTCCTCAGCGCGCCGTTGCCGGCCGACGCGGTCCTCGCCGGCTACGGCAAGGTCGGTTTGGTGGTGTCCGCCAGCAGCCACGACATGGACGTCTACGTGTCGGTCCGGGTCGTCGACGAGGCCGGCCGCGAGGTCGACTTCACCGGGTTCGCCACGAGCGGCTTCGGTGACCGCCCCATCCCGCTCATGAAGGGCTGGCTCAAGGCGTCCCACCGCCGGATCGACGAAGCACGCAGCACGGCGTGCACGGTGAAGCACACCCACCGCCAGGCCGACCACGCGCCGCTCGTCCCGGGCGAGGCGGTCGAGGTCGAGATCGAGCTGATCCCGAGCACCGGCCTGCTGCGCAAGGGGCACCGGATCCGCGTCGACGTGCAGCCGTACGACGGGGTGGCGCACGGCATGCACCACGCCTACGACCCGGCTTACCACGACGGAGCCGTCAACACGATCCACACGGGACCGTCGCGCCTGGGTTACGTGCAGCTGCCGATCATCTAGCCCGGGTTTCAGAGGCTGCGGGCGACGATGTCGCCCTGGGTGGTGGTGGCTCGGATGGTGAGTTCGGGGGTGCCGTTGTTCTTGAGGGTGTTGTCGATGCGGCCGTGGGTGGTGCCGGCGTCGAGGGTCGCGGAGACGCCGGGGGCCGCGCCGACGGTGATGCTGCCGGTCTGGGTTTCCAGTGTGACCGTGCCGCCGGTGGCTTCACCGATGTGGATGTCGCCGCGGGCGGTGCCGATGTCGGCGGGGCCGTCGAGGTGGCCGATGTGGACGTCGCCGTCGGTGGCGGTCAGGCGGACGGCGGCGGTGTGGGCGAGGGTGATGTGGCGGTAGGCGCCGGTGAAGGCGACGTCGCCGAGGCGGCCGGTGCTGTCCAGTTCGGCGGCGGTGCTGGTGGCCTCGACGCGGGACCCGGTGGGCAGCTCGACGGTGACGTCGATGGAGCCGGACGGCCCGAAGTACTGGATCTTGCCCTGCGGCGTGTGGATGCGCAGGACGCCGTCGGTGTAGGTGACGGTGGTCTGTTCGGCGGCCTGGACGTCGCGGGTCTTGCCCGGGTCGGCCGGGCGGATCTCGACGGTGGTGTCGGTGCGGTCGGTGGCGCGGAGGTGGACGCGGCCGGCGGGGAGGTCGAGGGTGGCGGTGATCGGGGTGGTGGTGGCGAAGGTCTGCATGGGTTCTCCCGGGTTCGTGGTCCCCGGTGGTGGGGATGTGAACCACTGTTGCGGGGTGGGCTGACATCGGGCGGCCACGGTGCTGACACGGTGGCTGACACGAGCGGCCGGTGACGCGATACCGCTGAGCGGGATCCGTGCGGGCACTTATTGGCGGATTTACTTCACGAATTTCTTCTTTGTCCGTTTTCCGGATGGGCTTTCGGTTGAAAACAAACCTTCGTCGGTGGTGAATCACCCGCGGAAGCTGGATCGTCACGCAGTGTTCCACCGTGGCAAGCACCCCTCACGCCAGTCTTCCCCCCAAAGACGACCCGGAGGATCCTGATGACGTCCCGGAAACTCGCCGGCTTCACCGCATTCGCCTCAGCCGCACTGGCTTGCGCCCTCTGCGTCCCGGCGGCCAACGCCGCGCCGCTGTCGGCCGAAGCGGCGTTCACGCTCGCCCAAGGCAACGCCATGACCCAGGCCGACCAGGTGACCGCCGCCCTCGGCGCCGCCTCGGGCGGCTACTACCTCGACAACGGCAAGGCGATCGTCAACGTCCTGGACGACGCCGGCGCGCAAAAAGTCGAAGCGGCCGGTCTCACCGCCAAGAAGGTCACCCACACCTTCGCCGCGCTGACCGGCGTCAAGAACGCGATGGACAACGTCCGCAACGTGCCGCAGACCTCTTGGGGCATCGACACTTCCACCAACCAGGTCGTCGTGACCATCTTCTCGGCCGCCACCCCGGCGACCGCGGACAAGGTCGCCACCGCGGCCAAGCAGTACGGCGACAGCGCCCGCGTCGAGTACAAGACCGGCAAGCTCGAGCTGTACATCGCCGACGGGGACGCCATCCAGAACAGCAGCGCCCGCTGCTCGCTCGGGTTCAACGTCAAGAGCGGCAGCACCCCGTACCTGCTCACCGCCGGGCACTGCACCAACCTCGGCGGTACCTGGTCCGGCGGCGACGTCAGCGGCGCACGGGTGGTCCGCAGCGACTGCCCCGGCGCGGACTCCGGTCTGCTGACCCGCCCGAACGGCTCCGGTCCCGGCCGCATCAACACCGGCCAGGCCATCACCAGCGCGGCCGCGCCGCAGGTCGGCGAGCGGATCTCGAAGCAGGGCTCGACCACCGGCGGCGGCACCGGCCAGGTGACCTCGGTCGACCAGTCGGTCAACTTCGACGTCGGCGTGCTCAACCACGAGTTCGGCACGACCGCCCACACCGACCACGGTGACTCCGGCGGCCCGGCCTACGACGGTTCGAAGGGCCTGGGCACCCTGTCCGGCGGCAACACGACCGTCAGCTACTTCTACCCGCTGACGCGTGAGCTTTCGTCCTACGGCCTGACCCTGGCCTGACCGGCACGAGCGTGACCGCGGCGCCGTCTCCTTCCCGGGGGCGGCGCCGCGCTTTGTCGGTCCTCCTGCTCAACCCTGCTTCGCCGCGGATTCGCCGCCGCGCTGCCACATTTCGTAGTTCCCGCATTCCGCCGTGACTTCGGCCGCCTTCTGGGCCGCGGTGAAGAAGTCCTCGACGACCGGGGAGTCCCGCGACGCCGCCACCGCGAGGCACACCTGTTCGGGCGCCAGGTCCGGGATGGGCACGTAGCTGATCTCCGGGTGGGAGTAGAACACGGTCGCCGAACGGGCCAAAAACGAGATGCCCCGGCCGGCCGCGACGTGCTCCAGCGTTTCGTCCACCCCGCGCACCACGTACCCGGCGTTGGGGTGGGGGCGCTTGGTGGGCTGCGTGCCGGCGTGCCAGATCAGCGGCTCGCCGGCCAGGTCGGCCTCGGTGACCTCCTCCTTGCCGGCCAGCCGGTGACCGGCGGGCAGGACCGCGACCCGCGGTTCGGAGTAGAGCGGGACGACGCGCAGGCCGGCTTCGTCGATGGGCAACCGCACGTAGCCGATGTCGATGCGGCCGTCGAGCAGCATCGGGGCCTGCTCGTCGCCTTCGATCCGCTGCACGTCGACCGGGACGTCCGGGTGCCGGGCGGCGAACAGGTTCACCGCGGGGGCGGTGGCCACCCCGGCCCGGAAGCCGACCATCAGCCGCCGGCTGCCCCGGGCGGCCACGGTCACCCGGTGGCGGGCCGCGTGCGCGGAGGCGAGCAGCGGGCCGGCGTCGGTCAGCAGCTGCCGGCCGGCGTCGGTCAGCGTGACGCCGTGGCTGTCCCGCGTCAGCAGCGCGGCGCCGAGATCCTTCTCCAGCGCGCGGATCTGCCGGCTGAGCACCGGCTGGGCGATGTGCAGCTCCTCGGCGGCGCGGCCGAAGTGCAGCTTGTCGGCGACGGCGACGAAGTAGCGCAGCTTGCGCAGGTCCAGATCCATGGAGCCTCCCGGTCCGGCGATGTCTTCAGGGTATCGCAGCAGCTGAAAGAGGTCTTGGACACGCATCCGGGCCGCTGGCAGCCTCGGGAAGTCCTGTCCCCGCACCGGAAAGCGGCACGTCATGAGCAACGTCAGCATCATCGGCCTGGGAAACATGGCCCAGGCCATCGGCGCCCGCGCGATCGAGGGCGGCAACACCGTCGAGGTCGTCGGCCGCGACGCGGGCAAGGCCGAGGAGGTGGCCGCGGCCCTCGGGGGCGGCGCCACGGCCGGGACGTTCGGCACCACCCCGGCCGGCGACCTGGTCGTCCTCGCCGTGCCGCACGCCGGCGGCGTGCCGGTGGTCACCCAGTACGGGGACGCGCTGGCCGGCAAGGTCGTCATCGACATCTCCAACACGTTCGCCGGCCCCGGCGACGCCGTGCTGGTCACCCGTCCGGGTAGCTCCGGCGCGCAGGAGATCGCCGAGGCCGCCCCGGCGAGCACGCACGTGGTCAAGGCGTTCAACACCGTCTTCGGGCACGTCCTGGCCCGGGGTGGCCCGCTGGACGTGGTCCTCGCCGGCGACGACGCCGGGGCCAAGGCGAGCGTTTCGGCGTTCGTCGAGAGCCTCGGGCTGCGCCCGCGGGATGCCGGTGGCCTGGAGATGGCGCACTGGCTGGAGGGGGCCGGCCTGCTGCTGATGGGCCTGGCCCGCAACGGCACGGGGTTCGACGTCGCGCTCGGCGTCACCGTCTTCGAGTGAGCGGCGCGCCACCACCCTGAGGAGCGGCACGAGCACGCGCGTTTTCGTCACGGGCGGGTGACCGCCTTCATCGCCTCCATCGGGTACGGCGTGGTGGACGCGGGGGCGCTGGCCGACGGCTGGCGGCACGCGACGGGCACACCGGTGTGGGGCACGCCGTACGGGCCTTCCTCGGACGAGAAGGGCCGGCGAGGACGCCATCCGCGCGGCACTGGCCGCCGCGAGGCGGTGACCACGAGCCGGTCAGCGCGGCTGCGCTGCGGGGAGACCGGCCGAGGCCAGTGCTTCCCAGAGGGGTTTCGCCTTGTACCGCTGGGAACCCAGTCCTTCGACGAACTGGCAGCCGAAGCTGGCGGCGGTGACGGTGGTGGTCCGGCCTTGGGTGTCGACGAAGCGGAGTTCGTAGCTCGGCCCGAGTTCGAGGGTGCAGGCGATGTCCGACGGCGGGGTCGGCAGGGAGCACGCGGCGGCCGCGATCTTCTTGATCGCGGCCGCGTCCGTGGTGCGGGCCTCGGCCGGCTGGTGCTCGACGGGCGGGTGGCCGGGGAGGCTGGGAAGCGCCAGCTGCAGGGGGCGGTCGGCGAGTTCCCGGGGCTGGTAGCCGGAGGAGCACAGCGCCGGCTCGTTCGCGGCCTCTGGTTCGTTGCGGCCGCACGCGGCGGCGATGACGAGCAGGAGCAGGACACCGGACACGGCGGGCAGTCTTCGCATGGGCACTCCCCAGGGACGGAAGTGCCCCCGCGCACGGTTGCACGCCGCCGGTCCGGTCTCCGGAAGCGGCTAGTTCGTGTACACGGCGTCCTTGCCGTACAAGGGCTTGGTGAAGCTGGAGACGTAGCTGTGCGCGTCGCCGGCGCCGAGGTTGTAGGTCAGGTACACGCCGTAGCCTTCGTTCACGGTTCGCTGGGCGAGGCTGGCGGCCGTGCTGGTGGACGTCGCCGAGATCTGGACCGCCGCGGGGGAGAGCCCGGACTTGGGGAGGGCGATGTTCGGCACGCCCCAGGTGCCGTAGTACGGGTTCCAGGCGTAGTTGAACTTCGACGTGATGTCGGTGCCGCCGTAGGACAGCCTCGTCGCCGACGGGCCGATGTTGTACAGCGAGATCAGCTTGCCGGGCATCGCCGCGCGCAGGGCCGTGACGAGGTAGACGAACGAGCTGGCGTTGGGCTGGCCGGTGCCGTTGTTGCCGTACTCGGTGTACTCGTCGTCGAAGTCGATGCCGTCGAGCCCGTACTTGGTCACGGTGTCGGACAACTGCTTGGCGAAGGCCGCGGCCGCCTGCTGGGACGGGAAGTTGGCGAACCCGGCGCCCTGGTGGTTGCCCAGGATCGACAGCATGACCTTGATGCCCTTGGCCTGCAGCGGGCGGACCTGGGTGCTCACGTTGTTCAGGACGTTCTGCACGTTCGGGTTGAAGTACAGGTACGCCGACTTGGTCGCGGTGTCGTAGTTGATGTTGGCGGCGAAGATGACGCCGATGTCGAACACGTTGCCGCCGCCCTGGGCGAGCGCGTACTTGCCCACGTTCAGCATGCTGTTGTTGTTCACTTCGACGTAGGCCACGGTGACCGGCCCGGCCTTGCGTGGCGCGGCGGTGGTACCCGCGGCACTCGTGCCCGTCGTCATGCCCGCCAGGAGGGCGGCGCCTGCCAGCAACGCGGTGATCCGACCGAACTTGACCATGGAGACCAACTCCTGCCCGAGTGGTTTGAACCATTGTCCATGTATGTGCTTTTCCGGCCGCTTGTCAAGAGAGGTGATCAGGCAACGCGCCCGGTGCCACTGTTGGCCTACGCGGTTCGTCCTGCTCGCGGCTCGGCGGGTGGCCGGCCGCCTCCGAGCGCGGCCAGCACCGTCCGGTAGGTCAGGTCGGCCCGCGCACCCACGTCGCCCGCCTCGGTGCCCAGCATCGGCGAGTTCGCCGGCAGCTGCGCCGCTTCGTGGACGACGGCCAGGTAGAGGGCGAAGCACCACGCGGTGTCGGTGGCGGTGATTTCGCCGGCTTCGTGCAACCGCCGGAACAGCAGCTCGAGCCCGGCCGTGACCTCGGGGCTCAGCGGAGTCATCTGGGTGGCCGGGTCCGCGGTGAGCTCCATGATCGCCCGGCTGCCGACCTTGAGCTCGAAGAGCAGCTCGGTCAGCCGGTACAGCGCCGCGACGGGCGGCGCCGTCGCCACCCGCGCCTGGTCGAGCCCGCACAGGTAGCGCTCGTTGAGGACGCCGGTCAGGGCCTCCAGCAACGCTTTGCGGGAGGAGAATCGGCGGTGCACGGTGGCGCGCGCGACCCCCGCGGCGTCGGCGATCCGCTCCAGCGTGGCGGCCGGGTCGGCCGCGAGCACCTCTTCGGCGGCGGCCAGGATCCGCGCGGTGCTGCGCTCGGCGTCCGCCCGCAAGCGCCGCGGTCCGGCGTCTGCGCTCACCCGGAACCCTCCTTCTCGCTCGTCACGTCCCGGATCAGCCTACATCCGAGAAGTCGTCGTCTCGACTGCTGGCATAACTGAGACTTGTGTGTAGCATTTGCAGAGTCAAGTCAGACGTGAAGGGAACACCACCATGGATCTGGATCTTGCGGGCAAGCGCGTCCTCGTGACGGGGGCGAGCCGGGGCATCGGGCTGGCGACGGTCGAGGCGTTCCTCGCCGAAGGCGCCGAAGTCGTTGCCGTGTCGCGGAAGAGCACCCCCGAGCTCGAAGCCACCGGCGCGGCGTTCGTGTCCGCCGACCTGCTCGACGCCGACGCGCCGCGGCGGGTGCTCGGCACCGTGCTCGCGGACGACCCGCGCCTCGACGTGCTCGTCAACAACGCCGGCGGCGGCGAAGCGTCCGACGCCGACCTCCTCGACCCCATCGGCGGCTCCGCCCCGGCGTGGGACGACGTCCTCGCGCTGAACCTGCGCGCCGCCGTCGAGATGACGCGGGCCGCGTTGCCGGCGTTGTCGCGGGCGCGGGGCGCGATCGTGAACATCAGCTCGAGCTCCGCGCGCGACCCGCGCGGGGTGCCGCTGTCCTACGCCGCGGCCAAGGCCGGGCTGAACGCGTTCTCCCGCGGGCTGGCGGAGAAACTGGGGGACACCGGGGTCCGGGTCAACGTCGTCACCCCCGGCGCCACCCGGACCGCGATCCTGACGAGCCCGGACGGCTACCTGGGACGGCTGTCGGCGAGCATGGGCGTCGACCAGGAGACGTTGCTCGCGGCCATGCCCGAGCAGTCGGGCATGGTGACCGGCGAGCTGATCGAGCCCGCTGAGATCGCCCGGGCGGTGCTCCTGCTGGCGTCGCCGGCGATGCCCAGCGCGGTGGGCGCCAACTGGAACGTCGACGGGGGCGTCCTCAAGACGCCGTGAACGTCCCGCCGGGCTGCTCCAGGTAGGTGAGGACCGCGAGGACGCGCCGGTGGTGGCTCTCGGAGAGCCCGAGGCCGAGCTTGGTGAAGATGGTGCCGATGTGCTTGCCGACCGTCTTCCCGCTGACGTGCATGCGGGCGGCGATCGCGGCGTTGGAGCGGCCTTCGGCCATCAAGGCCAGGACCTCGTGCTCGCGCGGGCTGAGCCCGCGCAGGGCCGGGTCGCCGGCGCGCCGGCCGAGCAGGGCGGTGACGACCTCGGGGTCCATCACCGTGCTGCCCGCGGCGACCTGGCGGACGTTGGCGACGAACTGGCCGACGTCCATGACCCGGTCCTTGAGCAGGTAGCCCACTGCTCCCGCGCGATCGGACAGCAGTTCCCGGGCGTAGAGCTGCTCGACGTACTGCGACAGCACGACGATCGGGAGCCCCGGGACCTGCTCGCGGACGGCGATGGCGGCGCGCAGGCCCTCGTCGGTGAAGGTCGGGGGCAGCCGGACGTCGACGATGGCGACGTCGGGGCGCAGCGTCGTCAGGGCCCGGGTCAGCGAAGGTCCGTTGTCGACGGCCGCGACGACGTCGAAGCCGGTGGCGCCGAGGATCCTGATCAGGCCCTCGCGGAGCAGCGCGAGGTCCTCGGCTACAACGACGCGCACGGCAGCCACATCCGGATTTCGGTCGGGCCGCCCGGCGGGCTGTCGACGCTGAGGGTGCCGTCGAAGGCGGACAGCCGGCGGGCGACACCGCGCAGCCCGGTGCCGCTCCCGGGTGCGGCGCCGCCGCGGCCGTCGTCGGCCACGCGCAGCGTCAGGTCGCCGGTGGCACTGAGGTCCGCGGTGATCCGGATGTGCCGGGCGCCGGCGTGCTTGATGGCGTTGGAGAGGGCTTCGGACACGGCGAAGTAGGCCGCGGACTCGACCGGCGCGGGCAGCCGTCCGGGCAGGTGGGTCACGACCGTGGTCGGGGTCGGGTTGATCAGGGCCAGGGCCTGGAGGGCGCCGTCGAGGCCGCGGTCGGCCAGCACCGGCGGGTGGATGCCGCGGACCAGGTCGCGCAGTTCGGCCAGGGCGTCGGACGTCGAGGCGCGGGCCTCGGCCAGCAGCCGCCGGGCGGCTTGCGGGTCGTCGGCCAGCAGCTGCTCGGCCAGGCCGAGGCTCATGCCGAGGGACGCCAGCCGGGCTTGGGCGCCGTCGTGGAGGTCGCGTTCGATCCGGCGCAGTTCGCCGGCCTGGGTGTCGACGGTCTCGGCACGGGAGGTCGCCAGCTGCTCGACCCGGGCTCGCAGCCGGGCCTGTTCGGTCGGGCCGAGCAGCAGGCGGATCACGCGGGCGTTCAGGCGCGCCAGCCGGGCCGCGGTGGTGTACCAGAGCAGGAAGCACACCGGGCCGAGCGGCACGAGCGCGAACGACTGGGTGACGCTCCGCAGCCGGAAGGCCTCGCCGAGCGGGGTGCGGAACACCTCGGGCGGGGTCAGCGCGTAGACGAGCGGGTAGAGCAGGTAGACGAACCCGCCGGCGAACAGCAGCAGGGACAGCCCGCAGGTGAGCCAGCCGGTGATCGCGTTGACGGCCAGCCACGCCCAGTCCCGCCAGGTGGCCGGGTCGCGCAGGATCGTCCACAGCCGCGACGGCCACCCGGCCTCCGGTGCCGGGAGGTAGGGCCGGGGCACGGGTTCTCCGAGCTCCCGGCCGGCCCACCGCCGGTGCCGGTCGGCGAGCCAGCGGACCAGCGCGGTCGAGAGCAGCGTCAGCGGGACCCCGGCACCGAGCGCGACGAGCGGCACCGAGGTGATCCACAGTGTGGCCAGCGCGGCGCCCGCGACCGAGCCCGTCAGCAGCATCGCGGACCAGCCCAGCGAGTTGAGCCGTGAAGCCAACGCGGAGACGGGCGGGGGAGTCCCGCGGGAATCGGTCATCACACTCCCTCTTCGTGCCTCGGCGCGTCGGCCGGGCCGGTGTCGATGATGACCGGCCGGACGGTGCTCGCGCGGTAGGGCTGGCACCACTACTGCCGGGGTCCTGCACCAGTGATCTCCGCTCGTCGGCTGGCGAAGCTGGCATCACCGGCCGGACGACCGGCCACCGACCCCGTCGAGGAGACCCACCATGACCGCGAACCCGCTGTTTCCGCGCCGCCTCAGGGCAGGACTGGCCCTGGTGACGGCCGTGGCCCTGAGCGGTGTGCTCACCGCCTGCGACGAGGCCCCCACCGGTGCCGCGGCGGCCCCGTCGGGCGCACTGACCGGACTGGCCCAGCAGGTGGTGGCCGCCGGGGCCCCGGGAGTGATCGTCCGGGTGGACGACGGCGGGGGCCACCCGGTCGAGATCGCCCGGCAGGCACCGTGGTCCACCGCCGACCACACCCTGACGGCGGCCGATCGGTTCCGGATGGGCTCCAACACCAAGACGATGGTCGCCACCGTCGTCCTCCAGCTGGTCGCCGAGAACCGGCTGCGGCTGAGCGACCCGGTGGAGAAGTGGCTGCCCGGGCTCGTCCCGGACGGCGGCGCGATCACCCTGCGGATGCTGCTCGCCCACACCAGCGGGTTGTTCAACTACCTCTTCGACCCCGACGTGCTCAAGGCGTTCACCGGCCAGGACACCCGCGCCTGGACACCCCGCGAAGTGCTCGCCGCCGGCGTCCGGCACGACCCGCTGTTCGCACCCGGCACCGGCTACTCCTACAGCAACACCAACTACGTCGCGCTCGGCCTCGTCGCCGAGAAGGCGACCGGGCAGCCCCTCGCCGGCCTGGTCCAGGAGCGGATCGCCGTCCCGTTGCACCTGACCGGCACGTACCTGGTCGAAGGGAACGACGAGGGAGCGCAGAGCAGCGCGCTGGCGCACGGCTACGAACCCGACGCCGCGCACGTCGCCGCGCTGCTCCCCGAGGGCACGCCCGCCGGGACCGCGTTCGCCGGCCCGGCGCGGCCCGCCGGGTACGTCGACACCACCTCCGTCAACACCAGCACGGAGTGGGCCGCCGGCGGCATGGTCTCCACCGCGCGGGACTGGGCCACCTTCGACGGCGCGCTGCTCTCGGGCAAGCTCCTGCCGCCCGCCCTGCTCGCGGAGATGAAGACGACCGGGCCCGAAGAGCCGGAGATCCCGGACCGCCGCTACGGGCTCGGGCTGGAGCAGGTGACCACGCCCTGCGGCACCGTCTGGGGCCACAACGGCCAGATCACCGGCTACTCCGCCGAGGCCTACACCGACGACACCGGCACGCGGACCGCTTCGGTGCTCACCTCCACGATCTTCGGCCTGAAGCCGCCGAAAGCCGGCGCGGCCAACCGGAACCTGGTGAACGCCGCGGTGTGCGCCATGCTCGGCAAGCCGATCCCCGCCGTCGCGTGATCCCGGAGCCCTCCGTTCCGGGAGGCCAGCTGTACCGGGGCAATGCGCGCGAACGCCGACGCCGACGTGCGCGCGGGATCACGCAACGGCTTCGATGAGTTCGGCCGCCTCGTGCGACGGGCAACGAAACGGGCGAGCGGCCGGTGGAGTGCGCACTCGAGCCCGGTGTGCGGCGGAAGCAGCTCCGGTCGAGGTGCGTGCCGGGACCGCGAATTCCGACGTGCCCGAGTTCCTCGGTCGCGGTGGCCGAGCCGGCTGCCGGATTTGCGTCCCGGTCGTTGTCCGTCACCGGCTCGTCCCGGTCAGGTCCGCTCCCGCGCGGTTCTGAGGCCGGCCGTCCGGTTCGCGGTGACGATCGCGCCGGCGAACCGGAGCTTCTCCTGGACCGCGGGCGCCAGCGCGAACGGGTAGAGGTCGTCCTTGCCCATGCTGCGGTTGAGCTGGTTGAGGGCGCGCGAGAGCGGGATCCAGGTCGCGATCAGCTCGTCGACGTCGTCGGTCCGGTCTTCGGGGACGGCGTCGACCCGGCTGCCCGGGTGCGGCGCGATCGGCGTGCCGGCGACGAGGACGCCGAGGGCCGCGGCGGTCTGCACGGTGTCGCGGATGTGCAGCAGGTGGGCGAAGGTCTCGGCCCAGTCCTCCCAGGGGTGCGCGGCCGCGTAGTGACTGACGTGGGTCTCCTCCCACTCGGAGCCGGGAGCGCTGCCGTAGTGGTTTTCCAGTGCCTGCTGGTAATCCGCCCGCTCGTCGCCGAACAGGCTCCGGAACGCCTCCGGGGCGTCGGCGACGAGCCGGTCCCAGTACCAGTGGCCGATCTCGTGGCGGAAGTGGCCGAGGAGGGTGCGGTACGGCTCGGCCAGCCGCGCGCGCAGGCCTTCGCGGAAGCCGTCGTCCCCTTCGGCCAGGTCGATGGTGATCACGCCGCCGGCGTGCCCGGTGGTGACCGGCTGGTCGGTGCTCGACAGCAGGTCGAACGCCAAGCCGTGCACCGGATCAGCGGTCCGCGGCGTCACGGGCAGGCCGAGGTCGTCCAGCTGGTAGACCAGCCGCCGTTTGGCGGCTTCCGCGGCGGCGAAGGCTTCGAGGGCGCCGGCGTCCTCGTCGGCGGGGCGGGTCCGGGTCAGCGCGCAGCAGCCGCACAGCGGGCCGCCGTCGGCGAGCCAGTTGCACCCGGCGAGCTCGGCGTTGGCGCAGCGGACGCCGTCGGCCGCGCGGAGCATCGACCGGGTCGCGCGGTCGTACCCGACCTCGGTACCGCACACCACGCAGGCCGAGTTCTCGAAGAACAGCAGGTTTTCGCAGTGCGGGCAGGTGAACGTGCGCAAGCTGGACGTCCTTCCGGTCAGGTGCGGTCGAGGCGGGGGTAGAGGACTTCCCGGACGAGCAGCAGCAGCGCGGCGGCGACCGGGATCGCCACCAGGGCACCGACGATACCGAGCAGCGCGCCGCCGAGGATGACGGCGACGACCGTGACGAGCGCGGGAACCTTGACCGCACCGCCGATGATCCGGGGCACCAGGACGTAGTCCTCCACGAGCCGGTAGCCGATGAAGAACCCGACGGTGCCCAGGCAGACCGGCAGCGACACGGTGAGCGCGACCAGGCTGACCAGCACGCCGCCGACGACCGACCCGACGACCGGGATGAGGTCGAGGATCGCGACGGCGATCGCCAGCAGGGCGGCGTAGGGGACGCCGAAGATCAGCAGCCAGACCAGCGTCAGCACCCCGGCGATGACCGAGATGGCCAGGTTGCCGAGCACGTAGCCGCCGACCTTGGTGAAGATCTCGTCGCCGATGAGGATCGCCCGCGGGCGCCGGGAGTGCGGGATCAGCCGGTAGCCGCCGGCACGGATCCGGGGGAGGTCCACGAGGAAGTAGACGGTCAGGACGACCAGCAGCAGCACGTTCGTCAGCGCGCTGAAGACGGCCTGGCCGGCCCCGAGCAGCCCGCTGCCGATGCCGGGTCCGCTGACCAGGCCTTCCAGCTGCTGTTGCAGGTGGAAGCGTTCGTTGAGCTGGCCGAGGGCGGTGTTGTGGTTCTGGGCGTCGCGGAGGTAGCCGGGCGCCTTGGTGACGAACTGGGTGGCCTGCTCGACCAGGACGGGGATCGCGGCGGTGAGGAAGCCGCCGATGGCGAGCAGGCCGACGACGAAGACGGTGGTGACGGCGAGCCAGCGGGGGAAGCGGTGCCGGGTCAGCCAGGCGACGGCGGGTTCGAGGCCGATGGCGAGGAAGAGCGCGAGCCCGATGAGGACCAGGACGTCCTGGAGCCCGGCGACGATCTGCACGAGCCCGTAGATCACGGCGACGCCGGCGGCACCGGCCATGCCGAGCAGGAACGGCGAGCGGCGGTTGAGCGGTTCGCCGGTGGCACCCAGCGGCCGGTCCGTGGTGCTGAGCTCGGCCGCGGCGGCTTCCGCGTCGGCGAAGGTACCCCCGTCGTGCGCGTTCTCCTCGGGCAGCCGGTTTTCGGGTTCGGGCATGGGGCGGCCTCCCTGGGGTCCTTGGGTTCGCCTGGGTACCCGGTGCGGCGACCGCTACTCGGTCATCGGCCTGAGGGTTCGCCGCGGCAGGGGCGGGCGGGCACCGGACGCGAGGGCGATTCCGTGCCGACTGTCCATTGTGTCTCGTGCCCGAGGTCCCGGATGCCGTCGCCGCGGAAGCGGAGAACCAGTGGTCAGCTACGGCCGTCGCCCGGGGCCGGGCAGGGGAACCCGGTGCCTTCGCAGCCGACGCGGGCCCAGACGAGCTTGCCGTCGTCGTGGTGGCTCACGCCCCAGGACGAGCAGATCCGGTCGACCAGCACCAGCCCGCGTCCGCCGCCGTCGTCGGGGATCCGCAGGCGGGGCACCCCGCTGCCGGTGTCGGCGACGGCCACCGTGATCTCGCACGGTGCGTGCCGCAGGCGGAGGCGGACCTGGGCCGGGCCACCGGCGTGCTGGTAGGCGTTTTCGAGCAGTTCCCCGGCGACCAGCAGCGCGTCGATGCGGTGCTCTTCGCCGAAGGCGGCGATCCGGTCCTGCACCCAGTGCCGGGCGGAGGTCGAATCGGCGGGGTCCCGGCCGGTCACGTCCAGGATCTGCCAGTCCGCCCGGTCGTCGCGAACCCATGTCACCGGCAAGTGTGACCCCTTCCGTGGATCCGAGACAGGGGAACGTGCCTGGGGAGCCGTCTTCCCGGACAGGGTACCCGTGCGAGAAGACGACGCGGGTGCCGCGCTGGACAGCGCGGCACCCGCGTCGACAGGTGTGCCGGTCCCCGGCGCACGAGGGCGTCAGGGGAGCTGGGCCACCTCCGCGTCCGTCAGCGCCTTGCCGGTCACGGCGACGTCGTCGATCGCGCCGCGCCAGAAGTCGACGTTGCCGCCGGCGTACTTGGCCCGCCCGACGGTGAACGCGCCGGTACCGGCGACCGCCGGTCCGGCCGGGGCCGTCGCGACCTTCACGCCGTCCACGTAGAGCCGGATCTCGTTGCCGGCCCGGACACCCGTGAGCTCGTACCAGCGGCCGATCTCCGGCACGACCTCGTACCGTGCCCGGTTGCCACCGGGCGTGCTGAAGGCGAACGCGCCCTGCCCGTACTGCAGGTAGAACGGGCTTTCCCGGTCCCGGCCGTCCTGGCTCACCGCGGTCGCGTAGTTGCCGGGCAGCTCGTCGAGCCGCACCTTCGCGGACACGGTGTAGTCGCCGGTCGTGTCGACGACCGGGCCGTAGGTGTCGGCGGACCCACCGGTGAACTGCAGCGAGCCGTCCTTGAAGGCCACCCCGGCCGGGGTGAGCGTCAGCGGGTTCTTGCCGCCGCTCGAGTCCTTCGCGGTCGTTCCGCCGCGCTCGTCGAGCTTCCAAGCGCCCTTGCCCGCGTAGGGGTATGGCTTCCCCGCGTTGGCTCCGGCCTCGATCACGCGCCGGTTGATCTCGCGGACCGGACCCGGGTCGACCTTGATGCGCTTGCGGTCGT
Source organism: Amycolatopsis heterodermiae (assembly GCF_034929455.1). NCBI lineage: Bacteria > Bacillati > Actinomycetota > Actinomycetes > Pseudonocardiales > Pseudonocardiaceae > Amycolatopsis > Amycolatopsis heterodermiae. The sequence goes on from NZ_JAYFSI010000002.1 coordinate 351,076, forward strand.
AGGTCCAGAGCCCGTTGAGCTCGCCTTCCAGGTCGGTGACCTGGGTGTAGACCGATGCGGACAGCTCGGCCCGGGCCTGCCCGAGGTAGAACGTGCGGGTGTTGTCGACGTACTTCGCCGTCAGCGCCGCCTTGTCCGCCACGCCGCTGTAGATCGCGATCGGCGCACCCGGCCACTGGTGCCCCGGCGTGCGCAGCGTGAAGCCGCCGTGCTCGCCGTCCATCGCGACGCGCCTGCCGTCCGAAGCGGCCGGGTCCGTGTTGTTGTAGTCGTGGTGGTCGATGACGTCACCGGCCCCCGAGTCGCCCTTGGAGGCACAGCAGTTCACCCCGCTGTGGGCGTTGACGATCCGGCTCGGGTCGGCCGCCTTGACCTGGTCGGCGATCCGGCCGGTGGCCGCCTTGTCCCACTCGCCCCAGCCCTCGTTGAACACGATCCAGGCGTAGACGGACGGGTAGTTCTGCAGCTGGTGCATCTCCTCCAGGCCCTGGCTGAGCCACGCCTGCTGCGCCCCGGGGTTGTTGCCGTCGTCGAGGGACACGAAGTCCTGCCACACCAGCAGTCCCAGCTGGTCCGCGTGGTAGTACCAGCGGGCCGGCTCGACCTTGATGTGCTTGCGGACGGCGTTGAAACCGAGGTCCTTCTGCGCCTTGAGGTCGAAGACGAGGGCGTCGTCGCTCGGCGCGGTGTTCAGGCCGTCCGGGTAGAAGCCCTGGTCCAGCTGCATCAGGGAGAAGAACGGCTTGCCGTTGAGCGTCAGCTTCGGGACGCCGTTGACGTTGGTGATGCCCGTGGACCGCATGCCGAAGTAGCTCTTGACCTTGTCACCGCCCAGCTTGATCTCCAGCTGGTACAGGTACGGGTCGTCCGGCGTCCACAGGTGCGGGTTCGGCACCGGCAGCTTGAGGTTCGCGTTCGCCGGCCCGCTGACGGTGCCGACCTGCCGCCCGCGCGCGTCCTTGGCGACCGCCGTGACGGTGGCGGTGCCCGCGGACTTGACGTTCAGCGCCAGCGAGTTCGTGGTCAGGTCGGGCGTCGTCTTGATCTCGTCGATGCCCTTGTCCGCCACCGGTTCCAGCCACACCGTCTGCCAGATGCCCGACGACGGGGTGTAGAAGATGCCGCCGGGGTTGGGGGACTGCTTGCCCTTGGGCTGGTACGGGCCGGTCGTGTCGGTGACGGCGACGACGATCTCCTGCTCGTCACCACGCTTGAGCGCGTCGGTGATGTCGGCGCTGAACGCCGTGTAGCCACCGGTGTGCTCGGCGACGACCTTGCCGTTCACCCACACCTTGGCCTGGTAGTCGACCGCGCCGAAGTTGAGCTTGAGGCGCTGCCCGCCGCCGATCTTCCAGTCGCGCGGGACGCTGACCGTGCGGCGGTAGAACATGTGGTCCTCGTGCCGTTCGAGCCCGGAGAGCTGCGACTCGATCGGGTAGGGGACGACCACCTTCTCGGGCAGCCGCTTGCCGAACGTCGGCTGCTGGCCCTCCTGGGCGGCCGCGAACTCCCACGGGCCGTTGAGGTTGACCCACTTGTCGCGCTCGAGCTGCGGCCGCGGGTACTCCGGCAGCGGGTTGCGCGGGTCGGCCTTCTCGCCCCACGGCGTCTTGAGCCGCTCCGTCGACGCGTTCGCGACGGTGCGTCCGGTCTTGCCGACCTTCGTGCCGTTCACGGCGAGCGCGCCGGCGCCGTCGTAGTAGACGGTGACGCGCTGGCCCTTCAGCACCCGCTCGGCCAGCCGGATCGTCGCGCGGTCGCGGCTCGCCGTGAGGGACGCGATCGGCATCGGCGTCGCGTCGACCTCGATCAGCAGGTGGTCGGCCAGGTCGCCGGTACCCGAGACGCGGCCGTCGAAGCCGGCCGTGAGCGTGCGGCCGTCCGGGGACACGTCCGCCGTGCGCGGCACGACGGCGAAGTCGGCCGGCGGCGTGAACGCCGAGAGCGGCACGATCTGCTTCGCGATGGCCGGGCTCGACCAGCGCAGGAACATGTTGGCGCCGCCGGTGTCCTGGAACATCTCGAGCTTGAAGTCGTACTGCTTCCCGGCGGTCAGCGTGACCGGCGCGCTGGTCTGTTCGGTGTCCCAGTCGCCGACCCAGTGGTCGATCACCGGCACGCCGTCGAGGAAGAGCCGGAACCCGTTGTCGCCGACGGCGTAGAACGTGTAGGCGGCGGTCTGCGGCACGGCGAGCTGCCCGCTCCACCGGGCGGTCGTGTGCTCGGTGCGCCCCGCGACCAGCCCGAAGACCGAGGTCAGGTCGGGGTGGTTGACCTCCGAGTCGAGGGCCGTACCGGCCAGGTTGGCGAAGTCGTGCGCGTCCGGCGTCGACGGCGTGAAGTATTCGGCCTTCAGGCCGTGCACGGCCTCGGCGGCACCTGCGGGCGGCGTTCCCGACGCCACGCCCAGCGCCACGAGCAGGGCGAGGAGGACGGAAGCGGCTCTTCTCATCGGCGAGACCCTTCAGATTTACAACGTTGTAAAAAGCTCTGGAAGGATCGAAGCAGACAAGTCGGACCGCTCACTACCGCCGAATGTCGGTATCTTGGGGGCCGTCTGCGCGGCGTAGCCTTCCGGTATGCGGATCGGCGAGCTGTCCCAGCGCACCGGCGTGAGTTCGCGCTCACTGCGGTACTACGAGGAGCAGGGCCTGCTGACCAGCACGCGCTCCGAGGCCGGGCAGCGGCACTACTCCGACGCCGAAGTCGAGCGCGTGTCGCTCATCCGGCAGCTGTTCGAGGCGGGCCTGTCGAGCCGGGTGATCGCGTCGGTGCTGCCCTGCGTGGAGACGCCGGGCGACCTGGCGGTCGTCGAGGAGGCGTTCGTGACGATGAACCGTGAGCGCGACCGGATCGACGCGGAGATCGCGCGCCTGGTCGAGGCCCGGGGCGCGCTCGACGTGGTGATCGAGGCCAACGACCGGCACCGGAAGGTGCTGGCCGCGGAGCCGGTGGCCCGCTCGGCCTGAAGCTGTGACCCGCGCCTCAGCCGGTTGCCTTTGACACCGGTGTGAACGGTGAGGATGGCCGTAGCGCCCGGAACGACCGGGCGGTCATCCGGAAGGCGGCGGGAAAATGGGGCAGGCGTGGGGTTTCAGGCGGTTCGGCGGGCCCGAGGTGCAGGAGTTCTTCGACCGTCCCGATCCCGCCCCCGGGTCCGGTGAGGTGCTGATCCGGGTCGGCGTGGCCGGGGTCAACCCGCTCGACCACCTCCTGCGCGCGGGCCTGGTCCCCGGGCTCGACGGCAGGCGCCCGTTCCCGCGCGTGCTGGGCATGGAAGCGGCCGGGACCGTGCTCGCGCTGGGGGAGGACGTGGACGGGCTCCAAGTGGGGGACGCGGTCTTCGGCTTCGCGCTCACCGGCGGTGGCACGTACGCCGAGACGACCGTGCTGTCCGCGGTGAACACCGCGCGCGTCCCGGCGGGGCTGCCGGTGACCGTGGCGGCGACGCTGCCGGTGGCCGGGACGACGGCGGTGGACGCGCTGGACCAGCTCGGCCTCCCGGCCGGCGCCACGATCCTGGTCAACGGCGTGGGCGGCGGGGTCGGCCTCGCGGTCGCCCGGCTCGCCGTCGCCCGTGGCCTGCGCGTGCTCGGCACCGGCAGTGCCGCCAAGCGCGAGCAGGCCGAAGCGATCGGGGTGCGGTTCGCCGACTACACCGCCGACTACACCGCCGACTACACCGCCGAGGACGTCGCCGCCGTCGTCCGCGAGGAGGCTCCGGACGGGGTCGACGGCATCGTCGACCTGGTCGGCGGGACCTCGCTGCGGACGGTCGCGCCGCTGGCCCGGGAACCGCGCGACGTCATCGCCGTGGGCGACCCGTCGGTGGCCGAGCTGGGCGGGCGTTCCGTCGAGCGCCGCCTCGACCGCGAGAACCTGGCGCGCGCCGCGCAGCTGGCGCTCGACGGCGTCCTCGCGCCGGTGGTCGGCGCGGTCCACCCGCTGTCCGACGCCCCGGCCGCGCTGGCCGCCGTCGAGAACGGCCACGCCGCGGGCAAGGTCGTCATCAAGGTGACCTGAAGGCGACCCCGTTCACGAGCCGGGCACCGCGAGCACGTCGGCCTCGATCAGCAGGCCTCCCGGCAGGTCCACCCACACGGTGGTCCGGGCGGGCCGGACCTCGCCGAACACCTCGTCGAACACCTCGTTCATCACGGGGAAGTCCTGCTCACGGGCGAGGTAGATCCGCACGACGAGGACGTCGGGGACGCCGGCGCCCGCGGTTTCCAGCAGCTGGACGAGATAACCGAAGACCGTCCTGGCCTGCTCGCGAAAACCGGGTACGGGTCCTTCCAACCGGCCGGGCAGGAAAGGGACCTGGCCCGAGATCGCGAGCAGCGGCCCGCGGCGCACGACGGGCGAATAACCGGCGGCCGGCGGCGGCGCATCGGGGAGCGAAAACGTCTGGCTGAGCATGACCTTCTCCTCAGGCCGCCGGGTGGACGGCGAGATCGGCGGTGCGGAAGACCGACCAGAGCATGCTGATCGGCCGGGTGGGCGAGACGAACGTCAGCCCGTACTGTTCCGCGGCCGGCTGGGTGGTGAGCGCGGCGTCGACCTCGCCGGACTGGGCCGCCAGAGCCGCGGCGCTCGTCGAGCGGGCCAGCACGACCTCGGTGACGGTGAGGTGGCCCGGCACCAGCTGCTTGATCAAGGGCACCGGTGCCGGGTGGCTGGCGATCCGGACCGGGCCGTCGAGGGTGCGGCCGGGAACGGTGGCGATGCCGTACAGCGGCGTCTCGAAGTGGTAGGCACCCGCGAGCACCAGCCGGGTGTCCATGTAGAACTCCGAGACGGCGTGATAGGCGTTCGCCACCAGCAGGAGATCGGCGAAACCGTGCAGGACCGCCTCCGAAGCCTCCTCGTAGCTGGGCAACAGCGAGAGGTCGGGCTCGTCCAGGTCCGGGTTGAGGCGGCCGATCAGGAACTTGGCCGCCTGTTCACTGCTCGTCCCCGCGGGCCCGAGGGTCGCCACCCGCCAGGTCTTGTCGTCCGTGGGCAGGGAGATGTCGAGGAACGAGGTACTCGTGGTCTGCGTCACGTCTTCCCCTTTGTCAGTCGGAGAAACCGCCGGTCACGCGGAGCGGACCGGTGTGAGCCAGGAGGCGTAGGCGGGCCGCCGGCCGCGGACCACCTCGGTGTAGAGCCGCCGCACTTCGGTGGTGAGATCGCCGGGCCGCCCGGTGCCGACCGGGCGGTGGTCGACGGCGGTCACCGGGCAGATCTCGACACCGGTGCCGCTGACGAAGACCTCGCCGGCCTCGGCCAGCTCGGCCACCGTGACCGGTCGCTCTTCGACGACAACGCCGGTTTCGCGCTCCAGCAGCTCGATGACCGACGCCCGGGTGATGCCGGGCAGCAGGTCGCCGGTGGCCGGGGGCGTCGCGACCCGGCCGTCCCGGCCGACGACGAAGACGTTGGAGGTGCTGGCCTCGGTGAGGTGACCGTCGCCGTCGAGCATCAGCGCGTCGTCGCACCCGTCGGCCTGCGCCTCCTCGACCGCGAGGGCGTTGTTGGCGTACGCGCCGGTGATCTTCGCGCCGGAGGGGATGCTCGCCGACGGCACCCGCCGGTAGGAGCTGATCTTGCAGTGCAGGCCGGTCTGCGGAACGTACGAGCCCATCGCGACGGTCGTCACCGAGAACTGCGACGACACCCCGCTGAGCCGGACGCCGAACGGCGTGCCGGGCGCGAGCGCGTACTTGTAGGCCACGGGCCGGATGTAGGTGTCGCCGACGCACCCGTTGCGGTCCAGCAGGTCCAGCACGATGCCGGTCAGCTCGCCGGCGTCGTGCGGCAGCTCGATGCGCAGCGTGCGCGCCGAGCGCAGCAGGCGCTCGACGTGCTCCCGCAGCCGGAAGACCGCGAGCGGTCCTCCCTCCGGGTCCGCGTAGGCCCGGATTCCTTCGAAGACCCCGGTGCCGTAGTGCAGCGCCTGCGTGGTGAGGGGCAGCCGGACCGCCGAGTTCTCGACGAACTGGCCCTGGTAGAAGGCGAGGCGGGTGGCGACGGGGGTGCCGGTGCTCATCGGGAGTCCCGGCCGGCGGCGATCGCCAGTGCGGCTTCCCGCTCGGCGGAGTCGGTGACGCGCCGGTCGTGGATGCGGGCGGCCTTCCAGCTCACCATGGCCCCGGTGCTGGTGATGGTCCCGACCGCGGCGACGGCGACCGTGCAGCCGACGCCGAAGGCCTCGCCGACCGCGCGGCCGACCCGCTCGCGGTCGATGCGCAGGCCGGCGATCTCGTCGACGGTCTCGACGGTGATCGTGACCGTGTCGCGGCCGTCGACCTCGTCGAGGGAGATGAAGTAGTCCAGCACCCCGCTGAGGTGGCTGAAGATCGTCTGCTCCAGGTCGTACGCGGTGACGAGCTCACCGCCCAGCAGCAGCGCATCGCGGACCCGGCCGATCGGGCGCATCACCTCGGTGACCGACCCCGGCTGCGCGCTCAGCCGCACCATGTCGCCGGTGCGGTAGCGCACCAGCGGCTTCGCCCCCTGGTAGAGGTGGGTGATGACCAGCTCGCCCTCGCGTACGCCGTCCACCGGCTCGACCGGCTGCGCCGTCGCCGGATCGATCACCTCGTAGTAGTTGCTGACGGGGACCGTCCGCAGCTGCCCGTCCGCGTGACAGGCGGCCATGATCGACGCCTCCTGCGAGGCGTACATGCAGTTGTAGACGCGCGCGTTCCACTGCCCGCCGAGGTTCTCCAGCATGGCGGGCGAGGTGAGCTCCCCGACGCAGAGGATCAGCCGTACGCCCAGCCGCGACGCGATGTCGATCCCGGCCGCACCGGCGGCCTTCGCGAGCGAGATGGCCATGCCGGGCGTGCAGATCAGGGCCGTCACGCCGAGCTTTTCCAGCAGCGCCAGGGCACGGGGGAAGCCGACCAGCGGCGAGTGCGGCCACATCTTCACGACGGTGTGGCCGAGGTTGTGCATGACGTCGCCGAAGGTGTCGCCGGTCGAGTGCAGCTCGGTGGGGCCCATCACCGCGACCACGTGCTTGTCGCCGTGCTGCTCGAAGATCTCCCGGTACGCCAGGGTCAGCGCGGTGTTGTTGACGATCGAGTCGTGGTCGCTGCGGGGACACGGCGTGGCCCGGCCGGTCGTCCCGGTCGTCTCGTAGAAGATCCACGCTCGGTCGATCGGCAGCGAGACGACGTCGAACATCCCGGACCGCAGGTCGTCCTTGGTCGTGAAGGGCAGCCGGGCCAGCTGTTCCGGCGTGATCGGACCGCTCGCCGGCACGTCGGCCGCCGCGAACAGCTTGGCGTAGAAGGGGGAGTGTTCCCGGACGTAGCGCGCGGTGTCGGCCACCCGCTGCAGCTGCAGGTCCCGCAGTTCGCCGGGTTCCCAGTCACCGGACTGGAGCCGCTGCTGCTCGGCGAGCGTGGCGCGGGCGAAGGCGTCGAGGTCCGGACGGAAGATCGTGTACACCGGTGTCCTTTCGATCGATCGGGAGCGGAGACGCGGTCAGACCGGCTCGACGACCAGCGCGTCCTGCGAGTGGTCGAGGTCGACCGCGACCCACGTGCTCAGCTCGGACCACGCCCGGACGCCCCGCTGGTGGTCGGGGTGGACCATGTACCGCTCGAGCGCCTCCCGGTCGTGGAAGCCGCCGACCAGCGCGAAGTCGTAGGCGACGGTGCGGGCGGTCGTGTTGCGCCCGACCGACCACGACCGGATCTCGGTGATGTGCTCGGGGTGCTCGCGGGTGATCGCTTCCGCCTGCACCGCGCGGGGGTCGTCCCAGCCGACGCCCGGCTTGAACCGGAAGCAGACGATGTGGCTGATCACTGGGCGGCGCTGCCGCTGAGGGCGGGCGCGAGCTCGGCGGCGAGCCGCGTCTTGATGACAGAAAGGTCGTCGCAGTCCCCTTCGACGCGCTCGGAGATGTGCACCCGGTACAGCTCGTTGAGCCGCTCGTCGGTGACGTCGATGCCGAGGTCCTTGAGGACGTGGCGCAGGACCGCGCGACCCGAGTGCCGGCTGATCAGCAGGCTGCGGCTGCGGCCGAACCGCGCGGGGTCGACGTACTCGTAGGTCGCCGGGTTGCGGAGCATGCCGGCCTGGTGGATGCCCGCGGCCGTGCCGAACGCGTACTTGCCGAAGATCGCCTTGTTGCGCGGTTCCTCCAGCCGGATGATCTCCCGCAGCCGGTTGTAGACGGCGTAGATGCCGGCCAGGTCGACCTCGGCGAACAGGCCGAGCTGCTCACCCTTGAAGGACAGCAGCGCGACGATCTCCTCGAAGGCGGTGTTGCCGGCGCGCTCGCCGATCCCGCCGACGGTGACCTGGACGTCGTCGGCGCCGGCCTGCAGGCCGGCGACGGCGTTGGCGGTCGCCAGCCCGAAGTCGTTGTGGCAGTGCACACCGATCCGCACCGGGGCCGGGGCCCACTCCCGGATCCTGCCGATCAGCTCGCCGAACTCCTGCGGTGTCGCGCATCCCGAGGTGTCGGCCACCGGCACGTACCGGGCGCCGGCCTCCACGGCCCGCTCGGTCAGCTCCTGCAGGTAGTCGTAGACGCCGCGGGTGGCGTCCTCGATGCCCACGGACACGACCTCCACCCCGAGCGAGGTGGCGAACTTCGCGGCGTCGACGGCGTCTTCGATCGCCTGCTGCCGGGTGATGCCGAGCTTGTGCTCGAGGTGGATGTCGCTGCCCGTGCCCATGATCTGCAGGACGTGGTTCCGGCTGCCCGCGGCCTCCACCGCCGTCTCGATGTCGTCGCGCCGGGCGCGCGACAAAGTCGCTACCCGGGCCCGGGAAAGCGCGCCGGCGACCGCCCGGGTCGCCTCGAAGTCGCTTTGCGAGGACGCGGGGAAACCGGCCTCGATGACGTCGATGTTCAGGGCCTCCAGCTGCAGCGCCAGCTCGAGCTTGTGCTCGGCCGACATGGCGTTCGCGGGGGCCTGCTCGCCGTCGCGCAACGTCGTGTCGAAGATGGCGATGCGTCGTGGGGTCTGCGCCATGGGTGTCGTACTTCCTCTCGGGTCGGTTGTTCCACGAGGTGCCGTTCGCCGCCGCGGTCGCGGTCTTTCCCTTTCCCTGCAGTCAAACAGCGCACGTCCGGTGACGGCATCGGCTAAGGGCTGAGGGGCGGGTCAACCTAGGAGGAGGACACCCGCCCGCGCGGCCGACGACCCGGCCTGCGCGCTCTGCCGGCCGCGTCAGCGACTCCGTAACGCCTTGTCCATACGCTCCAACGCATCCGTCAGCTCCTGTTCGGACGCGGCGAACGACAACCGGACGTGCGTCCGTCCGCCGGCCCCGAACGCGGGGCCGGGCGTCATCACGACCCCGGCGTCGTCCAGCATCCACTCGGCGAACTCGCTGCCGTCCGGTACGCCGGTGCCGCTGATGTCCGGGAACGCGTAAAAGGATCCTTCGGGTGCCGCGCACGTCACGCCGGGAAGGAAGTTGAGGCCCTCGACCAGAAGCGCGCGCCGGGCCGTGTACGCGGAGACCATTTCTTCGACGGCCGGCTGGGAGTCCTCGAGCGCCGTCGTGCCCGCGATCTGCGTGAAGGTGGCCGCGCAGCTCACGCTGTGCTCCTGCACCTTCCGCGCGGCCGCGACGAGGTCCGCGGGCCCGGCGAGGTAGCCGAGCCGCCAGCCGGTCATGGCGTAGCCCTTCGAGAAACCGTTGACGGTCAAGGTGTTTTCGCGGAGGTACGCCGCTGGGCTCAGGTGCGGATGGCCGTCGTAGCGGATGTGCTCGTAGATTTCGTCGGAGATGACGACGAGATCGTGCCGGCGGGCGACGGTGAGCACGGCTTCGAGCTCGGCGGCGTCGAGCATCCGGCCCGTCGGGTTGTTGGGGCTGTTGACGAGCAGGATGCGGGTGCCGGGCGTGACGGCCGCCTCGATGACCGCTTCCGTGATCCGGAAGCCGGTCGCCGGATCGAGGAGGGCGGGAACGGGGGTGGCGCCGGCCAGCGACACCATCGCCGCGTAGCTGACCCAGCCGGGCGAAGGGATGACCACCTCGTCGCCGGGGTCGAGCAAGGACGTGAACGCGGCGTAGAGGGCGTGCTTGGCCGACGGGGTGACCAGGACGCCGTCGGCCGCGCTGACGACGACGTCGTTGTCCGCCAAGAGCTTCGCCGCGATCGCCTCGCGCAGCTCGGGCAGGCCTCGGCTGGGGGAGTAGTGCGTCCGGCCCGACCGCAGCGCGGCGACGGCCGCCTCGGTGATCTCCTGTGGCGTGACGAAGTCCGGTTCGCCTCGCGAGAGATCGACGAGTGACCGGCCCTGGGCGCGCAGCTGCTGCACCCGGTCGAGCAGGGCCACGGTCGCCGACCGCTCGACCGACGCGAGCCGGCGCGCCGCACGCTTCGCCATTTCTTCTCCCCTGTCCGGCGACGTCCCGTGAAGCCGGTCCGCCGCGATTTCTCTTATCCGCGAAGCATTTCCGCGACCAGGAACGCCAGCTCCAGCGACTGCTCGGCGTTGAGGCGCGGATCGCACGCGGTCTCGTAGCGGCTCGCCAGATCCTCGTCGGACATCTCCTGGGCCCCGCCCAGGCATTCGGTGACGTCGTCACCGGTCAGTTCGACGTGGATCCCGCCCGGGTGGGTGCCCAGGCCGCGGTGCACTTCGAAGAACCCCTGCACCTCGTCGACGATCCGGTCGAAGTGCCGGGTCTTGTGGCCGCTCGGCGACTTGTGGGTGTTGCCGTGCATCGGATCGCACTGCCAGATGACCCGGTGCCCGGTGGCCTCGACCTTCGCCACGATCGCGGGCAGGACGTCGCGGACCTTTCCGTTGCCCATCCGGCAGACCAGGGTGAGCCGGCCCGGCTCGTTGCGCGGGTCCAGGCGCTCGACGTACTCCACCGCCGCCTGCGGGGTGGTCGCCGGCCCGAGCTTGACGCCGATGGGGTTCGACAGCTGCTCGGCGAAGGCGATGTGCGCGCCGCCGGGCTGGCGGGTGCGCTCGCCGATCCAGAGGAAGTGCCCGGAGGTCCCGTAGGCGCGGCCGCTCTCGTTCGCCCGTACCAGCGCGGCTTCGTAGTCCAGCAGCAGTGCTTCGTGGCCGGCGAAGAACTCCGGTGGGCGCAGGGAGCCGGGATTCACCCCGCAGGCGGACATGAAGGCCAGCCCACTGTCCATTTCGGTGGCCAGGGCGTCGTAGCGCTCGCCCACCTTGGAGGAAGCGAGGAACTCCTTGTTCCACGCGTGCGCGCCGCTCAGGCTGGTGGTGCCGACGACGGCCCGCACCATGTTCATCGTGGCGCAGGCGTTGGCGTAGGCGTGCCCCATCCGCCGAGGGTCCGGGGCGCGCGCGTCGGCGCTGGGCGTGAGCGCGTTGACCGCGTCGCCTCGGTAGGAGGGAAGGCCCCGCGCGTCGGTTTCGGAGGAACGCGGTTTGGCGTACTGGCCGGCGATCCGGCCGATGTGCACCACCGGGGTGCCTGCGCCGTAGGCCAGCACGACGCCCATCTGCAGGAGGGTGTGCACGTTGCCGCGGATGTGCGTTTCCGTGTTGCCCTCGAAGGTCTCCGCGCAGTCACCGCCCTGCAGCAGGAACGCCGAACCGGCGGCGACGTCGGCCAGGCGCGCCGAGAGGGCGTCGATCTCGCGCGGGATGACGACGGGCGGTGCTTCGGCGAGGGTCGCCGTCGCCGCTCGCAGCACGTCACGGTCGGGCCACTGGGGTTGCTGCTCCGCGGGCAGCTCCAGTGCGGCCGTGAGCGACGCGCGGATTCCGGGGTCGAGCCGGTCGAGGCCGAGATGGGGTCCGGGGGTGGCCAAGCTGGTCCAGGCGGGGGAAATCGGCAGCGGTGGGACGGTGGTGGTCACCAAGGTCTCCTTTGGGGCGAACCGGATCGCGCGGCCGCCGCCACGGGAACCGGCTTGCGGGCGGGAGCGAGAGCCGATGCGGCGATGGCGTCGGCGTCGTGGACGAAGTCGCTCCACTTGCCGGGCCGGCTGCTGCCCACCTGCATGAACCAGCGGGCGTGCTCGGTCGGGATGCCCAGCACGTACAGCCCGGTGTCGGGGCGGCCGTGCCGGCCTATCGGGTGGAACGGGCTGCCGGTGACGGCGACGCCCCCGGTGTCGTACTCCTCGCTCGCGGCGCGGTTGACGTAGCTGGTCCAGATGCCCCGGGCGTACAGCCCCCGCGCCAGGGGAGACGAGTCGTGCCGGACGTCCGGGGTCGGGATGCGGGCGTCGATCAGCACGTCGACGGCCGCCGCGGAGCCGGCCACGTGGGGCGAGGACAGCAGGAAACGCCCGGTGGCCTCGTCTGCGTCGAACCGGGTTTCGGGTCCGGCCAGCCGCAGCAACCCGGTGTCGAGCAGGGCCAGCAGCTGGTGCAGCCGTTCGGCGGGCGGGCCGGCGGCGAGGAAGCCGGCGCGCGGCACGTACCAGCCCAGGAAGTCGTCGCGCTGCGAACCCGGCCGCAGCCCGCCGAAGTCCACCAGCTTCCGGATCACCCAGCGGGTGTCGCGCATGACGTCCAACGCGGCGTTGAGCGGTGAATCGACGTTGCCCTGCGCCGCCCGGGCCAGCCCGGCGCGCACCTCGGCCGCCACCGCGGCGGTGAACGCGGCCGGATCGGCGAAGCTGCGCCCCTCGAACGGCCGGGCCAGTGCGTCGAGGTCGATCGGGTCCGGCAGCGGGCCGAACCGGGCCGCGACGGCACGCACGTCCGGCACCACCGGCTCGGGCCCGGCGAAGGCGACCCGGGCCACCTCGTCGGCGAAACCGGCGCGCACGTCCGGCCCGAAACGGCCGGCCAGCTCGGTGCCGCAGTGCACCAGGTCGATTTCGGCGAGCAGCCAGGGCAGCACGTCGGTGCGGAAGTCCAGCCGCCGCTGCCGGAGCCGCACGTGCTCGGGCCGGAAGAGCAGCGGGTTGTACGAGTACGTCGGCGGCTGCTGGTTGCGCCCGCGCGCGGGCAGGGGAGCGCCGCTGCGCGACCCGGCCACGATCACCGGCTCCCGGCCGCTGGGCCGGTACTCCAGGCGCCCTCCGGCCGTCTCGTGGAAGACGCCACCGCGGCCGATGGTGAACGCCGCGACCACGTCGTAGAAGGACAGGCCGAGGCCGAGCACGCCGACCGCGGTCCGCGGCGCGACGGCGTCCAGCCGCATTTCGGTCGCCGAGTCGGCCGCGATGTAGGACAGCCCGGGGGTGCGCGCCGCGAAGCCGGCGAGCTCACGGGCGCGGCCGGTCGGCTCGGGGGTGGAGTGGCCGGTGGTGAGCACCACCCGGTCGACCCGGACCGGCGCGTGGCCGGCGAACCGCAGCCGGTAGGAACCGTGCTCCGGGACCAGTTCGAGCACCCGGTCCCGGACCCGCCGCAGCGTCACCCCGTCCGGCAGCCCGGACTCGATCGCGTCGAGCACGAACCGCAGGTAGCGTCCGTAGAAGTAGCGCGGGGCGTAGCCGTCGGGGCCCGGGCACCCGGGTTCGGCGGACTCCCACCACTCCCAGAAGGACGGTCCGGCCCCGGCGCGGGCGGGGGCGTCGTCCGGCAGGCCGGAGAACGCGGAGATCTGCCCGAGCACGGTGTTCATCAGGAACCAGGCGGGCTGGTCACTGCGGTAGATGCGGCCGGCGCCGACCTCCACGGCGTCGATCGCCAGGATCTCCACCGGCCGCGTGACCGGTTCTTCGGCCAGCCGGGCGGCCAGCCGCTCCAGCACCATCATCCCGCGCGGGCCGGTGCCGACGACCGCGACACGGTAGGCCTTCCCCCTGGGGCTCGACGTCGAGCCCGCCTCCTCGAGATCCCGGGCATCGGCCCCCGGCCGGGCTTCCTCGTTCAATCGCCGACCCGGCCGGGGACGCCGTCCAGCCAGCGGTGGCCGTGGCGGTCGGCGGCGGCGGCGTCCCGGAAGGCGTAGGTCTTGAGCAGCCAGCGCGAACGGGACCGCTCGACGTCGATGACCTCGATCAGTTCCCGGTTGTGCAGCCCGTCCTGGTTCGCGAAGGTGAACAGGTCGCCTTCGAGGATGCGGTGCCGCTTGCGTTCGGCACGGGCCAGCGCGCTCTTGAGCGCCAGCAGCGCGTCCTTGGCCTCGGGCGGGGCGGTGCGGGCCACCGTGGTGTGCGAATCGAGGTAGCGAATGCTGTGGTCGTTCTCGAAAATGACGTGGGACGCCGATTCGGTCAACGTGTTGTTGTTGTCCCGGGAGACGACGTCGAACGGGGTGACGAAATGCGGCTCGCGCAGGGCCGCCGCTTCCTCGGCGGTGAGCCCGGCGAGCAGGGACCGCCCGTCGACGAAAGCGGTGTAGGTCATTTCCTCGGGCGGGCACCGCATGCCGAGCAGCGTGATGAAGTCGGCGCGCACCGGATGCGCGGTGCGGTCGTTGTGGAAGACGAGTTCGCCGTCGCTGTAACCGGTCTGCTTGCCGAAGTACTTGTCGATGGCGAAGACGTCGGTGAAGAAGTCGCCGTTGAACCGCGTGGCGTAGGCCAGCAGCGGGGTCTGCGTGAGCAGCGCGAACGCGGCGAGGAACGCCTCGCCGACGTGGGTCTTCTTGGCGGCGTACTTGTCGGCCTGCGGGTTGCTGTGCGACAGGTGGGGCAGGTCCTCGTCGATGGGGCAGTTGCGCAGGGCGTGGACGTCGGAGTACCCGCGTTCCCGCTCGCCGCGGATCTGCTCGGCGACCTTCACCAGTGCGGCGGGGAGGCCGGCCCGCACCAGGTCCGCGACCGCGGCGGCGAAGGTGAGGTATTCCGAGTACGGATCGACGGTGATGGTCCCCAGTGCGTCTCGGATATCGTCGCGTTCGGTATCGGAGAACGTGTGAGTCGGTTGCATAAGGGCGTGCCTTCCGCCTCTCGAGTGGCATGCAAAGGTACCGATCGATCGTCGCTTGTCCCGAGAGGCGGCGAAACGGCCAAGAGACGAGCGCCGTGCGCCTAAGGTGGAGTTCCGGCTACGCCTTTTCGCCGCGATTCCGCCGCGGTGGAGGAACGGGCGAAAACACCGACGGCGGGTGCCGGCAAGGGATTTCCCTTGCCGGCACCCGCCGTCCGTTTCGGCGAGAAGCCTTTCGTGCTAGGCGGAACCGCCGGCCTGGGCCGGGGTCCGGGCGGCCTTGAGCACGGCCGGTGCCAGCGGCACGGCCAATGCCGAAGCGACGCCGATCAGCAGCCACACCAGCATCCAGGAACCGGACCAGCCGAGCACCAGCGGAATCAGCAACGGGGTGATGAAGCCCATCGAGAACACCGTCGTGTTCTCGAGCCCCAGCGCCGTGCCGGCCTTGGCGTGCCCGGCCATCGACGCGATCTCGGTGTACGCGACGCCGTGCCAGGCGTTGGCGAAGATGCCGCCGATGGCGAGGACGGCGGCGACCAGCACCGTCGGGGCGTCGACGAGGACCGCCGCGAGCAGCAGCATCACCGCGGCCGCGCCGCCGAACTGCTTGATGACCCGGCGGCGGTTGCCCCGCTTGTCGGTGTACCGCCCGCTCAAGATGCGTGCCGCGCCGCCGCCGACCTGCACCACGATCAAGGTCAGCACGGTGGTCAGCACCCCCGCGCCCTTGGCGTCGTGCAGGAACACCGCGCTGAAGGTCAGGATGCCGAACTGCGGCATCGTGAGCAGGGCGCTGGCCAGGGCGAGCCGCCAGATGTCCCAGCGCGCCAACGGCGACCGCGCCGAGGCGATCTCCGCCGGTCCGCCCGCACTCGCGGTCTTCCCGGGTTCGTGCAACCAGATGAAAGTGGCCACGGCCGTGAGGAAGCAGAGCCCGGCGAGGATCAGGTAGACCACGCGGAAGCCGTAAGCGGCGGCCAGGCCGGGAAGCAGGGCGATGCCGATCGCGCCGCCCGCGGGCATGGCCGTCTGCCGGATGCTCATCGCCAGGCCGCGTTGCCCCTCCTGGAACCACGCCATCACCGCGCGCCCGGACGAGCCGTTGATGCTGCCGCCCAGCACGCCGACCAGGAACATCCCCGCCACCAGCAGCCAGGTGGGCGGCGTCGCGCCCGCGGAGGGCACCACGCCGATCGCCATCAGGGCGAGCACGGCCGCGGTGGAGAGCAGGCCGACCAGCAGCACCTTGCGCTCGCCGAAGCGATCCGTCCAGATGCCCCAGGCGATTTCGGAGACGGCGATGCCGAGGTAGATCGCCCCGATGACGAGGCCGAGGGTGGCGGTCGTCAGCAGGTAGTCGGCCCGCATCGACGTGCCGGTGACCGGCAGGCCGGAGATGGCCGCGGAGAAGCTGGCCTGCGCGGCGACGCCGATGCCCAGCACCGTCCATCGATGGTTGGGCCCGAACCGGCGCAGCTCGGCGCGCTCCTGCCCGGTGGTCGCACGAACAGACACCGGCTGCTCCCATCAGTAACTGGTCAGTATGGTTATCGCCAACCTAGCATCCGCCGACAAGCCGCTCAAGCGGTGCTCCACCAGGTGGAGCCGTGCGGTAACCGGTGGACGACCCCGCCTCCGCCCTTGGCCGTTGTGGGCGGGAGGGCGACCGGCCGAAGCTGGCGGCATGAGAGCGATGCCAGGACGAACCCTCGCGCGGAAGGTGTGGGACGAGCACGTCGTGCGCTCGGAAGCCGCCGTCGACGGGGGACAGCCGGACGACCTGCTCTACGTGGACCTGCACCTGCTGCACGAGGTCAACACGCAGTTCGCGTTCGACGACCTCCGCGCGGCCGGGCGCACGGTCCGCCGGCCGGAGCTCACCCTCGCCGTGGAGGACCACAACACCCCGACGCGGTCGCCCGCGGAAGCCGTCCACGGGCCGGCGGGCCGCCGCCAGCTCGAGCTCCTGCGCCGCAACTGCGCCGAGTTCGGCATCCCGCTGCGCCGCCTCGGCGGGGCCGACCAGGGCATCGTCCACGTCGTCGCCCCCGAGCAGGGCCTGGTCCGGCCCGGCATGGTCGTCGTGTGCTGCGACTCGCACACGACGACGCTCGGCGCGTTCGGCGCGCTGGCCTTCGGCATCGGCACCGCCCAGGTCGAGCACGTGCTCTCCACCCAGACGGTGCCCGCGCGGCGGCTGGCCGACATGGCCGTCACGGTGCAGGGCCTCCTGCCGGACGGCGTGGAGGCCAAGGACCTGGTCATGGCGCTGATCGCGCGCATCGGCACCGGCGGCGCGCAGGGCCACGTCGTGGAGTACCGCGGGGAAGCGGTGTCCGCGATGTCCATGGAGGCCCGGATGACCCTGTGCAACATGTCGGTGGAGGCCGGCTCGAAGGCGGGCCTGGTGGGCCCGGACGACACGACGGTGCGCTACCTCCGCGACCGGCCGGGGATGCCGGCCGACTTCGCCGCGGAAGCCGACCGCTGGCTGGCGTTCCGCACCGACGAGGACGCGGTCTTCGACGCCGAGGTCGTCATCGACGCGAGCCGCCTGACCCCGTTCGTCTCGTGGGGCACCAATCCCGGCCAGAGCCTGCCGCTGTCCGGGAGGGTCCCGGACCCCGGCGAGTTCGACGGGGAGGGGCAGCTGGCGGCCCGGCGGGCCCTGGACTACATGGGACTGCGGCCCGGGACGGCGTTGCGCGACATCGAGGTCGACTCCGTGTTCCTCGGCTCCTGCACCAACGGCCGGATCGAGGACCTCCGGACCGCGGCCGCCGTGCTCGCCGGCCGCAAGGTCGCCGACGGGGTGCACCTGATGGTCGTGCCCGGGTCGGCCCGGGTGCGCGAGCAGGCCGTCGAGGAGGGCCTGGACCGGGTCTTCGCCGAAGCGGGCGCCGACTTCCGGCCCCTGGCGGGCTGTTCGATGTGCTGCGGGCTCAACGACGACCGGCTGCGTCCCGGCCAGCGCGCGGCCTCCACGAGCAACCGCAACTTCGAAGGGCGCCAGGGCAAGGGCTCGCGCACGCACATCGTCTCGCCGTCGGTCGCCGCGGCCACCGCGGTCACCGGCCGGCTCACCGCACCGGCCGACCTGTAGGCCCGCCGGTACCAGCGATCAGGGGACACATGCACCGGTTCAGCCACCACACCGGCACCGTCATGCCGTTGCGCCGCAGCGACATCGACACCGACCAGATCTCTCCCGCCCGGTTCGTGCCCTACTACGCCAGGGGCGGGTACACCAACATCCTGTTCGCCGACTGGCGCGACGACCCCGCGTTCGTGCTCAACCAGCCCGAACACCAGGGCGCCACGATCCTGGTGGCGGGCACGAACTTCGGTACCGGGTCCTCCCGCGAGTCGGCGGTGTGGGCCCTCCAGTCGGCGGGGTTCCGGGTGGTGCTGGCCCCGCGCTTCGGCGACATCTTCCACGGCAACGCCCTCACCAGGGGCCTGCCGGCGGTCACCCTGCCCGCCGAGGAGATCGAGACGCTCTGGGACCTCGTCGACGCCGACCCCTGGCTGGAGGTCACCGTCGACCTGCACACCTGCCAGGTGCGCCATTCCGGGCGCACGCTGCCCTTCGCCATCGACCCGGCCGCCCGGGAGCGCCTGCTGCGCGGAGCCGACCTGGTCACCGAGACGCTCCGCCACGACCACCGCATCGCCCGCTTCGAGCGGGCCCGCCACCCCCGGCTGCCCCGCACCTTCGACGCCGGCCCGCACCCCGACCCCCTGGAGGTCGCCCCATGAAAGCGCTGCTGATGCTCGACCTCATCAACGAGATCACGCACCCGGACGGGCTGTACCCCGAGGTGTGCCTCGATCAGGTGCGCGAGCGCGGCGTCCTGGACAAGGCCGCGCAGGCGGTGGCCGCCGCGCGCCGGACCGGCGTCCTCGTGGTCCACGTCGTGGTGGGCTTCTCGCCCGGCTACGCCGACTGGCCCCGGTCCTCGACGCTGTTCACCGAAGTGCCCCGGCGTGGCGCGCTGGTGCTGGGCACGTGGGGCACCCGGCCGCACGACCTGGTCAAGCCCGCGCCGGAAGAGCCGGTCGTGGCCAAGGGCCGGGTCGATCCCTTCCTGGGCACGAACCTGGACCTGCTGCTGCGCGAACACCAGGTCGACACGGTGCTGCTGACGGGCGTCACCACCGACCTCGTCGTGCTCTCGACCGCACGCCAGGCCCACGACCTCGGCTACCGGGTGGAGGTTCTGGCCGACGCCACCGCGTCCGGCGACGCCTGGACCCACGAGGCCGCGATGCGCCTGATCGCCCGCACCGCCACCGTCACGACCGTCGACGAAGCCCTGTCCCGCTGACCACCAAGGAGAAACCGTGTCCGACATCCCGTTCAAGCTGTTCGCCGGAGTTCCCGGGACCTCGTTCGACGAGACCGAGCTGACCTTCGAGCCGGTCGTGCGCGACGGCCGCGTGGGCGCCGAGATGCACCGGCTCTACTCGACCGACGAGACCGGTCCCGACGGTCCCGCCGCGGCGATCATGCGTTACCTGCCGGGGGCGACCGCGCCGGCCCACGTGCACCCCGGCTACGAGCTCATCTTCGTGCTGAGCGGCGAGCTGGAGACCGACGACGGCGTCTACGGGCCCAACAGCCTGCTGGTCATGGGGCCGAACAGCGTCCACGCCCCGCGCAGCCCGCACGGCTGCGTCGGCCTAGTCGTCTGGGAGCAGCCCGTGCGTCCCGTCCAGGGCACCGACTGAGCGGTGGCGCTCGCGGAAGGACTGGGCCTTCGCCCGGTTGCCGCACGTGCGCATGTCGCACCAGCGGCGTGAGCGGCGCGCCGAGTGGTCGACGTAGAGCCGGGTGCACTCGGACTGGCCGCACTCCCGCATGTTCTCCCGGTCCGGCCCCGTCAGCAACTCGATGGTGGCGCGGGCGATGCTGGACAGCGAGGCGTCGATGTCGGCACTGCGCCTGGCGGCACCGTCGTCGCCCAGGCGCAGCCGCACCGGGGGCAGGGCCGCCGCGAGGTTGACCGTCCGGCGGTCCTGCGCCTCCCCGGGATCACCTTCGGTGCCGGCCTTGACCAGCCGGTAGATCGCCGCCCGGAGCTCGTGGGTGTTCGCCAGGTCCTCGTCCGTCACCGTCGGCGGGTCGTCGACCAGGGCCGCCTCCACGCACCACCGGGCCAGATCGCCGGGTTCGGGGAGCAGGTCGACCGGCTCGGTGCGCCACCGCCCGATCGTGCCGACGAAGTCGAGCGCGACGTGTCCACTGATGAACGAGAACTCCATAGCAGAGATTTAACCTCCTTGACAGGTTATCCACCCAACCCTAGGGTAACCTCAATATACAGTTACTAGGCGTGATCTGCGAGGGAGTTCGTGGCAATGACAGTGCGTGTCGGCATCAACGGGTTCGGCCGGATCGGTCGCGGGTTCCTCCGGGCGGTCCTGTCCCGCGAGGCCGGGATCGAAGTGGTGGCCGTCAACGACCTCACCGACGCCGCGACGCTCGCGCACCTGCTCCGCTACGACTCCGTGCTGGGCAAGCTGCCCCACGAGGTGACGGTGGACTCCGAGGCCATCGTGGTGGACGGGAACAAGATCGCCGTGCTGGCCGAGCGCGACCCCGCGAAGCTGCCGTGGGACGAGCTGTCCGTCGACCTGGTCATCGAGTCGACCGGGCGCTTCACGGACGCGAACCAGGCGCGCGCGCACGTGGAGGCGGGCGCCCGCAAGGTGATCATCTCCGCGCCCGCCAAGAACGAGGACCTGACGCTGGCCTACGGCGTGAACCACGAGGCGTACGAGCCGTCGGAGCACACCGTGGTGTCCAACGCCTCCTGCACCACGAACTGCCTGGCGCCGCTGGCGAAGGTGCTGCACGAGCTGGCCGGCGTCGAACACGGGCTCATGACCACGATCCACGCCTACACCCAGGACCAGAACCTGCAGGACGCCCCCCACAAGGACCTGCGGCGGGCGCGGGCGGCCGCGGTGAACCTGGTGCCGACCACGACCGGTGCGGCCAAGGCCATCGGCCTGGTCCTGCCGGAGCTGAGCGGGCGGCTCGACGGGTACTCGATGCGCGTTCCGGTGCCGGTGGGGTCCCTCACGGACCTGACCGTGCTGCTGGGGCGGGACACCACCGTCGAGGAGGTCAACGCGGCCTTCGCCGCCGCGGCGGCCGAGGGGCCCCTGGCCGGCGTCCTGGACTACACCGAGGACCCCCTGGTGTCGGCCGACATCGTCGGCAGCAAGGCTTCCTGCGTCTTCGACGCCGGCCTGACCAAGGTCGTCGGCGGCCGGACGGTCAAGGTCGCCGGCTGGTACGACAACGAAACGGGCTTCTGCAACCGGCTCGTGGACACCGCGCTGTTCATCGCGGGCTGACGGTCACCCCCGGCTTCAAAGATGGTTCGCGGCGCGGATCATGAGCACGGCCTCCACGCGGTTGCGTGCGCCGAGCTTGGTCAGTGAATGCGAGACGTGGCTCTTGACCGTTGCTCGTGAAATGTTCAGCACGGCGGAAACCTCCGCGGTGTTGTTGCCTTTCGCGAGCAGGGTCAGGACCTCGAGCTCGCGCTCCGTGAGGGTCTCGACGAGCCGTTGCGGCGGGAGCGCCGCGCCCGGCCGGGTGGTCGTCACGGCCCCGACCAGGCCCGGCGCTCTCAGCCGGTAGAAGTGGTCCAGTTCCGGGGACAGGATCAGGTGCCCCGTGCCGACGGCGACCGCCGCCGAGGTGACGGCGTCGATCTTGATGCTCTTCACCACGCACCCCCAGACGCCCGCCGCCAGTGCCGCGTCCACGAGCTCCTTGGTCCAGCCGGTTCCCACGAGCAGCACGCGCAGGCCGCGGTCCGCGCACACGCGCACGTGACCGAGCGCGGAATCGTCGAGCGTGGTGCAGAAGACGACCACGTCGACGTCGCCGGACGCGTGCTGCCAAATGGCCTCGGGATTCTCGCTCACCGTCACCAGCTCGGTGACGCCTTCCCAGTCGAGAGCCGACCCGAGAACGTGCCGGGAAATCGGATCGTGGTCCACGAGCGCGACTTTGACGACTGAGATGCGTCCGACTTCCCCGGGCAAACCTTCGGATGCAACAGACATTGTTACCCTCAGTCCACTTCTGCACGACGTGTGATATCAAGCCTGCGACAGGTCCTGGTTGAGGCATTCGGCGGCGCTCGTTGGCAAAAAGGGTAACCGGGCGCAACAATGGTTACCCAGGGTTCAAATGAGCGCCGGTATCCACCACAACCCGCGGGCGCACCGTGCCTCGTCGCACGGGTCGGCTCCACTGACGAACGCCAAGATCGTACCCATCTATCCAGTCGGACCGCCAGCGCCTGCACGTCCCAAATCGCGCGACCGCCACACAACAGCACATCGAAGTCAAACGAACCAAACATAGAGCACCAAAGGGCAGTCGAGGATGGTCGGCCGTTGACGTCCGGAGGATTGCGCGCTTATTGGAACCGGGCAATCGCGCGAATCGGACATAAGGGCCGAAGCGTGTTGCCGTGTTCGGCGGCCGAATGCGCGTTCCGGCCATTCCCGCAGGTTTGTTCGCTGACCGTGACGGGCGGTTTGGCAATGAGTATTCAAGCCTAGGGCGGGCCGGCCCGGGGAATGCGCGCCGGGCAATGCGCGAGAGCTTCGCCCAGGTGGCCGCGCATCGGCTACACCGAACGTATCCGGCCGGAAAGCGCGCATTCGCCGATGGATCTTATGATGAGCGGGCCGGGTCCGGGCGAATCGTCGATGGCCGCTGGTCCCGGCTCGAATCGGCCGCGGAATACACGAGTTCGATCCGCTGCTCAAACGCCGGGTGGCGAGGTTTGCCCTTTGGTGCTCTCTGTTTGGTCCGTTCGACTTCGATGTGCTGTTCTGTGGCAGTAGTGCGATTTTGGGCGTGCAGGCGCTGGCGGTTTAGTGCGGCTTGTGGGTACGATCTTCGTGTCCCCCAGTGGAGTTGCCCGGTGCGACGGTGCCCGGTGTGCCCGCGGGACAAGACAGAATTAGCGCTCATTTGAGCACCTCGTGCGAATCGGTATGCGCGGGGTGTTTTTCCGGTGCTGCCGCCGGGTGCTCGGTCCGTTGTTGACATTTGGGTGAATTCCGGGAGTTGGGATGGCTGCTGGCGACTCGTTCGTTCCCGCTGAGGTGCTCACCGGTGGTGGGTTCCGGCGCGAGTACGCGAAATCGTCGAACGGACCGCGGCGTGCGAAGGAAATTGCCCGCTAAGACGACCAATACGGCTTCTCCGGCCGCTGATCGGTTCGCCCGGTCGCCGGGGTTCCCCTTCGCACCGGAGAACCCGGCGGCCCACCACTACCTCCCCGCGGCGGTCCGCCGGGGGGAGGGTGCGTCGTGCCCCGGTGCGGAACGGCGGCCACGGCCGTCCACAGTGTCCAGTCCGCCGGAACGTCCCGGTGGGAGGCAAGGAGATCGGTGTGGCTGACCCCGAATTCGGGTCCCTGGTGGACCTGCTCGCGCACCGCGTCGCGGAGGCGCCCGGCCGGCAGGCCTACACCATGGTCGACGACGAGCTGCGCGAGTTCGACGCGCTCACCTACGCGACGCTGGACAGCCGTGCGCGGGCCCTCGCCGCGCGGCTGTCCGCCCACGAGCCCGGGGCGCGGGTCCTGGTGCTGGTGCCGCACGGGCTGGACTTCCTGGTGGGGCTGTTCGCCTGCGTCTACAGTGGACTGATCGCGATCCCCGCCCCGGCCCCGGAGCCCGCGCAGTGGAAGCAGCAGCTGCCCCGGCTGCGGGCGATCGGCGAGGACGCCCGGCCCGCCGTGGTCGTCTCGGCGGAGCAGAACACCGAGGTCGTGCTGCGGGCGTGTGCGGAGGTGCCGTCGCTGGCCGGGGCGGAGCACCTCGTCCTCGGCCGGGACGACGCCGGGGAGGAGCGCGCGCCGCTGCGCCTCGCGGACCCCGGCGAGGCGGCGTACCTGCAGTACACCTCCGGCTCGACGGCCTCGCCCAAGGGCGTGATGATCTCCCAGCGGAACCTGCTGGTCCAGGCCGAGCTGATCCGCGGGTCCTGGGACTACGGCCCGGACTGCCTGAGCGTCGGCTGGATGCCCTACTTCCACGACTACGGGCTCATCGAGGGGCTGATCCAGCCGCTGTACGCCGGCTTGCCGACCGTGATGATGACGCCGATGACGTTCCTGAAGTCGCCGGCCGCGTGGCTCCGGGCGGTCTCCCGGTTCAAGGCGACGCACAGCGCGGGGCCGGTGTTCGCCTACGACTACGCGGTCAAGCGGGTCCAGGACCGGCACCTGGCGGAACTGGACCTGTCGGGCTGGCTCAACGCGAGCATCGGCGCCGAGCGGGTGCACGAGCGGACGCTGACCTCGTTCACGGAGCGGTTCGCCCCGGCCGGGTTCCGGCGCGACGCGTTCCGCCCGTCGTTCGGGCTCGCGGAGTACACCCTGATGGCGACGACCCGGCCGCTGGGCGACCGGGCCACGATCCTGCCCGCCCGCGCGCCCGGCGCAGGCACCGTGGACGGCGCGCGGTACGAGTCGCCCTGGCCGCTGGTGGGGTGCGGTCATCCGGCCTTGGACACGCAGCTGCGCGTCGTCGACCCGGCGACGCGGCGGGAGTGCGCGCCGGGCGAGGTCGGCGAGATCTGGCTGGCCGGTGCGTCGGCGGCCCTCGGCTACTGGAACCGGCCCCGGGAGACGGCCGAGACGTTCGAGGCCACTCTCGACGGCGACGAGAGTGACCAGCGGTACCTGCGCACCGGCGACCTGGGCCTGCTGCACGACGGTGAGCTGTTCGTGACCGGGCGGCTCAAGGAGCTCGTCATCGTCCAGGGCGTCAACCACCACCCCGAGGACATCGAGCGCGCCGCCGCCACCGCCGATCCGGGGTTCGCCGGGCTGCGGGGTGCGGCCTTCGCGACGGAGACGCTGAGCGAGGACGGCACCGAGCGGGTCGTGCTGGTGCACGAGACGAACGCGCGGGCGCTGTCCCCGGAGAAGCTGGACGAGCTGGCCGCGACCGTGCGCGCGGTGGTGTCCGCCCACTGCGGCGTCGACGTGCACGCGCTGGTGCTGGTCCGCCGGGGCGGGGTGCCGAAGACGACCAGCGGCAAGGTGCAGCGCACCGCCTGCCGCCGGCAGTGGCTCGACGGATCGCTCGGCGTGGTCGCGGAATGGCGCCGACGGGACGTCGCCCCGCCGGCCGCGGCGATCGAGGCCCGGCCGGACGCCGCACGGCTGCGGGCGTGGCTCGTGGAGAAGACGGCGGTGCTGGGCGGAGTCGACCCCGCCGCGGTGGACGTGTCCGAGCCGCTGGCCCGCTATGGGCTCACGTCGGTGGTCGCCGCGCAGCTGGTGACCGATCTTTCGCAGCTGCTGGGCACGCGGGTGGAGGTCGTCGAGTTCTACGAGCACCCGACGATCGCCGCGCTCGCCGCGCACCTGGCCGATCCCGCCCGCCGGACGTCCCCCGTCACCACCGCCCCCGTCACCGCCGCACCCGCGCCGACTTCGCCGGCCGAAGACCGCGCGGCGGAGCCCGAGCCCGTCGCGATCGTCGGCATGGGCCTGCGGCTGCCCGGCAAGGTGCGTGATCCCGGCGGGTTCTGGCGCCTGCTGCGGGACGGCCGTGACGTGGTCGGCGAGGTGCCGGCGCAGCGGTGGCGCCCGGAGGAGCACTACGACCCCGATCCCGCCGCGCCGGGCCGGTCGACGACCCGGTGGGGTGCCTTCCTCGACGACGTCGACCGGTTCGACGCGCGGTTCTTCGGCATCTCGCGCCGGGAGGCGGTGCTGATGGACCCGCAGCAGCGGCTGCTGCTGGAGGTGACGCAGGAGGCGCTCGACGACGCGGGCGTCCCCCGCGAGTCCCTGCGCGGCTCGGACACCGGGGTGTTCGCGGGGGTCGGGCACCCGGAATACGCGTGGCTGCAGCACGAGCACCCCGAGCTGGCCGACGGCGGCAGCGCGACCGGGGCGTTCTCCGCGATCGCCGCGAACCGCCTGTCCTACCACTACGACCTGCGCGGCCCGAGCTTCACCGTCGACGCGGTGTGCTCCTCGGCGCTGCTGGCGCTGCACCTGGGCGCCCGGAGCGTGGCGTCGGGGGAGTGCGAGCGGGCGATCGTGGCCGGGGCGAACCTGACGCTCGGCCCCGACATGTTCGTCTGGTTCTCGAAGCTGGGCGTGATGTCCCCGGACGGCCGCTGCCGGACCTTCGACGCGGACGGCAACGGCATCGTGTTCGGCGAGGGCGTCGTGACGCTGGTCCTGCGGCCGCTGGCTCAGGCACTGGCCGACGGTGATCGGGTCTACGCGCTGGTGCGCGGCAGCGCCGCCGTGCAGGAGGGCCGGACCAACGGCCTCACCGCACCGGGCCGTGAAGGTCAGGAAACCTTGCTGCGCAAGGCTTACCGCGCCGCCGGTGTGGCGGCCGGACAGGTGCACTACGTCGAGGCGCACGGCACCGGCACGCCGGTCGGCGACCCGGTCGAGGTGCACGCGCTGGGCGCCGTGCTGGGCGAGGACCGCCCGGCGGAGCGGCCGTGCCTGGTGGGCTCGGTGAAGACCAACCTGGGCCACCTCGGGGTGGTCGGCGGGCTGGCCGGGGTGGTGAAGGTCGCGCTGGCGCTGAAGCACCGGCAGCTGCCGCCGAGCCTGCACTTCCGGCGGGAGAACCCCGCGCTGGGCCTGGCGGAGCGGAAGCTCGCGGTGGCCGACCGGCTGATGCCGTGGCCGGCCGCCGAACCCGGGCTCGCCGGGGTCACGTCGTTGAGCTTCGGCGGCACCGACGTGCACGTCGTGCTGGAGGAGGCGCCGCCCGCCACCCGGCGGGAAAACGCGTTCCCGGCCGGGGAGCCGCACCTGCTGGCCGTGTCCGCGCACGACGAGCGGGCACTGCGGCAGCTCGCGGGCCGGTTCGCCCGGCTCGCCGACGACGAGGACGGGCCCGCGCTGGCCGATCTCTGCTACAGCGCCACCGTGCGCCGGGGCCACTACGCCCACCGCCTGGCCACCGTGGCCGGGTCCACCGAGGAAATCGCCGAGGCGCTGACCGCGTTCGCCGAAGGCACGGGTGACGCGCGGATCTCGCACGGGCTCGTCCGGTCCCTGCGGCCGGCCGAGGTCGCGTTCGTGTTTTCCGGTCAGGGAACGTGGCACCCGGGCGTGGGGCAGCGGCTGCTGCGGTGCGCCCCGGCGTTCCGCGCCGAACTGGTGGAGTGGGACCGGCGGACCCGCGAGCTGGCCGGAGTGTCCGTACTGGACCTGCTGGGCGAGCACGACGCCGAAGTCGTGGCGCCGCACCGGCAGGTGCTCGCGTTCGTCCAGCAGGCCGCGCTCGCGGCCCTGTGGCGGGCGGCCGGCGTGGAGCCGGTCGCCGTCGCCGGGCACAGCCTCGGCGAGGTGACCGCCGCGTACGTGGCCGGGGCGCTGAGCCGCGAGGACGCGCTGAGGATCGTGATCGCCCGCGAAGCGGCGGTGCGGCGGTGCGAGGTGCCGTCCTCGATGGCGTCGGTGTCCGCCCGGCCGGAAGAGCTGGCGAAGCTGCTCGCCGAGGACGAGGACCCCGGCACCGTGGTCATCGCGGCCGTGAACGGTCCACAGTCGACCGTCCTTTCCGGAGCGCGGAACGACCTGGCGCGGGTGCTCGCCGGGCTCGCCGCCCGGGGGATCACCGCCCGCGAGTTCTCGATCGGCTTCCCCGCGCACAACCCGCTGCTGCTGCCGTTCGCGGACGCGTTCGCCGCGGACATCGCCGGGATCGCCCCGGCCGAGCCGCGGGTGCCGATGATCTCGACGGTGACCGGGACGCCGGTGACCGCGGCCGGGCTCGGGGTGGCCCACTGGGTCGACAACCTGATCCGCCCGGTGCGTTTCACCGACGCCTTCGACGTCCTCGCCGAACGGGGCACCACGGCGTTCCTGGAGGTCGGAACGCATCCCGTGCTGACCCCCGCGATGGAAGAGCAGGCGGAGGACACCGGGCGCGACGTCGTCGTGCTCGCTTCGTCCCGCAAGGACGCGGAAACCGCGACCTGGCTGTCCTCGCTGGGCCGGCTGTACACGCTGGGCGCACCGATCCGGTGGGACCAGGTCTACCCGACGGGCAACCTGGTGCGGCTGCCCGGGCAGCAGTGGCAGCGTGAGCGGTTCTGGCTCACCGACGAGCTGCCGGAGCGGCCGGTGGCACCGGTGCCCGAGCGGGCCGGCCGGATCGTTCCGCTGACCGGGGCCGACCTGGTTTCGCTGCGGCAGCACCGGGTGCGGGACACCGCGCTGCTGCCCGCGGCGGCCTATCCGGTGCTCGCCTTCCAGGAAACGGGTGGCCCGGTCGCGCTGGCGAACCTCGTCCTGCACGCGCCCCGGCCGCTGCCGGGTGGCGACGACGCGCTCCGGATCACGGTCACCGGCGACCGGATCTCCTTCGGCGACACGGCGACTTGTGAGCGCGCCGCCTTCGCGGGACCCACGCCGGCCCTGCCGGAGCTGTCGTCCACAGTGGACGAGCCGCTGACCGTCGTGCCGGGACCGGCCCACGACCGGCTCCTGCGCGCCCGCGGCGCCCGGTACGGCGTGGCCTACCGGACGGTGACCGAGGTGACCCGCCGGGACGGCGAGGCGGAAGGGCGGCTGCTGGTCACGCCGCAGAGTTCGGCCTGGACGACCGCCACGGCGGTGCTGGACGGCGCCTTCCAGGTCGCCTACGCCACTTTGTCCACTGAGGACACTGCGCCACTGTTCCCCGTGCGGATCGAGCGCGTGCGGCAGCACCGCCTGCCGGACGCGGGGGAGTACCGGGTGCGCGCCCGGCTCGTCCGTGCGGAGCCGGGCGAGAACGCGGTGGTGGACCTCGTGCTGCAGACCGTCTCGGGTGAACCGGTTGCCGAAATCTCCGGGCTGGAGCTGCGGCTGTCGACCGAACCCCACGCGGCGCCCGTCGGCCGGGTGCCCGAGTGGTGGCGGCTCGTCGCCCCGCCGGGTCCGGCGGATCCGGGCCGGTGGCTCGTGCTCGGCGACGACGCGCTCGCCGCCGCGCTCCCCGGGGACCCCGCCGGTGACGTCACCGGAATTGTCTACGTCCTCGATGCCCTTGAAGCCGACCCGGTCGCCGCCGCGCAGCGGATCGCCACCGAGGTGTTCGGCCTCCTGGGCGACCGGGCCGACACGACGCTGCCCCGGCTGTGCCTGGTCACCCGGGGGGCGTGCGCGGTGACCCCCGCGGACGCGGCGGATCCCGCCCGCCTCGCGGCCGGGGTGCTGCCGGCGCTGGCGCGCTCGGTCCGCGCCGAGTTCCCGGACACCGCGTGCGGGGTCGTGGACCTCGACCCGGAGGGGCCCGGCGACCCGGCCGGGGTGCTCGGCCTGCTCGGCCGGGAGCCGGTCGTCGCGGTGCGGGGCGGCGAGTGGTACGTGCCGCGGCTCGTGCCCGCGGAATTCGGCCGGGCCGCCGGGCGGACCGGCGGCACGTGGCAGCTGGCGCAGCGGCGGACCGGGGTGCTCGAGCCGTTCGTGCGGCACGTCGTGACCCGCGGGCCGCTCGGGCCGGGCGAAGTGGACGTCGCGGTCGCCGCGGCCGGGCTGGGGTTCCGCGACGCGCTCAAGGCGCTCGGGAACTACCCGGTGCCGGAGGACGGGCCGGCGTGGTTCGGCGACGGCTTCGCCGGCACGGTCACCGCCGTGGGCGAAGACGTCACGCACGTCCGCCCCGGCGACCGCGTGTTCGGCGTCGGCACCGCGTGCCTGGCCGGCTCGGTGCGGACGCTCGCCGACCTCGTGGTCCCGGCGCCCGCCGCGGTGACCGACGAGGAAGCGGCCGCCGCCATGCCCTACCTGACCGCATGGTACTCGCTCGTCACGACGGCCCGGCTCGCCGAGGGCGAAACCATGCTGGTGCACTCCGCGGCCAGCGGTACCGGACTCGCCGCCGTGCACGTCGCGCGCTCGCTCGGCGCCCGGGTGCTCGCCACCGCGGGCACCGAGGAGAAACGCGAGTACCTGCGTTCCCTGGGGGTCGAGCTGGTCCTGGACTCGCGGGGCCCGGGCTTCGGCGACCAGGTGCGGCGGCACACCGGTGGCCGCGGGGTGGACGTCGTGCTCAACTCGCTGTCCGGCTCGGCGATCGCGGAAAGCCTGAGCGCACTGGCCCGCTACGGCCGGTTCGTCGAGCTGGGCCGCCGGGACATCGAGGACGACGCGCCGCTGAACCTCGGCGGGTTCCGCGAGGACCTCACCTTCGCCGCGGTCGGCATCGCGCGGGTGTTCTTCGACCGCCCGGAGCTGATCGGCGGCCTGCTGCGCGCACTGGCGCACCGGCTGGCGGACGGCACCCTGCCGCCGCTGCCGGCGCGGTCGTTCCCGGTCTCGCGGGCCGAGGAGGCGTTCCGGGTGATGGCCCGCGGCACGCACATCGGCACGCTCGCGGTGACGGTGGCGTCCGCGGCCGGGCTCACGACCGAGGCGACCTACCTGGTCACCGGCGGGCTGGGGCACCTGGGACTGCTGACCGCCGGGCGGCTGCTGGCCCGGGGCGTGCGCCGGGTCGCGCTGCTGGGCCGCCACGCGCCGACGGCGGAAGTGACCGCCCGGCTGTCCGAACTGGACCCTTCGGGCGAGCGGATCACCGTGCACCAGGCGGACGTCACCGATCGCGCCGCCCTC
Organism: Amycolatopsis heterodermiae; assembly: GCF_034929455.1. NCBI lineage: Bacteria > Bacillati > Actinomycetota > Actinomycetes > Pseudonocardiales > Pseudonocardiaceae > Amycolatopsis > Amycolatopsis heterodermiae. Next base: position 381,500 of record NZ_JAYFSI010000002.1, read on the forward strand.
GAAACCGTGCTCGCCGGCTTCGACGCGGGCGGCCCGCCGCTGCGCGGGATCGTCCACGCGGCGGGCGTCTCGGACGACGGCATCGCCACGGCGATGACCGCGGAGCGCGTGGCCGCGGTGCTGGCGCCCAAGGCGGCCGGTGCCTGGCACCTGCACGAGCTGACCGCGGACCGGGAGCTGGACGCGTTCGTGCTCTACTCCTCGGTCGCCGCGGTGCTGGGCTCGCCGGGCCAGGCGAACTACGCCGCGGCCAACGGGTTCCTCGACGCGCTGGCGGCGCACCGGGCGGCGCGCGGGCTGGTCGCGACCAGCGTCGGCTGGGGCCCGTGGACCGGTCCCGGCGAGGCCGCCGCCCGCGGCAGCAGGCACTGGGCCGCCAGGGGCGTCGCGACACTGTCCGAAGAGGACAATCTGCGCGCGCTCGACGCGGTGCTGGACGGCGCCCCGGTGCAGGCCGCGGTCTTCGCCCGCGCCGACGGGGTTCCGGCGCTCGCGGAACCGGTGCGCGAGGCCTTCGCCGAACCCGGGACGGGCCCGGAGGACCTGGACGACTGGCTGCTCGGCGAGATGGCGGTGGTGCTGAGCTCCCAGCCGGACCGGCTGAGCCCGGACGACCCGTTCAGCGAACTGGGCTTCGACTCGCTGACGGCACTGGAACTGCGGAACCGCATCGAAGCGAGGTGGGGGGTCAAGCTGCCCGCGACCCTGCTGTGGCGCTACCCGACGCCCGCCGCGCTGGCGGCCCACCTCACCGAGCGCCTGGACGAGGTGGTGGTGGCGTGACGGCCACAGTGGACGGTCCGGTCGCCGTCGTCGGCATCGGCTGCCGGTTCCCCGGCGCCGGCTCGCCGTCGGAGTACTGGGACCTCGTGCGCGAGGGCCGCGACGCGGTGGGGGACGCCCCGCCCGACCGGCGGCGGCTGAACTCCGCTTCGCCGCGCCGCGGCGGCTTCCTCACCGGCATCGACCGGTTCGACGCCGGGTTCTTCGGCATCGCCGCGGCGGAAGCGGCGCGGATGGACCCGCAGCAGCGCCTCGTGCTCGAGGTGGCGTGGTCCGCGCTGGAGGACGCCGCGATCGCCCCCGAGTCGCTGGCGGGCAGCCACACCGGCGTGTTCGTCGGCCTGCACTCGCAGAGCAGCGACTACTACTGGATGCAGTCCGGCGGGGTCGACGCCCACACGGGCACCGGCACCGCGCACGGCATGGTCGCCGGGCGGCTGGCCTACACCCTGGACCTGCGCGGGCCCGCGCTCACCGTGGACACCGCGTGCTCGTCGGCGCTGGTCGCCGTGCACCTGGCGATGCGCAGCCTGCGCGCCGGGGAGTGCGAGGTGGCCGTGGTCGGCGGCGTGAACCTGATGCTGACCGGGCTGTTCGCCAGCGTGGGCGAGCAGATGGGGCTGCTGTCGCCGAGCGGCGGCTGCCACCCGTTCGACGCCTCCGCCGACGGCATCGTCTCCGGCGAGGGCTGCGGGGCCGTCGTGCTCAAGCCGCTCGCCGCCGCCCGCGCCGCCGGGGACCGGGTCCTGGGCGTGCTGCTGGGCTCGGCCGTCGGGCAGGACGGGCGCGGGAACGGGCTCACCGCACCCAACCCGCTGGCCCAGATCGACGTGGTGACCCGCGCCCTCGACGACGCCGGGGTGGCGGCCGATCGGGTGTCCTATGTGGAGGCCCACGGCACGGGAACGCTGCTCGGCGACCCGATCGAGCTGGACGCGCTGTCCGAGGTGTTCGGGGCCGGGCTGCCCGCGCTCGGGTCGGTGAAGGCGAACCTGGGCCACCTCGAAGGCGCCGCCGGCATGGCCGCGCTGATCAAACTGCTGCTCATGCTGCGCCACGGCGAGATCCCGAAGCAGCCGCACTTCACCGAGCCGAACCCGAACATCGAGGTGCCCGGTTACCCCGAGTGCGTTCCGGTGGAGACCGCCGCGTGGCCGGGCGCCGACCGGATCGGCGGGGTCAGCGCGTTCGGCTGGTCGGGCACCAACGCCCACCTCGTCGTCGGCGAGCCGCCCGCCGTCGCGCCGCCGACGGAAGCGGACGGCCCGGAACTGCTGACCCTGTCGGCCCGGTCGGAGCCCGCCCTGCGCGCGCTCGCCAGTGCGTACGCGGACGCACTGTCCACAGCGGACTCGGTGCCGGACCTGTGCCGCACCGCGAACACCGGCCGCCAGGCGATGCGCCACCGGCTCGCGCTGCCGGTGTCCGGCCGGGACGAGGCGGTGGCCGCGCTCGCCGCGTTCGGGGCCGGCGAGGACGCGCCGGGAACGTACGCCGGGGAGGCCGGCAAGCGGCCGAAGGTGGCGTTCCTGTTCAGCGGCCAGGGCGCGCACTACCTCGGCATGGGCCGGGAGCTGCTGCGGACCGAGCCGGTGTTCGCCGACGCCGTCCGCGCCTGCGACCGGCTCGCGGCCCGCTGGTTGCCGCCGGGCGCGGTCGAGTCGGTGATCGCGGGCACCGCGGGCGAGCACGTGCTCGCCGACACCCGCCACGCCCAGCTCGCGCTCGTCACGGTGCAGGTGGCGCTGGCGCGGTTGTGGCGTTCCTGGGGCGTGACCCCGGCGGCCGTGCTCGGGCACAGCGTCGGCGAGTTCGCCGCCGCGCACGTGGCGGGCGCCCTGAGCCTGGAGGACTGCCTGCTGCTGGTCGGCGAGCGGGCCCGGCTGATGCACGAGCTGCCCGAGGGCGGCGGCATGACCGCCGTGCACGCCCCGCCCGAGCAGGTCGCCGTGCTGCTGGACGGGCTCACCGACGGGCTGTCGGTCGGCGCGCTCAACGCGCCGGGCACGACCGTGGTGTCCGGGTTCGCCGCGCACCTCGACCGGCTGGAGGCCCGGCTGGACGCGGTCGCGGTGCGGTACCGCAGGCTCACCGTCTCGCACGCCTTCCACTCACCGCTCGTCGAGCCGGTGCTGGACCGCTTCGCCGCCGCCACCGGCGGGGTGCGGCACCGGCGGCCGCAGGTGCCGCTGGTCGCGGGCGCGACGGGCGCGCTGCTCACCGCCGCCGACCTGGACGGCGGGTACTGGGTCCGGCAGATGCGGGAGCCGGTCCGGTTCACCGACGCCATGGCGACGCTGGCGGCCCGCGGCTGCACCGTGTTCGTCGAGGTCGGGCCGGGCAGCACGCTCGTCGGCCTCGGGCGGGCCTGCGTGCCGGAGGACGCCAAGACCTGGGTGCCGTCCCTGCGCTCGGCGCGCCCGGCGCAGCACCTGGACGCGCTGGGGCAGGTGTTCACCGCGGGCGTCCGGATCCGCTGGGACGACGTCTACCGCGACCGGCCGCGCCGCCGGGTCCCGCTGCCCGGCTACCCCTTCGAGCGGCAGTCGTACTGGCTTCCGGCGCACTCGGCCGTCCAGCCGGAGCAGGACACGTTCACCGTCGAATGGCGGGAGGCGGCCCGCGTTGCGCGCGGCGGCTCCCGGCGGCTGCTCGTCGTGGACACCTCCGGCGAGCTGGTGGAAAGCCTGCGGGCCCGGGGTGCCGACGCGACCCTCGTCGAGGAGCTTGCTTTCGATGGCGAACCGGTCGACCTCGTGCTGCGCTGGCCCGGCGACCCGCGGGAGGGCGTCGAGCTGGTGCTGGCCGCGCTGCGGGCCGTGGACGGCAAGGACGTGCGGCTGTCCCTCGTGACGCAGGGCGCGCAGCCGGCCGGCGGGCAGCCGGTCGAGCCCGAGCCCGCGGTGTGGTGGGGCCTCGGCCGCACGCTCGCGATGGAGCACCCGGAACTGCGCGTGCGGCTGCTCGACGGCGCCGACGCCGGGGAGCTGGCCGAGGAGATCCTCTCCGGCGACCCCGAACCGCAGGTGGTGCTGGCGGGCGGGCGCCGGTACGTGCCGAGGCTGGTTCCGGCGCCGCGCGGCGGCGAGCCCGTGGCGATCCGGCCCGACGGCGCGTACCTGGTCACCGGCGGGCTGGGCGGGCTTGGCCTGGAGACCGCGGACTGGCTGGTGACCGCCGGAGCCCGGCACCTGGTGCTGTTGTCCCGCAAAGAACCCCCGGCCGACACACTGTCCAGAATGGACGGCTGGCGGGCCGGCGGCGTGACGGTGGACGTGGTGGCCGCGGACGTCTCCGACGAGGCGGCGCTCGACGCGGTGTTCGCCCGGTTCGGCGCGCGGCTGCGCGGGGTCGTGCACGCCGCCGGCGTGGTCCGGGACCGCGCGCTGGTGCACCAGGACTGGGCCCGGTTCGACGAGGTGTTCGCGGCGAAGGTGCGTGGCGCCCGCCTGCTGCACGAGCGGACCGTCGCGCTGTCACTGGACTTCTTCGTGCTGTTCTCCTCCGCGGCGGCCGTGCTCGGCTCGCCGGGGCAGGCGAACTACGCCGCCGCCAACGCCTACCTGGACGCGCTGGCGCACCACCGCGCCGGGCGCGGCCTGCCCGCGACGGTGCTGGACTGGGGTCCGTGGGAGCGGACCGGCATGGCCGCGCGGCTCGACGCGGACTCGGCCCGCCGCTGGACCGCGGCCGGGGTCCGGCCCCTGACGCCCGCCCACGGCCTCGGCGCGTTCGGCCGCGCGGTGCGCGCGGGCGCGGCGCAGGCGGTGGTCCTCACCGTCGACTGGGACACCTACCGCGCGGGCCGCGGCGCCCACCTGGCGGCCTCGCTGCTCGCGGAGCTCGGCGCCGCCGCGCCGGCGGAACCGGTCCGGGCGGAGACCGGGGCGCCGCTGGCCCGGCAGCTCGCCGAGCTGCCGCCCGCGCAGCGACGCCCGGCGCTGGTACGGCGGCTGGCCACGCTCGTCGGCGGGTTCGTGCCGTCCGGCACGCCGGTCGACACCGCCGCCGGGTTCTTCGACCTGGGCATGGACTCGTTGCAGGCCACGGAACTGCGCAACACCCTCGTCCGGGAGCTGGGCCGTCCGCTGCCCGCCACGCTGGTGTTCGAGAGCCCGACCGTCGACAGCCTCGCCGCCACCCTGCTCGCGGGCACGTCCGCGCCGGCCGTGGCCGCGCCGCGGCCCGAGAGCGGTCCGGTGCCGATCGCGGTGGTGGGGCTCGGCTGCCGGTTCCCCGGCGCCGACTCGCCGGAGGCGTTCTGGCGGCTGCTCGCGGACGGCGTCGACGCGACCCGCGAGGTGCCCGAGGGCCGGTGGCCCGGCGGGATCCCCGTCGGACGCGGCGGTTTCCTCGACGCCGTGGACGGCTTCGACCCGGAGTTCTTCGGGATCAGCCCGCGCGAGGCGGAGAAGATGGACCCGCAGCACCGCCTGCTGCTGGAGGTCTGCTGGGAGACCGCGGAGCACGCGGGAATCCCCGTGGACTCGCTGGCGGCCCGGCGCGCCGGGCTGTTCGTGGGCCTCGGCAGCCACGACTACGAACTGCGGCGCGCGCGGGCGGGTGCGGAGGCCGACGCCTACAGCGGCACCGGCAACCCGGCCTGCTTCGCCGCCGGGCGCGTGTCGCACCTGCTGAACCTGACCGGACCGGCGATGACGCTGGACACGGCGTGCTCGTCTTCGCTGCTCGCCGTGCACTTGGCGGCGCAGAGCCTCCGGCTCGGCGAGTGCGACGCGGCGCTCGCGGGCGGGGTGAGCCTGATGCTGGCGCCGGAGAACTTCCACCTCGGCGTCGCGCTGCACGCGTTGTCGCCCGACGGCCGGTGCAAGCCGTTCGACGCCGCCGCCGACGGCTACGCGCGCGGTGAGGGCTGCGGCATGGTGCTGCTCAAGCGGCTGCCCGACGCCCTCGCCGACGGCGATCGCGTCCTCGGCGTGCTCAAGGGATCCGCCACCAACCACGACGGCCGCAGCAGCGGGCTGCGGGTGCCCAGCGGGGCCGCGCAGCGCCGGCTCCTGGCCGACGCGCTCGCCGCGGCCGGCGCCGCACCGTCCGATGTGGACTACGTCGAGGCGCAGGGCACCGGCAGCGACCTCGGCGACCCGATCGAGGCCGCCGCGCTGGCCGAGGTGTACGGCACCGGGCGGGACCGGCCGCTGCTGGTCGGCTCGGTGAAGGCGAACATCGGGCACCTGGAGGCCGCCTCCGGCGTCGCCGGGCTGATCAAGGTCCTGCTCGCGCTGCGGCACGGCACGGCACCCGCCCAGCTCAACCTCACCACCCCGAACCCGAAGATCGACGCCGGCCCGGAGGTCCTGCGGCTCGGCGGCGGGCGGCAGGACTGGACCGCCCCGGCCGGACGGCCGCGGCTGGCGGGCGTCAGCTCCTTCGGCCTCAGCGGCACCAACGTGCACGTGCTCGTCGAAGAGGCACCCCCGGTCGCGGCCGGGGAAAGCGCTCCCGTCGAACGGGCCGGGGACCTGCTGGTGCTGTCCGCCCGGTCCGAGGCCGCGCTGCGGGACCACGTCCGCCGGTACCTGGACGTGGTGACCGCCCCGGACGCCCCGGAACCGGCCGACCTCGCCCACGCGGCCGCGTGCGCCCGCACCCACCTGCCGCACCGGCTCGCCGTCGTCGCCTCGTCCTCGGCCGACGCGGGCCAGCAACTGCGGGAGTTCCTCGCCGGGAGCGTCCCGGCCTTCGCCGGAACGGCGGGCATCCCGCCGACCGTCACGATGGTCTTCGGCGACCCGGGCGCGGCCTTCGCGGGCTTCGGCGCCCTGCCGGCGACGGAGCCGGCCTGGCAGCGGGCCATCGCGGAAGGCGAGGTCGCCCTCGGGGTGCCGGGCGCGCTCGCGCGGCCGGAAGCGCTGCTGCGCGAGCGCCCGGAACTCCGCTCCGCCGTCACCGTCGCACTCCAGTACGCCTACGCCGAACTGTTCCGGTCCTGGGGCGTCGTCCCGGCGGCGGTGGCGGGCGCGGGCGCCGCCGCCTGCGTCGCCGGAACGGCCTCGCTGCGGGAGGTCCTGTCGTCTCCGGTGCAGGTGCCGCGGCAGGCAGAGTCGGGGATCGTGCTCCGGATCGGCGCGGGGGAGCGGGCCACCGGCGAACCACTGGAACTGCTGACCGACCTGGCCGAGCCCGCCGAAGCACCCGCCGACCGCGCACGTGCCGTCGCCGCCGCCCTGCACGTGCGCGGGGTCGCGCTGGACTGGGCGCGGGTCCAGCCGCGCGGCGCCGCGGGCCGGGTCGACCTGCCGACTTACCCGTTCCAGCGATCCCGGTACTGGGAGGAGCTGACTCCCCGCGAAGAAACGCCCTGGCCCGGGAGGCGGGTGCCGACGGCGGGCCGTGAGCGCGTCTTCACCCGCACCGTCGGCGTGGACACCCCGGTGCTGCGCGACCACCGCGTGTTCGGCGAGGTCGTGGTGCCCGGCGCCTGGTACGTCTCGGCCGCGCTCGGCGCCGTCCGCGCTCTCGGCGAGCAACGTCCCGAGCTGCGCAACGTCTCGTTCCGGCAGGCCCTGACCGTGCGCCGGGGGGAGGACCACGAACTCCAGGTCGTGCTCGACCCGCGGGACGGCCGGTTCGAGATCAGCGCGAGCCCGGCGCCGGACTGTCGTGAGTGGACGGTCCACGCGGGAGGGTCGTTCGGGACCGCCGCGTCCGCGGCGGAGCCGCTCACCGCCGGCGAGCCGGCAGGCGACGGCTGGCGGGCCGTCGGACAGGACGAGCTGTACCAGGGCTACGCGGCGGCGGGTGGCGAGCTGGGCCCGGCGTTCCAGTACGTGCGCCGCGCGTGGGTGCGTGAGGCCGAGGCCGTGGCCGAGATGCACGCCGTGGACGGCGACGGCGCCCCGCCGCCGGGCCTGGTCGACTCCTGCTGCCAGCTCCTGCTGGCGACGTTCTTCTCCAGCGGCGCCTGGGTGCCGGTGTCGGTGGACCGCGTCCTCGCGTACGAGCCGGTGCCGGTGGAGACGTGGGCCGTGGCGCGGCTGGCGGAGCACGGCGAGACCGGCTCGACCGGCGACGTGCACCTGCTCGCGGCCGACGGCCGGGTGGTGCTGGCCCTGCACGGCGTGCGGTTCCACCGCGTCGACCGCACGTTCGCGGGCGCCGAGCGGGCCCTGACGCGACGGTGGGAGGTGGACGACGAGCCCGCCGAGCCGCCCGCACCGCAGACGTGGCTGCTGTTCGCCGAACCCGGCACGCCCGACACCGTGCTCGCCGAAGCCGCCGCGGCGGCCGGGATCGACGTGGTGCGCGTCCGCGCCGGCCACGCACCGCGCCGCCACGACGCGGCGCGGTCCGTGGACCCGGCCGACGCCGAAGCCGTGCGGGACGTGGTGACCGCGGTCGTCGGCGAGCACGGCGACGACCTGTGCGAGGTCGTCTATCTCGCCCGCGGCGAAGACGCCCTCGACGGCTGCCTCGGTCTCCGGCACGTTGCGCGGGCACTGGCCGGGCTCGCCGCCCCGCCGCGGCTGAACCTGCTGACCAGCCGGACGCAGGCCGCGGCCGGCACGCCGCGACCGGGCGGCGCGGCGGTGTGGGGAGCCGGGCGCGCGATCGCGCTCGAGCACCCGGAACTGCGCACCCTGCTGCTGGACCTCGACCCGGCCGCCGAGGCGGACCCGGCGAGGGTGGTGGACGAGGTCACCGCCCCGCGGGGCGGTACCGAGGTCGCGCTGCGGGACGGGCGGCGGCTGCGGGCCACGCTCGTGCCGGCGGACCTGCCGGAAAAGCCCGTCACGATCCACGCCGGCGCGCCCTACCTGGTCGTCGGCGGCCCGGAGGCGCGGCCGGTGGCGGACTGGCTCCGCACGCAGGGCGCGACCGACGTCGTGCTGGCCGGGGAGCCCGGCGACCACCCGGGGCTGCGGGGAGTCGTCTACGCCGACGGAAAGGACCTCGAAGCCACACCACTGGTGGACGGCGAGGACCTGGACTTCCTGGCGTTCCTCGGGACCGGGGACGCCGAGTCCGCCGCCCACGAGAACCTGGCCCACCGCCTGCGGGCGCAGGGGCGCCCGGCCGTCAGCCTCGTCTGGGACGGGACGGACACCGCGCTGCTGGGCCGGGCCCTCGGCGCGGACGCCGCGCACCTGCTGCTGGTCGCGCCGCCCGCGGCCGCCCCCGTCGTCACCCGGGAGGAGGCCGCGGTCCTCGAACCGTCCACAGTGGACATCGCGGACGAGACCGTCCTCCAGGCCCGGCTCCGCACCCTGGTCGCCGGGGTGATGGGCCTGCCGGCGACCCGGCTCGACCCGGCGACCTCCCTGCACGAACTGGGCTTCGACTCGCTCATGGCCTTCGAGGTCAAGGACCGGGTCGAACGCGAACTCGGCGTCGAAGTGCCGCTCGGCCAGGTGCTGGAACGGCCCACTGTGGCCGGGCTGGCCGACCTGGTCGCCGAACTGACCGCTCCCGACCGCACCCGCGAGGTTCTGCGATGACTCAGCTGTCCTCCCTCCCCGTCGCCCCCGGTCAGCCGGACCGGCCCGAAGGCGGGCTCGTGCCCGACCCGGCGAACGCGCACGAGCCGTTTCCGCTGACCGACCTGCAGCAGGCCTACTACGTCGGCCGCAGCGGCGCCTTCGCGCTGGGCAACAACGGCATCCACGGCTGGCTCGAGGTGGTCTGCCACAACCTGGACCACGATCGCCTGGAACGCGCGTGGAACCAGGTGCTGCGGTGGCACCCGATGCTGCGCGCGGTCACCGAGGACGGGCAGACCCAGCGCGTGCTGCCGGTCACCGAGTACCGCATGGAACGGCTGGACCTGCGGGCGCTGGACGCCGCCACCCGCGAGGCGCGGCTCGCCGCCCTGCGGGAGGAGCAGTCGCACTTCCGCTACGACCCGGCGCGGTGGCCGCTGTTCCGCATCCTGCTCTGCGACGTGCCGGCGGAGGACGGGCGGGCCACCACCGTGGTCCTGGCGAGCTTCGACGGGCAGAACCTCGACCTGTGGAGCCTGCAGAAGATCTTCGACGACTGGGTCGAGGGCTACGAGGACCCGGACGCGCAGCGGCCGCCCGTCCCGGTGACCTACCGGGACTACGCGCTGGCCGTCACCGCGCTGAAGGAGACCGAGGAGTACCGGCGCTCGCTGGCCTACTGGCGCGAGCGGATGGCCGAGCTGCCGGACGCCCCGTCCATCCCGCTGGTCCGTGCGTTCGAGTCGGTCGACAAGCCGCACTACGCCCGGCACGCCGCGGTGGTCCCGGAGCCGGAGTGGAGCGCGATCAAGGCCAACGCGCGCCGCCACGGCGTCACGACGTCCACTGTGCTGCTCGCGGCGTACTGCGAGGTGCTGCACGCGTGGAGCGGTGACGAGCGCTTCACCGTCAACGTCACCATGTCCAACCGGCTGCCGCTGCACCCGCGCATCGAGGAGGTCGCGGGCAACTTCTCCTCCGTCGTGCTGCTGGACGTCGACCACGGGGCGGGAGCGGACTTCGCCGAACGCGCCACGACCATCCAGAAGCGGCTGTGGCACGACTTCGACCACCGCATCGCCTCGGGCGTGCCCGCGATCCGCGAGCTGGCCCGGCTGCGCGGCACGCCGGACGGGCTGCTGTTCCCGTTCGTCTACACCAACATCGTCGGCACCTCCACCTACCGGGCGCTGGAACGCCTGGGGCGGCTGGAGAACCTCGTCTCGATGACGCCGCAGGTCGCGCTGGACCAGCAGGTCATGGAGTCCGGTGGCGCGCTCCAGCTCAGCTGGGACCACGTCGAGCAGCTGTTCCCCGAGGGCATGGTGGCCGACATGTTCGGCGCCTACCGGCAGCTGCTGCGGCTGCTGAAGGACGAGCGGCAGTGGCGGGCGGGGTCGTTCCCGCTCGTGCCGCGGGCGCAGCTCACCCGGCGAAACGCCGTCAACGCCACCGCCCGGCCGGTGCCGGATGTCCTGCCGCACCAGCTGTTCGAGCGGCGGGCCGCCGCGCACGGCGACCGGGCCGCGGTCGTGTGGGCCGGCGGCGGCCTGAGCTACGCGGAGCTGGACCGCGCGGCCAACCGGGTCGGGCACGTGCTGCGCCGCCACGGCGCGAAACCGGACCTGGCCGTTCCGGTGCTGCTGCGCAAGGGTTTCCGCCAGGTCGTCGCGGTCTACGGCACGCTGAAGTCCGGTGCCGCCTACGCGCCGGTGGACGCCGAGGCGCCGGACGAGCGGATCGCGTTCCTGCTCGACCGGCTGGACAGCCCCGTGGTGCTGACCGAGCACCTGCCCGGGCGGGAGATCACCTGGCCCGAGGGCGTCACGCCGGTCTTCCTCGACGACCTGCTCGCGGCCGGAGCTGCGGCGGGGGAGGAGGAGCCGCTGCCCGCGGTCCAGACGGCCGACGACCTCGCCTACGTGCTGCACACCTCCGGCTCGACCGGCCGCCCGAAGGGCGTGATGATCGAGACCGGCGGCGTGGTCAACCGCATCACCGACCTCGCCGAGCGGTTCGCGCTGACCGAGGACGACCGCTGCCTCGGGGTCACCGCGCTGCACCACGACATGTCGGTGTTCGACATCCTCGCCGTGCTCGCGGCGGCGGGCGGCTGCCTCGTGCTCCCGGCCGCCGACGAGACCCGCGAACCCGCCGCTTGGGCCCGGCTGATCGCCGAGCACCGCGTCACCGTGTGGAACTCGGTGCCCGCGTTCCTCGAGATGCTCGTCCTCGCGCACGAGCAGCGCCCGGCAGGCCCGGACGCGCTCGCGTCGCTGCGGCTCGTGCTGCTGGGCGGCGACTTCATCCCGCTCGCGCTGCCGGACCGCCTGCGCGCGCTCGCGCCGGGCGCGGCGGTGCACAGCGTGGGCGGGCCGACCGAGACCACGATCATGGACATCGCGCACGAGGTCGGCGAGATCGACCCGGCCTGGCGCAGCATCCCCTACGGCACGCCGATGGCCAACCGCACGTACCAGGTGTTCAACGAGCGCATGGAGCCGTGCCCGGTGTGGGTGCCGGGCGAGCTGTGCCTGGCCGGCGAGGGCCTGGCGCGGGGCTACTGGCGCGACGACGAGCTGACCGCCGCCGCGTTCGTCACCCACCCGCGCAGCGGGGTCCGCTACTACCGCTCCGGTGACTTCGGCCGCTACCTGCCGGACGGGACGCTGGAGATCCTCGGCCGCCGCGACCAGCAGGTGAAGATCCGCGGCCAGCGCATCGAGCTGGAGGAGATCAGCGGCTGCCTCACCGAGCACCCCGACGTCCGGCAGGCGCTGGTGACCACGTCGGTCGAGGAGGGCCGGGTGGGCGCCAGCCGCCTGCACGCCTACGTGGTGCTGACCGGCTCGGGCCCGTCGCTCGCGGCGGCGCAGGCGTTCGACCCGGCGGACGAGGTGGAGCTGAACCCGTTCGAGCGCCTGGAGTTCAAGCTGCGCCACCCCGGCGTGCGCAAGGACGTGGCGGACCGGCCCGCCGTCGACTTCGCGCCCGCCGCGGACGGCGGGCCGGAACGCCGCAGCGTCCGGCGCTACCTGCCCGCGCCGGTGCCGGCGGCCCAGCTCGGCGAGCTGCTGGCCTGCCTGAGCTCGCGCACCGAGCCGGACCAGCCGTTCCCGCGCTACCAGTACCCGTCGGGCGGCAACCTCTACCCGGTCCAGGCCTACGTGTACGTCGCGCCGGGACGGGTCGAGGGCGTGGCGCCCGGCCTGCACTACTACCGGCCGGACACGCACTCGCTGGTGTCGCTGGACGAGGACGCCGTGCTGCCGGAGGACATCCACGCGGAGCTGAACCGGGCGATGTTCGCCGCGTCGGCGTTCTCCGTCTTCCTGGTCGCCCGCATGTCGGCGGTCACCCCGCTCTACGGGTCCCTCGCGGACGACCTGGTCCTGCTGGAAGCGGGCTACCTGGGCCAGCTGCTGATGACCCGGGCCGCGGCGACCGGGCTCGGGCTGTGCCCGATCGGCGGCGTCGACTTCGAGCGGGTGCGCCCGGGCTGCCGGCTGCTCGACGACGACCGGCTCGTGCACAGCCTCGTCGGCGGCGTGCCCGACCCGGTCGCCCCGCCGCCCCCGGCCGCTCCGGAGGAGGCACCCGGGCTGCTGCTGGACTACCTCGCCACGCGCCTGCCCGGTCACCTGGTGCCCGACACGATCACCGTGCTCGACCGCTTCCCGTTGAGCCCCAACGGGAAGATCGACCGCCGCGCCCTGCCCGACCCGGCCGGCGCGGAGCCGGCGGAGGTGACCGACGCCGGCGAGCGCAGCCCGGTGGAGAAGGTCGTCGCCGCGGCCTGGACCGAGGTGCTGGGCCGCGAGCCCGGCCGGCACGACAACTTCTTCCGCCGCGGCGGGGACTCGCTGTCCGCGACCCGCCTGGCCGTGCGCCTCGGTGAGCTGCTGGGCCGCGACGTGCCGGTGCGCGCGTTGTTCGAGCACCCGACGGTGGCCGGGCTCGGCGCGGTCCTCGGTGAGGCGGGCGGTCCCGCCGTCGCCGCGCTGCCGCTCGGGCCGGTGGAGCGGGCGGAGCGGCCGCCGTTGTCGCGGCAGCAGCAGCGGCTGTGGTACATCGACCGGATCGCCGAAGACGGCGCGTACAACAACCCCATGGCGTTCCGGCTGCGCGGTCCGCTGGACCGGGCCGCGCTGGGCCGCACGCTGACCGAGATCGTGCGCCGCCACGAAGCGCTGCGCACCAGCTTCCCCGCCCGGGACGGCCTGCCGTACCAGGTGGTCGCCCCGCCCGCGGAGCTGCCGGTCGCCGTGGTCGACGTGAGCGGGGCCCCGGACGCCGAGGAGCAGGCACGGCAGCTGGTCGAGAGCGGCATCGGGGAGCGGTTCGACATCGAATCGGGACCGTTGCTGCGCGCGCTGCTCGTCCAGGTCGGCGCGGACGACCACCTGCTGAGCCTCGACGTGCACCACATCGTCTGCGACTACTGGTCGTTCAGCGTGTTCGCCCGCGAGCTGGCCGCGCTGTACGAGGCGTTCACCCAGGACCGCCCGTCACCGCTGCCGGAGCTGCCGGTGCAGTACCCGGCCTTCGCGCAGCACCAGGCGGGCTGGCTCGATCAGGGCCTGCTCGACGACCAGGTCGCGTACTGGGAACGCCGGCTCGCCGGCCTGCCCGTGCTCCAGCTCCCGACGGACCACCCGCGCCCGGCCGTCCAGCGGTTCCGGGGTGCCCGGCTGACGTCCACAGTGGACCCGGAGTTCGCCGGCGCGCTGCGCTCCTTCGCCGCCGACCACCGGGCGACGCTGTTCATGGCGCTGCTGGCCGGCTTCGCGGTGACGCTCCAGCGCTACACCGGGCTCGACGACGTCCCGGTCGGCGCGCCGGTCGCGAACCGCACGCACAGCGACCTGGAGAACCTGATCGGCCTGTTCGCCAACTCCGTCGTGCTCCGCGTGGACCTCTCCGGCGAACCCGACGTGCGCGAGCTGCTGGACCGGGTGCGCGCGACCACGGTCGACGCCTACCAGAACCAGGTCGCGCCGTTCGAGACGCTCGTCTCCCGGCTCGGCACCCGCCGCGACCTCAGCCACAACCCGCTGTTCCAGGTGATGTTCACGCTGGAGACCGCGGCGCCGCGGATCGACCTCGCGGGACTGGCGATCGAGCCGCTGGCGATCGAGCCCGGCAGCGAGCACTTCGACCTCACGGTGTTCTGGAACGAGGGCGGCGGCGACCTGACCGTCACCTTCCGCTACAACACGGACCTGTTCGAGGAAGCCACCATCCGCCGGCTGTGGGAGCACTACCAGGTGCTGCTGCGCGCGATGGTGGCCGACCCGGGCGCCGCGGTGGCCGAGCTGCCGATGGCGACGCCGGACGACCTCGCCGAGGTGGCCGAATGGTCCACTGTGGACGAACCGGCCGGCGAGCCCGTGGCCGCGCACCTGCTGTTCGAGGCCCAGGCCACGCGGACACCGGACGCCGTCGCACTGGCCGCCCCCGGCGTCGAGCTGACCTACGCCGAGCTGGACGCGCGGGCCAACGACCTGGCGCTGCGGCTCGTCGCCGAGGGCGCGGGCCGGGGCACGGTGGTCGGCGTTCTCGCGCCGCGCTCGGCGGACCAGGTGGTGGCGACGCTCGCGGTGCTCAAGGCCGGCGCGGCGTTCCTGCACCTGGACCCGGCCCACCCGCGGGACCGGCTCGCGCTGCTCGCGGAGGACACCGGGGTGCGCCACGTCGTGCTGCCGGGCGACCTCGACGTGGCGCTGCCCGCGGAGGTGCTGCCGGTGCCCCTGGAAGGCGGGGCCGTCGCCGAGCGCCTGCAGGTCGTGCCCGAGCCCGGGGACCCCGCCTACGTCATCTACACCTCCGGCTCCACGGGCCGGCCCAAGGGCGTCGCCGTCCCGCACGGCGCGCTCGCCGCGTACCTCCAGGCCATGCTGGAGGTCACCGGCGCCGGCCCCGAGGACGTCTACCTGCAGACCGCGAGCCTGACGTTCAGCGCGGCCTACCGGCAGGTGCTGCTCCCGCTGTGCTCGGGCGGGCGCGTCCTGGTGGCGCCGGCCGAGGCGCTGCGCGAGCCGCTCGAGCTGTTCGCGCTGGCCAGGGCGCACGGCGTGACGGTGGTGGACCTGGTGCCGTCGTACTGGCGGGCCGCGCTGCCGCTGCTGACCGGCGACGCCGGGCTGCCCGCCGTGCGGCTGGTGCTTTCGGCGAGCGAGCCGCTGCCCGGCGGCGTCGTCGACGGCTGGCGGCGGCTGTTCCCCGCCGCCCGGCACGTCAACATGTACGGCCAGACCGAAACCGCGGGCATCGTCGCCACGTTCGACGTCCCGGACGGGTACGACACCGCGGGTGTCGTCCCGGTGGGCCGCCCGATCCCGGGCGTCCGGCTCCACGTGCTGGACGACGCGCTGCGGCCGGTGCCGCCGGGGCTGCCCGGCCAGATCTGGGCCGGCGGCCCGACGCTCGGCCTCGGTTACGTCGGCGACCCCGCGCTGACCGAGGCGAGGTTCGTCCCCGACCCCTTCTCGGACGAACCGGGAGCCCGCCTCTACGCGACCGGCGACCTCGGCCGCTGGCACGACGGCGTGCTGGAGCACCGGGGCCGCCGCGACGACCAGGCCAAGGTGCGCGGGTTCCGCGTCGAGCCGGACGAGATCGTCGCCGTGCTCGACACCCACCCCGGCGTCGCCGACTCGGCCGTGCTGCCGGTGACCGACCCGGACGGGCACCAGCGGCTCGTCGCCTACGTCGTGCCGGCGGCCGGGGAAGACGTGACCGAGCCCGCCGCGCTGCGTTCCGCGATCCGGGCCCACCTCGCGCAGCGGCTGCCGGACTACCTCGTGCCCGGCGCGGTCGTCGTGCTGGCGGAGCTGCCGCGCACGGCCGGCGGCAAGCTCGACCGCCAGGCGCTGGCCGCGCGGGAGATCGCGCCGGTGACGGCGTCGCCGGAGCAGCCACTGCCGCCGGACGGCCCGGCCCGGCGGCTGGCGGAGCTGTGGGCGTCGGTGCTGCGGGTGGACGCGGTCGGCCCGCACGACAACTTCTTCGAGCTGGGCGGGGACTCGATCCTCAGCATCCAGATCGCCGCGCGGGCCGCGGAGCAGGGCCTCCAGCTCACCTCGCAGCAGATCTTCCAGCACCAGACCGTCGCCGAGCTCGCGCCGGTCGTGCGGGAACGGCGGGCGGCGGGCGAGGATCCGGCGGCCACCATCGGCGAGGTCCCGCTCAGCCCCATCCAGCACTGGTTCTTCGACCAGGACCAGCCCGAGGCGCACCACTGGAACATGTCCCTGCTGCTGCGCGCGAACACCGGGCTCGACCCGGACCTGCTCACCGAGGCGCTGCGGGTCGTGTTCGCCGCGCACGACGCGCTGCGCCTGCGCTTCCACCGCGACGAGGACAGCCGCTGGCGCCAGCACTACGCCGACGACGCGGAGGGCGTACCCATCGAGACGGCCGACCTCTCGGGCATCGCCGACGAGGCGGCGTACCGGGCCGAGGTCACCGCGATCTGCACGCGGGCCCAGGGTTCGCTCGACCTCACCCGCGGACCGCTGGGCCGGGCCGTGCTGCTGCTCGGCGGCGACCGGCCGGACCACCTGCTCCTCGTGCTGCACCACTTCGCCGTGGACGGCGTCACCTACCGCGTCCTGCTCGACGACCTCCACCGCGTCCACACCCAGCTGTCCCGGGGCGAGCCGGCGAGCCTGCCGCCGCGCTCCGACTCGCTGAAGACGTGGACGGAGAAGCTCGTCGAGTGGGCCCACCGCCCCGAGACGGAGGCGCGGGCGCGGGACTGGATCGAGGCGGTGCCGGCCGAGCGGCCGGGCATGCCGGTCGACTTCCCCGGCGGGGCCGGGCACAATACCGCGGGTTCCGAACGCGCGGTCACCCGTTATCTGTCCGTTGACGACACTTCGGCGCTGCTGCGTGACGTGCCGCGCGTCTACCACGCCCGCGTCGACGAGGTGCTCTTCACCGCGCTGGCGCTGGCCTGGCGGGCCTGGACCGGGCAGCCGGAGCTGCTGGCCGACCGCGAGGCCCACGGGCGCGAGGACGTCCTCGCCGACGTGGACGTCACCAGGACCGCGGGCTGGTTCACCACCGCCTGCCCGGTCCTGCTCTCCCCGGGCGACGGCGACCCGGGCGCGGCCCTGCTGCGGGTGAAGGAGCAGCTGCGCACCCGCTCCGGCCAGGGCCTGGACTTCATGGCGCTGCGCTACCTCAACCGGCGGACCGCGCCGCTGCTGGCCGCGCTGCCGGTGCCCCAGGTGCGGCTGAACTACCTGGGGCAGTTCGACCAGGTCGTCTCCGCGGGCTCGCTGCTGTCGCTGTCGGACCTGGACATGGGACCGGAGCGCAGCCCGCTCGGCTCCCGGCCGCACCTGCTGCGGGTGGACGCCTTCGTGGTGGCCGACCGGCTGCGGTTCGACGTGAAGTACAGCGAGAACGTGCACGACCGGGCCGCCGCCGAGGCGTTCGCCGCGGCCTACCTCGACGCGCTGCGGGCCCTCGTCGCCCGCGGCGCCACCGCCGGCGGCGAGTTCTACTCGCCGTCCGACTTCCCCGATCTCGACCTGAGCGAGGGCGAACTGGCCTCCGTGCTCGCCACCCTCGACGACCGCTGACCACTCGTCCGCAGACCCGGAAGGAAGACCCATGCCTCAGGTCGAAGCGATGTACCCGCTTTCGCCCCAGCAGCGCGGGATGTTCGCGGGCGCGCTCGCCGATTCCTCGCGCGAGGGCACGCACATCGACCAGTTCGTGTTCACCCTGACCGGCGTGGTGGACCCCGGCCGGCTCGCGGACGCCTGGCGCGCGGTGGTGCGTCGGCACGCGGCGCTGCGCACCGCGTTCGTGCTGGCCGACCGCGCCGAGCCGGTGCAGGTCGTGCTCGCCGAAGCGGACCTCGCGGTCGGCACGCTCGACTGGCGCGCCAGCGCGGATCCCGGCGCGGAGCTGGACGGCCTGCTGCACGCCGAACGTGAGCGCGGGTTCGACCTGACGAAGCCGCCGCTGATGCGCGTCACCCTCGCCCGCGCCGCCGAGCGGCGGTGGAGCCTGGTGTGGACGGTGCACCACCTCGTCACCGACGGCTGGTGCATGCCGCTGCTGGTCGGGCAGGTGCTCGACGCCTACCGCGGCGGCGGCCCGGTGGAGGCCGCCCCGTCCTACCGCGACTACGTCGCCTGGATCCGCGCCCAGGAGCCGGTCGCGGCGGAGAAGTTCTGGCGGGTGGCGCTCGAGGGCATCACCGGGCCGACCCCGCTGGGCCCCGTCCTCGAGGACGAAGAGCCTGCCGCGCGGTCCTTCGCCGAAGCGGAGCGCGTGCTGCCCGCGGCCGGCCTCGACGCGCTGCGTGCCGTCGCCGCGCGCCAGCGGGTGACGCTCAGCTCCCTGGTCGAGGGGGCATGGGCCGCGGTGCTCGCGGGCTACAGCGGCCGGGAGGACGTCGTGTTCGGCGTGACGGTCTCGGGGCGGCCGCCGTCGCTGCCCGGGGTCGAGGCGATGATCGGGCCGTTCTCCAACATCGTCCCGCTGCGCGTGCCGGTCGACCCGGCCACGCCGGTCGCCGAGTGGCTGCGCGGGCTGCAGCAGGAGCGGACCGCCGCGCAGCCGTTCGAGTACTGCGCGCTCGGCCAGATCCACGAGTGGTCGGGCCTGCCGGGCGCGCAGCCGCTGTTCCACAGCGCGCTGACGTTCGAGAACTACCCCGTCGACCACGCCGCGCTCGCCGGGAGCGAGCTGACCCTCGACACCGAGGACGTCGGGTTCGTCGCCGCGCGCTCGTCGTTCCCGCTGATGCTGCTGGTCTTCCCCGGCGCGGAACTCTCCGTCCGCGCGGTGTTCGACGCGTCGCGACTGTCCACAGAGGACGCCGAGCGGGTGCTGGACCACCTCGTCGCGGTGCTGAGCGCCTACCCGGAGGCGATCGAGCGGCCGCTGGCGGAGCTGGTCGCGCGGGTGCCCGCCGAGCAGGCGCCACGGCTGCGGGTCGCCGCGCGGGCCACCGGGTACCGCGCGGCGCGCAACGACCTGGAAGCCGCCGTCGCCGGGATCTTCGCGTCGGTGCTCGGCCTCGAGCGCATCGGCATCGACGACAGCTTCCTCGACCTCGGCGGCCACTCGCTGGTCGCGACCCAGATCGCCTCCCGGCTCCGGGAGCGCTTCGAGACCGACATCCCGCTGCGGGCGGTGTTCGACTCGCCGACCGCGGCCCGGCTGGCCAAGGTCGTCGCGAAGACCCTGCACGGCGCGGGGGGGCCGGACCTCGCGATCACCCCGCGCGCGGCGGGCGCGCCGACGCCGGCGTCACCGGCCCAGCGCCGGCTGTGGTTCCTCGAACAGCTGCACTCCGGGATCCCGTTCCACAACATGCCCGGCGGGTTCCGGCTCACCGGGCGGCTCGACCGGGACGCGCTGGAACGCGCGTTCAACGAGATCGTCGCCCGCCACGAGGCGCTGCGCACGGTCTTCGCCACCACGGACGACGGCCTGGTGCAGGTCGTGCGGCCCGGGCTGCGGCTGGCACTGGAGGTCGAGGACCTCGCCGGAGTGTCCGAAGAGGACTGGGAAAGCGTGCTGCACCGCCGGGCCGTCGAGCTGGCGGCCGCGCCGTTCGACCTGGCGGCCGGCCCGCTGCTGCGCGCCCGGCTGGTGCGCCGGACCGGAACCGACCACGGGCTGCTCGTCGCCGTGCACCACATCGTGTTCGACAGCTGGTCCCGCGGGATCTTCCTGCGCGAGCTGACCGCGCTCTACGAGACCTTCAGCGCGGGCGGGCAGCCTGCGCTGCCGCCGGTCGCGCTGCAGTTCGGCGACGTCGCCGCGTGGCAGGAGCGGTGGCAGCAGGGACCCGCGGCCGAGGAGCAGATCGCCTACTGGCGCGACCGGCTCGCCGACGTGCCGGTGCTGGACCTGTTCGCCGACCACGTCCGCCCGGCGCTGCCGACGTTCCGCGGTGGGCACCGCCGCGTGCACGTGCCCGCCGAGCTGGTCGCGCGCCTGCGGGCGCTCGGGCAGGAGGAGAACGCGTCGGTCTTCATGGTGCTGCTGGCCGCGTTCGACCTGATCCTGCACCGCTACACGCGCCAGCAGGACATCGCCGTGGGTACCCCGGTCGCCAACCGCAACCGGTACGAGGCCGAGGACGTGCTGGGCTTCCTGCTCAACAGCGTCGTCCTGCGGATCGCGCTGAGCGGCGAGGTGTCCTTCCGCGAGCTGGTCGGCCGGGTGCGGGACGCCGCGCTCGGCGCGTTCGACCACCAGGACGTCCCGTTCGAGCGCCTGGTCGAGGTGCTGCAGCCGACCCGCGACCTGGCGCACAACCCGTTGTTCCAGGCCACTTTCGCGGTGCAGCAGCTGCCCGCGAAGCACCAGCGCGTCGGCGAGCTGGACCTGACGCTGCTGGAGTTCGACTCGGGGATGACCCGGTTCGACATCGAGTGCAACTTCTACGAGTCCGAAGACGGCATGGTCGGCGTGTTCACCTACGCGACCGACCTGTTCGCCGAGGGCACGGTGGACGCGCTGTGCCGCCAGTACCTGAAGGTCCTGGAGCAGGCCACCGAGGCGGCCGGCGCCGACCGCCCGCTGACCGAGCTGCTGCCGCTGGACGACGACGAGCGCGACGCGGTGGTCGACCGGCCCAACCGGACGGCCGTGGCGATGCCGCGGGACGTCTCGCTCACCGAGCTGTTCGAGGCCCAGGTCCGCCGCACGCCCGACGCCGTGGCCCTGGAGACGCGCGCCGCGAAGCTGACCTTCGCGGAGCTGAACGCCCGCGCCAACCGCCTGGCCCGGCACCTGAGCGGGCTCGGTGCCGGCCGTGAGGTTCCGGTGGGCCTGCACCTGCCGCGGTCGGCGGACATGATCGTCGGCCTGCTGGCCATCCTCAAGACCGGCGGTTACTGCCTGCCGCTGGACGTGGCCTACCCGGCGCAGCGCCTGTCGTTCATGCTCGCCGACATCGGCGCGAAGATCGTCGTGGGCCACGGCGACCACCTCCGCGCGCTGGAAGGCGAGGGGGAGTTCACCCCGGTCGCCCTCGACGAGGAGGCCGGGGACTGGGCCGGGCTCGAGGCCGGGAACCTGCCGGTCGCCGCCGGGCCGCAGAGCCTGGCGATCGTGGACTACACCTCGGGGTCCACCGGCCGGCCCAAGGGCGCGGGCATCCTGCACGAGAACGTGGTGCGCCTGCTGCACAACACGCGCGACCTGTCCGTCGGGCCGGAGTCGGTGACGCTGCAGCTGGCGTCGATCGCGTTCGACGTCGCGATGTTCGAGATCTGGGCCCCGCTGTTCCACGGCGGGCGGCTGGTGATGTGGGAGGGCGGCATCCCCACGGCGGCCGACCTCGGGGCGGCGATCGCGGGCGGGGTCAACACCGTCGTCGTCACCGCGACCCTGTTCAACACCGTCGTCGACCAGGACGTCACGCAGCTGGCCGGGCTGCCGCAGCTCATCGTCTGCGGGGAGCGGCCCTCGGTGCCGCACATCCGGCGCGCGCTGGCCGCGCTGCCCGGCATCCGGATGTTCAACGGTTACGGCCCCACCGAGTGCACGACGTTCACGCACTACTACCCGATTCCGGCGGACCTGCCGGAGAACCGCCGCAACATCCCGCTCGGGCTGCCGATCGTCAACACCACCACGTACGTGCTGGACGAGCTGATGAACCCGCTGCCGCCGGGCATGCCGGGCGAGATCTTCGTCGGCGGCGAGGGACTGGCCCGCGGGTACCTCAACCGGCCGCGGCAGACCGCGGACCGGTTCGTGCCCAACCCGTTCGGCGGGGAGCCGGGCAGCCGCATCTACCGCACCGGCGACCTCGGCCGCTGGCTGCCGGACGGCAACCTGGAGTTCCTCGGCCGCGTCGACTCGCAGGTCAAGGTCCGCGGGCACCGCGTCGAACCGGGTGAGATCGAGAAGGTGCTGGTGGACCACGACGGCGTGGCCGCGGCGGCGGTCGTCGCGCGCCGCGGCCGCGACGGCAGCAACCAGCTCGCCGCCTACCTCGTGCCCGCACCGGGCTACCGCACCGACGTCCGCTCCGGCGGCGGCGAGCGCCGCAAGGCCGACACCTGGCGCGCGGTCTACGACGAGATCTACGGCGGGGGCGGGGCGCCCGAGCGCTTCCACAGCGCGGGCTGGAACTCCAGCTACACCGGCCGCCGCATCCCGGAGGAGCAGATGCGCGCGTGGGTGGCCGACACGGTCGCCCGCATCCGGTCGCTGCGGCCGCGGCGGATTCTGGAGATCGGCTGCGGCACCGGTCTGCTGCTGTTCGAGCTGCTCGGTGACGTGGAGGAGTACGTGGCCACGGACTTCTCCCGGTCCGCGCTCGACCACGTCCGCGCGCACCTGCCCGCGGGTGCCCCGGTGACGCTGGCCGAGCGGTTCGCCGACGACCTGTCCGGGCTGCCGGACGGCGAGTTCGACGTCGTGGTGGTCAACTCGGTCCTGCAGTACTTCCCGAGCGCCGCCTACGCCCGGCGCGTCCTCGACGGCGCGCTGGCGCTCGTCGCCCCGGGCGGGCACCTGTTCGTCGGCGACGTGCGGCACCAGGCGCTGCAGGAGGCGTTCCACACGTCGGTCCTGCTCTTCGGCGCGGACGCCGCCGACGAGCACACCGACCCGGCCGAGGTCCGCGCCGAGCTGGCCCGCCGCCTCGTGCAGGACGACGAGCTGACGCTGCACCCGGCGTTCTTCGCCGACTTCGCCGGTGGCCGCGCCGAGCTGCACCTCAAGGAGAGCGGCGTCGACACCGAGATGAACCGGTACCGCTACGACGTCGTCATCCCGCGCGGCGACGTCCCGGTGCCGGCCGCGCCGCCGGTGCACGAGTTCGGCGGCCGGGCCGTGCCGCTGGCCGAGCTGACCGGGTTGCTGACCGGCGGTGAGCCGCGGGAGATCGAGCTGCGGGGCCTGCGCAACGGGCGCGTCATCGCCCACGGCGAAGCCGCCGCCGCGTTGCGCGAGCCCGGTGGCGTCCGGCTGCTCTCGGAGCTGAAGGCGCTGGCGGGAGCGCCGGACTCCGGCATCGAGCCGCAGGAGCTGCGGGAGCTGGGCGAGTCGCACGGCTACGAGGTCGTGCTCGCCCCGTCGCTGGCCGACCCGCACTGCTTCGACGCCGCGTTGCGTCCCGCGGGCGCCGGGACCGGACGGCTCGCCGTGGCGCCCCGCCTCGGCGACGCGCCGGACCCCGCCGGCTGGACGTCCGACCCGATGCGCGTCGAGGAGGAGCGCGAGCTGATCGCCCGCGTCCGGGCGTGGGTTTCGGAGCGGCTGCCGGACTACATGAAACCCGCCAGCATGCAGGTGCTCGAGGTGCTGCCGCTGACCAGCACCGGCAAGCTCGACCGCGGGGCGCTGCCCGAGGCGATCGAGGCCCGCCAGCACACCTACGTCGCCCCGCGCCAGTCCGACGAGGAGCTGATGGCCGGGATCTGGGCGCAGGTGCTCGGCGTGGAGCGGGTCGGCATGCTGGACGACTTCTTCTCCCTCGGCGGGCATTCGCTGCTGGCCACGGAGGTGGTGGCGAAGGCCCGCGAGGCGTTCGGCACCGAGGTCCCGCTGGCCGCCCTGTTCGAGGCGCCCACGGTGGCGCAGCTGTGCGCGCGGCTGCGGGACAGCGCGACGCCCGCCGTCGCGCCGATCGCGGTCCTGCCCCGGACCCCGGCCCGCGCCGAGGGGAGCCGGGGATGACGGCCACCGGCCACGTCACGCCGGACGAGACGTACCTGCTGCCGACCTCCTTCGTGCAGCGGGGCGTCTGGGACGTCGCCCGGCTCGCGCCCCGGCACCCGGTGCTCGCCGTGCCGGAGGCGCTGCGGCTCAGGGGCAGGCTCGACCGGACGGCGCTGCGGCGCGCGCTGGACGAGCTGGTGCGCCGCCACGAGTCCCTGCGCTCGACGTTCCGGGAGGCCGACGGCGAGCTGGTGGCGCAGGTGCACGCGCACGCCGAGGTCGAGCTGGAGCGGGCCGGCCCGCTCCCGGACCCGGACGGCCCGCTCGCGGAGGCGCCGGCCCCGCCGGAGCTGACGCACGCGCCGCTGCTGCGGGTGCGGCTGTTCGAGCTCGGCCCCGACGACCACGTGGTCCTGGTGGTGAGCCACCTGATGGTCTACGACGCCGCGTCGCGCGACGTCCTCACCCGCGAGCTGGGCCTGCTGTACCGGGCCTACGCGCTCGGGACGGACCCGGCGCTGCCGCCGCTGCCCCTCCAGTACGCGGACGTGGCGAACTGGCAGAACGATTCGATCGCCAGTGGCGCCTACTCGGGGCAGCTGCACCACTGGCGCCGGGTGCTCGCCGGGCTGGCGCGGCCCTCCCTGCCGGGAAGTCCCGGCGAGGACCGCTTCGCGGCGCAGGTGCACCGGGGGCGGCTGGACGAGCCGCTGCTCGCAGCGGCCACCGAGAG
This sequence comes from Amycolatopsis heterodermiae, assembly GCF_034929455.1. NCBI lineage: Bacteria > Bacillati > Actinomycetota > Actinomycetes > Pseudonocardiales > Pseudonocardiaceae > Amycolatopsis > Amycolatopsis heterodermiae. The sequence continues at coordinate 406,109 of NZ_JAYFSI010000002.1, forward strand.
CGGCAAGAACGCCGACGCCAGCCTGTTCATGGTGCTGCTGTCGGTGTACCACGCGCTTCTCGCGGGCATCGGCGGCCGCGCGGACTTCGCGATCGGCACGCCGGTGCTGTGCCGCGACCGGCCGGAGTTCCAGGGCATCGTCGGCCGCTTCGTCAACCACGTCGCCATCCGGGCCGAGTCCACATCGGACACTCCGTTCGCCACGCTGCTGTCGCGGGTCCGCCGCGCCTCGCTCGACGCGTTCGCCCACCGCGACCTGCCGCTGGAGTACCTGCAGGCCCAGCTGCTGCCCGGCACGGCGAGCACCGACGACCCCTGGTTCCGCGCCACCTTCGTGCTGCACTCGGCCGCCGCGGGCGAGCTGACGCTGCCGGGCCTGACCATCGCGCGCCACCCGGTGTCGCGCGGCGCCGCCCGCTACGACCTGGAACTGCACGTGTGGCCGGCCGGCGACGGCGCCGAGGTCCAGCTGCTGCGCCGGACCGGGGTGCTCTCCGCCGCGACGGGGGACCGGCTCGCCGCCGGTTTCGCCGAGGCGGTGCGCGCCGCCGTGGCCGATCCCGCCCGGCCCGCCGGAGAGCTGGGCTCCCGGTTCGCCCCGAGAAAGGACAACGATCGATGACCGGCACCGAAGCACGGGCACCGCACTACACGGTGGTGCGCAACGAGGAGGACCAGTACTCGGTGTGGCCGCTCGCCCGCGAGATCCCGCCGGGCTGGGCCGCCTCCGACTTCGTCGGCACCCGCGACGAGTGCCTCGACCACGTCGAGCGCGTCTGGACCGACCCGCGGCCGCGCAGCGTCCGCGCGGCGATGCGCGAACCCGCGCGCGACTGAGAGGAGACCGGTCATGACGGAGGCACAGTCGCTCTGGTTCCCGTTCGTCAAGCCGCAGGAGCAGGCGCGCCTGCGGTTGTTCTGCTTCCCCTACGCCGGGGGCGGCGCCACCGTGTTCCGCACCTGGCAGGAGGACCTCGGGCCCGAGGTCGAGGTGTGCGCGGTGCAGCTGCCCGGCCGGGAGACGCGCTTCCGCGAGGCGCCCCACCGCGCGATGGGGCCGCTGGCCGACGCCCTCGTGCCGGTGCTGGAACCGTTGCTGGACAAGCCCTACGCCGTCGCCGGGTACAGCATGGGCGCGGCGGTCGCGCACGAGGTCGCGCTGCGGCTGACCGAACGCGGCCGGCCGCCGGAGCACTTCTTCGCCTGCGCGCGCACCAGCCCGCTCCTGCCGCCGGACTTCCCGGTCTACGAGGACACCACCGACGACGACATCTGGCGGCGGCTGCGCGACCTGGGCGGGATGCCCGCGGCCACGCTGGACAACCCGGAGCTGCGGGAGCTCGTGCTGCCGCAGCTGCGGGCGGACCTGGAGCTGAACTTCACCTACCGGCCGCGCTCGGCCCGGCCGCACGACTGCCCGGTGACCGCGTTCGGCGGCCGGGCCGACGCCGGGGTCACCGAGGAGGAGGTGCGCGCCTGGGCGGAGGTCACCCGCGGCCCGTTCCGCGTGCGCCTGTTCGACGGTGACCACTTCTTCCTCCGCGAGGACGGCGGAGACCTGCTCGCCGAGATCCGCGCCGACCTCGGCGCCGTGCTCGCCCACCGGCCCTGACCCGCAAGACAAGTCCGACACCGGAAGGAAACGAAGGCGATGACCGAGCCTGCCGCGCCCGCGGCCGAGTCCGCCCCCGCACCGCTGAGCCACCGGCAGATCATGACCGTGCTGGGCGGCCTGATCCTGGGCACGATGCTGTCCGCGCTGGACCAGTCGATCGTCGGCGTGGCGCTGCCGAAGATCGTCAGCGACGTCGGCGGGCTGGACAGCCTGTCGTGGGTGGTGACCGCGTACCTGCTCACCTCGACCGCGACGACCCCGTTGTGGGGCAAGGTGTCCGACCTCTACGGCCGCCGCCTGATGTTCCAGGTCGCCATCGTCACCTTCCTCGCCGGGTCGGCCGTCTGCGGGTTCTCGGGCACCATGGGCGTGCTCATCGCGGGCCGCGCGGTGCAGGGCATCGGCGGCGGCGGGCTGCTGGCCATCGCGCTGGCCCTGATCGGCGACATCATCCCGCCGCGGGAACGCGGGAAGTACCAGGGCCTGTTCGGCGCCGCGTTCGGCGTCGCCAGCGTGCTCGGGCCGCTGCTGGGCGGGTTCTTCAGCGACGGGCCCGGCTGGCGCTGGGTGTTCTTCATCAACCTGCCCCTCGGGCTGGTCGCGCTCGTGGTGACCTCGGTGGCGCTGCGCAGCATCCCGACCGTGGTGCGCCGCCACGACATCGACTACGCCGGCTCGGGCCTGCTCGTCGCGGCCGTGACGGCGCTGCTGCTCTACCTGAGCTGGGCGAGCGGGAGGTTCGGCTGGGGCGACCCGCGGTCGCTCGCACTGCTGATCGGCGCGGTGCTGCTGGCCGTGGCCGCGCTCCTGGTCGAGCGCCGGGTGGCCGAGCCGGTGATCCCGCTGCCGCTGTTCCGCCAGTCCACCTTCGGCCTCGGCAACGTCTACTCCTTCGTCGCCGGCATCGCGATGTTCGGCGCGGTCATCTACCTGCCGCTGTACCTGCAGACGGTCAAGGGGATGTCGTCCACCGAGTCGGGGCTCGCGATGCTGCCCGCCGTCGTCGGCATCCTCCTCACCTCCACGTGGTCCGGCGCGGCGATCACCCGGACCGGGCGCTACAAGATCCACCTGATCACCGGCAGCGTGCTGATGGCGGCCGGGCTCGGCCTGCTCGCCACGCTCGGCACCACCACCCCCTACGGCCTCATCGCGGTCTACATGTTCGTCTGCGGGGCCGGGCTCGGCCTGACGCTGCAGAACATGACGACCGCGGTGCAGAACTCGGTGACCGCCGCGGACATGGGGGTCGCCACCGGCGCGGTGACGTTCTTCCGGTCGATGGGCGGCGCGATCGGCACCGCGGTGCTCGGCGCGGTGCTGTCGAACCGCCTCGCGCACCACCTGCGGGAGCAGTTCGGGGACGCGCCGGCCACCGGCGGGGCCGGGTTCTCCCTCGACAACGTGGCCGCGATCCGGCAGCTGCCCGGCGCGGTCCGGGACAAGGTCCTCGAGGCGTTCTCCGGTTCGCTGGGCGACGTGTTCCTGGCGTGCGTGCCGGCGGTGGTCGTGTCGCTGGTCGCCGTCTCGTTCCTGCGGGAGATCCCGCTGCGCAGCGGCGACGCGCCGGCCGCGCCGGACGGCGATTAGCGACCCGAGCCGGCCGGGGGCAGCCCCGGCCGCGACCCCCGGAAGAGAGGCGATGCCGGTGCGGCCCGGATGCGCACCCGCGGTGTTCCCGCGTACGGGGGCCGTGCCGCCCCCGCGGCTGTTCGGCCGCGACGACGAGGTCGAGACCCTGCGTGCCGTGCTGCGGAAGGTCCACAGTGGACACCAGGGCAGCCGGGCGGCCGGCCTCCACCTGTTCGGTGAGCCGGGTGCCGGGCGCACGGTGCTGCTGGACCGGGCCGCGGAGCTGGCCGGGCCGGACACCCCGGTGCTGTGCTGCGGTGGCGTGGCGGCGGAGGCGAGCACGCCCTACGCCGGATTGCAGCCGCTGCTGATCCGCCTCCTGCCGCGGCTGGGCACGCTGTCGGAGAAGCACCGCGCCGCGGTCGCGGCGGCCCTCGACGGTGGCCCGGCCGACCCGGCGCGGGTCGGGCTGGCGCTGCTCGACCTCGTCGCCACCGAGACCGCGGTGTCCGGGCCGCAGCTGCTGCTCGTCGACGACACGCAGTGGTTCGACGAGCGCAGCCGGGTCGCGTTGTTCACGGCCACGCGCCGGTTCCACCGGGCCCCGGTCGCGGTGGTGCTGTCCACCGCGCTGCCGCTGGGGGAGCGTCTCCCGCGGGCCGCGGCCGACAGCGGCCTCCCGCCGCTGGCCGTGCCCCCGCTGTCCGAGGACGCGGCCCGCGCGCTCGTGCTCGCCGCCGTCGGCCGGTCCGGCCCGCCGGGACCGCCGCCGGAGGAGGTGGTGCGGCGCCTGCTCGACGAAGCCGAGGGAAATCCCCTGGTGCTGCTGGAACTGTGCGCCGCGCTGAACGAGGGCGAGCTGTCCGGCGTGCTGCCGCTGCCGGAGTACCTGGCCCCGGGCCGGCGGCTGCCCGAGCTGATCGGGCCGTCCGTGCGGCCCCGGCCCGCGGGCACCGCGACCCTGCTGCTGGCGGCCGCCGCCGAACGCACGGGCAGCGTGCCGGTGCTGATCGAGGCGGCCACGCGCCTCGGCGTCGACGGGGCGGCCGTGCTGGCCGAGGCCGAGCGGCGGGGGCAGCTGGTGGTGCGGGAGCAGGAGGTGACGTTCCCGCGCCGGATCCTGCGCTCCATCGTGTACCACTCGGCGTCGCTGGACTCGCGCCACGCCGTGCACCGGGCGCTCGCCGAGGTGCTGGCGCGCCACCCGGACGAGCGGGTCCGCCACCGCGCCGCGGCGACCGCCGGGTTCGACGAGGAGGTGGCCGCGGAGCTGGCGGCGGTGGGGACGCGGGCCCGCCGCGGCGGGCGGCCGCTGGCCGCGTCGGACGCCTACGCCGCCGCGGCCGGGCTGTCCGGCACGTCCTCGGCCCGCACCCGGTACCTCACCGAGGCCGCCTGGTGCGCCTGGTTCGCCGGGTGCCCGGCCCGCGCGCAGGGGCTGCAGAGCGAGCTGCGGGCGGTCGCGGAGACCCCGGCGGCGCTGGCGGCGGCGAGCGAGCTGCAGGCGGTGATCGACAACGCCAACGGCCTGCCGCGCACCGCCTACCACGAGCTGCTGGACTCCGCCGACGGACTGGCGGCCGGCGATCCGGCCGCCGCCGCCGACCTGCTGGTGATGGCGGGCGGCTGCGCGCTGACCCTGGGGGACCGGCCCGGCCTGCTCGTGGTGGGCGAGGCGCTCGGGCACCTCCCGCTGCCCGCGGACCACCCGGCGCGCCGGCTGGGCGAGGCGCTCACCGAGCTGGCCCACGGCCGGTTCCCCGAGGGCGGCGGGCTCGCCGCGGCGTCCCCGCACTGGCTGCGCCAGCCGGGCACCCGGCCGTGGATCTGGCCGCCGGTGGTGGTGCCGCGGCTGCTGGGCAACGCCTGGCGCACGTCGGCGGCGTTGCGGCGGGCCGGCGAGACGGTGCGCTCCCGTGCCCAGTTCGGGGCGCTGCCGATGCTGGTCGCCACGGTCGCGGGCTACGACATCGCCGACTCCCTCTGGTACCCGACGCACGCCGACGCGGTGGCGGCCCGCGACCTCGCCGAGCAGTTGGGGCAGACCGGGGCGCTGGTGCAGCTGCGGGCGGTGCTCGCGTGGTCGGCGGCGATCTGCGGCCGCGCCGAGGAGTGCCGCGACGCCGCGGAGTTCGTGCTGGCCGAGGCGGTGCCCCGGGGCATCGGCTCCGCCGCGGCGGTGGCGCACTGGGCGCTCGCCCTGCTGGCCGAGGCCGAGGGCTCGCCGCAGGAAGCCGCGGCGCGGCTGGGGAACGTGGTCTCGCCGGAGCGCGCCGGGCACCACTTCCTGATCGCCCAGCTGGTGCTGCCGGACCTCGTCGGCTACCTGGTCCGGGCCGGTGACCGCGAAGGGGCGCGGACGGCGCTGGAACGGTACGAGCACGGCATCCTCCGCGACGCTCCCGTGCTGCGCTCACTGTGGCACCGGTGCCAGGCTCTTTTGGCCGACGACGACGCCGAGGCGGCCGGACGGCACTTCGCCGCGGCGCTCGCCGAGGAGTCGCCGTCCCTGTTCGACCGCGCGAGAACCCTGTTGCTGCACGGGGAATGGCTCCGCCGTCAGCGCAGGGTCATCGAGGCCCGCGGCGAACTCCGGGCCGCGCTCGACCTGTTCACGTTCCTCGAAGCGTGGCCGTGGGTCGAGGAAACGCGCACGGAGCTGCGCGCGGCGGGCGAGGCGACCGCCACCGGCGCGGCCGTGCCCGCGGCGCGGGTGGAGCTGACCCCGCGGGAGCGGGAGATCGTGGAGCTGGCCGCGCAGGGCCTGTCCAACAAGGAGATCGGCGCCCGGCTCTTCCTGTCCGTGCGCACCGTGGGCTACCACCTGCACAAGATCTTCCCCAAGTTCGGGATCACGTCACGGCACCAGCTCAGGGATCTGCCCCCGGTGGCGCCGGTCCCGGGAGCGGCACCGTCCTCAGTGGACACCTAAGGGCCGCTTTAGCGCCGTGGCCGAGGATGAAAACGCTGGCCCGGCCGGAGCCGGGAAGCCCGACGAGAGGACCGAGATGTCGCTTGCCGATCCCGTGCCCGCCTTCACCGAGGCCGTGTCCGGCGCGGTGCCCGTTCCGGAACCCGGTGACGCCGCCGACTCCCTGGTGCTGGAGGACCTGACCGAGGACGTCGACCTGCGGTACCACGCCGTCGTGCCGCCGGGGCCGGGCCTCGGTGACCACAACACCTACGACAGCACGTTCTCCGACGCCGAGGGCACCGTCCTCGGCACGCTCGAGGGCGCGGGCTGGAAGGTGCTGGTGCGCGAAAGCGACGGGCACCTGATGTCGTTCTACACCGAGCGCGCCGTGTTCCCGGACGGGGAGATCCGGACGACGGGCTGGGTCGACGTGCAGGCCATCCTGGAGGGGAAGTGGCAGTCCCTCTACGCGGTCGGCATCAGCGGCCGCTACCTGGGCCTGGTGGGGACCCGCGACCTCAAGGGCGAGATCCCGCGAAAGCGCTTCCGCGCCAACTTCAAGCTGTACCGCCAGGGCTGAGCGCACGAGACGCCTGGCCGGCGGCGCTGCCGGCCAGGCCTCGTGCCGCGTGTCAGCCCGTGGGCTGGAGCACGGGCGCGTCCTCGGCGGACAGGATCGCGAGGTGCAGCTCCTGGGCGGCACGGCACGGATCGAGGCCCAGCTCGGCGCGGAGCCGGGTGCGCAGCGCCTGGTAGACGTTCAGCGCCTCCGCCCGGCGGCCGCAGCGGTAGTACGCCAGCATCAGCTGCCGGTAGAACGTTTCGTGCAGCGGGTGCTGCCGGACGAGGCCCGGCAGCCGGCCGGTCAGCTCGCGGTGCTGCCCGAGCGCGTGCAGGCAGTCCACGAGCAGTTCCTTGCACTCCAGGCGGGTTTCGTCCAGCCACGTGAGGAAACCGGCCGTGACGGGCCCGGCCTCACCGGCGGGCCGCCAGGTTCCTTCCGACGCCGCCAGCGCGTCCCGCAGCAGGGGCACGGCCTCGGCGTGCCGGTCCGCGGCCGCGTAGGTGCGGGCGCGGAACACGGTGGACCGGAACTCGTGCCGGTCGGTGGCTTCCGGCGGCACGTGCAGCACGTAACCGGGGGAGACGGTGGCGAGCGGCTGCGCGGCCGGCTCCACCGAGGACAGGAACTTCCGCAACTGCGACACGTACACGTGAATCGTCGCGGTCGCTCTCCGGGGCGGGCGCTGGTCCCAGACCTCGGTGATCAGCTGGTCGACGGACACGACCTGGTTGGCCTGCACGAGCAGGGCCATCAGGACCGACTCCACTTTCGGTGCGGACAGGCGCCGGGGCGCCTGTCCGGGCGCACCGATGACGTGGAGCCGACCCAGCATCTCGTAGCGCACGACGGGCTCCCTGTGGGACAGGTGATCGGTTGTCACCACCGACGGTGGCACCCTCCCAACGTAAGGAACGGCGGGAGCCCGGGGCATCTGTCAGATGACCGGCGTAACCGGTCGCTGCGGTTATTCGCCGTGTGATCCGAACCACCTCGACAGCGCCACCTCCAGTCCCGCCTCGTCCGCCGGTTCGCCGCGGCCCGCCGACCAGGCCACGTGCCCGTCCGGCCGCACGAGGAGCGCCGAGAACGACGCCAGCTCGCCCTCGGGAGCCCCGGCCTCCACGACGTCCACCCGCTCGCCCCACCGCGCGGCGAGCTTGCCGTACGCGGGTTCCCCGGCCAGGTTCAGCAGCACGCCCTTCGCGCCCCGCAACAAGCCGAGCGTGTCACGGGTGGACCCGTCGGCGAGCACCACGGCCGCGGGCGGCACGCGGCGGCCGACGAGCGGCCCGTCACCCAGGTCGTAGCGGACGCCGAGCGCGCTGATCTCGGCCGACATCCGCCGGTTCGCCTCGGGCACGGCCAGCAGCTCGGCGACGACGGTGCGCAGCGACTCGGTCTCCGGCCCGCCGCGCATGAGCGCGTCCTGGGCGCGGGTGTTGAGCAGCACGCGGGCGGCCACCGGGTGCCGCTCGTCGTGGTAGCTGTCGAGCAGGCCCGCCGGCGCCCGGCCGGTGACCTCCGCGGCGAGCTTCCAGCCGAGGTTCACCGCGTCCTGGATCCCCATGTTGAGGCCCTGGCCGCCGAACGGCGGGTGCACGTGGGCGGCGTCGCCCGCCAGCAGGACGCGCCCCCGGCGGTACCGCGTGACCTGCCGGGTGCCGTTGCCGAAGCTGCTGAGCCAGGCGGGTGTGGTGCCGGACAGGTCGATCCCCGCGATCGCGTGCACGACGCGGCGCACCTCGTCGAACGCCGGGGCGGCCGGCCGCCGGGCGGGGGCCCGGCCGAACTCGCCCGCGATGATGCGCACCAGGTCCGGCCGGTCCTCCGACAGCGTCACCACGGACATCGCGAGCCAGCCGTGCTCGCCGCGCACGTACGGGAACGGCCGGCCGCGCAGGGCCGGCAGGTCGGCGGGCAGGCCGGCGACGTCGGCCAGCAGGATCTCGGTGGTCGAGGACGTGCCGGGGAAGTCGAACCCGGCCAGCCGCCGGACCGTGCTGCGGCCGCCGTCGCAGCCGACGACGTAACCGGCCCGCAGCCGCCGCGTCTCGCCGGAGGCGTCCCGCACGGTGACGGTGACGCCGCCGGAGTCCTGTTCGAGGTCCTCGACGGTGTGCCCGCGCAGCACCCGCGCGCCGAGCTCCTCGGCCCACCCGGAAAGCGTCTTCTCCACGAGGGCCTGCGGCAGCAGCATCACGGCCTCGGGCGAGCCGAACACGCCGAGGTCGAGCCCGACCGGCAGCAGCGCGAAGTGGCTGATCCGGCCGAACCGGTGCTCCGGGAAGCGGTCCAGGATGCCGCGCTGGCGCCAGACCTCGACGGTGCGGGCGTACACGCCGGGCGCGCGGGACTGGCCCGCGGGCTCCGGCTCGGCCTCCAGCACGGTGACCTCGGCGCCGCCGAGGCGCAGTTCGGCGGCGAGCATCAGCCCGACCGGGCCGCCGCCCGCCACGATCACCTGGGTTGCGGTGCGCACGGAATTCTCCTTCGGGTCAGGGGATGGCGAGCTCGGCGCCGACGTGCCGGGCCAGCCGGACCGGTGTCGGGTGTTCCAGCACCACCGCGGGCGGCAGCACCAGCCGAGTCAGCTTCACGAGGCGGTTGTGCAGTTCCAGCGCGGTGAACGAGGACAGGCCCAGCAGGATCAGGTCGTCGTCGGGCGCGACGGCGTCGTGGCCGAGCACGTCGGCGCAGTGCCGCCGGACCACGTCGAGGAGCACGGTCTCCCGCTCTTCCGCGGACTTGCCGGCCAGCAGCTCCCGCAAGGGGGTCTCCGGCTCCCCGGCGTCGCCGGGATCGTCGGGGCGGCGGCACCACGCGGCGAGGGCGGGCAGCAGCAGGGAGACCGCGGCGCGGTGCTCCGCGCCGTCGACGCCGAGCAGCTCGGTGATCTTGTCGAGGTCCTCGTGCTCCATCGCCTGCCACAGCACGTCCGTCTCGCCCCGCGGGCCGGGCCCGGGACGCAGCCAGAAGCGGTCGCGGCGGAACGGGTAGGGCGGCAGGGGCAGGAACCCGGCGGCGGGCAGCAGCGCGGTCCAGTCGACGGGCACCCCGGAGCTCCACAGCCGGCCCAGCCCGGCGAGCAGCCGGCGGGCCTGCGGCTTGCGCCGCTGGGCCAGGGAGATCGTGACGGGCCCGGCCGCGCCCAGCGTCTCGGCCACGGCGGCCGAAAGCGCCGGGTGCGGCCCGATCTCCAGCACGTGCGTGACGCCCTCCTCGGCGAGGGTGGCCAGCCCGGCGGCGAACCGGACCGTGCCGCGGACGTGGCGGGCCCAGTGCTCCGGCGTGGTGAGCTCGCCCGGTCCGGCGATCCGGCCGGTGACGTTGGTGACGACCGGGATCTCCGGTTCGTGGTAGGTGAGCCCGGCGGCGAACCGGCCGAACTCGGCCAGGATCGGGTCGAGGTGCGCGGAGTGGAACGCGTGGCTGACGGTCAGGGGCCGGGTCCGGTGCCCGCGTGCGGCCAGGCGTGCGGCGAGCGCGGTCACGGCGTCACCGTCGCCGGAGACGACGACGGCCCCCGGGGTGTTCACCGCCGCGATCTCGGCTCCGGGCGCCAGCTCCGCCCGTACCTCCTCCTCGCTCGCCGCGACGGCGACCATCGCCCCGCCCTCCGGCACCGACTGCATGAGCCCGGAGCGGGCGGACACCAGCCGTACGGCGTCCACTTCGGACAGAACGCCCGCGACGTGGGCCGCGACGATCTCGCCGAGCGAGTGTCCGATGAGGACGTCGGCGCGGACACCGAGTGCCTCCACCAGGCGGTAGAGCGCGACCTCGAACGCGAAGAGCGCGGGCTGGGTGAAGGCGGTGGTGTCGAGCAGCGCGGCCGGCTCGCTGCCGGGGGCGGCGAACATGACCTCGCGCAGGGGCCGCGGCAGGTGCGGGTCGAACCGCGCGCACAGCCGGTCCAGGGTTTCGGCGAACACCGGGTGGCCGGCGTACAGCTCGGCGCCCATCCCGGCCCACTGCGCCCCCTGGCCGGTGAACATCACCGCGACCTTCGGCTCGCCGCCCGCCACGCCCTGCTGGGCGGTGGTGGACGTTTCGCCCCGCGCGAGGACGTCGAGCCCGCGTGCCAGCTCGCCGGCGTCCGCTCCGGCGACCACGGCGCGGTGGGCGAACGCCGTCCGGTGGCCCGCCAGCGTGCGGGCCGCCGCGGCGAGGTCCAGGCCGGGCCGGCCGTCGAGCAGCTCCCGCAAGCGGGCCGCGTGCTCTCGCAGCGCGACCTCGGACTTCGCCGACAGCACCCACGCCACGGGCCCGTCCGCGGGCGCCGGTAGCTCCCCGGGCGCGGGGGCCTCCTCCACGACGACGTGGGCGTTGGTGCCGCTGATGCCGAACGACGAGACCCCCGCGCGCCGCGGCCGCCCGCCGGCAGGCCACGGAACGGCTTCCGGCAGCAGCGCGACCCCGCCGTCCCAGTCCACGTGCTCGGACGGCGGGTCCGCGTGCAGCGTCGGCGGCAGCACGCCGTGGCGCAGCGCCATCAGCGTCTTGATGATCCCGCCGACCCCGGCCGCGGCCTGGGTGTGCCCGACGTTCGACTTCAGCGAGCCCAGCCGCAGCGGCGACTCCGGGGTGCGGGCCCGGCCGTAGACCGCCTGCACCGCCTGGACTTCGATCGGGTCGCCGAGCCGCGTGCCGGTGCCGTGGCCCTCGACGAGGTCGACGTCGGCGGGGGACAGTCCCGCGTCGGCCAGCGCCGCGCGGATCACCTGCTGCTGCGCCGGGCCGCTGGGCGCGGTGAGCCCGTTGGAGGAGCCGTCCTGGTTGGCCGCGCTGCCCCGCAGCACGCCCACGACCGGGTACCCGAGCCGCCGGGCGTCGGACAGCCGGGCCAGCACCAGCACGCCCGCGCCCTCGGCGAGCCCGGTGCCGTCGGCGTCGCGGCCGAAGGCGCGGCACCGGCCGTCGGAGGACAGCCCCCGCTGCCGCGAGAACTCGAGGAACGTGCTGGGGGTGGCCATCACGGTGGCCCCGCCCGCGACGGCGAGGTCGCACTCGCCCGACCGCAGGGCCCGGCACGCGAGGTGGGTGGCCACCAGCGAGGACGAGCACGCGGTGTCCACGCTGACCGCCGGGCCGGTGAAGCCGAACGTGTAGGCGATGCGCCCGGACGCCACGCTGCCCGCGGTGCCGGTGAGCAGCTGGCCCTCCAGCTCCGCCGGCACCGTGCCGGGCGCGGCGTAGCCGGAGTCGAAGACCCCGGTGAACACGCCGGTGCGGCTGCCGCGCAGGGACTCCGGGACGAGACCGGCGTATTCGAACGCCTCCCACGTCGTCTCCAGCAGCAGCCGCTGCTGCGGGTCCATGGCGAGCGCCTCGCGGGGGCTGATGCCGAAGAACGCCGGGTCGAACTCGCCCGCGTCGTCGAGGAACCCGCCGCGCCGCACCCGGACCGTGCCGGGGCGGTCGGCGCCGGGCTCGTCGAACTCCTCGACGGCCCAGCCGCGGTCGGCGGGGAACTCCCCGATGGCCTCGCGGCCCTCGGCGACCAGCCGCCAGAGGTCCTCGGGGCCGCGCACGCCGCCGGGGTAGCGGCAGGCCAGGCCGAGCACCGCGATCGGTTCGTGGCGGGCGGTCTTCAGCCGTTCCAGCTCTTCCTGCGTCTCGTACAGCTCGCCGGTGACGCGTTTGAGGTAACCGAGGAGCTTCCCGGGGTCGGCGTGGTCGCCGGTCGTCGCACTGGACATGGCGGTCTCCCTGGTCGGCGGGTCAGTGGCGGGCGCCGGGCCGGCCGAGCCCGCCCTCGATGAGGGCGAACAGCTCGTCGGCGCCGGCCTGGTCGATGCGGTCGCGGACCCCGCCGGGCACGGGCGAGCCCTGTTCCGATGGTGGTGGCGCGCCGAACCCGGCGAGCAGGTCGCGCAGGCGCTGGGCGAGTTCCTCGCGGGCGCCGTCTCCGGCGGGAACGGCCGCGAGCGCCTGCTCCAGCCGCGTGATCCCGGACAGCGCCGCCTCGCCCGCGTTCCCCGCGACCTGCCCGAGCAGGTGGTCGGTGAGCGCGTCGGCGGTGGGGAAGTCGAACACCACCGTCGAGGACAGGCGGAGCCCGGTGACCGTCCGCAGCCGGTTGCGCAGCTGCACGGCGGTCAGCGAATCCAGGCCGAGATCCTTGAACGCCCGGTCGCCGGCCGTGAGGCTGCCGGTGCCGGTGTGCCCGAGCACGGTCGCCAGCTCGTCGCGGACCAGCGCCGTCGCCAGCTCCCGCTGCCGCTCCGGGCCGGCGCGCCGGACGCGGTCCGCCCACGACTCGGCGGCCGGCTCCGGTGCGGAGCTCGTGCCGAGCGGGCGCGGGGCCCGGACCAGGTCGCGGAACAGCGGCGGCAGCTCGTCGAGCCGGTCGCGCAGCGCGGCGAGGTCGAGCCGCGCCGGCACGGCCAGCGCGTCCGGCTGCCGCAGCGCCAGGTCGAACAGGGCCAGACCGTCCTCATCGGACAGGGGCACGACGCCGCCGCGGCGCAGCCTCGCCCGGTCCTGCCCGGTCAGGTCGCCGGTCATCGCGCCGGTGCCGGCCCACAGTCCCCAGGCGAGCGAGACCGCGGGCAGGCCCGCCGCGCGGCGCCGGGCGGCCAGCGCGTCGAGGAACGTGTTGGCCGCGGCGTAGTTGCCCTGGCCGGGGTTCCCGGTCACCCCGGCGGCGGAGGAGAACAGCACGAACGCGTCGAGGTCCGTCCCGGCGGTCAGCTCGTGCAGGTGCCAGGCCGCGTCGGCCTTGGGGCGCAGCACCTTCGCGAGCTGGTCCTCGGTCAGCGACGTGACCACGGCGTCGTCGAGGACCCCGGCGGCGTGCACCACCGCGGTCAGCGGGTGCCCGGCCGGGACGCCGTCCAGGACGCGGGCGAGCGCGTCGCGGTCGGCCGCGTCGCACGCGACGACCGTGGCCTCGGCTCCGGCTTCGGCCAGCCGCGAAACCAGCTCCGCCGCTCCCGGCGCGTCCGGGCCGCTCCGGCTGAGCAGCAGCAGGTGCCGCACCCCGTGCTCGGTGACCAGGTGCCGGGCGACGAGGGAACCGAGCGCCCCCGTGGCGCCGGTGACCAGCACCGTGCCCTCGGGCCGCAGCGGCCGCGGCAGCGTGAGCACCACCTTGCCGGTGTGCCGGCCCCCGCTGAGGAACCGGAACGCGGCGGGCGCGTGCCGGACGTCCGCGGCGGTCGTGCGCACCGGCCGCAGGACACCGGTCTCGAAGAGCGGGCCCAGTTCCGCCAGCAGCTCCCGCAGCCGGTCCGGCCCGGCCGCCATGAGCTCGAACGCCTGGTACCGCACGCCCTCGTGCGCGGCCGCGACGGTTTCCGCGTCCCGCACGTCGGTCTTGCCCATCTCCACGAACCGCCCGCCGCGCGGCAGCAGCCGCAGCGACGCGTCGACGAACTCCCCGGCGAGCGAGTCGAGCACGACGTCCACGCCCTCGCCGCCGGTCGCGGCCAGGAACGCGGCCTCGAACCCGAGGTCACGCGAAGAGGCCACGTGGTCCTCCGGCAGGCCGAGACCGCGCAGGACGCCGTGCTTGCCGGGGCTCGCGGTGGCGTAGACCTCGGCGCCGAAGTGCCGCGCCACCTGCACGGCCGCCAGGCCGACCCCGCCCGCGGCCGCGTGGATCAGCACCCGCTCGCCCGCCCGCAGCCCGGCCAGCTCCTTCAGCGCGTAGCACGCGGTCAGGAACACCACCGGCACCGACGCCGCGGTCGCGAAGGACCACTCCTCGGGCATGCGGGTGACCAGGCGGGCGTCGGCCACCGCCAGCGGCCCGAAGCCGCCCGCGAACAGCCCGGCCACCCGGTCGCCGGGGGCGAGGCCCGCCACGCCGGGGCCGACCTCGGTGACCACCCCGGCGCCCTCCAGGCCGAGCTCCCCGGCCTCGCCGGGGTAGAGGTCGAGCGCGTTGAGCACGTCGCGGAAGTTCAGCCCGGCCGCCCGCACCGCGATCCGGACCTGACCGGGTGCCAGCGGTCCGTCCGCGCCGGAGGGGACCAGCTCCAGGTTCTCCAGGGCGCCCTTCGCCCGCGTCGCCAGCCGCCAGACGTCCGTACCCGCGGGCACGGGCAGCGCGTCCTGCCCGGTCACCCGGACGAGCCGGGCCGCGCGGACCTCGCCGCGGCGGATCGCCAGCTGCGGTTCCCCGGCCCGCAGCGCCGCGCCGAAGCCGGCTTCGCTGTTGTCGGTGTCGACCAGCGCGAACCGGCCCGGTGCCTCGGACTGGGCCGAGCGCACCAGCCCCCACACGGCGGCCTGCGCCGGGTCGGGCCCGCCGTCGAGGGGATGGGCCGCGACCGCGCCCCGCGTGCGGAACACCAGCGTCGTGTCCGCCCGGTCGTCGGCCAGCCGGTCGCGCAGGCGCTCCAGGACGTGCCGGGTGAGGGCGTGGGTGCGGGCGGGGACGTCCAGGTCCGCGCCGAACGCCGAGACGTCCTCGACCTCGAACCCACCGTCCTCAATGGACTCGGAGGACTCGGTGGACAGCGTCGTCCAGTGGAGGCGGTGGAGGGCGTCGGAGACGAGGGGCCCGCCGCCGGGCAGCGGGCGGACGACGAGGGAGTCCACCGTGGCCACCGGCGCCCCGGCCGCGTCCACAACGGACAGTGCGACGGCGTCCTCGCCCCGGCGGGTCAGCCGGACCCGCAGGACGCCCGCCCCGGCGGCGTGCGCCACGACGCCCTGCCATGTGAAGGGCAGCCGCACCCCGGCCAGGTCCCCGGCGAGGCCGAGCGCGTGCAGGGCCGCGTCCAGCAGCGCCGGGTGGAGCACGTGGCCGTCGCCGGGCTCGACCCCCTCAGGGGCCGTGACCTCGGCGAACAGGTCGTCCCCGAGCCGCCAGGCCGCGCGCAGGCCGCGGAAGGCCGCGCCGTACTCCAGCCCGATCGCGGCCAACTCGTCGTGGAGCCCGTCGAGCGCGAGCGGCTCGGCGCCGTCGGGCGGCCAGGCGAGGGGATCAGGTGCCGCGGTGGCCAGCGGGGTGAGCGTGCCCGCCGCGTGCCGGGTCCAGCCGGTCTCGTCGCTGTCCGAATAGACCGACACCGCGCGGCGCCCGTCGTCGCCGGGCTCGCCGACGACCACCTGGATCGCGGCACCGTCCTTCTCCGGCAGGACCAGCGGCGTCTCCAGCGTCAGCTCCTCGACGCCCGCGCAGCCGGTCCGGTGGCCCGCCCACAGCGCCAGGTCCAGCAGCGCGGTGCCGGGCAGCAGCACGCGGCCGCGCACGACGTGGTCGGCGAGCCAGCCGCGCGCCGGGACCCGGCCGGAAAACACGGTTTCGCCCGTGCTCGCCACCGTGGTCGTCGCGGCCAGCAGCGGGTGCGCGGCCGGGGCGAGGCCCGCGGAGCGGACGTCGCGGGTGCGGCCCGCCCCCGGCTCCGCCCAGAACCGCTCGGCCTGGAACGCGTAGGTGGGCAGGGCGAGCGGGCGCGCCGGGTCGCCGGGCCAGTCCCGGTCCACCGGCCGCCCGCACAGCTCCAGCCGGCCCAGCGCGAGCAGGAACTCCGCCGGGCCGCCGTGGTCGCGGCGCAGGGTGCCGAGCACCGCGGCCGGCTCGGCGCCCGCCGCCTCGGCCGTGTCCTCGATGCCGGGCACGAGCACGGGGTGCGGGCTGACCTCCACGAACAGGTCGTGCCCGGCGTCCAGCAGCCGCCGGACCGCGTCCTCGAACCGCACCGTGCCGCGCAGGTTCTCGAACCAGTACCCGGCGTCGGCCCGCCCGGGCTCGCCGACATGACCATCCACAGTGGACAGAAACGGCACGGTGCCCTCCCGCGGGCGCACCTCCGCCAGCACTTCGGCGAGCCGGTCGCGCACGCGGTCCACGTGCGCGGAGTGCGAGGCGTAGTCCACGCGGATGCGCCGGTGCCGGATGCCGCCCGTGGCACAGCGCTCCGCCAGCGCGTCGAGATCACCGGGCGAACCGGAGACCACGACCGCCGACGGGCCGTTCACCGCCGCCACGGCCAGGTCGCCGGTCAGCAGCTCGCGCACCTCGGCCACGGGCCGGGCCACCGACAGCATGCCGCCGTGCCCGGCGAGGGTGTCGCGGATCACCTGGCTGCGCCGGGCCACCACGCGGGCGGCGTCGTCGAGCGAGAGCACGCCCGCCACGCACGCGGCCGCGATCTCGCCCTGCGAATGCCCGATCACCGCCGCCGGGACCACGCCCGCCGCCTCCCACAGCGCCGCGAGCGAGACGAGCACGGCGAACAGCACCGGCTGCACGACGTCGACCTCGTCCAGGGTGGGCGCTCCGTCGTCACCGCGCAGCACCGCGAACAGGTCCCAGCCGACGTAGTTGCTCAACGCGGTCGCGCACTCCGTCATCCGCTCGGCGAACACCGGACGCGTGTCCAGCAGATCCAGCGCCATCCCGGCCCACTGCGAGCCCTGCCCGGGAAAGACGAAGACCGGCGCCTGCCGGGCCGTCATGCGGCCCGCCACGAGGTTCGGCGCGCTGCCGCCGCGGGCGAGCGCGGTCAGCGCGCCGGTGAACTCCGCGGGCTCGCTGCCGACGAGCACCGCGCGGTGGTCGAACGCCGCCCGGCCGGCGAGCGCGTGGCCGATCTCGTACGGGCTCGCGTCCGGCGTCGCTGTGAGCAGGGTGCGAGCCTGGTCTCGCAGCGCTGCCTCGGTCCGGCCGCTGAGCACCCACGACACGGGACCGGCCGGCACCTCGGGCGGCTCGGGAGCCGCGGGTGCCTCTTCGACGATGAGGTGGGCGTTGGTGCCGCTCATGCCGAACGACGACACGCCGGCCCGGCGCGGGCGGCCGGTGCGCGGCCACGGCCGGGGCTCGTCGAGCAGGGCGACGGTGCCGTCCCAGTCGACGTGCGGGCTGGGCGGCTGCGAGCGCAGGGTCGGCGGCAGCTGTTCGTGGGCGAGCGCGAGCAGCATCTTGATCACGCCGCCGACGCCCGCGGCGGCCTGGGTGTGCCCGAGGTTCGACTTCAGCGAACCCAGCCACAGCGGCGACTCCGGCGCGTGCGCGGGCCCGTAGACCGCCTGCACCGCCTGGGCTTCGATCGGGTCGCCGAGCGGGGTGCCGGTGCCGTGCGCCTCCACGGCGTCCACTTCGGACGGATCGACCCCCGCCCCGGCGAGCGCGGCGCGGATCACCCGCTGCTGCGACGGGCCGTTCGGGGCGGTCAGGCCGTTCGAGGCGCCGTCCTGGTTCACCGCGGAACCCCGGATCACGCCGACGACGGGGTGCCCGTTGCGCCGCGCGTCGGACAGCCGCTCCAGCACCAGCACGGCCGAGCCCTCGCTCCAGTTCGTGCCGTCGGCCTCGGCCGAGAACGGTTTCGCCCGCCCGTCGGCGGCGAGCCCGCGCTGGCGGCTGAACTCGGTGAAGATCGTCGGGGTGGCCAGCACCGAAACGCCGCCCGCGAGCGCCAGCGTGCACTCGCCCTGCCGCAGCGCCTGCGCGGCGAGGTGGATCGCGACCAGCGACGACGAGCAGGCGGTGTCGACGCTGACCGCCGGTCCCTCCAGGCCGTAGGTGTAGGAGACGCGGCCGGACAGGATGCTGGCCGAGGTGCCGGTGAGGCGGTAGCCCTCGGTGTGCTCGACGGCGGCGTCCGCGACCGCCGCGTAGTCGGTGGAGCTGGTGCCGACGAACACGCCGGTCCGGCTGCCGCGCAGGGTGTCCGGCACGATCCCGGCGCGCTCCAGCGACTCCCACACCGTCTCGAGCAGCACGCGCTGCTGGGGGTCGGCGGCCCGAGCCTCGCGCGGGTTCATGCCGAAGAACTCCGCGTCGAACCGGTCGGCGTCGTGCAGGAACCCGCCGTGGCGGGTGTAGCTGGTGCCGGGGTGGTCCGGGTCCGGGTCGTAGAGCGCGTCGAGGTCCCAGCCGCGGTTGCCGGGGAACTCGGTGATCGCGTCGGTGCCGGTGGCGAGCAGCCGCCACAGGTCCTCGGGGGACCGGACCCCGCCGGGGAAGCGGCAGCCGATGCCGACGACCGCGATCGGCTCGTCCGCCGGGGCCGCGGTTGCGGCGGGCACCGGGTCCGCGGCCGGGGCCTCGGGCGCGAGCAGGTCCTCGACGAACCGGGCCAGCGCCTCGGGGGTGGGGTGGTCGAAGACCAGCGTGGACGGCAGCGTCAGCCCGGTCGCGGTGGCCAGCCGGTTGCGCAGCTCGATCGCGGTGAGCGAGTCGAAACCCAGTTCCACGAACGGCTTCCCGGACGGCAGGGTCTGCGGCGACTCGTAACCGAGCACGCCCGCGACCTCCTCCGCCACCAGGCCGAGCACCAGCTCGCGGCGCTCCGCCCCGTTCGCCGCCGCCAGGCGCGTGCTGCTCTTCCGCCGTCGTCGGTGCCGGGCGGGGGTGCGCACCAGTCCACGCAGGACGGACGGCAGGCTGTCGCGCGCGGCCAGTGCCTGCAGCGCCGGGACGTCCAGCGGGGCCGGCACCACGACCGCGCGGTGCGCGTCCAGCGCGGCGTCGAACAGGGCGAGGCCCTGGTCCGGGGTGATCGGCGCGACACCGGTCCGCGACAGCCGCGCGGCCGAGGCCTCGTCCAGGTCCGCCCCCATCCCGGCGCCCGTCCAGAGCCCCCAGTTGAGGGAGAGGGCGGGAAGTCCTTCGGTGTGGCGGTTTTGGGCGAGGGCGTTGAGGTGGTTGTTGGCGGCGGCGTAGGTGGTTTGGGCGGGGTTGCCGAGGGTGGCGGCGAGGGAGGAGAAGAGGATGAAGTGGTCGAGGTCGTGGTGCCGGGTGAGGGTGTGGAGGTGGTGCGCCGCGGTCGTCTTGGGGGCGAGGACCGTGGCGGTGGTCTCGGCGGTTTGGTCGGTCAGCAGGGCGTCGTGGCGGACTCCGGCGGTGTGGATGACGGCTCGGATGTCGAGGTTCTCGAGTGCGGCGATGAGGTCGTCGAGGTTGGTGAGGTCGCAGGCGCGGATGCGCACCTGCGCCCCGGCTTGGGTGAGTTCGTCGAGCAGTTCCGGGGCGCCGGGGGCGTCGAGGCCGCGCCGGTTGAGGAGAAGCAGGTCACGGACCCCGTGCGTCCGCACGAGGTGCGACGCCAGCGCCGCACCGAGGCCACCGGTGCCGCCGGTGATGACGTAGGTCCCGCCGGTGCTGTCGCGCAGCGCCCGCGGCACGGTCAGCGCGAGCTTGCCGACGTGCCGCGCCTCCCGGAAGAACCGGAACGCCTCGGGCGCCTCCCGGACGTCCCACGCGGTCACGGGGAGCCGGTGCAGCACCCCCGCCTCGAACAACCGCACGAGATCACGCAGCATCTCCTGGACCCGCTCCGGCGGCGCGTCGGCCTGGAGGTCGAACGCGCGGTACGCCACGCCTTCGTGCGCGGCGGCCACGTCACCGGCGTCGCGGAGGTCGGTCTTGCCCATCTCCAGGAAGTGGCCGCCGCGGGGCAGCAGCCGCAATGACGCGTCGACGAAGTCCCCGGCGAGGGAGTTCAGCACGACGTCCACGCCGCGCCCGCCGGTCACCTCCCGGAAGCGCTCCTCGAAGTCCAGGGTGCGCGAGGACGCGAGATGGTCCTCGGGCACGCCGAGCGCACGCAGCACCGGGACCTTCCCCGCGCTCGCCGTGCCGAACGTCTCGACGCCCCAGTGCCGGGCGAGCTGGAGCGCGGCCATCCCGACGCCGCCCGCCGCCGAGTGCACGAGCAGCGTCCGCCCGGCCTCGACCCCGGCGAGGTCCTTCAGCCCGTAGTAGGCCGTCAGGAACACCACGGGAACGACGGCGGCCTCGGCGAACGTCCAGCCCCGCGGGAGCCGCGTGACGAGCCGGTGGTCGGTGACCGCGACCGGGCCGGCCGCGCCGGGCACGAGCCCGAACACCCGGTCGCCGGCGGCCACCCCGGTGACCCCGGACCCGACCTCCAGCACCACCCCGGCCGCCTCGCCGCCGATGACGGCTTCCTCGCCGGGGTAGACGCCGAGCGCGATCAGGACGTCGCGGAAGTTCAGGCCGGCCGCCCGCACGCCGAGGCGGATCTGGTGCGGCAGCAGGGGTTCGTCCGATTCCGGCGCGGGGACGAACGCGAGGTTGTCCAGCGTGCCCTTCGCCGTGACCCCCAGCCGCCACGGCCCGGCCGGCACGGGCAGCGTCCGGCCGGCCGCGCCGAGCCGGCCCAGGCGGGCCAGGAGCACCTCGCCGCCCCGGACCGCGAGCTGCGGCTCACCGGTGGCGAGCGCGGCGGGAAGCGCGGTCTCGGCCTCCTCGCTGCCGTCGACGTCCACCAGCACGAGGCGGTCCGGGTGTTCGTGCTGCGCCGAGCGGACCACGCCCCACACGGCCGCACCCGAGAGCGACCGGAGGTGTTCTCCCGAACGGGCCTGGACGGCGTTTTCGGTGACGACGGCGAGCCGTCCGCCCTCGTTGCCGGCCAGCCAGGTCTTCAGCGTGTCCAGGATCGCGGTGGTGGCCTCGACGGGATCGTCCACCGGCTCCGGGCGGTGGATCTCGACCCCCTCGGCGGGCTGCGCCGGCAGGTCGGTGACGGGGAGCCAGTCGAGGGTGAACAGCGAGCCGGCGACGTTCGGGGCGAACTGCTCGGCGGCGACCTCGCGCACCCGCAGCTCGCCGACGGAGCCGACGGCGGTGCCGTCCACATCGGACAGGGCGATCGACAAGACGTCCTTGCCGGTACCGGTGATCTTGACGCGCAGGGTGGTGGCGCCGGGCTCGCCGACCGTCACGTCCTGCCACGAGAACGGCAGCCGCTGCGGTGCGTCCGGGGAGCTGCTCGCGGCGACGGCGTGCAACGCGGAGTCCAGCAGCGCCGGGTGGACGACGCAGTGGGCGGCATCGTCCACAAGGGACTCGGCCAGGGCGACTTCGGCGTAGACGTCGTCGCCGTCGCGCCAGGCCGCCTGGAGGCCGCGGAAGGCGGGACCGTAGTGGTAGCCCCGCGCTTCGAGGTCGTCGTAGTGCCCGTCGAGGTCGATCTCGGTGGCTCCGGCCGGTGGCCAGGCATCCGGCTGCCAGGTGCCGGGTGTCGCGTCGGGGGCCAGGGTTCCGGTGGCGTGACGGGTCCAGGGGCCGTCACCGGCCGCGGAGTGGATCGAGACGGGACGGCGCCCGCTGTCGCCGGGTTCGCCGACGGCGACCTGGATCCGGACCGGCTCGTCGATCCGGAGGGCGCGCTCCAGCGTCAGCTCCGCCACGCGGGGGCAGCCGGTCTCGGCGCCGGCGTGCAGGGCGAGGTCGAGGAGGGCGGTGCCGGGCAGGAGGGTGGCGCCGAGCACGGTGTGGTCGGCGAGCCAGGGGTGGGTGGCCGGGGAGAGGGTGCCGGTGAGGACGTGTTCGTCGGTGGTGGCGAGGCCGAGGGTGGTGTGCAGGAGGGGATGCGCGTGCCCGGTGGCGGCCTGGGGGACGGGGTGGAGCCAGTGGTCGCGGCGCTGGAAGGGGTAGGTGGGGGCGGGGTGGGCCGCGGTGCGCGGGATGAGGTGGCGGGGTTTGCCGGTGCCGCGCGTCCAGAGGGTGGCGGCGGCGGTCTGGAGGTGTTCGGTGGTGTCGGTGTTGCGGCGCAGGAGGCTGTGGGTGGCGAGGCCGGTGTGGTCGAGCAACGGGGTGAGGGCGGGGTGCGGGCCGATTTCGACGACGTCGGTGACGCCCAGCTTGGCCATGGTGGTGATGCCGTCGGCGAAGCGGACGGTGCCGCGGAGGTGGTCGACCCAGTGCTGGGGGTCGGTGAGGGTGGTGGCGACGTCGCCGGTGAGGTTGGTGATGACCGGGATCCGGGGTTCGTAGTAGGTCAGCTCCCGCGCGACCTTCGCGAACTGGTCGAGGATCGGGTCGAGGTGGGCGGAGTGGAAGGCGTGTGACACCCGCAGTCGTTTGCCTTGCAGCGCTTCGATGTCCGCCACATCGCCGGAGACAACCACGGAGGTGGGGGTGTTGACGGCGGCGATGGACAGGCCCGGGGTGAGCAATTCGCGGGCTTGGTCTTCGGTCATGTCGAGCGTGGTCATGGCGCCGGGCGTGGTGACCGAGTCCATCAGCCGCGCCCGGGCCGTGACCAGCCAGACCGCGTCGTCCTCGTCCAGGACACCGGCGAGGTGGGCGGCCGTGATCTCGCCGAGGGAGTGTCCGATGAGGACTTCGGGTTGCAGGTCCAGCAACCGGTACAAGGCGACTTCGAGCGTGAACAACGCAGGCTGCGTGTACCGGGTGTGGTTCACCAGGTCCGGAGTGGTGAACATCGCTTCCCGCAGGTCCCGGCCGAATTTCGCGCACAGCCGGTCGATGGTTTCGGCGAAGATCGGGTAGGTGTCGTAGAGGGTTTTGCCCATGCCGGTCCATTGGGAGCCCTGGCCGGTGAACATCATGCCCAGTCGCACGTTCCCGGCGTGTTGGACGGGCAGGGCTGTGCCGCCGATGATGGCGGAGCGGTAGGGGAATTCGGTGCGTCCGTAGGCGAAGGTGGAGGCGACGTCGTCGCGGTCGCGGAGCCGGTCGAGTTGGTGTTCGACGGCTTCGGGGGTGGTGGCCGAGACGAGCACCGGTGCTGGGCTGGTGGGTTCGGCAGGGTCGGGTGCCGGGGGTTGTTCGAGGATCAGGTGGGCGTTGGTGCCGGAGATCCCGAAGGAGGAAATTCCGGCTCGCCGGGTGTCCGAGTCCCATGGTCGTGCTTGGGTGAGCAGGGCGACGGTGTCGTCCCAGTCGACGTGGCTCGACCGCACCCCGGCGTGCAGGGTGGCGGGCAGTACTCCGTGGCGCATGGCGAGGAGCATCTTGATGACGCCGCCGACCCCGGCGGCGGCCTGGGTGTGACCCACGTTCGACTTCAGCGATCCCAGCCACACCGGCGACTCCGCCCGGCGTGCGGCCCCGTAGACCGCTTGCAGGGCCTGGGCTTCGATCGGGTCGCCGAGCCGGGTCCCGGTGCCGTGCGCCTCCACGACGTCCACATCGGACGGTCCGAGGCCGGCGTCCGCGAGGGCGGCGCGGATGACCCGCTGCTGGGACGGGCCGTTGGGCACCGACAACTGGCTCGTCGTGCCGTCCTGGTTGACGGCGGTGCCGCGGACGAGACCGAGCACGGTGTGCCCGTTGCGCTGGGCGTCGGACAGCCGTTCCAGCACGAGCATGCCCGCGCCCTCGCTCCAGCCGGTGCCGTCGGCGCTGTCGCCGAAGGCCTTGCAGCGGCCGTCGGAGGCGAGGCCGCGCTGGCGGGAGAACTCGATGAACGTGTTCGGCGTGGCCATCACCGTCACCCCACCGGCCACCGCCAGGTCGCACTCGCCACCCCGCAACGCCTGTCCTGCGAGGTGCATCGCCACCAGCGACGACGAACACGCCGTGTCCACGCTCACCGCGGGACCCTCGAAGCCGAAGGTGTAGGCCACCCGCCCGGACGCCACGCTGCCGGCGCTGCCCGTGCCGAGGTAACCCTCGAACGACGGCGGCATCGGCTGCAGGCGCGAGGCGTAGTCGTTGTACATGACGCCGGTGAAGACGCCGGTCCGGCTGCCCTTCAGCGTCGACGGCACGATTCCGCCGTACTCCAGCGCTTCCCAGGTGGTCTCCAGCAGCAGCCGCTGTTGCGGATCCATCGCCAGCGCTTCACGCGGGCTGATCCCGAAGAACTCCGCGTCGAAACCCGCCGCGTCGTGCAGGAACCCCCCGAACCGCGACGTCACCGTCCCCGCGTGAGAAGGATCCGGGTCGAACAGGTGCTCCAGGTCCCAGCCGCGGTTCACCGGGAACTCGCTGATCGCGTCCACCCCGCCGGCCACCACCCGCCACAGGTCCTCCGGCGAGCGGACTCCACCCGGATACCGGCAGCCCATGCCCACGACGGCGATCGGTTCGTGCTTCGCCGACTCCGCGTCCTGCAGCTGCTTGCGCGTCCGGGCGAGGTCGTTGGTGACACGTTTGAGGTAGTCGCGGAGCTTGTCCTCGGTGGCGGCCATGCGGCGTCAGCCTCTCGGGGTCGGGGGAAGGGGGTTCAGGCCCGGGAACGGAGCAGCCGCCGCAGGCGCTGCCCGGCCAGGACGGTGCCGAACAGCGCGCGCGGCACCCGGCGCCCGCCGAGCATCCGGAGCGTGGTCAGCAACGCCCAGGCCTGCATCTCCCGCGAATGCTCCGGGGCGCCGTGCACGTCGTCGAACTCGACGACGTGCGGCTCGCGGGCGTGTTCGCGCAGCAGGGCCGGGTCGCCGGGCGGGATGATCTCGTCGCGGGAGCAGGCGACGTAGCCGACCGGAAGGCGCAGCGACGCGATTTCTTCCGTGGTGAGCGCCCAGCCACGCAGGTGGTCCTGCAGTCCCGCTTCGGGGACCCCGGTGAGGTGGACGAGGGTGTCGACCGTGAGCCGGGGCAGCGACGCCCACCACGCGGGATCGGTGAAGAACTCCCGCAGCGGGGCGCCGACGGTGACCAGGCCGCGGATCCGCTCGTCGCCCAGCGCGCAGCGCAGCGCCAGGTGCCCGCTGAAGCTCAGCGGCAGCAGGTGCGTCCGCGCCACGTCCGCGCGGTCGGCGACGGCGTCGAGCAGGTCGGAGAACAGCCGGTGGCTCTTGTCGTCGTAGGGGAGCGGGTTCTCCCCGACGCCGGGCAGCTCGGCCGCGATCGCCGCGACGCCGAGCTTCCGCAGCACGGGCAGCAGCGGAGCCCACTGCTCCTTGATGCTCACGATGCCGCCCGTGAACACCAGCAGCGGCTTCCTGTCGCGAGTGGACAGTCCGGTGCCCCAGGCGCCGAACCGGCCCGACGGCGTGTCGACCTCGACGCGCTCGATGCCGCCCGCCTCCCGGCGCCAGCGGTCGAACGCCGCCACGCACCGCACCAGCGCGTCCGCCCGGTCCGGTCCCGCGACGAACGGGAACCGGGCCAGGTTGTAGTACTGGACGGCCTCCAGCAGCTTCCCGTCGCGTTCCAGCGCTTCGCCCGCGCGTACCCACTCCCGGGTCCACGACCCGTCCGCACCGTCCACATCGGACGTGATGCGCGACAGCAGGTCCTCGTAGTGGCTCAGCGGTACGCCCTGGGCGCGCGCGTGCGCCCACACGTACTGCTTCAGCTCCCGGACGTCGTTCACGCCGTCACCGCCCCGGGCCAGGTGGCGGCGTCGGGCACCTTCTCGAGGCGGTCCTTGACCTCCGTGAGCACGTCGGCGGCCTCCGCGCCGTCGAGCACCCGGTGGTCGAACGTCAGGTTCAGCCGCAGCACCGGCGCCACCACGACGGCGCCGTCCCGGACCACGGGCCGGTCGGTGACCTGCCCGACGCCGAAGGTGAT
The DNA here is from genome assembly GCF_034929455.1 of Amycolatopsis heterodermiae. NCBI lineage: Bacteria > Bacillati > Actinomycetota > Actinomycetes > Pseudonocardiales > Pseudonocardiaceae > Amycolatopsis > Amycolatopsis heterodermiae. The sequence continues at coordinate 431,973 of NZ_JAYFSI010000002.1, forward strand.
CGTGGTGCCGCCGACGGAGTGGAAGCCGTGTACGGGCCGGTGTCCCAGCGACGTCACGGCGAAGGTGCCCGCCATCGCCGGCCGCTCGGCCAGCGAGCGCCCGGCCAGCCGGAACAGCAGCCGCCCCACCACGGGCGGGACGCGGTGCAGGGCCCGCAGCTTCGCGAACGCCGGGTCGGTCTCCGGGTCGGCGTCGCGGTGGCGCTCCACGAGCGCCTGGATCTCGCCGAGCTCGAGCCGGTCGAGGTCCGGCAGCACCGCGGCGAGCACGACCCGCTGCCCGGCGAGGGTCTTGTCCAGGGTCAGCTTCCCGCTGACCGTCGAGAACCGCGCGATCCGGGGCGAGACGCGCCCGGACAGCGCGGCGTTCGCGTCGGGGTGCGCGGCGAGCACCCGGGCGGCCGCGTGCAGCACGTGGGTCACCGTGGAGATCCGGCGTCCGCCGGCCGCGCGGTGCGCCCGGACCGCGGACATGTCGACCTCGGTGTCCAGGAACACCGGCGAGAACGCGCGGAGCTGTTCCTGCAGGTACAGGGTGTGCCGGCGCTGGGCCGGCAGCGGCCGGACGTTCATGCGCTCACCGTCAGCGCGTAGAGCCGGTCCAGGGTCCGGGCCTCCAGCGCGTGCGGCAGCGACATGCGCCGGCCGGTGACGCGTTCCAGGCTGGAGAGCACCACGAGCAGGTGCACCGAGTCCCAGCCCGCCACCTCGTCGAGGTCACGGTGCACGTCCGCCTCCTCCACCGGGATCCCCAGCTCGTCCCGCAGCAGGGTGATGAAGTCCCCGATTCCGTTCATGCCCTTCCCTCCGCCAGTCCGTCGACCAGCCGCACGTGCCCCGGCGGCGCCGGGAGCTCGGTCAGGTCGTGCGTGAACACCTGCGCGCCGCCGGTCTCGCCCGCGGCGGTGAAGCCGTGCCGGAGGTAGAAATCGGCGACCTTGCCGTTCTTCGGGCTCGGCCGGTAGGTGCCGGACACGGCGGTCGCGCCGGTGGCCGCGGCGTGCGCCAGCACCGCCGCGAGGCACGTGTCCTCCACCCCCCGGCTGAACACCCGGCAGCTGAGCAGGAAGTTGTCGATGTGCAGCGTGCCGCCGCCGCGCCGCAGGAAGATCGCGCCCACGGTGCCGTTGTCGCCGAAGCGGTCGGAGCTGCGGATGGCCAGCGTCGCCAGCTCCGGGTCGGCCGCGCGGCGCTGCACCTCGTCCTGCTGCAGCCGGACCGTCGTGAGGTTGAACTGGTTGGTGCGCAACGTGATCTGAGAGATCCGCGGCACGTCCTTCGTGGTGACCGGCGCGAGCTCGACCACGACGCCGAGCCCGGCGAGGTAGTCGGCCAGCGAGTCGAACGAGTCCAGGAAGTCGCGGCGCCGCAGCTCCTGCCGGTACATCGAGGGCCGCTCCCGGTCGGTGGCGGTCAGCTCGCGCACGGTGAACCAGTTGTCCGCGAAAAGCTTTTCGCCGTGCAGCGCGGGTTCGTCGTCCAGCTGCACGACCGCCACCCCCGGCAGCTCGTGGCGCACCAGCCCGCATTCGAAGCTGGAGTCGTCGGCGAACACGGTGGCGTCGGCGGCGATGTTGAGGTCGGCGGCCAGGGCAAGCAGGTTGTCGTGCTTCGGCTGCCAGTTCGCGACCACGCGGACGAAGTCGTCCTTGCGCAGGAGCATCCCGGGGTGCTCGGTGAACGCCCGGTGCACCAGGTCGCCGTCGTTCTTGCTCACCGCGGCGACGAGCACGCCCTGCGAACCGAGCTGCTTGACCACCCGCTGGAACGACCGGAACGCCTCACCGCGGGGTGTGTCGCCGACCTCGATGCCCTCCAGGCCGTCGTCGCCGAGGACACCGCCCCACAGCGTCTCGTCCAGGTCCACCGCGAGGCACTTCTTCACCGACCCGGTGACGTACCGGGCGAGGTGCCCGGCTTCGCGGGCCAGGCGCGTCAGCAGCGCGGGGGAGAGGTGGGTCTTCGTGTAGCGGCCGAGCCGCGCGTCCTCCGCCGGGATGCCCTCGGCCAGCAGCGGGTCGACGTCGATCACGGACACCGAAGCCAGCTCCGCGGTGAGGTCGAGCAGGCGCGCGTTGGCCCGCCGCCACGCGGCGCCGAGCCGGGCGCGCGAGCGCTGGTCGACCAGCTGGCCCGCGATCGCGCCGGGCAGCGGCAGGGTGGTGAACACCAGCACCCCGCCGCCGTGGGCGGCGTGGCGCCGGGCCAGGTCCTCCAGCAGGCCGATCTTGGCGTCCAGCACGGTTTCCGCGTCGGCGGCCCGCCACGGCACGGGCAGCTCGCCGGTCACGATCTCCGGGTCCAGCGGGCAGAGCACGAGGTCCGGGCGGTGCGCATACAGGTCGCTCGCCGGGTCGGTCAGGTCGAACACGTAGGAGTCGAACGCGCCGACGTGCGCGTCCAGCAGCAGCCCGTGACGGGCCAGTTCCGCCGCGAGCGGCGGCACGACCGGCGACACCGTGCCGTGCCCGGTGATCGCCACCCGCACCACCGGCACGTCCGGATGCGCGGCGAGGACGTCTTCGGGCGAGACGCGGGTGAGCAGCCGGCCGGCGCGTTCGAGGTCCTCCGTGGACAGTCCACACAGGAGCTTCCGGACCTCCGGCCAGCGGAGCGCCAGCTGCCCGTCCCGGGCCAGGTCCCGCACCCCGCCCAGGCCGTTCACCGGCGCTCCAGCGCGAAACCGGCGCGGATCCACTTGCTCGACTCGATCGACACGCCCAGCGCGCGGTCGCCCTCGGCGAGCCGGTCCAGGGCGCGCTCCAGCTGGAAGTACACCAGCCCGTTGCCGTTGTTGCCGGTTTCGTCGACGCAGTTGACGGTGTGCGCCGCGGCCAAGCCGTGGTGGTCGGCGAGGTGCCGGGAGATCCGGTCGGACATCCGCCCGGACAGCTGCGGCGGCAGCAGGTAGTCGACCTCGCTGTCCTTCCAGTCCAGTTCGTCCAGCAGGCCGTCCACGGTGGCGCCCGCCATCAGCGGGACGCGCCGCTCGATCGCCTTGTAGTCCTCGCTCGCGGGCACCCGCCCGGAGTCGCGGTCGACCGGCCCGAACCACTCCAGCGTCGCGCCCGGCTCGTGGCCGAGGCCCTCCAGCCGGGTCATGCTGGTGACGAGCGAGACCGCGCCCGGCACGTCGCGGGTGGTGAGCACCGCCGCGCCGGCCCCGTCGCCGAAGAGCACGAAGTTCACCAGCTGCTCCGGCGGCAGGCCGCCGAGGTCGGCCGACAGGTCGTAGAACCGGGCCAGCACCTCGCCGCCCAGCACCAGCGCGGTCCGGTGCCGCCCGGCGAGCAGCAGCTGCCGCGCGGTGTCGAGCGCCTGCACGGCGCCGGAACAGCCGGCCTGCAGCTGCAGGGTGGTGACCCCGTCGATGCCGAGCCGGTCGGCGATCACGTTGACGGTGGCGGGCATCAGGGCGTCGGGGGTCGCGGTGCTCAGCACCACCAGGTCCACTTCGGACGGTGTGATTTCCGCTCGTGCCAGCGCCTCGCGGCCCGCCTCGGTGCCGAGATCGGCCAGCGAGTGCTCCTGCCCGCCGGTTTCGAGGTCCAGGGCCAGGTGGCGGTGGCGGGTGCCGATGAAGGCGTCGACCCACTGCTCCCACAGGGTGTCCATGCCGAAGCGGGCGGCCAGCGCGGCGTTGCTCACGGGTGGGCCGGGCAACGCGGTCCCGGCCGACAGGACCCGGATGTCCACGTCGTGCTCCCTTCCCGGTCCCTCGGGGACCGGTGTCGGTTTCCCGGCGCGGGTGAGCGCCGCACCCCTTCCATGGTCGGCGGCGTCCTAAAGGCACCCCAAAAGCTGTCTTCAGCGCCCGGATCGCGGGAAGCCCGTTGCGGGGCCGGGGGTTTCGGCCCGGCAAGGCGGCACTGATGGCGTGCTAAAGCCGCGTTGCCGCGGGGCCGCCGCCCTGCCTACCGTCCTCGGCGGGCCCGTTCGGGCCGTTACCCGTCCGCAGACAGCGCGAGGACAGTGACGATGACCGAAGTGCCTTTTCCGCAGCCGCGCGAATGCCCGTACCACGCCCCGCCCGGTTACCTCGCCCTCGCCGGGAGCGGGCCGCTGTCCCGCGTGACGCTGTTCGACGGCCGCGAGGTCTGGCTCGTCACCGGCTACGCCGCGGCGCGAAGCCTGCTCGCCGACCGCAGGCTGTCGGCCGACCGGACGCGGGACGGCTACCCCCTCGTGGCCCCGCGGTTCCGGGCCAGCGTCGCCCGGCAGCTCGTGCTCATCGGCATGGACCCGCCGGTGCACGACGACCACCGGCGGCTGCTCAACCCGTACTTCAGCCTCCGCAGCGTCCGCGCGATGCGGCCGATGGTCGAGCGCATCGTCGACAAGTACCTGGACCACGTCGAGTCGCTGCCCCAGCCGGTCGACCTGGTGTCCGCCTTCACGACCCCGGTGCCGTCCCAGGTGATGTCGGAGGTGCTGGGCCTGGCCGAGGAGGACCTGGACTTCTTCCAGGACGCCTCGCGCCGGCTCCTGCACGCCACCACCCAGGAGGACTCGCAGGCCGCCGGGGGCGAGCTGATCGGGTACCTGGACCGGCTGGCCACCCGGCGGCGCACCGAGCCCGGCCCCGGGCTGATGGGCGAGCTGGCCCCCGCGGTCGTGGCCGGCGAGCTGACGCAGCACGAGCTGGTCCAGATCGCGCTGGTCCTGCTGGTGGCCGGGCACGACACCACCGCCTCCACCCTGGCGTTGTCCGTGGTGACGCTGCTCGAACACCCGGAGCAGATCGCCGCGCTCGGTGACGAGGAGCGGCTGCCCGCCGTCGCGGAGGAGCTGCTGCGCGTGCTCGCGGTCACCGACCTCGCCGGGGTGCGCGTGGCGCTGGAGGACATCGAGATCGAGGGCTACACCATCCGGGCCGGGGAGGGCGTGCTGGTCTCCGCGACCGTCGGCAACCGCGACGGCTCCGTGCACGACGACCCGCACGCGATCCGGTTCGACCGCACCGGCCGCAACCACCTCACCTTCGGCTACGGCATCCACCAGTGCCTCGGCCAGAACCTCGCCCGGCTGGAGGTGCAGGTGGCGCTGGCGAAGCTGTTCGCGCGCCTGCCCGGGCTCAAGCTGGCCGAGCCCGCGGAGAGCCTGCCCTACCGCGCGCCGGGAACCGGCACCGTGCAGGGCGTGAACCGCCTGCCCATCTTCTGGTGACCCCCCAGCGTGAGGAGCGGACGAGCGTGAGCCAGCCCAGCGGCCCCCTGACCAGCCCCCCGGACGAGCACGCCGTCGCGGTGGTCGGCCTCGCCTGCCGGCTGCCCGGCGCGCCCGATCCGGCCGCGTTCTGGCGGCTGCTGCGCGACGGGACCGACGCGATCACCACGGTCCCGGCGGACCGGTGGGACGCGGGCGAGTTCGCCGACCCCGACCCGGGCGCACCCGGCAAGGCGGTCACCGCCGCGGGCGGGTTCCTCGACCGCGTCGACCTCTTCGACGCGGCGTTCTTCGGCATCTCCCCGCGCGAGGCGGCGAGCATGGACCCGCAGCAGCGGCTCGTGCTGGAGCTGGCGTGGGAGTCGCTCGAGAGCGCCGGCATCGTGCCCGCCCGGGTCGAGGGGACGCGGGGCGGGGTCTTCGTGGGCGCGGCTTCCGACGACTACGCCACGCTCGCCCACCGCCGCGGCCCTGACGCCGTGACCCAGCACTCGCTCACCGGGACGCAGCGCGCCGTCATCGCCAACCGCGTCTCCTACTTCCTCGGCCTGCGCGGCCCGAGTCTCGTCGTCGACACCGGCCAGTCGTCGGCGCTGGTCGCCGTGCACTCCGCGATGCAGAGCCTGCGGCTGGGGGAGTGCGACTTCGCGCTCGCCGGCGGGGTGAACCTGATCGTCGCGCCGGAGAGCTTCGTCGGGGCGTCGAAGTTCGGCGCGCTGTCCCCGGACGGCCGCTGCTTCACCTTCGACGAGCGGGCCAACGGGTACGTGCGCGGCGAAGGCGGCGGCGTCGTCGTGCTCAAGCGGCTCGCGGACGCGCTCGCCGACGGTGACCACGTCCGCGCGATCCTGCGTGGCGGCGCGGTCAACAACGAGGGCGCGGGCGCCGGGCTCACCGTGCCCAGCGCGGAAGCCCAGGCGGACGTGCTGCGCCGCGCCTGCGCGGACGCGCGGGTGAAACCCGCGCAGGTGCAGTACGTCGAGCTGCACGGCACGGGCACCGCGGTCGGTGACCCGGTCGAGGCCGCCGCGCTCGGCGAGGTCCTCGGCACCGCGCCCGGCCGCGACGCCGCGCTGGCGGTGGGCTCGGTGAAGACCAACATCGGCCACCTCGAAGGGGCCGCCGGCATCGCCGGGTTCGTCAAGGCGGTGCTGTGCCTGGAAAACCGGGTCCTGCCGCCGAGCCTGAACTTCTCGCGCCCGCACTCGGACATCCGGCTCGGCGACTGGCGGCTGCACGTGCAGCAGGACCTCGGTCCCTGGCCGGAGGAAGCACGGCCGCTGCTCGCGGGCGTGTCGTCGTTCGGCATGGGCGGCACCAACGCGCACCTGCTGCTGGAAGCGGCTCCGGTGTCCGATGTGGACAGTGCCGAAGAGGTGGTGCCGTGGGTGGTGTCGGGCCGTTCCGCCGGTGCGGTGACGGCGGCGGCCGAGCGGCTGGCCGAGGACGCGCCGGACGTCGTGAGCGCGGCCCGGATGCTGGCGCTGGGCCGGGCGGAGTTCGATTTCCGGGCCGTGGTGGTGGGCGAGTCCGGCGTCGAGATGCGTCGTGGACTGTCGGCTGTGGTGGCCGAGCGGGTGCGGGAGCTGGGCAAGCTCGCGGTGGCGTTCACCGGCCAGGGCTCGCAGTGGGCCGGGATGGGCCAGGCTCTGTACGAGACGTTTCCGATGTTTGCCGAGACGGTCGATCGGCTGTCGGCGAAGTTCGGGCTGACGAGTGACCCGGGTCTGGTGCACCAGACCCGGTGGGCCCAGCCCGCGTTGTTCACCCTCGAGGTGGCTCTCTACCGGTTGCTGGACGTGAAGCCGGATGTCCTGATCGGACATTCGTTGGGTGAGATCACGGCTGCTCACGTGGCCGGTGTGCTCGACGAGGACGATGCGGTGCGGCTCGTGACGGCGCGGGCCGAGCTGATGGATTCGATCACGACTCCCGGGGGCATGGTCGCGGTCGAGGGCACCGAGGAGCAGGTCCGTGCGCTGCTGACGCCGGGTCTGTCGATCGCCGCGGTGAACACCCCGGGTTCGGTCGTGGTGTCGGGCGACCTCGAGGAGATCGAGGCGTGGGAGGGCAAGCGGCTGCGGGTGTCGCACGCGTTCCACTCCGCCCATCTCGACCCGATTCTCGACCGGTTCGCGGCGGTCGCGCGGGAGCTGACCTATCACGAGCCGCGGATCCCCATCGTGACCAACCTGACCGGTGAGATAGCCGCGAACCTCACTGACCCGCGGCATTGGGTGGATCACGTCCGCAACACGGTCCGTTTCGCGGATGGTGTCGGAACGTTGACGGATTTGGGTGTCACGCACGTGGTGGAGGTGGGGCCACACCCGGCGTTGACGCCGATGGTCGAGCAGTGTGCTCCGGACCTGGCCGTCACCGGGCTTCTGCGGCGTGACACCGATGACCGGCGGGCGTTCTTCGCCGGGCTGGGTCGCTTGTGGACGACGGGTGTCGCGATCGACTGGGACCGGTTCCTGCCGGCGGCCCCGCACGCCGACCTGCCCACGTATCCCTTCCAGCGCAAGCGCCACTGGTTCGACGCGCCGCTGCCGAGCCCCGAGCCCGAGCCCGAAGCGGCCGTCGACCTGCTCGACCTCGTCCGCCGTCACACCGCGGCCGTCGGCGGCTACGGCGACCCCGCGGAGGTCGACGAGCGCGCCACCTTCAAGTCGCTCGGGTTCGACTCGCTCACCACCGTCGAGCTGTGCCGCACCCTCGCCGCCGCCACCGGCCGCGGCGTGCCGGTCAGCGCGGCCTACGACCACCCGACCCCGGCGGCCCTCGCCGCCCACCTCCGCACCGGCGGGCAGCCGGAAACGTCCCCGGTGAAGCGCACCGAAAGCGACGAGCCGATCGCGATCGTCGGCATGGCCTGCCGGCTGCCCGGCGGCGCGAACACGCCCGAGGACCTGTGGCGTCTCGTGCTCGACGGCGCCGACGTGACCTCCGACTTCCCCGGCAACCGCGGCTGGGACGTCGAGGCCCTCTACGACCCCGAACCGGGCGTTCCCGGCAAGTCGAGCACCCGCCGCGGCGGGTTCGTGCACGACGCGGACCTGTTCGACGCCGAGTTCTTCGGCATCAGCCCCCGCGAGGCGCTGGCCATGGACCCGCAGCAGCGGCTCGCGCTGGAGGTCGCCTGGGAGGCCATCGAACGCGCCGGGATCGACCCGGCCTCGGTGCACGGCACCCGCACCGGCGTGTTCGTCGGCGCCACCGCCCAGGACTACGGCCCCCGGATGCACGAGGTGCGCCCCGGCGCCGACGGTTACGCCCTCACCGGCACCACCCCCAGCGTGGTGTCCGGGCGCATCGCCTACACCCTCGGCCTGCGCGGGCCGGCCGTCACGGTGGACACCGCCTGCTCGTCTTCGCTGGTCGCGCTGCACCTGGCCGCCGCGTCGCTGCGGCGCGGCGAGTGCACGATGGCGCTCGCGGGCGGGGTCACCGTGCTCTCGTCCCCGGGCATGTTCGTCGAGTTCAGCCTCCAGCGCGGGCTCTCCCCGGACGGCCGGTGCAAGGCGTTCGGCGCGGGCGCGGACGGCACGGGCTGGGCCGAGGGCGCGGGCATGATCGTGCTGGAACGGCTGTCCGAGGCCCGGGCCCGCGGGCACCGCGTGCTCGCCGTGGTGCGCGGGTCGGCCATCAACCAGGACGGCGCGTCCAACGGGCTCACCGCGCCCAACGGCGTGGCCCAGCAGGAGGTCGTCCGGGACGCGCTGGCCGCCGCCGGGGTGTCCGCGCCGGACGTCGACCTCGTGGAGGCCCACGGCACCGGCACCACGCTGGGCGACCCGATCGAGGCCCAGGCGCTGCTGGCCACCTACGGGCAGGGCCGCGACGCCGGCTCCGCGGTGCGGCTGGGCTCGCTGAAGTCGAACATCGGTCACACACAGGCCGCCGCCGGGGTCGCGGGGGTGCTGAAGGTCGTGCACGCCCTGCGCGACGGGGTGCTGCCCCCGACCCTGCACGCGGACGAGCCGTCGCCGCACGTGGACTGGGCCGCCGGCGCCCTCCGCCTGATCGGCGCGGCCGAGCCGTGGCCCGAAACCGGCCGCCCGCGCCGGGCCGCCGTCTCGTCGTTCGGGGTCAGCGGCACCAACGCGCACGTCGTCCTCGAGCAGGTCCCCGAGGACGTCCGCGAACCCGAACCGGCGCTCCCGGCCGTGCCGCTCGTCCTGTCCGGCCGCAGCGAAGAAGCGTTGCGCGCCCAGGCGAAAGCGCTGCGCGAGCACCTCACCCCGGAGACCGGGCTCCGGGCCGTGTCGCGTGCCCTGCTCGGCAGCCGGACCCGGTTCGACCACCGCGCCGTCGTCGTGGCGGACGGCCACGAAGCCGCGCTGGCCGGGCTGGACGCGCTGGCCAACGGGAAGGCGGCGGCCGCCGTCGTGACGGGGGAGGCCCGCAAACGCGAGGCGAAGGCGGTGTTCGTCTTCCCCGGCCAGGGTGCGCAGTGGGCGGGGATGGCCGTGCCGCTCCTGGAGGACGCTCCGGTGTTCCGCGCGCGCATGGAGGAGTGCGCCCGGGCGCTGAGCCGGTACGTCGACTGGGACCTGTTCGCCGTGCTGCGCGGGGATCCCGGCGCGCCGACGTTCGACGAGGTCGACGTCGTGCAGCCGGTGCTGTTCGCCGTGATGGTGTCGCTGGCCGCGCTGTGGCGCTCGTTCGGTGTCGAGCCGGCCGCCGTGGTCGGGCATTCGCAGGGCGAGATCGCCGCGGCGTGCGTCGCGGGCGGCCTGTCCCTCGACGACGCGGCGAAGGTGGTCGCGTTGCGCAGCCAGGCCATCCGCACGCTGTCCGGCCGCGGCGGCATGGTGTCGGTCTCGCTGGGCTTCGACGCCGTATCCGAGCGGCTGCGGCCCTGGGGCGACCGCCTTTCCGTGGCCACCGTCAACGGACCGTCCACTGTGGTCGTATCGGGTGAACCGCAGGCGCTGGACGAGTTCCTGGCTTCGTGCGAGGCCGACGGCGTCCGGGCCCGCCGGGTTTCGGTCGACTACGCTTCGCACTCCGTCCAGGTCGAGGAGCTCAAGGACACCCTCGCCGGGCTGCTCGACGGGCTGCGGCCGCGCACCTCGGCCGTGCCCTTCCACTCGACGGTCGTGGCCGCGCGCCTGGACACCGCGGAAGCCGGCGGTGACTACTGGTTCCGCAACCTCCGCCAGACCGTCCACTTCGAACCCGTCGTCCGCGAGCTCGCCGCGCAGGGACACGGCTTCTTCCTGGAGATGAGCCCGCACCCGGTGCTGACCGCGGCCGTGCAGGACACGGCCGAGGACGCCGTTTCGGTCGGCTCGCTCCGCCGCGACGAGGGTGGCCTGCCGCGGTTCCTGCGCTCGCTGGGGCAGGCGCACGCGCAGGGCCTGCCCGTCGACTTCACCGCGCTCACCGGGGACGGCCCGGGCGCGGACCTGCCCACCTACCGGTTCCAGCGCCGCCGGTACTGGCTCCCCCTGCCGACGGGCGGCTCGGACGACCTCGCGCACCCGTTCCTGCGCCGGGAAACCCCGCTCGCCGACGGTGGTGTCGTGCACACCGGCGTGCTGTCGCTCGCGAAGTTCCCGTGGCTCGCCGACCACGCCGTCTCCGGCACCGTGCTGCTGCCCGGCACCGCGTTCGCCGACCTCGCGCTCACCGCCGCCCTGGCGACCGGGTGCGACACGCTGGACGAGCTGGTCCTCGAAACCCCGCTCGTGCTGCCGCCGGGCGGCGAGGTCGAGATCCAGGTCACCGTCGGCGCCGCCGAAGACGGCGCCCGCCCGGTGACCGTCCACTCGCGACACGGCGAGCCCGGCTGGGTCCGGCACGCCACCGGCGTAGTCGGCAACGGCCGTACCGAAGTCGATACCGCGTGGCTTCCCGAAGGGGCCGAGCGGATCCCGCTCGACGGCGCCTACGAGCGGCTGGCGGACACCGGGTACGAGTACGGGCCGGCGTTCCAGGGGCTCACCGCACTGTGGCGGTCCGGCGGCGACTGGTACGCCGAGATTTCGCCGCCGGAAACCGAAGCCGCCGGGTTCACCGTGCACCCGGCGCTGCTGGACGCCGCGCTGCACCCGGTCGTGCTCGGCTCGGCCGCCGTGCGCCTGCCCTTCGCCTGGCACGGCGTGTCCGTCCACGCCACCGGCGCGTCCACCCTGCGCGTCCGCATCTCGCCCCGGGACGACGGCAGCGTGGCCCTGCACGTCACCGACCCGGCCGGTGCCCCCGTCCTGTCGGTGGCGTCGCTGGCTTTGCGCGAGGTCGACCCCACGCGGCTTGCGCGGCCGAGTTCGCTGCTGCGGGTCGAGTGGACCGCCGTGGCGCCGGGCGAGCCGGTCGCGTGCGCGGTCTTCGACCCGGACGCGCTCGAAGACCGGCTGACCACCCACGTGGTTCCGCCGGCGGCGACCGCCCGCGAGGTGGTGACCGGGGTCCTGGCGGTCCTGCAGCGGTGGGTGACCGACGAGCGGTCCGGCGACGCGACCCTCGCGATCGTCGGCGACCAGGCGGACGGCGTGCGGGGTCTCGTGCGCTCGGCCGCCGTCGAACACCCGGGCCGGTTCGCCGTCGTGGACACCGACGGTTCTGTCGAGCCGTCGGTCGTGCTGGGCGCCGTCGCGGGCGAAACCGAGGCGCGCGTGCGCAACGGGGTGATCGAGGTCCCGCGCCTGGCGCGGCTGGAAGCGGAGCCGTCGCCAGTGACCTGGGACGGGGGCACGCTCCTGATCACCGGGGGCCTCGGCGGCGTCGGCGGCCTGGTGGCGCGCCACGTCGTGGCGTCGTGGGGCGTGCGGGATCTGGTGTTGCTCGGCCGCCGGGGCCTGGACACCCCGGGCGCGGAGGAACTGGTCGACGGCCTGACCGCGCTCGGCGCCCGGGTCGAGGTGCGCGCGGCCGACGTGTCCCGGCGCGACAGTCTCGAGTCCGCGCTGGCGGGCCTGACGGTGCGCGGCGTGATCCACGCCGCGGGCACGCTGGACGACGCGCTGCTCACCGCGCAGGACGCCGATTCGGTCGCGAAGGTGTTCGCGCCCAAGGCCGACGGCGCCCGGCACCTGCACGAGCTGACCGCGGATCTCGCCCTGTTCGTGACGTTCTCCTCGGTGATCGGCGTCCTCGGCGGTGGCGGGCAGGCCAACTACGCGGCCGCCAACGACTACCTCGACGGGCTCGTCGCCGCGCGTCGCAGCGAGGGGCTGCCCGGCGTGTCCGTCGCGTGGGGGCTGTGGGCCGACGCGAGCGGGATGACCGGGCACCTCGGCGACGCCGACGTGGCGCGCATGGCCCGCGCGGGCGTCGCCCAGCTCGACGCGGCGCAGGCGCTGGAGATGCTCGACGCCGCGGTCGCCGCGGAAGAGTCCACCGTGGTCGCCGCGCACTGGAACCTGTCCGCGCTGCGCGCCCAGGCGGCAGCCGGCACGCTGCCGCCGCTGCTCCGTGGTTTGGTCCGCACCCCGCTCCGGCGCGCGACCGTGGCCGTCGCCGGGGGCTCGTGGGCGGACCGGATCGCCGCGCTGCCGGACGGCGAGCGCTTCCCCGCCCTGCTGGCTCTCGTGTCCGAGCACGTCGCGGCCGTGCTCGGACACGACGATCCGGCGTCCGTGGCGGCCGGCCGCGCGTTCCGGGAGATCGGGTTCGACTCGCTCATCTCGGTGGAGCTGCGCAACCGCCTGCAGGGCGCAACGGGCCTGCGGTTACCCACGACGCTGGTGTTCGACCACCCGAACCCCGCCGCCGTCGCGCGTCACCTGGAGGCGGAGATCGTCGGTGCCGAGCCGTCGGTCCCGACCAAAGTGTCCGCTGTGGACGAACCGGTCGCGATCGTCGGCCTCGCCTGCCGGTATCCGGGTGGGGTGCGCTCGCCGGAGGACCTGTGGCGGGTGGTGGCCGACGGTGTGGACGCGATCAGCGAGTACCCTGCCGATCGCGGGTGGGATCTGGGGACCCTGTTCGACCCGGATCCCGGCCACACGGGGACCGTGACGTCGCGGTATGGCGGCTTTCTGCACGACGCGGCGGGTTTCGACGCGGAGTTCTTCGGGATCAGCCCGCGTGAGGCGCTGGCGATGGATCCGCAGCAGCGGTTGCTGCTGGAGACCACCTGGGAAGCGCTGGAGTACGGCGGGATCGTGCCGTCGACGTTGAAGGGCAGCCGGACCGGCGTCTTCACCGGCATCATGTACAGCGGCGACTACGCGTCCCGGATCACGGAGGTCCCCGAGGAGCTGGAGGGTTATCTCCGCAACGGCAGCTACGGCAGCGTGGCGTCCGGCCGGGTGGCCTACACGTTCGGTTTCGAGGGTCCCGCGGTGAGCGTGGACACGGCGTGCTCGTCGTCGCTGGTGGCGATGCACCTCGCGGGGCAGGCACTACGGGGTGGTGAGTGTGATCTGGCGGTGGCCGGTGGGGTGACGGTGATGGCCACGCCGAACACGTTCATCGAGTTCTCCCGTCAGCGCGGCCTCGCCGCGGACGGCCGGTGCAAGGCGTTCAGCGACGACGCCGACGGCACGGGCCTGTCGGAAGGCGTGGGCATGCTGGTGCTGGAGCGGCTGTCCGACGCGCAGCGCAACGGGCACCGGGTGTTTGGCGTGATCCGGGGTTCCGCGATCAACCAGGACGGTGCCTCCAACGGCCTCACCGCCCCGAACGGCCCCTCGCAGCAGCGCGTGATCCAGGAGGCGCTGGCGACCGCCGGTCTCGGAGCGTCCGATGTGGACGTAGTGGAAGCACACGGCACCGGAACGAGCCTGGGCGACCCCATCGAAGCCCAGGCCCTCCAAGCCACCTACGGAACCACCCGGACCCCGGACGCACCGCTCTGGCTGGGATCACTCAAGTCCAACATCGGCCACACCCAGGCCGCCGCCGGGGTCGGTGGCGTCATCAAGATGCTCCTGGCCATGCGCCACGGCGTACTGCCCGCCACCCTGCACGCCTCCGAACGATCAACCCACGTCGACTGGGACGACACCGTCGCCCTGCTCACCCAAGCACGACCATGGGACTCGGGCACCCGGCGAGCAGGAATTTCCTCCTTCGGGATCTCCGGCACCAACGCCCACCTGATCCTCGAACAACCCCCGGCACCAGACCTGGTCGAACCCACCGGCCCGGCACCGGTGCTGGTCTCGGCCGCCACCCCCGAGGCGGTCGAACAACAACTCGACCGCTTACGGGACCTCGACGACGTCGCCTCCACCTTCGCTTATGGACGCACCGAATTCCCCTACCGCTCCGCCCTTATCGGCGGCAAAGCCCTGCCCGTCCAGCACGCCGGACAGCCGCGGCTGGGCATGATGTTCACCGGCCAAGGCTCCCAATGGACCGGCATGGGCAAAGCCCTCTACGACACCTACCCGATCTTCGCCGAGACCATCGACCGGCTGTGTACGAAGTTCGGCGGGGACCTTCGCGAGGCGATGTTCACCACCCCCGACCTGGTCAACCAGACCCGCTACACCCAGCCCGCGCTGTTCACTCTCGAAGTCGCCCTTTACCGCCTGCTGGACCTGCAACCGGAAGTCCTGATCGGACACTCGCTCGGCGAGATCACGGCCGCCCACCTCGCCGGTGTCCTGGACGAGGACGACGCGGTCCGGCTGGTCACCGCGAGGGCCGAGCTGATGGACTCGGTCACCACCCCCGGAGGCATGGCCACCCTCTCCGTCACCGAAGACGAAGCCCGTGAACTCCTCACCCCGGGTTTGTCCATCGCCGCCGTCAACACCGCCACCTCCGTTGTCCTCTCCGGCGACCTGTCCGCCATCGAAGCCCTCGACGGCAAACGCCTGCGGGTGTCCCACGCCTTCCACTCCGCGCACCTCGACCCGATCCTCGACCAGTTCGCCGCGGTCGCGGGGGAGCTGACGTACCACGAGCCGCGGATCCCCGTCATCACCAACCTCACCGGGGCGATCGCCACCACCCTGACCGATCCCCAGCACTGGGTCGACCACGTCCGCCACACCGTCCGCTTCGCCGACGGCATCACCACCATGGCCGAGCTGGGCGTCACCGACGTCGTCGAGATCGGCCCCCACCCGGCTCTCACGCCGTTGCTCGACCACACCGGCCTCACCACCCACGCCCTCCTGCGCCGCAACACCGACACCACCGAACACCTCCTCACCGCCGCCGCCACCCTCTGGACCCACGGCGCGGCCAAGCCCCACCACCTCATCCCGCGCACCGCGCCCCACCCCGCCCCCACCTACGCCTTCCAGCACCACCACTACTGGCTCCAGCCCACCCCCAAGACCACCACCGGGCACCCGCATCCGCTCCTGCACACCGCCGTCGCCCTCGCCACCACCGGCCACCACGTCCTCACCGGCACCTTCTCGACGACCACCCACCCCTGGCTCGCCGACCACGCCGTCCTCGGCACCACCCTCGTGCCCGGCACCGCACTCCTGGAGCTGGCTCTCACCGCCGGTCGAACCGTGGCGTTGCCGCGCGTGGACGAGCTGACGTTCGAGGCGTCCCTGCCGCTGCCCGAGGGCCAGGAGGTCGACGTCCAGGTCGTCGTCGGCGAACCCGACGGCACCGGCCGCCGTCCCGTCTCGATCCACTCCGCGGCCGGTGACGGCCCGTGGACCCGCCACGCCACCGGATCCCTGGCCGCCGACCCCGCGCAGAGCGACCCGCTGGTCACCTGGCCGCCCGCCGGCGCGTCCGCAGTGAGCATTAACGGCCTCTACGATCGGCTGGCCGACCAGGGTTACGGCTACGGCGAGCGCTTCCGCGGCCTGCGGGCCGTCTGGCGGCGGGGCGATACGCTCTTCGCCGAAGTCGGACTGTCCGAAGAGGACGGTTACCTGCTCGCGCCGCCCCTGCTCGACTCGGCCCTGCACACCCTGCTCCTCGACACGGTCGACGATCCAGCCGGGCAGCTCCGCTTGCCGTTCTCCTGGCGCGGCGTGTCCGTGTCAGGCACCGCCGGAGGTGCGCTGCGGGTCCGGTTCGAGCCGGCCGACGGCGGCTACGCGGTCACCCTCGCCGACGAGAACGGCCTGCCGGTCGCGTCCGTGGACACGCTGGCGCTGCGGACCGTCGAGGCCGCACAGCTCGGCCGTCCCGTCGACGCGCTGTTCGCGATCGAGTGGCGGCCCGCCGAAACCGGCGGTGCAGCACCCGAGCACGTCATCGTGCCGGTGGACTCGGTCACCGAGGCCCTCACCGCGCTCCAGAGCCATCCCGCCGAGGGGCCGAAGCTCGCCCTGCTGCTCTCCGCCGGCCGCCCGACCGGCGTGCCCGGTCTCGTCCGTTCGGCGGTGCTGGAGCACCCCGGCCGGTTCGTGCTCCTCGACTCCGACGGCTCGGTGCCAGCCGAGGACGCCCTGGCCGCATTGGGCGAAGAACCCGAAGGCCGCGTGCGCAACGGCGTCGTCGAGGTGCCTCGCCTGGAACGCGCCGAGCCGGCGGAACCGCGGGCCTGGACCGGGGGCGCACTGCTGATCACCGGCGGGCTCGGCGGACTCGGCGGTGTTGTCGCCCGGCACGCCGTGACGTCCTGGGGCGTGCGGGACCTGGTCCTCGTCGGCCGCCGAGGGTTGAACACGCCCGGCGCCATCGAGCTGGTCGAAGAACTGGCCGACCTGGGGGCCTCCGTCGTCGTCCGCGGCGTGGACGTGTCCACAAGGGAGGGTGCCGAGGCGGCGTTCGACGGGCTGGACGTGCGGGGAGTCGTGCACGCGGCCGGAATCCTCGACGACGCCGTCCTGGCGGACCTGACGGCCGAACGCGTCGCCAGGGTGTTCGGGCCCAAGGCCGACGGCGCGTGGCACCTGCACGAGGTGGCCGGCGACCTCGACCTGTTCGTCACGTTCTCCTCGGTCGCCGGCGTGCTCGGCGGCGCGGGCCAGGCGAACTACGCCGCGGCCAACAGCTTCCTCGACGAACTGGCCGTGCTCCGCCACGCGCACGGACGGCCGGCGACCTCCATCGCGTGGGGACTGTGGGCCGAGGGCGGGATGGGCGGCGAGCTGAGCGGCACCGACCAGGACCGTCTCGCCGCCCGGGGCATCGCCCCGCTGTCCACCGGCGAGATCCGGAGCCTGCTCGACCAGGCCGTCGCCGGGGGACGGGCCACCGTGCTCGCCGCGCGCCTCGACACCCGGGCGCTGCGCAAACAGGCCGGCGCCGGCGTCCTGCCGCCGCTGCTGTCCGGCCTGGTCCCGGTCCCGGCACGCACCGGCGCGCCGGCGGACCGGCTCGCCGGGCTCGACGCGGGGGAGCGGGCCGCCCTGGTCGCCGGGATCGTCCACACCGAGGTCGCGGCCGTGCTGGGCTACGAGTCCGGGCGGAAGGTACCGCCCGGCCGGGCCTTCGCGGACCTCGGCTTCGACTCGCTGACCGCCATCGAGCTGCGCAACCGGCTCACCGCGGCGACCGGCGTCCCGCTGTCGCCGACCCTGATCTTCGACCACCCGACCCCGGAGGCGCTCGCCGAGCACCTCGCCGGCACCTTCGCCCCGGCGCGGGCCGAGGTCACCGGCCCGGCGCCGGCGCACGAACCCATCGCGATCGTCGGCATCGGCTGCCGCTACCCGGGCGGGGTGCGCTCGCCGGAGGACCTGTGGCGGCTGGTGTCGGAAGGCGTGGACGCGGTCACGGAGTTCCCGGGCAACCGAGGCTGGGACCTCGAGAACCTGTTCGACCCGGACCCCGACCACCCGGGCACCGTGACCTCGCGGCAGGGCGGGTTCCTGCACGACGCCGACGAGTTCGACGCGGAGTTCTTCGGGATCAGCCCCCGCGAGGCGCTGGCGATGGACCCGCAGCAGCGGTTGCTGCTGGAGACGACGTGGGAGGCCTTGGAGTACGGCGGGATCGTGCCTGCCAGCCTGAAGGGCAGCCGGACCGGCGTCTTCACCGGGATCATGTACAACGACTACGCCTCCCGGCTGCAGCCGATGCCCCCGGCGTTCGAGGGCTACCTGACCACCGGCAGCGCCGCGAGCGTGGCCTCCGGCCGGGTCGCCTACACCTTCGGCTTCGAGGGCCCGGCGGTGAGCGTGGACACGGCGTGCTCCTCGTCGCTGGTGGCGATGCACCTCGCGGGCCAGGCGCTGCGGCAGGGGGAGTGCGACCTGGCCGTCGCGGGCGGGGTCACCGTGATGGCCACGCCCACGACGTTCATCGAGTTCTCCCGCCAGCGCGGCCTCGCCTCCGACGGCCGCTGCAAGGCCTTCGGCGACAGCGCCGACGGCACCGGCTGGAGCGAAGGCGCGGGCATGCTCGTGCTGGAACGGCTGTCCGACGCCCAGCGCAACGGGCACACCGTGCTCGGCCTCGTCCGGGGCTCCGCGACCAACCAGGACGGCGCTTCCAACGGCCTCACCGCCCCGAACGGGCCCTCGCAGCAGCGGGTCCTGCGCGCCGCGCTCGCCAGCGCGGACCTCACGCCGTCCGAGGTGGACGTCGTGGAGGCGCACGGCACCGGCACCCGGCTCGGCGACCCGATCGAAGCCCAAGCCCTGCAGGCGGTCTACGGAGAGGCCCACTCGCCGGAGTCGCCGCTGTGGCTGGGTGCGCTGAAGTCGAACGTCGGCCACACCCAGGCGGCGGCGGGCGTCGGCGGGGTGATCAAGATGCTCATGGCGATGCGCCACGGCGTGCTGCCACCCACCCTGCACGCGGACCCGCCCTCGGAACACATCACCTGGGACGGCACGGTCAGCCTGCTCACCGAGGCCCGCACATGGGCTCCCGAGGGGCCGCGGCGGGCCGGGGTGTCCTCGTTCGGCATCAGCGGGACCAACGCGCACCTGGTGCTGGAACAGGCCCCGGCGTCCAACGTGGACAGTGTGGAAGACGTGGTGCCGTGGGTGGTGTCGGGTCGTTCCGCCGGTGCGGTGACGGCGGCGGCCGAGCGTCTGGCGGACGCCGGACCGGATGTGGTCGGCACGGCCCGGATGCTGGCGCTGGGTCGGGCGGAGTTCGATTTCCGGGCCGTGGTGGTGGGCGAGTCCGACGTCGAGATGCGCGGTGCTCTGGCTGGAGTAGTGGCGGAGCGGGCGCGGGAGGTGGACAAGCTCGCGGTGGCGTTCACCGGTCAGGGATCGCAATGGGCCGGAATGGGAAAGGCTCTGTATGACGCCTACCCGGTGTTCGCGGAGACGGTGGACTGTCTGTCGGCGAAGTTCGGGTTGACGAGTGACCCGGAGCTGGTCCATCGGACTCGGTGGGCTCAGCCCGCGTTGTTCACCCTCGAAGTGGCTCTCTACCGGTTGCTGGGTATGAAGCCGGACGTCCTGATCGGACATTCACTCGGTGAGATCACGGCTGCTCACGTGGCAGGTGTGCTGGATGAAGACGACGCCGTCCGGTTGGTGACCGCTCGGGCCGAGCTGATGGATTCGATCACCGTTCCCGGCGGGATGGTCGTCGTCGAGGGTTCCGAGGAAGAGGTCCGTGCACGGCTGACGCCGGGTTTGTCCATCGCCGCGGTGAACACCCCGGGTTCGGTGGTGGTGTCGGGCGACCTCGCGGAGATCGAAGCACTGGAGGGTAAGCGGCTCCGGGTCTCACACGCGTTCCACTCGGCGCATCTCGACCCGATCCTCGACCGGTTCGCGGCGGTAGCGCGGGAGCTGACGTATCACGAGCCGCAGATCCCGGTCGTGACGAACCTGACCGGCGAGGTCGCCGTCACTCTGACCGATCCGCAGCATTGGGTGGATCATGTCCGTGGGACGGTCCGTTTCGCCGATGGTGTCACGACGTTGGCAGAGCTGGGCGTCACGCATGTGGTCGAAGTCGGGCCGCATCCGGCGTTGACGCCGATGGTCGAGCAGTGTGCTCCTGACCTGGCGATCGCGGGGCTGCTACGGCGTGACGTCGACGATCGGCGGGCGTTCTTCGCCGGTCTCGGTCGCTTGTGGACGACCGGTGTGGAGATCGACTGGGACCGGTTCCTGCCGGACGCCACACCTGGCCGGGTACCTACGTATCCGTTCCAGCGCAGCCGGTACTGGCTCGACGCCACCGCCACCGACCCGTCCGGTCACCCCGTGGCGGGCCCGGCCACGCTGCTGGCCGACAGCTCCGGCGTCGTGCTGTCCACGCGGTTGTCGCGCGGCTCGGTCCCGTGGTTCACCGAGCACGTCATCGGCGACGAGATCGTCCTGCCCGGCGCCGCCGTGCTCGACATCGCCCTGCACGCCGGGCTGCGGGTCGGGTGCGGCCGGGTCGAGGAACTGGTCCTGCGCAGCCCGCTCGTCATCCCCGAAGCCGGCGCGCTCGACGTGCAGTTCGTCGTCCGCGAGCCCGATGACGCCGGTCGCCGCCGGTTCACCCTGCACTCGCGGCCCGCGGCCGACGACGCCGCCTGGACCCTGCACACCACCGGCACCCTCGCCTCGGCCGCGGCCGAAGCGCGTCAGGGGTTGCGAACCTGGCCGCCCGAGGCCGAGCCGGTGGACGTGTCCACGCTGTACGACGGCATGGCCGATCTCGGGTACGGCTACGGCGAGCTGTTCCGCGGTGTCCGGGCGGCCTGGCGTTCCGGCAGCGACCTCTACGCCGAGGTCGAGCTGCCCGAACCGTCCGATGTGGACCGGTACGCCCTGCACCCGGCCCTGCTGGACGCGGCGCTGCACCCGCTCGCCCTGGACGTGCTGCGGGCCGGTGCGGACACCCTCCTCCTGCCGTTCTCCTGGCAGGGCGCGACCCTCGCGGCGACGGGGGCGACGGCCCTGCGCGTGCGGCTCGCCCGGACCGGCCCGGACACGGTGGAACTCACCGCGGCCGACCCGTCCGGCGCCGAGGTGCTGCACGTCGAAGCCCTGACCGTCCGTCCGGTGCAACCCCGCCGTCCCGCCACCCGTGACCTGCTCTACGCGCTGGAGTGGGCATCGGCCACAGTGGACGGATCCGTCGAGGCCGTCGCGGTGGTCGGCTCGCACGCCGCGATCCCGGCCCTCGAAGCGGACGGGATCGCGGTCGACGAGATCGCCGGCCCGGAAGAATCCGAAGCGCCGCTGACCGTGCTGCCGTGGGCCCCGGCCGACGACCCCCAGGAGGAGCTGAACCGGCTCCTGCCCGTCCTCCAGCACTGGGCCGGACGCCCTGATGGCACGCTCGTCCTGCTCGTCGACCACGACGCGAGCGTGCTGCGGGGCGCCGTCCGCTCGGCGGTGACCGAGCAGCCGGGCCGGTTCGCCGTGCTCGAATGGGACGGCGGCCCCGGCCTCGCGGCCGCGCTCGGCGTCGAGCCGGACGTCCGGGTACGCGGGGGAGCTGTCGAAGTTCCGCGGCTTGTCCGGGTGGACGAGGAACCGGCACCGGTCGAGTGGCGGGGTGGGGTGCTGGTCGTCACCGGCGGGACCGGCGGGCTGGGTGCCGCCGTCGCCCGGCACTTCGTCCACACCCACGGAGCCCGCGACCTGCTGCTCCTGAACCGCCGCGGCCTCGACGCCCCCGGCGCCCCGGAACTGCTCGACGAACTCACCCGAGCTGGGGCACGGGTGCGCATCCGAGCCTGCGATCTCACCAACCTCGACGACCTCGGCGCCGCACTCGACAACCTCGACATCCGAGGAGTCATCCACACGGCGGGGATCCGTCACGATGCCCTGCTCACCGACCAAGACCCCAAGACCACCGCCGACGTATTCGGCCCCAAAACCACGGCGGCGCACCACCTCCACACCCTCACCCGGCACCACGACCTCGACCTCTTCGTCCTCTTCTCCTCCCTCGCCGCCATCCTCGGCAACCCCGCCCAGACCACCTACGCCGCCGCCAACAACCACCTCAACACTCTCGCCCGGACCCGTCACGCCGAAGGACTCCCCGCGCTCGCCGTCAACTGGGGACTCTGGGGCGAAGGCGGGATGGCGCAGGAGCTGAGCGAGGCCGACCTGGCCCGGCTGGCCGCACGAGGCGTCGCCCTGATGTCCACAAAGGACGTTCTGGCCGCGCTGGACGCCGCCATCGGGGGCACCCGCGCCGAGGTCGTCGCGGCCCGGTTCGCGATGCCCGCTCTGCGGGACCAGGCGGCCGCCGGGACGCTCGCCCCGGCGTTCCGCACGCTCGTCCCCGCCGTCCGGCGTGCCCACCAGTCGCGCCCCGCCCCGGCCGAGGTGAGCTGGGTCGACCGGCTGGCCGGGCAGTCCGAGGAAGACCGGAATCAGCTCCTGCTCGACCTCGTGTCCCGGCACGTGGCGGCCGTGCTCGCCTACGCGCCGGGCCGGCCGGTCGAGTCCGAGCGGGGCCTGCTGGAGCTGGGCTTCGACTCGCTCACCGCCGTCGAGCTGCGCAACCGCCTCGGCGCGGAAACCGGCCTCACCCTGCCCGCCACCCTCGTGTTCGACCAGCCGACCCCGGCCGCCGTCGCCCGCTTCCTGCGCCGGCAGCTCGAACCGGACGCGGCGGACCCGGTGTCCGCCCTGGACCGCGCCCTCGAGCAGCTCGAAACGGCGTTCGGCGCCGTCGAGCTGACCGGCGACCACCTCGCCGCCGCCCGCAAGCGCCTCCAGCGGGTGCTCACCGCCGCCGAGGACGGGCCCGAGGTTTCCGACAACGCCACCGACGACGAGCTGTTCGACTTCATCGACCAGCTCGGCGCGTCCTGAAGGAGGAGACTCGATGACCACCGAAACCTGCCCGTACGGCCGAGACGGCGAGACCTTCCGCTTCGGCGAGGTCAAGGGCCTGGAACTCGACCCGAGCTACGCGGCGTTGCGCGGCGAATGCCCCGTCGCGCGGATCACGCCGCCCCACGGCGAGGACGCCTGGCTCCTCACTCGCCACGACGACGTGCGCGAGGTCCTCGCCGACTCCCGGTTCAGCCGGATCACCCCGGAAGGACACGACGAAGCCCGCGTCGCCCCGATGCCCATCGGCACCAGCATCATGGGCCTCGACGAACCGGACCACGGGCGCATCCGCAGGCTCGTCGCGGGCTCGTTCAGCAGCCGCGCCGTCACGCGCCTGCGTCCCCGGGCGCGGCAGGTCGCCGAGGAACTGCTCGACGAGATGGCGGCGGCGGGTTCGCCCGCCGACCTGATGGCGGCGTTCACCACGCCGTTCTCCGGCATCGTCACCTGCGAGCTGCTGGGGGTGCCCTTCGACGACCGCGGCCGCTTCCAGGACTGGATGCAGGCGTTCTTCGGGCGCAGCGGGCTGCCGCAGGAGCAGGTGCAGGCCCAGCTCGGGCTGCTCAACGACTACCTCACCGAGCTGGTCCGCGCGCGCCGCGGGCAGGAGGGCGGCGACCTGATCACGGCGGTGGTCCGCGCCGCCGACGAGGAGGGCACCTGCACCGAGGCCGAGGTCGTCGAGCTGGTCTACACCCTGCTCATCGGCGGGTACGAGACGCCCGGCTCCCAGCTGGCGTCGTCGCTGTTCGTGCTGCTGCAGCACCCGGGGCAGGCGGACCTGCTGCGCGGCCGGCCCGAGCTGATGCCGCGGGCCGTGGAGGAGTTGCTGCGCTACGTGCCGCTCATCGCCTACACCGGCTTCGCCCGCTACGCGACCGAGGACGTCACCGTCCGCGGCGTCACCGTCCGCGCGGGCGAAGCCGTGCTGCCCGGCATCCCCGCCGCGAACCGCGACCCGGAGGTCTTTCCCGCCCCCGACGCCTTCGACGTCACGCGCGACGACAACCCGCACCTGTCCTTCGGCCACGGCACCCACTTCTGCACCGGCGCCGCCCTGGCCCGGATGGAGATGCAGGAGGCGCTTTCCGCGCTGCTGAACCGGTTCCCGAAGCTGCGCATCGCCGGCGACCCCGAGGGGCTGGACTGGGCGCCCGGCACGCAGATCCGCAGCCTCGTCGAGCTGCCCGCCGAATGGTGAGGGTGCTCAGAGCTTGAGGTCGAAGCCTTCGACGTACCAGGCTCCTTCGTGTTTCTGCATCTTGAAGGTGAGACTGAAGGAGTCCGTGTCCCCGGTCGCGCCGATCAGTTCGAGGCTGCGCAGCGTACGGCCGTCGACCTTGACGGCCGTGTCCGGCACGGTCACCTCGGTCCCCTTCGCGGCCACCTTGGACACCTCGACCTTGCCCTCCGGGGGCAGCTTGACGCCCGGCTTCGCCCACGCCTCGTGCAGCGACTTGGCGCTGGCCAGCGCGTCGGGGTTCTTGCACAGCGTCTCGGCGTCCTGGCCGGCGGGCAGCACGGGAGCGCTGGACAGGCACGCCTCGGTGTACTGCTCTGTCAGGATCTGGGTCACCCAGCTCTCGAGAGCGGCCTGAAGGGTCCCGGCACCAGCCTGGGACGTCTGCGGGGAGGAGCTCGCAGGTGAAGAGGGCAGGCTCGTCACCGGCTTCGCCGACCCGCTGACACCGGCCGAGCCGCACGCGCTCAAGCCCAGGACCACCACCGGCAGCACGGGGGCAAGCCATCGCGCCCTGGGTCGCCGGGCGTGCACCGCCGGGGTGATCGTCACGGGTTGTTCCTCCTGGTTCAGCCGGTGGTCCGGCTGGGGGTTTTCGTCGGCCCGGAGCTTGGTGCGAGCTGAACGAACCCGTCAACGGCTTCACGCGAAGCCTGCCCTTTTTGTCACCGTCGCCGGTCGAACGTCCGGTCCCGTCCCCAGACACGGCCATGCGCTCGGCGCGGTTCACCGGAGACTCCCGCCGGTGGCGGCTGCCGCGTTGAGCGGCGCCGCCTTGCACATCCGGGACGCCGAGCACGCGGAAGTGGCCGGCTTCGGCGCGGTCGAGGCGGATCTCGGGAGTCGGCACCGCGGCTCCGCCTCCCACACCTGGCGGCCACCCGGGCTGACCTGGCCCGGAGCAGGAGCGTGTCCGGTGGCCTGAGCTGCTGGCACGAACGGGCTCTTCCGGCGGGACTTCCGTGCAGTTTCCGGTTTGTTCACCCCCGGTTCGTGACGATGACTCGCTAACGTCACCGGGATGGACGCCGGTGGGTCCGGCGGTCATCGAGTGAACCGCGAGAAGGAACCGACGCCATGGCGAACCCGCTGGTAGCTCAGCGTGAAGACTCCACCACGGCCATTTCCGGGCTGCCGCTGCTGGAGTCCGCGAACGATCTCAAGCAGGGGATCGAGAGCGGTGACTGGGCCTCGGTCGCGATGGGGGCGGTCGGGACTGCGCTCGACGCCCTGTCCATGGCCATGGACCCCTTCGGGTCGATCCTCGCCGCGGGCGTCGGGTGGCTGATCGAGCACGTCGGCCCGCTGTCCGCGGCGCTGGACGCCCTCACCGGGGACGCCGACCAGATCAAGGCCCAGTCCCAGACCTGGGCGAACATCGCCAAGGAGCTCGGGGCCGTCGGCCAGGACCTGTCCGACATGGTCAAGGCCGACCTGCAGTCGTGGAGCGGGAACGCCTCCGACCAGTACCGCCAGCGCGCTTCGGACACCGTCGACATCCTCACCGCCGCCCAGAAGGGCTGCGAGGGCGCGTCCAGCGGGGTCAAGACGGCCGGTGAGGTCGTCGCCGCCGTGCGGATGCTCGTCCGCGACATCATCGCCGAGCTCGTCGGCCACCTCATCAGCTGGGCGCTGCAGGTCGTGTTCACCCTCGGCATCGGCCTGACCTGGGTGGTGCCGCAGGTCGTGGCCGCGGTCGCCAAGACCGCGTCGAAGATCGCCGACATCACCAAGAAGCTCGTCAAGGCGCTCAAGGCCCTCGTGCCGCTGCTCAAGAAGGCCGGGACCCTGTTCGACGACGCCGCCAAGGCGCTGCGCAAGATCAAGCCCGGCAAGACCGCCAAGGTCGACCCGCCGCCCAAGATCAAGGAGAAGGGCAGCCCCGACGGCCCCGGCGGCAAGAAGGACAAACCGCACGACGACGACTCCACGTCCACCTCGAGCGCCGGCCACGGCGACGGTCACAAGAGCGGCGACGGCAGCCCGGACAAGAACGGCGGGGACAAGGGCGGCCCCAAGAACGACGGCGACCAGACGAGCACCAGCGGCGCCGGAACCGGCGGCGGCAAGGGTGACAAAGGCGGCAAGGGCAACGACACCAAGGCGAAGGACAACCCCGACCGTTCGACGCCCGACCAGTCGAAGAACTACTGCGGTGACCCGATCGACGTCGCGACCGGTGAGGTCGTGATGACCCAGGTCGACGTCACGCTGCCCGGCGAGGCCGCGGACCTGGAGCTTTCCCGTACCCACCTGTCGTCCTACCGGGCCGGCCGGTGGTTCGGTCCTTCGTGGACGTCCACTTGGGACCAGCGGCTGGAGTTCGACGCGAACCGGGTCCGGTTCTACGCCGAAGACGGCATGGTGCTGGACTACCCCGTGCCGGGCGAGGAGCCCGTGCTGCCGGTGCAGGGGCCGCGGCACCGGCTTCGCCGCGTGCCGCAGGGTTTCCGGCTCTCGCTCGGCGATCGCGAGCTGCACTTCTCCGGTACCGGCGGCGTCCTGCCGGTCACGGCCATCGAGCAGGACGGCGAGCGCACCGAAATCGACTACGCCGCCGACGGTTCCCCCACGAAGCTCCGCCGTCCCGGCGGCGTGGAGATCCTGGTCAGCACCGCGCGCGGCCGGATCGTCGCGCTGGGGGCGCCGGACCAGCCGCCGGTGGTGCGGTTCTCGTACAACCGGCACACCCAGCTGAGCACGGTCACGGACTTCGCGGGCCGCTCGATGGCGCTCGACTACGACTTCGAGCACCGGCTCGTCGGCTGGCAGGACCGGGTCGGCACCTGGTACCGCTACGTCTACGACAACGCGGGCCGCTGCGTCCGGGCGGTGGGCGCGAACGGCTACTACAACGCGGCCTTCGCCTACGAACCCGGCGCGACAAGGCACACCGACGCCCTCGGCCACACCTGGACCTACCGCCTGAACGCGGCCTGCCAGCTGGTCGAGCGCGTCGACCCGCTCGGCAACTCCCGGTACTACACCTGGAACCGGCGGGACGAACTGCTGTCCCAAGTGGACGAACTGGGCCGCGAAACCCGGTACGACTACGACGACGACGGGCTGGTGGCGCTGCACCGCCCCGGCGCGCCCGCCGTGCGGCTGACCCCGGGCGAAGACGGCGCGATGTGGCTGCAGGCCGGCGAAGGCGACGACGAGATCGAGCGGCTGGTGTTCGACTTAGACCCGGTCACCACCCTGCTCGGCAACGGGCTGCCGGTGGACGTCCTGGAGCCGCCCGACCCGTTCGAGGACGCTCCGGTGACCGACCGGGCGGCCCGTCCCGGCGACCGCGACCTGTACGGCCGCCCGCGCCTCGCGCACACGGCGTCCGGCGCGGCCGCGCGGCTCGGCTGGACCGCCGACGGCCGCCGCGCCTGGCGGCTCGGGCCGCAGGGCGGCCGCGAGACGTGGGTGCACGACGCGGAGGGCAACGTCGTCGAATACCGCGACGCGGCGGGTGCCGCGCGGCGCCGCAAGCACGGCCCGTTCGGCCTGGTACTGGAGGAGACCGACGCCGCGGGCGGGCGCACGCTGTTCACCTACGACGGGGAGCTGCGGCTCACCTCGGTGACCAACCCGGCCGGCCTCACCTGGAGCTACGTCCGCGACGCCGCCGGACGCCTCGTCGAGGAGACCGACTTCGACGGCCGCCGCACCACCTACGCCCACGACGCGGCGGGCCAGCTGCGGCGCATGACCACCGGTGCCGATCAGGTGGTCGAGTACGACTACGACCTCGAGGGCAACGTCGTGGCGCGGCGGACCCCCGACGACGTCACGAGCTACGGCTACGACGCGCTCGGCCGGCTGGTCGTCGCCGAGAACGCCGAGTCGCGGGTCGAGATCCGCCGCGACGGCGGTGACCGGGTCATCACCGACACGATCAACGGGCTCGGGGTGTGCTGGCGAGACGAGGGCGACGACGGCGACACGGTCGTCCGGCGGACTTCGTCCGGTGTGGACAGTGAGTGGCGCTTCGACGACTCCGGACGGCCCCGGTCGCTGCGGATCGCCGGCCACGACGTCGCGTTCACCTACGACGAGGCCGGGCGGGAGGTCGTCCGCAGCGTCGACGGCGCGGAGGTCCTGCGGCGGCGGTTCGACGAGGAGGACCGGCTCGCCGAGGAGGACGTCGCCGGGGTCGGGCGGCGCACCTACCGCTACCGCCCGGACGGCAGGCTCGCCGGCATCGACGACACGATCCGGCCCTGGCAGCTCTCCTACGACGCGGCCGGCCGGGTCAGCGAGGCACACGGGCCGGGGGCGTCGGAACGGTTCACCCGCGACGCCGCGGGCAACATCACCTCGGCGACGAACCCGTCGCCGCCGGGCTCGCGCGACTACGAGCGCAACCGGCTCGCCCGCATCGGCGACATCCGCTTCGACGGTGACGAGCAGGGCCGCGTCACCGGCTGGCGCCACGCCGACCGGGCGTGCGCCTACGGGTGGGACCACCTCGACCGGCTGCGCTCCGCACGCACGCCCGACGGCGCGCTCTGGACCTACCACTACGACCCGATCGGGCGGCGGTTCGCCAAGCGCTGCTGGGTGAGCGGCCCGGACGGGGAGCCCGAGCTCACCCTGGACGTCCGGTTCCTGTGGAGCGAGCTGAACCTCGTCGAGCAGGTGGAGCACCGCCCGGCGGACGGGTCCTACCGGTTCCTCACCTGGGAGCGCTTCGGCGACGACCGTCCCGTCGTGCAGGTCGAGCACGACGGCGCCGTCGAGCAGGCCCGGTTCCGCGTGGTGATCACCTCGCCCGCCGGGACGCCGACCGAACTGCTCGACGAGCGCGGGACGCTGGTCTGGCAGGACCGCAGCAGCTTCTGGGGCGTGCCGCTGGCCGGCGCCGACACCGCGGCGATGCCGCTGGCGTTCCCCGGTCAGTCCCGCGACGAGGAGACCGGGCTGCACTACAACGTCTTCCGGTACTACGACCCCCGGACCACGCGGTACCTCAGCCAGGACCCGCTGGGCCTGGCCGCGGCGCCCAACCCCGTCGGCTACGTCGACCAGCCGCTGCTCGAGAGCGACCCGCTCGGCCTCGCCCCCCAGCGGTGTTTCAAGGGGAAGGTCAAGGACCGCGCGAAGCGGCTGCGGGACCGGAACAAGAAGAAGGCGGCGGCCCAGCCGGCGACGCGGAAGAGCCCGCGGAAGCAGCCCATCCGCGTCGACAAGATGTCCAAGGAGGAGTTCGACAAGTTCAAGCCGAAGCTCGACAAGATGCTGAAGGCCGACAAGCACTTCTTCTGGTCCGGCGGTCACATGGAGCGGGTGCCGGGGAAGACGAACCCGGACAAGTACCTCGGGTCGATGGAGGACAAGGCCACCCGGATCGCGAAGCAGCACGGCGGCAACACCCTCGAAGGCACCCTCAAGGACAACAACGTGAAGATGCCCGGGTGGATCAAGGACCCCAAGGACCCGAGGCGGCCGCTGGTCCAGGAGAAGTGGGACTACGTCTCCGACACGTTCGCCAAGAACTCCCAGGCCGGCAAGACGCACGTGGTCTTCCCCAGCCACCCCGGCAAGGGCCACGACGTCTACCCGTACCGGCGCCCGGACAACGTGTTCGACGAGACCGAGTACCCGCGGCTCAAGCAGGACGGCAAGGGCGACATCACCAAGTTCCACGACCGGACCGACTACGAGCGCCCGTACCGCGCGCCCAAGTGAGCGGGCCGCTCAGGCACGCGCCTCGAGCACCGCGAGATCGCGCACCGCGTAACGGTGGTGCTCGGCCTCTTCCTTCAGCACGACCTTGAGGCAGCGGCGCACGACGTACTCCTGGTCGGGGTACGGGTCCGCCGGCTTGCGGCCGCACACCCGGTCGAGCCCGGCCGCGGTGAGCCCGTCGACGACCCGCCGCATCGCGGCCATGCGGGCCAGCCGCGGCGCGAGCACCTCCTCGAGCGTCGGGGTGGCTTCGAGGGTGAGGCCGAGCTTCGCCGCCTCCTCGGGCGGCATCCCGCCGTGCGGGTAGCCCAGCGGGTGGTAGGGCGCTTCCTCCTCGAGCACGGCGTTGCCGAGCCAGGCGTCGGAGGCGAGCAGCAGGTGCCGTTGGGTCTCGACGAACGACCACTCGCCGTCGACCTGCTCGTGCAAGGTGGCCTCGGGCAACAGCTTCGCCCGGTCGAGCGTCTCGCTCCACAGCGTCTCGATGGCGTCCCAGGCGGCCCGGTAGTCCTCGGGGGACGCCGCATCCCGCGCCAGCACCCGCGCGGGGTGGCGGCGGTCGAGTTCGGCCTCGACGTAGGCGGTCACGTCGACGTCGTTGACGACGACGCGCTCGAAGAGGCCCCCGAGGGAGACGTCGCTGCCGTAGCAGTCGACGATCTTCAGGCCGGTCACCTCGCAGTCGCGGATCTCGAGGCCATCGAGGGTGCACAGGTGGATGCGAGCGCCGCGGAACTGGTCGCTCTCGGTGTACTCGGAAACCATCGGAGCAGTCTCGCTCACCCGTCCGGCCCGCGCTACGTTCTGGTGTCATGGCGGTTGTCGGCGACGTGCTCGCCCTGGGTTCGGAGCTCGAGCGTTCTTACCCGGTGTACGTGCGCGGCCGGTTGAAGTTCCGGGTCAAGCAGATCGTCTACGTCGCGTTCTCGCCCGACGAGCTGGTGATGGGGTTCGGGTTCCCGAAGGAGGAGCGCGCCGCGCTCGTCGCCGGCGAGCCGGGGAAGTTCCGGCTGCCCTCGGAATCGGACCTGCGGTTCAACTGGGTCCACGCCGAGCTGGCCGCGCTGGACCCGGCCGAGGCCCGCGAGCTGGTCGTGGACGCGTGGCGGATGGTGGTTCCGCAGAAGGTTTCCCGGGCCTACGACCTCGTCCACCCCGACGGTCCGGGATGACGCGGCCGGCTCGTGATTGACTGGCACGCATGGCCCTGTTCCCGCGTCCGTCCGCATGACCGCCGAGTCGACCGCGGCCACCCGGCCGCGCAACCGCAAGCAGCTCATCGTGGACGCGGCGGGCCGGGTGTTCAGCGAGCGCGGCTACCACGCCGCGTCCATGGAGGAGATCGCCACCACCGTGGGCATCACCGCGGCGGCGCTGTACCGGCACTTCCCGAACAAGTACGCGCTGTTCGCCGAGTGCGCGAACGTCATGGTGGACCGGCTCGTGGCCGCGGTCGACGAGGTGCCGCCCGCGGCGCCCTTGGCGGACCTGCTCGCCGCCGTCACCCGGGTCACCGTCGCCCATCGCGCGTCGGGCGGGCTGTACCGGTGGGAGGCGCGGTACCTCGACCGCGGCGACCGCCGGGTCCTCAAAGCGAAGTTCACCCACGTCGTCGCGCGGGTGACCGAGGTGGTGCGGCGCGAGCACCCGCTGCCCGGCGAGCACCTGCGGGCCGCGGCGGCCCTCGGGGCGATCGCGTCGATCACGATGCACCACACCTCGATCGCCCCGCGCCGGGCCGAGGACCTGCTGCTGGCGTCGGCCCTGCGCGTGGTCGCGACCAGCCCCGCCGCCCCCGTCGGGCGGGCGCGGCCGGTCGAGCTGCCCGTCCTGCCCGTGCCGCGCACCCGGCGCGCGGAGATCCTCGCCGCCGCCATCCCGCTGTTCGAACGGGACGGCTTCGCCACCGTCACGAACGGCCGGATCGCCGAGGCCGCGGGGCTGGTCCCGTCCACGCTCTACCGCCACTTCCCCGGCAAGGCCGACATCCTGGCCGCGGCCTGCCTGCAGGCCGCGGCGCTGCTGGCCCAGTCGGTGGAACAGAACCTGCACGGCGTGGCCGGCCCGCACGACGCCGTGGTCGCCCTGGCGGCGACGTACGTGGCCTACAGCTTCGAGCACACCGCCCTCACCAGCGTCGCCGACGCCGAGGTCGCGGGCTTGCCCGCCGAGCTGCAGCGCCCGCTGGCCGTCGCCCAGCGGGAGCACATCGCCATCTGGGAGCAGCAGCTGCGGCTGGCGCGCCCGGACCTCGACCCGCGCCAGGCCCGCGCCCTGGTGCACGCGGGGTTCGGCGTCGTGGTCGAGGCCGGGCGGCGGCTGCGGTGGCAGGACGGCCCGGACCACCGCGCCGCCGTCACCGCCCTGGTCGTGGGCGCGCTGGGGCTCCCCGCGTGACGGCCCGTCAGGCGCCGGGCCGGTTCGCGGTGGGGATGACGATGGTCGTGGTGGCCGGAGACGTCCCGTTGTTGAGGAACAGCATCGCCAGCGCGCGCACGAACTGGTCGAACATGTAGAAGCCGACCGGCAGGACGGGCAGCAGCCCCTCGCGGAACGCGATGTAGGCCGGCCACCCGGTGCGGACCAGGGTGGCCGCCGCGTAGTCGCGGGGGAGCGAGAGCCAGTCGCCGATCCGGTCGTTCAGCACGTAGCGCACGAACTCGTTCAGGAACCCGCGGGTGACGCCCAGGTCGACCTGCGCGGTCAGGCCGAGCAGGTCCTTGGCCAGCTCCTTGCCCTCGGTCGTCGGGGCGAGGATCGGCGTGAGCGCGTACGCCGACTGCGCGTCCGCGTCGGCCCACGTCTTCGGGATGAACTCGTCCCGCACACCGAGCAGGTGGATGGCGACCTGCCACATGTGCAGGAAGGCGTCCTCTTCCGCGGCCGTCATCGGGACCTTCCACTCGAGCAGCTTCCGGTGCACGAAGGTGCCCAGGCTGTGGAAGGTGACCAGGATGTCGCCGTTGCTGATCGGGACCGGCGTGTCCGTGACCGCGCGCCAGTGGCTCGACTGCGGCAGCAGGTGACGCACCGCGGCGTGCACCAGGCGCGTCTTGTTGGCGGTGACGACGAACTGGCCGGCGGGCTCGTAGGCGGTCAGCTCGCTCAGGTCGTAGCCGAACGTGAAGGTCTTGGCCGCGCGGTCCTTCATGTTCGCGCCACCCGCGGACCAGTAGACCGACTCGGCCTCCCGCGGGATCACCGTGCTCATGATGCCGCTGCCGAGGCCGTAGAGCATGAACAGGTAGGTGTCCTTGCGCCGGTTGAAGTCGGCGGCGAGCCGGAGCTTGGCGCGGTCGGCCCAGGAGGGCAGGGCGCTCGCCTGCTGCAGGTGGGCGGCGAGGGCGGCCGGCAGGCCGGCGGGCAGCGGGTCGTCGTTGTTCGCCCACGACGCCAGTGCGGCGTTGACCGCCGGGACCTGGCCGTTGTCGAGCAGGGCCGCCAGCAGGCCGTCGACCGGGTCGTCCCAGACCTGCCACGGGTCGGCTCCCGAGCCGGTGCCGGCCACCGAGCCCGCCGACGACCAGGCCCACGCGGGCGCGGCCGTGCTCGCCACTCCCGCGAGCCCGAGGGCCGCACCGAGGGACAAGGCGCTCCTTCTGCTGAGATTGCTCATTTACATACCTGCTTCCTTGGAGGTGTGTTCGTGCATCTCTGCGGTCTGGCCTGGACTTGGTGCTGCGACGTCGGGCCCGAGCTTGCCCACTGGTGCGATTTCTCATTAACATATCGAAGCCGGGTGCCGGTCAGCAAGACCAGTGCCGTTCATGCCGCCGAGGAGTTCGCGTGCCCCCTGTCTTCCCCGTCAAGCGGCCGCTCTACGACGACGACCACGAGCTCCTGCGAGACACGGTCCGCGCGTTCGTCGACAAGCACGCCGCGCCCCACGCCGAGCGGTGGAAGGCGGCGGGCCGGGTCGACCGCGAGCTGTTCCGCGAGGCCGCCCGCGCCGGGATCCTCGGCTTCTCGATCCCCGAGGAGTACGGCGGGGGCGGCATCACCGACTACCGCTTCAACGCCGTGATCGGCGAGGAGTTCTCACGGCACCCGGTGTCGGACGGGCTCGCCTGCGTGGCGCTGTCCAACGACATCGTCGTGCCCTACTTCACCGACCTGACCAACGAAGAGCAGAAAGCCCGCTGGCTGCCCGGGATCGCCGCCGGGGAGCTCGTCGTCGCGGTCGCGATGACCGAGCCCGGGACCGGCAGCGACCTGGCCGGGATCAGCACCACCGCCGTCCGCGACGGGGACGACTACGTGGTCGACGGCAGCAAGGTCTTCATCTCCAACGGCCAGAACGCCGACCTCGTCGTCACCGCGGTCCGGACCGGCCCGGACCGCCACGGCGGGCTCAGCCTGCTGGTCGTCGAGGCCGACCGCGCCGGTTTTTCCCGTGGCCGCAACCTGGAGAAGATCGGCCTGCACGCCCAGGACACCAGCGAGCTGTTCTTCGACGGCGTCCGCGTGCCCGCCGCCAACCTGCTCGGCGAGGAGGGGGCGGGCTTCCCCGGCCTGATGCGCAACCTGCCCCAGGAGCGGATCTCGATCGCCGCCAATGCCGTGGCGTCGTCCGAAGGCGTACTGGAGCGGACCCTGGACTACGTCAAGCAGCGCACGGCGTTCGGCAAGCCGATCGGCTCGTTCCAGAACACGCGGTTCGAACTGGCGGAGATGGTCACCGCCGTGCGGGTGAGCCGCGCCTACATCGACGACCTGCTCGCCCGGCACTCCCGCGGCGCACTGTCCGCTGTGGACGCCGCGGCGGCGAAGTTCTGGACCACGGAACAGTACGTCGGCATCGTCGGGCGCTGCCTGCAGCTGCACGGCGGCTACGGCTACATGCTCGAATACCGCATCGCACAGGACTACCTCGACTCGCGCGTCTCCACGATCTACGGCGGCACCACGGAGATCATGAAGGAGATCGTCGGCCGCGACCTGGGTCTCTAGCGCCCCTCCAGGGTCGTGGTGAGCGCCCTGAAGGCCCGGCGGAGGTCGTCCTGGGTCGACGGAACGACCTGGCGCATCAGCACGAACGCGTGAATGTGCCCGGCGGCCTCCAGGAACGTGGTGGGCACACCGGCCGAGATCAGCGCGGCCGCGTAGGCCCGTCCTTCGTCGCGGACCGGATCTTCGCCGGCGGTCAGGACCACCGCGGGCGGCAGGTCCGTGAGGGTGCCGAGCAGCGGGGAAGCACGCCAGTCGTCGATGTCGGGATCGTACTGCGCGTAGTAGAAACGGCGGGTTTCCTCGGTGAGCAGGCGGCCGGTCGCGAACTCGTCCTGCGACGGGTAGCGGCGCGTGAGATCGGTCGCGGGGTAGATGGTGAACTGCGCCCGGACCGGCACCTCGGCGGGCCGGTCGCGCAGCGCCATCGACGTGACGATGGTCAGCGTGCCGCCCGCGCTGTCGCCGCCCAGCACCAGGGCGTCGGCGTTCCGGCCGAGCCCGTCCGGCCGGGAGGCGACCCAGCGGGCGGCGTCCTCGGCGTCCTCGACGGCCGCCGGGAAGGGGTGTTCGGGGGCGAGGCGGTAGCCGACGAGCACGACCGGGAGGTCGAGCTGCCGGGCGACCTCGGCCGCGAACCCGCGGTGGGTGTCCAGCCCGCCGGTGACGAACCCGCCGCCGTGGTACCAGACGACCACGGGACCGTCGCCGCGCTCGGCGCGCGCGTCCAGCAGGAGAGCGGGGACGGTGCCGGCGCGGGTCGGGATCGTGAGGGCCCGTTCGACGGCGATCTCGCCGGCGGGCAGGTCGCCGGCCGCGACCGAGGCGACCAGCTGCGCGCGCATCTCCGGCAGCGTCGGCGGTGCGGCGGGGGGCCGTGACTCCAGGTACGACAGCACCGCTGCCACTTCGGGACGAGGCATGACCGCTCCTTCGAGGTTGTCAGTGACTGACAATGCCACCGTAACCCCGGTTGTCAGTGACTGACAACGGCGGTTAGGGTGAGGTGTGCCTCAACGGCGACCCGACAGCCGTCCCCGGATGCAGCAGGCGGCGCTCGAGCTGTTCACCCGCGACGGGTACGCGGCCACGACCGCCGCGGCCATCGCGGCGCGCGCCGACGTCACCGAGCGGACGTTCTTCCGGTACTTCCCGGACAAGCGCGAAGTGCTCTTCGACGACGGACAGCGGCTGGAGCACCTGCTCACGGACGCGCTCGATGCCGGGCCGCACGTCGTCGCGGAAGCGCTTCCCCGGGCCCTGCGCGCGGTGGCCGCGGACATGGAACCGCGGCGGAAGTCCCTCGCCCAGCGCGCGGCGCTGATCGGCTCCGTTCCCGAACTGGCCGAGCGCGAGCTGGGGAAGCTCCAGGTCTGGACGCGAAGCCTGACCCGGACGCTGACCGGCTGGGGCGTCGACGAGCTTTCGGCCGCCGCGAGCGCCGAGGTGGCCATGGCGGTGTTCCGCGCCGCGTTCACCCGGTGGGTGGCCGACGGGGAATCGCGAAAGCTCGGCGACCTGCTCGGAGAGGCCGTGACGGCGGTGGGCCTGCAGTGGGGAATCGCGGAGGGCTAGTCCCCGTCGATGCGGGCGAGCACCGCGTCGGAGATCCCGTGCAGGGTGCGCAGCTCCTCGGGCGTCAAAACGTCGACAAACAGACTCTGCACCCGGGCGACGTGCCCGGGGGCCGCTTCCGCGAGGTAGGCCTGGCCCGCGTCGGTCAGGACCGCCCGGGTGTAGCGGCCGTTTCCGGGGTCGGGTTCGCGGTACACGAACCCGCGCTTCTCGAGGCGTCCGATCAGGTGGGACAGGCGGGACAGCTCCGTGTTGGCCAGGACGGCCAGTTCGCTCATCCGCAGGCGACGCTCAGGTTGGTCGGACAGGTGGGCCATGACGTAGTACTCGATGAAGCTGAGCTTGGAGTCCTGCTGGAGCTGTGACTCCAGGGCGGCGGGCAGCCGCTGGAGGAGCTTCATGAACCCGCGCCACGCCGCGAGCTGGTCGTCGGTGAGCCACTGTTCCCGGGCAGGCATGGTCGGAGTGTACTGACTTGAACTTTCAAGTCGAGGGCGCTAGTTTGACTTGAAGATTCAAGTCAACCGATTCCGGAGGTCCCACCATGAGCGATCTGAAGCTCGCCGTCATCCTCGGCAGCACCCGCCCCGGCCGCAAGGGCGCGGCGGTGGCGGACTGGGTGCTGACCAAGGCCAAGGAGCGCACCCGCGCGGACTACGAGCTGATCGACCTGCTCGACTACCCGCTGCCGCACCTGGACGAGGCCGTGCCGGCCAGCCGGGGCGCGTACTCCGGGGAGCACACGAAGGCCTGGGCCGCCAAGATCGCCGAATACGACGGCTACGTCTTCGTCACCCCGGAGTACAACCACTCCACGTCGGGGGTGCTGAAGAACGCCATCGACTACCTCTACGCCGAGTGGAACAACAAGGCCGCCGCCTTCGTGTCGTACGGCTCGCTCGGCGGAACGCGGGCGATCGAGCACCTGCGGGCGATCGCGAGCGAGCTGCAGCTGGCCCACGTGCGCCAGCAGCTGTCGTTCTCGCTGTTCTCCGACTTCGAGAACTTCTCGGCGTTCACGCCCTCCGCGACGCACGACGACGCCGCGACCGTCCTCTTCGACCAGCTCGAGTCCTGGGCCGGCGCGCTGAAGACCGTCCGTGGCTGAGCTCTACGCCCTCGAAGAGCACTTCGTCACCGAAGACGTGGTCGGAGCGTGGCGGCGGCGCGACCCCGAGCTGGCCGAGCCGATGATGAAGTGGGCCTTGGAAAGCGAGGTCACGCCGGCGCTGCTGGACCTCGGCGACGGCCGCGTCGCCGCCATGGACGACGCCGGGATCGACACGGCCGTGCTGTCCCTCACGACGCCGGGCCTGCAGAACCTCGACGCGGCGGAGGCGGTCGCCCTGCAGGGACCGACCAACGACCTCCTCGCCGCCGCCGTGCGCCGCCACCCCGGCCGCTTCCGGGGATTCGCCGCGCTGGCCACCCCCGCACCGGCGGCCGCCGCCGACGAGCTGCGGCGCGCGGTCGGCGAACTCGGCCTCGACGGCGCGCTCGTCAACGCGAACTCCGGCGGCCGATCGCTGGACGCACCCGAGTTCTGGGACGTCTACGAGGCCGCCGAAGACCTGCGTGCCCCCGTCTACCTGCACCCGAGCGTCCCGGTCGCGGCCGTCACCGAGGCCTACTACCGCGGCTTCGGCCCACCGGTGGACGGCATGCTGGCCACCGGCGCGTTCGGCTGGCACTACGACGCCGGGCTGACCGTGCTCCGGATGATCCTCGCCGGCGTCTTCGACCGGTTCCCCGACCTGCAGCTCATCCTGGGACATTGGGGTGAGGTGGTGCTGTTCTACCTCGACCGCGTCGCGGCCCTGGACCGGCTCACCAACCTGCGGCAACCGGTCGCGGAGTACTTCCGTACCAACATCTTCGTCACCCCGGGCGGCATCTCCAGCCCCAAGTACCTGCGGTGGAGCCTGGAGACGGTCGGGGCCGAGCGGATCATGTACGCCTCCGACTACCCGTTCAACCGCGAACGCGCCGGATCCGCCCGCCGGTTCCTGGAGGAGGCACCGCTCTCCGAAGAGGACCGCGACCGCATCACCCACGGCAACTGGGAGAAGCTCACCGCCGGCATCCGGCGCTGACCGATCGACGGTGGTCCCGCCCGGCCGCAGTCAAGGTGTGCACCCGCCGCCCCCGCCTCCGCTGCCTGACGCGCAGTTGCCGGTCCAGGTCGTCTTCTCGGCGATCGACGCCCGGATCCGGCGGGCCTCGGCGCCGCGGATCAAGGTGGCCAACGAAGTCTCGCGCACATTGCCGAACGACAGCCACCGCGACATCGGGCACGGGGTCACCGAGCCGTCGGGCAGGACCGCGGCGACGCCCTTCGCGCACCGGCCGCACAGCTCGCCGACGGCCGGACCGCGGCCACTCGCGCCGCGGCCGAAATGCCTCATGCGATCAACCGCTATCCGGGTGACGCCCAGGTCCCGGAGCGTCTCCTGGGCAGCCGCCACCCGCTGGCCGGCCCGGACGTCGATGACCCCGACGTTCACCGAGATGTCCTGCGCAAGCGCGGTCTTGATCGTGGCCGTGGTCCTGGCGTGGCTGCCACGCCTGCCGACGATTTCGTCGTGCTCCGCGGGATCGTCGGAGTAGTAGCTCGTGCCCAGCTCGACGCCGGGGAGGGCGGCCGCGGCCCACATGCGCGCGGACAGCCGGACCAGGTTCGACGTCACCTCCACCCGCAAGCCCGACGCCGTCGCGTGGCCGATGAGGTCGGGCAGCTCCGGGCGCAGCGTCGGCTCGCCGCCGATGAACTGCACTTTCGCCACGCCCAGGGCGGCGGCTTCGTCGATGACCCGGATCCAGTCGTCCCGGCTCATCGGGCCGTGTGGTGTGGTGGGCGTGCTTTCGGCGTAACAGTGAACGCACATCAGCTGGCATTTCCCGGTGATTTCCAGCCACACAAGATCAATCGGTCCACGGCCGTTTCGCATCCGTTCAGTCTCGCAGCGTCGGCCGCCCGGCGGGAGGCGTCGTGGATATACTTGCGCGACAGACGCTCACGAAAGTGATTGATGGCCCAACCTGAAGCACCTGGTGAGGATCCGGAACCCGCCCTTCGAGACGGGACCTGGTCGGTGGTGTCCGGCACGGCGGCCGATGTCG
Source organism: Amycolatopsis heterodermiae (assembly GCF_034929455.1). NCBI lineage: Bacteria > Bacillati > Actinomycetota > Actinomycetes > Pseudonocardiales > Pseudonocardiaceae > Amycolatopsis > Amycolatopsis heterodermiae. Next base: position 471,294 of record NZ_JAYFSI010000002.1, read on the forward strand.
TCCAGGCCCGGGACATCAGCGGCGGTGTGCATTTCCACCACGCTTCCGCCGCCGATTTCGATGTCCCCCGGCAATTGCCCGGTGAAGTGCGCGGATTCGTCAGCCGGACGGCCGAACTGGCCCGGCTGGACCACGTGCTGCTGGCTGCCGGGCCGACCGGGCCCGCCCTGGTCGTGGGCACGGCCGGTGTCGGCAAAACGGCTCTGGCGCTGCGCTGGGCCCACCGCGTGGCGGCCCGGTTCCCGGACGGGCAGCTGTACGTCAACCTCCGCGGTTACGACCCGGGTGCGCCGATGACGGCGGATCAGGCGCTGGACCGCTTCCTGCGGGCACTGTCCGTGCCGCCCGCCCGGATCCCCGACGACGTCGAGGACAAGGCCGCGCTGTACCGCTCATTGCTGGCGGGCCGCCGGGTGCTGGTAGTGCTGGACAACGCCGCGCACATCGGCCAGGTCCGCCCGCTGCTGCCCGGCGGGCCTGCCTGCCGCACGATCGTCACCAGCCGGGACCGGCTCGAAGGGGTGATGGCACGCGACGGGGCGCAGCGCGTCACCGTCGAGGTCCTGCCCGAGGCCGACGCGATCACCCTGATTCGCGCGCTGACCACGGACTACCGCACCGCGGACGAGCCGGGTGAGCGCGCCGAGCTCGCCCGGTTGTGCGCCCGCCTGCCCCTGGCGCTGCGCATCGCGGCGGAGCGGGCGGCTTCCCGGCCGTGGATGCCGCTGGCGGAGCTGATCGGCAACCTGCGCGACGAATCCCGGCTCTGGGACGAGCTCGGCAGCGGCGGGGAGCACGACGGTGTCCGCGCCGTGTTCGCGTTGTCCTACCGGTCGTTCAGTGCGGAGGCGGCGCACATGTTCCGCGTGCTCGGGCTGCACCCGAGCGCGGAGTTCGGCACGCACGTCGCGGCCGAGGCGGCCGGTGTGCCGGTGGCCGCCGCCAGGCAGCTGCTGGACGCGGTCGTCGGCGCGCACATGCTGGAGCAGATCGGGGCCGATCGCTACCAGTTCCACGACCTGCTGCGCGCCTACGCCACGGACGTCGCCCACCAGGACGAGCCGCCGTTGCCCCGCGACGACGCCCGGGCCCGGATCTTGGCCTGGTACCTGCACACGGCCCACACGGTCGGCACAGTCATGCGCACATGGGGGCGGATCCTGGAGCCCGACGCCCTGCCCGCTCCCGCCGCTGTTCCGCGGTTCCCCGACCACGACGCGGCCGTAGAGTGGTGTTACCTCGAAGGCCAGAACCTGTTCGCCGCGATCCAAGCCGCGGACGAGTCCGGGCGGGACACCTTGACCTGGCAGCTGGCAGTGGCCACCGAACCGGCGATGCGCGGTATGCCATCGGACGATCGGCGCGCCGCGATCACGATGGCCCTCGCCGCCGCCCGCCGCGACGGTGCTCGGCAGGGCGAAGGTGAACTGCTGGCCAAGCTCGCCGAAATCGAGCGGACGAAGGGGCAGTTCGACGAGGCCGCCACCTGTGCGGAAGAGGCACTGGCGATCTTCCGCGAACTCGACGACCGCCACGGCGTCCGGATCACGCTGAACTTCCTCGGGGTCAGTCTGCTGCACCGGCGAAAGTTCGCCGAAGCCGCCGAACGGTTCGAGAGCTTGTGGGCGCTGCAACGTGCCGAAGAGGATCTCGAAGGCGAAACCGCGGCCTTGTTCAACCTGGCCGAGGCGTACGACGGGATCCGGCGGCACCACGACGCCGTCGACGCGGCCCGGCACAGCGTGGAGCTCGCCCGGGCACTGGGGAACCGGCACTTCGAGCTCGTCGGCCTGGTCATCCTCGCCAGGGCGACGGCGAACCTGGCCGACGCCGGCGAGCTCGGCGTCGCCTTGGCCGACGCCGCGCGCGGCGTCGAGCTGGCGCGGGAGTTGCGTGACACCCGCACCGAAGGGTGGGCGTTGCTGGACTACGGACGGATCCAGCGTCTTGCCGGCCGCTACGACGACGCGCTGGTGTCCTACCGGCGGGCCCTCGAAAGGTTCAGCAACACGAGCGTGTCCCAGCGCCGGGCCTGGTCACTCGACGGGCTCGGCACCACCTGCCGGGAAGCCGGCCGTATCGAGGAGGCCGTGTCCATCCACCGGCAGGCGGTCGAGGTGGCGCGCGCCGCCGAGGCGCCCCGGGTGCTGGGCCTGATTCTCTCCAATCTGGCCGACTCGCTGACCGTCGCCGGGGAAGATCGCGAGGCCGGTTCCGTTCGGCAAGAGGCCGCGAGCTTGCTCGAGCTTCTCGACGATCCCGAAGCCACCGAACGGCTTGAGCAGGTGCGGCGGGCGTTGCCCTGAGCGGATCAGAACGAGACACCACCTTGGATGTCGCGGGCCTGGACCACGTTTCCGCTGACGTGGCCGGAGATCTGGTTCGTCACGCCGCCCGAGGTCGCGTTCTGTTCCACCACCGCCCGCTCCCATTCCGAGGCCACTTCTTCGGCGAACGCGGGGTCCTCGGACCTCTTCTCCTCCAGGGCATCGGCCAGCTTCCGCACCTCCGGGGAATCCGCCGTGGCGCCTTCGGCGGCCTCCAGCACCGCCTTGGCCTCCGGATCGGCCGCGAACCTGGCCTTCACCAGGTTGTACAGCCCCACCACGGTGCGGGCCGCGATCGCCGCCGCCATCGACACCAGCACAGGCTCAGGCACAGCACCCTCCCTGAGATCGGTTTACCTTGCCGAGGATACGGGTGAAAGGACCGCTTCCGTCCCGGTTGTCTGTGAGGCCCGAGGTGCTGCCGCCGGCGCGGCGGTCGTGCGGAAAGGTGAGCCTCGTCGTGGCGGTGCACCGGCTACGGCGAGGGAAGTGCCGCCCGTCGCGCCGATCACCGGGGCGGAATTCCTTGCAGACGATTCATTGTTCCCGCCCGGCCGCAGGTGCTATACCGGCAGCTGCGGGTGTCGCGAGGACGCGATGCCACAAGCGAGCGGAGTGTCTGGTGGCCAACCGTCCTGTGCGCTCATCCCTCGTGGTGGCGGTCCTGACCGCGCCCGTCCTGCTGCTGGGGACCGCGACCGCCGTGGCCGCGTCCCCAGGGCGGCAGCTGACGATCGAGACGGTGTCGAACCCAAGGCCCGCGCTCGTCAGCGGGGGACAGGTGCTGGTCAAGGTCGTCGCGCCGGAGCGGGCGCGGGTCAGCGTCAGCGACAACGGACACGATGTGACCTCCAGCTTCCGCGCCCAGCCGGACGGCAGCCTGCTCGGCCTGGTGACCGGCCTGCGTGACGGCGCCAACGAGCTGAGCGCGCGGACGAGCGGGCCCGGCCGGGACCAGCGGGCGAGCCTGCGCGTCACCAACCACCCGATCACCGGGCCCGTCTTCTCCGGCGCGCAGCAGCGCCCGTTCTACTGCGAGACCCAGGCGTTCGGCCTGCCCGCGGCGTCCCAGCCGCTCTGCAGCGCGCCGACCCGGGTGAGCTACCAGTACAAGACCACCGCCGGGGTGTTCGCGCCGCTGGCGGACCCGGCGACCCGGCCGGCGGACCTCGCGACGGCCACCGTCGGCGGACGCGCCGTGCCGTACGTGGTCCGCGTCGAGCGCGGCACGATCGACCGCGCCGTCTACGAGATCGCGGCGCTCCACGACGGCACGCCGTCGCCCGTCGCGCCGGACAAGAGCTGGAACGGGAAGCTGGTCTACACCTTCGGCGGCGGCTGCAACGCGGGCTACCACCAGGGCAACTCCACCGGCGGGGTCGTCAACGACCTGTTCCTGGCCCAGGGCTACGCGGTCGCGTCGTCGACCCTGAACGTGCTCGACAACAACTGCAGCCCGATCATCTCGGCCGAGGCGGCGATGATGGTCAAGGAGCACTTCATCGAGACCTACGGCCCGGTCGCCCACACCATCGGCTGGGGCGGCTCGGGCGGGGCGATCCAGCAGTACGACATCGCCGAGAACTACCCCGGCGTCGTCGACGGGATCATCCCCGGCGTCTCGTTCCCGGACCCGCTGAGCGTCGGCGGCCCGGTGTCGGACTGCCGCCTGCTGAACCGGTACTTCGCCGGGCCGGGCGCGTCGTTCACCGCGGCGCAGAAGCAGGCCGTCGCGGGCTTCCCGACCTACGACACCTGCGTCTCCTGGGACCAGACCTTCGCCAGCCGCGCCACCGCGACCGACAGCTGCAACGCGGCCATCCCGGTGGCGGCGCGGTGGGACCCGGTCACCAACCCGCGCGGGGTGAAGTGCAACTCCAACGAGCAGCTGGTCAACCAGGTCGGGCGCGACCCGCGGACCGGGTTCGTGCGCAGCACGCTCGACACCACCGGCGTGCAGTACGGCCTGGCCGCGCTGACGGCCGGGACGATCACCGCGGCGCAGTTCACCGACCTCAACGCGGCCATCGGCGGCCTCGACTACACCGGAAAGCCCGTGGCGCAGCGGACGGCGGCCGATCCGAAGGCGCTCGACGCGGTGTACGCCGACGACATCCTGAACTCGGCGTCGCAGGGCCTGCGGGAAACGCCGATCATCGACCAGCGGACCGACCTCGACCTCGCCGGCTTCGGCAACGACATCCACACCACCGAGTGGTCCTACGTGCTGCGGCAACGGCTTCTGCGGGCCAACGGCACCGCGGCCAACCAGGTCATCATCGAAAACCACGCCACCGGAGCGGAAGCGGCGGCCGCCAGCGTCTACGAGCTCGACGCGATGGACCGCTGGCTCACCGCGATCGACGCCGACGGCTCGCACCGGAGCCGCCAGCAGAAGGTGCTGGCGAACCGGCCGCGCGACCTCGGCGACGGGTGTTACCTCTCCGCCGCGTCCCGGGTCACCGAGAAGCTGACGTACCCGGCGAGCGGCCAGTGCGGCGCGCTGTACCCGGTGGCGGCCAACACCCGGCTGGTCGCGGGGGAGGGCCTGGCCCTCGACGTGCTGAAGTGCCGGCTGAAGCCGCTGAACTTCCGCGACTACCCGGTCGCCTTCACCGCCGCCGACCAGAAGCGGCTGCGGGCGGCGTTCCCCGGCGGCGTGTGCGACTACGGCCGGCCGGGCGTCGGGCAGCGCGCCCCGAGGGGGACCTGGCTGAGCTACTGACCGTCCGATGTGGATGGACGGTCAGTCGGTGACGTACCAGGCGCCGTCGCGCAGTTCCAGGACGGCGTCACCGAGGTCGTGGTCGGTGAACCGGACCGCGGCCCGCACCGCCTTGGCGGGGATCTCGGTCTTCTTCGCGCTCTGGGTGACGCTGCCCCGGTCCACGGTGGCGTTCTGCAGCGCCTTCCGCTCCGCCGCGGAGAACAGCTGGAACGTGATCGGGAGGGTCTTCTCGCACGGCCCGAAACCCTCGTCCTCCGCCTTCTTGGCGGCGGGCGCGGCGATCTCGCAGGCCGTGGTGACGTCCTCCGCGCCGACCGCGTGCAGGTAGGTCTCGTACCGCTCGACGGCTCCGGCGGCCGTCTTCACCGCGGAGGTCTTGGGCGTGGCCGAAGTCGTCGGCGTCGAGGATGGCGTGGTCGACGCCGGTGGTGTGGCGGTGCTCGACGGCACCGGCGCCGCGGTGCCGTTTTCGCCGCCCGAACATCCGGCGATCAGCAGAACGACACCCGTGGCCAGGAATGGCAGTGCGCGAGCCGGCATGGAACACCCTTCGAATCGGAAACGGCTGCAGCATAAGGGACCGCGACCGGGAATGTGGGGCGGAACGGGACCGCCGAGCCGGAATGGCCGGATCCGGCCAGTGTCCGCGGAACGTCCGTGACCAGGAAGAAGTGACACTTTTGTGTGAACTGCTTCGTGGCCGGCCGACGCTCCGTTAAGGTGCAGCCCGGGGCCGGGAATCACTGGGGGGAGGACCGCCGCGGATGAACGACACCTGGAGCGTGCCCGGGTACGCCGAAGTGGACGTGCTCGGCACCGGCGGTTTCGGGCGGGTCGTGCTGGCCAAGCACGAGGCCTCCGGGAAGATGGCGGCGATCAAGTACCTGCGCGCGGAGTTCCTGGCCGACGCGCGGATCGCGCACGGGTTCCGGCGGGAGGCGTGGCTGCTGGCCGGCGTGCGGAGCCGGCACGTGGTCCGGCTCTTCGACTTCGTCGAGACGCCGCAGGGTGCCGCGCTGGTCATGGAGGCGGTGCCCGGCGTGTCGCTGCGCGCTCTGCTGGTGGCGGAGAACGTCCTGCCGCCCGAAGCCGCGCTGGCGATCCTGAAGGGCTCGCTGCTCGGCCTCGCCGACGCGCACGCCGTCGGCGTGGTCCACCGCGACTACAAGCCGGGCAACGTCCTGGTGTCGCGGGAGGGCGAGTCGAAGCTGGTCGACTTCGGACTGGCCACTTTGGACGGACACCACGGACTGACCGCCGGTTCCCCGGCCTACATGGCCCCGGAGCAGTGGGCCGGCCGCCCGGGCCGGCCCGCCACCGACGTGTACGCGGCCACGTGCGTGTTCTACCAGTGCGTCACCGGGCACCGGCCGTTCGAGGCGGACACGAGCGAGCAGCTGCGCGCCCTGCACGGGCAGGCGCCGGTGCCGCTGGAAGCGGTGCCCGAGGCGCTGCGCCCGCTGATCGCGCGGGGCATGGCGAAGGACCCGGCGTGGCGGCCGGCGACGGCGGACGCCTTCGTGACCGAGCTGGAAGCCGTCGCCCGCGAGGCCTACGGGAAGAACTGGGAGAAGCGCGGCTGGAAGCGGCTGGCCACCTCGGCCGCGGCGCTGACGGCCCTGACACCGCTGGCGCTCCTGACGACCGCCGGCACGGCCGCCGCGCCGCTCGCGGCGGCCGGCGCCGGGGCGGGCGTGACGACCGCCGGCACCAGCGCGGGGGTGACCGCGGCACTGGCGGGCAAGATCGCCATGGTGATCGCGATCCTCGGCGCGCTGGCCGTCGGCGGGTTCCTGATCCTTCCGGGCAAGGACGACCCGCCCGCTCCGCCCGCGGCGCTGTCGGTGGCCGTGCAGACCCTGTCCGGGCGGGACCCGGTGCTGCCCATCGGCTACGAGCTCCAGTACCCGCAGGTGTCCGGCGGCCCGGACGCCGCCGTCCGGCAACGGATCAACGACGCGCTGCGGGCGCCGGTCGACCAGCGGCTGAAGTCGGTGCGGGACGGGGTCGCCGTGCCGAGCACGCTCGAGCAGATCCGGGCGAACGGCGAAACGCCCGCGCTGCGCACCACCGCGCGGGTCCTGCTGCGGACCCCGGGCCTGCTTTCCGTGCGGTACGACCACGATCTCGACTCGGACGTGCTGGGGCACACCACCTGGCGGTTCCCCGAAGCGCTGTCCGTCGACCTCGCCACCGGGCGGGTGCTGGGCCCCCAGGACGTCTTCCGGCCCGAGACCCTGACGGCGGACGGCCTGCGGACGCTGACCCAGCGGCTGGCGCCGCACACGAAGAACGGTTTCTGCACCGTGCCCACGGTCGCCGGCGAAGGGGAGCGGCAGGTGAGCATGGACGCCGCAGAGCGGCCCGGTGGCGGTGACCACGTGCCGGCCGCGACGTTCGGATTCACCGGGACCGGCGCCGAGTTCGAGATCCTGTGGTACGAACTCGGCTGCGCCTCCGCAGCCGGGAAGGAGCCCGTGGCCCTGCCTTACGGCGAGCTCGACGACCTGCTGCAGCCGAAGTTCCTGACCATGCTGGGAAGGAAGGTTTCTCCGGCACCACCGCCGTCCTCGGCGAAGCCGGGTGCCGCAACCACGTACACGAACGCGCGCTTCGGGTTCACCACGCTGGTGCCGGCGGGCTACACCGCGTCGCCGTGGACCCCGGAGGACGGCGAGGGGATGACGTTCACGAACGCCGGTCTCGGCGCGACGATGACGGTGTGGGGAACCAACTCGGGCGGCCGCCGTCCGGCGGACGAGCTGGCCGAGCTGGCCGCTTCCATCGAAGGAAACGGCGGCCGGGTCACCTTCCGCTCCGCCGACGGCGACGGCTACACGGTGTCCGGCTACCAGGGCGACGGCCGGATCTTCTACGAGCACGAGTCCACCGGAGCCGGTTCGACGGCCGGCCTGCGCTGGGTCTACCCGGCCGCCCACAAGGCGGAACTCGACAAGCCCGTCACGGACACGGTGAAGGCCTTCAAGCCCGGCGATCTCTCCCGGCCGCACTGACCGCTACCGGCCGCCTGGCCGGAACCGGACACTCGGGTTCGGCGCGTTTTCGTTGGTGTGCTTGAGGTTGCCTCGTGTGGTGAAGCCAACTTCGGCTAAGCCGCATGGCGGGGCAAGGCGTGTAGCCGTCATGAAACTGAGAACGAAAGCAATCGCCGTCATCGCGTTCACCCTGTCCGTGGTCTTCGCCGGGTCCATGCCGGCGTCGGCCACCACGGCCCCGCCCGTGGAGGTCACCGCGCCCGCGGCCAACGGGCTTCCGCCTTACCTCGCCGTCATCCGGCCGGTCAGCGCGGAACGGCTCGCGTCCAGCTGGCACGAGGGCTGCCCGGTCGGGCCCGACCAGTTGCGGCTGGTGAGCCTCAACTTCTTCGGCTTCGACGGGAAGGTCCACCGGGGCGAGCTGGTCGTCAACGCCGATCGCGCCGTCGAGGTCGCCCGCACCTTCGCCGACCTCTACTTCGGACGGTTCCCCATCGAGCGGATGGAAACCGTGGAGAAGTACAACTCCGACGACGACGCGTCCATGGCGGCCAACAACACTTCGGCGTTCAACTGCCGGGCGATCACCGGGGGTACCGCCTGGTCGAACCACTCCTACGGCCGCGCCATCGACATCAACACGGTGCAGAACCCCTACATCTCCGGCAGTGGCGCGGTTTATCCGCCCAACGGCGCGCCGTACGTCGACCGCACGCAGACTTCCCCGGGCATGATCCACGCGGGTGACGCCACCGAGCGGGCGTTCACCACGCGCGGCTGGACCTGGGGCGGGTCCTGGGACACCCCGATCGACTACCAGCACTTCGAGAAGCCCTGACCCCGGCCGCCCGTCAGGCGGGATCGTCCACGGTGGACAGTTCCGTGTAGACGACGTCCTGCCCCGCGCGCTCCCAGAGCGTGCCGGGGCAGTTCAGGCCCTCCGCGGAAAGCTGCCGCTTGACGACCTTGAACGTCGACGTCCGCGGCAGTTCCCGGACCGTGCGCACGTACCTGGGTACCTGCTTGGGCCCGAGATCGCGCTGACCGGCCAGGAACCGGCCGAACTCTCCGGGATCGACGGGGGTGCCATCGGTGACGATGGCGGCCATCACCTGGTCGCCGGTCACCGGGTCGGGCACCGCGTAGACGGCGGTGTCCGTGATCGCGGGGTGGCGCAGCAGGATGCGCTCGATCGGCGCCGTGCCGAGGTTCTCGCCGTCGACGCGGAGCCAGTCGCCGAGCCGCCCGGCGAAGAAGCAGAAGCCTCCTGTGTCGGCGTAGGCGAGGTCTCCGGTGTGGAACCGGCCGTCGCGCAGCCGTTCCGCGTCGGCGCCCGGATCGCGGTAGTACCCGGCGAACCAGCCGGCGCCGGCGGTGTTGACCAGCTCGCCGACGGCTTCCGCGGCGTTGGTCAGGGTGCCGTGGGCGTCGAACTCGGCCGGTGGGCACGGCCGTCCGGTGTGCGGGTGCAGGATGGCGACGTCGTCGGTCGGCTTGCCGAGGGAGCCGGGCGGGGTGCCGGCGGTGCGGGCGAAACCCACACCGCCTTCGGTGGAGCCGAACGCGTCGACGACCGTGCAGCCGAAGCGTTTCTCGAACGCGGCCAGGTCGGCGCTCGCCCCTTCGTTCCCGTAGACGAGCCGCAGCGGGTTGTCGGCGTCGTCCGGGCGCGGGGGAGTGGCGACCACGTAGGACAGCGGTTTGCCCACGTAGTTGGCGTAGGTCGCGCCGAACTTCCGCACGTCGGGCAGGAAGCCGGACGCGGAGAACCGGCGGCGCAGGGCGATGCCCGCCCCCGCCGCGAGCCCGACGGCCCAGCCGGCCATGACGGCGTTGGAGTGGAACAGCGGCATCGTGACGTAGACCGTGTCCGCCGGGGACAGCCCGAAGCGCTCGGCGAGCATCGCGCCGGGAAACGCGATCTTGCCGTGGGTGCAGCGCACGGCCTTCGGGTCACCGCTGGTGCCGGAGGTGAAGATCAGCATGAGCAGGTCGTCCGGGGACGCGGGGACGGGATCGGCCGGCGTGTCCGCCGACGGCCACGCGTCCAGGTCCCGGACGTCGATCCCGCCGAGGTCCAGCCCGTCCAGGAGCGGCCGGTACTTCTCCTCGGCGAGCACGAACTGGCAGTCGGCGAGCCGGACGTCCCGCGCGAGGGCCTCCCCGCGGCGGGTGGGGTTGAGCCCGACCAGCACCGCCCCGGCGAACGCGCAGGCGCCCAGCAGGACGGAGAACGCCGGCACGTTGTCGGCCAGGATGCCGACGTGCGGCGGCCGGTCCCAGCGCAACGCCTCCCGGAGGTCGCCCGCGCGGATCGCCGACGCCCGGACGTGCTCGGCCCAGGTGTACGTCTCGTCCTCGAACCGCAGGCCCGGACGCTCGTCGCCGGCCCGGGCCAGCAGGAGTTCCGTCACCGTCGGGACGCTCATCCGCGCACCTCCAGCACCTCGGTCAGAACTGAAACACGTTCTATTTCTACCACGGTGATCGTCCCGGGGCCACCACGCCGGGCCGTCGTTTTCGTATAACGCCCTATACCGCTCGTTGCACGGCGTCCGCACGGTGGGCGTCCCAGAGGTGTCCCACGGGGGTGGCGTTCCCGCTGGTCCGGTGGGGTGGGACTGTCCCGGCGTCCCGAATCGGCCGCGGACCGGCGACCGGCGGGGTGGCCACTGCGAGCCTCCTCGCCATGCAAAGACTCGCTCTGGCCGTCGCGGTGCTGCTGGTGTTCCCCGCCGCGACCGCCGCCACGGCCACCACCACCGCCGCGGCCGCACCCGTCGCGGTGTGCGGGCACACCAGCTCCCAGCCCACCCTGAAACAGGGCGCGTCCGGCACCGAGGTCACCGAGGCCCAGTGTGAACTGAACCTGGCGACCAAGGCGAGCCGGTACACGCCCATCGGCGCGGACGGCTCGTTCGGCCCGGCGACCGACGCCCGCGTGCGCGTGTTCCAGCGATGCGCCGCCCTGAGCGTGGACGGCGAGATCGGGCCGAACACGTGGGCCGCGCTGAACTCCTGGTCCGCGAAGCCGAAGAAGTGCGCCACCCAGGGCACGTCCGACACCGCGCAGAGCGTGGTGTGCGGCCATTCCACCGCCCGCCCGACCCTGCAGAGCGGTTCCAGCGGCACGGAGGTCAAGGAGCTCCAGTGCCGGCTGAACCTCGCCATGGAGCCGGGCCACTACCCGCCGCTGACCGTGGACGGCAACTTCGGCGACGGCACCCGCAACCGGGTGATCCAGTTCCAGCACTGCGTCAACGCCAGTGCCGACGGCGTCGCCGGGCCCACCACCTGGTCGAAGGTCACGGACTGGTCCAGCCGCAACGCCTACTGCGTGCCGCCGAAGCCCGCCGGGCACCCGATCGACGGCGTGGACACGGCGAAGTACCAGCACCCCGGCGGCGCGCCGATCAACTGGGGCGCGGTGAAGGCGTCCGGGGTCGAGTTCGCGACCGTCAAGGCGACCCGCGGCCTCAACGTCACCGACGAGTACCTGGCCACGGACCTGCCCGCCGCTCGCACCGCCGGACTGGCCGTGGGGCCGTACCACTTCTACACCGGCACCGCGGCCAACACCGGCGGCGCGCAGGCCGACCGGTTCATCGCCGCCGTGCGGGCCACCGGCTACACCGGCAAGCGCGCCGGTGACCTGCCGCCCGTGTTCGACCTGGAGTGGAAGGACGACGGCTCCGGCGGCTGCCCGCCCTACGTCACCGTCGCCGACGCCAAGGCGTGGCTGGACAAGGTGGCCGCGGCGTTCGGCCGGACCCCGATCATCTACACCCAGAAGTCGTTCCTGGACTCGTGCCTGGGCGGCACCACGGCGCTCTCGTCCTACCCGATGCAGCTCGCCGACTACCGCCAGTCCGTCACGCAGCCGGCCCTGCCCGCCGGGTCGAGCACCTGGCTGATGTGGCAGTACACCGACGCGGCCATCCCCGACGGCATCCCCGCGCCGGCCACCGGGGACGTCTTCAACGGCACCCAGGCCGACCTCGACAAGCTCGCCAACCGCTGAACCCCGCACGGAATCCCCGCTAGGAAAGGACGAGAATGAGTCTCCCCATGAGCCGCCGCACGCTGCTGCGCAGCGCGGCGGTGATCGGCACCGCCGTGGCGGTCAGCCCGCTGCTGCTGCCGGGCGTCGCCCAGGCCTACCCCTGGTCCCGCACCCTGACCGAGGGCAGCACGGGCGCCGACGTCACCGAGCTCCAGATCCGGGTCGCGGGCTGGGCGGCCGACTCGCCCAGCCACAGCCGGGTCTCGATCGACGGCGAGTTCGGTCCCGGCACGGCGGCGGCGGTCCGCCGGTTCCAGTCGGCCTACGGCCTGGGCGTGGACGCGCAGGTCGGCCCGGCCACCCAGGCCGCGCTCAACGCGCTGGAGCAGAGCGACGGGTCCACCGCGCACTTCAACTTCAGCGAGTTCACCGACCGGGTGAGCGGCACCTTCAACGGCGGCAAGGTCAGCGCGGCCACCGCCAAGGAGAACGCCCGCCGCTGCATGTACAAGCTGGAGGCGGTGCGCAAGAAGCTCGGGAACAAGCCGATCACGGTGAACTCCGGGTTCCGCAGCATCGCGCACAACGCGGAGATCGGCGGGGCCAGCGACAGCATGCACATGTACGGCACCGCCGCCGACCTCGACGTGCCGGGCGTGGCCAACAAGACCGTCTACCAGAAGGCCGAGACCAGCGGGTTCTCCGGCCTGGAGACCTACAACACCGACCACCAGCACGTGGACAGCCGCGCCGACCTCGGCCGGGCGTGGTGGTGGGAGAACGGCACCGTCTGACCGGCGACCGGGGGTCCGGCGCCGGGAAACCCCGCCCCTCGGGGGTTCCCGGCGCCGGCGGTGCCCGGTCCGTGCCGCGAAGCCCGCGCCCTCCGGCCTGCACCCTCGGGGCCACCCCTCGCGGAGGGCGCGGGCTTCGCCCTTTCGGTCAGTGCGACAGCGGGTTCTGGAGGGCCGCCGAGCAGGCCGGCCAGTCGTGGAAGTCGTGGTGCGCGGTCCACAGGCGGTGGGCCGCGTCGATGTTCCAGGCCGGGTCGAACGCCCGCAGCGGCGTGCCGCCCAGCTCCAGCAGGCGGCCGTCGGAGATCTGGAAGACGCCCCAGTTGCGGCTGCCGTTCGTGTTCGGCAGCACCCACAGCGGGTCGAGGAACGACGCGCAGCGGGCGATCGCGACCGCGGTGTCCGGCGCTTCGGTGAACACGGCCCGGATCCGCTGCTCCACCATGGCGCCCGACCAGCCCGCCATGCTGGTCCGGTGGTCGTACAGCGCGTTCTTGGTGGCCTCGTCGACCACGCCGCGCGGGGGCAGGCCGGCCAGCACCTGGAACGCGGTGACCCGGCGCAGGGTCTCCGGGCCGAACGAGCCGTCGACCGAAAGCCGTCCCTGGGCCGAGACCAGCAGGTTCTGCACCTCGGTGACGCACTCGTCGTGCTGGCCCATGCTCACCGGCGGCTGGCAGCCGGGGGAGAACAGCACGCGGTCGGCGTACCGGCCGGGTGGCGGGACGGACCCGTCGGCGGTGACCCAGACCAGGCCGCCCGCCAGCAGGATCGCGATCGCGATGGCGACCGCGAGGTACCCGCGCCTGCGCGACGGCCGTCCGGCGTCCTCGGCGGCCGGCGGCGTCTCGACGTGCTCCGAGGGCACCTCGTCGACGCGGTCGGCGTCGGCCAGGGCCCACAGCTGGTGCAGTTCGCGCAGCTCCTCGGCGGACGCGCCGCAGACCTTGGCGAACGAGTGGACCACGCGGTAGTCGGCGGGCACGCTCTTGCCCGAGCAGTAGCGGTGCAGGCTGGAGCCGCTGGCCCCGGCCTGCTTGCCGAGACGTTCGTAACCCTGCCCGCTGCGGTCCTTCAGCATGCGCAGGTAGGCGGCGAACTTGTCCATGTGCGGTGTCACTGTGACTGGAACACCTCGCTCCGGCAGCGGATGACGGGACGGAAGCTAACACCGTCCCGCCGCACGCCGGGCGGAAACTCACGGATTGGTCCACACGGCGGTCCGCACCAGTCCGAGTGGCGGGACCGATTCCTGGCGCGGGCGCGGATGGTCTGCACGTCGAGAGGTGCCCGAGAGCCGAAGGAGATTCATGTCCGCCGTGCCGTCCGACGAGGAGTTCCGGACCTACAACCAAGGCGTCATCAGCGAATTCCGCGCCCACCAGGGCAAGGTCAGCCGGCCGCCGTTCCCGATCCTGCTGCTGACCACCACCGGGGCGCGCACCGGACGGCGGACGACCGTGCCGCTCGGGTTCGGCGTGGACGAGCAGGGGCGCGTCTTCGTGGTCGCGTCCAAGGCAGGCGCGCCCCGGCATCCCGCGTGGTTCCACAACCTGCGGGCCGACCCGGCCGTGACGGTCGAGCTAGGCGACCGCTCGTACCAGGCCCGCGGTGTCGTGACGACCGGCGAGGAACGTGACCGCCTTTACCGCCTGGTCTCCGACGGCACCTCCGCCTACGAGCAGCACACCGACCGGACGTTCCCGCTGGTCGTCCTTGAAGGCGTCCCCGCCCCGGACTGACCGTTCAGGCGCTTTTCAGGGCCAGCAGGCTCTCGGCGGTGTCGACGATGGTGTCCTCGATCGGCCGGGGTGACCAGCCCAGCAGGCGCTGAGCCTTTTCCGACGTGGCGTCGAAGTTCTTGCCCAGCTGCGGGCGCAGGACGCGCATCGCCGGGTTGACTCGTGCGAGCGCCCGCGCCGCCCACAGCGGCAGTTCGCGCGTCGGCACCTTCGCCGCGCGCTCGCCCAGGCGTGCGCGCAGGATCGCCGCGACCTCGCGGACCCAGAGGCTGTGCCCGGCGATGGCGATGAACCGCTCGCCCGCCGCGGCCGGGTCGGTCATCGCCCGCAGGTGCAGGTCGGCGACGTCCCGCACGTCGACGAACCCGCTCGCGAACGGGGGCAGCGCCGGCATCTCGCCGTCGAGCATCCGCTGCACCAGGCCGAGCGACGGCGAGTAGTCCGTGCCCAGCACCGGCCCGAACACGCCCACCGGGTTCACCGCCGCCAGCTCCGGCCCGCCGTCGGCGGCGAACTCCCACGCCGCCCTCTCCGCCAGGGTCTTGGACTTCTGGTACGGCGGGATCCCCGCGTCCACGTCGGTCCAGTCGGCCTCGGTGAACACCCGCGTGGCCTCGGGGTGGCCGTAGCCGACCGCGCCGAACGCCGAGGTCAGCACGACCCGCTTCACGCCGGCGTCGCGCGCGGCCCGCAGCACCCGCAGCACGCCGTCGCGGGCCGGGACGACCATCTCGTCGTCGTCGCGCGGCACGCTCGTCAGCGTCGGTGAGGCGACGTGCAGTACGTAGTCGCAGCCCTCCACCGCCTCGCGCCATCCGGCGTCCTGCTGCAGATCCGCCTGCAGGACGGTGACTTTCGCGTCATCGGGCGCGCCGCCCGCGCGCAGCATGGCCCGCAGTTCGGGCTCCTTCTTGAGGTTCCGCACGGTGGTGCGCACCGAGTGCCCGTCGGCGAGCAGCGCAAGCACGCACCAGCTGCCGATGTAGCCCGAGCCGCCGGTGACCAGGACTTCTGCCATGATTTTCCGCCTTTCGAAGGAGAGTCTCAGACGGCGCGGCGGTAGGTGGCCGAGCCGACGCCGTTGATCCGCGTTCCGCCCTGCTGCAGCGAAACGGCGATCGTCGCGAGCCAGGGGAAGGGGTAGCCGAGGTCGGGCGCCGAGACGGCGTCGAGCTTCCGCAGGCCGTCCTCGGGGATGGTGACGTGCAGCGACGCGAGGTTCGCCTCGAGCTGCGCCACCGAGCGGGCGCCGATGAGCGTGGACGTGACGGGCGCCTGCTGCCGCACCCAGGCGAGCGCGACGGCGGCGACCGTGGTGTCGAGGCGCTGTGCGAGGTCGCGCAGGACGTCCAGCACTTCGAACGCGTTGGTGCCGTCGAGCTGGGCCTGCGCCAGCGGGCCCCGGCCCGAGCCGTCGGGGGTGCGGTTCTCGCGGGTGTACTTGCCCGACAGCACGCCGCTGGCCAGCGGGCTGTACGGCAGGACGCCGAGGCCGAGCTCCCGGGCCAGGCCGAACAGCTCGCCTTCGACCGTGCGGCGCACCAGCGAGTACTCGACCTGCAGCGCCACGATCGGCGCCCAGCCGCGGAGCTCGGCGATCGTGGCCATCCGCGACACCGCCCACGCGGGGGTGTTCGACATCCCGACGTAGCGGATCTTCCCGGCGCGCACCAGGTCGCCGAGCGTCGAGAGCGACTCCTCGAGCGGGGTGTGCCGGTCCAGGCAGTGCTGCCAGTAGAGGTCGATGTAGTCGACGCCGAGGCGTGCCAGGGAAGCGTCGACCTGCTCGAGGATCGCCTTGCGGCTCGCGCCGCCGCCGTTCGGGTCGCCGGGGTGCAGGTTCCGCGCGTACTTGGTGGAGAGCACGACGCGGTCGCGCAGGCCGGGACGCGCGGCCAGGTACTCGCCGACGATCCGCTCGGACGCGCCTTCGGAGTAGCCGTTGGCGGTGTCGATGAGGTTGCCGCCGGCGTCGAGGAAGCGCGCGATCACGTCCTTGGACGCCTCGGGGCCGGAACCCCAGCCCGGGTCGCCGAACGTCATCGTGCCCAGGGCCAGCGGGCTGACCCGCAGGCCGGAGCGGCCGAGGGTGCGGTACTCGTCGAGTTCCATGCCGTGGACACCTTCCTGAGCTGATGGGCAGTAAGTGGAGCGCTCTCCAGTTACGGTAGTGGAGAGCGCTCCGGTTAGCAAGCGCGGTAGTGGAGGAGTCTCCGGATAAGGTGGGCACAACACCGGACAGCAGGGAGGGCACGTTGGTTCGCTCGGACGCCCGTGAGAACCGGGCCCGCATCCTGCAGGTCGCCCGGGAGGCCTTCGCCGAGGGCGACGACACCTCGATGAACCAGATCGCGCGGCTCGCCGGCGTCGGGCCCGGCACCCTCTACCGCAACTTCCCCACCCGCGAAGCCCTCGTCCTGGCCATCTACGAGGTCGAGGTCGACCGGCTCGTCGAGTCCGTCGCGGAGTCGCTGACCACGCTGTCCCCGCTGGAGGCGCTGCGGAAGTGGACCACCGACCTGGTCGACGCGATGCGCAAGAAGCACGGGCTGGGTGACGCGCTCAGCCCCGGCGCGCACCAGGCGATCACCGAGCGGACCTACGGCCCGGTCATCGCCGCCATCACGCTGATCCTCGACGCGGGCAAGCGCGACGGCACCATCCGCGCCGACGCCGACGCCCGCGACTTCCTCCAGCTCACCGGCGCCCTCTGGCGGGCCGCGTCCGGCCCGGAGGACCGGTCGCCGTCGATGCTCGCCCTGATCCTCGACGGCTTGAGCGTGTGCAGGAGCCCTTCCGAATGAGCTGACGGGGGTGTGTTTTCATGGAAACTTCGTGATCGTCGAGGGGCTGAGGTGGGGCACGGATGAGCAATCCGTTGGTCGCGGAGACCAAGGATTCGACCAAGGCGTACTCGGGTGTGTCGCTGCTGGAGTCGGCCGCCGACCTGAAGTCCGCGATCGAATCCGGCGACTGGGCCTCCGTGGCGATGGGTGCCGTCGGCACCGCCCTCGACGCGCTGTCGATGGCGATGGACCCGTTCGGGGCGATTCTCGCCGCCGGCGTCGGCTGGCTGATGGAGCACGTCGGGCCGCTCAAGGAAGCGCTCAACGGCCTGACCGGCAACGCCGACGAGATCGCGGCCCAGTCCGAGACGTGGAAGAACATCGCGACCGAACTGGGCAGCATCGGCGAGGACCTGACCGGGATGGTCAAGGCCGACACCGTGTCCTGGACCGGCAATGCCGCCGACACCTACCGCCAGCGTGCCGACGACACCGTCACCCTGCTGGCCACGGCCCAGAAGGGCTGCGAAGGCGCCTCCAGTGGGGTGAAGACCGCCGGTGAAGTCGTTGCCGCGGTGCGAGCGTTGGTGCGGGACATCATCGCGGAGCTGATCGGGCACCTGATCAGCTGGGCGCTGCAGGTGGTGTTCACGCTCGGCATCGGGCTCACCTGGGTCGTCCCGCAGGTGATCAACGCCGTGGCGAAGACGGCGTCGAAGATCGCGGACCTGGTCAAGCGCCTCGTCACCGCTTTGAAGGCGCTGATCCCGCTGCTCAAGCGCGCCGGAGACCTGTTCTCGGACGCGGCGAAGGCGTTGCGCAAGATCAAGCCGGGCAAGTCCGCGCCGCCGCCGAAGCACGCCGACATCAACGGCAACCCGAAGGGCCTCGACGGGCCCAAGGGCAAGGGCGGGGATTCCACCACTCCGTCGGGCGCGAAGGGCGACGGCGACGGTACCCACTCCTCGGGGGCGGACGCGCCGCCCAAGACCGACCCGCCGCCCGCGTCGAAGGGCCCGGACGATACCCCGAAGAGCCCCGACGGGGACCCGCCGCCGTCCGACACGCCCAAGGGCGGCGACTCGACGACGTCGTCCGGTGCGAAGGGTGACGGCTCGAAGGGGCCGGACCGGAACACCTCCGAGACCAAGGAACCCGTCTGCAAGGAAGGCAGCGGCGACCCGATCGACGTCGAGACCGGCGACGTCCTGGTCACCGAAAGCGACCTCGTCGTGCCGGGGCCGCTCGGCCAGCTCATCGTGCGCAACCACGTCTCGTCCTACCGGGCCGGGCGCTGGTTCGGCCCCTCGTGGGCGTCCCTGGTGGACGAACGGCTGACGGTGGCGGACGGGACCGTCACGTACCACAGCGCCGACGCGATGATCCTGCGCTTCCCGGTGCCCGCGCCGGGCAGGTCGGCCACCTCGCCGCACGGCCCGCTGCGCCGGCTTCACGCGCAGGGCACCGAATACGTCGTCGAGAACCCGGCGCGCGGCACGCTGCACCGGTTCGTCCCGGCCGACGGCGACCCGGACCTGTTGCTGCTCAAGGAGATCCGCACCGAAGCCGGCGGCTACGTCGAGCTGGACCACGACGCCGACGGCGCGCCCGCGCTGCTCACGCACTCCGGCGGCGCCCGGATCGCCTTCGACGTCGACGGCGGCCGGATCCGCGCGGTGCGCGCGCTGTCCGACGGCGGCGACGTTCTCGTGGCCCGCTACGACTACGACGCGCACGGCCACCTCAGCCTGCGCACGAACTCGTCGTCCCGGCCCGCCCAGTACACGCACGACCCCGAAGGCCGGATCACCGGCTGGACCAACCACATCGGCGCCTGGTACCGCTACGTCTACGACCAGCAGGGCCGCTGCGTGCGGGGCGTCGGCGACCAGGGTTTCCTCGACGCCTCGCTCGTCTACGGCGACCGGCGCACCAGCGTGGCCGACTCGGCCGGCCGGCAGACGGTGTACGAGTTCGACGAGAACGGGAACACGGTCGCGCTGACCGACCGGACCGGCGGCGTGACCCGCCGGGAGTGGGGACCGCGTGACGTCCTGCTCGCCCGCACCGACCCGCTCGGCCGGCGCACCGAGTTCGAGCACGACGCGCAGGGACGGCTCGTCTCGGTGCTGCGCGCCGACGGCTCCCGGGTGCTGATCGCCGAGCGCGACGACACCGGGCTGGTCATCGAGGTGGCCGACGGCGACCGGGTGTTCCGCCGCCGCTACACCGCGCCGAACCTGCCGGACCCCTACACCGACCCGCTCGGCGTGACCGCGGACCAGCACCTCGAGCAGGCGGCGGACCCCGGCACCGCGCCGGACGCCCCCGAACCCCGCGTCGAGGCCGACCTGTTCGGGCGCCCGCGGGTGATCGAGGGTGCCGGCGGCCGGACCACGTTCGCGTGGACGGTCGAGGGCTCGCTGCGGGAAGTCGTTGCCACGGACGGAACCCGCCGGCAGTGGACGTTCGACGGCGAGAGCGAGGAGACCTCCCGCACCGACGAGCTGGGCCGGGTGGTCCGCACCGAGTACGGCCCGCAGGGCACGGTCACCGCCACGGTCGACGCCGCCGGCGCGCGCACCACCCAGCGCTACGACACCGAGCTGCGGCTGGTGGCCGTGACGAACGCCGCCGGGCAGACCTGGCACTACGCCTACGACGCCGAAGACCGGCTGCTCTCCCAGACGGACTACGCCGGCCGCGTCACGCGGTGCGAGTACGACGCCGCGGGGCAGCGGGTGCGGCTCACCGGGCCGGCGGGGGAGACCGTCGAGTCCCGGTACGACGTGCTGGGCAACCTGACCGAGCGGACCAGCCCGGCCGGCACCGAGACCTACCGCTACGACCCGGTCGGCCGGCTCGTGCGCGCCACCGGCCCGGACGGCGTGCTCGAACTGGAGCACGACACCGAAGGCCGCCTCACCCGCCAGACCACCGCGGCCGGCACCACCACCTTCGACTACCCCCACGGCGCGAAGAGCCGGCGCACCCCGTCCGGTGTGGACGTCCACTGGGGACAGACGGCCGACGGCCTCGAGCTGCTGCGGGTCGCCGGCACCGAGCTGACCCTGCACCAGGACGCCGCCGGCCGCACCCTCGGCCTCTCCGCCGGGCCGAACCCGTTGCTGCGGCAGGAGTTCGACCCCGCCGGGCGGCTCGCCGCGCAGCACACCCCGGCCGGGGCCACGCGCTACCACCGGCGTCCGGACGGCAGCGTCGCCGCCCGGGAGGCGCCGGCCGGCGGCGTGCGGTACGAGTTCGACAACGCCGGCCGCGTCACCGCCGCGCTGCACCCCGGCGTGGCCGAGCGTTACGCCTACGACGTGCTCGGCAACCTGATCTCCTCCTCACCGGGGACCGGCCCGGAGGCGGGGCCGCGCCAGTACGCCGGCGGGGTGCTCGCCGCGGCGGGCGCGGTCCGTTACGCCTACGACGCGCAGGGCCGGCTGGTCCGGCGGACCCTGCCCGCGCCGGATGGGACGGCGCTGACCTGGACGTTCGGCTGGGACGCGCACGACCACCTCGTCTGGGTGCGCACGCCGGACGGCACCCGGTGGCGCTACCGCTACGACGCCCTGGACCGGCGTATCGCCAAGGAACGGCTCGACACCGCGGGCGGCGTCGCCGAGCGCGTCGACTTCGCCTGGGACGGCACGAACCTCGTCGAGGCCCGGCACACCGCCGGTGGCGCGCTGGTGGAGGCCCTGACCTGGATCCACCACCCCGACGAGGACCGCGTCGTGGCGCAGGCGCGGACCCTGCCCGACGGGCGGGTCGAGGTCTCCGCGGTGATCACCGACGAGATCGGCACGCCGACCGAGCTGGTGAGCCCGGACCACGGCACGGTCAGCCCGCTGCTGACGAGCCTGTGGGGCCTGACCGCGGCCGGGCAGCGCCCGCCGACGCCACTGCGGTTCCCCGGCCAGTACTTCGACGCGGAGACCGGCCTGCACTTCAACGTCTTCCGCTACTACGACCCGGCCAACGCGCGCTACATCTCGCCGGACCCGCTCGGCCTGACCCCGGCGCTGAACCCGGAAACCTACGTCGAGGACCCGTTCCTCGCGGCCGACCCGCTCGGCCTGACCCGCAACAGCGGAAAGGTCGTCAACTACGCCGACGACCCGACCGCGTTCCTCGACGACGACGCGACCTTCGAGTCGGCTGCCCCGTGCAAGAAGGCCGCGAAGAAGCGCCCGAACCCCAACCAGGGCGCCGGGAACGGGGCCTCCGGGTCCGGCTCCGCCACCAAGAAGCCCCGGACCGGCCGGTACGACCCGCCGCTCACCGGCAACGACAACGTGTCGCACGGGAACTCCGGCCGCACGGTGATGGAAGGCGGCGGGGAGTCGGGCGGCGGCTCGCTCGACGGGTCCGGGCGGGGGAGCCGCCCCGGCGGCACCACGCCGGCGGGCAACCACCTCACCGACGTCAACGAGCTGAACGGGACCAAGCACGCGAACTTCGACCCGCGCCTGCAGGCCGAGCTCGACAAGCTCAAGGGCGACGGCAAGAACGGCTACAAGCCCGACACCGACGAGGGCTACTTCATCAAGGGGCACCTGAAGAACAACGAGCTCGGCGGCTCCGGGACCGCCGACAACATGACCACGCTGTCCCGCAAGGCGAACTCCCAGATGTCGGGCAACTTCGAGAGCAAGCTCAAGCAGTCCGACATCCAGATCGGGCAGTTCAAGGACACGGTCAACCGGATGGGCGACACGGAGCTGCAGCGGAAGATGAACGACTGGGGCATCAGCGGGAAGCCCGCGGACTTCCGCAAGGAGGCGCAGGGCCTCAAGGTGGACTATTCGGTCACGGCCAGCGACAACGTCAAGTGGCCGGACGCCCGCAACCCCTCGGAACGGGGCATCCGTGACCACGTCACGCTCGACGCCGAGTACCAGGGCCTGACTCCGAACGTGCAGAAGTTCATCCAGCACAACAAGCCGGACAACTTCCTGACGGAGTTCCCGCCGAAGGGGACGAAGCTGGACACGGTCAGCGGGGCGTTCGACCCGCCGATCCGCTGGGGTTCGAACCGGCCGATGCCCAACCTCGGCGAGTGACGGCGGGTTGCGCGGTCAGCTCTTGTCGCCGGTGCTGCGCAGGTGCTCCTTGACCTTGGCGATCGCGAAACCCCAGCCCTGATCGACGGTGGGCTTCGGCGGGACGGACATCTCCTCGGGGTTGGTCAGGACGTCGAGCAGCACCGGGCCCTCGGTGCTCAGCGCGCGCTGCACGGCCTCGGCGAGGTCGTCCGGGTCGGTGACCCGGATACCCGTCAGGCCCAGTGCGGTGCCGACCGCCGCGAAGTCCGGGTTGTCCAGCTCGGTGCCGAACTCGGGCAGCCCGGCCTGCTCCTGCTCGAGCTTCACCATGCCCAGGCGCCGGTTGTCGAAGACCACCAGCTTGACCGGCAGCCGGTGGGTGCGGATGGTCATGAGGTCGCCCAGCAGCATGCTCAGGCCGCCGTCGCCGCAGAACGCGATCACCTGGCGGTCGCGGTCCTGCAGCTGGGCGCCGATCGCCTGGGGCATCGCGTTGGCCATCGAGCCGAGGTTGTACGAGCCGAGCAGCCGCCGTGAGCCGGTCATCCGGACGAAGCGCGAGAGCCACACCGTCGCCATGCCGGTGTCGGAGGTGAACACGGCGTCGCCGGCGGCGTGCTCGTCGATCAGCGCGGCCAGGGCTTCGGGACGGATCTGGTGCTCGGCGTTGTCGAAGACGGACCGGACCTTGCCGACCAGGCCCTTGTCGTGCTCGGGCGAGGCCAGCCGCCGCTGCCCGGCGTGCCAGCGCTCGAAGTGCGCGCGGGCGTCGTCGAGGTGGGTCCGGGACGCCTGCGGGGACAGCCGCGGCAGCAGCGCCGCCACGGTGGGGGCGACGTCGCCGACCAGGCCGATGTCGACGGGGACGCGGCGGCCGATGTGCTCGGCCACGGCGTCCACCTGGATGACCTTCTTGCCCGTCGGGTACCAGGCCCGGTAGGGGAAGTCGGTGCCCAGCAGGAGCAGCAGGTCGGCGTGGTCCATCGCCTGGGCGGCGGCGGGGTTGCCGATCAGGCCGGTCTGGCCGACCTCGAACGGGTTGTCGTCCTCGAAGCCCTCCTTGGCCTTGAGGGTGAGCACCATCGGCGCGCCCAGCCGGTCGGCCAGAGCCAGCACGTCCTCGCGGGCCTGCCGGGCGCCGCGGCCGACGAGCAGGGTGACCTTCTCCGCGGCGTTGAGCAGCTGGGCGGCGGCGTCGAGGGCGGGATCGTCGGGGCGGGTGCTGCGCTCGGCGAGGGAGAACCGCGGTTCCCGGTCGTTCTCGACCTTCTTGTCGCCGACGTCACCCGGCACGGTCAGCACGGCCGGTCCGCCGCGGCTGATCGCCGTGCGGACCGCGATCTCCAGCAGGCCGGGGATCTGCTCGGGCGAGGTCACGGTGGCGCGGAAGACCGCGACGTCCTTGAACAGCAGGTCGTTGTCGACCTCCTGGAACATCTCGGTGCCCAGGTCGGCCTGCGGGACCTGCCCGGCGATGGCGAGCACCGGGGCGTGGCTCTTCGCGGCGTCGTAGAGGCCGTTGAGCAGGTGCACCGACCCGGGGCCGACGGTCCCCATGCAGACGCCGATGGTGTCGGTGAGCTGGGCCTGCGCGCCGGCGGCGAACGCGGCGACCTCTTCGTGCCGGCAGCCGATCCACTCGATGCCTTCGGCGCGGCGGATCGCGTCGGTCAGCGGGTTGAGGGCGTCGCCGACGACGCCGAACACGTGCGTGACGTCCAGCTGGGCGAGGCTGTCGACGATGACCTGGGCGACGGTGCGGGACACGGGTTCTCCTGGTGGTCAGACGGTGAAGTGGTCGGGATCGGCCGCGGCCCAGTCCTGGGCCCACTCTCGCGGCGGTTCGGTCAGCAGCTGCCCGGGGGCGAGCCAGTCGTAGAGCTCGGCGTAGGAGCGCACCCGGTGGGGGTCGACGCGGCGGCGGAGCATGTGCGGGCGCAGCTCGGCGGGGGACCGGACGCCCATCGACGCCATGATCTGCTGCGCGCCGGTCACCGTGGAGCGCTGGAACCGTTCCACCCGAAGGGACTTGTCGCCGACGTCGAGGGCGCGGGCGCGGCGGGCGTCCTGGGTGGTGACGCCGACCGGGCAGTGGTTGGTGTGGCAGCGCTGGGCCTGGATGCACCCGACGGCGAACATCATCGCCCGCGCCGCGTTCGTGTAGTCCGCGCCCTGCAGCAGGCGCTTGACGATGTCGGCGCCGGTGGCGACCTTGCCGCTCGCGCCGAGCTTGATGCGGTCGCGCAGCCCGGTGCCGACCAGTGCGTTGTGGGCGGTGATGAGACCTTCGGTCAGCGGCGTCCCGATGTGGTCGGCGAACTCCAGTGGCGCGGCGCCGGTCCCGCCTTCGGCGCCGTCGACGATGATGAAGTCGGGCGTGACGCCTTCGTCGACCATCGCCTTGCAGACGGCGAGGAACTGGCTTCGCGAGCCGACGCAGAGCTTGAAGCCGGTCGGCTTGCCGCCCGCGAGTTCGCGCATCGAAGCGATGAAGCGGATCAGCTCGCGGGGCGTGGAGAACACCCGGTGGTACGGCGGGGAAATGACCGTCTTGCCCTCCGGGACGTCGCGCACGCGCGCGATCTCGGCGTTCACCTTCCCGCCGGGCAGCACCCCGCCGATGCCGGGCTTGGCCCCTTGGGAGAGCTTCAGGGACACGCACTTCACCGCGTCGTGCGCGGCCTTGTCGGCGAACTCCCCTTTGTCGAAGTCCCCGTCGCCGGTGCGGCAGCCGAAGTAGCCGGTGCCGATCTCCCAGACGAGGTCGCCGCCGTGGCGCAGGTGGTACTCCGAGAGGCCGCCTTCGCCGGTGTCGTGGGCGAAGCCGCCGAGGGCGGCCCCCTTGTTGAGGGCCAGGATCGCGTTCGCGGACAGCGAGCCGAAGCTCATCGCCGACACGTTCAGCAGGGCCATGTCGTAGGGCTGGGTGCAGTCGGGCCCGCCGATCCGGATCCGCGGCGGGTCGTCGGGCTGCGCCACCGGGGCCATCGAGTGGACGAGGGACTCGTACCCGTCGGCGTAGACGTCACGCTCGGTGCCGAACGGCTCCTCGGCGTCGGTGCCCTTGGCCCGCTGGTAGACGATGCTGCGGACGTCCCGGTCGTACGGGCGGCCGTCGAAGTTGCGCTCGACGAAGTACTGCTGCAGCTCGGGCCGCAGCCCCTCCAGGAGGAACCGCAGGTGCCCGAGCACGGGGTAGTTCCGCAGCACCGAGTGCTTCCGCTGGAGCAGATCCCCGCACCCGAGGGCGGCGACGGCGAGCAGCGGCACCGCGAGCAGCCACCACCACGGGCCGGCTAACACGGCGAGGGCGGCGGCGCCGAGCGCGAGCAGGGAGAGCGCAGCTACCGCGCCGAATCTGAGCACGGAACCGAAGCTAACCGCGTCCCCGCCCGGGCGCAGGTCGAGCGGCGGTTACCGGCGCCGATGGGGCATTCGTCCCGGTGGGCGCGGCGGTCGAGGCGTAGTTCCGGTCGTTCGGGGTATCCCCGGGGAAAGGCTGCTTTCGGCACCGGAATCGCCCGTCAAAGGACCGCATGGACCTCCCCGCCACACACGAATACCGGTTCGACGCCGGCGTGCCACTCGACCTGGCCGCCATGCGGCGCTGGATCCGGAGGGTGCTGGCCGGTGCCTCGTCCGACGGGCTGGAGGACGCGCTGCTGCTGGCCACCGAGCTGGTCGCCAACGCGCTGGACCACGCCCAGGGGGTGCGGGCCCTGCGCATCCTGTGCCGGGACCCGCGCTCGGCGGTCCGCCTGGAGATCGACGACGCGCGCCCGGACCTCGCCCTCCGGCTGGGCGGTTCGTCGACGGACGAGGACCGCGGCCGCGGTCTGCTGCTGGTGGACGCGGTCAGCCGCCGATGGGGCGTCATCACGCACGACGACGTCTACAAGACGGTGTGGGCCGACCTCGCCGCCGGCTGACGACACCGTGCACCGGCGTGGTGGCACCCGATCGCCGCGGTTTAGAGTTTCCCCCAGCGCATCGCCGCCGCCGGCGGCTGCTCGTGCGAGAGGGGGCTCGGTGCGGTGATCGTTGCTCCGGCCGATTCCCCGCGGCTGCTCGTGCCGCCGACCCCGCCCGCGGTCAGCCGGCTCTCGGTGCTGCTGGTCGAGGACGACGACGGCGACGCGCTGCTGGTCGAGGAGATGCTCGCCGACGTCCCGGTCGAGGCCGAGCGGATCACGCTGCTGCGGGTGGCGACGCTGGCGGCCGCGCTGCCGCTGGCCGGCGGCGTCGACTGCGTGCTGCTGGACCTGCAGCTGCCCGACGCGTCCGGCCTGACCGCCCTCAAGACGTTGCGCCACCACAGCCCGGCCAGCGCCATCGTGGTCCTGACCGGGCAGAACGACACCGCCGCCGGGATGGCCGCCGTCGCCGCCGGTGCCCAGGACTACCTCGGCAAGGACCAGGTCGACGGCCCGCTGCTGATGCGCGCCATGCGCTACGCCTGGGAACGGCGGCGAGCCGAGGGCGCCGAACAGCGGCTCCTGGAGCAGCAGCTGCTCGCGGGGGAGAACGCGCGGCTCGAACGCGGCCTGCTGCCCACCCCGCTGCTCGCCGACGACCGCCTGGGCCTGGCGGTCCGGTACCGCCCGGGCCGCGACGGCGCGCTGCTGGGCGGCGACTTCTACGACACCGTCGAGCTGGCCGACGGCACCGTCGAGGTGATCATCGGGGACGTCTGCGGGCACGGCCCGGACGAGGCCGCGCTGGGCGTGGCGCTGCGGATCGCGTGGCGGGCGCTGGTGCTGGCCGGGCTGCCGGCCGCCGACGTGCTGGCCACGGTCGACCGCGTCCTGGTGAACGAGCAGATCGAGCCGCTGTTCGCCACCGCGTGCATGGTCACCGTCGCCCCGGACCGGACGTCCGCGCGGATGGTGCTGGCCGGGCACCCGCCGCCGTTGCTGCTCACGCGGGCCGGCGCGGCCGGGTTCCTGCCGTCGGACGCCCTCGGGCCGCCGCTGGGCCTCCCGCTGAAGCGCCCCCGGCGGCAGACCGAGGTCACGCTGGAGCCGGGCTGGTCCCTGCTGCTCTACACCGACGGCATCTTCGAAGGCCGGTCCGGCGGGAACGATCGCCTCGGCCGCACGCGGATGGCCGCGCTGGCCGGCGAGCTCCTCACCGGACCGGGTGACCCCGGCGCCGCCCTCGACGCCCTGATCGGCCGTGTCCAGCAGCTGAACGACGGCCCGCTGGACGACGACGTCGCGCTGGTCCTGCTCACCGGGGAGCCCGCCTCCTGACCGGAGTGGGTCAGGGGTGCAGGACGACCTTCGTCCAGCCGTCTTCGCGCTTGTCGAAGTGGTCGTAGCCCTCGGCGGCCTGGTCGAGGTTCAGCTCGTGCGACACCAGGAACCCCGGGGTGGCGACGCCTTCGGTGATCAGGTCGCGCAGCTGGGCGTTGTACTGCTTGGTGTTGCACTGGCCGGTGCCCATCGACTGGCCCTTGAAGAAGAACGTGCCGTAGTCGAACGCGAGCTTGCCCTGCTTGGCCAGTTCGCCCTCGGCGTTGGGGTCCTGCGGCACGTAGACGCCGACGACGCCGATGCCCCCGGTCGGTTTCACCGCGGCGACCAGCTCGTTGAGCTGCTCGACGGCGTCGCCGGCGGAGCGGTCGATGGGGATCGCGCCGATCTGCTCGGCGAGCTTGAGCCGGTCGGGCTGCTGGTCGACGACGAAGACGCGGGACGCGCCCTTGATCTTCGCGGCGTGCGCGGCCATCAGGCCGACGGGCCCGGCGCCGTAGACGACGATGGTCTCGCCGGGCTGCATCTTGGCGAGTTCGACGCCGTGCCAGCCGGTCGGGAAGATGTCCGAGAGCATCGTGTAGTCGAGTTCGTGTTCGGTGCCTTCGGGCAGCACGAGCGCGTTGAAGTCGGCCCACGGGACGCGCAGGTACTCGGCCTGGCCGCCGTTGTAGGGGCCCATGCTGGCGTAACCGTAGGCGGCGCCGGCGCTGCCGGGGTTGGCGCGCAGGCAGAACCCGGTCAGGCCCTTGAAGCAGTTGGCGCAGGTGCCGCACGCGATGTTGAACGGCAGCGAGACGCGGTCGCCGACCTTGATCCGCTCGACGGCGTCCCCGACCGACTCGACGACGCCCATGTTCTCGTGGCCGAGGACCTTGCCCTCTTCGACGTCGGTGCTTCGAGCCGCGCGTCCGCGACGTCCTTGACGGTGACGTCGTACGGTCCTTGGTAAACGAGTGCCTTCATCGAGTGCTTCTTTCTTTGAGGGTCAGCTGGCCGGGTAGTGCACCGAGTCGAGCAGGCGGGCCAGGTGCACGGCGTTGCGCACGAGGGTGGCGTTGGCGGCTGCGACGGCCTTCGGCGTCTCGTCGAGGTCGATGTAGTCGCCGCCCTGCATGGCTTCGCCGTTCCAGTAGGTGCCGCCCTGGGCCGGGATGCTGAAGCCGGTGTCGTTGAGGGCCTGGAAGAGATCGGCGATGATCTTGTGGGCGCCGTCCTCGTTGCCGACGGCCGCGGCGACCGCGACCTTGCCGAACGTCAGGGGCCGGCCTTCATCGTCCATTTCGGACAGTTCGGCGTCGAGGCGTTCCAGCACGCGCTGGGCGACGCTGGACATGTGCCCCATCCAGGTCGGCGTGGCCACGAGCAGAATGTCGGCCTCGTGGATCTTGCGCCGGATGCCCGGCCACGCGTCGCCGTCGCCCATGTCGGCTTCCACGCCGGGGCGGACGTCGTGGTCGACCACGCGCACGGTTTCGCCGGTGGCACCCCGCTCGGCGAAGAGTTCGAGCAGCTGGGCGGCGATCAGGTCGCTGCTCGACTTCGCCGGTGACGGCTTGAGGGTGCAGACCAGGGCGAGCACGTGCATCGTTTCCTCCGTTTTTCCGCCGGTTTCCCCGCGATCGGCGATCGAAACCGGTCGTGCCCGCGTTGATGGTCCGTGGAGATTCCGTTGTGCTCGGCGTTAGATGGATCGGTGAACCTGGAGAGCCCGACACCTTGGAGTGACCATGCCGCGTCCCTACGCCAGCGGAGTCGTCGCCGCACCCGTCGACAAGGTGTGGGCCCGGGTCCGCGCCTTCGGTGACCTGCCCGATTTCCTGGGGGCGATCGGCCACTGCGAGATCGTCGAGGGCGCGGACGGGCACGTCGGCGCCGTCCGGCGGCTGACCCTGGCGGCCGGCGGCGACCCCTTCGACGAACGGCTGCTCGTCCTGGACGACCCCGCCCGCACCCTCACCTACGCCTTCACCGGAGCCAACCCCTTCGGCGTCCGCCGCTACGTCTCGACGATCAGAGTCAGCCCGGTCACCGACACGGGCGAGTCCTTCGTCGAATGGTGGGCGGAGTACGACGCCGACGCAGCCCAGGAGGAGGAACTGAACCGCACCTTCGCCCAAGACGTCTACGGCGGCGGCATCGACGGCCTGCGCAAGCTGCTCGCCTGAGGGAGGGCTCGGCCCCGCGCCCGGTGGGGGCCCGTAGGGCCGAGGTGGCAGGCGGGCCGCGGAAGTCGTTCGCCTAGCGCGGGAGCAGCGCTCTGACCCGCGTCGGGTCCGGGCCGTCCGGGCCGATCAGGACCACCGCGTCGTCGAAGCCTGCATCCGCGTAGCGTCGTAACACCTCGGCGGTGGGGCCGAGGTCGCCGGACTCCGGCACCGGTACTGCACACACGATCGCTCGGCCGCCGCCTGCCGCTCGGAACCCGGCGCAGGCGGTGATGATCTGGTCCGGGGTGCGGCGGTGGGCCGACGCCAGCCAGCCGTCGAACTCCTGGGCGGCCCGCTCGACGTTGGCGCCCCACGAGCCCAGGAGCAGGGGTGGCCGGTCGTTGCCGAGGAGGGCTCGCAGTCTCGGCAGGTTCTCGCGGAAGGTACGGAAACGCGCGGCGAAGTCCCGGTCCAAGAGCGCGTAGTCGAGGTCGGTCGAACCGGGGCTGACGCCGAGCGTCAGGCGGTCGCCGCACACCGACATCAGCGACCGGACCCGGTGGGCCAGCTCGGCGGGGTGGTGCAGCGGGACCTGGACGGTGGCCGTGCCGACCTCGACGTCTTCGGTGGCCGTCGCCGCGACCGCCAGCGTGACGAACGGGTCCGGGACGAAGAAGCCGCGCCCGATGATCTGCGGCGTCCACAGGCTCTCGAAACCCGCGCCCGCCAGCCGTTTCGCGCGTTCGGCGATCGCTGTCGGCGGCCCGGGGGACAGGTCGGCCAGCGTCGCACCCAGGCGCATGTCACAACCCTCGTTCCGCCGCGAACCGCGCGTACCAGCGCAACGCGTCCGGATCGTCCACCGAGGCGATGTTCGCGGCTTGCGACAATTCCCTACCGCTCAGCAGCTTCTTGATCGGCACCTCCAGCCGCTTGCCGCTCAGGGTGTGCGGCACGGCGGGCGCCTCGACGATCTCGTCCGGGACGTGCCGGTTGGTCAGGCGCGTCCGCAGCGTGGTGACGATCTTCTGCTTGAGGGCGTCGTCGAGTTCGTGCCCGGGCGCCGGCACGACGAACAACCCCAGCCAATACCCGTCGTCGGGCAGGTCGACCCCGATCACCAGCGTCTCGGTGATCTCGTCCATCGTCTCCAGCACGTCGTAGAAGTCGCTGCTGCCGAGCCGGACGCCCTGGCGGTTGAGCGTCGAGTCCGAGCGGCCGTGGATGGAGACGCTGCCGTCGGCGTGCATCGTCACCCAGTCGCCATGGCGCCACACCCCCGGCCAGGTGTCGAAGTACGACTCGGTGTAGCGAACCGCGTCCGGGTCGTTCCACAGCGACACCGGCATCGACGGCATCGGCTGCGTGATCACCAGGTCGCCGACCGCGTCGACCACCGGCTCGCCGTCCTCGTCCCAGGCCGCGGCGTCGACGCCCGCGAGCCGGCCGCCGATGCGCCCCACCCGGACCGGGTCGTACTCGCTGGCGCCGACGAACGAACCCGAAATGTCGGTGCCGCCGCTGGTCGAGTCGATCCGCAGGTCGGGGCCGACGTGCTCCATGACCCAGTGGTAACCGGCGGACGGCAACGCCGAGCCGCTGACCATCACGTGCCGCAACCGGCTCAGGTCGTGCTCCTCGCGGGGTGAAACGCCGGTGTTCGCGGTGATCACGGCGGCGCCGAGCAGCACGAGGTCCGCCCCGGTCCGGGCGGCGACCTCCCAGACGGCGCCCGGCGGGTGGTTCGGGCTGCCTTCGTAGAGCGTGATGGCCGCGCCCTGGGTGAGCGCGCCCAGCTGCATGTTCCACAGCGCCCAGCCGGTGGAGGTGAAGGTGAACATCCGCTCGCCGGCGCGCAGCCCGCAGTACAGCCCGGACCACTTCAGGCCTTCCAGGGTGATGCCGCCGTGGCCGTGCACCAGGCCCTTGGGCAGGCCCGTGGTGCCGGAGCTGAACAGCACCCACAGCGGGTGGGAGGACTCGACCTGCTCGAACGACGACGGCTCGTCCTGGGCCAGCAGGTCGTCCCACGGGGTCGTGCCTTCGGGGCGGGGCCGGTCGAAGACGTACGGGACGTGGACGACGTGCCGCAGCGCCGGCAGCTCCGCCCGCAGCCGCGCGAGGACGTCCCCGCGGTCGATCTCCTTGCCGTTCCAGTGGTAACCGTCGGCCGCGATGAGCACGGCCGGCTCGAGCTGGACGAGGCGGCCGATGGCGCCGTCGGCGCCGAAGTCGGGGGAGCAGCACGCCCACACCGCGCCGACCGCGGCCGTCGCGAGGCAGGCGATCACGGCGTGCTCGGTGTTGGGCAGGTAGGCGCCGACCCGGTCGCCGGGACGCACCCCCGCCCGGCGCAGCCAGCCGGCCACTGCCGCCACCGACCGGCGCAGCGCACCGAAGGTGATCTCCCGCGCGGGCCGGCCACCCTCCTGGACGCACACCAGCGCCGTGCCGTCGTCGTCGCCGGCGCGCAGCGCGTGCTCCGCCCAGTTCAGCCGGGCCCCGGGGAACCAGCGGGTGTGCGGCATGGGGTCGCCGGTGCGCACCCGCGTCCACGGCGTGCTGAAGGCGACCTCGTAGTAGTCGACGATCGAGACCCAGAACCGGTCCAGGTCTTCGATCGACCACGCCCACAGCGCGTCGTGGCCGGGGAACGGCCGTCCCTCGCGCTTTTCCAGCCAGTTCAGGTACGCGCGCAGCGGCGAGTTCTCGATGCGGTCCGCCGGGGGACTCCAGAGCACGTCCATACCGGAAACATAGAGACACCCCGCGGTGCTCCCCGGCGCCGTTGACGGGGATTTGAGCATCACGTGTGATCGAGTTGAGCCGAGCGGCGGACGCTCCGGGGGACGACGACGTCTCGAGGAGGCCGGACGCATGAAGCTCGCTCTCTACCTGCCCAACTTCCGCGACGAGGTGACGCTCAAGGAGCTCGAAGACCTCACCGCGCTGGCCGAAGACCTCGACTTCGACTCCGTCTGGACGCTCGACCGGATCGTCGTCCCGGAATCGTCCGACCGTGCCGAGCTGCAGTACCCGTTCGGCATGATGACCGACCTGCCCAACGCCTTGCCGGTCATTTCGCGCGGCAAGTGGTTCCAGGGCATGACGTTGATCCCGTGGCTCGCCGCGAAGACCACGAAGGTCCGGATCGGCATGAGCATCATCGACACGCCGTACCGCTCGCCCGGCGTGCTCGCGGCCGAGCTCGCCACCCAGGACCACCTGTCGGGCGGCCGGCTGAACGTCGGCATCGGCTCCGGCTGGATGCCCGAGGAGTTCGCCGCGGCCAGCGTCCCGCAGCTCTTCGGCCGCCGGCACGCCCACGTGCGCGAGACGATCGAGATCATGCAGGGCATCTGGGCCAACGAGCTGTTCGAGTACCACGGCGAGTTCGCGGACTTCGAGCTGTCCGGCTTCGGCCACAAGCCGATCCAGCAGCCGCCGCCGATCTTCTTCTCCGGGCTCAAGGACCCGAAGCGTTCGGCCAAGCGCATCGCGAAGTACGGCCTGCAGGGCTGGATCGGCATCCAGGACACCCCGGAGGACATCAAGCGCTGGAAGGGCGAGATGGAGCGCGAGCTGGGCGAGCTCGGCCGCGGCTTCCCCGACGGGTTCGAGATGTGCAGCATGATCTGGTTCGTCATCACCGACGAGCCGATGGACCAGACCCCGGCCGGCAAGGGCACCAACCTGCTGGCCGGCAGCGCGCAGCAGATCGAGGACATCCTCAAGCGCTACAAGGAAGCCGGGATGACGATGCCGCTGCTGTGGCCGCCGTTCCGCGACGTGCCGACGTCCAAGACGCTCGACGACCTCAAGCGGCTGACCGAGGAGATCATGCCGAAGGTCGACGCGGCTTAGCGAGGCAGCCGCACCTCGACCGTCGTGCCTTGGCCCACGACGCTCGTCACCGCGAGCCGCCCGCCCATGGCCTCGGCCAGCCCCTTCGCGAGGGGCAGGCCGAGGCCGACCCCCTGGCCGGTGTCCGCGCCCAGCCGGTCGAACGGCGTGAACAGCCGCTCGAGGTCCTCGGGCGCGACGCCCCGGCCGCTGTCCGCGACGGTCACGACCACCGCTTCGGCTTCGACGCGGGTGGTGATCGTGACCGTGCCGCCGGCCCGGTTGTAGCGCACGGCGTTGCCCGCGAGGTTGAGCAGGACCTGCTTGAGCCGGCGCTCGTCGCAGCACACGGACGCCGGCCCGCTCTCGTCGCGCAGGTGCACGCCTTCGGCACCGGCGAGCGGTTCCAGCAGGTGCAGCACCTCGGCGACCACGGCCGCCACGTCGAGGTCCGCCGGGTGCAGCGGCAGCGCGCGGGCCTCGATCCGGGCCACGTCGAGGACGTCGTCGACCATGGCCAGGATGTGCCCGGCCGCGTCGTTGATGTGCTCCAGCGCCGCGCGACGGCGTTCCGGTGGCAGGTCGAGCGAGCCCAGCAGCTCGGTGAACCCGGTGACGGCCTGCAGCGGCGTGCGCAGCTCGTGGCCGAGGGCGGCGACGAAGTCGGTCTTGGCCCGGCTGGCCTGCTCCGCCGCCTGGCGCGCCACCTCGGCCTCACGACGGCCCCGGCGTTCCCGCTCGGCGGCGCGGCGCTGGGTGACGTCGAGGACGTTCGCGATCAGCCGGACGGGACGGCCGTCGGGCCCGGCGACCGGCGACACCGAGACGACGAGGTCCAGCGTGCGCCCGTCGGGGTGGCTCAGCGTCGCCTCGTACGGCGCGGCCGACTCCCCGGCCGGGGTGAGCAGCTCGTCGAGCCGGGCGCCGAGCAGCTCGAACTCCGTACGCCCGAGCAGGTCCCGGAGCGCTTCGTTGGTGCGCGTCACGGCGCCGTCCGGCTCGGTGATGGCCATGCCGGTCACGTTGTCGTCGAAGGCCCGCCGGAACCGCTCCTCGCTGTCGGCCAGCGCGCCGAAGAGCGTGTCGTGGTCGATGGCCACCGACGCCAGGTGGGTGAGCCGGTCGACGAGGTCGCGTTCGCGGGGCGCCGGCTGGTGGGTCCGTTCGTGGTAGACGGCGAAGGTGCCGACGACGCCACCCCGGCCGCGGATCGGCGTCGACCAGCAGGCCCGCAGCCGGTGCGCCCCGGCGAGCTCCCGGAACTGCACCCAGCGCGGGTCGGTCGTGACGTCCTCGGCGATCACCGGCACGCCCAGGAACGCCGCGGCCCCGCAGGACCCGGCGTCCCGGCCGATGGGGAGGCCGTCGATGCCCTCGGACCAGGCCGCGGGCAGCGACGGCGCTGCGCCGTGGTGCAGCGTCGCCGACTCCAGGTCGAGCAGCAGGATCGAGCAGTGGCAGCCGGGCATCAGCCGTTCGAGGGTGGTCGCGACCTCGGTCAGCACCTCGGCCAACGGCGCGCCTCCCGCGATGCGCTCCAGCACCCCGGACTGGGCCCGCAGCAACGCCTCGGCGTCGCCGACGGCCTCCCGGACCTCCGTCATGGCTCGAGCCGGTAGCCGACACCGCGGACGGTCCGCACGAGCCCCGGCCCGAGCTTCTGGCGCAGGCGGTGGACGTGCTCGGTGACGGTCGCTTCGCTCTGCCACTCGGCGGCGCTGGCCCAGACGGATTCGAGCAGCTGGGCGCGGGTGAACACCTGGCGCGGGTGCGCGGAGAGGAAGGCCAGCAGGTCGAACTCCTTGGCCGTCGTGGTGATCTCGCGGCCGTCGAGGAAGACCTCGCGCGCGGCGTGGTCGATCCGCAGCCCGGCCGCGGTCACCGGGGGCGCCGGCGCGGCCCGCCGCAGCACCGAGCGCACGCGGGCGACCAGTTCGCCGGGGGAGAAGGGCTTCACGAGGTAGTCGTCGGCGCCGAGGTCGAGCCCGACGATCCGGTCGGTCTCGCCGCTGCGGCCCGACAGCACGATCACCGGCAACGCCGCGTTGCGCTCACCGCTGCGCAGCCGCCGCAGCACGTCCAGGCCGCCGACGCCGGGCAGCGCGAGGTCCAGGATGACCAGGTCCAGGTGCTCACGCCCGATGGTTTCGAGGGCCCGCCGGCCGTCGGGCGCCTCGGCGACGCGGAACCCCTCGGCCTCCAGCTGCCACGTCACGACGGTCCGCACCCGCGGGTCGTCGTCGACGACCAGCACCAGCCGCCCGGTGGCCCCGCGCTTGCCGGGCAGCGTCGCAGGGGCGTCCATCGCGGCTCCTTCACCGGCGTGCGGCCGCCACGGCGCGGCCGCCATCCATGGTGCCTCACCTGCGGCGCGGAGGCCAGATCGGCGAGAGTTCCGCATCTGCGGATCAAAGAGATCTTTCGAACCGATAACGCGGAGGGAAAGACCTTGCCTGATCCGCACCTGCGCCGAATGACCGGTGTGAGACGCCGGCGACGGGCCGGGGCTGCGGAGGGAAACGGCAATGTGGACGTTGGTTTTGATCGGCCTGCTCGGCGGCCTGATCACGGGGGTGTCGCCGTGCATCCTGCCGGTGCTGCCGGTCGTGTTCTTCGCCGGCGGAGCGAAACAACCGGGCAGTGAGCCGGAACCCGAGCCGGCCGGCGACGTGCTGGTCGCCACCAGGAAGACCCGGGCGCGCAACCGGCGGCCGTACGCGGTGATCGGCGGGCTCGTCCTGAGCTTCACCGTGTTCACCCTGCTGGGTTCGCTGCTGATCAAAGCGCTGAACCTGCCGGACGACATCCTGCGGATCGTCGGGCTGGTCGTGCTCTCGGTGGTGGGGCTGAGCCTGCTGGTCCCGCCGCTGGAACGCCTGCTGGAGAAGCCGTTTTCGAAGCTGCCGCAGCGCAAGGTGAACCCCAACGGCGGCGGCTTCACCCTCGGGCTGGGCCTGGGGCTGCTGTACGTCCCGTGCGCCGGCCCGGTGCTGACCGCGATCACGATCGCCGCGGCCAACGGGAAGATCGGCGTCGAGACCGTCGCCCTCACCGTCTCCTTCGCGATCGGCGCGACCGCGCCGCTGCTCGTGTTCGCCTTGGCGGGCGCCAAGATCTCCGAGCGGGTGAAGTTCTTCCGCAAGAACAACGGCAAGGTCCGCGCGATCGGCGGGGTGATGATGCTGCTGCTGGCGGTGGCGCTGTACTTCGACCTGCCGTCGCTGCTGCAGACGAAGCTGCCGAACTACACGCAGGCGTTGCAGGACAAGGTGGAGAGCTCCCAGGCGATCAGCGACCTGCGGCTGTCGAACCTCGGCGACGCGAGCAACCAGGCGCTGGACAAGTGCGCGAACAACGACCAGGGGCAGCTGCGCGACTGCGGGCCGACACCGGAGTTCGAGAACATCGACGGCTGGCTCAACAGCCAGCCGCTGACCATGGCCGGGCTCAAGGGCAAGGTCGTGCTCGTCGACTTCTGGACGTACTCCTGCATCAACTGCCAGCGCAGCCTCCCGCACATCAAGGACCTTTACGCCCGTTACCAGGCGGCCGGGCTCGAGGTCGTCGGCGTGCACACGCCGGAGTTCGCGTTCGAGCACGACAAGGGCAACGTCGAAGCCGCGACGAAGAAGCTGGGGATCACCTACCCGGTCGCCATCGACAACGAGACGAGCACCTTCAACAACTTCCGCAACCAGTACTGGCCCGCGCGGTACCTGATCGACGCCACCGGGCAGGTCCGGTACCTGAAGCTGGGCGAAGGCGCCTACGACCAGACCGAGAACGTCGTCCGCGAGCTGCTGCAGCAGGCCAAGCCTGGTGTCGCACTGCCGAAGCCGGGCGAACTGCCCGACACGACCCCGACGGACCAGCGCACGAGCCGCGAAACCTACCTGAGCTACGGCGAGCTGCCGAAGTCGTTCACCTCGGGCGGATCGCCGCTGGTGCTGGAAAAGCAGGCGAGCTACGACTTCCCGGCGAACCTCCCGGCGGGCAAGGTCGCCTTCGGCGGCGACTGGACGATCGACTACCAGAAGGCCACGGCCGGGCCGGACGCGCAGCTGAAGCTGAACTACACGGCCAAGAGCACGAACCTCGTCCTGGCGGGCCAGGGCACGGTGACGGTCTCGGTCGACGGCGGCCCGCCGCGCACGGTCACCGTCTCGGGAACCCCGAACCTGTACCGGTTGTCGCAGACCCCGGACCTCCACAGTGGACAGTTGTCGCTGACGCTGAGCCCGGGTCTGCAGGCCTACTCGTTCACCTTCGACTGAGCCCCGAACCCTTAATTCTCAAGGAGAACATCATGAACGAAGTCACCGACGCCGGTTTCGCCGCCGACGTGCTCGACAGCGACAAGCCCGTGCTGGTCGACTTCTGGGCCACCTGGTGCGGTCCGTGCAAGAAGGTCACGCCGGTGCTCGAAGAGATCGAGGCCGAGCAGGACGGCACCGTGAGCTTCGTGAAGCTCAACGTCGACGACAACCCCGACACGGCACGCGACTACCAGGTGATGTCGCTGCCGACGCTGATCCTGTTCCAGGGCGGCAAGCCGGTGAAGCACATCGTCGGCGCGAAGAAGAAGGCCGCGCTGCTGGCGGAGCTCGCCGAGGTCCTGGGCCGGAGCTGACGCCCTCAGGTGCCGATCGCGAGCACGACGACGTCGTCGTCGTGACCGCCCGGCTCGACCAGGTGCGCCAGCACGGCGTCGGCCACCACCGCGGGGTCCTGGCCGGCGAACCCGGTCAGGAACGCCGCGAGCCCGCGGAGCGCTTCGTCGATGTCCTCGCCGCGGCGCTCGACGAGGCCGTCGGTGTAGAGGAAGACCAGGCTGCCCGGCTCCAGGGTCGTCCGCAGGTCCGTTCGCGGCCGGGTGCGGATGCCGAAGTGGCTGAAGAGGACGTCGTGCTCGGTCAGCACCTCGGTGCGGCCGCCCGGGTGGACCACGATCGGCGGCGGGTGGCCGGCGTTCGTGGTCGTCAGGTCCCAGCGCCCACCTCCGCCGCGGCGGAGGTGGGCGTGCACGAGGGTGCCGGTCGCCGAGAGCTCGAGGCCGGTCAGCGCCGTTTCCAGGGCTTCGACCGTCTCCGCGGGACCGGCGCCCGGCAGGTCCCACGCGGCCTGGCGCAGCATGCTGCGGACCTGCCCCATCAGAGTCGACGCGTGGACGTCGTGGCCGGTGATGTCGCCGACCGTCACCGCCAAAGCCGCCGGCCCCGGCGCGCCGGGGAGGGTGACGGCGTCGTACCAGTCGCCGCCGACGGCTTCGTCCGCCTCCGACGGCCGGTAGCGGGCCGCCATCCGCAGGCCGGGCACCGCCGGCAGCGCGGTGAGCATGGCTTCCTGCAGCTGGCGGGCCACGCCGATCCGGCGTTCCAGCTGGCGGACGCGCTCCAGCGCCTGCGCGGTGTAGGTGGCGATGGTGCTGAGCACGGCCCGCTCGGCGCTGTCGAGCTCGTGCGGCCCGTCCCAGCCCAGCGTCAGGACACCGAGGACGTCACGGCTGCCGACCAGCGGCGCGCAGGCGGTGGCGTGCAGGCCCAGCTCGCGGTAGAGGCGGCCGATCGCGGCCGGGAACCCGGCGTCGATCGCGGCGGGGTCCTCGTAGCACAGCAGCCGCCGTTCCCGGAACGCCTTGGCGGTGGGCATGGCGGCGTCGGGGCGGTAGACGGCGAACTCCGCCGTGTCCGCGGTGGTCGTCCGGCCCGGCTGGGCCACCCGCCGCAGCGTGCCGCCCGGCTCGGCCACGACCAGCCCGACGTAGGACGGCCGGTGGTCGGCGGAGACGAGCCAGCTGACCTCGTGGCGGATCTGCTCCAGCGTCCGGGTCCCGGCCAGCGCCTGCGCGGCGCTGAGCAGGATCTCGTTGCGGGCGTGGGCCCGGTCGAGCTGCGAGGCCAGCTCGTCGCGGCGGTCGCGGTCGCGCTTGCCCTGCCGGGTGGCCAGGCGCAGGCGGATCTCGGTGGCGCACATCGTGGCCAGGTCCGCCAGCGTCGAGATCTCGTCGTCGGTCCAGGTGCGCGGCCGGGTGTCGATCGCGCACAGCGAGCCGAGCACCTGGCCGGTGGTGTCGGTCAGGGGGATCCCCGCGTAGGCGACGACACCGAGGTCGGGGATGGCCAGGTTGTCGCGGGTCAGCGCGGACGTGCGGGCGTCCGACAGCACGAGCGGCACCCCGGTGGCCACGACGTGCTGGCAGAACGAGTGGCTGAGCGGGGTCTGGCGCGCGCTCGCCCACGGTTCCGGGAGCCCCTGCATGCCGGGGAAGACCTGGCGGTCCGGCTCCACGAGCGAGACCAGCGCGACGGGGACCCGCAGCTGCACGCGGACCATGGCGGCGAACCGGTCCATCGCGCTGTCGGGCTGGGCGGACAGGCCGCTGTCGTGCAGGGCGCTCACCCGTGCCGGGTCGCACAGGACCAGGTCCGGTGCGGGGACGCCGTCCTGCATTCGCCCTCCCTGCGCCGTGGTCTCCGCCCGGCCGGTCCGGAGCGCGAAGGCCAGGGTAGGTCGTGACGCCGCGTCACGACCGGATCACCGGGATCTAGAGGGCGTCGGCGATGGGTGCCAGCCCGGCGATCAGCTCGTCGAGCTCGTCCGCGGTGAGCACGTCGTACGCCGGGGCCGCAAGTTCGTCGGTGAGGGTCTCGATCCGCTCCCGGAGCTCCCGGCCGGCGTCGGTGAACCCGTCGGCGGCGTCCACGAGCCCGCGGTCGCGCAGCCCGTCGACGACCCCGGCCAGCTGCGCCTTCGGCAGGTGGTGGATCCGGCCGAACTCCTGCGGCTTCATGCCGAAGGCGAGCGCGGTGAGCACGTGGGCCTCGGTGCCGCCGATGCCGTGCGCGACGAGCAGGCCGTTGTGGCCGTCGCCGCGGTGCTCCCGCAGCAGCGTCGCCGCGTGCCAGATCCGGGCCACCGGCTCCTCGGGCACGGCGAGCGCCCGGAGCCCGGCGTACAGCACCCGGCCCTCGATGGGCGCGCTGACGGCGGCGCGGGTGGCGAGGTCGCCGATCCGCACCAGGCCGGGGGAGGCGGCGAGGTCCCCGATCTTCTGCCGGATGGCGTCGGCGCTGCCCCGCTCGCGCACGGCGATCGCCTCCTCCGGGGTGATCTTGCCCCAGACCCACGGGATGTGGCGCGCCACCTCGCCGTCGGCGAAGTTGTAGAAGACGGCGTGCACCACCTCGGCCGGCGCCAGGCCCAGCGGCGCGGCCCGGCCGGCGAAGTACCCGTCCCAGTAGTTGCGCATGCCGACGGCCCGGAAGGCCTCGTCCGGCACGCCGGAGAAGGTGATGGTGCCGATCGCCTCGATCAGCTCGAACATGCGGTGGATCCTGGCCAGTGGGTGCGGCATCGGTCGGCTCTCCCGTGGTCGTGGCCGCGCCCCTCGCGGGCGGGCCCTCACCCTGGCCACGAACGGCGAGTCCCGGATTCGACAACTCCCGCCGATTTCGTTCCGGAGGGGACCGGCTGGGGGGAGAACCGGCACGGCCCGCCGCCGCGGTGACGCGGGGTCAGCGCACCGACACGGCGTTTCGTACACTGCCCGGCGTGGGCAAGGGGCGCGTCGTGGCCAACCGCTACCGGTTGGAGGAGGAGCTCGGCCGGGGCGGGATGGGCGTCGTCTGGCGGGCGGCCGACCTCGAGCTCGGCCGGCAGGTGACGCTCAAGCGGTCGCTGGACGAGGACGCCGGGCAGATCCGGCGTGAGGCGCGGATCGGGGCCGGGCTGCTGCACGCGAACGTCGTCACGGTGTTCGACACGGTCGTCGACGGCGACGCGCGGTGGCTGGTCACGGAGTACCTGGCCGCCCGGAGCCTCGAAGAGCTCGTCGACGACGGCGGGCCGCTGCCCGAGGACCGCGTCCGGAAGATCGGCGCGCAGCTCGCCGCGGCGCTCGCGGGCATGCACGCCCGCGGCATCGTCCACCGCGACGTCAAGCCGGGCAACGTCCTGGTGACCGCGGACGACGTCGCCAAGCTGACCGACCTGGGCATCGCCCGCTGGACCGAGGTCACCCGCACCGGCGGCGCCCAGCTCACCGGCACGCTCGGGTACGTCGCGCCGGAGGTGGCCGACGGCGCCGAAGCCGGGCCCGCCTCCGACGTCTTCTCCCTCGGCGCCACCCTCTACGCCGCGATCGAAGGCCGGTCGCCGTGGGGCTCGGGGGAGGACGGCCCGTTCGCGCAGATGCGCCGGGCCGC
This sequence comes from Amycolatopsis heterodermiae, assembly GCF_034929455.1. NCBI lineage: Bacteria > Bacillati > Actinomycetota > Actinomycetes > Pseudonocardiales > Pseudonocardiaceae > Amycolatopsis > Amycolatopsis heterodermiae. The sequence goes on from NZ_JAYFSI010000002.1 coordinate 513,176, forward strand.
CGGCGGACGCCCGGTGCCCGCCGAGCGCGCGGGGCCGTTCGCGCCGGTGCTCGCCGCGCTGATGGCCCGGCACCCGGCCGACCGGCCCACCGCCGCCGAGGCGGTCACGCTGCTGACGGCGGACGCCCCGGCCCCGCGACGGTCCCGGCGCCGCCTGCGCCGCCGGCTGCTCACCGCGGCCGCGGTGGTGGCGGTGGCCGTGCTGGTGACCGGCTTCGTCCTGACCAGGACGGACCCGCCGGCCCCGGCCCCGGCGGTGGCTGCGGCCGCCCCGAACACCCTCGGTGCCGACCCGGCCGCGACCGACCCGTGCGCGGCGATCTCGACCGACGCGCTGGCCTCGTTCGGCGAGCCGTTCGTGGACCCCGAGGTGCTGACCTTCGGCACCTGCGCGGTCACGACCACGCTCGCCGACGGCACCGGCCAGGTGCAGACCCGGTTCGCGCTGACCGGCCCGCTGCGGTACCCGACCCGGCCGCCGGTGCCCGGCAAGATGGGCGAGATCGAGCGCCCCGAGGCCAAGAACGGCACCTGCGAGCGCGCCATTTCGCTGGCCGACGCCAACCGGGTCGTCGTCACCTCCTACCCGGTGACCGAGGCCCGGGAAGCGCCGGTGTGCGCCATCTCGGAGGCGGTGCTGTCCGGCGTGCTGCCCATGCTCGCCAACGGGCCGCTGCCGCGGCGGACCCAGCCGTTCCCGGCCTGGTCACTGGCCCACGTGGACGCCTGCGGCCTGCTCGGCACCGCCGCGGTGTCGGCGGCCGCGGGCCGCACCCCGCCGCCGGATCACGAGTTCGGCGGCTGGGGCTGCACGTGGGAGGCCGACCCCCGCACGATCACCGTGGACTTCGACCGGGAATGGCCGCTCGAGGCGGACGAAGACGTGCCCGGCGAACGGATCCGCCTCGGCAGCCGCACCGCCATCGTGGCCCCGGTGCCGGGCGGCAAGCCCCAGTGCGCCGTGACGATCATCCACCGCAGCTACACCCCGGTGCTGCCGGTGCTGCGCGGCACCCCGGCGAGCCGGGAGGAACTCGCCGTCGTGACGCTGGAGGACACCGGCGCGGCCGGCGGTGACGCGCTCTGCGCCGGCGCGCGGACGCTGGCGGCCACCGTCGCCGCCCGGCTGCCGTCGTGAACCGGGGACCGGTCCCCGGCGGGCCCGGCTAAAAAGGACGAGGCCGGCACGGAGCCGCCGGAACGGACGAAGGGGTGGCGATGCACGTGCTGGCCGGGGTGGCACTCCTCGTGGTGGCCGTGGCCGTGGCCGGTCCGGCGGGCGAGGGGGCTGCCGGACCGGCGCCGCGGATCCGGCACGTCGGGCCACACAGCGAATACACCGGTGTCCAGGCGGCGGCCGACGCCGCGCGCCCGGGGGACACGGTCGCGATCGAGGCCGGCACGTACCCGGGCGGGCTGACCATCCGGCATGACGGCGCCCCGGGACGGCCGATCCGGTTCACCGGCGTCGGCGGCACCGCGGTCCTGGCCGGTGCCGGCGGCCTGGCCGTGGGCGGGCACGGCTGGCTGGAGTTCACCGGCGTGACCGTGGCCGGCTCGGCCGGCTTCGGCGCGTACGCCGAGGGCGCGCACGACCTCGTGTTCGACCGCTTCGGCGTCGACGGCTCCCGCGACGGCGGGCTCGTGCTGGTCGGCACCCACCGGGTGCGCGTCACGCACTGCGACATCCGCGGCACCAACGCCCGCGGCACGTCGGCCGACCACGAAGCGCTGAGCGTCGCCTCGGGCTCGTCGGACGTCGAGGTGTCCGGCTGCCGCGTGCACGACAACGGCGAGGAGGGCATCGACGTCAAGTACGACGACGCGGCCCGCGTGCGGATCCACCACAACGTCGTCACCGGCAACCGGGGGCCGGACGTCTACGTCGACTCGTCGTCCACTGTGGACGTCTACGCCAACGTCGTCGGCGGCACCCGGGAGGCCACCAAGGCCGGGATCGGGCTGGCCGTCGAGGACTACTCGGAAACCCGGCTGCTCTCGGACGTCCGGGTCTTCGACAACCTCTCGACCGGCAACGCGCAGGCCGGGCTGAGCCTGTGGGTCGAGTCGACGGGCACCATGCGGGACCTGGAGATCGTCAACAACACCTTCGCCGGCAACGCCCGCGGCTCGGTGGTCGTCGACGCCGACCGGTTCACCGGGACGAACACCCTGCGCAACAACGTGTTCGGCGACGGCCCGGTCGACGCTGCGCCGTTCACCGCCGACCACAACTTCGCCGGCGACCCGGGGTTCGCGGACCCGGCCCACGGTGACTACCACCTCGCCGCGGGCTCGGCCGCGGTCGACGCGGGCAGCCCCGTGCGCGCCCCCGCGACCGACCTCGACGGCGTGGCCCGGCCCGCCGGCGCGGGCTTCGACATCGGCGCCTACGAACGGAAGTAGCCGTGGCCACCGGACGTCTCGACCCGCACCGGCAGCGCAGCCTGCGCCACGGCGTCACCGTCGCCGTGCCCGGCACGCTGAGCGCGCTGACCGTCACCGGCGGCGTCGCGGTGCCGCCGTCACCCGGGAGCCGGGTGACGTTCGGGCGCAACCGGCGGGAGGTCGACGTCTGCGTCGGCGAGGAGGACGTGCGGATCAGCCGGGTCCACGGGCTGCTCGTGCGCGAGCGGGACCGCTGGTGGCTGAGCAACACCGGCCGTTCGCCGATCCGGCTGTTCGACAGCGTGCTGCTGCACCGGGACAGCGAACCGCTGCCGCTGGCCGACGGCTACACCGCCGTGTTCCTGCGCGGCACCCGCGAGCACGTGCTGGAGCTGCTCGTCTCCGACGGCGAGGCCGGCGTCTCCCCGAGCCGCCCGACGCACCCGACGGCGCCCCCGAAACGCTGGCGGCTCTCCCCGGAGGAGCACGTCGTGCTGGCGGTGCTAGGGCAGCGTTACCTCGGTTACGATCCCCAGCCGCTGCCGCTGTCCCGCCAGCAGGCGGCCGCCGAGCTGGCCGAGCGGCGCCCGCGCGAGAACTGGACGGCCAAGCGCGTCGAGCACCTCGTTTCCCGCGTCCGGCAGAGGCTTTCCGACGCCGGCGTCCACGGCCTGCGCCGCGAGGAGGTGGGCGAGCCGGTGGGGCTGACGCTGACCGTGAACCTGCTCCGCGAGCTGGTCCTCTCGACGACGCTGGTACCGATGGACCTGGAGTGGCTGGAGCTGCCGGACCCACCGCCGTTCCCGGACTGACCCGGCCCTGCACGAGGGTTGATCGAGGTCACCCGGTGCCCGCGCGACTCGGCGATCCGGCTGCCGTGACGGTTGGCGCTGAGATGGCGTTCGCCAGTTCGGTGGGGTGGTTGAGTGGCTGGTGGTTCGTTCCCGCGGTCGTCCTGGCGTGGGTTGTTCGTGGTCACCCGGCGCCCGCGTGACTCGGCGATCCGGCCGCCGCGACGGTTGGCGCTGAGATGGCGTTCGCCAGTTCGGCGGGGTGGGTGGTTCGTTCCCGCGGTCGTCGTGACGCGGGCTGATCGAGGTCAGCCGGTGCCCGCGTGACTCGGCGATCCGGCCGCCGCGACGCTCGACGACGAGATGGCGCCCGCCAACTCGGCGGGGTGGGTGAGCGGCAGCAGGTGGTTAGCTCCCGCGATCGTCGTGACGCTGGCGTCCGGCAGCACGGCAGCCAGGCGGGCGATCAGCCGGTGCGTCGCGCCGGGGCTGTCCGCGCCCCGGACGAGCCGGACCGGGGTGGTGATCCGGGCCGGGTCCGGTGGTGTCCAGCGGCCGATGGCGGGAACCTCGTTGGTGAAGAAGAACTCCGCGTCCCGTTCGGCGCGGGCGAGTCCGTCTTCGCCGAGGACGTCGATGAGCACCGCGCGGTAGTCGTGGCCGCAGACCACGGAGTTGAACGCGTCGAACGCCGTGGGGATGTCACCGCGGGCCGCCGCGGCCATGGCTCCGCCCAGCGCCGCGCCGACCGTGCTCCGCACCTCGGCCTGGTCCGCCGGGTCCAGCAGCTCGTCGATCAGCGGCGGCTCGGACAGCACCAGGCGGGCCACGAGATCCGGCCGGTCGAGCGCGAGCTGGAGCGCGATCGCGCAGCCGGACGAGTGGCTGACGACCGTGGCCGGCCCGGTGCCGAGGCGGTCGAGCAGCGCCGCGGCGTGCGCCGCGTGCCCGGCGAGCTCGATCGGCTCGCGCACGGCCGCGCCACCGGTGTAACCCGCGCGCAGCATCCGGATGACGCGGCCGCCCAGCAGCCCGGCGAGCGGCTCGAACCACGCGCCGAACACGCCGGCGTGCACGAGCAGGGTGGGTTCCCCGGCCCCGGTGTCCGTCCAGCCGAGCGTGGCGCCGTCGATCGTCGTGGTGTGCATGGCTCGTCCCTTCAGTTCGCGTAGAGCCGGATCTCGATGCCGTCGGGGTCGTGCAGGCCGACCAGCACCTTGCCGCCGCCGTGGCCGGTCACGACGCCGCCGTGGGGTTCGCCGGCCTCGTCCAGCGCGGCCTTCCACGTCTCGACGCCCTCCCGGGACGGCACGAGCAGGGCCAGGGCGTCGAAGCCGGACAGCGCCTTGGCGCGGGCGGGATCGTGGCGCAGCGCGAGCTGCGGCGGACACCCTTCCCGCTGCAGGGCCACACCACGGACTTCGCCGTCTTCGACGAACTCGATCGCCACCTCGAAGCCCAGCACCCGCTGGTACCAGGCGCGGCTGCGGGCGACGTCGCCCACGGGCAGCTTGACGTGGTGGATGCCGGTGAGCTCCATGGCGACCCCGATTCGTTGTAGTCCAACTCTAGAGTTAGAGTGCAACGTGTGACCGAGAACGTCAAGCCCCGCGCGGCCCGCACCCGGGCGACCCGGCGGCGGATCGTGGACGCGGCCGCCGCGCTGTTCATCGCCGACGGCTACACGGCGACCACGCTCGAACAGATCGCGAAGCGGGCCGAAGTGGCCGTGCAGACGGTGTACTTCCACTTCGGCAACAAGCGGACCGTGCTCAAGGAAGCCGTCGACCTCGCCGTCGTGGGGGACGACGCCCCCGTCGGCATCCTCGGCCGTCCGTGGCTGGAGGAGGCCCGGGCCGAACGGGACCCGCGGCGGGTCATCGAACTGTGGACGGCCTACGGCCGCGGCATCGTGACGCGGATCGGCCCGATCATGCGGGTCGTGCGCGACGCCGCCGTCGTCGACCCCGACATGGCCGCCCAGTGGACGGCGAACATGTCCCAGACCGCGACCGCGTTCGGGGTACTGGCCGAGCAGCTCGACGGCCTGTCCGCGCTGCGCGTGCCGGTCGGGGAGGCCGTGGACATCCTGTGCGCGCTGTCCGGGCTCGAGATGTACCTGGTGCTCAGCGACCGCGGCTGGAGCCCGGACCGGTGGGAGCGGTTCGTCGTCGAATCACTCGCCCACGCGCTGCTGTCGCCCGCTTAGCCGAGCAGGTCGTCGCAGAAGGCGGCGACGTCGTCGCCGATGAGCTCCAGGACGCCCTTTCCGGCCGCGGCACCCTCCTCGAAGAACTCGGCGATCCCGGCGAGCGGGGGCTCGCCGAGCCCCTCGGCCACGCCGACCTTGAAGACGTACCGCTGGATCTCCTGGTAGACGATCCGGTAGTCCGGCGGCAGCGCCTTGACCCGCGCCTTGTGCGCCCGCCACTGCTTCTTGCCCTCGATGACGTCGTGCACGCCCATGTCAGCCTCCCAGCTGTGCCAGTTTCCGCGCCACGTTCCGGTTCAGCTGCTCGCGCCACCGGTCGCGACAGCTCCGGGCGCCTTCTCCGCCCGCCAGTGCCGCGCAGAATCCCTTGACGTCGTCGCCCAGCACCTCCCGAATGCGCTGCCCGTCGGACGCCGTCTCTTCGAGCAGTCCCAGCGCGCCTTCGAGAATCGGCATCAGGTTGCGGCCGGAGAAGTCCCCGTAGGGGAAGAGGTGATTCTTGATCTCTTCCCACGCCGCCCGGTGATCGGCGGGCAAAACCGCGGCCCTGGCTTCGAAAGCCTGGCATTCCCTGGTGAGATCGCTGCCGGTGATGGTGTCCCAGAAGTTCATCCGCCGCTCTCCCTGAGCTTGCCGATCCGTGCCGTGACGTAGTCCCATTTCGCCCAGAACGTCGCGAGTTGTTCGCGGCCGGCGTCGTTGAGCGCGTAGAACTTGCGCGGCGGGCCCACCCCGGACGGGCGTTTCGTCACCCGGACGAGCCCGTTCTTCTCCAGCCGCAGCAGGATGGTGTAGACCGTCCCCTCGACGACGTCGGCGAAGCCGAGTTCGTTCAGCCGGCGCGTGATGGCGTACCCGTAGGTCTCCTCGCCGCCGATGATCTCGAGCACGCAGCCCTCGAGCGTGCCCTTCAGCATCTCGGTCAGGTCGTCCATCGTGGTCCTCTCCGGTACTCGGTGGCACCGAGTACTGCTACACGGTACCACTAGGTAGCGATATTGATCACTCCCGGCTCCGGCCGCCCCTGCCGGTCGCGCATGATGCACGGAGATGGTTGAAGACTTTCGCCTGCGCTCGGTCGCCGCGGCGGCGTATGGCCCGGCGGCCCTGTTCGGGCTGTCCGAGGGAGCCGTGCTGCCGGTCGTCGCGCTGAGCGCGATCGACCGCGGGGCGAACACTCCGACCGCCGCGTTGATCGCCGCGCTGCTCGGCGTCGGGTCGCTGGCCGCGAACATCCCGGCCGGGATGCTGGCGACCCGGTTCGGCGAACGCCGGTCGATGCTCCTGGCGACGGCCGTCATGGTCGCCGGCGTCCTGACCTGCCTGGTCGACCTCGGCCGCGGGACGGCGTCCCTGCTGCTCTACGGCGTCGGGATCCTGCTGATCGGCGCGGCGAGCGCGGTCTACAGCCTGGCCCGGCAGTCGTACCTGACCGAGATCGTCCCGGCGCACATGCGGGCCAGGGCGTTGTCGACGCTGGGCGGGAGCATGCGCGTGGGCGTGTTCCTCGGGCCGTTCGCCGGGGCCGTCGCGATGCAGTTCGCCGGCCTGCCGGGCGCGTACTACGTGAGCCTGGCCGCGATCGTGGCGGCCGGCGCGCTGGTGTTCCGGATGCCCGACCTGGAGGTCACCGCCGTCGACCGGGCCGACGCCTCCGCCGTCACGACGCGGGGGATGCTCCGGCAGCGGTGGCGGGTCTACGCGACGCTGGGGGTGGGGATCCTGCTGCTGTCGGCGATCCGGCAGACCCGCCAGACGGTCGTTCCCCTGTGGGCGGCGCACCTCGGGCTGTCGCCGACGACCAGCTCGATCATCTACGGCGTCGCCGGAGCCATCGACGCGCTGACGTTCTACCCGGCGGGCAAGGTGATGGACCGCCACGGACGGCGCTGGGTGGCCGTGCCCGCGACGCTCGTGCTGGGCGTTTCCTTCGTGGTCATGCCGTTCACGGGCGGCGCGGTGTCGCTGGCGGTGGCGGCCATGGTGATGGGCTTCGGCAACGGCATCGGCTCGGGCATCGTGATGACGCTGGGCGCCGACGTGTCCCCGCGCGCGGGCCGCCCGACGCACATCGGTATCTGGAACGAGCTGGCGGACATCGGCAGCGGGGTCGGCCCCCTGATCCTGTCCGCGGTGACCGCCCTGGCCGGCCTCGGCGCCGGAATCGTGGCCAGCGGCCTGGTCGGCTTCGCGGCGGCCGGCGCGTTGTGGCGCTGGATACCCCGGACCCGCCCGGACGGCTGACCCATCGTTGCTGTCCCGCTTCGGGGACCCTTGCGCGATCGCTATTCAGCGATACTATGTACCGGTAGTCAACGTCATTGAGTAGTGAGCGAGGTGCCCGTGGGCAAGCAGGTGACGGAGATGCTCAAGGGGGTGCTGGAGGGCATCGTCCTGGCGATCCTGTCCGGCCGGGCCGCCTACGGCTACGAGATCACCGCGTGGTTGCGGGAGCAGGGTTTCTCCGACATCGCCGAGGGCACGGTCTACGCGCTGCTCGTCCGGGTCGAGCAGCGCGGCTTCGTCGACGTCGAGAAGGTGCCGTCCGAAAAGGGACCGCCACGCAAGGTCTATTCGCTCACCGCACTGGGACAGCAGCAGCTCGACGAATTCTGGAAGACCTGGAGTTTCCTCGCGCACCGGCTCGAGCAGCTCCGCGAAGGGGGCAACCGACCATGAAGATTTCCGACATCACCGCGAGGGTGATCGGCGACAAACGGCGCTGGCGGGCCTACAAGGCGCGCACCAAAAGGCTTCCGGAGAACTACCGCATCGCGGTCGACGCGCTGGAGCGGTACCTGATGTTCTTCGGGGCGGCGGACGGCGACAGCGCGGCCACGATGTTCGAGGACCTGGCCGACCTGTTCGAACGGGCCGCGGCGGACGGGACGGCGATCCGCGAGATCGTCGGGGAGGACCCCGTGGACTTCGTCGAGGCGTTCATCCAGAACTACACCAAGGGCGGCTGGATCATCCGGGAACGGGACCGGCTGACCAACGGCATCAAGCGCGCGGAAGAGGCCGCCGGGGAGGCCCTGTCATGACGGCCGCGGCGATCCACGTGCGCGGGCTCGAGAAGTCCTACAAGACGCTGCGGGTGCTGCGCGGCGTGGACTTCGAAGTGGCGCGGGGCAGCATCTTCGCCCTGCTCGGCTCGAACGGCGCGGGCAAGACGACCGTCGTGAAGATCCTTTCCACGCTCCTCAAGGCCGACGCGGGGACGGCCGGCGTCAACGGCTTCGACGTCACCACGCAGGCCGAGGACGTCCGGGCGTCCTTCAGCCTCACGGGACAGTTCGCGGCCGTCGACGAGATCCTCAGCGGCCGGGAGAACCTGGTGCTGGTCGCCCGGCTGCGGCACCTCGAGGGCCCGGGCCGGATCGCGGACGACCTGCTCGAGCGGTTCTCGCTGACCGACGCGGCGGCGCGGAAGGTGGCGACGTACTCGGGAGGCATGCGCCGACGCCTCGACATCGCGATGAGCCTCGTCGGGAACCCGCCGGTCGTCTTCCTCGACGAGCCGACGACCGGGCTCGACCCGCAGGGGCGCCTCGAGGTCTGGCGGGCCGTCAAGGAGCTCGCCGGCCGGGGCACCACGGTGCTGCTCACGACGCAGTACCTGGACGAGGCCGAGCACCTCGCCGACCGGATCGCGATCCTGCACGAGGGCCGGATCATCGTGAACGGCACCCTCGCCGAGCTCAAGCGGCTGCTGCCACCGGCCAAGGTCGAATACGTCGAGAAACAGCCGACGCTGGAAGACGTCTTCCTCACCCTCGTCGGCACCGAAGCGAGAGGGGAGCAGTGATGACCAAGCACTTCTTCGGCGACACCACCGTCCTGTTGGGACGGTCGCTGCGTCACATCACGCGCAGCGCGGACACCGTCATCACGACCGCGATCATGCCGATCGCCATGTTGCTGCTGTTCGTCTACGTGTTCGGCGGCGCGATCAAGGCCGGGTCCGGTTCGTACGTGAACTACCTGCTGCCCGGCATCCTGCTCATCACCGTCGCCTCGGGTATCTCCTACACCGCGTTCCGGCTGTTCCTGGACATGAAGAACGGCATCTTCGAGCGGTTCCAGTCGATGCCGATCGCGCGCTCGTCGGTGCTGTGGGCGCACGTGCTGACGTCGCTGGTCGCCAACCTGATCTCGCTCGTGGTCGTCGTGGGTGTCGCGCTGCTCATGGGGTTCCGGTCGGACGCCGGTGTCGGGGCGTGGCTCGCGGTGCTCGGCGTCCTGCTCCTGTTCACCCTGGCGCTGACGTGGCTCGCCGTCATCCCGGGCCTCACCGCGAAGTCCGTGGACGGCGCCAGCGCGTTCTCCTACCCGCTGATCTTCCTGCCGTTCCTCAGCTCCGCGTTCGTGCCGACCGGCACGATGCCCGGCCCGGTGCGCGCCTTCGCCGAGCACCAGCCGGTGACGTCGATCGTCAACGCGCTGCGCAGCCTGTTCGCCCGGCAGCCGGTCGGTGCCGACCTCTGGGTCGCGCTGGCCTGGTGCGCCGGCCTCCTCGTCGTCGCGTACGTCTTCGCCACCATCACCTACCGGCGCAAGATCTCCTGAGAATCCGCCGCCGGGAAAGCGGATTCCGTTGTGTGGCCGGGCACCGTTGACTCGGGGACGTCCGGTTGGCCATGCTGGCCGCATGCGGGCGGTCGTCGTCGGTGGCGGGATCGGTGGGCTCGTCGCGGCCGTCGCCCTGCGGCGGCGGGGGTGGACGGCCACTGTGGTCGAGAGCGCGGCGAAGTTCGGCGAAGTGGGTGCCGGGGTGCAGCTAGGCCCGAACGCCACCAGGGTGCTGGCCCGGCTGGGGCTCGACGAGGAGCTCGCGAAGGTCGCGGTGACACCGGAAGTGGTGCGGTTCTGCCGGTGGGACGACGACGCCGTGCTGACCGAATGGCCCGTGAAGCGGCGGATGCGCGAGCGGTTCGGCGCGCCGTACTACACGCTCTACCGGCCCGACCTGATCGAGGTGCTGGCCCGTGCGCAGCCCGCCGATCAGCTGCTGCTCGGCGCGCGGGTGACCGGGATGACCGCCGGTGCCGACGGCGCGACCGTGTCCACTGTGGACGGACGGCGCCTGGAGGCGGACCTGGTGCTCGGCTGCGACGGCATCCATTCCACCGTCCGGTCCGCCACTGTCGGCGACGTCCCGGCCCGGTTCTCCGGCATGTGCGCCTACCGCGCGCTGGTCCCCGCCGACGGCACCGAGACGAAGGTGCGCATCTGGCTCGGCCCCGGCCGGCACCTGGTCGCCTACTCCGTCGGGCGTTACCTCAACCTGGTGGGCGTGGTCCCGGCAGCGGACTGGCGGACCGAGTCCTGGATCGCACCCGGCGACGCCGACGACCTGCGCCGTCACTACGCGGGCTGGTCGGCGACGGTGGCCGGGCTGCTGGACCGGGTGGACGGCCCGGTCTACCGGTGGGCCCTGTACGACCGCGAGCCACTGCCCGAGTGGGTCGGGCAGACGACCGCCCTGCTCGGCGACGCGTGCCACCCGATGCTCCCGTTCCTCGCCCAGGGCGCCGCGCAGGCCATCGAGGACGCAGGGGTCCTCGCGGAATGCCTGGAGGATCACGATGTTCCGGCGGCGCTGGAGCGATATCAACGGCTGCGCCTGCCCAAGGCGTCCCGAATCCAGCGAATGTCCTGGGACAACAACACGGCCTACCACCTACCGGACGGCCCGGAGCAGCACTCCCGCGACGAGGCAATGCGTCGGGGGGAGGCGTTCGCACTGGACGCGGTCAGCTGGATCTTCGAGGAAACCGGGTCGGTCGGCTGATCGCTGAATGCCGGCCAGGTGCTCCGCCGGGTCGGACACTGCCGCTGACCTCATTGCGGTGACCCCGGTTCCGGCCGCACCGAGGCGTTGTGGCCGCTGTTCACAGCATTGCTCGCGGGCACTGCACCGGATCCGATCCCGCGGCCGGATCTTGCCGGAGCCAGCCTTCGGACCTGCACCGACACGTCGGGCGAGCGCATGGGTCAGCCGTCGGAGGCCAATGCTGCGGCTTCGGGGCTGTGGAGCCACTCGGCGTAACTCGGCCCGAGGATCGTCGCGCCCGCCCCGGGTAGGAGGCCGTTCTCGGCGATGCCGGTCACCGTGTGGTCGTCGGTTCGCAGCTCCAGTCCCAGGCCGAAGTGGTCGACGAAGGCGCGGGCGAGGTCCAGCACCTCGGCCGGCTCGGGGCCCGCGATGTCGGGCGTGCGGCCCTGCGCGGGGCGCTCGGCGACCTCGACGAGCGCCGCGGCCACCGCTGTCGCGGCCACCGTCTGGACGCGCAGGCCGAACACCGTGGCCTGGCCGCCGTCGCGGGTGCGGCCCACCAGCTGCCCGGGGAACTCGTGGAAGTGGGTCGCGCGCACGATCGTCGCGGGGACCGGTCCCGCACCCGCCGCGCGCTCGTGCGCCTCCTTCGCGCGGAAATAGCCGAAACCCGTGTCGTCGATCCCCACGACCGACAGGGTCACGATGTGCCGCACCCCCCGCTCGGCGCCGGCGCGCTGCAGGTTGGCCGCGGCAGTCGTGAAGTACCGCCGGGCCGGCTCCTCGTCCAGGGACGTGGAGTTGCTGACGTCGACCACGGCGTCGACGCCGTCCAGCGCGGCGCTCAAGCCGTCGCCGGTGAGATCGACGCTTTCCAGCGCCACCACCGTGTGGCCGCGCCCGCGAGCCGCCTCGGCGACGTGCGGGCCCACCAGTTCGTCCGCTCCAGCCACCGCGATACGCACGGATCAACGGTAAACAGCCGCGCCGGCCGACGCAACCACGCTGCGAGCGGGCGGCCGGTCCCGCACGATGAAAGCAGGAGGGACTCATGGAAAGCTTGCTCGATCTCTTCGCGGCCCGGGTTGCCGAGACCCCCGACGCCACCGCTCTCGTCTTCGCGGGCGAGCGCATGACGTTCACGCAGCTGGACCGCGAGGCCAACCGGGTCGCCCAGTACGTCGCCGGGCGGGGCCTGGGGCCCGAGGACCTGGTGGGGCTGCGGATGGACCGCGGGTTCGAGATGGCGGTCGGCGCGCTCGGCGTCCTCAAGTCCGGTGCGGCCTGCCTGCCGCTCGATCCGGTGTACCCGTCCGACCTCGTGGCCTGGATGGGCGCGGACGCGGGCGTCTCCCTCGTGCTCACCAACACCACCGAAGTCGCGGAAGACGTACGGCTCGGCGACGCCGTGGCCGGACAGCCCGAGCACGCCCCGGACGTCGAGCTGCGGCCCGGGAACCTCGCCTACGTCATGTACACCTCGGGCTCGTCGGGCAAGCCCAAGCCGGTGGGCGTCGAGCACCGCCACCTCGCGCACGTCTTCGCGGCGTGGGACGAGCTGTTCCGGCTGCGCGAGGAGCCGCTGACCTTCGTCTCCGTCATCGGGATCGGGTCGACCTCTTCTTCGCCGACCTGCTGCGCTCGGTGTTCGCCGGCGGGACGATGGTCATCGCGACCCACGAGGCGGTGGCCGACCCGGCCGAGCTGCTCGCCGAGTTCCGCCGTCACGGCGGCGACGCGACCGAACTGGTCCCCAGCCAGGCGAAGGCCCTCGGCCGCGCGGGGGAGCTGCCCGCCATGCGGCTGATGTCGGTCGGCTCGGAGGGCTGGCCCGCGGCCGACTTCCGCGAGCTCGCCGGGCGGCTGCCCCCGGATTCGGTGGTGCTCAACGCCTACGGCCTCACCGAGACCACCGTCGACTCCCTCCTGCTGCGCCCGGACGCCGACGTGCTCGGCGACGCCGCGATCGTGCCGCTCGGCACGCCGATACCCCGCGTCCACGCCCACGTTCTCGACGCCCGGCTCCGGCCGGTCGAGCCGGGCGGGATCGGCGAGCTCTACATCGGCGGTGCGGGCGTGGCCCGCGGGTACCGCGACCGGCCCGCGCTGACCGCGTCGCTGTTCGTCGCCGACCCGTTCGCCGCGGGTGCGCGGATGTACCGCACGGGCGACGTCGTGCGGGTCCGCGCCGACGGCAATTACGACTACCTCGGCCGCAGCACCGACCAGATCGAGCAGCAGGGGCAGCGGGTGGAGCTCGGCGCGATCGAGGACGCGCTGCTGCGCGAGCCGGGGGTAGTCCGCGCCGCCGCCGCGCTGCGCGACGGGCGGGTGATCGGCTACGTCGTGGGCCCCGCCGACGCCGGACCCGTGCGGTCCGCGCTCGCCGGGCAGCTGCCCGCGCACCTGGTCCCGCACCGGGTGCTCGTCCTCGACCGGATGCCGTTGCTGCCCAACGGGAAGCTGAACCGCCGCGCGCTGCCTGCGCCCGAAGGGTGACGTCGTCACGGCGTCAGGTAGCAGGACTTCGCGACTCCGTTCAGCGGGTCGGTGGCGAACGCCGTGGTGGTGCACGGGGTTCCGCCGGTGAAGGTGCGGTAGACGAACGCTCCCCGTGCGCCGTAGGCGACCGTGCGCTGGCCGGTGAAGCTGCACGTGGCGCCTTCGCCGGCGCACGACGTGGTGTAGCCGGGCGGGCTGCCGCCGGTGGTGTAGCACGCCTTGGCCTCGCCCGGAATCGGGTCGCCGCCGAAGGAACCGTTGGCGCAGCTGGTGGTGCCCGTGGCCGTGGCGTACCGGAACGCGCCGTACGCGCCGTAGGCGATCGGCTGGCCGGCGGCCGCGGCACACGAGCCGCCCTCGCCCGCGCACTGGCTCCAGCCGCCCGCGGGCGGTCCGGCCGACGCGATGTAGCACGACTTCGCGACGTTGCCGATCGGATCGCCGAAGACGCCGTTGGTGCACGGGGTGCCGGCGCTGAACACCCGGTAGGCGAACGCGCCGTTCGCGCCGTAGGCGATGCTGCGGCCGTAGCCGGTGAAGGAGCAGGTGCCGTTTTCGGCCGCGCACGCCGTGTACCCGGCGGGGCCGCCGAGCGGTGCCACGTAACAGGACTTGGCGAGGTTCGCGGCCGGGTCGGTGCCGAACGCGTCGTTCGTGCAGGCGGTCGCCGAGGTCGCGGTCTTGAACGTGTAGGTCCCGGCTCCGTAGGCGACGCTGCGGGTGCCGGTGAAGGAGCACTGCCCGCTTTCCGTGGCGCAGTGGGTGAAACCGGCCGGGAGACCACCGGAGGTGCCGAGCGGGGGAGGGCTGGGGTTGCCGAGCCCGCTGGCGGTCAGATCGTAGGTGCCCGGTGCGACGCCGGTGAGGTAGACGTAGTCGCCGTCCTGCGACGCGGCGCCGATTCCCGGGCGGGGCGTGAAGGTGCCGCCGCTCCACACCACCGCGCCGTTGACGGAGACCGAGATGTTCGCGCCACCGAGCTTGGGCACGCCGATCCGGCCGGTCGTCCCGGCGGGGCTGACGAGGTGCGCGGTGTAGGTGCCGGCGCCGGGGTTGCGGGACCAGGATCCGTTCACCGGCCCCTGCGGCAGCGTGATGCGGCCTTCGGCGCTGGTCAGGTCACCGGGGTGCGGCACGAACCGGTACTGGCCGGCCTGGGGTTCCGGTGCGGTGCCCAGCACCTCGAAGGTGAGTGCGGAGGTCGGGCCGCTCGACCAGCCGTGCGACAGGCTCATGAACGGCCCGCCGTAGGCCGGGCTGCCGTCGGCGTTGATGCCCTCCCAGAACGTGCTCTTCGTGCCGACCGGGCTGTCCAGCATGTAGCCCCAGGTCCGGCGGATCTGGGCCAGGGCGGTGAAATCGTCGTTGGCCGCGAAGTGCGCCTGCACCTCCATGCCGCCGGAGAAGGGGTGCACCCCGCCGCCCCACTCGGGGGTCGTGGCCCCGAAGGCGTTCCAGCGGGTGCTCAGGGCCCGGACGACGGTGGTGGCCTTCGACGGCGAGTCGGTCAGGCCGTACCAGACCGCGAGCGAGTTGCCGTCCTGCGGATAGAGGCTGCTGTTCGGGTTGTCGCGGTACATGCCGGCACCGGAGTCCCAGAGCCGGGCGTTCGCCGCGGCCTTCAGCGCGGCGGCCTTGTTCGTGTAGGTGGCGGCCAAACCGCTGTCACCCTTGACGGCCGCGAGGGCGGCACCACCGGTCAGCGCGGCGTAGAGCAGCGCGTTCGCCTCGATGTTCTCGCCACCCTGGCCGGAGCGCGCCCAGTCCTGGGTCGCGGTCACGTTGAGCAGGTTGGCGGAGTCGATCTTGCCGAGGATGAACTGCATCCCGCGGGTGTAGTTCGACCACACCGAGTCGAGCCAGGAACGGTCGGCGGAATAGGTGTAGTACAACGACGTGCCGAGCAGCGTCCACGTGTGGTAGGTGTCCGAGCCCTTGAGGTTGAACACGGGGCCGGACCAGGGGATTTCGCCGTTGGCGGCCTGCGCGCCGTACATGGTCGACAGCGCGTTCCGGGTCGCTTCGAGCTCGTTCATCGACGCGTAGGCCGTCGGGACGGAGATGCCGAGGTCGCCGGGCCAGACGGTCCGGTCGCGTTTGGCGCCGTCCACGAGGACGGAGTTGCCCACCCCGACCACGGCGCTGTTGTCCCATTCGGACGCCGGGGGTGGCCAGGCCCGGCCCTGGTTGCTCGCGATGATGTTGGTCTGCACGGTGTAGGCGCCCGCGTACCAGATCCGGTTGAGCAAGGGGTCGCTGGAGGAGAAGTAGTTCGCGTACGCCGCGGGGTTCGTCTTGCCCGGCGCGGGGGTGAAGGCCAGCGACACGCCGGTGAGGTCCGCCCAGCCCGCGGTGCTCAGGAAGACCGTCAGGTACCGGAAACCGCCGCGCAGCCGCGCCGTCGGCATCACGTAGGTGCCGTTGGCGGTGGCGTCCCCGAAGAGCGCGCCGTCGGCGTTGCCGCCGCTGCTGGCGTCGCTCGTCCGTCCGATGTAGAGGGACGACTCGGTGAACGCGAGCCCGACCCGCTGCCCGCCGCTGGTCGCGCCGAACGAGAGCGTGGCGATCCCGCCGACCTCCTTGCCGAAGTCGAGGGTGATCGACGCGTTCGTCCCGGACAGCCGGGTCGCCTGCCCGGACAGGACGTTCTGCGGGCCGGTCACCGAGCCGGCCGTGCCCTGGACGGCGACCGGGCGCACCGTCCGGGACGTCGGCGAGAGGTTCGGCAGGTCGAGCGCCGCCGCGAGCGAGGGTGGGGAGCCCGTCCGGGCCTCCAGGGGTGGTGCCGCCAGGAGAACCAGGAGCAGGGCACCCACCAGAGCGGCGGAACGCATGACGACCTCCACGATTGCAACGTTTCAATCCCGGGCTGCGACAGGTCCTCGAAAAATGTGGGGAAGATTGGTCTAGACGTTTTTGGTCACGCCAGGGTGCTCTCCGGCCCTGGTTCTGTCAATGCCCGCGCGGGCCCTGGGTCATGATGGGTGGACGGCCGCACCGCAGAGAGGAAGTCGTCATGGACGGGCTCACCGAGGAGGAAGAGGCGATCGTCGCCCTGGTGGGGGCGTTCGTCGACCGCGAGGTCCGGCCCGTCGCGCAGGAGCTGGACCACGGCAACGTCTACCCGGAGAAGCTCATCGAGCAGATGAAGGAGATGGGCGTCTTCGGGCTCGCGATCCCGGAGCCGTGGGGCGAGGCGCACGTGTCAGCGCGGTGCTACGCCGCCGTCACCGAAGAGCTGGCCCGCGGCTGGATGAGCCTGGCCGGCGCGATGGGCGGGCACACCGTCGTCGCGAAGCTCCTGCTCGAGCACGGGACGCCGGAGCAGAAGGACGCCTACCTGCCGAAGCTGGCGACCGGCGAGATCCGCGCGACGATGGCCCTGACCGAGCCCGGCGGCGGCTCCGACCTGCAGGCCCTGCGGACCACCGCGCGCCGTGACGGTGACGCCTACGTCGTCGACGGCTCGAAGACGTGGATCACCAACGCCCGCCGCTCGCAGCTTGTCGCCCTGCTGTGCAAGACCGATCCCGCGGCCGAGCCGGCCCACAGTGGCATCAGCATCCTGCTCGCCGAGCCCGGCCCCGGCTTCCACGTCTCGCGTGACCTGCCGAAGCTCGGCTACAAGGGCGTCGAGAGCTGCGAACTCGCCTTCGACGGCTTCCGCGTCCCGGTGACGGCGTTGCTCGGCGGCGAGGAGGGCCGCGGCTTCGCGCAGATGATGCGCGGGCTGGAGATCGGCCGGATCCAGGTCGCGAGCCGGGCCCTGGGGGTCGGGCGCGCCGCTCTCGAGGACTCCCTGCGTTACGCCCAGGAGCGGGAGAGCTTCGGCAAGCCGATCTGGCAGCACCAGTCCGTCGGCAACCTGCTCGCCGACATGGCCACCAAGCTCGAGGCCGCGCGGCAGCTGGTGCACCACGCCGCCCGGCGTTACGACTCGGGGGAGCGTGCGGACATGGAGGCCGGCATGGCCAAGCTGTTCGCGTCCGAGGCGGCCATGGAGATCGCGCTCGACGCCGTCCGGATCCACGGCGGGTACGGCTATTCCACCGAGTTCGACGTCGAGCGCTACTTCCGCGACGCGCCGCTGATGATCGTCGGTGAGGGCACGAACGAGATCCAGCGGAACGTCATCGCGCGGCAGCTGGTCAAGCGCCACCCGATCCAGTCCTGAGGCGGGGGAGAAGCATGGAGTTGATCCAGCCGGAACCGGCGGAGGCGCTCGCCGCGCTGCTCGGCGTGCCGCTGCCGGACGTCGAGGCGGGGCTTCCGCTGCTGTGGCACTGGGTGTACCTGCTGGACCGGCCCGCGCAGGCGGACCTCGGCCCGGACGGCCACCCGGTGCGCGGCGGCGTGCTGGCCCCGCCGGGCCCGGGACGGCGGCGCATGTGGGCGGGCGGCCGGGTCCGGACGACCGGGGCGCTGCGGTGCGGTGAACCCGCCACCCGGCATTCGGAAGTCCTGTCCACCACGGAGAAACACGGCCGGTCGGGTGCGCTGACGTTCGTCGTCGTGGCCCACCGGATCCGGCAGCGCGGGCAGGTGGTGGTCGACGAACGGCAGGACCTCGTCTACCGCGCAGGGTCGGCTTTGGCTCTGTCCGACGACGGCCCGGAGATCCCGCCCGCCGAGGGCGAGTGGGCGCTCGACGTGACGCCGACGCTGCTGTTCCGCTTCTCCGCCTTGACCTACAACGCGCACCGCATCCACTACGACCGCGACTACAGCCGTGACGTCGAGGGGTATCCCGGCCTGCTCACCCACGGCCCGCTCCAGGCCCTGGCCATGGCGGAAGCCGCCCGGGCGCAGGGCGCCGCCGGTGACTTGGACTTCGAATACCGGCTGGTGTCGCCGCTGTTCGACCACCAGGGGCTGATCGCCCGGGCGGACGGCGCGACGACGTCGGTCCGCGACCGCCACGGGCGGCAGACCGCGACGGGGACGCTGAACCTGGGAGAACGGCACCCTGGTTCGGCGGCGGCGGATCGGTGACGCTGGAGCCATGACCGACGAACACGCTCCCCTCACCGGGATGTGGGTGACCGCCGACGGCCACATCCGCCAGGAACTGCGGCCGGACGGCCGCTACGACGAGGCCCGCGGCACCAGGAAGAGCGCCTACACCGGCAGCTACACCGCGACGGGCAACCACATCGACTACGCCGACGACACGGGCTTCACCGCGACCGGCGACATCCGCGACGGCGTGCTGTACCACGAGCACCTGGTCCTCTACCGCGAGGACAGCTGAGGCCTCACGACGCGAGTACGTCGATGCGGCTGCCGGCCACCGAACGTCAGCCGCCGAAGCCGGCTAGTGGGTTCTCGTCGCACGCCCGTTCCGGCGGGCGCCGCACGCCGATCGTCACCGGGACCGGGCGGCGGCGGTGCGAGTGGTCCAGCGACGGCTTCGGCACGCTCGTGACCCCGGCCAGGGCCGGCTCACCGTGGCCG
The DNA here is from genome assembly GCF_034929455.1 of Amycolatopsis heterodermiae. Lineage (NCBI taxonomy): Bacteria > Bacillati > Actinomycetota > Actinomycetes > Pseudonocardiales > Pseudonocardiaceae > Amycolatopsis > Amycolatopsis heterodermiae. Next base: position 532,302 of record NZ_JAYFSI010000002.1, read on the forward strand.
CGTACGCATTCCGGGTCCGGGCCGTCCAGCGGCAGCCCGGTGAAGAACTTGGCCGCCATGCAGCCGCCGCGGCAGGCGTCGAACGCCGAGCACGACGTGCACGCGCCGCCGCTCTGCGGGCTGCGCAGCTCCGTGAACAGCTCGGACTCCCGCCAGACGCTCGTGAAACCGGCGTCGCGGATGTTGCCGGCCAGGAACGTGTCGTGGATGGCGAACGGGCAGGCGTAGACGTCGCCGACCGGGTCGACCAGGCACACCACCCGCCCGGCGCCGCACAGGTTCAGCCCGGGCAGCCCACCCTCGCCGTACCCGGCGAGGTGGAAGAACGAGTCGCCGGTGAGGACGTTCTCGCCGTGCGCGACCAGCCAGTCGTACAACGAGCGCTGCTGCGCGGCGGTGGGGTGCAGCTCGTCCCAGACGTCCGCGCCGCGCCCGGACGGACGCAGCCGCGTCAGCCGCAGCTGGGCGTCGTAGCGGTCGGCGATGGCCTTGAATTCGTCGAGCTGGCCCGCGTTCTGCCGGGTGACCACGACGGAGATCTTGAACCCGCGGAAGCCCGCCGCGGCCAGGTTGTCCATCGCGCGGATCGCCGTGGCGTACGAGCCGGGGCCGCGGACGTGGTCGTTGACCTCGGCGGTGGCGCCGTCCAGGGAGATCTGGACGTCCACGTAGTCACTGCCGGCCAGCCGCCGGGCCACCTCGGGGGTGATCTTGACGCCGTTGGTGGAGAACTTGACGCCGACGTGGTGCGCGGTGGCGTAGTCCACCAGCTCCCAGAAGTCCGGGCGCACGGTCGGCTCACCACCGCCGATGTTGACGTAGAAGACCTGCATCCGCTCGAAATCGTCGATCAGCGCTTTGCACTCCACTGTGGACAGCTCCCGCGGATCCCGCCGTCCCGACGAGGAAAGGCAGTGCACGCAGGACAAGTTGCAGGCGTAGGTGAGCTCCCAGGTGAGGCAGATTGGCGCGTCGAGGCCGTACCGGAATTCGTCCACAAGGGACATCACACGCTCCTCGGCTGGATCATCCGTGACTCGGCCAGAGCGGCCAGCGCGGCGCGGTAGCGGGGCAGCTCACCGGGACCGACGCCGGCTTCGGCACACGCCGAGCGGGCGGTCGGCTGGTCGGTGAGCCCGCGGACCACGGCCAGCAGGGTCGGGCTCTTCAGGAAGGACAGGCGGCGGGTGCCGAAGTGGTAGAGCAGGGCGCCGAACCGTTCCGGCCGGATCGAGACCCGGTCGTCGAGGCGCCACGCGCTGTCCAGGTCGAACGCCGCCCGCGGCTCAGTAGACACCGCACATGCCGTCGATCGAGACCTCTTCCACGAGCAGCTCTTCGGCGACGGGGGTTTCGGCGGCGTCGGCGTCGGCTTCGGTCGCGGGGATGGTCTTCTCGGTCATCGTGACTCCTTCGGCACGGGCTGAGCAGGACACGCGAGATTCGTCACCGTGTGCCGAATAGAGTAATGGCACGTGGTGTCATAATCAAGGCGCGGTGGCGGCCGTGCCCCTCATGCCCCTCGTGTCCTCGCCCGGCTACCCGCCGAGGGTGACGTGGAAGAGCTTCTCGTCGCTGTTGTCGGGGATGCTGTCCTTGTCGCCGTTGTTGGTCGTGGTCAGCCACAGGCCGCCGTCGGGTGCGGGTTCGACCGTGCGCAGGCGGCCGTAGGTGCCGTTGAAGTACGCCTGGACGTTCGTCAGGTCGCTGCCGCTGATCACCTCGCGGTACATCCGGGTCCCGCGCTCGCAGGCGACGTAGAGCACGTCGCGGACGATGGCGATGCCGGAGCAGGAGCCGTCCGCGGTGGAGTACGTCCGCTTGGGCGCGATGAACCCGGCGGTGCCGCACGTCCCGGACGTGCCCTCGCAGGCGGGCCAGCCGTAGTTGCCGCCCTTGGTGATCAGGTTGGTCTCGTCCATCACCGCGTTGCCGAACTCCTGCTCCCACAGCCGGCCCTGGGAGTCGAACGCCAGCCCCTGCGGGTTGCGGTGGCCGTAGCTCCACACCGGGTTGCCGAACGGGTTGTCCGAGGGCACCGTGCCGTCCGGGTTGAGGCGCAGGACCTTGCCGTTGAGGCTGGCCTTGTTCTGCGCGTTGTCGCCGTTCTGGGCGTCGCCGGTGCTGGCGTAGAGCTTGCCGTCGGGGCCGAAGCGCAGCCGGCCGCCGTTGTGGAACTTGTTGCGCAGCAAGCCACTGAGCAGGACCTGTTCCGTACTGGTGGTGAGCTTGTCGTTCTCCAGCTTGATCCGCACGATCCGGTTGTCGGACGGCGACGTGTGCATGATGTAGAGCCAGTGGTCACTGGCGAACGTGGACGGGATGGCGAGGCCGAGCAGCCCGCCCTCGCCGTCGGTGTTGTCCACGCCGGGGACCGTGCCCACGCTGGTCTTGGCCCCGGTGGCGGGGTTCAGGTGGACGATGTCGTGGGCGTCGCGCCGGCTGTAGAGGATCGTGCCGTCCGGCAGGGTCACCAGGCCCCACGGGATGTCGGTGTCGGTCGCGATCTGCGTCACCGCGCACACGGAGTCGCCGCAGGCCGCGCCGGTCGTCACGGTCGTGGACGCGCTCGGTGAGGACACGTTCGCCTGGGCGTCACGCGCGACGACGTAGTACGTGTAGCTCGTGTTCGCCGCCAGGCCGCTGTCGACGAAGGTGGTCGCGGGCGGCGCGGTGGCGGTCCCGGTGACCGCGCCGACCTTGGCGCCGCCGCGGTAGACGTCGTACGCCCGGACGCCGATGTTGTCCGTGGCCGCGGTCCAGTTCAGGGTCACCGTCGTGCCGGACGCGCGGCCGGTCAGGCCGGTCGGCGCGCTCGGCGCCTGGGTGTCCGGCTGGCACTGCGGCGGCGTGATCGGCACCGTGGTGCTGGCCTGCGAGACGTTGCCCGCGGCGTCCCGCGCGTTGACGTACAGGCCCCAGGTCACCCCGCCGACCACGGTGAGGCTCGTCGACAGGGTGCTCCCGCTCACCGACTTCATCAGCTGGCCGTCGTGGTAGACGTCGTAGAACGCGACGCCCACGTTGTCGGTGGACGCGTTCCACGAGAACGTCACGGCGTCGCAGACCAGGTCGCTGACCCGCGGGTTGCCCGGCACGCTCGGCGGCTGGGTGTCGCCCAGCGAGGTCCGCCACTGCTGGTTGCCCCCGCCGTTGCAGGTGTACAACCCGACGAGGGTGCTGTTCGCGGTGCCCGCCCCGGTGACGTCCAGGCAGAGCCCGGACTGCACGCCGGTGATGGTGCCGTCGGCGTTGATCCGCCACTTCTGGTTGCCGCCGCCGTTGCAGGTGTAGATCTGCGCGTCGGCCGGGGAGGTGGTGCTCGCGCCGGCGACGTCGAGGCACATCGTGCCGTCGTACACCCGCAGCTCGCCGGCCGAGGTGAACGTCCACGCCTGGTTGGCCTGGCCGATGCAGTCGTAGATGTTGACGCGCGTCTTGGCCGCGGTGCTGTTGCCGACGACGTCCAGGCAGCGCCCGGAGGCCACGCCGACCACGGTCGAGCCGGTGGCGGCGGTCGCGGTGGTGGCGGTGGGCGCGACCAGTGCGGCGGCGGCGATCACCGCCGTCAGGACGCCGAGGCGCAGTCTGCGACGGACGTTCGAGGAGAACATTCTCCTACCTTTCACGGGGGGATCGGCCGGAGACGGCAGGGAAGGGCGGAGTGCCGCACCACTGTCGTGGGCCCGCGACACGACGTCAAGACTTGTCCGCCTGCTTGTCCGGTTGGTCGGCTGTTGTCGTTGTACGGTGTGTCATATATCAGATCGGACTCTGGGAGGCCTGGTGGAACTCACCCGTCGGCAGGCTCTGGCGATCAGCGCGGCCGGCGTGGCCGCGGCGGGATGGCCGACGTCCGGGGTGGCTTCCGGTGCCGTGCTCCCGGGGCCGGTGACCGAGACGATGCTGCTCACCGGCGCCGACGCCGACCACACCGTCGACTGGGACTTCCAGGTCACCGCCGGCCGGCGTGCGGGGGAGCAGGCCACGATCCCGACGCCGTCGAACTGGGAGTGCCACGGCTTCGGCAGCTACCACTACGGCGGAGATCTCGTCCCGGCGGAGAAGGGCAACTACCGGCACTCGTTCACACCGCCGTCGTCCTGGGCCGGCCGCCGGATCTTCCTGGTGTTCGAGGCGGCCATGACCGACGCCGACGTGCGGGTCAACGGCGTCTCGGCGGGGCCGGTCCACCAGGGCGGCTTCTACCGCTTCCGCTACGACGTGACGGCCCTGCTGCGGCTCGGCGAGGCGAACCTCCTCGAGGCGACCGTCAGCAAGGAGTCGGCCGACAACTCGGTGAACGACGCCGAGCGCCGGGGCGACTTCTGGAACTTCGGCGGGATCTTCCGGCCGGTCTTCCTGCAGGCCTACCCGGCCGCCCGGATCGACCGCGTCGCGATCGACGCCCGCGCCGACGGCACCTTCACGGCCCAGGTCGCGCTCGCCGGGGTGACCGCGGCGGCCCGGGTGACCGCGCAGCTGCGGCGACTCGACGGCACGGCCGTCGGCGGCGCCTTCTCGGTCGCCGTGGCGAGCGGCGCCACCGGCGCGACCCTGACGACCACCGCGACCCAGCCACCCCTGTGGACGGCCGAAACGCCGAACCTGCACCAGGTCGAGCTGACGCTCGCGAGCACCGCCGGGACTCCGCTGCACAGCACGGTCGAGCGCTTCGGCTTCCGCACGGTCGAGGTCCGGGCCGGTGACGGCGTCTACGTCAACGGGAAGCGGATCGTCCTCAAAGGAGCGAACCGGCACACCTTCTGGCCGACGTCGGGCCGGGCGTCCAGCCCGCGCCTCGCCCGGCTCGACATCGGGCTGATGAAGGACATGAACATGAACGCCGTCCGGATGTCGCACTACCCGCCGGACGGGTTCTTCCTCGACCTCTGCGACGAGCTCGGGCTCTACGTCCTCGACGAGCTGACCGGCTGGCAGCGCGACTACGACGAGGGTGTCGGGGCGCCGCTGGTCAAGGCCCTGGTCGAGCGCGACGTCAACCACCCGTCGATCCTGTTCTGGGACAACGGCAACGAAGGCGGCTGGAACACCGCGCTGGACGACGACTTCGGGCTTTACGACCCGCAGCGGCGGGCGGTGCTGCACCCGTGGACGACGTTCGGCGGCGTCGACACCAGCCACTACCAGACCTACAGCAGCACCGCGAGCAAGGCCGCCGGCACCACGGTCTTCATGCCGACCGAGTTCCTGCACGGTCTTTACGACGGCGGCGCCGGGGCCGGCCTGAACGACTACTGGAAGCTCATGGGCGGCGCCCAGCGCTCGGCGGGCGGGTTCATCTGGGCGCTCGTCGACGAAAGCGTCGCGCGGGACGACCGCGGCGGCGCCCTCGACACCAACGGCAGCCGCGCCCCCGACGGGATCCTCGGCCCGTACCGGGAGAAGGAAGGCAGCTTCTTCACGATCAAGGACATCTGGTCGCCGGTCCAGCTGGCCAGCCCGGGCTACTACGACTCGACGTTTCCGGCGTCGTTCGACAAGACCGTGAAGCTGGTCAACCGGTACGACTTCACGAACCTCCGCGAATGCCGGTTCGCCTGGCAGCTGCTGGCCTTCCCCGCGCCCGGCGCGAGCCCCGGCCACCAGGTCCTGTCCCAGGGCGAGGCCGCCGCACCGGACGTCGCCCCGGGCGCCACCGGCGCCGTGACGCTCGGCCTGCCCGCCGACTGGACCGGCGCCGACGCGCTGCGGCTGAGCGTGACCGACCGGACCGGCCGGGACGTCACCTCTTGGACGTGGCGCATCCGCAAGGCGCCGGACTTCGCCGCGCGCCTGGTCAAGCCGGCGACCACGGGCGGCGTCACCGCGGCCGAGACCGCCGCCGACGTCACGCTCGTCGCCGGCGCCACTCGGGTCACCGTCAGCAAGTCCAGCGGACGCCTGACCGGCGTGCGCCGCGGCAGCACGCCGGTGTCGCTGGCCAACGGACCCGCCCCGGCGGGCGGAACGGCCACGCTCACCGCGTTCAGCCACTTCCGCGACGGCACCGGCTGGGTCGTGCAGGCCGACTACAGCGGCGACCTGACGTCCGTGCGCTGGCGCCTGGACGCCAACGGCTGGCTGCGGCTGGAGTACCGCTACCGCGCCACCGGCGACCACGACCACCTCGGCGTGAACTTCGACTACCCCGAGGGGTACGTCCGGGGCCTCACCTGGCTCGGGGACGGGCCGTACCGCGTCTACAAGAACCGCCTGCGTGGCGTGTCTCCCGACGTCTGGAGCAAGCCCTACAACAACACCGCGACCGGCGCGAGCGGGTTCGGCTACCCGGAGTTCAAGGGCTACCACGCGCGGACCTGCTGGGCGGTGCTGGACACGACCGAGGGCGCGGTCACGGTGGTCGCCGCGGAGGAGGGCCTGTTCCTGCGGCTGTTCACCCCGGCGGTGGGACCCGACCCGCAGAACGCCGTGGTCACCTACCCGGCGGGCGGTATCTCGCTGCTGGACGGCATCGCGCCGATCGGCAACAAGTTCCACGGCGTCGCGTCGCTGGGCCCGGAGAGCCGGCCGAACGCCGCCACCGGCGACTACCACCGCACGGTGTACTTCCGCTTCGACGCCTAGCGCGGGATCGTCCAGGATCTGGAACCCGGGGACCGCACGTTGACCGGGCTCGGCCCGGCTTCCTAAAGTCGACGACGTCAGCGGAAGGCGCTCCGGAACGCGGGGGCCTTTCTTCCCCGTTCTTTTCCGGAACAGGTACCGTCATGCCCGAATCCGTCTGGGTCGCCCAGTCAGATCCGCGGGTCCGGCCGTTGCTCGCGGACCTGGCCCGTGAATACTCGGCGCGTTATCAGCGCGTCCTCAACGACGTCCACTTCGAACTCCGGGAATACCCGGCGGCTCGCTTTTCCGCGCCCGAAGGCGGGTTGCTGCTGCTGGTGACGGGGGCGCAGGCCGTCGCGGGTGGTGCGTTCCAGCGCTACGACGGGGAAACCGCCGAGCTCAAGCGGATCTGGACGGACCGCGCGCACCGCGGTCACGGGCTCGGACGCCGCGTCGTGGCCGAGCTGGAAGCCGAAGCCGCCTGCCGCGGTTACACCCGGATCCACCTGACCACCGGGCCGAAGCAGCCGGAAGCCCGCAGGCTCTACCTGGCCGCGGGCTACACGCCGCACTTCGACGTCGACGCCGTCCCGGCCACGCGGTTGCGGTTCTCGAAAGCGCTTCCCGCCGCGGTGAGCGCGCGGTGACCAGCGACGTCGGGACCCGGCCCGCGCCACTCGCGGCGCCGGAGGAGTCACTGAAGATCGTGCCCGCGCGGCACCCGCTGACCTGGCTGGCCGCCGCCGTCGTCGCGGTGCTGGTCGCGATGGCGGGCCACGCGCTGGTGACCAACAAGGCCTTCGACTGGCCCACCTTCGCGAAGTACCTGTTCCAGCGATCGATCCTCGACGCCGTCGCGCTCACCCTGGAATTGACGGCGTTCGGCGTGGTCGCCGGATTCCTGATCGGCACCGTCGTGGCGGTCATGCGCATTTCCCGGAATCCGCTGCTGCGCGCGGTCGGCTGGACCTACACGTGGATCTTCCGGTCGGTCCCGCTCATTCTGCAGCTCCTTTTCTGGTACAACCTCGCGATCCTCTACAACGAGATCTCCTTCGGCGTGCCGTTCGGGCCGTCGTTCTTCTCGGTCGGCACTATGAGCCTCATCCCGCCGTTCCTGGCGGCCGGGCTCGGGCTGGCGCTGCACCAGGGGGCGTACGCCGCGGAGATCGTGCGAGCCGGGTTCCTGTCGGTCGACGCGGGCCAGCGTGAGGCGGCCGCCGCGCTGGGCATCCCGGCCGGGCGGCAGTTCCGCCGGATCGTGCTGCCGCAGGCGATGCGCACCATCGTGCCGACCGCGGCCAACGAGATCATCGGCATGGTCAAGGGCACGTCGGTGGTGTACGTGATGGCCCTGCCGGAGCTGTTCTACCAGGTCCAGGTGATCTACACGCGCAGCGGCCGGGTGATCCCGCTGCTGCTCGTCGCGACAGCGTGGTACCTCGCACTGACCACCGTGCTCTCGATCGGGCAGTTCTACGTCGAGCGCCACTTCGCCCGCGGTGCCCTCCGCACGCTGCCGCCGACGCCGGTGCAGCGGCTACGCGCCGCCTGGAGGCGCGCATGACCGGCTACATGGTGGACGTCCGCGGCGTGCACAAGAGCTTCGGCGCGCTCACCGTGCTCGACGGCGTGGACCTGCAGGTGCGCGCGGGTGAGGTGACCGTGCTGCTCGGGCCGTCCGGCTCGGGGAAGTCGACGCTGCTGCGCCTGATCAACCACCTCGAACGCGCCGACCGCGGGTTCATCAGCGTCGGCGGCGAGCTGATGGGCTACCGCCGGGCGGGCGACCGGCTGCACGAGCTCAAGGAACGCGAGATCCTCAAGCAGCGCACCCGGATCGGGTTCGTCTTCCAGAACTTCAACCTGTTCGGGCACCTGACCGCGCTGGAGAACGTCGTCGAGGCCCCCGTTTCGGCGCAACGACGTCCGCGCGCCGAAGCCGAGGCCCGGGCCCGGGACCTGCTCGACCGGGTGGGCCTGGCCGACAAGGCGGGGGAGTACCCGCGGCGGCTGTCGGGCGGCCAGCAGCAGCGGGTCGCGATCGCCCGGGCGCTGGCCCTCGAGCCGGATGTGCTGCTCTTCGACGAACCGACGTCCGCGCTCGACCCCGAACTCGTCGGCGAGGTCCTCGCCGTCATCCGCGACCTCGCCCGAGGTGGCACGACGATGGTCGTCGTCACCCACGAGCTGGGCTTCGCCCGGGAGGTCGCCGACACCGTCGTGTTCCTCGACGGCGGCCGCGTCGTCGAACAGGGCCCGCCCTCGGCCGTCCTCGACCACCCCCAGCACGCCCGGACCCGGGCCTTCGTCGACAAAGTCCTTTGAGTCCGTTGAGGAGAACCATGAGACTGCGGGCCATCCTGCTCGCTTCGGTGCTGACGCTCGCCGCGTGCGGCAGCCCCGAAGCGGCGACCGAAGCCCCGGCGAAGGCGGGCGGGGTGAACATCACCGCGCAGCAGAACCGCGTCCGGGCCGACAAGGTCGACACGATCGCCGCGCTGGTCCCCGCCGCGATCCGGGCCCGGGGAACGCTGGTCGTCGGCACCACCGGCAACGGCACCCCGCCGCTGTCGTTCCGCGCGGACGACGACAAGACGATCATCGGCGTCGAGCCGGACATCGCCTCGCTCGTGGCCGACGTCCTCGGCCTGAAGCTCGACCTGCAGGCGACGTCGTGGGAGAACCTGTTCCTGTCCGTCGAAAACGGGCAGTACGACACGGGGTTCTCGAACATCACCGTGACCGAGGAGCGCAAGGACAAGTACGACTTCGCCAGCTACCGCAAGGACACGCTGGCCTTCGAGGTGCGGGCCGACAAGAACCTCGCCGTGCGGGAGGCGAAGGACATCGCCGGGCTCACCGTCGGCGTCGGCGCCGGGACCAACCAGGAGCAGATCCTGCTGCGCTGGGACGAGCAGAACAAGGCGGCGGGCCTCGCGCCGGTGAAGTTCCAGTACTACAACAACACCTCCGACTACTACCTGGCGCTGCAGTCCGGCCGCATCGACGTCTACGTCGGCCCGAACCCGACGTCGGCCTACCACGTGGCGGTCGAGGGCGCGACGAAGATCGTGGGCAGCATCTCCGGCGGCGGCCAGATCCCGGCGGACATCGCGGCGATGACCAAGAAGGGCAACGGCTTGGTGACCGCCCTGCAGCAGGCGCTGCAGACGTTGATCACCGACGGCAAGTACGCCGAGGTGCTCAAGCGCTGGAACCTGGCCTCGGAAGCACTCCCGGCGTCCCAGGTGAACCCGCAGGGCCTGCCCCGCAAGTGATCCGGCGTCAGCGGCGGCCGGTTTTCTCTTCGCCGATGGTCATCAATCTTGCGAAATGCGACGCTGTTGATGACTCGTTTGAGGAGGAATCTGATGAGAACCGTCGAAATCTTGCCAACGATCACTGACTTGCTGCCGGGACAGGCGCACGGCAAGGCGTGTGCCTGCTGCGGGCGGAAATTCTCCCAGGTTCGGACGCGTCGGGAGCATGTGGGTTTCTCGGATACCGGATCGAAGGTCTATGCGTGTGCGACCTGTCCCGGAGCCGATCGACCGTATACCCTTCGCCAGCCGTGGTGCCGTGCGGACAAGCGACCGGCCCTTCTGGTTCGCCGACACGACACGGCCGCGAACATCGTGCACGCCAAGATCGTGCGAGTGGAGCCCAGTGGCCAAGCCACGTCTTCGACGCGGGCATTGATCTACTTCAATCCCAGAAGCCGGCGGGCGTTCGAGCTGACCGCCGCTCGAACGGAAAGCCTGGGGCAGTGGCTCCTCTCACTAAGCGCGGACGTCAGTCGCGTCGATGCCGAGGAGCGGCGGGAAAATTCCACGGATGAGCAACCAAAGGTGACGATCCGAGGCAGCAACGTGCGATCACTGCAGGAGCGAAGAGATAGGCGTAGCGTATCCGAAGCTCCAACGCTCGATCTGAAGCTCAAGGTAGCGACGGAATACGAAGGTGAGCTTGTCGACTCTTTAACTACGGCGTTTCTTGACCTCGAGAAGAAGTTCGGAACACGCGCGCTGTTCATCGGGATGGACAGCTACTTCAGTGCCGACGCAGCGCCCACGGCTCGAGCACGCCGCGCGGTACCTGAGTACTTCCGCCGTATAGACCGGGTCCTGCTCAGCGTGGGCATCACTCCACCGAGAAAGCCCGAGTCCAGACCGTTCCCGGCACCGCCTCCTCGTACCCGTGGCTGATCATTTCGTGACCGGATCGGTTTCGGCTCTGGGTGAGCCCGGTCAGCGGCGGCCGGTGGCCAGGATGACGAGGAACTGGCCGCCGCCCGGTTCGACGTTCGCGGTCACCGGCATGCCCGGCACCAGCCGGGAGAACCGGTCCACCAGCCAGTCCGCCGTCTCTTGGGCGTCCTGTTTGGTCGGGCAGCGGCCGACCATCTCGCGGCCGCCCTTGCGTTCCAGGCGGCCGGCCACGGTGATCAGCGGCGCGGGCTCGGCCACGTGCAGGCGGTCCGGCCAGGCGATGACCACCTTGACCGCACCCTTGCGGGTGTTGCAGCCGCGGTGCGCGAGCCGCTCGGGCACCTTGGCCTTGCGGTCGGCGGTGCGGCTGTCGACGCTGGGCCCGCGCGAGTCGTTCACCGACATGCCGGGGTCGACCGGTTCGTCGCACACCCAGCAGCGCCAGCCGTCGCGCTCGGCGACGTCATCGAGGAGGCTCATCCGGGTAACCTAGCCTGCCGCGGAACACGCGCGCCCGGCCGGGAGTTGAGCGTGGCATGAGTCAACTCGTGGACCGTACGATCACCGCCCTGCGCGCCGAGCACGACACGCTCGCCGCCCTCGTCAGCACCCTCACCGACGACCAGCTGGCCGCGACCAGCGGTGCTTCGGAGTGGACCGTCGCCCAGGCCCTTTCCCACCTCGGCAGCGGCGCGGAAATCGGCTACGCGCCCATCGCCAAGGCCGCGGGGGAGGACGTGACGCCCGAAGACAACCCGACGATCTGGGCCCGCTGGGACGGGTCCGCGCCGCGCGCGCAGGCCGAGGGCTTCCTGGAGCACAACGCCCGCTGGCTCGAGCTGGTCGAGGCGTTCACGCCCGAGCAGCGCTCGTCGCTGACCGTCGACCTCGGCTTCCTGCCGGAGCCGGTCCCGCTGCTCACCGCCGTGGGCATGCGGCTCAGCGAGGTGGCCAACCACTCGTGGGACGTGCGCGTGGCCTTCGACCCCGAAGCCGGGGTGGACGCCGGTTCGGCCGACGTGCTGGTCGAGCACATGTCCGGCCCCCTCGGTTTCATGCTGGGCTTCCTCGCGAAGCCGGCCGAGCTCGCGGACCCGGCGTCGGTAGCGGTCCCGGGCGGTGCGCTGGTGATCGACGACGCGGTGACCGTGGTGGACCACCTCGAGTCGCCGTCCGCGACGTTCAACGGGCCGGCCGAGGCGTTCATCCGCCTGGTCAGCGGCCGGCTCAAGGCGCCGTACGACAAGGGCGTCACGGTCGAGGGCACCGTTTCGCTCGACGACCTGCGCCGGGTGTTCCCCGGCTTCTAACCCAGCGACGCGCTCGCCGCCCGCAGGTCGTCGAGGGCCGCCAGCGTGTACGGCGCGAGGTCGCCCGCGCTGTCACGGTCGGCTTCGGACCACTCGGCGTAACCCCGCTTGAACGCCAGGACGCCCAGCTCGCCCGCGAGCTGGGCGACCGGGCCGGGCACCCCGCGGGCGGCGAGGGCGGTCGTCATGGCGGCCGCCAGCCCGACGCTCTTGAGGGCGTCCCGCTCCTGGAGCTCGGTGCTGGCGGCGACGGCCGCCTTCAGCCGGGGACCGAGGTCGTGGTTCATCGGGCCCATCGTGCTCGACGCGCGTTCGAGGCCGGCCGCGACCGCTTCGAGCGGGCTGGCCTCCGGCGGCGCCTCGGCGATCCCCTCGGCGAGCAGGAGGCTCAGCGCCTCCTGGCCGGCGACCAGCAGGTCGCGCTTGTCGGGGAAGTAGCGGAAGAACGTGCTCCGCGTGACACCGGCCTGCTCGGCGATCTGCGCGACCGTCGTGGCGTCGTACCCCTGCTCGGTGAAGAGGTCGACGGCGGCCAGGACGAGCCGTTCACGCGCCCCGGGTTCCCATCGTGCCATGCTGCGATCATAGGTGACGGGACTAGTGTCTCATCACTCTGGTAGCGTGATGAGACACTAGTCCCATCACGTTCCAGGGAGTGTTCCATGGATGTTTTCGTCACCGGTGGCACCGGGCTGGTCGGCTCCGCCGTCGTCGCGGAGCTGCTCGGCCACGGCCACACCGCGGTGGTCCTCGCCCGCTCCGACGCGTCCGCGGCGGCCGCGGAGAAGGCCGGCTCCAAGACGCTGAGGGGTGATCTCGCCGACCTGGACACCCTTCGCGCCGGCGCCGCCGCGGCCGACGGCGTGATCCACCTGGCGTTCAGCAACGACTTCAGCAGCGCCGAGGCGGTCGCGCAGTCGGTCGCCGAGGAAAGCGCGGCCATCGCGGCGCTGGGGGAGGAGCTCGTCGGCAGCGACCGTCCGTTCGTCACCGTCTCGGGGACACCGTGGGTGCCGGGCCGCGCGTCCACCGAAACCGACCCGTCGCCGACCGACGGGCCGGTCGGCGGCCGCGGCCGGGCCGTCATGGCCGCCCTCGACCTGGCCTCGCGCGGGGTCCGGAGCTCGGCCGTGCGCCTGCCGCGCACCGTCCACAACGAGGGTGACGGCGGTTTCGCGGGCCTGCTGACCCGGATCGCGCGCCAGTCCGGCGTGTCCGGCTACCCGGGCGACGGCGCCCAGCGCTGGCCGGCCGTGCACGCCCTCGACGCGGCCGTCCTGTTCCGGCTGGCCCTGGAGCAGGCCCCGGCCGGAACCGCCTGGCACGCGGTCGCCGACGAGGGCGACGCGGTGCGGGACATCGCGGCGGTCATCGGCCGCCGCCTGGGCCTGCCGGTCGAGTCCGTGCCCGAGGAGAACTTCGGCCCGCTGGGCCCGATCTTCGCGATGGACCAGCCGTCGTCCAGCGCCCACACCCGGGAAGCGCTCGGCTGGGAGCCGAAGCACCCGAGCCTGCTGGAGGACCTGGAGAACATCCGGCCCTGACGCGCGTCGAGGACCACGGCCACCGCGCTCACGGGCGCGGTGGCCGTGCTGTCTAGCCGGTCAGGCAGTGCCGCACGCGCACCGGCTGTGAAAGGCCCTGGATGATGCACACCGCGGCCTGCTCGACGCGATCGGCGCTGGCGAGGGCGCGATGCGTCGCGCCCACTGCGGTCGGCTCGGGCCGATCGGCACTTACGAGGACACCATGCGTCCCAACAGGTTCGCGCCTACCGCGGTGGCGGTGACCCCGCTGCACTCTGGCCGAGCGCGCGCCGGGGTCGGGCTGTGGCCGGTCTCTGCCGCTACCTCTGCCGACGGCTCCTGCGCGAGGACCCGTCACTCCCGTGACGCACGACGCGAAGCCTCCGGCGCGAGATCGGTGTGCCGGAGCAGCGTCAGCGCCTGCTTGGCGGCCAGCGTGAACAGCCCCATGGTGATGTCCGGCTGGCCGAACACGACGAGCAGGAGCGTCGATTCGACCGGGAAGACGCAGACGTAACCGGTGCTGCCTTCGAACATCGCGCTACGGGCCTCGCCGATCCGGGCCTGGGCGGTGAACTGCGCGGCGAGCCCGGCGGCCGCCGCCGACATCGCGGCGACGCTGTCGGGCTCGACGCTGTCGGTGTCGTTGGCCAGGACCAGGCCGTCGTGGGTGGCCATCAGCAGCCCGGCCACCTGGTCGACCTGCTCGCGGATCTTGCGCAGGACCAGGTGCGTCCGGGCCGTGTCGGGTGGCGGGCCCGGGGCCGCCGGCTCCGGCGGTGAGCTCGCGATCGCGGACGCGGGGGTGCGGACCGGCAGCGGCGCGCGGAGGCGCTGGCTGTGGGTGTCGGTACCGCTCATACGGAGAGACTGGTCTCGATGCGCTTGAGGCTGTGCCGCGCGAGCGCGAGGTTCGCGCGTTCGCGGTCGAGGACGAGGTAGAGGAACAGCGTGGAGTTCCCGCGGGCCGACAGTGGCCGGATCACGTGGTACTGGCGGTGGAGGGTGATGAGGATGTCCTCGATGGCGTCGTCGAGCCCGAGGGAAGCCATCACGCGCAGTTTCGCCCGGACGACCTCGGTGTTGCCCGCCGCCGCGATGTCCAGGTCGAGCCACTCGCCGCCGCCGATGGAGCCGAGGGACATCCCGCTGTCGTAGTCGACGAGCGTCGCGCCGACGGCGCCCGGAATGGTCATCGCTTCTTTCAGCGCAAGGTCGATCGTCATGGAAAAGAGCACTCCTGTCGGACGTTCACGCGCGGTTACGGCAAGTCGACGAGCCTGCGCCGTTGCCCCAGGCAGGTGACGTTATGTGTCCGCGGTCGTTCTGAGTACGCCCGTTCGGAGCAATTTGATTGGTTCGCAGTGCGTAGTTTCCGTGGCTTTTCGCGCAACTGACGACTGGATCGGGTAATCGTTTTCCGGGAGTGCGGTCGACGCCCAGGTCGTGGCTGAATCTGCAATTTGCAGTTGGCAAATAGCGAAACGGGAAACGCTCCGCCGTCGAATGTCAGCGTTGCCGCACTGCGCGGCGCAGCTCGGTGCGGGTGTCGGTGCCGAAGTGGACGTGGGCCTCGAGCACGAGCTTCCGCACCGTGTCGAGGTTCAGCACCACCCGGTGCGCGATCTCGGCTTCCGAACGTCCCTCGGCCGCAAGCTCCGCGACGCGCCGCAGGCGTGGTGACAGGGCGTTGACCCGCGGCGGCCGCTCGGCGGTGACCCCGAGCCGGCCCAGCTGCTCGGCGAGGTCCTTGCGCAGCGCGAGGGCACCGCAGTCGTCGGCCAGGGTGACGGCCTCGGTGAGCGTGCGGCGGGCGTCCTCCGGGTGCCCGGTGCGGGCGAACTCCGCGCCGAGATCGGCGAGGGTCCGCAGGTACTGCCCCCGGTCCGGCTCGCCCCGCAGCAGCCGCGCGGACTCCTCCAGCAGCGCCGCGCGATCCGCGTCGAGGTCCGCGAGGGTCCGCAGCGCCTGCCCGCGGGTCGCCGGGTCGGCGAACCGGTCGGCCAGGCGCAGCGCCTCGGACGCCACCTCGCGCGCCTCGTCCGGAGCCGCCCGGCGCAGCGCCCGGGCCAGGTCGAAGCGCCAGCCGCAGACCGCGGGGTTGAGCATCGGCGCCGCGTCGAGCCGGCGCCCCACCTCGCGCAGCGCGAGCGCGGCGCGGCGGTGCTCGCCCTGGGCGAGCAGCAGCTCGCCGGTCACCGCCTTGGGCACCGGCATGACGACCGCGTCCGGACGGCGGTCGTGATAACCGTGGTCCGCGCAGGCCGCCGCGGCCGGGCCGAGCTCCCCGCGGGCCAGCAGCGACTGCGCGAGGGTGCCGGTGGCGAACCACTCGGCGGGTGTCCCGGCGCCGCTGCGGACGGCCAGGCGCAGCGCGATGTCGGAGTCGGCGACGGCGTCGGGCAGCCGGCCGAGCCGCAACGCCGACTGCCCGCGGTTCGCGTAGGCGAAGGCGAGGTGCGTGCCCCGCCAGCCGTGCTCCTCGAACTCGTCGACCGCCTGGTCGAACAGGGCGTGGGAGACGTCGGCGGCGCCGGAGTAGAGGTGCACGAACCCGGTCACGGTCGCGACCTCCATGCCCTGGTCCACGTCCGCGAACACGACCCCGGCCCGGAGGACCCGCTCGACCGCGGACAGCCCCTCGGCGCGCGGCCGGCCGCGCAGCACGAGGCTCCACGCGTGCAGCGCGATCAGCAGCCGTTCCACGTCGGTGCCGCCGGTCAGCGGCGGCGCGATCCGGTCGAGCACGGCCATCCGGTCGGCGCGCAGCGGGTCGTCGCCCCACCAGGCGGCCCACAGCAGCTGTTCGGCGAGCAGGCGCTGCCGCTGCCGTTCGTCTGCGCAGCGGGTGAGCGCGGCGTCGAGCAGGCGGACGCCGTCGCCGAGCTGGTCGGCGTAGCCGTGGGTCTTCGCCAGCGCGACGGCCGCGTCGGTGAGCAGCAGGTCGTCGCGTGCTTGCGCGTAGGCCACGCGCAGTTCGGGCAGCGCGGCCGCGACCTGCCCGAGGGCGAGGGCCTGACCGTGGCGCAGCCGTACCCGCGGCAGCCGCTCCGGCGGCGGTGGCTCGTCGATCGCCCGCTTGAGGTAGCGCGCCGCGGTGGCGGCTAGCCCCGATCCGAGCGCGTCCTCGGCGGCCGCGGTCATCCGGTCGGCGACCCAGGGGTCGCCGGCGGCGTGGACGTCGAGCAGGTGCGCCGCGACGGCGTCGGGCGCGGCGCGGCGCTCGTGCAGCAGCCGCGCGGCGGCGAGGTGGTGATCACTGCGGCGGGACGGCTCGATGTCGTCGTAGACGGCGCTGCGGATGATCGGGTGGTGGAAGTCCGCGGTCGGCCCGGGGGCGAGGATCGCCGCACCGCACAGCCGGTCGTACTGGCGCTTCGACTCGGCGGTGGTGAGGCCGGCGAGCCGGGCGGCGTCCGGGAGCGGCTGTCCCGGGCCCAGCACCGCGACGGCGTGGGCCAGGCGCTGGGCGTCCGGACCCAGCCCGGCAAGCCGTTCCGAGAGGTACCGCACGACGTGGCGCGGGGTCAGCGTGCCGACCAGCTCCGCGTCGGCGGCGGTGGGCCGCACCCGGCTTTCCCGGGCCATGTCGAGCATCCACCGCAGGTAGAACGGGTTGCCGCCGCTGCGGTCGAGCAGCGCCGCGCAGAACCGCTCGTCGGGTTCGCCGCCCGCGCGCAGGTCGCGGTGGGCCAGCGTGCGCACGGCGTCCAGCCCGAGCGGGTGCGGCCGCACGACCTCCGTGGCCCGCAAGCCGATGCGCCGGAGCGTGGCCCGCTCGTGCGGCCGGTGCGCCAGCAGCAGCACGACGGGCAGCCCGGTGAGCCGGCCGGCGAGGAACTCCAGCCACAGCAACGATTCCTCGTCGAGCCAGTGCGCGTCGTCGACGGCGAGCAGCAGGCCGTCCTCGGCCCCGAGGAAGGACGTCGCGTTCACGACGAGCCAGTACAGCGCCTCCGTCAGCCCGATGACCGACTCCGGGCCGCGGTGGCGGGCCTGGGGCACGCCGAGCGGCACCCGCGCGAAATCGGCCGCGCCCGCGAACAACGCCCGCCGCTCCCGCTCGCCGTGCCCGGCGACCCAGCGCCCCAAGAGCGTGCGGGCCGCGCCGAACGCCATCGTTTCGTCCCGCTGGTTGCCCCGCACGGCCAGCGGCACGAACCCGCGCACCGCCGCCTCCGTGCACACCTGGGCCACGAGCTCCGACTTGCCGATCCCGGCGGGGCCCTCGATCACGACCGTCGCGCCGGCCCGCGCCCCCACCGCGTCCAGCACCGCCGAGCAGCGGTCCAGGTCGTCGTCGCGCTCCAGGAGCCCGCTGTCGCCGGCGGTGTGCCCCGGCAGCCTCAGCGCGTGCAGAACCCGCCGCACGTCGATCGGGGCCTGCCCGCCGGCCCGCGCCGACACGACGCACCCGGCGACCACCTTGCCGACGAACTCCGGGCGCGGCCGCCGTTTCCCGGACATCACCTCGGAGAACGTGGCCGCGGAGATCCCGCTGCGCCGCGCCAGCACCGCGTCGCTGGGAGCCCCGACCGCCCGCTGCAGGGTGCGCAACCGCCCCCGGACGCGGTCGTCGGGATCCGGGTGAGTCATCGCCGCCTCCCCGCGTGCCGCCCTCCGTCCAGGTTATCGCGGCACGCCGGATCGTTCGGTTCTTCGAGACGCGTGCGGGCCCGCCCGGAAGGCGCCCACGCTGGATGGTGACCAGTCACGGAGAAGGCGGAACGAACGGAAACCGAAATGAAAATTCTCTTGACGCCGATTTCGATCGCCAAGCTGTGCGGTACCTGCCTGGCGGTGGGTCTCCTCGTCAGCTTGCTCTTCTGACGGCCGAGACCGTCCAGTGTGGACTCCGGCCTCGCCGTCAGCTGGGCTGGAAGAAAGCGAGCAGCCGCCGGCCCGCGTCCGGGGACATCAGCAGTTCCTGCATTTCCGCGGACATGCGGGCGGCGGCGCCGGCGCGTTCGAACATTTCGCTTTCGTACTCCTCGACCGCGGCGGGGAGGTCGTCCGGGTGCGCGGCCAGCGCGAGGGCGAGCAGGGCGCCGTCCAGCAGCGCCATGTTGGCGCCCTCGCCCACCGGTGGCATCAGGTGCGCGGCGTCGCCGACCAGCGTGACGCCGGGGGTCGACGGCCAGGTCAGGCCGAGCGGGAGCGTGGTGATCGACCGCGGCTCGACCGTGTCGTCGCAGGCCGCGATCAGCGCGTGGAACCGGGCGTCCCAGCCGTCGAGCAGGTCGATCAGCCGCGCGCGGGCGGCGGCCGGGTCGTCGAACGGGATCCCGCTTCCGTCGAACCAGTCCTCGCCGGTGTTGTAGAAGTTGACGCCGATGCGGACGCGGCCGTCGCCGTTGCGTTGCGCCGCCAGGGAAAGCCCGTCGCCGAACACCCAGTAGTTGCCGCGCCCGACCATCGCCGCGAGGTCGGGGTGGGTGCGGTCGATGTCGGGAATGCCGAGCTCGACGACGTTCTGGCCGATGTGCGCCGGGCGCGCGTCGGTGAGCAGCGCGCGGACCCGGGACTGCGCGCCGTCGGCGCCGACCAGCAGGTCGTACGGCGCCCGGCCGCCATCGGAGAAGTGCACCCAGCCGTCGCCGGCCGAGGCGAACGCCTGCCCCCAGCGCACCGTCCCCTCGGGGAGGGAATCCAGCAGCAGGGCGCGCAGATCCGCGCGGTCGACCTCGGGACGCAGGGACGGCGCGTCGTCCGGGGTGTCCTCCTGCAGGAGCAGGGTGCCGTCCGGCTCGAGCAGGCGCATGTCCTGGCCTTCGGGCCGCGCGATCGTGTGGAACTGCTCGATCAGCCCGGCCTCACGCAGCGCTCGCTGCCCCGAATGGATGTCGAGCATGCCGCCCTGGCCGCGCGCGTCGCGCGACGGCTCGCGTTCGTAGACGACGGCCTCGATGCCGTGGACGTGCAGCACCCGGGCGAGGGCCAGGCCGCCGAGGCCCGCTCCGACGATGGCGATGGTCACGGTCGCTCTCCTTCGATACAGCGTATTGACCAATACAGTGTATCGAGTGATGCGATGTATTGTCACCGTCATGTTGGTGTGGGAGAGGCCGGAGCCCCCTGAACGGCCCACGCCGGCCCCGCTGAGCCGGGACCGGATCGTGCGGGCGGCGATCGTGCTGGCCGACGCGGACGGCCTGGACGCGGTGTCGCTGCGCAAGGTTGCCACCGCACTGGACGTCGGCCCGATGCGGCTCTACGGCTACATCGACAGCAAGGAAGAGCTGCTCGACCTGATGGTCGACGCCGTCTACGCCGAGATCCGGCCGGCCGGGGACGGCTGGCGGGAGGTGCTGCGGTCGCACGCCGAAGCCACCCGCCGCGCCGCCCACCAGCACGAATGGCTCGCCGACCTGCTGGGCGGCCGGCCCCAGCTCGGGCCGAACGCGCTGGCCAACGGGGAGACCGTGCTGACCGCGCTGGGCGGCGTCGACGTGGACGCCGTCATGCCGGTGGCCGGCGCGGTCAACGCGTACGTGACCGGCGCGGTGCGCCGCGAGATCGCCGAGCGCCGGGCCGAGCGGGCCACCGGGATGGACCAGCAGCGCTGGCAGGCCTCCCGTGGTCCCTACCTGGTGCGGACCCTCGCGACCGGCCGGTTCCCGGCGCTGGAACGGGTGGTGCGCGACGCCGCCCACCACGACGCCGACGAGACGTTCCGGATCGGCCTCGACTGCCTGCTCGACGGCATCGCGGCCCGCATCGCGAAGGAGTGACTCACGGCGCCTGGTCGACGGCCACCAGCCGCAGTTCGGCCGTGTAGGCCCGGCCTTCGTCGTCGGTGAGCCAGGTCTGGTCCGGGGTGGGCAGCATCTCGGTGATGGTCAGCCGGGCTTCGGGGTCCTGGCGGGCCAGCCGCCGGACGGCCTTGGCCAGGATGTTGACGTACACCGGGCTGTCGAAGTCCACGTAGAACGGGCGCGGTTCGGTGGGGGAAACGACGAACACGAACCGCGGCAGTTCCAGCTCCTCGCGCCATTGCCGCGCTCGGACGAACCGCCGTGCCTCGTCCTTGTCGGTGGCGAAGGCCAGGTCGGTGGCCGGGCGGCGCCAGGTCTCGCGGGCCACGACCATCCGGTCGATCGTGATCCGCGGGGCGTGGTCGCCTTCGGGCAGCAGCCGGAACAGGTCCATCGCCAGCGTGGTGAGCACGTGCGCGAAGACCTCGACGAGCGCGAACCGGGCCCCGTCGGGCAGGACCACCTCCAGGTCGCCGTCCCGGTCCTCGACCGCGACGTCCGCACCCAGCACCGTCCGGGGCCGGCTGGGGTCGACGGTGTGGTCGACCAGGCCGACGTAGTAGTCCTGCTCGCGCACCAGCGACTGGCGGATCCGCGCGGACAGCCGCGCCTTGTGTTCCTTGGCCAGCAACGGGAACAGCCGCGGTTGCGGGAAGTCCCGGCCGGTCTCGTCGAGCAGTTCCCCAGGGGCGGGATGCTGGTTGACGAACACCGAGAAGCTGATCGTGTTGGCCGCCAGGTGCAGCTCGCCGAGCACCACCTCGAAGTCGTCGCGCGCCACGGCTTCGGTGTCCCCGGCGAAGAGCAGGTCCGGGCTCATGTACCGGGCGGTGCCCCAGCCGGTGCGCGGTGCCGCGAAGGCGGCTTCGACCGCGCCGGAGATGTCCGCGCCGCGGCGGCGGATCCGGCTCGCGTCGGACGGCACGTCGAGGATCTCGCGCCAGCGGCGCTGGAACTCGTGCTGGATCGCCTCGGCGTCGGTGACGGCGTCGCCGTGCAGGATCGGCATGCAGGCGAACCAGAGTGCGGCCAGGTCCACCGGTCCCGCCGCGCGCAGCCGCTCGAACACCGGGCGCACGCGGTCCATGACCCGCCGGCCGAGCGCCGACGTCATCCAGGTCGCGCTGGTCAGCAGCAGGTCCAGCGGGGCGACCGTGCCGAGGACGCCGGGGCCGAGCCGGGCCCGGGTGGCGCGCACGCAGTCCTGGAAGACGAGGGCGCGGCACGGTGCGGTCTTCGCGCCTTTGGCGCGGGTGCCGGCGGTGTCGGTCAGCTCGGTGAAGTCCCGCTCCAGCGCGGACATCGCTTCGGATAGCGCGTCGGCGTCGGCGGTGTCGCCCTCGCCGACGGCCCGGATGCGCTCGCGGCCGCGTTCGAGCAGGTCGAGCCCGGTCAGGCCGCGCTCGCGTGCCTCGGGGTCCTCGACCCGGTTCAGCCACGTGCGCAGGTAACGCTCGGGGTGGGCGTCGGCGGGCACCTCCAGCTTCCACACGATCCACCGCCGCCGGGCCAGCTCGGTCAGGTCGGCGATGGTGCCGTCGCCGAGTTCCCGGGCGAGGTCACGGGCCGGGCGCACGCCGTCGCAGGCCTCGAGCACCCGCCGCTCGTCCGGGGACAGCGGCTGGGGCGGCCGGCCGGGCACGACCACGGTGTCACCGGCGATCCGCACGAACGGCACCCGCCGCGGCGCGGTCCACTCCCGCAGCGCCTCGTCCGCGTCCAGGGTCTTGGCCAGGGTGTCCACGGCCCAGCTGGAGAAGTACAGGTTGGCGGCGGAGATCAGGCCGGTGCCGGGGTCGACCTCGACGCCGTGCGCGTCCGGGTCCCACGAACCCCAGCCGACCGGGCCGAAGAAGCCGATGCTGTCGTTCTTGACGCAGAAGCGTTCCCAGTAGTGCGCGACCAGGCCCTCGCGGTCGCGGTGGCGGCTGGTGCGTCCGGCTTCGGGCGTCCAGGCGATGAACGGGTCGATCCCGGAGTCCAGCACCGGCCGGTTCTGCCAGGCCACGGCGGCCCGGAACGCGGGCTGGGCGGCGATGCGCTGCAGCTCACCCGAGGTTTCCCTGGCCGTGTCGGCGAATTCGGCGGCGAAGGCGTCCCAGTCCGGTCCGGAAAGGACGGTCCCCGCGGGGAACTTGTCCGCGTCCCCGGCCAGCCCCTCGGGCGCCAGCCGCAGCACCCCGGCGGCCGGGAAACCCGGGCCGCGCAGGGCGAACTGCGACCAGAGGCGCCAGCGTTCGCCGAGCCGTACGTCGTTCATGCCAGGCCTCCGACGACGGCGGCCAGCTCGGCGGGGGTGGGGTAGGCGAACACCAGCGCGACCGGGACGTCCACGTCGAGCGCGTCCTGGATCCCCGCGGCGATCTGGAAGGCGGCGAGGGAGTCGCCGCCCGCCTCGAAGAAGTCGCTTTCGGTGTCCAGGGTCGCGTCGTCGAGGGCCTCGCGGTAGCCGGCCGCGATCAGTTCCGGGACGTCGAGGTGGGTGGTGGTCATGGGGTTGCCTTCCTGGTGTGGTTGTTGCCGCCGGAGACGACGACGGCGGCGCGACCGGTGAAGCCGTGGTGCAGGGCGCCGGCCAGGGCGACGCTGCCGCTGGGTTCGGCGTCGATGCCCGCGTCGTGCAGCAGGCGCATGGCGTGGGTGATCTCCTCATCGGTGACGCCGACCAGGTCGTCGACGCGCCGGCGGATGATGGGGAACGGCACCTCGCCGGGGTGCTGGGCGCGCAGCCCGTCGGCGATGGTGTCCGGCGGCGGGATCCGCACCGGCTGGTCCGCGGCGAGCGAGCGGGCGTACCGGCGGCCGGCCATCGGCTCGACCCCGACGACCCGCACCGGCCGGGAGTGCTGCTCGGCGGCCAGGCACGCCCCGGCGAGCAGCCCGCCACCCCCGGTGGGGACGTAGACGACGTCGGTGTCCGGGTCGTCGTCGAGCACCTCGAGGGTGACGGTGGCCTGCCCAGCGACGACCAGTTCGTGGTCGGAGGAGGGCACGACCTGGCCACCGGTGCTCAGGGCGTACTCGCGGGCCTGACGATCGCGCTCCGCGACCCCGCCCGCGGCGTGCCGGACCCGCGCGCCGAGCCCGCGAATGGCGGCTTCCTTGGCGGCGCTGGCGCCTTCGGCCATCACGACGGTGACCTTGACGCCGAGCGCGCGGCCGAGCAGAGCCACGGCGATGCCGTGGTTGCCCGAGGAGCCGGTGACGATCTCTTTCGCGCCGAGGCCGAGCAGGGCGTTGGCGGCTCCGCGGGCTTTGAAGGAGCCGCCTTTCTGAAGGTGCTCGCCTTTGAGCGCGATCCCGGGCAGGCCATCGACCCTCAGGAGAGGCGTGGGCCGCACGTACCCGGCGATCCGCGCGGCGACGGCCCGCAGATCGATCCCGGCCGCGGAACGAAGGACGCGGCTCATGGTCGGCCGCCTCGGGTGGGCCGGGCCCGGCGGGTCCTGGTCGGGTGAGCGGCCCGCATTACGGCTCGCTTGCTTGGCTCAGCCGGGCTTCGGCGGGTCACGGATGCGCGGTTCGCGGCTGGCTTCTTTGCCTCAGCCGCGCTTCGGTGAGTCTCGGGTGCGCGGCTCGTGGCTGGTTCCCCGGCCTCGCCCGGGTCCGGTTGGATTCCCCGGCTCAACCAGGTCTGATGAGGCGCGGGTGCGGGGCCCGTGACCGATTTCCCTGGCTTGGCCGAGGCCCGTTGGTCCCCGTGGGTCCAGCGCGCTGGGGTGGGGTGGAGGGCGCCACGCGCGGCGAGGTTCTGTGGTTCAGGCGCGGGTGCGGGGCGCATGGTCGGTTTCCCTGGCTTGGCCGAGGCCCGTTGGTCCCCGTGGGTCCAGCGAGTCGCGGTGGGGTGGAGGGCGCCATGCGCGGCCAGGTTTTGTGGTTCAGGCGGGAGTGCTCGGTTCGCGGTCGCCTCGCCTGAGCCAGGCTGGGCGCGCTGGGTTCGGCGGCTTGCGGGGCTCATGGCCGGCCTCCCCGGCTCAAGCGGGCTCGGTCCGTCTTGCCCGTACGCGTGGTCGGCAAGCGGTCCACCCTCCGGAACCGCCGGGGCAGCAGGTGGTGCGGCAGGGTCTCCGCCAGGTGGCGCCGCAACGCCGCATCCGTGACGCCGTCCGTTGCTCCCGCCACGTGCGCCACCAGGTGGGCTCGGCCGCGGTCGTCGGTGGCTGCGGTGACCACCGCGCCGTGGACCGCTGCGTGGGTCAGCAGGCGGCCTTCGATCTCCGCCGGGTCCACCCGGTAGCCGCGGATCTTCAGCTGGCGGTCCAGCCGGCCGCGGTACTCCAGCGTGCCGTCCGGGCGGTGGCGGGCCAGGTCGCCGGTGCGGTACGCGCGGGCGCCCGGTGGACCCGCCGGGTCGGGGCGGAACCGGTCGGCCGTCAGGCCCGGGCGGCCGCGGTAGCCGCGCGCCACGCCCGTGCCGCCCAGGTGGACCTCGCCCTCGGCGCCGTCGGGCACCGGGCGCAGGTCGGCGTCGAGCAGCCGGACCGTCACTCCCGTGCGCGGGGTGCCGACGACGTCCGCCGCCCGCTCGGGCTCAAAAGGCACGTCCAGGCGGGTCGAGGTCATCGTCGCCTCGGTGGGGCCGTAGTGGTTGAACAGCCGGCCTTCCAGCAGGCTCCGGCCGCCCGCGGCGAGGAACGGCCGCAGCGACTCCCCGCTGGACAGCGTCAGCCGCAGCGATCGCAAGGCGCGCGCGGCCGCGTCGTTCCGGCTCAGGAACGTCAGCAGGGACGGCGTGATGCTGAGGACGGTGTTGACGCCGTACGAAGCGACCGTCGCGGCGAACCCGTCCGCGCGCAGCAGCGTGGAACGCGGCGCCAGGACCAGCTGCCCGCCCGCCAGCAGCGTGGCGAAGGTGTCCCGGATCGACGCGTCGTAGCCCAACGGCGCCAGCTGCAACGTCACCGTGCCGGCGTCGAGACCGCCGTCGCGCACCACGAAACGCAGGTAGGCGTCCAGGTTGCCGCGCTCGATCAGCACCGGGTTGGGGACGCCGGTCGAGCCCGACGTGTGGCTGACGTACGCCAGCGCGCGGGGACCAGGCGGATCGGCAACCAGGGGAGGAACAGCAGGGAGCCGGTCCAGCCGAAGTGCCGGGCCGGGCACGGACACCCGAGGTTCCGCGGCGCTGATCAGGAACCGCGCGCCCGCGCTGTCGAGCATCTGGGCCAGCCGCGGCGCGGGCTGGTCGAGGTCGAGCGTGAGGAACGCGCCGCCCGCCCGCAGGACCGCGGCCATCGCGACCACGGCGTCCACTGTGGACTCGACGGCGATCGCGCACACCCGCTCGGGTCCGAAGCCGGTGCCGGCCAGCGCGGCGGCCAGCCGGTCGACGCGGGTGGCGAGTTCGCCGTACGACAGCACGGTTTCCGGCGTGCGCAGCGCGGGCGCGTCCGGAGCGTGGCCAAGGATCTCGTCGAGGAACCAGGCGGTCATCGCGCACCGTCCACGACGATGAGGCGCAGCTCGGCGGTGTAGGTCGCGCCGGTGTCGTCGGTGAGCCAGGTGCGGTCCGGGTTGGGCAGCATCTCGGTGATGGTCAGCCGGGCTTCGGGGTCCTGGCGGGCCAGCCGCCGGACGGCCTTGGCCAGGATGTTGACGTACACCGGGCTGTCGAAGTCCACGTAGAACGGTCGCGGTTCGGTGGGGGAGACGACGAACACGAATCGCGGCAGTTCCAGTTCCTCGCGCCACTGCCGGGCCCGGACGAACCGGCGCGCCTCGTCGGTGTCGGTGGCGAAGTCCAGGGTCGCGGCGGCGCGGCGCCACGTCTCGCGCGCGACGATCAGCCGGTCGATGGTGATCCGCGGCGTGTGGTCGCCGTCCGGGACGAGGGCGAACCGGTCGATCACGCGGTTGGTCAGGGCGCTGCAGAACCCGTCGAGCGCGTCGAACTCGGCGCCGTCGGGCAGCACGGCGACCAGCCGGCCGTCGCGGTCCTCGATGACGGCGTCGGCGCCGAAGACGGTCCGCGGGCGGTGCGGGTCGCCGGTGTAGTCGACCAGCGCGACGTGGTAGTCCTCGGGCCGGACCAGCGCGTGCTGGCCGCGGGCGGAGATCCGCGGCGGCGCGGCCTTGGGCAGCATCGGGATCAGCCGCGGCCCGGGGTAGTCGCGGGCGTTCTGCGCGTGCAGTTCGGCGGGCTCGGGGTGCTGGCGCACGAACAGCGAGTGGCCGACGGTGTTCATGGCGACGTGCAGCTCGCCGAGCACCAGCTCGAACTCGCCGCGCTCGACGGCGTCCGCGTCGTCGGCCACGACGAGCAGGTCGGGACTGGCGTAACGGGACAACGCCCAGCCGTGCTCCGGCCGGGGGAACGCCGTCCCGACGCGGTCCGCGAGTTCGGCGCTGGTGCGGTGGACGCGGCGGGCGTCGCCGGGCAGGTCGAGCACCTCGGCCCAGCGGCGGCGCAGCTCGGCCTGGATCGCGGTGATGTCGGCGACGGACTCGCCGTACGGCGCGGGCAGGCACTCCAGCCACAGCGATCCCAGGTCGACGCGGTCCTGCCGGGCGCGAAGCCGGTCGTAGGCGCGACGCAGGTTCGCCGATGCCGCCTCGGCGAACCGGCCGGTCATCCAGCGGGCCGCGGTCAGGCACAGGCCCAGCGGCGCCAGCTCGTCCAGCACGGCGGTGCCCACGCTGGCCGTCGCCGAACGCCGGCAATCGGCGTAGACGAGGGCCCGGCCCGGTGCCGTGCGGGCGCTCTTGGCGCGCTGGGCCGCGACCTGCGTCAGTGCCGCGAACTCGGTCTCCAGCGCGGTCATGGCCGCGGACAGCTCGTCGGCGTCCAGGCCGGCCGCGGCCACCCGGTCGCGGCCCTGTTCCAGCGCGTCGAGCATCGCCAGCGCCCGGGTCCGGGCGGGCTCGTCGCCGATGCGGGTCAAGGCGGTGCGCAGGTGACGCTCCGGGTGGGCGTCGAGTGGCACCTCCAGGCGCCAGACGAGCCAGCGCCGGGCCACCAGCGTCTCCAGGTCGGCGCGGACGTCTTCGGCCGGGGCGGACACCGCCGCGGCGAGCGCGGCCAGGTCCCGCGTGCCGTCGCAGAGGCGCAGCAGCTCCCGTTCCCGCGAGGTGGCCTCCTGCGGCGGACGGCCGGGCACGTGCACCAGGTCACCGGCCGCGCGGACGAACGGCACCCGGCGCGGCGGGACCCACGGGCGCACCGCGGGATCGGCGTCGACGGTCTTGGCCAGCGCGTCGATCGCCCAGCTGGCGAAGAACACTTCGGTGTTGGAGACCAGGCCCTGCCCCGGGTCGACGGCCAGCCCGCGCCGCCCGGTGTCCCAGCGGCCCCAGCCCACCGGGCCGAAGAAGCCGATGGTGTCGTTCTTGACGCAGAACCGCTGCCAGTAGTGCGCGACCAGCTCCTCGCGTTCCCGCCGTTTGCTGGTGCGGCCGTCGGCGGCCGGGTCCCAGCCGAGGAACAGGCCGACGCCGCGGCCCAGGACCGCCGGGTTCTGCCAGGCGACGGCCGTGCGGAACGCCGGGCGGCTCGCGAACCCCTGCAGGGCCCGGGTCGACTCGGCGACCGCGGTCCCGAACTGGCCGGTGAACTCCGTCCACGCGGCGCCGGTGAGCGCCGTTCCCGCGCGGAACTTGTCGGCCGCCTCGGCCAGCCCGGCCGGGGCCATCGCGAGCACCCCGGCGGCGGGGAAACCCGGGCCGCGCAGGGCGAACTGGGGCCACAACCGCCATTCGCCGCCGGGCAGCAGCAGGTCGTCCGCCATCAGGAACCTCCTCGAGTCGACCGCACCTCATCACCGTGCCGCCCGCCCGGGTCCCGCTCCAGGGAAGCAGCGGCAGCACCGGATCGCGGGTGCCGTTGCAGGTTTGTCCCTGGTCCGCGCGGGTCGCGGCGGGCAGCGTCGAGGGCTCGCAGAGACCCACAACAGTGATCGTCAATGGAGGGACAGCCGTGGAGGACGACGAGCGCGCCTACCGCGTCGTGCGCAACGACGAGGAGCAGTACTCGATCTGGTCGGCCGAGCAGGAGATCCCGCGCGGCTGGCACGCCGACGGGTTCACCGGGACCCGGCCGGAGTGCCTCGCCCACATCGACGCGGTGTGGGTGGACATGCGGCCGCTGAGCCTGCGCCGGGCGATGGACCCGGCCGGCTGAGCCCGATGCGGATCGACAACGCGGCCCTGGCCGTCGTCCGCGACCACTTCGACCGGTCGATGTACTCGCTGCTGGACCACCGGATGTCGCTGGAGCTGCGGCCGAGCCCGACGGGGTTCCCGAAGTACGAGGCGCTGCGCCGGATCGTCGCGCGCCTGGCGCCGGCGCAGCGGACGCTGTTCCGGATGTTCCGGCTGGGCGAGACCGTCGACGACGCGGCGTTCCGCGGGGCGTTCCCGGCCGAGGTGGCCGCGGCGCTGCGGACGGGTGAGCTGGTGGTGGGCGGGCCGGACGGCTGGCGCAGCGCCGACCTGCTCGTGGTGCCCGCCCAGCGGATGCTGCTGATCACCGGCGTCCCCGCCGGGTATCCCACCGCCGTGCGGCGGCCGCCGAAGGCCGTGTTCGACCTGTCGACGTCCTTCGTCGCCGCGGCGCTGCCCGCGTCGCTGGCCGGGTGCCGCGTGCTCGACGTCTGCTCGGGCACCGGGGTGCAGGCGCTGCTGTGCGCGGCGCGCGGGGCGCGGGAGGTGCTCGGCCTGGAGCTGAACGAGTCCGCGGTGACCATCGCCCGCGCGAACGCCGTGCTCAACGGGCTCACCGACCGCGTCCGGTTCCGCCGCTCGGACCTGCTCGCCGCGCTGGAGCCCGGCGAGCGGTTCGACTTCGTGGTGGCCAACTTGCCGTACGCGCCGGCCCTCGACCCGGACCACCGTCCGTCCACAGTGGCCGAGATCGGCAACCGCCTGCTGTGGCCGCTGCTGACCGAGCTGCCCCCGCACCTGGCCGACGCCGCCCGCGGGATCGTGGCCACGTGGCGTTCGGTGGGGCACGCGGGCCGGACGTACCAGCTGGAGTCCATCGCGGCCCGGCTGGCCGAACACGGCTGCGCGGTCGCCGCGTACGTCGACCCGGTGTTCGACACCGTGGACGGCGTCCTCGACCTGCTGCGCACCGAGGTCGGCTCTCGTTCGGACGCGGACCTGCTCATGGCCGAGCTGCGGGCGTTGCTGGAGAGCGAATCGGTGGCGATGGACGGCTTCTACAACCAGCTGGTGCAGTTCCGCCACACCGGCGGCCGGGCGGTCCCCCAGGAGGCGGTGACCTTCGGACTGTCCTGAGTGGACACGAAGGACCGGTGGCCCCCGCGGCCGCCGGTCCTTTTCGGCGCGAGCTTCGGCCGCCAGGGACGCACCCAATGTGGCGTTCGGTGCGTCCAACGCACCGAACGCCACACTGGGTGCATCACGGCTTGGCCCGACCAAGCGGACCAAAGGCCCCGTTCAGCGAGAGGCGCGGACCCGAGGCGAGGCAAGCACACCCAGCGCCGTAACAGCCAGGATCACCGCCGTGCCGCCGAACATCAGGGCCGTGTGGACCTGGGCCAGCGCGCCGCAGAGCACCAGCGAAACCGGCGCGACCGCGTAACCCAGCACCATGTCCAGCGAGAGCACCCGGCTCAGCACCGACTCGTCGATGGTGCGCTGGATCCAGCTCAGGCCGAAGACCCCCTGGAAGCCGATGGCGAACCCCATCGCCAGTACCGTCGCGACCGCCGCCACGGTGTTGTGCAGGACGCCGAGGACCGCCGTGCCCACCGCGAGCCAGCCCGCCAGCGCCGCGATCAGCAGGCCGATCCGGGGGCGGCCGTCGACCAGGCCGCCGGTCAGTCCACCCAGGACGGCTCCGGCGGCCAAGGCGCCGTTGAGGACGCCCAAAGTCGTCGGGCCACCGGAAAGCTCGAAGCGGGCCAGGTCGGCGAACCCCACCGTGAACGCGCCCGCGTAACAGAACGTGACCGCCGCGTCGATGGCGAGGATCGTGCGGATCCGGGGATCGGCCCAGGCGTACCGCAGGCCGGCGCGGATGCGGACGAGCATGCGCTCCGGCTCGGCAGCACGCGCCGGGGCATAGTCGTCCCGCGTGCGCACCCCCAGGACGCACAGCCCGCACAGCGCGAAGCACAGCGCGTCGACCAGGAAGGCGACGTCGGCGTCGGACACGGCCACCACCACGCCGCCCACCGCCGGGCCGACCATGGCCGCGATCCGGGAACCCGTGCCGAGCAGGGCGTTGGCCGGCGCCAGCAGGTCCTTCGCCACCACCGACGGCAGGACGGTCATCCGCGCCGGCTGGAAGAACGCGTCCACCGCGCCGAACGCCGCGGCCGCGACGCACAGCAGCGCGATGCTCAGCGTGCCCGTCAGCCCGGTGATGCCGACCGACGCCATCACCGCGGTCCGGGCCCAGCTGGAGAGCACCATGATCCGGCGAGGTGACCACTTGTCGGCCAGCGAGCCGCCGACCAGCGTGAGCAG
Source organism: Amycolatopsis heterodermiae (assembly GCF_034929455.1). Taxonomy (NCBI): domain Bacteria; kingdom Bacillati; phylum Actinomycetota; class Actinomycetes; order Pseudonocardiales; family Pseudonocardiaceae; genus Amycolatopsis; species Amycolatopsis heterodermiae. The sequence continues at coordinate 563,105 of NZ_JAYFSI010000002.1, forward strand.
CGCCCGCGGGATGGCCTGCAACGCCAGCACGTACCCCAGCGCCAGCGTGGAACCGGTCAGGCTCAACGTGATCCACGAGAACGCGACGTAGCTGAACCCGTCGCCCAGCAACGACAGCGACTGCCCCAGCCAGAGCAGCCGGAACGGGCCCAGCCGGGCGGGGGCCCACAGCCGCGAGCCCGCGTCGGTCACGGCCGACCGCCCCTTCATCAGTACCTCACCGGCAACGCCGTCAGGCTCCGGTTGAGCAGGGACGACTGCCATTCGTGCGCGGAGCCGGCCAATGCCAGGTCCGGGTAGTCGTGCACCAGCACGGTCAGCACGGCCCGCGCCACCAGCCGGGCCAGCGCGGCACCGATGCAGAAGTGTGCGCCGTGCCCGAACCCCAGGTGGGTGGAATCGCTGCGGTGCACCGAAAACCGCTCCGGCTCGGGGAACCGGTCCGGGTCGCGGTTGGCCGCCGCGGTGACCAGGAAGATCCGGTCGCCCGCGCGCACGTCGTGCCCGTCGAGGTCGAAGTCTTGAGCCGCGGCCCGGATGGACATCTTGGACGGGCCGTCGAACCGCAAGGCCTCCTCGACGCTCGCAGGCAGCAGCTCCGGGTCCGCGCGCACCGCGGCCAGCTCCTCGGGGTGCTGGAGCAGCGCGCGGACGCCGTTGGCGATCAGGTTGCTGGTCGTCTCACCGCCGGCGAAGGCCAGCTGGGTGAGCATCCCGACGAACTCGGCCTCGCTGACCGACGCCCCGATCTCACCGCCCGCCAGCACCGAGCTGATCAGGTCGTCGGCGGGCTCGGCCCGCCGGGCCCGGACCAGGCCGGCGAGGTAGTCGTCCAGGTTGACCAGCGACTGCAGCGACGTCCGGTACTCGCGTTCCTCCTGGGTGGCGCCGAGCACCAGGTCGCCGACCCGGGCGTTCCAGTACCAGAACGACGGGCCGTCGCGCTGCGGGACGCCCAGCCAGCGCGCGAACACCAAAGCGGGCAACGGCTTGGCGACGTCGGCCAGCAGGTCGCCGACGCCGCCGGGCGCGGCCCGGCGGGCCAGCAGCGCCCGGGTGGCGCGGGCCACCATGTCCGCGTAGCGGCCGACGGCACGGGCGGAGAACGGCTCCTGGAACACCTTGCGCAGCCGACGGTGCTCCGGCGGGTCGTTGAACACCATCCAGCGGGACAGGATCGCGAACGCGCGCTCGGCGTCGTCGCGGGCCCCGGCGGGCACGGCGTCCATCAGCGGCCGCACCCGGTCGGCGGTGATCGCCGGTTCGCGCAGGCACCTTGTCAGCGGCGCGTGCCCGGTCACCAGCCACGCGCGGTGCATCGTGCTCCAGTACACCGGGTCGTGCTCGCGCAGCGCGGCGAGGTAGCCGTACGGCTCGGCGTTGATCGCCGGGTCCAGCAGGTACCGCTCGGTGAACGTCGTGACCGTGCTGGTCATCGTCCCTCCCGGAGCCCGTCGAGCAGCGCGGCGACCTCACGCACGTTCGGCTCGGTGAGCATCGACATGTGGCTGCCCGGCACCACGTGCACGGTCAGGCCGCCGCGGGCCAGCTCCCGCCAGCGGTCCAGATAGGACTGGTAGTCCATGTCCAGGCCGGGCATGGGTTCGCCGGCGGGCGCGTCCGCGGCCTCCTGGCCGACGACGAGGTGGATGGCCCCCGGGTACGGCTCGACCCGGTACTCGGCCATGGCCGTCAGCAGCGAGTGCCAGACCTCGATGGGCGCGTTCTCCACGAGCTGGGCCTCGTCGGCCCGCATCCCGGCGCCCAGCAGCAACGCCGTCAGCTCGGCCGAGAGCGCGTCCCGTCGCGGTGACGGCGCCATGGCCCGCACCTGGTCGCGCAACGGCAGCGCGTCGAGCATGTCCTGACCCAGCCGGGCCAGCCGGCGGGCCGCCTCCGGGTTGGGCAGGTAGGGCTCGATCAGGATCAGCGGGTCGACGTCCCGGCCCTGCGCCCGCAGCTGGGAAGCCATCTCCAGCACCAGGTTGCCGCCGAGCGACCAGCCCAGCACGGCGTGCGGGCCGGGCTCGTCGCGCTCGAGGATCTCGGCGACGTAGTTCGCGGCGATGCCGGGCACGGTGACCGGGTCGACCCCGCCGAGCAGGCCGCGGGCCTGGAACCCGACGACCGGTCCGCGGTCGAGGGCGCGCGCCAGCGGCACGTACCAGGTGGCGCTGCCGCCCGAGGGGTGCACGCAGTAGAGCGGCTCGCCGACGCCGTCGCGCAGCCGGACCTCCGACCGCAGCGCGGTCAGCTCCCGGTCCGGTCCGCCCGCGTCGACCCGCGCGGCCAGCTGCGCGATCGTGGTCAGCTCGACGAGGTCCCGCACCGACAGCGGCACGCCGCGGGAGGTGGCGATGGCGGCGATCCGCACGGTGGACAGCGAACTGCCGCCCACGCGGTAGAAGTCGTCGTGCACGCCGACGTCGGACACGCCGAGCACCTCCTGCCAGATGTCGGCCAGGATCCGCTCGGTCGGGGTGCCCGGTGCCACGTAGTCGGTGCCGGTGTCCGGCCGCTCGGCCGGGGGCAGCGGCAGGGCCCGGCGGTCGACCTTGGCGCTGCCGTTGAGCGGCAGCGCGTCGAGGAAGACGAACCAGGCGGGCACCATCTGCGCGGGCACCCGGGTGCGCAACGCCCGTCGCAGCGACTCGGCGTCCGACGTCTCGCCCACCACGTAGGCGACCAGCGCGGGCTCGCCGGGCAGGTCCTCGCGCAGCAGCACGACGGCCTGGCGCACCTCGGGCAGCGCGCGCAGCGCGTGTTCGATCTCGCCGAGCTCGATGCGGAAGCCGCGCAGCTTCACCTGGGAGTCACGACGTCCCAGCCACTCCACGGCGCCGTCGGCGCGCTGGCGGGCCAGGTCACCGGTGCGGAAGAGCCGCTCGCCGGGGGCGCCGTACGGGTGCGGCACGAAGCTGGCCGCGGTCAGGCCGGGCCGGCCCAGGTAACCGCGGGCCAGGCCCGCGCCGCCGAGGTACAGCTCGCCCGGCACGCCGACCGGCACCGGCTGGAACCGCTCGTCGAGCACGTAGGACTCGGTGTTGCGGAAGGGCAGGCCCATCACCGGCCGGCCTTCACCCGGCTTGCACCGCGCGATGTGGGTCCAGACGGTGGCTTCCGTGGGCCCGAAGCAGTTGTAGAAGGCCCGGCCCGGCGACCACCTCTCGACGAGCTGCTCGGTGGGCGCCTCACCGCCGGTCAGCAGGGTGCGCACGGTCGGCAGCTCCTCGCCCGCCAGCATGGTCAGCGCGGTGGGCACGATGGTCGCGGTGGTGACGCCGAGGTCGCGGATCGTGCGGGCCAGGTCCGGCCCGGCACGCAGCCGTTCGGCCGGTGCCGTGCACAGCCGGGCGCCGTTGGCCAGGGCCAGGACGATCTCGTGGATCGAGACGTCGAAGTTGAACGACGCCAGCTGCAGGATCCGCTCGTCCGGGGCCGTGGCGAACACGTCGCGCTGGGCGTGGACCAGGTTGACCAGCCCGCGGTGCGGCACGACGACACCCTTGGGCAGCCCGGTCGAGCCGGACGTGTAGAGCACGTACGCGGGATGGTCCAGGTGCGGGCGCACCGGGGTGCCGACCGGGCCTGCCTCGGGCTCGTCCAGCAGCACCTTGGTGCCGTCGAAGGGAACCGTTCCGTCCACATCGGACTCGGTGAGCAGCACGCGCATCCCGCTGTCTTCGACCATGAAGGCGAGCCGGTCGGCCGGGTACCCGGGATCCAGCGGCAGGAACGCGCCGCCGGCCTTGAGCACGGCCAGCGCCGCGCGCACCTGGTCCAGCCCCCGCCGGGCGCAGATCCCGACGACGACCTCGGGCCCGACACCGAGCCCGGCCAGCCGGGCGGCCAGCGCGTCGGAGCGGGTGTCCAGCTCGGCGTAGGTCAGCGACGTCCCTTCGTGGGCGACGGCCACCGCGTCCGGAGTGCGGACCGCGTGCTCGTGGACGACGTCGGGGAACAGGGCCATCGGGTTGTCGGCGACGGGACCGTGGGCCCACGGCCCGAGCGCCCGTTCGCGGGCGGTGCCGCCGAGGGCCGGGCGGGTGACCGGGCCCTCGGGGTCGGCCACCATCCGCTCGACCAGGTCCCGGATCAGGTCGGCGAGCTGGTCCGCGGTCGCCGGGTCGAGGTACTCGGGGTCGACGTCGATGCTGAACCCGTCCACGCTCATGTTGATGTACAGCGGGAACATCGTCCGCGCGAACTCCTCGGCCTCCTCCCAGTTCTCCGGCGCGAGCTGGTGGAAGTTGACGTAGTTGAAGACGGTGTCGAGCAGGTTCGGCGCCCCCGGGCGCAGTCGCGCGATCCGGGCCAGCGGCACCACCCGGTGCGGCATCAGGTCCTGCTCGGCGGCGAACACGGTGTGGATCAGCTCCAGCCAGCTCTTGGGCTCGCCGGTGATGCCGAAGGGGACCGTGTTGACGAACAGGCCGCGCATCCGGTCCGCGCCCGCCCGCTCGGGGCGGCCGTTGGTGGTCAGCCCGACGGCGTGCCCGCAGGTCTGGTCGTCGCGTTCGGCGAACAGGCCCATCGTGTGGTGGAAGGCGGCCAGCAGGACACTGCGGCGCGGCACCCCGGCCCGCGTGGCGAGCGCGCCGATTTCCCCGGCCAGGCCGGCGAAGGAGCGGCGCACCTCGTACAGCACCGCGCCATCGGTGGCGCCGCGGCGGGTGAACCGCACCGGGGCCAGGTCGGCGAGCACTCCGCGCCAGAAGGCCAGCGACTCCTCCGACGAGGTGGCGGCCCGCTCCGCGGCGACGTACTCGGCGTACCGCGGCGCCGGCTCCGGATCGGGCAGGGTCTCGCCGCGCACGATCCGCCCGTGCAGCGCGACCAGGTCGGCGATCATCGACGTCAGGCTCCAGCCGTCGATGGCGACGTGGCAGTCGGTGATGACGATCCGCAGGTCGTGCTCGGTGAGCTGGTGCAGGTGCACCCGGATCAGCGGCGCGCGGGTCAGGTCGAAGCGGTGGGCGAACTCGGTGTCGGCGTAGCGGCGGCGGGCCGCCCGCTGGGCGTCCCGGTCGAGCCCGCGCAGGTCGGTGTACCCCACCCGCAGCGTGGCGTTCTCGTGCACCAGCTGCAGGGGTTCGCGGTAGGACACCAGGTCGATCGACGTGCGCAGGTTGTCGTGGGTGCGGACGAGCCGGTCCATCGCGGCCTGGAACGCGTCCCGGTCGAAGGTCTCGGTCACGGTGATCTTGAGGTCCGTGACGTTGTGGTAGGCGCCGATCCGGGGCTGCGCCAGCATTTCGTGCAGCATCCCGGCCTGCAGCATGGTCAGCGGGTAGGCGTCCTCCAGGCCTTCCGGCAGCCGCGCCCGGTCGGCCGGGTCGAGCATGGCGAACGGTTCCACCGGCGCGGGCTCGTCGCCCGGCGCCTCGGTGGTCAGCGCGGCCAGCTCACCCAGGGTGCGGGCGCGGAACAGGTCGGCCACGGAGAGCCCCAGCCCGGCCGCGCGGGCCAGCCCGATCACGCGCAGCGCGAGGATCGAGTCGCCGCCGAGCTCGAAGAAGTTGTCGGCGAGCCCGGCGCGGCCGACCCCGAGCACCTCGGCCCACACCGCGGCCAGCGTCGCCTCGGTCGCCGTCCGCGGCGCGACGTGCTCGGCCGGGGTCACGACGGCGCCGTCCCGCACGGCCAGCAGCGCGGCCCGGTCGATCTTGCCGTTCGCGGTGACCGGCAGCGCGGGGTGGGCCACGAACAGCGCTGGCACCATGTACTCCGGCAGGGTCGCCCGCAGCCCGGCGCGCAACGGGGGCACGTCGAGCGGCCGCGCCCCGTCCGTCACCACGTGCCCGACCAGCCGGGCGTCGCCACCGGGCTCGGGACGGGCCACGACGGCGGCGTCGGCCACCCCGGGGCAGTCCCGCAGCGCGCTCTCGACCTCACCCGGTTCGACGCGGTAGCCGCGGATCTTGACCTGGTGATCGGCGCGGCCGACGTAGTTCAGCTGCCCGTCGGGCAGCACCCGCACCAGGTCGCCGCTGCGGTACATCCGGGCGCCGTCGCCGGCGAACCGGTCGGTGGTGAAGCGCGCCGCGGTCAGCTCCGGGCGGTTGCGGTAGCCCAGCGCGACGCCGTCGCCGGCCACGTACAGCTCCCCGACGGTGCCGGGCGGCACGAGCCGGCCGCGCGCGTCCAGGACGTACCCGCGGGAGCCGTGCATCGGCAGGCCCACCGGGGACGTCACCGCGGCGGTCGTGTCGGCGGCGGTGATCAGCCGGTAGGTGACGTGGACGGTGGTTTCGGTGATGCCGTACATGTTCACCAGTTCGGGACGGCTGTCCGCACCGGAGAACCATTCCCGGTACTCCCGGGCGTCGAAGGCGTCCCCGGCGAAGACGACCGTGCGCAGGGCCAGGTCGGCGAAGCCTTCGCCTTCACGCTCAAGGTGGGCCCGCAGGCCGCTGAACGCGGCGTTGGTCTGGGTCAGCACGGTGACGCCCTCGTCCCGCAGCACGGTGTGCACCTCGGCCGGGTCACGGACCTCGTCCTCGGTCAGCACCACCGAACGGCCGCCGACGGTCAGCGCACCCCACAGCTCCCACACCGACAGGTCGAACGTCGCCGAGTGCACCAGCGCCCAGACGTCGCCGGTGCCGAAGTCGAAGCACCGGTCGGCGGCGTCGAACAGCCAGGCCACGTTGCCGTGGGTGACCTCGACACCCTTGGGCTGCCCGGTCGAACCCGAGGTGTACATGACGTACGCCGGGGCGTCGCCGGTCCGGATCTCAGGCACCAACCCGGTGAGAAGCGAGCCCTCCAAGGGAATCGGCTCGACCGGCAGCCCGGCCAGCGCGGCTCGTCCGGCCTCGTCGGTGACGGCGGCCGTGATCCCGGCGTCGGAGACGACGAACTCCAGCCGTCCGCGCGGGTGCGCCGGGTCCAGGGGCAGGTAGGCCGCGCCGGCCCGCCACACCCCGAGCACCGCCACGGCCAGCTCGACCGACCGGGCCAGGCTGATGCCGACCAGCGAGTCCACCTCGATCCCGGTCGCCCGCAGGCGCAACGCGAGCGCGTCGGCCCGGGCGTCCAGCTCGGCGTAAGTCAGGGTGGCGCCGCCCCCGCTCACCGCGACGGCGTCCGGCCGCAGCCGGACCTGCTCGGCGAACCGGTCCAGCACCGGGCGCGCGGGCGCCTCGGCGGGCCGGTGCTGCCCGGGTCCTTCGGGACCGAGCAGCCACGAGCGTTCGGCCTCGGTCAGCAGGTCCAGCTCGCCGAGGCGGGTGTCCGGCCGGTCCGCGAACGCCTGCAGCACGGTCACCATGTGGTCGGCCAGCCGGGCGATGGTCTCGTCGGTGAACAGGTCGGTCCGGTAGAGCCAGGACAGCCGGATCCGGCCGTCGTGCTCCGCGGTCTCCAGCGCGAGGTCGAACTTGGCCTCGGTCAGCGCCACCGGGAACGCCTCCCCGGTCGCCTCGCCGAGGGTGAACCCGCCCGAGCCCGCGCCGGCGTGCGAGAACAGCACCGAGCACAGGGGAGTGCGGGAGAGGTCGCGGTCCGGCACCAGCTCGTCGACGATCCGCTCGAACGGGACGCCCTGGTGGCCCAGCGCGTCCAGCACCCGCTCCCGGGTCCGCGCGAGCAACCCCGCGCTCGTCGGGTCGTCGGTGAGGTCCGCGCGCATGACCAGGGTGTTGACGAAGAACCCGGCCAGGTCCTCGGTTTCCGGGCGGTCCCGGTTGGCCACGATGGTGCCGACGGCGACGTCGTCCTGTCCACTGTGGAACGCCAGGGTCGCCTGCAGCGCGGCGAGCAGGGTCATGAACGGCGTGGTGTCGGCGCGGCGGCCCACCTCGGCCAGCGCTTGCGTGAGCGGCTCGGGCAGCTCGACGCGGTGCACCGCGCCCGCGTGCGAGCGGACGGCCGGGCGCGGGTGGTCGGTGGGCAGTTCGAGGGGGCTGAGCCCGGCCAGCGCGTCACGCCAGTGGTCGAGGTCGGCCTTGGCCGCTTCGGAGTCGGCGGAATTCCGTTGCCAGACGGCGTAGTCGAGGTAGTCGACCGCCAGTCGGGGAAGCCGGGCGGCCTCGCCCGCCAGCCGTGCCCGGTACAGCTCGCGCAGGTCGCGCAGCAGGACGTCCAGGGACCAGCCGTCGGTGACGATGTGGTGCATGGCCAGCACGAGCACGTGCTCCTCGGCCGCGAAGCGCACCAGCGCGGCCCGGAAGGCGGGCTCGGCGGCCAGGTCGAACGGCGCGGTGGCCAGCTCGTGGACGGTGTCCGCGTCGCCGTCGAGTACGTTCAGGTTGTCGCTCCGGACGGGGAGAACCTGTTGTGCCGGAACACCTTGCTCGTCGGGGAAGATCACCCGGAGCTGGTCGTGCCGGGCGACGAGGTCGTCGACCGCCGCGGCGAGCGCGGCGACGTCCAGCCGCCCGCGCAGCCGCCACGCGGCGGGCATCAGGTACTCGGTGCTGCCCGGTTCCAGCTGGTCCAGGAAGTAGAGCCGCTGCTGGGTGGCCGAGAGCGGCGCCCGGTCACCGCCGGAGTCCCGGCGGGGGATCCCGGCCGGTTCGGCGGTGGCCGCGCCGCGCAGCCGCTGGGCGAGCAGGCGTTGCGCGGCGGCCGACAGGTTCGCCCTTGACGACGGGGCGCGGGTCTCCGAGGTGGTCATGCCGTGTGTCCTTCCCGTTCGTCAGCTGCGGTGATCCACCGTCAGGGACAGATCGATCTCGTCGTCGCTCATCGCGGCGATCTCCGCGATGAGCCGGTCCTCCACCCGCGCCGCGAGCCGCGCGACGGTCGGGTCCTCGAACAGGTCGCGCACCTGCACCGGGCAGCCGAACGCGGCCCGCAGCCGGGCGGCGACCGCGACCGCGCGCAGGGAATGCCCGCCGAGGGCGAAGAAGTCCTCGTGCCGTCCGACCCGCGCGACCCCGAGCACCTCGGCCCAGATCTGCGCGGTGACCGTCTCGGTGGGGGAGTCCGGGGCCTCGAACCCCGCCGCCACCGGCACGTCCGGGGCGGGCAGCGCGGCGACGTCGAGCTTGCCCGGCACCGTGCGCGGCAACGTCTCCAGCGCCACGAACACCGGCGGCACCAGGTAACCCGGCAGCCGGTGCGCGCACCACTCGCGCAGGTCCCCGGCGTCGCCGACGACGTACGCGACCAGGGCGGGTTCGCCTCGGACGTCCCGGACCACGACGGCGGCGTCGGTCACCGCGGGGTGTTCCCGCAGCACGGCCTCGACCTCGCCCGGCTCGACCCGGAACCCCCGGATCTGGACCTGGTCGTCGACGCGGCCGAGGAACTCCAGCGTCGCGTCCGGCCGCCACCGCACCAGGTCGCCGGTGCGGTAGAGCCGCCCGCCGGTGCCGCCGAAGGCGTCCGGCACGAACTTCTCGGCGGTGGCGCCCGGACGGCCGAGGTAGCCGACGGCCAGCTCGTCGCCGCCGACCAGCAGCTCGCCGGGCACTCCGGCGGGGACGAGCGCGCCGCGGGCGTCCACCACGTACAGCCGCCGTCCGCCCAGCGGGCCGCCGATCGGGACCCTGCTGCCGCACGGCCCGGTGACCCGGTGCGTGGTGCTGGAGATGACGGACTCGGTGGGGCCGTAGGTGTTCACCACCGGCACGGTGGGCTTTTGCTCGAACCAGCGGCTCAGCGTCGCGGTGGGCAGGACCTCGCCACCGGTGACCAGCAGTCGCAACCCGCCCAGGTCGACGTCGGCGGCGGTCAGCTCGGTGAGGTAGGACGGCGTCAGCTCCAGGACGGTCACGCCCTCCTTGCGCACCTGCTCGGCCAGCTCGTGCACCGACCAGACGTCGTCCGGGCGCAGCACCACCCTCGCTCCCGCGCTGAGAGCGGGCAGGATCTGCTCGAACGACGCGTCGAAGGAGAAGGACGCGAAGGAGAGCACGCGGTCGTTTTTGGTGATGTCGAAGCAATCCCGGGCCGCGGCGATGTGCGCGGCGAGGGCGCCGTGCGAGACCGCGACCGCCTTGGGCCGCCCGGACGAGCCCGAGGTGAAGATGACGTACGCGGTCTCGCGCGGGTCCGGCGTCCTCGGCCCGACCGGGTCCGCTCGCACCTCGGTGTCGTCGATGACGTGCTCGACCCCGGCTTCGGCGATCATGAACGCGAGCCGCTGCTCCGGGAAACGCGGGTCCAGGGGCACGTACACCCCGCCTGCGCGCCACACGGCCAGCATCGCCACTACCGATCCGATGCCTCGGGGCAGCCGTACCCCGACCGCCGTGCCGGGCCGGACGCCGTCGGCCACCAGCGCCCCGGCCAGGCGGCCGACCCGCTCGTCCAGCTCGCGGTAGCGCAGGACGTCGTCCCCGCACACCAGCGCGACGTCGTCCGGTGCTCCGGCGACCAGGAACGGATCCCGAGCGGCGTCGCCGGTTCCGGCCCAGGTCAGCAGCTCGGTGCGTTCTGCGGCATCGAGCAGGTCGACGTCGCCGATCCGGACGTCCGGGTCGGCGGCTACCGCAGCCAGGGTCCGGCGCATCCACTCGGCGAACCGGTGGACGGTCGCTTCGTCGAAGAGGTCGGTGCTGTACTCGAGGTCCAGGGCGATCCGGTCCGGGTGGAGCACCACGTTCGCGGTCAGGTCGAACTTGGCCGACTGCCACGGCAGTGTGAACGGCCCGAACTCGAGGTCCGCGACCGCGGGCGCCGGGCTCGCCGCCGACTCGGCCAGGTCGAACATGACCTGGAACAACGGGTTGCGCGAGAGGTCGCGCTCGGGCCGCAGGTCCTGCACCAAGTGCTCGAACGGCACGTCCTGGTGGTCGAACGCACCGAGCACGCCCTGGCGGACCCGGTCCAGGAACGTCGTGAACGCCGGGTCGCCGGCCAGGTCGCCGCGCAGCACCACGGTGTTGACGAAGAACCCGACCAGCCGCTCCAGCTCGGTCCGCCCGCGCCCGGCCACCGGGGTGCCCACCGGGATGTCGGTCCGGCCGGCCCAGCGGCCGAGCGCCACCTGGAACACGGCCAGCAGCACCATGAACCGGGTCGCGCCGCAGCGGGCGGCCAGCGCGTCGAGTTCGGCGGTCATCGGCCACGAGACGCGCACGGCCGCGCCGCGACCCGAGCGCACCGCGGGCCGGGGCCGGTCGGCGGGCAGGTCCACGGTGGACATGTCGGCGAGCGCGTGCCGCCAGTACTCCAGCTGCCCGCTCGTGTCCCGGTCCCGTTGCCACACCGCGAAATCGCCGTACTGCACGGAAGGCTGGTCGATGCGGCGTCCGGCGTAGGACTGCGCGAGTTCGTCGAACACGAGGCCCGTGGACCAGCCGTCGGTCGCGACGTGGTGGAAGGCGAGCACGACGACGTGGTCCTCGGGACCCAGCGCCCAGACCCCGGCCCGCAGCAGCGGCGGCTCGGCGAGGTTGAACCGGGCGGTGGCGAACGCGGTCGCCTCGGCCCGCACGGTGTCGGCGGTCGCTTCGGTCCAGTGCAGGGGCACGGTGACGGCGTCGCGGACCAGCTGCACCGGGCGTCCGTCCAGCTCGACCAGCGCGGTGCGCAGCACCTCGTGCCGCGCGACGACGTCGTTCAGCGCGCCCTGCCACTTGGCGCGGTCCAGTGGCCCGCGCACCCGCCAGGAGAACCACAGCACGTAGTCCGCGCCCAGCTCGGACATCCGGTCGAGGAACCACAGGCGTTCCTGGGCGAACGACATCGGCAGCGGCCCGCGCCGGTCGACCGGCACGATCCCGGCGCCGCCGGCCGCCCGGGCAGCGGCGACGCGGGGGCCGAAGTCGCGGATGCGCGGGTTCTCGAACAGCGTGCGCAGCTCGACGTCCCGGTCGAGGCGCTCGGCGACCCGCGACACGGCCATCGTGGCCAGCAGCGAATGCCCGCCGAGGTCGAAGAAGGAGTCGTCGATGCCGATCGGCTCGACGCCGAGCACCTCGCTCCAGATGGCCGCGATGGCCCGCTCGGTCTCGTCGCGGGGCGCGGTGAACCCGGCGTCCGGCGCGAGCCGGTGCTGATGGGCGTCGGGCAGCGCGGCCCGGTCGAGCTTGCCCGCGGTGTTCACCGGCAGCGCGTCGAGAGCCACGATTTCGGTGGGCACGGCGTACGCCGGCAGCCACTGTCCGCACTCGGCGCGCACGCCTTCGGTCTCGCCGACGACGTACCCGATCAGCGTCTGCCCGCCCTGCGGGTCCTGGCGCACGGCGGAGGCGGCGGCGCGGACGCCTTCACAGCGGGCCAGGGCGGCGTCGACCTCGCCGAGTTCGATCCGGAAGCCGCGCACCTTGACCTGGTCGTCGACCCGGCCGAGGAACTCGAGTTCGCCGTCCGGGTGGCGGCGCACCAGGTCGCCGGTGCGGTAGAGCCGCCCGCCGGTGCCGCCGAAGGGGTCGGGCACGAACCGTTCGGCGGTGCGCGCAGGTTGGCCCAGATACCCCCGGGCCAGTTCCGGGCCACCGATGAGCAGCTCGCCGGTGGGTGCGAGCCGGTCCTGGCTGTCCACTATGTACGTCCGGCGTCCGCCCAGCGGCCGTCCAATGGGGACGGTGTCGTCCACTGTGGACACGTCGTGCACGGTCGCCGTGACGACGGTTTCGGTGGGGCCGTAGGCATTGGCGACCCGGACCCAGGGAACGTGCTCCCGCCACGCGGCCAGCGCGCTGGGCGGGACGGTCTCCCCGCCCAGGATCAGCAGCCGCAGCGAGCGCAGGGCGGGTGCGGTGGCCTCGGTGAGCGTGAAGGCCAGTTCCGACCAGTACGTCGGCGGCAGGTTGAGCACGGTCAGGCCGTGGTCCCGGACGATCATGGGGATTTGTGAAGGCAGCCACTGCTCGTCCGGGCGGACGACCACGGTGGCGCCGATGCTCAGTGCGGGCAGGAGCTGGTCGAGGGACGCGTCGAAGGAGAACGAGGAGAAGGCCAGGACGCGGTCGGCGGCGGTGAACCCGAAGTGCTCGCGCGCCGCGGCGACGTGCGCGGCCAGGGCGTGGTGCTCGACGCCGACGGCCTTGGGGCGCCCTGAGGAGCCCGAGGTGAAGATGACGTAGGCGAGGTCGTTCGGGTGGGACTGGGTGGCCGGTGCGGATGGCCCGGTCTCGGTCACCGGCACGACGGGCACGTCCAGCGCGGTTCCGGCGTCCGTGATCACGTGGGTGACGTCCACTTCGGACACCATGAACCGCTGCCTTTCGAGCGGCAGTGCGGGATCCAGGGGTACGTACACCCCGCCCGCTCGCCAGATCGCGAGCATCGCGGCCACCGACCACACGCCGCGTCCGACGCACACCGCGACCGCGTCACCGCGGCCCACACCACGGGTATGCAACGCTCCGGCCAGCCCGTCGACCATCGTGTCGAGTTCCGCGTAGGTCACCTCGCGCTCGGCGTCGACGACGGCTGTTTTGTGCGGATCTCCTTGTACTTCGAAGGAATCCGGTGTGCTCGCGTTTTTGCGGAGCGGTCCGAGGGTGGCGGCGAGGTCGGCCACCGGGGCCTCGGGCGCGGCGAGCACCGCGGCCAGCAGCGTCCGGTAGCCCTCGCTGAACCGCTGCATGGTCTCGGCGTCGAAGAGGGTGGTGGCGTACTGCAGCCGGGCGGCGAGGCCGCCGTCGGGGCGCAGGTTGAGGTCGAGGAAGACGTCCATCGGCGCGCCGACCAGCGGCGGCGGCACCAGCTCGGCGTCCAGGCCGGGCAGCCGGATCGGCGCGAGCGCGGTGTTGACCAGGGTGAAGGAGGCCTGCGCGAGGGGGTGGCGGGACAGGTCGCGTTCGGTGCTGACCGCGCCGACGACCTGCTCGAACGGCGCCTCGGCCGCGGAAAGGCCGCTCAGCACGGTGTCGCGGACCCGGGCCAGCAGCTCGGTGAACGTCGGGCCCCCGCTCAGGTCGGTGCGCTGGACGACGGTGTTGACGAACGGCCCGATCAGGCCGGCCAGGTCGGGCCGGGTGCGGTCGGAAAGCGTGGTGCAGACGGCGATGTCGTCGCGGCCGCAGTAGTGCGCGAGCAGGGCCTGGTACACCGCGAGCAGCAGCATGTACCGGGTCACGCGGTGGGTCTTGGCCGTCTCGTCCGCCGCGGCGACCAGCTCGGCGGGGATGGTGAAGCGCACGACGTCCCCCGCGCCGTCCCAGAACGCCGGGCGCGGCCGGTCGGTCGGCAGGTCGAGCGGCGCGAGCCCGGCCAGCCGGGTGCGCCAGTGCCCGAGCAGCCGCTCCAGCCGCGCGCCGGACAGCCGTTCACGCTGCTTTCGGGCGACGTCGGCGTATTTCGCCGTCGGCGGGGCCACCGGCTCGCCCCGGTAACCGGCGGCGAGTTCGTCGAGCATGACGTCCCAGGACCGTCCGTCCACGACGATGTGGTGCACGACCACGAGCAGCAGGTGCTCCCCGGAGTCGAGGCGGGCGAGGGTGAGGCGCACGGGCGGGGCGGCCGCGAGGTCCATCGGGCGGCTCAGCTCCCGGTCGAACAACTCGGCGGCTTCGCGGGCCCGGGTCCGGTCCACACGCGCCCGCCCCGGCGGCTCGACCCGCGGCCGGGGTTCCCCGTCGACAGCGTCGAAGCGAGTGCGCAGCAGCTCGTGCCGGTCGACGATCGCGGTCAGCGACCGGATGAGTGCGTCGGTGTCCAGGTCGCCGGACAGCCGCAAAGCGAGCGGCAGCAGGTAGTCCGCCGAGCCCGGGTCGAGCTGCTGGGCGAACCAGAGCCGCCGCTGCGCGAAGGACACCTGCGTGCCGCCGTCGTTGACCCCGTCATGCACTTTCGGCCTCCCGGGTGTTGTCCCCGGCCGAGTCTGCTTCCCCCGCGGGTGCGCTCACCAGGGAAGCGGCGGCACCCGCCGGGTGCGCCCAGTTCTGCAGCTTCTACCCATGCCGCGCTGCCAGACGAGTCCGGCCCCCTGCCGCACGCAACAGGGGGCCGGGAACGGCTCGGCTGCCGCGGGCGGGCAGGTCCGCTCGCCCCGCACGCAGCGGGTCGCCAGGTGCGCGATTGCGCCGCGTGGACCTGTTGGCGCTCCGCGCCGGTCAGATCAGCCCGGCTCGCACGCCCGCCGCCACCGCGTGCGCCCGGTTGCGTGCCTGCAGGCGGCTCATCAGGTCGTAGATCACGTTCTTCACGGTGTGCGCCGAACACGACAGCGCGCGAGCGATGCCGATGTTGTCCAGGCCTTCGGCCATCAGCCGCAGCATGACCAGCTGCCGGGCGGTCAGCCGCGGCGGAGCCGCCTGTTTCCGCCGATCGGTGCCCAGCAGCCGGACCAAAGTCTCGTGCGGAAGACGGCCCTCGCCGTCGTGGGCGGAGCGCACCGCCGCGGCCAGCCGAGTCGGCGTGGCCCGGGCGGACTGGACGAGCACGGCAACCCCGGCCCGCACAGCCCGGCGCACCCCCTCAGAGGCCAACCGATCCGCAACGACGACGATCCCGCCCTGATTCCCACCCTGGCAGTCCGCAAGGGCTTCGTCCACAGTGGACGCGGCGGCAAGCAGAACGGCATCGGACGACGGCTCCCGCACCAGCGGAACGCCGGCCCGGCCGAGCGCGGTGTGCATGCTGGCCCGCAGAGCCGCATCGGGCGCGGCAACCCGAACCCGCACCTCCTCGGACGGGTACCCCGGTTCACGCCGGTCGGGGGCAAGCTCGCTTGGCCGGTGTGGTGTCGCGTGCGACGCGGTGCCGGGTCCGTCGACCACTCCCGTCGGCGATTCGCGCGGGATCGCGGCAGGTGCGTTCGGCACCGCAGAGTCGTGTCGCTTCGGTTCCGCGCTCCCAGGCGTCGGTCGTTCGGGCCCGGTCACAGCAAACCCGCCCTCAATACGTACGCCACCGCGTGCGCGCGGTTGCGGAGCCGGAAGCGGTTGGTCACGTCGTGCACCACTCCCGCCACCGTGCGCTGGGAGTAGCTCAGCTCCCGCGCTATCTCGCCGGTCTCGCGGCCGTCCGCGACCAACCTGAACACCGCCCGCTCTCGGTCGCTCAGGCCGAGGCCCGCCGGGCCTGGTGGGCGGTGGGCGGCCGTGTGGTCCAGCAGGTGGTCCAGCAGGTCCGGGGGCATCGCGGCGTCGCCCGCCGCGGCGGCCAGGACCGTGCGGGCCAGTCTGTCCGGGTCGGTTTCGCGGCGGCGCAGCAGTCCGCGGGCGCCCGTGGCGATCGCGTGCAGGGCTTGGGTGGGGGTCAGCTCGGTGGCCACCAGCACCACCTCCGGCCGGTGGGCCGCGGTGCGCGTGGCCCGCACCAGGTCCAGTTCGTGCTCACCCAGCTCGTCGACGATGACGACGGTGACCGCCGGCGGCACCCCCGGTGGGGAGACGTCGACGTCGGGGCAGCCGTGCACCGCCACGGTCACCCCGGCTTCGAGCATCGGGTCCTGCGCGACGACGCTGACGGCGACGGGTTCGCCCATGAGTCCTCCTCGGGTCCGGCTCGTGCTTCCACCCTCGGCCGGTGACGGAGCGTCCCGCTTCGGTCACGGGCCCCCAGGTTCCCGTGGCGCCCCGCACGCACCGCGGCGACCCGGCTGACCTGCGCGGACGCCGTGAGGGGTGCCCCAACCCTCCGTACCGGGCGAGCCGGCGGCCGGAGTGTGACCCCGAAACATGCGGGTAGCGCCCGCATGACGCCGCGCACCCGGTCCGCTAGGGTCGCCGCCGGTTTTCGCCCCGGAATTCCGATGACGCGATCATGAAATGCCGTTACCTACCCCGGTTGGCTGCGGTCAAAAATATCGACAGCATCGAGCACAATTACGCACGGCGTGGTCCGTGAGAATCGATTAGCATTCTCCGGCATGGAATACCGCTCACTAATTGTGGTCGGTCGGAGCGAAGAGTTACGGGTGGTGGACGATGCGTTGTCAGCGGCCCGGGATGGGCGCGGCGGAGCCGTGTTCGTCGTGGGGGAAAGTGGAATCGGCAAGTCCCGGCTGATAACCGAGGGCATCGAACTGGCGAACGCGGCGGGGATGGCGCTGTTGCGCGGGCGGGCGAGCGCAATCGGACCATCGGTGTCGTTCCGCCCATTTACCGAAGCAATTCTGCACCTCCTCCGAACGGAACCGGTCGAGCCGTCCGCACTCGGCTCCTACGCGACGGTTCTGGGCCGGCTGGTGCCCGAGTGGTGCGATCCGCCCGCCGGGCCCGCCGTCGAGTCGCCGGTGACCCTCGGCGAGGCCGTGCTGCGGCTGACCGGGGTGGCCGGGCAGGGCCGGGGCTGCCTGCTCGCCCTGGACGACCTGCACGACGCGGACACCGCGTCGCTGGCCCTGCTCGAGTACCTGATCGACAACGTCGACCGGCAGCCGACCCTGCTGCTCTGCGGGCTGCGCGAGACGGACGGCGCCGCGCTCGCCCTGGTGCGCGACGCCGCGCAGCGCGGCCGCGGCCGGCTCCTCGAGCCGGCCCGGCTCACCCGGGCCGACCTGCGCGCCCTGGTGGGCGCCCGGCTGGACACCGGCCCGGAGACGGTCCCGGCCGAGGCGCTGGAGCTGGTGTGGGCGGGCAGTGCCGGCAACCCGTTCCTGGCCGAGGAGGTCGTGAGCGCGCTGGTGCAGGAGAAGGTCGTCGTCCGCGAAGGCCCGCTCTGGGTGCTTCCGGATCGGGCCGATCCGGTGCTGCCGCCCGCGCTGGCCCGCCCCCTGGCCACGCGCATCGCCGGGCTGGACGAGCGCACCCGGGACGTGCTGTCCGCCGCGGTGCTGTTCGGGTCCCGGTTCCCGCTCGCCGTGCTCGCCCGCGCCACCGGCCTGACCGAGGACGACGTCGTCGGCCTGCTGCGCGACGACCCAGCCGGCTCGCTGGTCGAACCGGAAGACGCCGGCTGGTACGCCTTCCGGCACCCGCTCGGCCGGGCGGCGGTGCTGGCCCAGCTCGGTGACGACGACCGGATCCGGCTGGCCGCCCGCGCGGCCGACGCCGTGGACTCGGTGCACCCCGGCCTGCCGGGGGAGTGGTGCGAGCTGGCCGCCACCCTGCGCCTGGCGGCCGGCCAGCGGCCCGCCGCCGGACGGCTGTTCGCCGAAAGCGGCCGTCGCGCGCTGGACCGGGGCGCGAGCACCGCGGCCGTCGCGCTGCTGAGCCAGGCGTGGGAACTGCTCGCCGGCGACCCGGCGTCGCGGGCGGACGCGCTGGAACAGCTGCTGCTGGCCCTGGCCGAGGACGGCCTGGTGGACCGGGCCCTGTCCTCGGTCGCCGCGCTCGACCGGTTCGAGGGGCTCACCCCGGCCCGGCGGGCCGTGCTGCACACCCGGCTGGCCTGGGCGCTGGAGGTGGCCGGGCGGGTGGACGAGGCGCTGGCCCAGGTGGACACGGCCCGGGCGCTGCTCGGCCCGGACGCCGCGGCGGCCGACGTCGCCGTGATCGACGTGGTCGCCGCGCACCTCGCCTACGACCAGCCGGGCCCGGACCGGCGCCCCGCCGCCGAGGCGCTGGCCCGGCGGGCGGCGACGGTCGCCGAGTCGGTGCCGCTGCCGGTGGTGGCCTGCCAGGCGTGGCTGCTGCTGGCCGCGATCGCCCGGCAGCGTGACGCGGCCGAGGCCACCGCCCACCTGGAGCACGCCCACTCGCTGGCCGTGCTGCACCGGCTGCCGCTGTGGGAGCTGCATGCGCTGGTCCGGCTGGGCAACGACGACGCGCTGCGCACCGGCGACCTCACCCGGCTCAACCGGGCGCGGGAGCAGGCGAGCGCGGCCGGTTCGGTGACCGCCCGCTACCAGGCCGAGGCCGGCCTGGCCCTGCACGCGATCCTGCGTGGTGAACTGGCCGAGGCAACCGAACTGCTCGACGACGCCCTGGACGCGACGATCCGCTTCCGCCAGGCCGAGACGACGCGCTATGTACTGCTGCTGCGGGTGGTGCTCGCGGGACACCGGGGCGACCGCGCGGCGCTGACCGAGGCCCTGACCGAGTTCGGGCGCCGGCGCGGGGACGTCACGCTGCACGCCCCGCGCATCCACGGCCTGGCCGGCGCGTTCTGCGCCCTGCTGGAGGAGGACCACGCCCGCGCCCGCGAGGACCTCGCGCTGGCCGCGCACCACGAGGAGGCGGGCGGCGACATCGACCACCTCTCCGGCCGGTTCGGGCTGCACCTGCTGCTGCGCGTGGTCGACGGCACGGCGGGCCGTCCCGAATGGCGGGCCGTGCACGCCGACCCGGCGGCCGCCCTGCGCTGGGACCGGCAGTTCGCCGAGTTCGCCCGCGCCGTGCTGCTGGGCCGGGAGGGCAAGCGCCGCCAGGCCGAACGGGCGATGGTCGAGGCCCTGCGGATCGCCGAGCCGTACGCGACCAGCCGGCACCTCGCCCTGCGGCTGGTGGGCGAGGCCGCGCTGGACGACGGCTGGGGTGACCCGGTCGGCTGGCTGCGCGCCGCCGAGCGGTACTTCCACCGGGGCAAGGTCCCGGCGGTCGCCCGGGCGTGCCGGGCCCTGCTGCGCCGCACGGGCGCCCGGGTCCCGCAGCACCGGGCGGGCACCGACGACATCCCGGCGCGGCTGCGCTCGGCCGGCGTCACCGCGCGGGAGTACGAGGTGCTCGGGCTGCTGGCGGGCCGGCTGAACAACCAGGAGATCGCGGCCCGGCTGCACCTGTCGCCCCGCACGGTCGAGCGGCACGTCGGCAACCTGATCACCAAGACCGGCCTGCCCAACCGGATCGCGCTGAGCGCGCTGGCCCTCGACGTCCTCGGCCCGGGGGAGCCGAGCCTGCACAGCACCATGCTGGACCTGGTCCAGGAGACGGCCGCCGATGACACCTTTGCGTGAGCGAGGACTACTCAAATGATCGATGACGGAAAAGTCGGTCTCACGTAGCGTGAAGCCGACCAGTCGTCGATGTCTTGGGAGGTCCGGATGGGGCAGGAACACACGGCAACTGAGAACCAGGCGCCGGTCAGCGGCCTGCTGCTGAGCGTGGAGGCGCTGCCCGCCGCGGTCGATCGCGGCAAGGCGAACGGCGCGGTGGCCGACAACGACGGTAACGACTAGCCCGGCGAAGGGCTGTCGTGACGGCAGTTCCGGGACTGGCCGACCTCGTGGCTCCGCTCGAGGCCGGCCAGTTCCACTCCGACGTGCTGGGGCGCGCGCCCCGGCGGTTCACCGGGCGGCCCGGGCGGTTCGCGTCCCTGCTCCGGTGGACGGACCTCGACCGGGTCCTGAGGCAGCACCGCCTGGACTTCCCGCGGCTGCGCCTCGCCCTCGACGGCGAGGTCGTGCCCGCGCACTCCTACACCGAAATGGTGCAGACACGGCGTACCGGGCTGGTGCCCCGCGTGCTGTCCGCACCGTTCGCCGAGCGGCTGCGCGCCGGGGCGACCCTCGTGCTCGACTCGGTCAACGAGCTCGTCGAGCCGGTCGGCGACCTGGCGGCGCGACTCGAACACGACCTGCGTGAGCGCGTCCAGGTCAACCTGTACGCCGGGTGGGGGACCACGCACGGGTTCGACGTGCACTGGGACGACCACGACGCGTTCATCATCCAGATCGCCGGCCGCAAACGCTGGCGGCTGCACGGCATCACCCGGCCGGCCCCGCTGCAGCGCGACGTCGAGCTCCCGCCACGGCCGGAGGGCGAGCCCCTCGAAGACTTCCTGCTGGAGGACGGCGACGTCCTCTACGTGCCGCGCGGGCACTGGCACGACGTCTCCGCGGTCGGCGAGGAGTCCCTGCACCTGACGATCGGGTTCAACCCGGCCACCGGCGTCGACCTGGTGGCCTGGCTCGCCGACCAGGTGCGAGCCGACGAGCTGTTCCGCGAGGACCTGCCGCGGTTCGCGGGCCCGGGAGACCGGACGAAACGGGCGGCCCAGCTGCGGCAGCAGATCGCCGAGCTGATGACCGACGACCTCGTGGACCGGTTTCTTTCCGATCGGGACGCCCAGGCCCCGGCGCACCCGCGCATCGGCCTGCCGTGGTCCGCGACGGCCGGGCTGCTCCCGCCCGGGGACGACTTCGCGGTCCGGCTGCTCGCCCCGCGCGCGGCGCTGGAGGACGGCGAAGGCACGGTCGCCCTGGTCGCGGCCGGGAAACGGCTGGTGTTCGCGGCGATCGCGCGCCCGGTGCTGGCCGCGCTGCTCGACGGTTCGCCGCACGACGTCCGGGTGCTCGCGGAGGCCGCACCATCCCTCGACGGGGTGACCCTGAGGGCCTTGCTCGGGGAGTTGGTCACACAGGGGCTGCTCTCGACGGCGTAGTCCGATATGCTTAGGCATGCCTAAGTCGAGCTCCGGTGTTCCAGGGGGAGCTTGCGCCGGAAAACCGGACGCCGAGCCGGGGTGCGCCACGCTCGCCCGCGCGCTCGGCGGCGACCCCGCCGGAACAGCGGGGCGCATGACGTCGTGGCTGCTCGTCGAGCAGCCCGGAGCGTGGAGCCCCGACGCCCTCGAAACCACCGTCGACCAGGTGTTTCCCGATCGGCAGCTGGACGCCGCCCGGCAGGCCGGCCTGCGTCCGCTGCTCATCCGCAAACCGGGCAGGCACGCGCGGGTGCCGGGCACGCCGCGCACGGTGTTCCTGGCCAGCGGCCGCCCGGGTCGCCGGTGGCTCGAGCGGCTCGAGGTGAACGACCTCGCCGAGCTCGCGGACCTCGACCTCGCCGCCGTCGCGGCCGGGCGTGGCGGCCACGGCGTCCCCGTGTGCGGGCCGCTGTTCCTCGTCTGCACGCACGGCAGCAAGGACATGTGCTGCGCGGTCTACGGCCGGCCGGTGGTCGCCGGCCTGGCCCAGAACCACCCCGGCCAGGTCTGGGAGGTCAGCCACGTCGGCGGTGACCGCTGGGCGGGCAACCTGCTGACGGTCCCG
This sequence comes from Amycolatopsis heterodermiae, assembly GCF_034929455.1. Classification (NCBI taxonomy): domain Bacteria; kingdom Bacillati; phylum Actinomycetota; class Actinomycetes; order Pseudonocardiales; family Pseudonocardiaceae; genus Amycolatopsis; species Amycolatopsis heterodermiae. Next base: position 584,823 of record NZ_JAYFSI010000002.1, read on the forward strand.
GACGGCTTCCTGCACGGCGGCCTCGGCGTGGCGGATGCCGAGCTGGTGGCCAAGGAGGCCCTGCACGGCAACGTCCGCCTGGAGAACCTCCGCGGCCGCACCTCGGCGGACAGCCCGTCGGCGCAGTTCGCCGAGATCGCCGTCCGCGGCCGCGTCGGCGCGCGGGGCGTGGACGCCGTGCTGGCGGTCGAGGAACACACGCACGGTGACTCCCGGGTGGTGCTGGTGTCCGCGCCGCGGGCGATGTACGAGGTCGTCCTGCGCCGGGTGCCGTCGGCCGGATCGGGCGTGAGCCGCTGCTCCGCCCGGGTCGTGCTGTCCGGGTTCGCGCTGGAGTCGGTACGGCAGATTTCGCTGTCGGGTACCGCGGTCGGCTACGCAGTGTCCTGATCCGCGGCGAAGCTCAGCAAGGTGAGTGAGGGACGCAGGTCGCGCAGCCCGGGCAGGGACGCGAACCTCCGGACGGTTTTCGACCCCAGCAGCCCGTGGCCCAGTGGTAGCGGCAGTTCCTCCGCGGCGGCCACGCCGGGGATCCGCCCGGGCAGCCGGGCGGCTTCGGTGACCGACAGGCTGAAGGGCATCGGCGGCGCGGTGTAGCGGTCCGACATCCGGTAGCCCTTGAGCGTCCGGTCGCGCAGCCACGCGGGGATCGAGTCGAAGAACAGCTGCCCGCCGGGGAACCGCGCGGCGCAGTCGGCGATCAGGGACAGCACCTGCTCGCGTTCGAAGTACATGAACAGGCCCTCGGCCGAGACGAACACGCCCCGCGCCGGATCGGGGACGTCCAGCCAGGAGCGGTCCAGCGCCGAGGCCGGGATCCCTTGCATCCGCGGCTCTTCGGGAAGCAGGCGGCGGCGCAGCGCGATGACGGGCGGGAGATCCACCGACAGCCACTCGACGTCGGGGCGCCCGAGCCGCCAGTAGGTGGTCTGCAGGCCCTCGCCGAGGGCGACCACGGTGGCGCCGGGGCGACGGTCCAGGTAGGCGCGCAGGGCGTTGTCCAGCGCTTGGGCGCGCAGCGGGTGGCCCTGGTTGGGCTTGCCGAACCGCTCGTAGTCGTAGCCGATCGTGCGGTGGAGCTGTTCGGCCAGCGGGTCGCGGAACGCCGAGGCCGGGTTCCGGGACTCTTCGGCCCGGTTGCGCAGGGTCCACAGGCCGGTGGCCGCGACGCCGTCCAGCGTCGCTCCGTCGATGCTTTCCTCGGTCATGACGACTCCCCAGTCGGTGGGTGTGGAACGCCGCAAAGGCGCAAAGAGCTTGCGAGGCAAAGGGATGCCGCCTTGCGGGCGGTCCGGCGGCCGGCGGCGACCTCCGCCGCGGCGGTGTGCTGCAGCCCGATGACGGCGGCGCTGAGCCAGCCGGCGGGCAGCGCCCGGTCGAAGTCACCCGCGCGCTGGCCCCGCCGGATGAGCCGTTCGAGCCGCGGCGGCACGACGTCGTGCGGGTCGTCCCGTTCGGGCCGGGGCACCTGCGCGGTGGGGTCGAGCAACAGGGGATAGCGGCGAAGGAACCGCCAGCCCGCGTCGAGGAACCCGGCCAGCGCGTCGACGGGCGGGGCGGTGTCGAGGCCGACTTCGTCGAGCAGGCCCGCGTACTCGGCGGCCGCGGCCTGGATGAGCGCGGCGAAAAGCGCGTCACGGGACGGAAAGTGCGCGTAGACGGTCTGCCGGCTGACCTCGGCCGCGGCGGCGATCTCCTCCATGCCGGCATCGGCCCGCTCACCGAGCACGACCCGGGCGGCGTCGAGGATGGCGTCGATGCTGCGCCGGGCATCGGACCGCCGTCGGCGGGTCGGCGCGGGATTGTCGGCCATGCGGCCGAGGTTAGCCGCCCGGTGGTAACTCTGACAAGGTGTCAGAGGTAAGTAAGTCTGACGCCGTGTCAGAGAACGTCGGCTCGCCAGGAACGCCGTCGGTTTCGCCGTGCATTCTTTTCGAGTGTGTTGTCCCAGCGGGTGAACTGGGCCGGGCAGGTCCGTCGCCGCGGCCGGCTCGCGTCCGTGATGGGGCCGTACCTGATCGGCGAGTGGTCCGGGGGAGGCCGACGAGCATCGGGTGGGGCTCGTCAAGTCTTGACATCGTAAGTAATACTTATTTACTATCTGACGACGCGGCCGAGGGGTCGCGGTGTCCCCAGCCTGCCTGACAGCCGCCACTGTGGCAGCAGATGAGCCCGATCATCCTGCGTGCAAAGGAGCGGCATGTCCTCGATGTCAGGTGTCCCCGTACGAAGGCGGTCCAGGCCGGTGGTGGTGGCCGTCGTCGCTGCTGCCGCGGCGGCCGGTGTGCTCGCCGTGCCGGCCCAGCCCGCGTCGGCCGCGACGTCCGCGAACGTGTGGCTCACCACCGCCGACCGGGCGAACCTGCTTAAGCAGCAGGGAAGCGTCTCCTTCGGCAGCGGGGGCAGCGGGCCGGTGATCACCGTGAACCCGAACAGCACCTACCAGTCGATGGTCGGCTTCGGCGCGTCCTTCACCGACGCCGCCGCGTGGAACGTCTCCCAATCGCCCCGGCGCGACGAGATCATGAACGCCCTGTTCAACCCGTCTTCGGGCGTCGGCCTCAGCTTCCTGCGGCAGCCGATCGGCGCGACCGACTTCTCGCGCAGCTTCTACACCTACGACGACGGCGCGGCCGACCCCGGCCTGAGCCGGTTCTCCGTCGCCCACGACAACGCCTACATCCTGCCGCTGGTCAAGCAGGCCAAGGCGCTGAACCCGAAACTGTCCATCATGGCCACTCCGTGGAGCGCGCCGGCGTGGATGAAGTCCAGCAACAACTTGGTCGGCGGTTCGCTCAACGACAGCCAGGTCGGCACCTACGCCGACTACCTCACCAAGTTCACCCAGGCCTACCAGGCCGCGGGCGCGCCGATCGACTACCTGAGCGTGCAGAACGAGCCGAACTTCTCACCGCCCGCCTACCCGGGCATGAAGATGACCTCCGGCCAGCAGGTGAACATCATCAACAACCTGGCGCCGAAGCTCCGTAGCGCGGGTCAGGCCACGAAGATCCTCGGGTACGACCACAACTGGGACGACACCACGTTCCCGCAGCAGGTCAACAGCGGCGCGGGCGCCAACGTCGCCGGCTCCGCCTGGCACTGCTACGGCGGCAACCCGAGTGGACAGTCCACAGTACACAACGCCCAGCCGGGCAAGGACATCTTCTTCACCGAGTGCTCCGGCACGGAGTCGGGCAACACGTTCGCCGACTCGCTGCGCTGGCAGGGAATCAACCTCGCCGTCGGCGCCACCCGAAACTGGGCCAAGACCGTGACCACCTGGAACATGGCCCTGGACAACAACCACGGCCCGGTCATCGGCAGCTGCGGCAACTGCACGGGCGTCGTCACCACCAACGGATCGAACGTCACGTACAACGCCGAGTACTACGTCCTGGGCCACCTCAGCAAGTTCGTCCAGCCGGGCGCGGTGCGGATCGACTCGACCGGCTACGGCGACGGCGGCATCCAGAACGTCGCGTTCCGCAACCCGGACGGCACGATCGTCCTCGTCGCGGTCAACAGCGGCGGCACGCAGAACTTCCAGGTCTCCTTCGGCGGCCAGTCGTTCGGCTACCAGCTGCCCGGCGGCGCGATGGCGACGTTCACCTGGCCGGGCACCGGCGGCACCACGCCGCCGCCCACCGGCCGCACCGGCCCGATCACCGGGCTCGGCGGCAAGTGCCTCGACGTCACCGGCGGCTCGACCGTCAACGGGAACCTGCCGCAGCTGTGGACCTGCGCGTCCGGGCCGAACCAGCAGTGGACGCTGGCCTCCGACGGCACGGTCCGCGGTCTCGGCAAGTGCCTGGACGTCACGGGCAGCGGGACCGCCGACGGCACGGCCGTCCAGCTGTGGGACTGCTTCGGCGGCGCCAACCAGCGGTGGACGACCGGGGCGAACGGCGCCTTGGTCAACGCGGGCAGCGGGAAGTGCCTGGACGTCAAGGACGGCGGCACGGCGGACGGGACCAAGCTCCAGATCTGGACCTGCACCGGCGGGCCCAACCAGCGCTGGACGGTGCCGGCGTGACGCTCCGGCGAGGGCTCGCCGTGACGGCGGCCGTGCTGGCCGCGGCCGGGCTGACCGTCACCGGCGCCTCGGCCGCGACAACGGGTGCGATCACCGGCATCGGCGGGAAGTGCCTCGACGTCACCGGTGGCGCCGCGGCCAACGGAACCCGGGTCCAGCTGTGGACCTGCACCGGAGGAGGGGCCCAGCAGTGGTCGGCCGGCGCCGACGGGACGATCACCGCGCTGGGCAAGTGCCTCGACGTGGCGGGCGGCTCCACGCAGAACGGCTCCGCGGTGCAGATCTACGACTGCAACGGCACCGCCGCGCAGCGCTGGACCGCCGACGCCGGCCGCCTGGTCAACGCCGGCGCGGGAAAGTGCCTCGACGCCACCGGTGTGTCCAGTGTGGACGGTACGCCGCTGCAGACGTGGTCCTGCTCCACCGGCGCCAACCAGCAGTGGGTCCTGCCGGCTTCGGCACCGGCCGGCGGGCCGTGTCCCCAGGGCCCGTTCGGGAACCCGCTGCCGTCGCCGGTCGTGGCCGCGACCGCGATCCGGGACGGCTTCAACTTCCTGGAGGGGCCGACCTGGGACGCGGCGAGCCAGACCCTGCTGCTGACGAACATGCACGACGGCACCGGCGCGGAGAACGTCCAGCCGTCGGACATCCTGCGGTTCACCCCGTCGACCGGCGCGTTCACCACGTTCGTCGCCGGCGCGGGCAGCAACGGGCTGGCGCTGAGCCGGGACGGGAAGTCGGTGTACGCCGCGACGCACGACCAGCGCAGCGTCTCGGCGTACGACCTGGCCACCGGGCAGCGGCGGACGATCGCGGCCGACTACCAGGGACGCCTGTTCAACTCACCGAACGACGTGACGGAGGGTGCGGACGGGACCGTCTACTTCACCGACCCGGACTTCCAGCGCGCGAACCGGCCCGACCGGATGTCCGGTAAGACCAGTGTGTTCCGGGTCCGCGGCGGCGTCGTCACGCTGATCGACGACACCATCCGCGAGCCGAACGGCATCGAGCTGTCGCCGGACGGGAAAACCCTGTACGTGGGCGGGAACGCGACCGGGAAGATCTACCGGTACCCGGTCGCCGCGGACGGCAGCACGGGCGCCCGCAGTGATTTCGCGTCGCTGGCGGGGACCGACGGCGGCACGGTCGACTGCGCGGGCAACGTCTACCAGGTGACGTACGGCGACGGGAAGGTCCACGTCTTCTCGCCGGCCGGGCAGGCCCTCGGCATGATCACCGCCGGCCCGAACGCCACCAACCTCGCGTTCGGCGGGCCGGACCGGAAGACGCTCTACCTCACGTCGGGCACCCCGTCCGGCGGCGGTGACAGCGGGAACTTCGCGCTGTACAGCGTGCGGCTGAACGTGCCCGGCTGGCCGTACTGACCGATCGCACCGCACGCCGCTCGGTTCCGGGGCGGCGTGCGGTGCGGTTAAGGTGAACCCTTCGCGGCCACGGAGGGTGAGTGCGGGTGAGGGGTGCCGATCGCGCCGACGACCTGGTCACGCTGGCGCGGCTGGCCGCGGGCCCCGGTGCGGTCGGTGCGGTGCTCGACTGGCTCGCCGGGCGTACGGGAGGGTCGGTGGCGCTGCTCGGTGCCGACGGGAGCACCCTGGCCGGGCGATCCCGTCCGCGCCCTGAGGTCTTGACCGCGGCGGTGGCCGACATGCGCCGCACCGGGACGCCGTCGGCCGTGCTCGGCGGCGAAATGGGCACCATCGACCTCGTCAGCCTCGGTGCGGGGGCGGGACAGCCGCCGTACCTGGTGGTCCTGGGCCGGGAGAAGCACCGGCACGGTGTCCTGCTCGCCGACACCGCCCGGTTCCTCGGCCTGTGCTGGCGGCTGGAGGAAGCCGAACGGACCCGCGAGCAGGTCGCCGTGGCGATGGGACACAGCCGTGAGGTCGTGCTGCACCTGCTCATGATCGGCAGCGTCGCCGCCGCGCGCCGGATCGCCGGGACGCTGGGGCCGCAGCTGCCGGAGGTGTCCCGGGTGTACGTCGTCGAGTGCCCGGCCGGGCGCCGTCCCGAGGTCGCGGACCAGATCGAGCGCTTCGCGCGGGGGCGGGCGTGGATCGTGCGCTGTCCCGTCCGCGCCCGGCACCTGATCGCGCTCGTGCCGTCCGGCCGCGACTCCGCCGAACCCGCCGTGAGCCGGGCGCACCTGAACCAGCTGATCGCCGAGCACGCCCCCGAATCCCGCGTCGGCGCGAGCGAGGAGGTGCCGCTGCGCGAGGCGGCGATCGGCTACGAGCAGGCGTTCCACGCCCTGGCCGTCGCCCGCGGCGTGCCCGGCGGGTACGCCCGGTTCGACCGGCACACCGACCTCGCGCCGTTCCTCGGCGGTGCCGGGCCCGCCTGGGCGGCCGGGTTCCTGGCGCCCTGCCTGTCCCACACCCCGGCGCGGCGGCCGGACCCGGGAGCCGAGGAGCTCCTCGCCACCCTGACGTCCTGGCTCACGTTCGACAGCGGCGCGAACCGGCACCTCAAGATCCACCGCAACACCCTCGCCGCCCGCCTGCGCCTGCTCGGCGAGCTGCTCGGCCTGGACCTCACCCGGGTGGCCGACCAGTCGGCCGCCTGGCTCGCGCTGCGGCTGCACTCCACCCATCGAACGACCACCCACCGCACGACGCCGGGTGAGACGGCGACCCTCGACGAGCTGCTCGCCACCCCGGCGGCGAAGGTCTGGGCCCGGTCCCAGCTCCGTCCCCTCGAGCAGGCCGGCCTCCCGGCCGGCGCCGAGACGATCCGGGCCTGGCTGCGCGCCGACACCCGGCTCCCGGCGACCGCCGCGGCCCTCGGCATCTCCCCGCCGGCCGCCCGCAAGCGCCTGGCGAGGATCGAGCAGGCGCTCGGCCGTTCCCTGCTGCACGCGCCGAGCGCCAAACACGAACTCTGGCTGGCGATGCGGACCCTCGGCCTGCTCTGACGCCGCGCGCGTGGTCTACGGGGCGACGTCCACCGGCGCCATCGGGCGGGCGATGCTCGTGGTGTCCGGAATGGACGGTGCGTCCCACGAGCGGCGACATCATCACGCTCGCCGTGGCCTGTCACACAGTGCGGTGGCTTTCCTCGCGGCGGCTCCGGGGGAGTGCTAACCTGAATTCGTTAGCCGAACGGCTAACGAATTCTCGAGGAGGCGTGATGGCGGGTTCGGTGCTGGTGACCGGCGGGACCGGCTACGTGGCGGGCTGGTGCATCGCGGAGCTGCTCGGCCGTGGGTACGACGTCCGGGCGACCGTGCGCGACGCGAGCCGCGGCGACCGGGTCCGGCGGGCCGTGGCCACGGTGTCGGACCGGGTGGACCACCTGGAGTTCGCCGTCGCGGACCTGACGGCCGACGACGGCTGGAAAGAGGCCATGGACGGCTGCGACTACGTGCTCCACGTGGCGTCACCGCTCGGCGCGGACGCCGCGGGTGCGAAGGACGAGGCGCAGGCGTTGCTCGTCCCGGCGCGCGACGGCACGGTGCGCGTGCTGCGGGCCGCGGCCGCGGCGGGGGTGCGGCGGGTGGTGATGACGTCGGCGGCGAACACCGCCAGCCCGTCCTCCTACGCCGACGACGGCGTCACCGACGAGACACTGTGGACGGACCTCGACGCGCCGAAACTGCTGCCCTACCGGCGTTCCAAGACCGCGGCCGAGCTGGCGGCGTGGGAGTTCATGGACGCTCACGAGGGGCCGATGACGCTCGCCACGGTCCTGCCGGGCGCGGTGTTCGGGCCGGTGCTCTCGGCCGGCACCCTCGGTTCGGTGCAGATCATCGCGCGGCTGCTGTCCGGCGCGATGCCCGGCACCCCGCGCATCGGGCTGGAGGTCGTCGACGTGCGGGACCTGGCCGACGTCCACGTCCGGGCCATGACCGCGCCCGAGGCGGCCGGACAGCGGTTCCTCGCGACGGGGGAGTTCCTGTGGATGCACGACATCGCGCGCATCCTGCGTGACGGCCTCGGCGAGGCGGGCAGCAAGGTCCCGACGCGCAGGCTGCCGGACATCGCGGTGCGGGCGGCGGCGCTGTTCGACCGCTCGCTGCGCGACATCATGCCCGGCCTCGGCCGCCGCAACCGGCACAGCATCGCCAAGGCGAAGCGGCTGCTGGACTGGTCGCCACGGCCGGCGGAGGTCAGCGTCCTCGACTGCGCGCGCAGTCTCATCGAGCACGAGGTGGTGGGGAAATGACCGTTTCGCGGGCCCAGGAACCCCTGCGGGACACGCCGTTCGACGCCGCGTCGACGGCCGAGGAGGTCGCCGCCGGGATCGACCTCACCGGCAGGGTCGCGGTCGTCACCGGCGGGCACTCGGGCATCGGTCGGGAGACCACCCGGGTGCTGCGCGCCCGTGGCGCGGACGTCGTCGTCCCGGTCCGGGACCCGGCGAAGGCGGCGGGCATGCTCGAAGGCGTCGAGGGCGTGGAGATCGACCGGCTCGATCTCGCCGACCCGGAGTCGGTGGACGCGTTCGCGGCCGGTTTCCTCGCCGGCGGACGGCAACTGGACATCGTGGTGAACAGCGCGGGCATCATGGGCGTGCCCCTGACCCGGGACGTGCACGGCCACGAGTCGCACTTCGCGACCAACCACCTCGGGCACTTCCGGCTGACCGCGCGGTTGTCGCCGGTGCTGGCCCCGGACGCCCGCGTGGTGTCGGTGTCCGCGGCGGCGCACCGGCTGTCGCCGGTCGTGTTCGACGACGTGGACTTCGAGCGCCGCGAGTACCAGCCGATGCTCGGCTACGGCCAGTCGAAGACCGCGAACATCCTGTTCGCGCTGGAACTGGACCGCCGGGGCATCCGGGCGTTCTCCGTCCACCCGGGATCGATCGTCGAGACGAACCTGAGCGGCTGGGCGGCACCCGAGACACTGCGGGCGATGAAGCTCGTCGACGAAGACGGCAAACCGGTCATCGATCCCTACTCGGGCAAGAAAAACGTGCCGCAGGGCGCGGCGACGAGCGTGTGGTGCGCGGTCAGTCCCCAGCTCGACGGTTTCGGCGGGGTGTACTGCGTGGACAACAACATCGCGCCGGTGGCGGCGGAGAGCGGGCCCGACGCACGCAGCCACGGCACGGCCGAGATCCCCACGGCGGGCGTGTCCCCGCACGCGACCGACCCCGGCGCGGCCGCGCGGCTGTGGGAGCTGAGCGAGCGCCTGACCGGCGTCGCCTTCCAGGCGCGGCTGTGATCGCTGCGGGTGACCAACCCTCTCGTTGCGCAGGCGCAGGACTCCATGAGTCGGCGGCCGACCTGAAGTCGGCCACCTGCCGGGCGAGTGGTCCCGTGGCGAGACCCGGCTCGGGTCACCGGCCGGGAGCCGCCGTGGTGCGGGCCGGGCACTGCTGGGGGCGGATTCGGTTGCCGGGTAGGTAATCCTTTGGCGTGCCTGAAATTTCGTGCCAGTGGGAACCACCACCGCGGCTTAGGGCCGGGTGCCCGTCGACAGAGCTGCCGCCGTGGCTCTCACTGCTTCTACGATCCGCTCCAGCACCTCCGGGGTCAGGCGGTAGCTGGGCACCGACACATTCACCGCCGCCAGTGGGGCGCCGCGGAAGTCCAGGACCGGGGAGGCCACTGCGGTCAGGCCGATCTCGTTCTCCTCCGCCGCGACCACGTACCCCGCCGCGCGTTCCTGGCGTAGCCGCTTCAGCACGGCCGCGATGGTCAGTGGGGCGTGGCGGGTGCCGGGCAGCCGGCCCGGGCGCATCCTCAGCAGGGTCGTGACCTCGTCGTCGGACAGGCCGAACAGCAACGCTCGCCCGCTGGACGTGCAGTTCAACGGCGTGCCCCGGCCGACCCACTCGCGCGCCTGGACGCTGCGGCCGGCCTGCTCGCTCAGCACCGTCAGGGCCGCGTCGCCCTCGCGGACGGTCAGGTACGCCGCCTCGCCCAGCTCCTGGACCAGCGCGCGCAGCGCCCGGGGCGCGTCCTGGCGCAGGCGGCTGTCCCCGGCCGCGCCGGCCAGCGCGTAGAGCCGCCAGCCGAGGCGGTACTCCAGGGACTTCGGGTCGCGCTCGGCGAAACCCTCCTCCAGCAGCACCTTCAGCGTCCGCGAGATCTGCGTCTTCTCGGCGTCCAGCGTTTCGGCGACCGCCTGGACGCCCAGCGGTCCCGAACCGAGCGCCCGCAGCACTTCCAGGGCGCGGTGCACGCTGGTCAGACTGTCGTTCGCCATCGGCCCAGTGTCCGGCCGCCGTGCGCGGAGCGCAACTGCGATTGAGATCCCCGCACGGGCCGACCTAGCGTGAGGGTCATGTGCGGAATCGTCGCGTGCTACACCTCGTCCCCCGAAGCGATCACCTCCGACGTCGTCGCCGCCGGCCGGACCATGCTCACCCGGCTGGCCCACCGCGGTCCCGACGACACCGGCCAGGCGCGCGTGGGCGCGCAGGCGTGGCTCGGGCACAACCGGCTGTCGATCGTCGGCCCCGCCAACGGACGGCAGCCCCTCGGCGACCCCGGGCCGTGGTCGCTGGTCTGCAACGGCGAGATCTACAACGACGCCGACCTGCGCGAAAGCCTGCCCGGCCACGACTTCACCACGGCCTCGGACAGCGAATCCGCCCTCGCACTGCTGAACGGGCGCGGGCCCTGGGCCTTCGACCGGCTGGAGGGGATGTGGGCGCTGTGCGCGGCGACGCCGGACGGCCGGTTCGTCGCAGCCCGCGACCGCCTCGGCATCAAACCCCTTTACTGGGCGGAAATCGGCGGCCTGCACTACTTCGCGTCCGAGATGCGCGCCTTCCCGGTCGACGTCCAGCACGCGGTGGCGATGTTCCCGCCCGGCTGCTGGTGGACCCCGGCCGACGGCCTGGTCCGCTTCGCGACCGCCGTCACCGCCGCACCTACCCAGGACGGCTTCACCGCGGCGGAACTGGAAAAGCGGACGCGTGACGTGCTCGTCGACTCGGTCCGCCGGCACCTGATGGCCGACGTCGAGGTCGGCGTCTTCCTTTCCGGGGGACTGGATTCCAGCATCGTCGCCGCCGTCGCCGCGGCCGAGTACACCCGAGAAGGACGGCGGTTGAAGACGTTCGCCGTCGGCGTCGACGGGTCCGCCGACCTGCTCGCGGCCCGTGACGTCGCGGCGTTCCTGGGGACGGACCACTACGAAACGGTTTTCGACGCGGACCGGGCCGTGGCCGCGCTCGACGACGTCGTCGCCTCCGTCGAGTCGTTCGACGCCGGCCTGATCCGCAGCGCGGTGCCGAACTGGTTCCTCGCCGAGCTGGCTTCACAGCACGTCAAGGCGGTGCTGACCGGCGAGGGCGCGGACGAGCTGTTCGCCGGCTACGGCTACTACCACGAACTCCACCGCGACCCGGCGGCCCTGCGCCGCGAGCTGCGGCGCACCATCGAGCTGCTCCACGGCCTCAACCTCCAGCGCTGCGACCGCGTCACGATGGCGCACGGCCTCGAGGCGCGCGTGCCGTTCCTGGACGCCCGGGTGGTCGACCACGCGATGTCCTTGCCGGACACCGTGAAGTCGCTCGAAGCCGACGGCCTCGAGAAGGGCCACCTGCGCCGCGCGTTCACCGGCTGGCTGCCGGAACGGCTGCTGTGGCGGCCGAAGCTGGAGTTCGGCACCGGCAGCGGCGCGGCGGACCTGCTGACCCCGTACTGGAACCAGCGCATCGGCGACGCCGAACTGACCGAGGACCCGGCCACCGGCCTGCGGTCCAAAGAGGAACTGGCCTACTACCGCGCGTTCCGCCGCGCGCTGCCGGAGGTCCGCCCGGACGCGGTCCTGACCCGGTTCGCCGTCGCCTGAGCCGGGCAGCCGGACAGCCGGGCAGCCGGGCAGCCGGGCAGGTCAGCCGAGCTGGCCGGAAACCTTGTCCAGCGCGGCTTTCTCGTCCGCGGTGAGGTCGAACGTCGCCGAAGCCAGCAGCGCCGGAAGCTGCTCGGCCGTGCGGGCGCTCGCGAGCGGGGCGACGACACCCGGGCGATCGCGCAGCCAGGCGACCGCCACCGTCGCCATCTCGGCGTCGCGGGCGGCCGCGATCTGCTCGACCACGTCGACGACGGCCAAGCCGGCCGCGGTGAAGTAGCGGCTCGCGAGGATCCGGCGGGCCGCGCCGCCGAACTCCTGCTTGTCACGGCGGTGCTTGCCGGTCAGCAGACCACCCACCACGGACAGGTAGGGCGCCACCTTCTGGAACCCGCCGATCCGGCGGTACTTGCCGGTGAGGAACCCGCTGGCCAGCGCGAGGTACGGCACGGCGGCGATGCCCGCCTCCTCGAGGACCGGCGCGATCTCGCGCTCGTACGGCTGCCGCGTCACCAGGTTGTAGTGCGGCTGCAGCACCGTCGGCGGCTCGAAACCCTCGCGCCGCGCGATGTCCAGCCACTCCGTGATCCGGGCACCGGTGTAGTTCGACAGCGCCACCGCGCGGATCTTGCCCGCCTTGTGCAGCGCGTCGAACGCCGCGGCCGTCTCGGCGAGCGGGGTCTTGGGGTCGTCGAAGTGGGCGTAGTAGACGTCGATGCGGTCGGTCCCCAGCCGGGTCAGCGAGGCGTCCGCGGCCGCCGCGACGGTCGGCGCGGCCAGGCCCTTGAACTTCGGGTGCGTGCTGACCTTGGTGCCGATCACGACGGCGTCGCGGTTCTTGCGGGCGGCCAGCCACGAGCCGATGATCGTCTCCGACTCGCCGCCGGAGTTGCCCGGCACGAACGCGGAGTAGCCGTCCGCGGTGTCGACGAAGTTGCCACCGCCCGCGACGAAGGCGTCCAGCACCTGGTGCGAGGTCGCTTCGTCGCTGGTCCAGCCGAACGTGTTCCCGCCGAGCGCGAGCGGGAACACGTCGATACCGGTACGGCCGAGCTGTGCCATCAGAGGTCCAATCCGTCAGAACAGGGCGATCGGGTTGACCGGGACACCGCTCATCCCGTGGATGCGCGGCGGGGCGACGGTGAGCAGGAAGCTGTAGCGCCCCAGCTGCGCGCACAACGCCGCGAGGTCGTCGAGCGCGACCGCGTCGATCAGCGGCATCGCCAGCCCGCCCAGGGCGACCCCGTGCAGCGGCGACGGGCCGTCCGGGTCCAGCGGCGGCTGCGCGTCGCCCCGGTCGGGCGCGCACAGCGCGACGCCGCGCCGGTGCATCCAGCGCACCGCGTCGAGGCTGATCCCCGGGGTCGGCGTGCCGGGCACCGGCGTGGCCGGCCAGCCGAGGCGGAGCACCAGCGCGTCGCCGGACCGCACTTCGACGTCCTGGCGCTTTTCGGCTTCCTCGAAGTCGTGGGACGTCACCGCGTGCGCCGAGGGCAGCGGCCCGTCGGCGGCCAGGTCGAGCAGCACCCCGCGCGTCACGATCCCGGCGGCGAAGGCCGTGGTCGACGCGTGCGTGACCCCACCGGCGGTCACGGCCTGGGCCCGCGGGCGGCCCGGGTAGACCTCGTCGTCGCGCGACCAGTGCGCCAGCGCGTCGAGGTGCGTCGACTTCGCGTGGTGGTTCGTGACGAGCATCAGGTCGGCGGCCACGCCCACCCCGGTGTGCGCCATCAGGTGCTGCACCGGGGAGACGTCCGCCGTCGTGGGCGCGAACGGGCCGCTGACCATCGGGTTGGGCGTGATCGGCTGCGCCAGTGACACCCAGTGGCCCGTCCGCACCTCCGCGGCGGCCTGCGCACGCACTTCGGCGGTGATGAGGTTGAGGGTGCCGAGCTCGTCGTCGGCACCCCACCGGCCCCAGTTGTCCGGAAGGTCGGCGTCGGTCGGATCGGCCATCGGGCAGGCCCCTTTCGTCCCGGCCCACCGTACCCGTCGTCCTTTGTGGACGGTCAGCCGCGCGTCGGCGGGGTCTCCCCGGCGCGCCGGGTGAGCACCAGCGGGGCGTCGTCGGTGATGGCGACCGTGTGCTCGGAGTGGGCCGTGCGCGAGCCGTCGGCCGACCGGATGGTCCAGCCGTCCTCGTCGTAGACGATCTTGTCGGTCGTGCGGGCGAACCACGGTTCGAGCGCGAGTGTCAGGCCCGGCCGGAGCTTCATCCCGCGGCCCGCCTGGCCCTTGTTGGAGACGTGGATGTCCTCGTGCATGGTGCGGCCGATGCCGTGCCCGCCGAACTCGGTGTTGACGGGGTAGCCGTAGTCGCACGCCACCGCGTAGATCGCCGCCGAGATGTCGCCGAGGCGGTTGCCGGGGCGCGCCGCGTCGATCGCCGCCTCCAGCGCCTCTTCGGTGGCCCGGATGATCCGCAGGTCCTCTTCGGCGGCGGTGCCGACGATGACCGTGCGCGCCGAGTCGGCGACCCAGCCGTCGATGCCGACGGCGAGGTCCGCGGTGAGCACGTCCCCGTCGCGCAGGACGTAGTCGTGGGGCAGGCCGTGCAGCACCGCGTCGTTGACCGAGAGGCAGATGACGTTGCGGAACGGGCCCTCGCCGAAGGACGGTGCGTAGTCCCAGTAGCACGACTCCGCCCCACGCCGCTTGATCATGCCGCGCGCGTGGTGCTCCAGGTCCATCAGGTTGACGCCGATGTCGGCGAGCCCGCCGACCTCCGTGAGCACCTCGGCGACGAACCGCCCGGCCACGTGCATGCGCTCGATCTCCGCAGGCGTCTTCAGTTCGATCACGAATACCCTCACTACCTCGGTACCGGTATAGTTATACCGTCACCGTAACACGCTCCCGGCAGCGGACGGCGAGCCGATCTCGGTGAGGTACGCCGCCACCGCCGGGACGTCGCCGGCGTCGGAGATCAGCCCGACGTAGCCGTCGGGGCGGATCAGCACGAGGGTGCCCTCGGTCGCGCCGTACGCGGCGGCGAGGTGACCGCCGGTGTCGGCGACGTCGCCGGGCCCGGCCGGTCGTTCGACGACTTGGAGCGTCCGGATGCCGGACGGCAGGGCCGCGGTCCCGAAGCTCAGCAAGGTGAACCGCCCGCCGCGCGTCAGGTCGAACAGCCGTCGTTCGCCGTCCACCGTCGTCAGCCCGGTCGCGTCGGGCGCGCGGTCCCCGGCGCGGAGCAGGGCGGTGTCGTCGCGGTCGTCGCGAGCCAGCGCGGAGCCGCGGTAGCCCACGCCGAGCTGGGTTGTGCTCGCGTCGCGACGGGCTGGGATGCCCTTCTGCTCGATCGCCTGCGCGAGCCGCGCGTCCGAGAGCGCGAGGACGTCAGCGGCGACCGGCCGCCGCTCGGCCTCGTAGCTGTCGAGCAGCGCCGGGGAGGCGCCGTTGGCGACGGCCGCGAGCTTCCAGCCGAGGTTGTGCGCGTCCTGGATGCCCGTGTTCATCCCCTGGCCGCCGGCGGGGGAGTGGATGTGCGCGGCGTCGCCGGCGAGGAACACCCGGCCTGCGCGGTAGCGGGCGGCGAGGCGGACGTTGGCGCGCCACAAGGACGTCCACTCTGGCTCGTGGAGGCGGATGTCGGAACGGCCGGTGCGCCGGTCAAGGACCGCCTGCAGGTTCGCGAGGCCGAGGTCGGGATCCTGGCCCGGCGCGATGCCGGCCTGGTACTGGAAGACGCCGGTCGAGGGCAGCGGGCACAGGGTGAAGAAGCCGTCGGGGTGCCGCCACATGTGCCAGGCGTCGCGATCGAGGCCGTCGACCTCGACGTCGGCGACGAGCATCCGCACGGCGTCGCGGGTTTCGCCCTCGAACGCGATGCCGGCCTGCTTGCGGACGACGCTGTGGCCGCCGTCGCAGCCGACCAGCCGGCTCGCGGTGACCGTCTCGGTCCCGCCGTCCTTGGCGAGCACCGCCGTCACCTCGTCGTCCGACTGCTCGAAGCTCTCTAGCGTGGTGCCGAATTCGACCGCGCCACCGAGTTCCGCCAGCCGCAGCCGCAGTGCTTCCTCGACCCGCCATTCGGGCGTGATCAGGCTGGCCGGATACGGGATGTCGGGGCGGCTTTCGGGCAGGTCGCCGCCGCCGAGCGTCACCTGGCCGCCGGGGCCGGTCGACCGGATCGGCATGGCCATCCGGCCGTGGGCGAGCACCCGGCCGACGACGCCGAGATCGTCGAACACCTCGAGGGTGCGCGGCTGGACACCCTTGCCGCGCGAGCCGGGCTGCGGCCCGGGAGCGGCCTCGACCAGGCGGAACGGGACGCCGGCGCGAGCGAGTTCGCAGGCCAGCGTCAGTCCGGTCGGGCCGGCCCCGGCGATCAGGACGGGTCTTGTCGTCTCGGTCATCGTCTCCACCCCGCAAGATAGGAATCACTTTCTATCTCACGGTAGGCGCTCTTGCCAAGAAAGGAAAGACTTTCTATCGTGAGCGGGTGGTCACCGAAGAGCCCGTCCGCCGACGGCGGCACGGCAAGCAGCTGGAGGCCGAGCTGCTCGCTGCCGCATGGGACGAGCTGGTCGAGGTCGGCTACGGCCGCCTGACGATGGAATCGATCGCGGTCCGCGCGCGCACCAGCGAGGCCGTGCTCTACCGGCGGTGGGCCAACAAGGACCAGCTCGTGTTCGCCGCGTTCGAGCACCACCGCGGCGCCCACCCGGTCGTGTTCCCCGACACGGGCACCCTGCGCGGCGACCTGATCGCGCAGCTGACGGCGGTGAGCGAGGCGCTGGCCGGGTTCTTCGCCATCGCGGCGGCCACCGCGTTCGCGGGGCTGCTGGCCGACACCGGCCTGACCCCGGCGCAGGTGCGCGACAAGGTCATGGGCGGCCAGCCGCTCCCGCGGGCCCTCTACCAGCGCGCGCACGACCGCGGCGAGATCGATCTGGCGCGCATCCCCGCCGTGGTCCTGGCCATGCCGTTCGACCTGGTGCGCCACGACCTGCTGATGGACCTGGAGCCTCCGAAGCCGGCACGCATCCAGGCGATCGTCGACGACCTCTTCCTGCCCCTGGTGCGCGACCGTCCACAGTGAACGGTGGGGGCTCAGCGGCGGCCGCGGCGCCCGGACGGGTCGTGGGCCTTGCGGGAGCGCTGCTGCGGAGCGGGCTCGAACTCTTCGTCGGCCACGGACCCCGGGGTGTAGAACGGCTGGAGGAACAGGCCGCCGTACCGGGTGTGCTGCGGGGTGCTGAGCGCCTCGGGTGCGGGCTGCTCGACGACGGGGTGGCTGAACAACGAGCCGTCCACTGTGGAATTGCTGATGGGAGTTCCTTTCGCGGGTAACCTCTGAGGGCGGCTGTGCGCCGCCGAAGCCAGCTGGGACCGGGTCCTTCGAGCTGGACGAACCGGCCGCGGCTGTGAGCTGCGGGCCGGTGAGGCAGAAGAGCTGGTTTCCGGGGCTCGACCGCACGTCGGCGCTCCCGGCTACGGCCAGTGTACCGGCTGGACCGGGGTACGCGCCGGGCGGCACGCGAAGCCGCCGCGGAAACCGCGGTGAAACCGCCGTGAATCCCGCGTCCCGCATCCTCCTCCCTGTCGTGACCGCCCAGGTCACGCGGGCGAAGGAGGCACATGGACAGCGTCGCACCCGCGATCGCGGTCACCGGGCTGCGGAAGTCGTTCGGGGACCACGTCGTGCTCGACGGCATCGATCTGGAGGTGACGGCCGGGTCGACGTTCGCGCTGCTGGGGCCGAACGGGGCCGGGAAGACCACCGCGGTCCGGATCCTCTCCACGCTGATCCGCCCGGACGGCGGGACGGCCCGGATCGCCGGGCACGACCTCGCCGCCGAGCCGGACGCCGTGCGGGCGGCGATCGGCGTCACCGGCCAGTTCTCGGCGGTGGACGACCTGCTGACCGGCGAGGAGAACCTGCTCCTGATGGCGGACCTGCACCACCTCGGCCGCGCCGAAGGACGGCGGCGGGTCGCCGGGCTGCTCGGCCGGTTCGACCTCGACGGCGCGTCCGGGAGGCTCGCGTCGGCCTACTCCGGGGGCATGCGACGGCGGCTCGACCTGGCGATGACGCTGGTGGGCGACCCGCGGGTGATCTTCCTCGACGAGCCGACGACCGGGCTCGACCCGCGCAGCCGCCGCACGATGTGGCAGATCATCCGGGAGCTGGTGGCCGGCGGCGTCACGATCTTCCTCACCACGCAGTACCTGGAGGAGGCCGACGAGCTGGCCGACCGGATCGCCGTCCTCGACCACGGCGTGATCGTCGCGGCCGGGACCGCGAAGGAGCTCAAGCGCAGCGTCCCCGGCGGGCACGTGCGCCTGCAGTTCCGCGACGCCGCCGACCTCGACGCGGCGGCCCGCTTGTTCGGCGAAGGGCGTCGCGACGACGAGACCGGCGCCCTCCAGGTGCCGGGCGACGGCGGTGTCCGCGCGCTGCGAGCCGTGCTGGACCGCCTGGAAGAGGCCGGGATCGACCCCGAGGAGCTGTCGGTGCACACCCCGGACCTCGACGACGTCTTCTTCGCCCTCACCGGCCACACCACCTCGAAGGAGACCGCCCGATGAGCGACGCGACGACCATGGTGCGGCGGAACTTCCGCCACACGCTCCGCAACCCGGGGGCGATGGTCATGACGATCGCCCTGCCGGTGGTGCTCCTGCTGCTGTTCGTCGGGGTGTTCGGCGGGGCGCTGACCGCCGGGCTCGGGCCGGCGGCGGCGGGCCGCGGGTACATCGACTACCTCGTCGCCGGGATCCTGCTGATGACCGTGGGGTACGGCGCCACGACGACCGCGATGGCGGTCAACCGGGACATGACCACGGGCGTCATCGCCCGGTTCCGCACGATGGCGATCTCCCGCGCGTCGGTGCTGACCGGCCACGTGGTCGGCTCGACCGTCCGCACGCTGGTCAGCGCGGTGCTGGTGGTGGCGGTCGCGGTGCTGCTGGGCTTCCGGCCGGACGGCGACCCGCTGCGGTGGCTGGGCGCCTTCGGGATCCTCGCCCTGCTCACGCTGGCCCTCACCTGGCTCGGCGTCGCGGTCGGGCTGGCCGCCAGGACCGCCGAGGGCACCGCGCCGTTCACGTTCGCGGTGCAGCTGCTGCCGTTCCTCAGCAGCGCGTTCGTGTCCCCGGACGCGATGTCGGGCGCGGTCCGCTGGTTCGCGGCCCACGAGCCGTTCACCCCGGTCATCGACGCCCTGCGCGGCCTGCTGCTGGGCACCCCGGTCGAGGGGCACGGCCTGGTGGCGGTGGGCTGGTGTGTCGGGTTGGCGCTGGTGGGCTATTTCTGGGCGCGGGCGTTGTTCCGGCGGGATCCGCGCTGAGCCCGAGAACCCAGCTCGGCCGTCGCCGCCGCACGCAGGCCGTCATGGTCCAAGTCCGCGTACGCCGAGGCCGCCTCGGCGTACGCGGCCGGGTCGGCAAGCTCCGCGACCTCCCGCAGCCGCGTGATCGACATCGCCGGCTGGAACGACCGTTGCAGGCCGAACCGCTCCGCGAGCGCGACCAGCCGCGCACCGGAGACCGTGTCACCGCGGCCGAGGTCGGAAACGGCCAGTGCCACCAGAAGCGAGCCACAGGCGGGAAACTCCACGACCGGCGCCGAAGTGACCATTGTGGACAGTGGGCCGGACAGGCCCGCGACGACGTCCGCGACGAGGTCCACCCGGCCGTGCCGGGCGTGGGTGACCACCGCGACGGCCTGCACCTCCCACTTCCAGAGCCCCGCACCCGGGATGGCGCGCAGGTGGTCGGCCGCCTGCCGCCACAGGCGGAGGCCGCCCTCGACGTCGCCGCGGCTGAGCAGGATTTCGGCACGCGAGCAGACGTCGAACATGGGCAGCCCGATCGGCTCGTCGTCCCCGGCGCCCGGCTGCAGGCCCTGCTCGGCCTCGTCGAACGCGCCGCGCTGCAGGTTGGCCAGCACCTTCGCCCAGCGGGCCCGGGTGGACGTCGAGCGCGCGCCGAGCTCTTCGAGCAGCGACAGCGCGATGTCGATGTGCCGCAGGGCTTCGTCGCCGGGATCGACCTGCAGGCACAGCTCGCCGACGCGGGCGTGCGCGAGCGCCACCGGCAGCGGCGTGCCGTCGCGCTCCAGCCGCGCGAGCATCCGGCGGGCCGCCGCCAGCGCGCCTTCGAGATCGTTGGCGCTTTCCCTGGCGTAGCTGGCGATGTAGCAGGCCATGCCCGCGAGGATCGGCCGGTCGCTGCCGCAGAGTCGTTGCAGCGCAGCATCATCCGGCGTGCACAACGCCGCCTGGATGGCCCGGACCGGGTCGTCCGGTGGCGCGGACGGCAGCCGCCGCAGGGTGACCAGGGTGCGGCGGGCCGACGCGGTGCGCATGAGCAGGCTGATGAGCGCGCCCAGCACGGCCGCGGTGCGGGTCGCTTCGAGGAGGTCGGGCGCCGGACAGTAGTGCGACAGCAGCCACGCGGTGTCCTCGGCCAGCGCGGTCAGCCGCGTGAAGTTCGACTCGGTGACCCACAGGCTGCCCAGGACGGCCGCGATCGCGGCGACGGCCGGCCCGTCTCCGCGTTCGAGCCCGTGGTGCAGGGCCAGCGCCAGGTTGTCCTCCTCGACCCGGATCCGCCCGACGGCCTGCACGAGGTCGGGACCGACCACCGAATCGTGGTGCGTCACCCCGAAATCCCGGGCCCAGGAGAGAAAGGACCCGATCACACGGCCGGTCTCGCCGTCGATCTCGTCGCGGCGCGCCCCGCTGAACTCGCGCACGGTCTCCAGCATCCGGAACCGGGTGCCCGAGCCGTCGTCGGCCGGTTTCAGCAGCGACTGGTCGACGAGTTGCTCGAGCACGCCGTCGTCACCCAGCAGATGACGGGCGGCGTCGGCCGTGAAGCCACCGGGGAACACCGAGAGCGCGCGCATCGCGGCCTGGCCGTTGCCGTCGAGCAGGTGCCAGCTCCAGTCGATGACGGCGTGCAGCGTCCGGTGCCGGCCGGGCGCGTCGCGGGCGGCCCCGCGCAGCACGGTGAACCGGTCCGCGAGCCGCGCGCCGATCTCGGTGACGGACAGCGTCCGGATCCGGGCCGCGGCCAGTTCGACCGCGAGCGGCAGCCCGTCCAGGCGCCCGCAGAGGGTCCGGACGGCCGCCGGCGGCAGGTCGGCGCCGGGCCGGGCCGCCCGGGCGCGCTGGGTGAACAGCTCGGCGGCCGTCGCGAGGTCCAGCTCCGGCAGCGGATAGACCGCTTCGGACGACAGGCCGAGCGGGGCCCGGCTGGTGGTCAGCACCCGCAGCTCGCCGCTCAGCGAAACCAGGCCGTGCGCCAGGTCCGCCGCGCCGCGGACGACGTGCTCGCAGTTGTCCAGGATCAGCAGCACGGGGTCCGGGCCGAGGGCCTCGGCGACGTCGGCGAGCGCCGCACCGCCGCTCACGCCGAACTCGGCCGCGACCGCCGCCGCGACGTCACCGTCGGAGGTGAGCCCGGCCAGCTCGATGAAGTGCACGACCCGCTGGTCGGCCCGGCGGCCGACGGCGTGCGCGAGCCGGGTCTTCCCGAGCCCGCCGGGGCCGGTGACCGACACGACCCGCGACGTGCGCAGCAGCGCGGTCACCGCGGCGATGTCCCGGTCCCGGCCCAGCAGCGGGTTCGGTTCGTGGCGGACGCCGTGGCGCTGCGCGGGGGCGTCGGCGAGCAGCAGCTCGCGGTGCAGGGCCCGGAGCGCGGGTCCGGGGTCGCTGCCGAGTTCGTCGCGCAGGGCCCGCCGGTGGTCCTCGTAGTGCTTCAGGGCCGTGGCCGGTCCGGCGGTGGTGGCCTCGCAGCGCAGCAGCTCCAGCAGGACTTCCTCGTCCGCGGGCCGGATTTGCCGGCTTTCGGCGAGCGGGCCGGCAGCCTCGGCGTACCGGCCGAGGCGGGCCAGCGCGAGCGCCCGGGAGCGGGCCAGGCTCCGGTACGTCGCGGCGCGGGCGGCCCGCAGGGTGGCCAGCGGGTCGTCGGCGGCGGCGTCCGCAGGTCCGTTGTAGAGCGCGAGGCCTGCTTCGGCGTGCTCGAGGGCGCCGGCGTGGTCGCCGTCGCGGGCGGCCCGCTCGCTCGCCGCCGCGTGGAGCAGGACGGCGGAGGTGTCGACCTGCTCGTCGCGCAGCGCGAGGCGGTAGCCGGTGGCGGTGGTGACGATGACGTCCGGGCCGAGCCGCGCCCGGGTCCGCGAAACCAGGACCTGCAACGCCTTGGCCGGATGCTCGGGCGGCTCGCCCGGCCACAGCTCGGCAACCAGCCGGTCCGCCCCGCACCCCGCGCGCAGGGTGGCCGCGAGCAGGGCCAGCAGAGACCCCGGCCGGGCCCCGGTCAGCTCCCGGCCGCGGAAGGAGACCCCGGACAGCAGGGCCAGCTCGACGGTCACGAACACCAGGCTATCGGGGGCCGGCGCCGGTTTTCCGGATGTTCCGGGTGCGGCCGGCGCCTGGCTGTGCCCAAGTTCGGAGATGAGGATCTGCACGGTTCGGCCATCAGCTGGTCCGCGCCGCACCTTGCTCGGCTGCCAGCCGTCCGCGCCGCGCTTCGTGAGCGGTCGGCGCCTCGGCCGGGACAGACGAGTTCCCGGCCGCGGAAGGAGACCCGGCTCGACCGTCACGGGCGCCGACCCGTCCGGGCTTGGGACGCCGGGCCTTCCGGGCCAAGCCGCGCCCAGGGCCGCGAAACCGGGATCGGCACCGCCTCGGCCGGGGGTGTTCGGGTCGTTCGCGGCCCACAGCTGGGCCACCGGCCGGTCCAAGCCGCAGGGCCGGCTCGACCGTCACCGGCTCGGGCTGTCCGGGTCCGGCGCCCGACCAGGCCGGGCCCGGGTCGGGGGGTCCGGTGCGGGTCGGGCATTCTTGCGCGCGGGAGTGCAGCACAGGAGTCGATCGGGGAGTCGTAGCTTGAGCACCGCACCTGAGTTCGTGGTTCCGGCCGTCGTGGACAGTCCGGTGCAGGCGAAACCGCCGTCCGGACGGGCCGTGCGGTGGCTGCTGGAGCACCGGGTGTCGCCGGCGGGGCCGGAGGCGGCCGAGGACCACGCCACGCCGCAGGCCTGGTGGAAGGTCATGTGCCTGACCGGCGTCGACTACTTCTCGACCCTGTCCTACCTGCCGGGGATCGCCGCCCTCGCCGCGGGTGCGCTGTCGCCGCTGGCGACCCTGCTGATCGTCGCCCTGACGCTGCTCGGGATGCTGCCGATGTACCGGCGCGTCGCCCGGGAAAGCCCGCGCGGGCAGGGGTCGGTGGCGATGCTGGAGGACCTGCTGCCGTTCTGGCGCGGCAAGATCTTCGTGCTGGTGCTGCTGGGGTTCGTGGCGACGTCGTGGATCATCACGATCACCCTGTCCTCGGCGGACGCCTCCGTGCACCTGCTCGAAAACCCGTACCTGCCCGGTTTCCTGCACGGGCACGCCGTGCTGATCACGGTCGTGCTGCTGCTGATCCTCGGCGGCGTCTTCCTGATGGGCTTCAGCGAGGCCGTCGGCGTGGCCATCCCGCTGGTGGCCGTCTTCCTCCTGCTCAACGCCATCGTCGTGGTCGTGGCCGGCGTCGACCTCTTCTCGGACTCGGCCGCGCTGTCCCGCTGGACGGACGCGCTCACCTCGGGCGGCGGCGGCTTCGGCGGCATCGTGGGGCCGGCCGTGGTCGCGTTCCCGCTGCTCGTGCTCGGCATGTCGGGCTTCGAGACCGGGGTCAGCATGATGCCGCTCGTCGCGGCCGACGGGAAGTCCGACGAGGAACGGCTCGAGTCGCGCATCCGCAACACCCGCAAGCTGCTGACCGTCGCCGCGCTGATCATGTCGGTGTACCTGATCGCCACGAGCTTCATCACCACCGTCCTGATCCCCGCGGACCAGTTCAAGGAAGGCGGCGAAGCGAACGGCCGGGCCATGGCCTACCTCGCCCACCAGGAGCTGGGCGAGGCGTTCGGCACGGTCTACGACGTCTCCAGCGTGCTGATCCTGTGGTTCGCCGGTGCGTCGGCGATGGCCGGGCTGATCAACATCGTGCCGCGGTACCTGCCCTCCTACGGCATGGCGCCGGAGTGGGGCCGCGCGGTCCGGCCGGTCGTGCTGGTCTACACGGTGATCAGCGTGCTGATCACCGTCGCGTTCGGCGCCGACGTCAACGCCCAGGCCGGTGCGTACGCGACCGGGATCCTGGCGATGATGGTCTCCGGCGCCGTCGCGGTCACCATCTCGTCGCTGCGCCGCAAGCAGGTCGCCGGGACGATCGGGTTCGCCGTGCTGACGCTGGTGCTGCTCTACGCGCTGGTCGAGAACGTCCGCGAGAAGCCGGACGGCCTGGCGATCTCGGGCCTGTTCATCCTCGGCATCGTCGTGGTGTCGCTGGTTTCGCGGGTGTCCCGCACGACCGAGCTGCGCGCCGAGCGGATCGAGTTCGACGAGGAGGCTCGCCGGTTCGTCACCGACTCGCTGGCCTACGACGGCGCCCTGAACATCATCGCCAACCGGCGTCAGGGCGGCGACTTCGCGGAGTACTCGGCCAAGGAGGCCGAGCAGCGGGGCATGAACCCGGTGCCCGGCACCGCGGACACGCTCTTCCTCGAGATCGACGTGGTCGACCCGTCCGAGTTCAGCAACGTGCTGCAGGTGCGGGGCGTGGAGGTCGACGGCTACCGGATCCTGCGCGCGGACAGCCCGGCGGCGCCCAACGCGATCGCCGCCGTGCTGCTGGCGCTGCGGGACGCGACGGGCGTGCGGCCGCAGTGCCACTTCGAGTGGTCGGAGGGCAACCCGCTCGGGCACCTGTTCCGCTACCTGATCCTCGGCCGCGGCGACACCGCGCCGGTGGTCCGGGAGATCCTGCGCACCACCGAGGAAGACCCGGCCCGCCGCCCCGGCATCCACGTCGGCGGCTGACGGCCGGCTCGCCGCTCGGAAGAAGTGGCCGACGCGCCGCGCGGACCGACCAGCTCGCCGCCCGGGCCGGCCGGCACGCTGCGCCGACCGGCCGACACACCACCCGGGACGGCCAGCTCGCTGCGCGGACCGGCCAGCACACCGCCCCGACTGGCCGACACGCCGCGGACCGGCTAACACGCCGCCTGGGACGGCTAGCACGCCGCGCGGAACGGCTAGCACGCCGCCTGGGCCAGCCAGCACGCCGCGCGGACCCGGCTAACACGCCGCCTGGGACGGCTAGCACGCCGCCCGGACCGGCCAGCACGTCGCCCGGACCGGTCATCTCGGCGCCCGGACCGGCCGACATACCGCCCCGACCGGCTAGCTCGCTGCCCGGGGCAGCCAATTGGCTGCCTGGACCGGCTAACACGCCGCTCGGACCGGCCAGGTTCGCCGCTCGGACCGGCCAGTTCGCCGCCCGGGCCAGGGAGCACGCCGCGCGGAACGGCCAAGTCGCCGGCGCCCGAGTTCGTCGGCGCCGCCGCGAGCCGGTGGTGGCCACTGTGGGCGGTGTTGGCCACTCCCGTCGCCGTGTCGGGTGCTCCGGCACCGTGTCGGCTGTTCGGAAGCACCCCCGCGGTTCGCCCCGGTGGGGCGGGCGCGTCGCGTAGGCTGAGCGCGGCGCGCCGGGAAGTCTGGTCGGCATCCGGATCGGGATGTGGAGGACCGGCTGATGCGCGGGGTCGAAACCGTACTGTTCCTGGTGGTCGTCGCGACCGTGGTGGCGACCTTCGCCAAGCGGCTGCGGGTGCCCGCGCCCTCCTTGCTGGTCGTCGCCGGGGTTGCGCTCGGGCTGCTGCCCGGGGCGGCGGCCGTGCAGGTGACGCCGGAGATGATCAGCCTGGTCGTGCTGCCCCCGCTGCTGTTCGCCGCGGGGGAGGAGCTGCCGTGGCGGGACCTGCGCGCCGTCGGGCGGCCCGTCGCCGTGCTGTCGGTGGGGCTGGTGCTGCTCTCGGCCGCGGCGGTGGTCGGCACGGCCGTCCTGGTGACGCCGTTGCCGGTCGGCATGGCCTTCGTGCTGGGCGCGGTGCTGGCCAGCACGGACCCGGTCGCGGTGACGGCGCTGGCCCGGCGGCTCGCCCTGCCGCCGCGGGTGCAGGCCCTGATCCAGGCCGAAAGCCTGTTCAACGACGCGACGAGCCTGCTGCTGTTCCGGGTGGCGCTGTTCCTGGCCGTCGCGGGCGGGGCCGCGTCGTGGGGCCGGACGGCCGGCGAGTTCGCGATCCTCGCCGGCGGCGGGGTGGCGGTCGGTGTGCTGACCGCGTTGGGCGCCTTCCTGATCCGGCGGCGCACCGAAGATCCGGTGCTGGAGACGGTGATCTCGCTGGTCACGCCGTACGCCGGGTACGTCGTGGCGGAGTCGGTCGGCGGCTCGGGCGTGACGGCCGTCGTCGTGGCGAGCGTGATCCTGGGGACGCAGGCCGAGCGCCTGACGACCGCGCGGATCCGGCTGCAGGTCGGTGCGGTCTACCAGACCGTCGTGTTCCTGCTGGAGAGCGTCGTGTTCGGCCTGATCGGGCTGCAGCTGCCCACGCTGGTGCGCCGCCTGACCGGCAACGGCGCGTGGTGGCTGCTGCAGGCGGTGGCCATCGCCGTGACGCTGGTGCTCGTGCGCCTGCTGCTGGTGTTCCTGCTTTCGGCGATCCGGCAGCGCCGCGGTGGTCAACGGCTGTCCTGGCAGGTGCCCGCCGTCGTCTCCTGGGCGGGGGCACGCGGGGTGGTGCCGCTGGCCGCGGCGCTGTCCCTGCCGGTGTCCACTTTGGACGGTTCGGCGCTGCCGGCGCGGGACCTGGTGCTGCTGCTGACGACGGCGGTGATCGTGCTGACGCTGGTGGTGCAGGGCTTCACCCTCGCGCCCCTGGTGCGGCGGTCCGGGATCGCGCTGGACCCGGCCGACCTGCGCACGGAGTTCAGCGCCGCGCGGCGGAAGCTCGCCGAGGCCGGCCTGGACCACCTGCGCCACCTGGCCGAAACGGAGTCGGCGCCGGAGTTCGTGGTCGACCAGCTGCGCACCGGCTGGCAGGCCCGGCTGGAACGCATCGAGGACGACGACGGCGAGAACTCCGCGGATCTGGAACGAAGGATCGACTACCGGACGCTGCGGCGGGAGCTGATCGACGTCGAGGCCGCCGAGCTGACCCGGCTGTTCGAGAAGGGCGAGATCACCGACGGTACCCGCCGCCGCATCCAGCGGCTGCTGGACCTGGAACACGCCGGGCTGGAGTGAGGATGACCGGAGCCGGCCGTGACCGGGAACGAAGGCGACGCACCCGTTCGCTGCTCGGCCTCGCCTACCTGGCCGGGTTGTCGGCCCTGCTCGGGCTGAAGGCGGGCTGGGTGCCCGCGGCGGGCGTCCTGCTCGGGACGCTCGCGCTGGTCTACCTAGTGCTCACGATCGTCGTCCGGCGAGACCTGCGTAGGGAACGGCGGCGCCGCGCCGCGGGCGCCCCACCGTCGTGGCCCGCCCAGCTGCCGGTTTCGGCGGCCCACCTCCTGGGCGCCAAGGCACCGGGACGGCACGCCCGGCGGGCCGACGAGGTCGGCGAACTGCTGGGCCGGCTGACCTTGGCGGGCGGGGAATTGCGTTGGGCCCCCAGGGAAGGCGACCGCCGGCGGGGTGTCGGACCGCTGGTGTTCGACCGGTCCTGGGCCGCGGAGGTCGTGCCGCTGTGGGGTCCGGGCCGCCAGGGCTGCCTGACGCTCACCCATCCCGCCGGGACGGCGGTCGACGTCTGGATCCGCCACCCCGCCGACCTCGGGCGGGCGCTGGCCGGCGGGCCCGCCTCGTGACGGGACCGCCGGCCGGGCCTCACACCAGGGACGCGGTCAGGCCGCCGTCGAGGACGTAGTGGCTGCCCGTCACCCAGCTCGCCCGGTCGGACGCGAGGAACGCCGCCACCTCGGCGATGTCCTGCGGGGTGCCGAGCCGTCCCTGCTTCGCGGCGACGAGGTCGCCGAAGGGGACCTGGGTCGCCGCTTCGAAGTCGGGGACGAGCCGTTCGACCATGGCCGTGTCGGCGAAGCCCGGGCAGACCGCGTTGACGCGGATCCCGGCCGGGCGCATCTCCACCGCGGCGACCCGGGTGAGCTGGATGACCGCGGCCTTGGTCGCGCAGTAGGAACCCAGCAGCGGGCTGCCGCCGACCCCGGCGATCGACGAGATGTTGACGATGTTGCCCTGGGACTCCACCAGGTGCGGGGTCGCCGCCTTCATCGCCACGAACGTGCCGCGCACGTTGACCGCGAAGATCTTGTCGAAGCTCTCCGTGGACTGCTGCAGCAGCGGTGACGACACCTCGATCCCGGCGTTGTTGACCAGGACGTCGAGGCCGCCGAGGATCTCGACCGCCTGCTGGATCGCCGTCTGGACCTGGGTTTCGTCGGTGACGTCGCAGTTGGCGACGCCGGCCGCGCCGATCTCCTCGGCCGCCTGCTTGGCCGAGAGGGCGTTGAGGTCGCTGACCACGACCTGGGCGCCGCGTTCGATGAACAGCTTCGCGATGGCCTTGCCGATCCCGGCACCGGACCCGGTGACGAAGACACGCTTTCCTTCGAGTTCGGACATTCCTGTTCCTCTCACATCGCGTCGATCTTGGGCAGGATTTCTTCCTTGAGCCGCTTCAGGTCGTCGAGCGTCTTCGCCACCGGCACGTCCTGGAACGGCGGCCACAGGAAGGGCATCGTCAGCCCGGCTTCCTTGTAGCGCTTGAGCTGGTCGGTGATCTGCGCCGCCGACCCCACGAGCAGGTTGGTGCCCTTGCCCCGCGGGGTCTGGTCCATGTCCTGGTCGGTGATGACGAACCAGATCATGCTGGAGATCTCGAGGTCGTCGACGGACCGCTGGGTGTCGAGTTCGTCGAGCTCACGCTGGATCTCGGTGCGCCACCGCTGGATGTCCTCGGGTGAGTCCTGGATCCCGATCCAGCCCGACAGGTTGTACTTGGCGATGCGGCTCGCCGAGCGCTTCGGATCCTTGAGGCCGCTGAAGAAGATCGGCGGGTGCGGCTTCTGCACCGGCTTGGCCCCGAACCCGGCCGGCTCGAAGTCGGCGAACTCGCCGTGGTACTCGAAGACCTCGTTGGTCCAGATGCCCTGCATGATCTCCAGGGTTTCGCGGACGTGCTTGTGCCGCTTGGGAAAGATGTGCGTGGCGCTGGCGGCGGCGAACTCCTCCGGCATCCAGCCGGAGCCGACGGCGACGTTGAGCCGCCCGCCCGAGAGGTGGTCGATGGTGGCCAGCTCCGCGGCGAGCACGCCGGGGGACCGGTACGGCGTGTCGATGATGCTCATGCCGATCCGGACCTTCGACGTCTTCGCGGCGAGCCAGGGGAGCAGCGGCATGCCCTGCAGGAACTCGCCCCGGGAGCTCACCGGGAGCTGCTTGCCCATTTCGTCCAGCATCCCGAAGGGGTACTGCATCTCCCCGCGGTCGGAGGCCTCCGGCACGATGATCCGGTCGAGCGTCCAGACGGAGTCGAAGTCGAGGTCCTCGGCGAGGGCGGTGAGGTCCTCGAGTTCCCGCACGGTCACTTTGTCCCGGAAGTTCGGCAGGTAGAGCGCGAGTTTCATGGTCGGACAGCCTCCTTGCTGTTCTGCGTGAACGTGGAGCGGATGTCGGCCTTCAGGACCTTGCCGACAGTGGAGCGCGGCAGCTCCGGCCAGATCTCGATCTGCTTCGGCGCCTTGACGCTGCCGATGCGGGCCTTGACGAACGCGATCAGCTCGCCCGGGTCGAGCTCGGAACCGGGCTGGAGCTGGACGACGGCGGTGACGCGTTCGCCCCACTTGTCGTCGGGCAGCCCGATCACGGCGCAGTCGCGGACGGCGTCGTGGGCCATCACGGCCTGTTCGACCTCCGCGGAGTAGACGTTGAACCCGCCGGTGATGACCATGTCCTTGGCGCGGTCGACGATGTGCAGGTAGCCCTCGCCGTCGAGGAACCCGATGTCGCCGGTGTGGTGCCAGCCGTGGGCCGACGACTCCGCCGTGGCCTCCGGGTTGCGGTAGTACCCGGCCATCACGAGCGAGCCGCGCACACAGATCTCCCCGCGTTCGCCTTGCGGCACAGGCCGTCCATCGGCATCGAGGATCGCGACGGTGACCAAGGGCGAAGGCCGTCCGGCGGACGACAACCGTCCCGTGTGGACGGTGCCGTCGGGGTGGCGGTGCTCGGCGGGCGCCATCGTCGAGATCATCATCGGCGCTTCGGACTGGCCGAAGAGCTGGGCCATCGGCCCGATGCGCTCGAGGGCTTCGGTCAGCCGGGTCGTCGACATCGGCGCCGCGCCGTACCAGAAGCACTGCAGGGACGACAGGTCCGTGCGATCGAGCGCCTCGTGGCCGAGCACCATGTAGATCAGCGTCGGGGGCAGGAACGTGTGCGTGACCCGGTGGCGCTCGACCAGCTCCAGGAACCGGCCGACGTCGGGCTTGGCCATGATCACGACCTCGCCGCCGCGGGCGAGGATCGGGAAGCACAGGACACCGGCGGCGTGCGTCAGCGGGGCCAGTGCCAGGTACACCGGCCGCCCGTCGAAGGGGTAGCTCATCAGCGTGATCGCCGACATGACCTCGAGGTTGCGGTCGGTGAGCATGACGCCCTTGGGGCGGCCCGTGGTGCCGCCGGTGCCGACCAGCGCGACGACGTCGTCAGGCTGCGGCGCTTCGGCCGGCGGATCGTCGCGGGCGGCGTCGAGCCAGTCGCCGAAGCCGGGGGCGAAGTCGTCGCCGTCGCCGAGGCGGACCAGGGTGGTCAGCTTCGGCAGCCGGGGGACGATCTCGCGGACGAGGTCCTCGAAGCCCGGCTGGAAGAGCAACGTGGTGCAGTCGAACAGGTCCAGGAGCTCGGCGTTCTCGCCGGCCGCGTTGCGCGGGTTGATCGGGCACCAGACCGCACCCGCGCGGGCGATGCCGAAGACGCACGTGAAGGCGGTCGGGTCGTTGGCCGAGAGGATGCCGACCTTGTCCCCGGGTCGCACGCCGGAGTGCCGCAGCGCGCGGGCGACGGCCCCGGC
Source organism: Amycolatopsis heterodermiae (assembly GCF_034929455.1). Lineage (NCBI taxonomy): Bacteria > Bacillati > Actinomycetota > Actinomycetes > Pseudonocardiales > Pseudonocardiaceae > Amycolatopsis > Amycolatopsis heterodermiae. Next base: position 615,514 of record NZ_JAYFSI010000002.1, read on the forward strand.
CAGCTCGGCCACTTGGCCGTAGGAGACGGAGTTCCCGTCGAGGGTCAGGCAGGGCGCGTCCGGGTTCAGAGAGGCGCCTTTTTCCAGGTAGAAGTACAGAGACATCGTCGTCCCTCCCGAGCTGCGTCGGTCGCTGGACACGACCTTGACCGCCGTTTGGACGAATGTCAAGATTTTCTTGGACGATTGGTCAGAGAGTCGCTCGATGGTATCTTCGGCCGGTGACCAGCGCAGCCGCCGTGAGGCGCGGGACCCGCGTCGACAAGTTCGAGGAGCGCCGTCGGGAACTCGCCGACGCGGCTCTCCTCGCGCTCGCCGACCTCGGGTACGCCCGCACCAGCCTGCGGACGATCGCGGAGCACACCAAGTTCTCGCACGGGTTGCTGCACTACTACTTCGCCGACAAGGTCGAGCTGATCACCTACTGCGTGCGGCGTTACAAGGCCGCCTGCGTGCAGCGCTACGAGGGTGGCGTCGGCGAGGCGGCGACGGCCGGCGAACTCGCCACCGCGTGCGCGGACGGGCTGGCCGCCGCCCTCGGTGACGCCCCGCTGATGCACCGGCTCTGGTACGACCTGCGCACCCAATCGCTGTTCGAGGCCGCGTTCCGCGACGACGTCGCCGAGATCGACGACAGCCTGCAGGACATGATCTGGCGCAACGTCCGCGGCTACGCCGACCTGGCCGGCGCCGAGCCGACGTGCTCCCCGTCCGAGGCGTACGCCCTGTTCGACGGCCTGTTCCAGCAAGCCCTGCTGCGCCACCTGGTCGGCACGGAAGGCGCACTGGACGACCTCCGGCGCGGGATCCGCGAGCTGTTCCCACGCCTCGTCGCCTGACACCCGCTCCACCCTTTCCCGTGCTCGCCGTCACAGCGTGCGCGGGACTAAACCGGTGCCTGTCCGCGTAGTAACTGTCACAAGGCTGTGGCAGTTACCGAGAAGGAGTGGGCAGATGAGCAAGACGTGGCTGATCACCGGGGCGTCACGCGGGTTCGGACGCAGCCTCGCCGAGGCGGCCGCCGCGACCGGGGACCAGGTCGTTGCGACGGCCAGGCGTCCGGAGCAGCTCCAGGACCTCGTGAACCGGTTCGGTGACCGGGTGCGCGCGGTGGCGCTCGACGTCACCGATCCGGCCGCGGCGCGGGCCGCGGTCGAGGTGGCCGTGACGGCTTTCGGGCGGCTGGACGTCGTGGTGAACAACGCCGGCTACGCGAACAGCGCGCCGATCGAGGAGATGGCCGAGGACGACTTCCGCGCGCAGATCGAGACGAACCTGTTCGGGGTGGTGAACGTGACCCGGGCGGCGCTGCCGGTGCTGCGGCGGCAGCGGTCGGGTGTGTTCCTGCAGTTCTCCTCGATCGGCGGCCGCGTCGGCGGCACCCCGGGCATGGGTGCCTACCAGACCGCGAAGTTCGCGGTGGAGGGCTTTTCCGAGGTCCTGGCGAGCGAGGTCGCGCCGTTCGGGGTGCGGGTCGTCATCGTCGAACCGGGGGCGTTCCGCACCGACTGGCAGGGCTCGTCGATGACCCTGCACCCGGCCGGCCCGGACTACGAGGAGACCGTCGGCGCGATCAACCGCTACCGCGTCGCGAACGACGGCGTCCAGCCCGGCGACCCGGACCGTGCCGCGCGGGTGATCCTGGACGTGCTTGCGTCGGACGAGCTGCCGCGCCGGCTGGTGCTGGGCGCCGACGCCGTCCGGAGCGCGCTGGAGTCGGCCGCGCAGCGCAGTGCCGAGACCGAGAAGTGGGCCTCGGTCAGCGCGTCCGCCGACTTCCCAAGCTAAACCGGACGGCCGGTCCGCGCGTTCTCCCGAAACGGACGTTCCGTACCGATCCGGCTGTTACATTTCGCGGATCGAGTGTCACTCAGCTCGTCGTGCGGGAGGAAGCTCAGTGGGTTTCGAGGTCGAGGTCGAGAACATCAGCAAGGCGGCGGCCAAGCTCGGCACCGGGACGCCGCCGTCGCTCTCCGCCGGCGGGTCGCCGAACGTCGGGGGCACGGACCGGGCCGCCGGCTACGCGGGCGACTACGAAGTCTGGCTCCTGACCCGGAAGGAAGACCTCGAGGCCGCGCAGCAGCAGGTCGAGGCCCTGGTCGAAAGCATCAAGCTCGCCGCGAAGAGCTACGACGCGACCGACGACGAAGCCCGTGACACCTTCCTCAAATCGCTGGACAGCGGCTTCGCGAAGATCGATCGGTGACGGCGGTGTTCGACAAGATCTACGAGCTCGCCGACCAGCTCGACAAGGGCAGCCCCACCGAGCTGGACGACCGGGCCCGGGCCTGCCGGACCACGAAGGAAGCGGTCAAGGACGCCAAGTCCCTGCTGGAGAGTGTCCGCGTCGAGCTGAGTGAAGGCTGGCACGGCGGAGCCGGCGAACGGGCGCTGGCTTCGCTGGAGGACTTCAAGAAGAACCGCGACGAGCAGGCCGAGGACCTCGAAGAGTCGGCGCGGTCGTTCGAGGTGGTCCGTGACGCGCTGGCGCACGCCCAGCAGGAGGGCCGGAACAAGCGCGCAGAGGCGAAGGCCCTGCAGACGAAGCTCGACGGCGTGTGGAACGACCACGGGCACGGCGGGGGCAACATCGTGCTGGCCTGGGCGGAGGACAAGCTCGTCAAGGCCAAGGCGCTGATCCTGCTGGCCGACCTGCAGCGGGTGGTCACCACCTACGACGCCGTCCTGCTCGCCGAAGGCCTGAAGCTGCGCACCAAAACCGGCTCGGTCTGGGAGCTGGCGGGTTCGGAAAAGCGGAACCTCGCGGAGATCGGCGCGATCATCCTCAAGGAGATCCCGGGCCTCGCCGCGCTGATCGCGAAGCACCCCGAACTCGACTGGGCGCTGCTGCACGGCGACTGGGACAAGATCATGCAGAACCCCGAAGTCGCGCAGAAGATCTACGACTACTTCGGCTTCAAGTACGTCGAGGACGGCGGTTTCTACACGACCGGCGAGCACTCGGTGCAGAGCTACCTCGGCTGGCACGACCTCTACGACAAGCTGGAACCGGTCATCGGCGCGCACCTCGACCACACCAGCGACGGCGGCGACAACATGGAGTTCACCGACCCGAAGACCGGGAAGCAGTACCGGCTGGAACTGTGGAAGGGCAGCTACGGGTTCGGCCAGGCATACGGCGGCGAAGTCGGTTTCTACACCAGCGAAGCCGGCGACGACTCCGGCTACTTCTCCGCCGCGCAGGGCGACGACCAGATCAAGGTGACCCAGCAGATCTACGACAAGACGAGCGGGGAGGTCTACTTCACCAACGACGGCCAGGGCGCCGACGGCACCGACAAGAAGCACTTCTGGAACCTGGCGATCCGCAACGACCCGAGCGTGGACTCCGGGAACCTGGGCCAGCGGGCCACGATCGAGGTGCGCGACGTCGGCATGCGCGACCGGATGTACGACGAGATGACCCGGTACGCGGCCGCACACCCCGAGGAAAACCTGAGTGTCACCAAGGTTTCCGACGACCCGCCGGTCCTCAGCTACGACTGGCGGAAGTGACCTACGACGTCAGCGGCCGGTACTCCCACGGCTCGTCGTCGCTCCCGTGCGCCGGGACCTCGCGGTCGGCGAGCCCGGCGTACACCCCGGCGACATCGATCAGGGCGGCCACCTCGTCGGCGACCCGCGCGCCGTGCCGCGCGTCGATCTCCTCCAGCCCTGCGCGCAGTGCCGTGGTGGCGGCGTTCCTGGCCGTGGCCCGCAGCGCGCGGGCCAGCTCCTCCGACTCGGTCATGACCCCACTCTAGGCGGAAACGCCGGGAAACAGGCGCGACCCGACGCACCGCCGCGCGGCCGTGAACCGCACCGGGAAACGTGGCTCTCTACGGGTTTTCCCTCCCGCCGGGGTGGTGCCGGAGCCCGCCGTGCAGGTGGCCCACCTGGATGGCGGTGCCGAAGTCGCCGCCGGTGATGACGTTGGTGACCCCGGCCGGGTGCGCGGTCTCCGGCTTCCTGGGCGGCTCCGGCGGCGCGTCGGTGCCGAAGCCGTGGGTCAGGAGGTCGCCGCTGGGCCGGGGGACGTAGAGGTGGACCGTGCCCGTGAACTCCTTCACCCCGGCCCGCCGGGCCACCAGCAACGACGGCGGCAGCCGGGCGTATTCGGTCAGGAGGACGTCCTCGAACACCCGCTGGGACAACACCACCGCCAGGAAGGTCTGCGCGGGGTCCGAACGGGTCAGCAGGTCACGCACCTCGGGCGCGTCGAGCAGCCGGTGCGTCGTGATCACCGCGCCGCCGATCGCGGCCGCCGAGCCGGTGCCGGGCCCGGGATCCAGCACCGGCCCGACGTTCAGGCTCGCACGCAGCCGCAACCGGACGCGACGGCCGCCGCCGCGGAACCGGGCGTCCCGCTCGGCCAGCACCTGCTGGAGGGTGTCGAAGAACCGCATCACGACCGCGGGCAGGTGGCGGGTGTCGAAGCCGAGGCCGAACCCGTCACCGGTGCCGTGCGGGAAGAACGCCTCGCGCCAGACGTGGGCGAGACCCGAGCGTTCGAAGGCGAGGGCCAGCACGTCGGGGATGGCGTCGGCGAGCACCGCCTGCCCGCGGTCGGAGTGCCCGCCGAACTCCTTGGCGTCCACGACCAGGACCGCGCGGTACGGCGGCAGCTCGTCCTCGTCCGTCATCGCGTCTCCTCACCTCGGTTCCGGTTCAGGAATAGGTCCAGTGGCCGAGCCAGGATTCGCGCCAGGCCACCGTCAGCTCGCTCACTCCGTCCACACCGGACTGGTCCACGTGGGCCTTCCACGCCTCCTCCAGGGACGCGCACAGCTTGGCCGCCGGCGGTTCGACGCCGCCCGAGGAGAACTGGCGCAGCACCGTCTTCGGCACGGCGAGCTTCGCCTTGCCCCGGATCACCGACTGCTCGGTGGCACGGCAGATGAGGTACTCGACGGTGGCCAGGTCGCCCGCGGACGCCGGGTGGTCCGGCGAAACCCGGGGCGCGACCTGGGCCAGCGCGCGGTACAGGCAGTCGAGCGGGGCGGCGAGACCCTCGTGCTGGCGGGCGATCTCCCACGAGACCCACACCGCCATGCTTTCGGGCATCTGGAACGGGCGGTAGGCGAACGCGGGGCCGGCGAAGGTCTGGTAGTCGCTCGTCGGGTCCGGCGCGGACGAGGCGGGCCCGTCGGGGTCGGGCGGCAGGCCGAGCCGCTTGAACAGCTCGCGCAGCAGCTTGTACGGCCGGGCCGCGGTCGAGGCCTCGCCGAGGAGCTTGCCCAGGATCCGGTTCAGCCGGTCGGCGGCCACCCCGTGGATCGAAAGCTGCAGGTGGACGAATGCGACGTCCGACAACGTCGTGCCCGCGCAGCCGACCACCCCCACCTGCGGGTAGCGCTGCAGGAAGGACGCGATCGCGTGCGTGGAGCCGATCCGCGCCGGCCCGACGAAGGTCACCGGCAGGCAGGTGCCGATCCGCTGGCGGGACCGGAGATCTCCCTTGTACAGCGGGGAAAACTCGCCGTCGGCGTGGTAGACCTCGAACCAGTTGCCCTGCCGGTGGCCCGGGCGCGTGTCGGCGAGCCAGAAGCTGTACCGGTGCTTCTCGCACAGCTCCCGGAACCGGTCGGCCAGCTCGAACCGCACGGCCGCGGACACGTCCCGCACCGCGATCGAGAACCGGACCGCGAGCGACGCGCACGGGGGCGCGACCTCCTTGCGGGTGCGGAGATCGTGGTTGCGGGTCTTGACGATCGTCGGCAGCTGGGCCGGGCTCTGCAACGACAGCAGCGGCGCGTCGATGAGCGCGGACGCGGCGTCGGAGATCTCCTTCACCAGGTCGCGCAGGGCCAGGCCGTGCCACTCGCACACCTCGCGCGCGCCCGGGTCGATCGCGATCAGGCCCTCGAAGGTCTGCGCGGACTCGTAGATGAACGTCGGGTTGGGGGAGGTCGTCTGGTGGAACGTCCAGGCGCCCGCGTGCTGCTGCGGGCGTTCGGCCGGCTGCTGGCCCTCGACCCGCTCGACGACTTCCGTGCCGTCCAGGGGTTTCCGGGTGCGGGTGCCGATCACGACGCCGGCGCCGTTCGTCGCCGAGCACAGCGTCTCCAGGAAGACCGTGCTGTCTGATTCCGCGGCCACCAGGTCGCGCAGGTACCCGTGCCGGGCCATCGCGTGGTGCACCTCGAAGTCCACTTTGGTCACCGGCTGCCGCGCGATCTCGAAACCGGCCCGGGCCAGGTCGGCGACGTTGCGCACGGAGATCCGCTGGCCGCGCATCTTCACCACCCCCCGGACGAGTCGAACCGGACGTCGGCGTCCAGCGGCTTGCGGCGGTCCCAGGCACCGGTGCCCGCCCACCGCGGCGCCCCGATGCGGGACAACGGGATCGCCGACTCCCGCCATGAAGCCTGGCTGAACAGCACGAGCGCGGCGAGCACCGGCACCCCGACGGCGATCGTGAGCGTGACCTGCACGACCTCGCCCCGGCTCTGCGTCGCGACGGCGGCGGCGAACCCGGCGATGGCCGCGATGCTCAGCTGCACGAGGGCCTGCGGCAGCGTGCCGAGGTACCCGAGGACGGTCCGGCGCGGCGGCAGCGACAGGCGGCTGTAGAGGAAACCCGGCAACAGCAGCAGCATCGTGATCACGGACTGGCCGTCGCCGATGTGGCCGAGCTCCTGGGTGGCGGTCCGGCCGTAGAACCAGGGGCTGCCCACCAGCAGCCAGCCGAGCACGAACGAGACCGCCGCGACGGCCAGCGCGTAGAACGTCACGTTGAGCGGGCCGGACTTCGTGGAGTCCTTGAGCACGAGCGTCGCGCGCACCCGGACGTGGTCGCCCCGCGAGTCCCGGCCGCCGGAGCGGCGCCAGTACGCCCGCGCCTCGTTGTCGGCGATGCCGTTGACGAGCACCAGGTCCTGCCCGAACTCCCGCTCGGTCAGCTCCCGCGCGGCCTCGCGCAGGTTCGCGGCGGTGAACTCCGGGTGCCGCCGCAGGGAGTTGTCCAGCTCGCCCGAGTCCGTCCGCACCGCCTCGCCCGTGGTGGCCGCGGCGGCGAGCCGGTGACAGGCCGGCAGGCTGCGCGGGGAGAGCTCCACACCGGACTGGCCGGCCTCCCACTTGCGGCGGCGCACCAGGTCCGCCAGCCGCCGCAGCACGCTCTGCGCCTGCAGCTCCAGGATCTTGTGCCGGGCGCCGTCGGCCTCCTGCAGCGGGGCGGCGTCCTGCCGCTCGGCCAGCGAGACGAGGTCCTCGGTCAGGCCGTCCACCTGGTGCCGGTCGGCGTCGGTGGACAGGTACATCCGGGAGATCTCGGCCTCGGGCGCGGTCCGGGCGACCAGGTGGTAGGACTTCAGCGTCGCCGGGATCATGGTCTCGTAGGTCACGACGTACCCGCGGCGGCTGGAGGCCAGCCGCCGCCACTGCTCCTTGGCCACGGGCTGGCGCGCGTCGACGTGCAGCGGGGTCTCGTAGCTGAGCCGGTGTTCCTCGACCGAGTCGTCCAGGGCCACCACCAGCATGTAGTCGCGGACCGCGACGTTCAGCAGGTACGCGTACTCGACCAGCAGCTCGGAACAGCCGGCCAGGATGTCCAGCGCCAGGTCCCGGCACTGCCGGCCGTACCCGGCGACCGTGCCGCCGGCCGGCGCCAGCGCGAACTCCTCCTCCGGGTGGTTCCGCTCGGTGAGCAGCGTCAGCAGCGCCTGCTGGATGAGCCAGCGCGGTTCGTGCACCTGGAACAGGAAGGTGTTCAGCTCGTGCTTGGCGGTCTGCGCGTTCTCGTCGCTGGCGAGGATCCCGCGCAGCAGCCGGTAGAGCCCGGAGGCGACCAGCCGGGACGCCTCGTGCTGGGTGAGCCGCGGCAGTTTCTGGCCGGAGCTGTCGAACACGTCGATGGGGGAGACGTCGCGGCGCGGCAGGCGGGCCAGCGGCACCCACAGCGAACGCTGCCGCGCCGGTCGCGACGCGGCTCGTTCGCCGTGTTCCTGGCCGATGAGGTCCTGCAGCTGCGCGGTGGCCTGGCGCTGACCCTCGTCGAGGAGCTTGAGGCTGACGTCGACCTCGGTGCTGCGCCGCGCCGTCCCGTGCTCGACGACGGTCAGCCGTTCGGTCAGCCGGCGCACGTGGTTGAGCCGCAGCGAGGTGTCCAGGAGGGCGAGCCCGACGGCCGCGCCCTGCCGGGACAGCCGGGGCGGGGCGCCGGGAATGGGGATCGTCTCGATGGCGTGCCGGAGACTGTCGATGCCGTCCACACAGTGAGCGTAGGAGGTGCCGCCCGCCGAAAACGAGCAAACGCCGAATCCGCGCTCGAACGGCGGCGGGGCCCGGTGTGCCAGGCGGGCGGCCATTTCCGCAGGGCGACGTCGGCGACCTGCTGCAGCTCGTCGCGGCCGGCGCCGCCGGCGGCCTGGACGGCGACCGCCGGAGTCGTTCGGCGTTAGGTCCCTGGCCCTCGCGATTGTTCCACCTCGCATGGGGCGCCTTCGCCGGATACGGATACCGGGCACGCCGGACGGCTGCGGCCCTGCTGCTGGCGTTGACCACTGCCGGAGCTCTAGGCCTCTGGGCCGGACATGTCTCCACTGGCGATGGCCATCGAGCTGCCGAACAGACCGCGACTTTCGCCGCGCCGTCGGGCACTGCGTGCGCCACAGTCGAACTGGTCGGAGTCGGTCTCGATCGTGGCCTGCCGTTCTCGCCCACGGGAATTCGCTCCCGGTGCGACCTCGATACGGCCGCCACCGCGGGGCGGTGGTTCACCGTCGCGGTTTGGCTCGTGCAGGCGGCGGTGTGGGGCCTCGCGACCCTCGCACTCGCGGGCCACACCGGCTTGATCCGCAAACCCACGTGATGCTGTCCGCTCCCGGTTGGGGCTGGGCGGCTGAGTTCAGGCTTGCGCGGCGCCCGTTGTACCCGCGAGCAGGTCACCAAGACCGCCGCGCGCGTCTTCCAGCACCAGCGCCTCGGCCGCCGCCGAATCGCCCGCCCGCAAAGCTCGGACCAGCGCGCGGTGGATCGCGTAGCGCTCCATGCCGAACCGGTCGTCCAGGCTGATCAGCTCCACCAGTCGGGTACGCCGCTCCGGCGCCGAAAACACCCGTGTCTGGTCCAGCAGGCGCACCAGGACCGGGTTGCCGGCGCAGGACTCGACGACCCCGTTGAAGCGCTGCATCGCGTCGAGCAGCCGGTCCAGGTGCCGTGAGACCTCCTGCCCCGCTTGGTGGCGCTGCTTGACGAGGATGAGCAGGTCGTCGGCTTCGTCGAGGACGGCGTCGAGCTGGTCGAGCTGCGCGGGGGTTGCGTGCCGGGCGGCGAAGCGGGCCACCATGCCGCGCAGGGCCACCTCGACTTCGGCGAGGTCCTGGATCGCGACGTCGCCGAACTCCGCCACCTTGACCGTCCGGGGCCCGGTGCGTTCGAGGAGCCCGTCCTGTTCCAGGCGCCGGATGGCCTCGCGCACCGGTGTCGGGCTGACCGACAGCCGTTCGGCCAGCCCGCGTTCGGTGACCTTCTGGCCCGGGCGGAGCTCGCCGGTGGTGATCGCGTCGCGGATCGCGCGGTACACGCGGTCGGCCAGCGTGTCGGTGCCCTTCAGTACTTCGCCCGTCATGACCGCCAGCCTAGTAGCCACCGCAAAAGTCGTTTGCAACTATTGACCATCTTGCTATAGCAAAAGTACGGTAGCGGTCGCCACCAGGGCGGTGGCGGAGGGAAGGTGCCGGCGATGACACTGGCCACGCCCCGCGCGCGGACGGGCCGCATCACGTTCTTCGTGGCTCTCGCGGTCTTCGCGCAGGAGTCGACGTGGAACCTCTACGACTCGCAGGTCCCGCCGCTGCTGCGCGAGCACCTCGGCAGCGCCGCGCTCATCGGGGCGCTGATGGGGATGGACAACCTGCTCGGCATCTTCATCCAGCCGTGGATGGGCAACCGCTCGGACGGCACCCGCACGGCGTGGGGCCGGCGCATCCCGTACCTCGTGGTCGGCATGCCGGTGGCGGCGGTGCTGTTCGTCCTCATCCCGCACGCCGCGGCCACACTGCCGCTGCTGATCCTGACGATGTTCGGCTACGCGCTGGTCGCGAACTCGTTCAAGCCGATCGCCGAGTCGCTGCTACCGGACTTCATCGCCCCCGAACGCCGCAGCCGGGCCAACGCCGCGGTCAAGGTCGCCTCGAGCATCACGGTGATCGTCGCGGCGCTGATCAGCCTGTTCCTGATCGACGACTTCCCGAAGCTGTCGTTCGTCATCCCGGCGTTCCTGATGCTGGTGTCCGTGGCGGTGCTCGGCTGGAAGGTGCGCGACAGCCGGTCGCCGGCCTACCTCGCCGCCCTCGAAGAGGACCGCGCGGGGGACACCGGGACCGCGTCCCGCGTGCCGATGCGCCAGGTGCTGCTGGACATCGTCCGGGACGCCGACCGCAGCAGGCTGCTGGTCATCCTGGCCGTCTTCGCCTTCGGGAGCGCGTGGTTCGCGTCGCGGTCGCTCGTCACCAACTACGGCATGGAGGCCCTGCACCTGTCCCGCGGCGACGCGGGCGGGGTGTCGCTGCCCAGCGGGGTGGCCTTCATCGCGGCCGCCTACCCGGCCGCGCTGCTCGCCGAACGCTTCGGCCGGCTGCGGGTGATCCTGGCCGGGATGGTCGTGTTCGCCGCCGCGATGGTGCTCGGGACCGTCCTGCGGACCCCGGCCGGGACCGTCGTCGCCTTCTGCGTCGCCGCCGCGGGCGCGGCGGCGTTCATGGTCAACATGGCCGTCGTCCTGTGGAACCTCGCGCCGTCGGCCCGCGTGCTCGGGACCTACACCGGCCTCTACACCGTCGGCTGGTCGAGCGGCGGGTTCGCCGGGCCGGCGCTGGTCGGCGGCATGGTGGACGTCACGGGCTGGCCGTTCATGCTCCTCGACGTCGGGGCCGTCACGCTGGTCGCCGTCCTGCTGGTCGCCCGGGTCGGCGTGCTGCGCCGCCGCCGCGCCGACAGGCCCGCGCTGTGAAGCGCGTCCTGGTCACGACCGACTACCTCCGCCCCGGGGACGAGGTCGACGGGTACCTGCGGGCCGCCGGGCTGGAAACGGTGCACGCGCCGATTACCGGCCGCCGTGAGCCCGAGCAGCTCGTGGCGGCGCTCGACGGGATCGACGCGGCCTTGGTGGCCGCCGGCGAGCCGCTCACGGCCGAGGTGCTCGCCCGCGCACCGCGGCTGCGCGTCGTCGTGCGGACGGGTGTGGGCTACGACTCGGTCGACGTCGCCGCGGCGGCCCGGCTGGGGATCAGCGTGAGCAACCTGCCCGGCGTCAACGCCAACGCCGTCGCCGAGTACACGATCGGCCTGCTGCTCGCCGGGGCCCGGCGGCTCGTGCAGTCCGCTTCCGGTGTCACGCAGGGGAAGTGGCCGCGCGAGGACGGCCACGAGCTGCGTGGCTCGACGCTCGGGCTGATCGGCTACGGCGCGTCCGCGCGGGCGGTGGTGCCGCTGGCCCGGGCCTTCGGCATGACGGTGCTCTGCACGACGGGCGTCCCGTCCGATGATCCGGGCGTCCGGTTCGCCGGGCTGCCCGAACTACTGTCCACTTCGGACTACGTCTCGGTGCACACCGCGCTCACCGAACGGACTCGCGGCCTGCTGGACGCCCCGGCGTTCCGGCGGATGAAGCCGACGGCCCTGCTCGTCAACACCGCCCGCGGCCCGATCGTCGACGAGGACGCGCTCGTCGCGGCGGTGCGGGCGGGGGAGATCGCCGGTGCGCTGCTCGACGTCGTGGGCGAGGAGCCGCTTCCGCCCGGCAGCCCGTTGCGCGGGGTCGACGGGATCGTCGTGTTCTCACACCTGGCGGGCCAGACCGCCGAGGCACGGGCCGCTTCGGGCCGGCGCGGGGCGGAGGAGCTGGTGGCGGCTCTCGAAGGCCGGGCGCGGTTCGTGGTGAACGCGCGAAACGAGGAGGAATGAGGAACTATGGACACCGAACCGGTGCAGTCCGTCCGCGTCCTGGCCCCGAGCGGCATGCTCGGCGCCGGCTGGGACCACGCGACGGTCGAGCGCGGCATCGCCTTGGGCGCCGACGTCATCAGCATCGACGGCGGCTCCACCGACTCCGGCCCGTACTACCTCGGCGCCGCGACGGCCAAGACGACGGCGAAGGCCGTCGCGCGCGACCTGCGCAGCCTGCTGACGGCCGCGGCCGGCGCGGGCATCCCGGTGGTCGTGGGCTCCTGCGGCACGAGCGGGACCGACACCGGCGTCGACTGGGTCGCCGGGATCGCCGCCGAGGTGATGGCGGAGGAAGGTCTCGACCTCAAGGTCGCGAGGATCTACAGCGAGCAGGACGCGGCCGCCCTCAAGGAGCACCTCGGCGCGGGCCGGGTGCATCCGTTGCCCCCGTTGGGAGAGCTGGACGCCGAGACCCTCGAGAGCTGCACCCACATCGTCGGCGCGATGGGGCACGAGCCGATCGTCGAAGCGCTGCGCGACGGGGCCCAGGTCGTGCTCGCCGGCCGCGCCACCGACACGGCGGTCGCGGCGGCCTACCCGCTGATGAAGGGCATGCCGGCCGGGCCGACGTGGCACGCCGCCAAGATCATCGAGTGCGGCGGGCAGTGCACCAGCAACCCGCGCGCGGGCGGCGTCCTCGCCACGATCGACGCGGGCGGCTTCACCATCGAGCCGCTCGACCCCGAGGTGGCGTGCACGCCGATCCTGGTCGCCGCCCACATGCTCTACGAGACCGCGAACCCGTTCGAGATGCGGGAACCCGACGGCACCCTCGACGTCCGCGACGCGAAGTACGTCGCCCTGGACGAGCGGATCGTCCGGGTCGAGGGCTCGAAGTTCCACCTCGCCGAGCAGCACACGATCAAGCTGGAGGGCGCGCGGATCACCGGGTACGAGACGATGGCCTTCACGGCGGTCCGGGACCCGCTGGTGCTGGCCGACATCGACGCGTGGGCGGACCTGCTGCGCGCGGTGCTCACGCAGCGGGTGGCCCAGACCCTTGGCCTGGCGGCCGGCGAGTACGCGTTCGACCTGCGCCTCTACGGTCACAACGCGGTGCTGGGCGAGCTCGAACCCGAGACCGGGCCGCCGCGCGAGGTCGGCGTGATGCTGCTGGTCAACGCGCCCGACCAGGCGACCGCCACGGCCGTGGCCAAGATCGCCAACCCGCTGATGCTGCACCTGCCGACGATGGCCATGGACTACCTGCCGAGCTTCGCGTTCGCGTCCTCACCGGCCGAGGTCGAGCGCGGCGCGGCGTACGAGTTCGTGCTCAACCACGTCGTCGACTGCGCGCCGCTGGACCTGTTCCGGATCGAGTTCGGGGGGAAGACCCATGCCTGAGACCACCTTGGCGGAGCTGGCCCACGAGGTCCGGTCCAAGAACGCGGGCCCGTTCTGGGTCACGATGGAGCTGTTCATGCGCGACGCCGAGGGCTACCGGATCGCCGCGGACGAGTCGTTCCTCAACGAGGGGGTGATCGCCCGGCTGTACCGGGTCGAGGAGAGCACGATCCAGATCTTCCGGATCCCGTCGCTGAACGTCGTCAAGATCTCGTTCCCCCGCCCGGTGAGCCAGGGATCCCTGCGGGACCGCGACATCCACGCCGGCCAGCACCACGTCCCGCTGGCCCGGCTGGTGGTCCCGCCGGTGTCCTGATCCGAGGGGGTTCGTGGCCGGGTGACGGCGGCGCCCCGGAAGCCGGACGCCCGAAGCCCCTCGTCGGCTCACCAGCCCGGCCACGCAGGCCCGCGACGCGTGCCCGTGACCACGTCGTCGTCCGCGGGATCGCCCTCGGTCACGCCGGCGGCGAGCACCCGCCGTGCCACCCGTGCGCCGGTTTCGCCGTTCACGGTTTTTCGCGGCGGCACCGGAAAACGATCTGGCCGGGCCATTGAACAGTGCTCCCGGTCATTCGATCAAGGGCACCTGTGCTGTTTCCCTTTCCCGTGGTGTCGCCCAGGTGGCGGCCACCTGTTCGTGATCGCGGACGGTCACCGGTGCGGTCCCCGGACCGGGTGGTGCCGATCTCGGGTGTATTCGTGGAGGCACCGGCAAACGACCGCGGATACGCGGTCGAAATCCTCGAATGGATCAGTACGCGGACGGGTGATGGCCGGGGCCGGGAATTGTATCGAAACGGCAACGGGATTCGGGGTGGCCGCCGGTTGTCACCCATTTCTCCGGGTCAGGCGGACGTGCACCCCGTTTTCGTCCGGCCCGGCCGCCGCGCTGGGCGTCGACGTGGTGATCGCACTGCCGGCGGCGAGGGCCGCGGGGTGCCGGGGAGGGGTTCTGCGAAAATGGTCAACATCGCCGCGGCGCCGACGGCGGGCGCCCGGTGCGGCGGCGTCGTTCCACCGGTGGTCAAACAGTGCCGCCGGTGGACCGGGACCGAAGGAGCTTAGCAGAGCCGGAGCACGCGGTGGCCAACGGATGGTTAATGATCCACCAACGCGGGACGGCGGAATCGAACCGGAACCGTATTTCCGAACAATTTTGGAAATGGATGTTTATCGCCCGGTAAGAGTGGGTAACGGGGCGGCGACTCCGGCGCTCTTCGAGCATACCCTCTTGTTTGAAAACTGTCCTGCTTCTATTATCGCCGTGTGCGACCGCTCACGGACGGTACCGAGCTGCTGGTCGGCCGGGACGGTGAGCTGTCCCGGCTGGCCGCCTGGGTGTGCGACGTGGCCGCGGGCCGGGGGCGCGCCGTGCTGGTGGACGGCGAGCCGGGCATCGGGAAGTCCGCGCTGGTCCGGGCCGGGTGCACCGCCGCCGCCGGGGCGGGCTGCCAGGTCTACTGGGGCGCCGGCGACGAGCTGGGGCAGTCACTGCCGCTCCTGCCGCTGCTGGACGCCCTGCAGATCACCGCATCCACGCAGGACCCGCGCCGCGGCGCCATCGCCGAGCTGCTGCGGGGCCGGGCCACCGCCGGCAAGGGCACCGACCTCGCGGCCGCCGCCGCCGAGCAGGTCATCGTGCTGGTGGAGGAGCTCTGCCTGGACGGGCCGGTCGTGCTGGTCGTCGACGAGCTGCAGTGGGCCGACCGCACGACGGTGGCGGTGTGGGGCCGGCTCGTCCGCTCAGTCCGGCAGCTCCCGCTGCTGCTGATCGGGGTGACCCGGCCGGTGCCGCGCCGCGACGACCTGCGCTCCCTGTTCCGGCTCGTCGGGCCGGAAGGGCGGCTGCGGCTGGGCCGGCTGGCGGAACCCGCGGTGCTCGAGCTGGTGGCCGCGCTGGCCGGCGGCAAGCCGGGTGACGAGCTGGAGGCGCTGGCCGCCGACGCCGCCGGGAACCCGTTGTACCTCACCGAACTGCTCGACGCGCTGAGCCGGAGCTCGTGCCTGGACGTCGGCGACGCGGGCGTCGTGGAGCTGACCGGCGGAGCCACGCCGGACTCCCTGCCGGAGGCGATCGCGGACCGGCTGGGCTTCCTGACCGAGGCGGCGCGGACCGTGCTGCGGGCGGCGGCGCTGCTCGGGGACGGCTTCTCGGTCGCCGACCTCGCGACCGTGACGAACTGCTCGCTCGCCGAGCTGCTGCCCGCCCTCGACGAGGCACGCGCGGCCGGCGTGCTGGTGGCGGCCGACGACGACCTGGCCTTCCGGCACCCGTTGATCCGCAAGGCGTTGTACGACGAGATGCCGACGGCGGTCCGGATCGCCTGGCACCAGTCCGCCGCGTGGGCGCTGGCCGAGGCGAGCGCCCCGGTCGACCGGGTCGCGCGGCAGCTGCTGCCCATGGTGTCCACAACGGACAGCCGGCTGCCGGTGCCGCCCTGGGCGGTGCGGTGGCTGCTCGACGTGGCCACGTCGCTGATCGGCCAGGCGCCGGCGGCCGCGGTCGCGCTCCTGCGGCGGGCGGTGCGCGACGCGCCGCTCGACGACGCCGTGACGGGCGCGCTGGCCTGCCGGCTGGCCGACGCCTACTTCGGGGTGGGCAACATCGCCCAGGCCGAGCGGATCGCCTGCCGGGCGCTGGACCGCGTCCGCGACCCCGACGTGCTCATCGACCTGCACACGACGGTCCTGCAGTGCCGCGCGCTGACCGGCTGCCTCCCCGAGTCCCTCGTCGTGCTCGAAGACGCCGTGAGCCGGCCGGGCCTGCAGACCCGGCACCGGGTCCGGTTGCTGGTGCTCATCGCGCGTGCCCAGCGGGAGCTCGGCGAGGTGGACATCGCGGACCGGGTCGCCACCCAGGCGCTGGCGGAGCTCGGCGAGGTCGAAGACCGCTGGACGACCGGGTGGGCGCTGTACGTGCTGAGCATGGTCGCGATGACCCGGGGCGAGTGGGCGAAGGCGCTGCCGCTGTTCGAACGCGCGATCGTCATCGTGCGCGGCGACCCCGCGCTGATCGACCTCACCCTGCGGCTGCGCATCAACCAGTCGGTCAGCTACGGCGCGCTCAACCGCTACACCGACGCGCTCGCCGCCGCCGGGCAGGCCCGCGACCTGGCCGACCGCACCGGCAGCGCCGTGCGGCTGACCCAGGTCCAGAGCGCACTCGGGCAGCTGCTGCTCGGTGCCGGCCGCTGGGACGACGCCCTGGCCGAGGTGGACGTCATCCCGGACGACCGCAAGGACCCGAGCGTGGTGTGCTGCGACCACGGGGTCGCCGCGATCATCCACTTCCACCGCGGCGAGGCGGCCGCGGCCCAGTGGCACGTCGACGTCGCGGCGACGTACTCGGAGCGCATCGGCGACCAGGTCGTCGAACTGCTGGTGCGCGCCCGCAGCCTCGCCTTCGAGTACGCCGGCGCGCCGGACAAGGCGCTGGCCGCGTTGCTCGAAGGGCTGAACGGTGAAGACGCGGGGGAGGACCTGCTCGGGGACGCCGCCCGGCTGGCCGTCGCGAACAACGACGCGCAGGCCGCCGAGGCGATCGGGGCCCGGGTCCGCGCGATCGCCGCCGAATCCACCGTCCCGCACCGTCGTGCGCTGGCCGAGTACTGCACCGGCCTGCTCGACCGGGACGCGACAGCGTTGCTGCGAGCCGCCGACGGCTACCGTGACGCGAGTCGTCCGCTCTCCCGGGCCAAGGCTCTGGAAGCCGCAGCGACCGCGTTCGCGGAGGGCCCGGCCGACGACCGCGGCTCGGCCCGGGCCGCCTTCACCCACGCTCTGGACCTCTACACGGAGCTGGGCGCGCAGTGGGACGTCGTCCGCCTGCGCGCGCGGTTCCGGGCGTTCGGCATCCGGCGTGGCCCGACGGTCAAGCACCGTCAGACCACCCACGGCTGGGACAGCCTGACCCCGACGGAGGGCAAGATAGCCGCCCTCGTCGTCGAAGGGCTGTCGAACCCGCAGATCGCGGCCCGGCTGTACCTGTCCCCGCGCACCGTCGGCACGCACGTTTCGCACATCCTGACCAAGCTCGGGGTGAGCTCGCGCATCGACATCGCCCGGGAAGCCGCCCGCCACCAGCCCGCCTCGGGCTGAGCGGCCGCACCGGCCGCCCAGCCCGAGTGTCCGAAGTGGAGTGCGGGTCAAGCGCCGACCTCGGGTGCCTCCGGCTGGCGCAGCAGCGCGGTCCAGCGGGGGATCGCGGGTGCCGTCGGCCGCCGCTGCGCCACCGTGACGTGGCCGCTGATCACCTGGCCGACCAGGATGGCCAGGACCAGCAGCAGCGGCACCTCCCAGGAGCCGGTGCGGGTGTGCAGCCAGCCGCAGGCCAGCACGCCGAACCCGGCGACCACGTAACCCACACCCTGGACGACGGCGGACAGCGAGAGCGAACTGTCCTTGCTGCGCAACGAGATGGTGGTGAGGACGAAGGCGAGCGAGCCCATCCCCATGCCGGTGGCGCCGGCCCAGACCCAGGGTGCGGCGGCCGGGGCGAGGAGCAGCCCGGCGACGCCGATGACGTTGGGGACGGCGAGGACGACGACGAGCAGGGTCTGGTTGTGCCAGCGGCGCGTCCAGCCGGGGACCAGCCACATCATCGGCAGCCCCATCGCCATCGACAACGCGAGGCACGCGCCCGCGACCGTCGGGGAGACACCCGCGCTGCGCAGGATTCCGGGCAGCCAGCCCATGACGAGGAACGTCACGGTCGAGATCAGTCCGAAGTGGATGGTCAGCGCGGTCGCCCGCACCGGCCTTCCCGCTATGCGCGGGGCGAGGAACTCGCCGGGGGTGCGCCGCCAGACCTGCTCGGCCAGCAGGGCCACGACGACCCAGACGCCCAAGCCGACCCGCCAGGACGACGACATCACCGTCAGCGGCGTGATCAGCGCCCCGGCCGTGCTGCCCACCCCGAGCCCGAGCGGGTAGGCCGAGGAGCCTTGGGCCAGCAGGGGGAGCATGGTGCCGAGGACCGCGATGGACAGGCACGCCAGCGTCGTCCCGGCCAGCAGCGGGATCGGCCCCCCGAGCACGCGGCCGAACAGGGACGCCGCCAGCCCGGCCAGGGACACGGTGACGGTCCGGTGGGTCCCCACCCGTGCGCACAGCCACGGGGTCGCCCAGCCGCCGAGGCCGATCGCCCACAGGGGCAGGGCGACGAGGATCGCGGCGACCAGCGAACCGGCCACGGAGATGTCGGGAAGAGCGGCGCCCAGGCTCGTGACGGCCGGCCGGAGGTTGAGGGCCAAGATGAAGATCACAGCTGTCGAGACGGACGTAGCACGGTACATCGCTCCTCCTCGGCACCGAGGTCCGGAGCGGCTGGGCCCCGTGGAATCATGCTTCGCGACGGGGCCGTGCCAGACATCCGTCAGCTGACGGATGTACGAAGTTTTCTTGCAGCTCAAGGGATACGTTCGCCCTGGTACCCCGGCGAACGGGCATGCATCGGCACGGCCGGACGGGCCCGGCGGTGGCCTCAGGCGTGCCGGCCGGGCCAGCGGACGCGCCCGGTGCGTGGTGCCCCGGAGACCATGCGCTGCTCTTCGCGGTACACGGCCACGCGGTGCTCGAGCAGCTCCCCTCGTCGCCGTCGCCGTGTAGGTGGCGGTCAGGCCGCTCCCTCGGTGCGGGCGGCGAGCCCGGCGAGGTGGCGCAGCGAGTTCCTGAGGTGGCCGGGGCCGAACGGCGGGAACCGGATGCCGCGCTCCCGGACGAACGGCGGCACCTGCGACCAGTCGTAGGTGTGGGTGACCTCGGTCGCGGACGGGCCGAGCGGCCTGAGGTCGTAGCGCCAGATCCAGCCGCCGAACTCCGGTTCCCCGTCGCCCTGGGCGGTCCCGGTGAGCCAGGCGATGGCCCGCGGCGCCTCGAACACGTGGACCTTGTTGACGACGCGGTAGTCGCCGTCGGGGTGGTCGGCGTGGTGCATGTCCATCCGGAAGAGCTGCCCCACCGCGGTCAGCGGCGCCCGGTCGGGGGCCTGCCGGACCCAGCCGGTGCCGTCGATCGCGCTGTGGGCCGCCGGGTCCGCCAGCACGGCGAACACCCTGGTGACGGGCACGGTGATGGTCAGGGTGGCGCTCACGGTCTCCGGGTTCACGGCCCGCTCCTCGTCGTCGTGGGCCCCGCGATCGGGGCCCTCACACCAGGACTACGAACGCGGCCCGCCCGATTCGACACGGCGGCGGAAGCGGTTATCCCGGTCCGCTGACCGGCAGCCGGAGGCCGGCGGGGTCGGGGAGGCCGTAGCGGGTGTTGAGCACCTGCATGGCCGCGCCCGCGGCGACGACGTCCGTGCCCAGTGACGTCAGGGACACCTCCACCGTGAGCCAGCCGGCGCCCGGGAGCTGGGTGCGTACCGCGTGTTCCACGGCTTCCCGGTAGATCTCGCCGTCGCGGAGCAGGTCGGCGCCGCCGAGGACGATGTGGCCGAGGTCCAGGGTCTGCAGCAGGTTCACCACGCCCGTCGCGAGCACGGCCGCCGCCGCGGCCGGGTCGGCCGCGCGCTCGTGGACCGCCTCCAGGCAGCCGTGCCGGCCGCAGGCGCACAGCGGGCCGTCGAGCTGGACGACGGCGTGGCCGAACTCGCTCGCGTTGGTGTGCGCGCCGCGGTGCGCGGCGCCGCCCAGCCACAGGCCGGCACCGACGCCGGCGTCGACCACGACCAGGGCCGCGTCCCGGAAGGCGGGGCCGCGGCGCCAGGCCTCGGCGGTGACCCCGGCGGTGACGTCCTTGTCCAGCACCACCGGCAGGCCCAGCTTCTTCTCGGCGAGTTCGGCGAGCGGGACGTCACGCCAGTGCCGCAGCCGGTGCGCGCCGCGGACCGTGCCCGCCGCCTGGTCGAGCGGCCCGATCATGCCGATGCCGACCCCGGCCAGCACGCGCGACGGGTCCGCGCCACCGTCCGGGACGGGCGTGGTCAGGCGGTGGTCGGCGATGAGCGTCGTGACGCCGTCGGCGAGCCGGGCCAGCAGCTGGTCCGGGGTGAAGTCGTCCGGCAGCGGGGTCACGGCGGACGCGCGGACGGTGCCGGCCAGGTCGGTCAGGACCAGGCGCAGCTCGCGGCGGGTGACGTGCGCGCCGATCGCCCAGCGGCTCCCGGGGACGAGCCGGTAGACCGCGGCCGGCTTGCCGAGCGCGGGCCGGCGCACCCCGGCCGGTTCGAGCAGGCCCTCCTCGACCAGGCGGGCCAGCACCTTCGACACCGCCTGCGGGGTCAGCCCGGTGACCTCGGCGACCGTGCCGCGCTCGAGGGTGGGCACGGTCCGGGCCAGCGCGATCACCAGCGCCTCGTGGTAGTCGCGCAGGAAGGCCAGGTGCACCGCGTCACCTTACCGTCGGCTCCTGGTACTAACGCAACAGCGTTGCTAAAGTCGCCGGAATGGACGACCTCTCCCGGCGGCGCCGCTGGGCCGCGCTGCTCTCGCTGGCCCTCGGCTCGGTCGCGATCGGCCTGACCGAGTTCGTGCCGGCCGGCCTGCTGCCGGAGATCGCGCGCAGCGTGCTCGGGGACGAGTACGCCCGCAGCGAGCCCGATGCCGTCGCGCACGCGGGGTGGATGATCACCGCGTACGCGCTGGGCGTGGTCGTCGGCGCGCCGCTGATCGCCACGATCACCGCGCGGATGCGGCGCAAGCGCCTGGTGCTCGGGCTGCTGGTGCTGTTCGTGCTCGGCACGGTGGCGTCCGCGGTGGCCTCGACGTTCGGGCTGGTCCTGGTGGCCCGGTTCGCCGCCGGGCTGCCGCACGGCGCGTACTTCGGGGCGGCCGGGCTGCTGGCGGCGACCCTGATGGGGCCGGGCAGCGAGGGCCGGGGCTTCGCGGTGGTGCTGAGCGGGCTGACCGTCGCGAACGTCGGCGGTGTCCCGGTGATCACGCGGCTCGGCCAGGCCGCGGGCTGGCGGACGGCCTACCTGGTCATCGCCGGGGTGTTCCTGCTCGCGCTGCTGGCCGTGGCGGCCACGGTGCCGGACGCGCCGGCCTCGGGCGGGTCACCGGCTGACGAGCTGCGCGCGCTGCGCCGGCCGCAGGTGTGGCTGGTCGTGGCGACGGCGTCGATCGGGATCGCCGGGTTCTTCGCGGTGGACAGCTACCTCGCGCCGATCACGACGTCGGTCACCGGGCTCTCACCCGGTTCGGTCGCGTGGGTGCTCGTCGCCGTCGGGCTCGGCATGACCGCCGGCAACGTGCTGGGCGGCTGGTACGCCGACCGGGACCTGCGGCGGGCCATGGTGGCGGGCTTCGCCGCGGTGATCGCCGCGAACGTCTACTTCGGACTGACGGTGGGTTCGGCGTTCGGGCTGTTCTCCGGCGCTTTCCTGATCGGCGCGACGATCCTGTTCCTGGGACCGGTCCTGCAGGCGCGGCTGATCGCGGTGGCGCCCGGCGCCCAGCTGATGGGCGCGGCGCTCAACCAGTCGGCGTTCAACGCGGCGAACAGCCTCGGTGCGGCGCTGGGCAGTGTCGTCATCGCGGCCGGTCTCGGTTACCGCGCCACGGCGTGGGCCGGGGTCGTGGTGAGCGCGATCGGGCTCCTGCTGGCGGTCGCCGGTCTCGCGTTCGACCGCCGTCGTTCCGGCAGGTCACCGGCGGCGCAGACCGTGCACTGACGCCGCGCCGATCACGCGGGGCGGTGGACAGGGACCCGCGGACGTGCTGGGCTGGGGGCAGCCGGACTGGGGCGGTCGGGGATTTTCCGCCCCTCGACGTCGAGGAGCGCGGCCCTGAGCCTCATCGAGTACCTCCGCGAGAACTGGATCGACGTCGTGAACGACGCGATCCTGCACGTGGACCTCACCCTCGCGGCGATGGCGCTGGCCGTGCTGGCCGGGATGACGCTCGGCCTGCTCACCTACCGCCGCTGGTGGCTCGGCTCGCTCGCGACCACGACGACCGCGGCCTTCCTGACCATTCCGTCGATCGCGCTGCTGGGCATCCTGATCGGGCCGTTCGGGCTGGGCCTGACGAACGTCCTGTTCGCGCTGGTCCTCTACGCGCTCCTGCCGATCACCCGCAACACGATCGTCGGGCTGCGCGGCGTCGACCCGGCCGTCGTGGACGCCGCGCGCGGGATGGGGCTCGGCCGCGTGCGGCTGCTGTGGCGCGTGCGGCTGCCGCTGGCCTGGCCGGTGATCCTCTCCGGCATCCGGGTCTCGACGCAGATCACCATCGGGATCGCGGCCATCGGCGCGTACGTCAAGGGCCCCGGGCTCGGCAACGAGATCTTCGACGGCCTCGGCCGGTTCGGCTCGGTCAACTCCCTGAACCAGGTGCTGACCGGCACGCTCGGGATCGTGGTGCTGGCGCTGCTGTTCGACCTGGCCTACGTGGCGCTCGGCAAGCTCACCACCTGGCGGCGCCCGCGCGCCCGCGAAGAGGCGGCCCCGGCGCAGGTCGTGGGCACCGCCGGCGAGACGATCGAGCTGCTGGACGTCGCCAAGCGCTACCCCGGGCAGGCGGTGCCCGCGGTCGAGGGCCTCACGATGCGCATCCCGGCCGGGGAGATCGTCGTGCTGACCGGGCCGTCGGGGTGCGGCAAGACGACGACCATGCGGATGATCAACCGGCTCGTCGAGCCGACGTCGGGGGCCGTCACGATCGGCGGCACCGACGTCGCCGCGCTCGACCTCGACGAACACCGCCGCCACACCGGCTACGTCATCCAGCAGGTCGGGCTGTTCCCGCACCTGCGGGTGGACGCCAACATCGGCGTGGTGCCGCGGGTGCTCGGCTGGAGCCGGCGGCGCGTCGCCGGGCGCGTGCGCGAGCTGCTCGACGTCGTCGGCCTGGCCCGCGAGCACGGCACCCGCTACCCGCGGGAGCTCTCCGGCGGCCAGCAGCAGCGGGTCGGCGTGGCGCGGGCGATGGCCGCGGACCCGCCGGTGATGTTGATGGACGAGCCGTTCGGCTCGACCGACCCGATCACCCGCACCCGGCTGCAGGACGAGTTCCTGCGCCTGCAACGGGAAGTGCGCAAGACGATCGTGTTCGTCACGCACGACTTCGACGAGGCCCTCAAGCTCGGCGACCGG
Organism: Amycolatopsis heterodermiae; assembly: GCF_034929455.1. Classification (NCBI taxonomy): domain Bacteria; kingdom Bacillati; phylum Actinomycetota; class Actinomycetes; order Pseudonocardiales; family Pseudonocardiaceae; genus Amycolatopsis; species Amycolatopsis heterodermiae. The sequence goes on from NZ_JAYFSI010000002.1 coordinate 638,843, forward strand.
ATCGCGGTGCTGCGGCCGCGTTCGGTGCTCGCGCAGTACGACACACCGCAGGCGATCCTCGCCGCGCCGGCCGACGACTACGTCGCCTCCTTCGCCGGCTCGAAGCGGAACCTCAAGCGGCTCGCGCTGATCCGGGTGGCGGACCTGGAGCTGCGGCCGGCCGAGGCGGACGGGCTGCCCGCGGTCTCGCGGGAGGCCACCCTCCGGGACGCGCTGGACACCATGGTGCGCACTGGAAGCACCGCGGTACGGGTGCGCGAGGACGGCACCGTGTGCGACGTGCCCAGCCTCCTCGCCGCGCTCCGGCCCGCCGAAGAGGCGCCCGTGGTCCCCGAGGTCGTCGAACCGCGGGGCCCGGACGTCGTCACGCCCGCACGGCCGAGCCGGCGCCGGCTCGGGTTGCTGGTGCGCCCGGTGCTGCTCACCCTCGGCCTGCTGGCGCTGGTCCTGCTCGTGCGCGCGCACCCGGCCGACTCGATCGAACAGCGCTACCTCAACGCCGACGAGATCTTCACCGAGCTGGGCGCGCACCTGCGCCTCACGCTGATCTCGACGGTCTGCACGATCGCCATCGCGCTCCCGCTCGGCGTGCTGCTGACCCGCCCCGGCGCCCGGTGGGCCCGGCCGATCGGGCTGGGCCTGGGCAACCTCGGCCAGGCGATCCCGTCGATCGGGCTCGTCGTGCTGCTCGCGCTCTGGGTCGGCACCGGAACGGGCACGGCGGTGACCGCGCTGGTCGTCTACGCGACCTTGCCGGTGCTGCGCAACACGATCGTCGGGCTCGACGGCGTCGACCCGACGCTGGTCGACGCCGCGCGGGGGATGGGCATGACGCGGACGTCGATCCTGTGGCGGATCGAGCTGCCGCTGGCCGTCCCGGTGATCCTCGCCGGCATCCGCACGGCACTGGTGCTCACGGTGGCGAGCGCGACGCTGGCGACCTTCATCGACGGCGGCGGTCTCGGCGGCGGGCTCATCGCCGGGATCGGCCTCTACCGCCCGATCCTCAGCCTGACCTTCGGCATCGTCGTCGCCGCGCTGGCGCTCTTCGCCGACTGGCTGGGCCTGGTGGCCGAGGAGGTCCTGCACCCGCGCGGTCTGTAGCCCGACCCATCTCCAGGAGGTCCCACCCATGCTCCAGCGCACGACAGCCGCCGTCCTCGCGCTCGTCGCGGTGTTCGCCGCGGGGTGCACGATCGGCAAGGACGACGCCGGCACCCAGGTGGGCGCCGGGTCCATCAAGAAGATCGACGCGCTGAGCGGGGCGCAGATCCGGGTCAGCTCCAAGGAGTTCGACGAGCAGCTGCTGCTCGGCCAGATCGCGCTCGTCGCGCTGCAGGCGGCCGGGGCGAGCCCGCAGGACAAGACCAACATCACCGGCTCGACCAACGTCCGGCAGGCGCTGACCAGCGGCGCGGTCGACCTGTACTGGGAGTACACCGGCACCGCGTGGGTCAGCTACCTCAAGCAGACCATGCCGATCGCCGACCCGCAGGCGCAGTACGACGCGGTCAAGAAGGACGACGCCGCCAACGGCGTCACCTGGTGGGCGCGCTCGCCGGCCAACGACACCTACGCCATGGCCGGCAACCCGGCGACGGTCGCCAAGACCGGCGTCAAGACGATCTCGGACTACGCGGCGCTGGCGAAGAAGGACCCGGCGGCGGCCTCGACGTGCATCGGCCCGGAGTTCAAGAGCCGGGACGACGGTTTCCCCGGCGTGGAGAAGACCTACGGGTTCACGCTGCCCGAAGCGCAGGTGCACGTGCTCAACGACGCCGTCGTCTACCCCAGCATCGGCAAGGGCGACCCCTGCGGTTTCGGCTCGGTCGCCTCGACCGACGGGCGCGTGGCCGGGCAGAAGCTGGTGGTCCTCGACGACGACAAGCACTTCTTCCCGACGTACAACCCGGCCATCTCGATCGCGTCCGCGGTCGCGCGGAAGTACCCGCAGCTGGAACAGGTCTTCACGCCGATCGCCGCGAAGCTCGACACGGCGACGCTCACCGACCTGAACAAGAAGGTCAGCGTCGACGGGCAGAAACCCGCCACGGTGGCCCACGACTGGCTCAAGGCTGCGGGCTTCATCAGCTGACCGGCGCATGAGTGAACGGGCCGCCCGCGGGGAAACCGGGTCCGACCAACGTCGGAACGGAGCAGCCATGAGCGCCGAGGACAACCAGATCGTCACCGACATCGCCAAGAAGGTCGGCACGGCGATGATCACCACCCGCCAGGCCGGCGGCAAGCTGGTGAGCAGGCCGATGACCGGCCAGCGGGTGGAGTTCGACGGGTCGGCGTGGTTCTTCGTCTCGAGGAGCGCCGACATGGTCGCCGAGATCGCCCGCGACAGCCAGGTCAACGTCGGCTACGCCGGCTCCGGGTCCTGGCTTTCGCTCAGCGGGGCCGCGTCGGTGGTGGACGACGCCGCCAAGAAGAAGGCGCTGTGGAACGAGTTCGTCGAGGCCTGGTTCCCGGGCGGCCCGGAGGACGCGGACGTCGTGCTGCTCAAGGTGGACGCCGACTCGGCCGAGTACTGGACCTCACCCGGCGGCAAGCCCCGGGCGCTGTTCGAGATGGCCAAGGCCCGGGTCACCGGCTCGGCACCCGACCCCGGCGACAACAAGTCCGTCGACCTGTAGGACGCATGCGTGAGGAGGCCTCGGTCGCCGAGACAGGAGTGGTGCCGGTGCGCAAGCGAGGCGAAGAACCCGAAGGCCCGACCGAGTTGTCCAAACGGTCGTGGCGGGAGGTGCTCAAGCGCACCGTGCACCAGTTCGGCCGGGACAACCTCACCGACTGGGCCGCCGCGCTCACCTACTACGGCGTCCTGTCGATCTTTCCCGGCTTGGTGCTCCTGACCGCGTTGCTGGGCCTGCTCGGTCCCAGCGCGACGCAGACCCTGATCGACAACGTCAACCAGGTCGTGCCCGGCCAGGGCCGGGAGATCCTGGTCGGCGCGATCAAGGAGCTGTCCGGCTCCCGCGGTCTCGCCGGGCCGGTGGCGATCTTCGGCCTGCTCGGCGCGCTGTGGTCGGCGTCCGGGTACGTCGGCGCGTTCATGCGGGCCGGCAACGCGATCTACGGCATGCCCGAAGGCCGCCCGCTGTGGAAGGTCCTGCCGCTGCGGATCCTGCTGACGGTCGGGATCGTGGCGCTGCTGGGCGCGTGCGCGCTCGGCGTCGTGGCGACGGGCACGGTCGCGCGCCGGCTCGGGGACCTGGTGGGCATCGGGTCGACGGGCGTGCTGGTGTGGGAGATCGCGAAGTGGCCGGTGATCGCGATCCTCGTCAGCCTGGCGTTCGCGCTGCTGTACTGGGCCGGCCCCAACGTCCGGCAGCCGGGCTTCAAGTGGCTGACGCCGGGCGGGCTGCTGGCCGTGGTGCTGTGGGCGCTGGCGTCGGCGGGGTTCGCCGTGTACGTCGCGAACTTCGCTTCCTACAACAAGACCTACGGCTCGCTGGCCGGGGTGATCGTCTTCCTGGTGTGGCTGTGGATCTCGAACCTCGCGGTGCTGCTCGGCGCCGAGCTGGACGCCGAGCTCGCCCGCGGCCGCGGCATCGAAGGCGGCCAGGACAGCGAGGACGAGCCGTTCCTGCCCCCGCGCGACACGAAGGCGATGGACGCCGACGAGGTCGCGGAGGTGACCGAGCGAACGCCGTGACGCGGGGAGCGGCTACGGCCCGACCGGCCGGTCCGCGGTGAACGCCGTCCACAGCTGCCGGGCCGCGTCGCGGGCGGGATGGTCGGGCGTGATGGGGATCGTCCCGTCGGGTTGCCGGACGGGAACCTGGCCGAGGTGCTCGACGAGGGCGACGGCGAGGTCGCGGACCTTGACGTTGAACTCCTGGCTGGTGCGGCGCAACGTGTTCCAGGCTTCGTCGGCGCCGCAGCGGCGCAGGGCGGTGATCGCGCCCTTGGCCTGCTCGATCGCGGCGCGCGAGGCGAGCATCGCCAGCACCTGGGCCGAGTCGCCGGCGGCCGCGGCTTCGGCGACGACCAGCAGGTCGGCGGTCAGCTTTTCGTAGCGGGCCAGCACCGCGCGCACCTCGGGGCCGACGGGCCCGTCGAGCACGGCGGACAGCACGAGCGTGCCGCCGTCGTCCCAGGGGCCGGGGAACGCGACGACGCCACGCACCTGTCTCCACCGGTCGGCGAGGGCGTCCCGGTGCAGGCCGGGCCAGCGCGGGTCCGCGAAGAGGTCGTCCGTGGTGACGACGTCGCCGGTGGCGGCCGCGTCGGCGATCGGGCCGCCGTGGCGCACCTCGGCGGGGGCGAGACGTTCGGCGACGCCGTGGGTGGCCAGGACCGACAGGGGACCGCCGTCGTGCCCGGTGGTGAGGGCCGCGCCGACGCAGCCGGGGATCTCCGCGGCGATGCGGTCCAGCAGCTCGGTCAGCAGCTGGCTGAGAGGCTTCCACCGATCGGATGCGTCGACCAGGGTGCGCGTCACGGGCTCGCGTCACGGGCTCCTGCCTCCGGCTGGCAACGGCGTTTCGGACGCGTTCAATTCTGCCGGAAGCACGGCGGTTCTTCTCGCTGAGCGAACCTGGTGGCCGCGTGCTCGAGGTGGGCGTTGAAACGTGACAATTCGGAGTGTGGCACGGCAAGATCGCGTCAATCCGGGTTGGGGCACGTCGTTGACTTCGCGTTCCGTCGCATAGTAGCGTCACCGCGCCAGGTTTATGAAACCTTTCAATGCGGAGGTCGCGATGCTGCGGCAGGCGGCGGGGAGCTTCCCGTGAACGTCGCGGTGCTGGTCACCTGCATCAACGACGCGCTGTTCCCCGAGACCGGCAAGTCGGTGTTCCGGCTGCTGCGCCGCCTCGGCGTCGACGCGGACTTCCCGGCCGGGCAGACCTGCTGCGCGCAGCCGATGGTCAACACCGGCTACCTCGACGAGGCCGTGCCGGTGGTGCGGACGTTCGTGGACGCCTTCGAGGGGTACGACGCGATCGTCACGCCGTCCGGCTCCTGCGCGGGGTCGATCCGCCACCAGCACGCGATCGTCGCGCGGCGCGCGGGGGACGAGCGGCTCGCGTCGGCGGCGCCGAAGGTCTACGAGCTGAGCGAGTTCCTGGTCGACGTGCTCGGCGTGACGGATGTGCAGGCCTACTTCCCGCACCGCGTCACCTACCACCCGACCTGCCACTCGCTGCGCATGCTCGGCGTCGGCGACAGGCCGCTGCGGTTGTTGCGCGAGGTCCGCGGGCTGGACCTGGTCGAGCTGCCGGCCGCCGACGAGTGCTGCGGATTCGGCGGCACGTTCGCGGTGAAGAACGCCGAAACGTCGACGGCCATGGGCGCGGACAAGGCCCGCCACGTCCGCGGCACCGGCGCCGAGGTCTTGGTGGCGGGGGACAACTCGTGCCTGCTCCACATCGGCGGCTTGCTCTCGCGTGAGCGCGGTGGGGTGCGGGTGATGCACCTGGCCGATGTGCTGGCTTCAACCGAGGGGGACGCGTGAGCGCCACGTTCGTCGGCATGCCCGCCTTTCCCGAGGCCGCCCGGAAAGCGCTTGCCGACACCCAGCTGCGCCGCAATCTCGCGCACGCCACCGGCACCATCCGCGCCAAGCGCGCGGCCGTGGTCGGCGAAGTCGGGGAGTGGGAAGAACTGCGGCTGGCCGGCGCGGCGATCAAGGACAACACCCTGCGCCGCCTCGACGAGTACCTGCTGCAGCTGGAGACGTCGCTGCAGGCGCGCGGTGCGACCGTGCACTGGGCTCGCGACGCCGCGGAAGCCTGCGAGATCGTCGCGAAGATCGCGCACGCGCACGGGGTCGACGAGGTCGTCAAGGTCAAGTCCATGGCCACCCAGGAGATCGGGCTCAACGAAGCGCTGGCCGAACGCGGCGTCACCGCCTGGGAGACCGACCTCGCCGAGCTGATCGTGCAGCTCGGTGACGACCTGCCGAGCCACATCCTCGTGCCCGCCATCCACCGCAACCGCGCCGAGATCCGCGAGATCTTCCGCCGCGGCATGGACGACGCGCCCCCGGGACTGTCCGACGAGCCCGCCGAACTGGCCGCCGCCGCGCGGCTGCACCTGCGCGAGAAGTTCCTGCGGGCGCGCATGGCCGTGTCCGGCGCGAACTTCGCGGTGGCCGACAGCGGCACGCTCGTGGTCGTCGAGTCCGAGGGCAACGGCCGGATGTGCCTGACGCTGCCCGAGGTGCTGGTCTCCGTGGTCGGCATCGAGAAGATCGTGCCGACGTGGTCCGACCTGGACGTCTTCCTGCAGCTGCTGCCGCGCTCCAGCACGGGGGAGCGGATGAACCCGTACACCTCGACGTGGTCCGGCATCACGCCCGGCGACGGCCCGCAGGAGATGCACGTCGTGCTGCTCGACAACGGCCGCACCCGCGCGCTCGCCGACGAGGTCGGCCGCCAGGCGCTGCGCTGCATCCGCTGCTCGGCGTGCCTCAACGTCTGCCCGGTGTACGAGCGGACCGGCGGCCACGCGTACGGCTCGGTCTACCCGGGCCCGATCGGCGCGATCCTGAACCCGCTGCTGAAGGGCGTCGGCGTCGACGAGCAGACGGACTCGCTGCCGTACGCGTCCAGCCTCTGCGGCGCGTGCTTCGACGCCTGTCCCGTGCGCATCGACATCCCCGAGGTCCTGGTCCACCTGCGGGCGAAGGTCGTCGACGCCCACCGCGAGGGCACCCCGAAACCCGAGGCGCTGGCGATGAAGTCGGCGTCCTGGCTGCTGTCGGACGCACGGCGCCTGAGCGCCGCCGAACGCGGTCTGGGCGTCGCCAACCGGGCCTTGACCCGCTTCGGCAAGCGAGTTCTCCCTGGCGGGCGCCGGGCCCTGGGCCGCCTGCCGTGGCCGGGTTCCCTGTGGACGAACGCCCGCGACTTACCGGCCCCGCCAAGGGAATCGTTCCGGAGCTGGTGGCGCCGGGGAGGCAGGCCGTGAACGCGCGCGAAGAGATCCTGGCGTCGGTCCGCGGCGCGCTGCGGACCGCGGACCGCACGGAGGCCCCGGTGCCCCGCGGCTACCGAACGGTCGTGCCGCCGAACGTCGTGGACCTGTTCGCCGAGCGCGTGGTCGACTACCGCGCGGCGTTGACGCGCTGCACGAGCGCCGAGCTGCCCGACGCCATCCGGGAAGCCCTGGGCCCGGCCCGGAAAGTGCTGGTACCAGCGGGTTTCCCAGTCAAGCTCGACGGCGTGCCCGACGCAGCGGACCTGGACACCTTCGACGCGGTCGTCACCACGGCGGCGCTGGGCATCGCCACCACCGGAACCCTGGTCCTGGACCACGGCCCCGGCCAGGGCCGCCGCGCGCTGAGCCTGGTCCCGGACGTGCACGTCTGCGTGCTGCGCGAAGACCGGATCGTCCCGGGCGTCCCGCAGGCGGTGGCGGCGCTCGACCCGGCACGGCCGCAGACCTGGATCAGCGGCCCGAGCGCCACGAGCGACATCGAGCTGACCCGGGTGGAGGGCGTGCACGGGCCGAGAACCCTGCACGTCATCGTCGTCGCGGACTGAGGGCCGTTCGGGCTAAGTACTACGTACCCTCGAATAGCCTGTTCGGCTCGGCGCCGGGGAAACCACGCCCCAGAGCCGCAGAGCCTGACAAAGCCCGGGCCGGGAAGCGCTCTCCCCGGAGGAAGGCGGGACTTGGCGCCGATGCCTTGCGCCGGGCCGCTCGGTGCACCACCATCTCGTGACGTTCTGCACGTGCAAGCGCACGAGCAAAGGGGGGTGCATGACCGAGGTGGTGCCGGCGGTGGCCGGGACGGTTGACGTCCCGAGCGACGCGGTCCTGATCGAGGCGGTGCGAGGCGGGGACACCTCGGCGTACGGCCTGCTCTACGACCGGCATCTGGCCGCCGCCCGGCGCGTGGCGGCCGCGATCGCCGCCGACGCCGCCGAGCGGGACGACCTGATCGCCGAAGGATTCACCCGCGTACTGCGGATTCTGCGCTCCGGCGCGGGCCCGGACGAGGATTTCCGCGCGTACCTGCTCACGACCATCCGGAACACGATGATCACCTGGCGCCGGCGCGACTCCGGCGTCTCCGTGGTCGCCGAGGTGCCGGACGTGCTGCCGGCGACGGGCAGCGACGAACCGGTGGGCAGCCGGCTGCACGCCACCGTCGCCGCGGACGCGTTCGCCGAGCTGCCCGAACGGTGGCGGACCGTGCTGTGGCGCACCGAAATCGACGGCGACACGCCGGCGCGGATCGCGGAGGACCTCGGGATGACGCCGAACAGCGTCGCCGCGCTGGCCTACCGCGCGCGGGAAGGGCTGCGGCAGGCCTACCTGGACCAGCACATCCCGGCCGCGCGGCGGCGGAACTGCCGCGTCGTCGGCGGCCAGCTCTCCCGGTGGGTGCGCGACGGGATCGGCGAGCACAAGGCCCACCGGATCACCCACCACCTCGACCGCTGCGCCGACTGCCGGGAGCTGGCCACCGGTCTCCGGCGGCTCAACGAGGAGCTGCCCGCCGCGATCGCGCCGCTGCTGCTGGGCGTCCCGTTCGTCACGCAGTGGCTGTCCGGATCCCTTGCCGGGACCGGGGCGGCCGCCGGGACGGGCGCGGTCGCCGGGACCGGGGCGTCCGCCCTGTCGTGGGCCACGGCGGCGAAGGTGGCCGCCGCGAGCGCCGCCCTGGTCACCACGGTGACGATCGGCGCGAGCACGTCCGCCGCGCCGCCGCCCGCCGGGACCGGCGGCGGGGTGGTGGCCCCGGCGTCGACGACGGTGGTCGTGCCGGCTCGGCCGGCCGGTCAGCAGGAGTACCCGGCTTCGGCCGCGCAGCTCACCACGGCGCCGGAAGGGCCGGCAGCCGTGACGACGAGCGACGAGCCCGAGGTCACGGACAGCGCCGACACGTCGGGTGATCCGTCGGCGGCCGAGACGAGCAAGCAGAAGAAGGCCGACAAGACCAAGGAAAAGACCAAGACCAAGACGCCGAAGACGTCCAAGACCCCGAAGCCGGACAAGACGAAGACGCCCAAGGAATGACCCGGCTCACCGAGGGGTGGCCAGCACCGCCGCGAGGCCTTCTCGAAGATCGTTCACGAAGTACCCGGGAACCTCCAGCGACGGGAAGTGCCCGCCGGCTTCGGGCTCGGTCCACCGGATGATCCGGCGGTACCGCTCCTGGGCCCAGGGGCGCGGGTACTTCTCGATGTCGCGGGGGTACATGGTGATGGCCGACGGGACGTCGACCCGGAGGCCGGGGTCGAGCGAGTTGTGGCTCTCGTAGTAGATGCGGGCCGCCGACGCGCCGGATCGCGTCAGCCAGTACAGGGTGACGTCGTCGAGCACGCGGTCGCGGGAGATCGTCTCGAACGGGCTGTCCTCGGTGTCCGACCACTCGGCGAACTTGTCGAGGATCCAGGCGAGCAGCCCGATCGGTGAGTCGACGAGCGCGTAGCCGATGGTCTGCGGCCGGGTCGCCTGCTGCTTCGCGTACGCCGCGCGGTGGCGCCAGAAGTGGTGAGTTTCCTCGGTCCACCGGCGTTCGGTTGCCGTCAGGCCGTCCGTGGTCAGTCCGGGCGGTCCCTCCGCGAACGTCGTGTGGATGCCGAGAACGTGCTCCGGGAACCGGCCGCCGAGAACCGTGGTGATGTTGCCGCCCCAGTCGCCGCCGTGGGCCGCGAACCCGTGGTAGCCGAGCCGTCCCATCAGCTCCACCCACGCGGCCGCGATCTTTTCGGTTCCCCACCCGGTGGTGGCCGGCTTGTCGCTGTAGCCGAAACCCGGCAGTGAGGGAGCCACGACGTGGAACGCCGGCGCGTCCACGTCTGCCGGATCCGCCAGGTCGTCGAGCACGTCGACGAACTCGGCGACGCTGCCCGGCCAGCCGTGCGTCATGAGCAGCGGCGTGGCGTCCGCGCGCGCGGATCGGCGGTGCAGGAAGTGGATGCCGAGATCGTCGACGGTCGTGCGGAACTGGCCGATCCGGTCGAGGCGCTCTTCGAACGAGCGCCAGTCGTACCCGGTGCGCCAGTACTCCACGAGATCGGCGAGGTCGGCGAGCGGGACCCCCTGGTCCCACCGCTGTGGGGTGCCGCGGACCGTCTCGGGCTCCGGCAGCCGCGCGGCGGCCAGCCGTGCGCGGAGATCGTCGAGGTCGGCGTCGGGGGCGTGGGCTTCGAACACGTGCACGTCGGTGGTCATGGGCCCTCCTGGTCGTAGTGGAACCGGCTTAGACGGTTCTAACAGGCGTCCGGGTGTTCTCGCAACCTGCTAAGCTGGTTCGATGCGTATCGAAGTCCCCGAATTCCGCCTCGGGAATGTGCTGGCGACCAGCTTCACGGGGACTCTGTCGGAACGTCACGGCGATCCGGTGGAACGCATTCCCACGCCGCGCCGGCTCGTCGACTGGCTGGTGGTGAGCGGCCTCGCCGTGGACTCCTGTACCCCCGCCCAGCTCGAACTCGCCCGGGAACTGAGGGAATCGATTCACGCCGCCGCGACGGCGACCGCGGTCGGGGACGCGCTCCCCGCGTCCGCCGTCCGGATCATCAACGATCGCAGCGTTCAGGGCCGGGCGGCGGCCATCCTGACGCCTGACGGCACGCGGCGATGGCAGCTCAGTTCTCCGTCCCGGGTGGAAGACGCGCTCGGCGTGATCGCCGCCGACGCGATCGGCATCATCTCGGGCGAACGAGACGGAAAACTGGCTTTGTGCGCCTCACCGACGTGCCAAGCTGCCTTCTTCGACACCAGCCAAAGCCGCACCCGCAAATGGTGTGACATGAACACGTGCGGGAATCGCCAGAAGAAAGCGCGCTTCGTCGCCAGCCGGCGCAAGAACCTCGGATCGGCGGAGTGACGGCCGCCGGCACAGTAGGCTCCACCGGATGAGCGGGGTATCCACGGCATCGTCTTCGGAGCACTCGATGGTCGAAACCCGGCACCAGACCCGGTTGCTGACGCTGCTGCGGGACGAGGGCCCGATGTCGCGGGTCGAGCTGGGGGAGCGGCTGGAGCTGCCGCGCGCCCGGGTCGGCGCCGAGGTGGCGCGCCTCGACGAGGTCGGCCTGGTCGAGACGGCGGGGCCGTCGGCCAGCCGCGGCGGGCGCCGGTCGACGCTGGTCCGGCTGTCCGGCGAGCTGCGGGTGCTGGCGGTGGACGTCGGCGCGACGTCGGTCGGGGTGGCGGTGACCGACGCGTCGTGCGAGGTGCTCGCGCACACCGTCGAGGACTGTGACGTCCGGCAGGGGCCGCACCCGGTCCTGCGCCGGGTCGCCGAGCTGGCGGCGAAGGTCCGGGACGAGGCGCCCGGCCGGCTGGTCGCCGCGGGCATCGGGCTGCCGGGGCCGGTCAGCTTCGCCGAGGGCATGGCCGTCGCCCCGCCGATCATGCCCGGCTGGGACCGGTTCAACGTGCGGGACCACCTCGGCGGCCTGTGGGGCTGCCCGGTGGCGGTGGACAACGACGTCAACGCGATGGCGCTCGGCGAACGGCACGCCGGGGTCGCGCGCTCGACCGACGACCTGATGTTCGTGAAGATCGGCACCGGGATCGGCTGCGGCATCGTGCTCGGCGGCAAGGTGTACCGCGGGGTCGCCGGCACGGCCGGGGACATCGGGCACATCCGGCTCGACGACTTCGGCCCGACCTGCGCCTGCGGGGAGGTCGGCTGCCTGGAGGCCTACTTCGGCGGCGCCGCGCTGGCCCGCGACGGGCTGGCCCTGGCGCGCAGCGGCCGGTCGGCGCACCTCGCCGACGCCGCCGCCGAACGCGGGGTGGTCACCGCCCGCGACGTCGGCCGCGCCGCCGCGGCGGGCGACTTCGGCGCGGTCAACCTGATCCGCGACGGCGGGCGCCGCCTCGGCCACGTCGTTGCCTCGCTGGTCAGCTTCATCAACCCGGGCATGGTGGTGATCGGCGGCGGCGTGGCCCAGCTCGGCCACCAGCTGCTGGCCGAGGTACGCAGCGCGGTCTACCGCCGTTCGCTGCCCCTGGCGACCGGCAACCTCCCGATCGTGCTGTCCGAACTGGGCGAGACGGCGGGAGTGATCGGCGCGGCCTGGTCGGCGACCGACCGGGCCTTCACGCTCAGCAGCTGACCAGCTCGCCCGCTGCAGCTCCATCGACATCTCGCGGCCGCATTCCCGGTCGGAAACCGCCGCGCTCGTGGTCGACATCGGCCGGGCGTTCACCCTCGGCAGCTGGCCAGCTCGCCCGCTGTAGCTCCATCGACACCCGCGGCCACGCCCCCGGCCGGAACCGCCGCGCTCGTGGTCGACATCGGCCGGGCGTTCATCCTCGGCAGCTGACCACCTCGCCCGCTGCAGGTCCATCGACACCTCGCGGCCGCATCCCCGGCCGGAACCGCCGCGCTCGTGGTCGACATCGGCCGGGCGTTCACCCTCGGCAGCTGACCGGCTCGCCCGCTGTAGCTCCATCGACACCCGCGGCCGCGTCCCCCGGCCGGAACCGCCGCGCTCGCGGTCGACCCGGGCGCTCGCCCCGCAGCAGCTGACCGCGCCCCTCACGTAAGAGGTCTGCCGCGGCTTGGTCGTGAGTGTTTAGGAGGGTTCTAACCCTCCTAAACACTCACGACCCCTGCGGCAGGAGCCGGTCGGAACCTCACACTCGGTCGCTGAGTACACCCCCGCCGTAGCGCTCGAACCGTGCAGACTTTTGCATCCATCGATCGAAAGTATGTACGGTTTGGCGCGTCTATCCGGGTGAAAACCGGACTAAGCACGCCTTCATCACCTTGACGGGTGACACGGGTCACCCTACTTTCGCTGTCTGAGTAACAAAGTGGCGCAGCAGCACAGGTGGGGGCATCGTGGCCGTGACCGGTACCAGGCGAGCCGATGCGGTGAGCCCGCGTACGGCGAACCTCGCCGCGGTCCTGCGGGCGCTGCGCACCGGCCCCCTCTCCCGCACCCAGCTGGCCGCCCGCTGCGGGGTCGCGAAGTCGGCCGTTCCCGGCCTGCTCGCCGAGCTCGCGCGGCGGGGCCTGATCCGGCCCGCCGGTGTCCTCCCCGGCAACGGCCGGCCCAGCCGCCTGGTCGAGCTGGACGGCGAAGACGCCTACGCGCTGGCCCTGGGCATCGAGGCCGACCGGCTGTCGGCGGTCGTCACCGACCTGTCCGGGCGGGTGCTGGCCGAGCGGGCCGAGACCGTCGACGTCGCCGCGGCCGGGCTCCAGCGCGGCATGGACGAGCTCGCCCACCTCGCGCACCGGGTACTGCCCGGCCCGCCGGTCGGCGTCGCGATCTCGGTGCCCGGCCTGGTCGACTCGGCCGCCGCGGTGCTGCGGTTCGCCCCGGCCCTGCGCTGGCGCGACGCGGAGATCGCCGGCCTGATGGCCGCCCGGCTGAACCTCCCCGCCGACGCCGTCGCCGTGGACAACGAAGCCAACCTCGGCGCGCTCGCCGAATCGCTCACCGGCGCCGGCGAGCTGTTCTACCTCAGCGGCGGGACGGCGGTCGGCGGCGGCCTCGTGTCCGGCGGCGCGGTCCTGCGCGGCGCGCGCGGCTTCGCCGGCGAGGTCGGGCACATCGCCGTCGACCCGTCCGGCGAGCGGTGTTCCTGCGGCCGCACCGGCTGCCTCGAGACGAAGGCGAACCTGGCCGCGGTCCTGCGCGCGGCCGCGGCGCCGGGTGACCCGCTGCTCGATCCCGCGCTCGGCGTCGCAGGCCGGGTCGCGCGGCTGAAGGACCGCGTGCGGTACGGCGACCAGCGCGCGGTCACCGCGGTGCACGAACTCGGCGTCGCGCTCGGCGTCGCACTGTCCACTGTGGTCGACGTGCTCGACCCGGACGTCGTCGTGCTCGGCGGGTACTTCGCGGAACTGGGGAAGTGGCTGGTGGAACCGGTCCGGGTCGAGCTCGCCGCCCACGCCCAGCCGGAACGGCACGCCCGGGTCGTGGCGTCCGCACTCGGCCTCGAAGCCCCGCTGCGCGGTGCCGCGCACCTGGCGGCCGAACGCCTGTTCACCGACCCCACTCTGGCCGCCGGCACCGAGGAGGCCCTGGTATGAGCCTGCTTTCCGTTCGCGGGATCGTGAAGGCCTTCCCGGGCGTCCGCGCGCTCGACGGCGTCGACCTCGACGTCGAACCCGGCGAGGTGCACTGCCTGCTCGGCCAGAACGGCGCCGGCAAGTCGACGCTCATCAAGGTCCTCTCCGGCGCGCACCGGCCCGACGCGGGCGAGATCACCTGGCAGGGACAACGCGTCGAGCTCGGCTCGCCGGTCGACGCGCTGCGCCTCGGCATCGCCACCATGTACCAGGAGCTCGACCTCGTGCCCGGGCTTTCGGTGGCGGACAACATCTTCCTCGGCCATGAACGCGCCCGGCTCGGGTTCACCCGGATCTCGCAGGCTCGGGACGAGGCCGCCCGGCTGATGGCCCGGCTCGGCCACGCGAACATCCGGCCGTGGCACGAGGTCGGGAAGCTGTCCGCGGCGGGCCAGCAGCTGGTGTCGATGGCCCGCGCGCTCGCCCACGACGCCCGCCTGCTCGTGATGGACGAGCCCACCGCGGCGCTGGCCGGCGAAGAGGTCGACAACCTCTTCCGCATCGTCGGCGAACTGACCGCCGACGGCGTCTCCGTCGTCTACATCTCCCACCGGCTCGAGGAGCTGCGCCGGATCGGGCACCGGGTGACCGTGCTCAAGGACGGCCAGACCGTCGGCACCGGCCTCGACGCCCGCACCACGCCGACCGCCGACCTGGTCGCCCTGATGGCCGGGCGCAAGGTCGAGACGGTCTTCGGGCCGCGCCACGACGGGCACGCCGACCGCACCGCCCCGCTGCTCGAGGTCGGCAACCTGACGCGGGACGGCGAGTTCGAGGACGTGAGCTTCACCGTGCACGCCGGGGAGGTCGTCGGCATCGCCGGCCTGGTCGGCTCCGGCCGCAGCGAGCTGCTGGAGACGATCTTCGGTGCACGCAAGGCCGACAGCGGAACCGTTGCGGTGCAAGGGAAAGCGCTGAGTCCCGGGAACATCGGGGCCGCCGTCAAGGCGGGGATCGGGCTGGCCCCGGAGGAACGCAAGAGCCAGGGGCTCCTGCTGGACCTGCCGGTGGTGCACAACGTGACGCTGGCCAGCCTCGGCCGCTACGCGAAGCTCGGGTTCACCGAACGCGGCAGGGAGCTGGACGACGCCGGCGCGAGCCTGCGGCGCCTCGACCTGCGCCCCGCCGACCCGCGGCGGATCGTCCGCACGCTCTCGGGCGGCAACCAGCAGAAGGCGGTGCTGGCCCGCTGGCTGGTCCGCGGCTGCCGGGTGCTGCTGCTCGACGAGCCGACCCGCGGGGTCGACGTCGGCGCCCGCGCCGAGCTGTACCGGCTGATCGACGAGCTGGCCGCGAGCGGCGTGGCGATCGTGCTGGTGTCCAGCGAGATCCCCGAGGTGCTCGGGTTGTCCGACCGGGTGCTGGTGCTGCGCGAGGGCCGTGTCCTCGCCGACCGGCCCTCGTCCGGGCTCACCGAGGCCGGGGTGCTCGACGTGATTCTCGAGGGGAGCGCGGCATGACCGACACCGAAACGGCACCACCGAAAGCGCTGCCCGCACCGGCGAGGCGGTTCTCCTTCCGGGCCGACCCGCGGCTGCTGGGCCTGGCCGGCGTGCTCGTGGTGCTGTGCCTGGTCGGCCAGTTCACCCGGCCCGAGCTGTTCTTCACCGAAAGCAACATCTCGACGATCCTGCGGCTGGCCGCGGCGATCGGCGTGGTCAGCGTCGGGATGACGTTCGTGATCATCAGCGGCGGCATCGACCTGTCCGTCGGCTCGATCGTCGCGCTGTCGAGCGTCTGGCTGACGACACTGGCCACGCAGTCCTACGGCCCGTGGATCATGGTCCTCTGTGGACTCGCCGTCGGCCTCGGCTGCGGGCTGGTCAACGGCGTGCTCGTCTCCTACGGCAAGGTCGTGCCGTTCATCGCGACGCTGGCGATGTACGTCTCGGCACGCGGGCTCGCCGAGCGGCTCAGCGGCCGCCGCACCCAGGTCGTCGCCGACCAGGACTTCCTCGCCTTCTTCCGCGGCGCGCTGCTCGGCATCCCGGTGCTGATCTGGCTGTTCGCGCTGGTGTTCGCGGTCGGCTGGGTCGTGCTCAACCGCACCACCTTCGGCCGCCGGACCTTCGCCGTCGGCGGCAACATCGAGGCGTCGCGGCTGGCCGGGATCAACGTCAAGCGGCACCTCGCGCTCGTCTACGGCGTCGCCGGGCTGTGCTGCGGGATCGCCGCGCTCATGGTCGTCGCGCGGACGACGGCGGGCGCGTCCACCAACGGCATGTTCTACGAGCTCGACGCGATCGCGGCGGTGGTCATCGGCGGCACGCTGC
This sequence comes from Amycolatopsis heterodermiae, assembly GCF_034929455.1. Classification (NCBI taxonomy): domain Bacteria; kingdom Bacillati; phylum Actinomycetota; class Actinomycetes; order Pseudonocardiales; family Pseudonocardiaceae; genus Amycolatopsis; species Amycolatopsis heterodermiae. Next base: position 655,127 of record NZ_JAYFSI010000002.1, read on the forward strand.
TCACCGGCGGCCGCGGCTCGCTGATCGGCACCCTGATCGGCGTGCTGATCTTCACCGTGCTGTCCAACCTCTTCACGCTCAACAACCTGGACACCGACATCCAGAACATCGCCAAGGGCGTGATCATCGTGCTCGCCGTGCTCTTGCAGTTCCGGGCCAGGAAAGCCAGGACCGGGTCGTAGTAGTCACCACCGATGGAGGTTCACCATGGCCGAACACCCCTTCCTCGGCCGCCGGGGTTTCCTGCTGGGCGGGGCCGCCGTCGGCGCCGGCGCGCTGCTGGCCGGCTGCACGTCGAACACGCCCGCGAACTCGGAGTCGAACGCGCCGGTCGCCAACGCGGGCAGCAACGCCGAGCCGGGGAAGCCCGTCACCATCGGCTTCTCCGCGCCCGCCGCCGACCACGGCTGGATCGCGGCGATCACCAAGAACGCCAAGGCCCAGGCCCAGAAGTTCAGTGAGGTGAAGTTCAGCGCCACCGAGGGCACCAACGACGTCAACCAGCAGATCTCCCAGGTCGAGACGCTGATCAACGCCAAGGTGAACGTGCTGGTGATCCTGCCCTTCGACGGCAAGGCGCTCACCTCGGTCGGGCAGCAGGCGATGGACGCCGGGATCCCGGTGATCAACCTGGACCGCGTCTTCGACACGCCGCTCGCGTACCGCACGTGGATCGGCGGCGACAACTACCGGATGGGCGTCAACGCCGGCGACTACATCGCGAAGCAGCTCAAAGCGAAGAACGTCGCCAACCCGGTCATCGGCGAGGTCGCCGGGATCGACTCGCTGCCGCTGACCCAGGAACGCAGCAAGGGCTTCTCGGACGCCCTCGCGCGGGCCGGGTACAAGGTCGGCCCGCGGGTCTCGGCGCAGTTCACGTCGGAGTCGGGTGAGCAGCAGACCGCGAACCTGCTCCAGAGCGCGCCCAAGCTGGACGCGCTGTGGAACCACGACGACGACCAGGGCATCGGCGTCAACGCCGCGATCGACACCGCGGGCCGCAAGGAGTTCATCATGGTCGGCGGGGCCGGCTCGAAGAACATGATGAACCTGATCAAGGCCGACGCGTCGCCGATCAAGGCGACCGTGCTCTACAGCCCGTCGATGGCCTCGACCGCGATCGCGCTGGCCCGCCTGCTCGGGCAGAACAAGGGGGTCGGCGACCTCGCCGAGCACGACATCCCGGCCGAGATCACGACGTACTCCGCGGTCGTCACCAAGGAGAACGTCGACCAGTACCTCGACGTCGGCTTCGACTCCTGACCTGGCCCGCCAAAAACCGAAGGAGGGGCATTGAGCCCGGCACGGGAAACGATCGGGATCGGCATGGTGGGCCACGCGTTCATGGGCGCCGTGCACTCACACGCCTGGCGCAGCGTCCACCGGTTCTTCGACCCGCCGCTGGTGCCGAGACTCGCCGTCCTCGCCGGGCGGGACGAGACCCGGGCCCATGACGCAGCGGCCAAGTTCGGCTGGGAGGCCGTCGAAACGGACTGGCGAAAGCTGATCGCCCGCGACGACGTCGACCTCGTCGACATCTGCACACCGGGCGACAGCCACGCGGAGATCGCGATCGCCGCGCTGGAGGCCGGGAAGCACGTGCTGTGCGAAAAACCGCTGGCCAATTCGGTCGCCGAGGCCGAAGCGATGGCCGAGGCGGCGCGACGGGCCCGTGACCGCGGGGTCCGGGCCATGGTCGCGTTCAACTACCGCCGGGTGCCCGCGCTCGCCCACGCCAGGAACCTGGTGGCGGGCGGGGCCCTCGGCGAGATCCGGCACGTGCGGTCGGTCTACCTGCAGGACTGGCTTTCGGATCCGCAGTCGCCGATGACCTGGCGGCTGCGCCGGGAATCCGCCGGGTCGGGCGCCTTGGGCGACCTCGGCGCGCACATCGTCGACGCTGCGCAGTTCGTCACCGGCGAGCGGCTCACCGGGGTTTCGGCGCTCACCAACACCTTCGTGCACGAACGGCCGTCCGAGAACGGCGGGACGGACGCGGTGACGGTCGACGACACCGCGCTGTTCCTGGCGCGGCTGTCCGGGGGAGCGGTGGCGAGCTTCGAAGCCACGCGGTTCGCGCTGGGCCGCAAGAACGCGATGCGGCTCGAGGTCAACGGGTCGAAAGCCAGCCTGGCCTTCGACTTCGAGTCGATGAACGAACTCCAGTGGTACGAGGGTGAAGGTACCGAGGCGGGGTTCCGCCGCATCCTCGTCACCGAACCGCAGCACCCGTACGTCGGCGTGTGGTGGCCACCGGGGCATCTCCTCGGGTACGAGCACACGTTCACCCACGAGGTCGCCGACCTGCTCGACGCCATCGGCGCGGGCACCGATCCCGAGCCGGGCTTCGACGCCGGCCTGCGGGTCCAGCGCGTGCTGCACGCCGTCGAGGAAAGCGCTTCCACGCAGTCGGCGTGGGTCGCGATCGAGGACTAGTTCCCGTTCTGCTTTTCGGTCAACGAGATGAGGGAGTTCCATGTGCGGTCATGAAGCTGAGCAGCACTCCCGGCGGACATTCCTGAACGTGGCGACGGCGGCCCTCACGGTGGGCGCGGCGGCGATCGTGTTGCCCGGCGCCGCGGACGCTTCCCCGGCGCGGCAACGCGTTCCGCTCGACAAGATCAGCATCCAGCTCTACTCCCTGCGTTCCCTGCTGCAGAACGACCCGGAGGGCACGCTGTCGGCGCTGGCCGACATCGGCTACCGGAAGGTCGAGCTGGCCGGGACGTACGGGCGCAGCGCCACGGAGTTCCGCGCCATCCTCGACAAGAACCACCTCAAGGCGTCCTCGACGCACGTCGGCATCGACGGCGACCTGAACCAGACCATCGCCGACGCGAAGATCCTCGGCAACCGCTCCGTCGTGGTGCCGTACGCGAATTTCGGCACCATCGCCGAGTGGGAGGCTTTCGCGGGCCGCATGAACACCGCCGCGGTCACCTTCAGGAAGGCCGGGCTGAAGCTCGGCTACCACAACCACGACCACGAGTTCCACCCGATCGACGGCGTGCTGCCGTACGACGTGCTGACGTCGAAGACGAACAAGCGGGACGTCCACCTGGAGATCGACCTCTTCTGGGCGGTGAACGGCGGCGCCGACCCGGTCGAGCTGTTCCGGCGGAACTACCCGCGCGTGACGCAGTACCACGTGAAGGACCGGACCGCGGACGGGCAGATGACCGACCCCGGCACCGGGGTGATCAACTTCCCGCGGATCTTCGCTGCGTCCTGCCACACCATCGGCGAGTACATCGTCGAGCACGACCAGCCCACGGATCCGCTGAACACCGCCAAGGTCGGGTTCGAGTACCTGCGCACCGTGCGCTTCTGAGACGCGGGGGAGTCCACATGCGAGTGTCACGTCGGTCGATGCTGGCCGGAACCGCCGCGGGGGTGCTGATCCCGGCCGTGGGCGCCGTCGCCGCCGACTCCGCCGCGGCGGCGGGGCTGACCCGCCGGATCACGATCTACGCCGAGGCGCTGCCCGGTGGCCTGTACGGCTACGGCCTCGAGCCGGGCAAGGCCACGATCCCGGGGCCGCTGCTGGAGGTCTACGAGGGCGACACCGTCGAGATCGAACTCGTCAACCTCACCGACCAGCGGCTGTCGATCCACCCGCACGGGGTCATCTACGACACCGCGTCCGACGGGGCTCCGCTCAACGCGTCGTTCAACAACCCGCGCGAGACGCGGACCTACACCTGGAAGACGCGGACCCGCTACGAAGCGAGCGGCGGGTTCTGGATGCCGGGCAGCGCCGGGTACTGGCACTACCACGACCACGCGATGGGCACCGACCACGGCACCGGCGGCCTCGCCCGCGGGCTCTACGGCGGGCTGATCGTGCGCAAGCGCGGCGACCTGCTGCCGGCCAAGCAGTACACCGTCGTGTTCAACGAGATGATGATCAACCACGAGATGGCACCCGACACGCCGATGTTCGAGGCACGGCTGGGCGAGCGCGTCGAGTGGGTCTGCGTCGGGTACGGCAGCCTGCCGCACACGTTCCACCTGCACGGGCACCGCTGGGCCGACACCCGCACCGGGATGCTCGACGGCGCCGCCGACAACGCCCAGATCGTCGACAACAAGAACCTCGACCCCGGCAGCTCGTTCGGTTTCCAGGTGATCGCCGGGGAGGGCGCCGGGCCGGGGGTGTGGATGTACCACTGCCACGTCCAGACCCACTCCGACGGCGGGATGGTGGGCCTGTTCCTGGTCCGCAACCCCGACGGCAGCCTGCCCGACGGCGCCCAGGACGCGATCGACCGGTTCAAGCAGCACGGCCACGCCGGGCACGACATGAGCCCCGACGGGCGGACCCACGCATGAGGAGGGGAATCGTGAAGAGACGCTGGTTCGGCAGGCGCGGCGCGGTCGTGCTCGCCATCGGCTCGGTCCTCGCGGCCGGCTCGCCGCTGATGGTGATGCCGGTGGCGCAGGCCGCGCCGGCCGTGGTGAACGTGCCGGTGAACGTGCTGGTCTTCCACGGCGCGGCGGACGGCCAGAAGGACCCGGTGCTGCGCGCGGCGGACGCGATCGCGCGGCTGGGCTCGGACAACGGCATCACGGTCACGGCGTCGTCCGATCCGGCCGTGTTCAGCACGGCGAACCTGGCCCGCTACCGCGGTGTGGTGTTCCTGTCCGCGCAGGGCGTGACGCTCGCGCGGGAGCAGGAAGCCGCGCTGCAGGCCTACATGAAGGCGGGCGGCGGGTTCCTCGGCATCTCCGACGCGGCCCGCGCGCAGGACTCGTCCCAGTGGTTCACCGGCCTGATCGGCGCGCGCCCGGTCGGCGCCCGCCCGACGCCCGAGACGGTGGCCTCGGTGACCGCCAGCGCGGAGAACCCGCCGAACGAGACCAAGGAGAAACTGGCCGACAACAACGAGAACACCAAGTGGCTGACGTTCGCGACGACCGGCTGGGCGGCCTACAAGCTGGCCACCCCGGTCGCGGTCAGCAGCTACTCGCTGGTGTCGGCGAACGACTTCCCCGGCCGCGACCCGAAGAACTGGACCCTGCAGGGTTCCGCCGACGGGCAAGCCTGGACCGACCTGGACACGCGCACGAACGAGACGTTCACCGACCGGTTCCAGACCCGGACGTTCACCTTCGCCAACACCACGGTCTACCCGAACTACCGGCTGAACATCACCGCGAACTCGGGTGAGCCGCTCATCCAGCTCGCCGACCTCAAGCTGTTCAAGGACACCTCGACGACCCCGCCGCCGCCCGAACCGGCGCCGCAGCAGGCCGTCGTCGACGTCCTCGACGCCCAGCACCCGGCCACCGCCGGGCTGCCGCAGAACTGGACGCGCACCGACCGCTGGCTCAACTGGGAGTCCAACCCGGTCGGCACCGTCCACACCGTCGCGCAGGTCGAGGAGAAGGGCTACAACCCGGGGGTCGGCGCGAACGGCGCGTTCCACCCGATCTCGTGGTGCCGTGACTACGACGGCGGCCGCTCCTTCTACACCGGCATGGGCCGCACCGAAGGGTCCTACGGCGAAGCGCAGTTCCGGCAGCACCTGCTCGGCGCCCTGCGCTGGACGACCGGGATGGTGCGCGGCGACTGCCAGGCCGGGATCGCCGCGAACTACAAGGTCGAGCGGCTGACCGGGAAGAACGCGGCCGGGCAGCTCGACCAGATCGGCGAGCCGCACGGGCTCACCATCGCCCCCGACGGCAAGGTGTTCTACATCGGCAAGGCGGCCTGCCCGACCGGGCCGATCGTCAGCTGGGACGACCCGAACGTCGGCCTCGGCTGCGGCACGGTCCACCAGTGGGACCCGGTCACCAAGAAGATCAAGCTGCTCACGACGCTGCCGGTGATGGGCAACCGCGGCAGCGGTGACGAGCTGGTCAAGAACGAAGAGGGCCTGCTCGGGCTGACGCTGGACCCGAAGTTCACCGAAAACGGCTACATGTACGCCTACTGGATGCCGCACGCGTCGATCGACCGCGACAAGCGGATCGGCAAGCGCACGGTCTCGCGGTTCACCTACAACGCCACCGCGCAGACCCTCGACCAGGCCACCCGCAAGGACCTGCTGTCCTGGGACGTCCAGATCCACAGCTGCTGCCACGCCGGCGGCGGGATGGCGTTCGACAAGGACGGGAACCTCTACGTCGGGTCCGGGGACAACAACTCCTCGGGCGGCTCGAACGGGTACTCGGGCAACAACTGGACGCTCGACTACAAGGGCATCTCGTTCCAGGACGCGCGCCGCACGGCGGGCAACACGAACGACCTCGACGGCAAGATCCTGCGCATCCACCCGGAGGCGAACGGGACGTACACCATCCCGCAGGGCAACCTCTTCCCGAACGGGCCGGCGGACAAGACGCGCCCCGAGATCTACGTGATGGGCGTCCGGAACATCTCGCGGCTGCAGATCGACCCGGTGCACAACTGGATGACCGCGGGCTGGGTCGGCCCCGACGCGTCCTCGCCGAGCCCGGAGCTCGGGCCGGCGAAGTACGAGACGGCGACGATCATCACCGAGGCGGGCAACCACGGCTGGCCGTACTGCATGGGCAACCGGCAGCCCTACCGCGACCGCAGCAGCACGAACGCCGCGGAGCTGACCGGCTGGTACGACTGCAACAACCCGGTCAACACCTCGCCGCGCAACACCGGCCTGGTGAACCTGCCGCCGATCAAGGACAACATGATCTGGTACTCGCCGGACGGCGGCGGCCCGGTCTTCCCCAACCGTCCCAACAGCTCCATCCCGACGTACAACGCGGCGGACGCCACCTACACCCAGCCGTACCTGCGCGGTGGCGGCCAGGCGATCATGTCCGGGCCGACGTACCACCGTTCGCTGGTCGACACGAACAGCGGTGTCGCGTGGCCGGCGTACTGGGACAACAAGTGGTTCATCGGCGACGAGTCCAACTCCCAGAACCGGGTCGCGGTGACCGTGGACCCGGCGGGCGTGCCGACGCACCAGCCGCCGGTGTTCGCCGAGACGTTCCGCCAGATCATCCCGGGCGGCGCGGGTGACACCAGGGTGCAGAGCTGGATGGACGCCAAGTTCGGGCCGGACGGCGCGCTGTACGTGCTCGACTACGGCAACGGCTTCTTCTCCCTGGACGCCAACCAGAAGCTCCTGAAGATCAGCTACACCGGCGGCGCGCCGACCCCGGCGCCGGCCGCGTCGTCGACGCTGGTGCAGAACAAGGCGCTGACGGCGGCGTTCACCGGGTCGAAGTCCGGCGGCGTGTCCTACCGCTGGGAGTTCGGCGACGGCTCGGTGTCCACCCAGGCCGACCCGCGCCACACCTACCCGCGCACCGGGATCTTCACCGCCAAGCTGACCGTGACCTACGCGAACGGCGAAGCGGTGACCACCCGGACGGCCGTGAACATCGGCTGCGCGGTGGCCGATCCGAGTCCGGTGGTGACCCTGGGCGACACGATCACGAAGGTGGTGAACCGCAACGCGGGTGGCGGCTGCACGGTCGACGACTTCATCGACGACGAAGGCACGTGGAGCACGCACGCCGCGTTCGTCAACCACGTCGACCAGGCCACCGAAACGCTCTCCGACCTCGGGGTCCTGAACGACGCCGAGGTGGCCGAGCTGAACGCGGCGGCGGAGGCGTCGCCGATCGGGAAACCGGGCACCACGGGGTACGAAGCGCTCTTCGACGGCACAGCCGAATCGCTACGGGCCTGGGAACAGGCACCGTCCGGGCAGTTCACGCTGCAACCCGACGGGTCGATCCGCTCGTCCGGCGGGCTGGGCATGCTCTGGTACGCCCAGCGGCAGTTCGGCGACTTCTCGGTGAAGGTCCAGTTCAAGGACATCGCCCCGGACACCTTCCGGGCCAACAGCGGGGTCTTCGTCCGGTTCCCGGACCCGCGGACGCCGCTGGACCAGCGGCCGCCGGGCAGCTGCGGGACGGTCGGCTCGGCGCGGACGTCGCAGGCGTGGGTCGCGATCTACTGCGGTCACGAGATCCAGATCTACGACGGCGACAGCGGTGAGCCGCAGAAGACCGGGTCGGTCTACAACTTCGACCCGCGCACGCTCGACCAGGCGGGCGCGCGGCCGAAGGGCACCTGGAACGAGTACGAGATCAAGGTCGTCGGGCAGCACTACACGATGATCCGCAACGGCGTGGTGATCAACGAGTTCGACAACACGCCCGGCCAGCAGTCCTCGCGCGCCGGGGACCCGCCGACCGACCTGCGGCAGTTCGTCAGCGGGTTCATCGGGCTGCAGAACCACAGCGACAACGACCTGACCGAGTTCCGCAACATCCGGGTGCGGCAGCTGTAGCGCGACGGGGGCCGGGCACACGCCCGGCCCCCGTTCCTCCCAGGAAGGTTTCCCGCGATGTCCCCACGCCCGATCGCCGTGCTGCTGGCCGCTTTCCTGGCCCTGCTCGGGCTCGCCACCCCCGCGGTGGCGGCGCCGGTGCAGACCCTGACCTGGACCGGGAGCAACAGCACCACCGAATACGCGTCCGCGCCGACGGGCGCGCTGCCCGGCGAGACCACGATCGTCTTCGAGAACAGCGAAGCCACCGGCAACACGACGGGGATGTCGCACACCCTGACGTTCGACACCTCGACGCCGGGGTACAACCACGACGTCACGCTGAACGTGCTGGCCAACCCGTTCGACCCGCAGAACGGCCGGCACGAGGCGACCGTGACCCTCACACCGGGCAAGTACCGGTACTTCTGCACCATCCCCGGCCACACGTCGATGGTGGGGGAGTTCGTGGTGTCGGACGGCACCGGCGACACGACCGCGCCGACGGTGACCGCGGCCGTGACGGGCGACAAGGATCCGTCCGGCAACTACCTCGGCTCTGCCACGGTTTCCCTGACCGCGACGGACGCCGGGTCCGGGGTCGCGTCGGTGGAGTACCAGCTCGACGGCGGGACCTGGACGCCGTACTCGGCGCCGGTCGTGGTGTCGTCGCTGGGCATGCACATGCTGGGCTACCGCGCGACCGACGTCGCCGGGAACACGTCCGCCGAAGGCATGGCGCACTTCACGATCGTCGAGCGACAGGGTGACGGCACCCCGCCGACGGTGACGGCCTCGCTGGCCGGAACGCAGGACGCGTCGGGCAACTACGTCGACGTCGCCACGGCCACTATCACGGCGACGGACGCGGACTCCGGGGTCGCCGCCGTGGAGTACAAACTGGACGACGGCGCGTGGACCGCCTACACGGCCCCGGTTCCGGTGACCGCGGCGGGCATGCACATGCTCTCCTACCGTGCTCGTGACAACGCCGGGAACACGTCACCGGAAGGCATGGCCCACTTCACGGTGGTGAAGAGCGACACGACGGCGCCGGTCGTCTCGGCCTCCGTGGCCGGCACGCAGGACGGCGACGGCCACTACGTCGGCAAGGCGGTCGTCACGGTCACGGCGTCGGACGCGGGTTCCGGGGTCGGCGCGGTGGAGTACCGGGTCGACGGTGGTGCGTGGACCGCCTACACCGCACCGGTTCAGGTTTCCTCGGCCGGCGCGCACACGGTGGACTACCGGGCTCGTGACGTCGCCGGCAACACGTCCGCGGTGGGCACGGTAACCTTCACGGTGGTCGCCGGCGGAGACACGACCGCGCCGGTGGTGTCCCTGACGGTGAGCGGCAAGCAGAGCAGCGACTGGTCGTACGTCGGCCAGGCGACGGTGACCCTGACGGCGACCGACGCAGAGTCCGGTGTGGACTTTGCAGAGTACAAAGTGGACAGTGGCGCGTGGACGCGGTACACCACGCCGGTGGTGGTCTCCGCGCTCGGCGCGCACACGGTCCGGTTCCGGGCTGCGGACGTCGCCGGGAACGTCTCGGCGGAGCAGTCGGGGGCGTTCACCGTGGTCGCGGCGCCGCCACCACCGGACGCCTGCCCGAACTCCGACACCCGGGAGACGGTCGTGATCGGCGGGATCGACAGCCAGGTCGAAAACACCGACATCGGCAACGGCTGCACGCTCAACGACGTCATCGACGAGAACGCGGAGTACGCGTCCCACGACCGGTTCGTGAAGCACGTGAAGGCGGTGACCCAGGAACTGGTCGCCAACGGCGTGCTGTCCTCGGGCGACCGCAACCGCATCGTCACGGCGGCCATCGAGTCCGGCGTCGGTGGCGCTCCTGCCGCCGGGCACGACGTCAAGCCCGACGTGAAGAAGGTGAAGCCCCGCGGACAGGACTAAGCGGACTGCCAGAGTTCGATGCGGTTGCCCTCGGGGTCGGTGACCCAGCCGAAGCGGCCGACGCCGTCCATGTCCTGGGTCTCCTCGGCGACGTCGGCGCCCTGGGCGCGGAGCTGGGCGAGCATGGCGTCCAGGTCGCGGACCCGGAAGTTGAGCATGGTCTGCTGGGTCCGGGACCCGAAGTAGTCGGTCCCGGCCTCGAACGGCGCGAAGACCGTGGGGCCCGCCTCCTGGCGCCACAGGCCGTGCTCGTCGGCGTCGAGGCCGAGGCTGTCGCGGTACCAGGCGCCCAGGGCCGCAGGGTCCGAAGCGCGGATGAAGTAGCCACCGATGCCGAGCACGCGTTCCATGGCCCGATCGTGCCAGCCCGGCGTCCGGAGGCGGGCGGGCGACACGCGGTGTATTTCTCCCTCGGTTCCGGGATCCGACCCGGTACGACCACCGAGGGAAGGGAACCGCCATGCCGGACCACGAGATCTACCACGCCCGAGCCGACGCCGAACGCGCGTTGCTGCTGACCGGCACCACGTCGCCGTTCACCATCACCGTCCGGTTCGCCGGCGGCCTGACGCCGTCGCAGCAGGACGCCTTCGCCGCGGCCGCGGACCGGTGGGCCACGGTGATCGTCGGTGACCTGCCGTCGGTCGTGGTCGAGGGCGAGCTGATCGACGACGTCCTGATCGTGGCGAAGGGTGCCGACATCGACGGCGAGGGGCACATCCTCGGCCAGGCGCTCGTCACCCACGTGCGGGCCGCGGGGCCCGAGCCCTCGGCGCTGCTGCCGGCCCGCGGCGAGATGACGTTCGACCAGGTCGACCTGGCCAAGATGGAGGCCGAGGGCATCCTCGGGGACGTGATCACCCACGAGATGGGCCACGTCCTCGGCGTCGGCTCGCGCTGGGCGGCCAAGGGCCTGCTGGTCGGCAAGGGCACCACCGACCCCACGTTCGCCGGGCCGGGCGCGATGGCCGAGTACCACAAGCTGCGCGGCGGCTCGGGCGACCCGGTGCGGGTGCCGGTGGAGAACACCGGCGGGCCGGGCACCGCGGATGTGCACTGGCGCGACCGCACCTTCGGCAGCGAGCTGATGACCGGCTTCGTCAACCGGGCGCCGAACCCGCTGAGCCGGGTCACCGCCGCCTCGCTCGGCGACCTCGGCTACCAGGTCGACGTCGACGCGGCCGACGCCTACGAGCTGCCAGCGGTCCCCGCGCCGGCGGCCCGCCTGGCCGTCCACGCGTTCGCGGTGACGCCGGTGCCGACCGAGCTGCCGCGAGCCTGAACCACCATCGTGGCCGGTTCTCGCACCGCGGGAACCGGCCCCTTTTCAGCAGCTCGAGTACATCTTCAAGTGGGCGATGTCGTCCCACAGGTCCGGCTCGAAGCTCGCCCAGGCGCGGAACCGGTAGGGTTCCGCGCCGCTCGGCATGGTCCGCACGAACTTGCGCCAGTCGCCCCCGACGGGGTGCTCGGTGGCCAGCGAGCCCAGCACGGCCCAGCCGGCGTCCAGCAGGTCGACGTGCCAGATCACCCACGCGGCGTCGTCGTCCACACTGGACACCGTGCCGTCGAAGACGGCCGTCCCGTTGGGGAAGAGGGTCCACCGGGCGCCCGCGGCCATCGTGCAGGTCCCCTTCCTGATCGGCCCCCAGGTGAACTCCCACGGGGTCCAGCCGGTGAGGCGCCGCGCGGCGGCGTTCGCCGCCACCATGATGGCCGACGGATCCATGACACGGCCTTTCTGCTCGTCCACCCCCCGCCGGACAGAGGAGCGGAACCCGGCGTTGATACGCGTCACCGGCCCCGCGTGGCGGGCAGGGCCAGCGACAGCGCCAGGTTTTCGTCGAGGAACATCAGCCCGCGCGCCGCGAACTCGCGGAAGACGTCCTCGACCTGCGCGACCGGTGCGGTGAGCCCGAGTTCGCGGTGCACGGCCGCGGCGGTGCGGGGCCGTTCGGTGCAGGCGAGGTAGATGCGGGCGAGCGGGTCGCGGAAGGTGTGGACGCCGGCGCGGTCCGGCTGCCGGCCGTCGTGGATCCGCAGGAAGCCGGGCGCGGACCGGTAGACGAGTAACGGCCGCGGGCCCGCCTCCCACGCCGTCGTCCACGCGGACACGGCGTCGGCCAGCGGGGTGTAGACGTCCGGGTCGAGGGCGGCTTCCGTTTCGTAGTCGAAAAAGTAGGCGACCCGGTCGAGGTCCACTGTGGACGGGTAGACGTGCCGGTAGCTCGGTTCGGGTTCGCGCCGCCGCAGCGGGAACCGGGCCGGCTGGGTGAACAGCGGGCTGAACCGCTCCAGCCACACCCGGTCCGCGCCGGCCGGCGGCTGGAGGTGCACCAGGTCCGGGACGACCGCCGCCTGCGCCGCGTAGGCCCCGGCGGTCTCGCCGGGGAAGCCCCAGAGGATGTTCCAGCCGACGGAGATCCCGTAGTACCCGGCCCAGCGCAGCAGGTTGACGTTCTGCGCGGCCCGGACCCCCTTGTCCATCAGCCGGAGCACCTCCGAGCTGAGCGACTCGAGGCCCGGCTGCAGCCGGTCGACCCCCGCCCGGGCGAGCACCTTCAGCTGCGCCCGGGTCAGGTTCGCCTTGACCTCGTAGAAGATCCGGTAGTCCCGGGTCCCCTCGGTCATCGCCGGGAACAGCTCCTTCAGGTAGCTCGGCTCGAGGATGTTGTCGACGGCGTCGAACCGGAAGGTGCCGTACCGCCGTGCCTGCCGGTCGAGCTCGCCGAGCACCTTGGCGGGCGACTTGGCGCGGAACCGCATGGTGGTCCCGTTGAGCCCGCAGAACGTGCAGTGGTGCTTGGCGCCCCACCAGCAGCCCCGGGCCGACTCGAACGGGATCGTGACGTCGTCGGCGGGCAGCCCGAGCCGCGCGGCCCGGGCGAAGTACTCGCCGTAGTCCGGTACGGGCAGGTCGTCGAGCCGGCTGTACGGCGGCTCGGGCGGCGTCGCGACGACGTCGTTTCCGACGCGCCGGGCGACGCCGGGAATCCCGCCGGGGTCCGTGCCCCGCGCGAGCGCGTCCAGCAGGCGCGGGAACGCGACGTCGCCCTCGCCGAGGACGGCGAAGTCGATGCAGTCCACGGTCCGCACCAGCTCCAGGCCCATGTCGCCGTCGAAGTTGGCGCCGCCGAACACGGTGACGATGCCGGGGTAGCGCTCCTTCAGCAGGCGCGCGAGCGCGAACGACGCCGTGTTCTGCTGGAACGTCGAGCTGAAGCAGGCCACCCGGATCCCGGCGAACTCCCCGGCGACGGCGTCGAGGTACGCGGGAACGTCCCGCTCCCGCGTACCCAGCAGCCGCGCCGCCGCGGGCTCGGCGGGACCGTCCAGGTAGGACAGTCCCGCCCCGATCTCGTCGAGCAGCTTGCCGTCCGGATCCGGCGCGGCCTCGCCGAACGCCGCGACCGAGAACAGCCAGTCGCCGATCTGCCGGCCGCGGTGCTCGGCCAGCGATCGGTAGTAGTCCAGGCCGATCCGGACGGCGAAGTCGAGGTTCAGGTGCAGGGTCCGCGCCGGGAACCCGTGCTGTTCGGCGATCGCCTTGAGCAGCCCGAGCTGGATGGACGGCCGGTCGACCTCCAGGAACGGCATGGACACGAGCACGACCGGCTCGGTCATGGTCGTGAACCCGCCGCTCTCACGCGGCAGTTCACCTGATGAAACCCTTGATCATCCGGGGAACCAGGTGCACCGCGGGCGCATCGGCATCGGCATCGGCTGGATAGTCCAGGAGCAACGAGGCCTGCTCCGGCGTGAAGGATCCGGCGAACCCGTCGGCGATGTGGGCCTCGCACTTGGTCGCGTTCCAGGCGAACTTGAGGATCTTGTCCAGCAACTCCTGCTGCGCCGGCTGCAGCGACTCCTTGAACTCCGCGAGCCTGCCGCAGAAGTCGTCGAGTTCCAGGTTGCTGATCTCGGGCATGGGTTCCTCCCTCTCGTGAATCAATCACTGTTTACTTCGGACAGTCGTGTCCGCACCTCGTCCGCGTCGGGGTGGGCGAGGTGCGCGAGGATGTCGTGGGCCCGCTGCCGGCCGGATCGGGCGGCATCGACGTCGCCGAGTTCCTGGTGGAGGTTGGCGATCTCGATGTGCAACCGGGCTTCCGTCATCAGGTTTCCGTTGCGGTGGGCCAGGTTCAGCCCCGTCTCGTAACAGGTGAGGGCGCGGCCGGGGTCGCCGAGCTGCTTGTGCGCGTAGCCGATGCTGTGCCAGCTCTGCGCCGCACCCATCTGGTCGGCCAGCTGCGTCTGCAGGTCGAGCGCCTGCTGACAGAAGCCGATGGCCACTTCGTGCTCGCCGAGCAGCGTGCGGAACCAGCCGACCGCGTTGAGCGCCGTCGCCTGCCCGGCCCGGTGCTCGGCCGCGCGGAACAGCTCCAGGGCCTGCTCGGCGTGCGCGAGGGCGTCCGTGACGGCCCCCTGCCGGTCGAGCAGCCAGGCGAACTGGCGGTGCGCGTACGCCTGCCCGACGACGTCGCCGGCCGCGCGGGACAGGGTCAGCGCCGTCCGGAGATCGTCGTGGGCCTCGGTGTGCCGGCCGAACCGGACGTGCGTGCCCGCCAGGTGCAGGTGCGCGAACGCCTGCTTGCGCTCGTCACCGAGGCGGCGCGCGGCGGCGGCCGCCACCGTCAGCACGTCGCGCTCGTCGTGCCAAAGTCCTTGCATCGAAAGGAAACGCTGCATCGACCGGGCGAGGTCCCAGGCACGGGTGTCGAACGCGGCGCCCGCGTGGACGGCCAGCAGCAGCACCCGGTGTTCGGCCTCGAACCACGCGACGGCCTGCCGCCGGTCGGTGATCCGTTCGGACTCGGCGCCGGCCGGCAGGGGCGTCAGCTCGGGTGGCACCTCCAGCCGCGGGTCGAGGAACCCGTCGGCGTGGTAGGCGGTGTGGGCGTAGTGGCCCAGCACGCGGTGGGCGGCTTCCTCCCGCTCGGCGGCGGACTCCGTCTCCTGGACGAGCTCGGTGGCGTAGGCGCGCAGCAGGTCGTGCACGGTGTAGCGGCCGGGGGCGTGCTCGGTGATCAGGTGCGCGTGCGCCAGCTCGGACAGGATCTGCCGCGCCTTGCCGGCCGCCACCCCGGCCAGGCTCGCCGCCGCCCGGGTGCCGACGTCCGGCCCGGAGTGCAGCCCGAAGAGCCGGAACAGCCGGGCCGCGGCGGGGTCCAGCCGCAGGTACGACCAGGAGAACACGGCACGGGCGTCGGTCGCCGGGTCGGTGCCGGAGAGTTCGTCGAGGACATCGCGCGCGTCCCGCAGCTGCCCGGCCAGCGCGGCCAGGCTGAAGGCGGGGTGGGTGGCGGCGCGGGCCGCGGCCACCGCGAGGGCCAGCGGAAGACGCGCGCACAGGCCGATGATCTCGTCGACCGCCTCGGGTTCGGCGGCGACCCGGCCGGCGCCGATCCGCCGTCGCAGCATCACCCGGGCCTCGGCGTCGTCGAGCAGGTCGACGGTGAGGGGGTGCGCGCCCGCGACGACCAGGCCGGCCAGGCGGTCCCGGCTGGTCACGACGACCACGCTGCCCGGCGCGCCCGGCAGCAGCAGCCGGACCTGCTCCGCGTCGCGGGCGTTGTCCAGCACGATCAGGACGCGCCGCTGTGCGAGCAGGCTCCGGTACCGGCCGGCTTGGGCTTCGAGCGTGGTGGGGAGCCGGCCGCCGGGTACGTCGAGTGCTTCGAGGAACCCGCGCAGCGCCTCGGCCGGGTCCACCGGTGACCCGGTCGGGTCGAACCCGCGCAGGTTGACGTACAGCTGGCCGTCGGGGAACCCGGCGGCGACCGTGTGGGCCCAGTGGACGGCGAGCGCCGTCTTGCCCACGCCGGCGGTGCCCGACAGCACGACGACCCGGGTGGCCGGGAACTGCTCGTCGCTCACCCAGTCGAGGTGGCGGAGCGCGGTTTCCCGGCCCACGAAACCGGGGGTGCCGGGTGGCAGCTGGGCCGGCGTGGTCACCGGCGCGCTGCGCGGTGCGGCCGGCAGCTCGTCCCGCAGCATCGCGCGGTGCAGCGCGCGCAGCTCGGGGCCGGGATCGGTGCCGAGCGCCTCGGCGAGCCGCTTGCGGACGACGTCGTACCGGTCGAGCGCCTCCGCCGGGCGCCCCGCGGCGTGCAGGGCCCGCATCAGCAGGGCTTCCAGCGGTTCGGCGAGCGGGTATTCGCCGGCCAGGCCGGACAGCACGTCGATCACGGCGTCCGGGTGGGCCCGGCGCAGCTCCAGCTCGCCCCAGCGCACCGCGGCGTCCAGCCGGCGCCGGTGCCAGGTCGCGCGTACCTGATCGGCCCAGTCACCCTGGATGCCGGCCAACGGGGCGCCCGGCCGGCCGAAAACCGCTTCGGCCAGCGCCGCGACCCGGTCGGCGTCGGAGAGCAGTGGGTCGTTCCCGCGGTCGACCAAGCGCTCGAAGCGGAGCAGGTCGACGTCGTCCGGGTCGATTTCCAGCACGTAACCGGCCGTGCGGCGGGGGAGTTCCGCGATCTCGCCGGAGGAATCGGCGATCTCCTTGAACAGCCGGCGTATTCGGCTGATGTGGGAATACAACACGTTGCGTGCTTCGGGGGGTGAATCGTCGCCCCAGACCCGATTGATGATCGTTTCCAGGGAAACGGGCCGTCCCGCCTCCGCCGCCACTACCGCGAGCACCGCCTGCTGCCGGGGCGTTCCGATGTCCAGGGGCCGCCCCGCCACCCGGAGCTGCACCTCCCCGAACAGCACGAACTCCATGCGGCGGCCTTCCCGTGTCCGACGCGTCGCGAATGGCGGAACCGATACTGCTCCGTCCGCAAGATTCCCGCAAGGTCGGCGACCAGGTCGTGGCGGAACCGTGAACCCGGGAGCGAGACAGTTCGAGGAGGGGTCATGTACCACGATTCGCCGGCACCATTGCTGGAAAACGCCGCCCGGGGTGCGGAATGGGCGTGGCGGGATATCGTCGTCCGTTATTCGTCGCTGGTTTCGGCCGTCTGCCGCCAGTACCGGATCTCCGGCGCGGACGCCGAGGACGTCGCCGGTGCGGTGTGGCTGAACCTGGTGACGCACCTGGCGCACATCCGCGACGCGGAGGCGCTGCCGGGCTGGCTGAGCACCACCACCCGGCACGAGTGCCTGCGGCTGCTGCGCCACCGGAACCGGCAGGTCCCGACCGACGCCGCGCTGATCGACGACCCGGCCGAGCCGGACTTCGACGCCGCGCTGGTCGCCGGGGAACGCCGCGCCGCGGCCCGTCACGCGTTCGCCCAGCTGCCGCCGCGCGACCAGCGGCTGCTCGCGATGCTGCTGTGCGATCCGCCGCGGTCCTACCGGGAGATCAGCGCGACGCTGGGCATCCCGGTCGGCTCGATCGGCCCGTCGCGGGCGCGCTGCCTCGCCCGCGCCCGCCGCGCACCGGCGGTGGCGGCGCTGCTCGGCGGCGATCCGCACGACGTCCCTGGACACACCCCTCAGAGCGCGCGGGCCACGGCGTGATACCGCGATTCCGGCGTATCACCGGGCTCTCGCCCCGACTCCGCAGGCCGAGGAGGAACCACGATGAGCTTGTTCCGATCGAGTTGTCCCGCGCTGGCCGCCGTGCTCGCCTTCGGGGTGGCCGGCTGTTCGACGCCGTCCAGTGGTGGGACGGAGACGTCCACGACCGAGGTACCCCCGACCACCGGCACCCCGAGCGCCGAACCGACCGGCCCGGAGACCCCGAGGACCGCCGACGACGCCGGGGTCGCGATCTCGATCCCGCAGCTGCCGATCGGCGGCGGTGCCGACGACTCGAGCGCCCGCGACCAGTGCGTGACCGTCAGCTGGCTGCAGCCGGAACTGCTGCCGGACGACGGCGTCGAGGTCACCGGCATCCAGGTCACGCCGCGCGGCGCCTTCAGCGTGGGCGGGCAGTGCGGGGACCCGAAGGCGTGCGCCGGGTTCACCTTCGGCGCGGGCGCCGACACCTGTTCCGTCGCGGTCACCGCGCGCGGCACCGGCGGCGGCGCGCGGCTGACGGTCCAGGGCAAGGCGGTCTGCGCCCCCGGGAAGGAAAGCTCGTGCCAGGACCTGCGAAGCCGGGTGAGTCCCGGATCGATCCCGTTGACGCAGCCGGATCCGACGGCGACGGAGACCACGGCGACGGGGTGACTTCGCCGGCCCCGGGCCGGATCGAGCGTTTCCTCGAAGCGGGCAAGACGGCGATCCCGCCGTTGACGTTGCTGAGCGCGGTGCTGTTCTACTTCGGTTACGTCTCCGCCCGCGCGCGGTTCGAATACTTTGGCGTCGACGTCGACACGATCGGGCTGGGCACGCAGGAGTACATCATGCGCAGCCCGCAGCCCCTGCTCACCCCGCTGCTGGTGTTCGCCGCGGCCGGCGCCGGCTCGGTCGCGGTGCACACCGTCGTCCGGAAGCGGATCCGGACGACGTCGATGCGCCGGCTGGGCCGGGTTGCGCAGGGGATCGGCCTGGGCACGCTGACCGCCGGCCTGCTGCTGCTCTTCGGGTACGCCTTCCTGGGCGACTGGCGGCTATACGGGCTGGTGACCCCGCTGCTGATCGCGGCGGGCACCACCCTGGTCCGCTACGGCTCGGCGATCCGCCGCCGGCTGCGGCCGCCGGCCCACCGCGGCGCGGTCGTCCTCGGTTACCTGGTGATCGCCGTGAGCGTGTTCTGGATGACGGCCACGGTGGCGCAGTGGTCGGGCCGCGGCGCGGCGATGTCCGACGCGGCCCGCCTCGGCAAGCTGCCCAGCGTCATCCTCGACACCAAGGAGAGCCTGTTCCTGCGCAGCCCCGGCATCGAGGAGACGAAGCTGCCACCGTCCGAGGGCCAGACGTTCCACTACCGCTACCGCCGGCTGCGCCTGCTGATCCACGGGAAGGACCGGATGTTCCTGGTCCCGGACCGCTGGTCGGCCAGCGACGCGACGCTCATCGTCCCCCTGGACGGCTCGGTGCGCGTCCAGTTCCAGTTCCAGAACGACCGGCCCTGAGCCCCGTCACTTCTGCTGTTCGATCCGGTAACTGCCGTTGTTGCCCAGGACGAACCGCTCGAGCGGGTAGTAGGTGCGGTAGCAGCCGATCTTGAACACGCACAGCGCGATCTTCGCCTGTTTCACCAGGGTCGCCTCGTAGTGCGCGGACCCGGGGTAGGTCAGCTGGTTCTGGATGAGGCCCTGGTAGTCGGCGACGCCGCCACCGTCCTCCTTCATGTAGTCGTAGTGGCGGATGTTGCTGACGGTCTTGCCGTCGTAGCACCAGTCGACGCGCACGGACCACTTCACCGCGGTGGCGTGGGTGGTGCTGGGGTAGGTGATGTACCGGTCGGCGTTGGTGCAGCTGACTTTCGCCGCCGAGACGACCGGCAGCGCCTTTCGGAACACCCGCACGGCAAACCTCGCATCCGCCACCGTGATCACACAACGTGATCGGCCGGTCAACGGACACGATCGGGGGTCACCCGTCGTTGAGCTGCTCGCGAAGCTCGTGCTTCTTGATCTTCCCGGACCCCGTCAGTGGGAACTCCGTGACGAAGCGCCAGATCCGGGGTGTCTTGTGGGGCGCCAGCTTCTCGCGAACGTGGGCGAAGAGCTCCGCCTCGTCCGCGGTCTCGCCGGGTGCCAGCCGGACGAAGGCCGCCACCTGTTCGCCCCACTCGGGGTCCGGGACGCCGACCACCGCGACGTCGGCCACGGCCGGGTGAGCCAGCAGGGCGTACTCGATCTCGCGGGGGTAGATGTTCTCGCCGCCGCGGATGATCATCTCCTTCACGCGGCCTTCGATGCGGAGGTAACCCTCGTCGTCCATCGTGGCGAGGTCGCCGGTGTGCAGCCAGCCCGCCGGGTCGATGGCCTCGGCCGTCTGGTCGGGCCGGTCGAAGTAGCCGTGCATCACGTGGTAGCCGCGGGTGCACAGCTCACCGACCTCGCCGCGGGCGCGCACGTCGCCGCCGGCGGGGTCGACGATCTTGATTTCGCAGGCGGGCAACGGCTTTCCGAGCGTTTCCGCCCGGTGCGACGGGCTGTCGTCGAGCCGGGTCATGGTGATGCCGGGGGAGGCCTCGGTCTGCGCGAAGACGATGCTCATCGGCACCCCCACCGCGGACTCGACGCGCCTGACGAGATCGGGCGGGACGGTCGCGCCGCCGGCCAGGGCGTAGCGGACGGACGAGAGGTCGGTCCCGGCGAACCGTGGGTGGCCCAGCAGGGCCAGCAACATGGTGGGGACGCCGCCGAACACCACGCCGCGTTCGGCTTCGATCAGGTCCAGCTGCAGCCCGGGGTCGAACCACGGCAGCAGGACCTGGGTGCCCTGCGAGGCGATCGGCGCCAGGGTGGCCAGCACGCAGCCGGCGGTGTGGAAGAGCGGCATCGGGTTGACGAACGCCTCGCCGGGCCGCATGTCCAGCGTGCGCACGTAGGACAGCACCGCGTTGTTCGTGATGCCGCGGTGGTGCAGCACCGCACCCTTGGGCGTGCCGGTCGTGCCGGAGGTGTACTGGATCTGCGCCGGGTCGTCCGGGCTCACCGCGGGCAGCACCTCGGTGGGGGAGCCGGACGCGCGAAACGCTTGCCAGTCCTCGAAAAGCACCGTCTCCCGCAGGCCGGGGAGATCGGGACGCAGCCGGTCGAGCGTCTCCGCCATCGGGTTGCCGCGGTAGTCCGCCACCAGGAAGATCCCCGTCGCGCGCGACTGGCTCAGGACGTGCCGCAGCTCGTCCTCCCGCAGCGCGGGGTTCACGGTGACGAGGGTCAGCCCGGCGAGCGCGGCAGCCAGCTCCAGCACCACCCACTCGGGGATGTTGTTGGCCCACACGGCCACCCGCTCGCCCGGCTGAAACCGGCCGAGCAGCGCCCGGGCTGCCTCTTCGGCTTCCGTCAGCAGATCCGAGTACGACCACCGTCGCCGCGCCCGCGGGTCGGGCACCCCCTCGACCAGGGCCGGCGCGGCCGGGGCCCGCTCGACGGCCTCGCGGAGCAGGGACCCGACGGTCAGCTCCCGCACCGCATCGACGTCCACCGCGGGCGCGTGGGCCAGGTCCGCCATGGTGGCCTCCTCGGATCGGTGTTCCGCCTGCAGTGGTGAGTCGCCATCGATCTCACCACGGTTACCGACCGGGTGATCGCTCCCGGGCCGCTGGTGTTGGTTCGGCGCCGAGATCGGGCCAGGCCCGAGCCAGGGGTTCCGGACCGCTGGGACCACCTCGGCGGCTAAGGGCTCAGAACCTCGGCCGACCGGCCCCGGTAAAGACGGCTGCGATCAGGCGGTCGCCGGTCCGGGTTCGCCGGTGAGGTGAGGCCGTAGCCACGAGTCCCGGAACCGCCGGCGCGACTTCCGCAGCGAATCGCCGCGGAGGTCGGCCGAGCGGTCGGCCCGGGTCAGCCCTGGGCCACCAAATCCCGCACCGCCGGTGCCACCTCGGCGGCGAAGCGGCGCAGGACCTCCGCCGACTCCGCCCGGTACAGGAAGTACGTGTCGATGCGGTGGTTCAGCGTCACCTCGGCCAGCTGCTCGGCCCACACCGCGGGCGGCCCCTGCAGGAACCCGGTGCCGGTGCCGAAGGTGCCCTCGATGTTGTACCCGCGGCGGACATCCTCTGGCGACCGGCCGGCGGCCAGCGCGGCTTCGTCGATGATCTGGTTGGCCGCGGGCAGAGCTTCCGGCGGGAAGAACGGCGAGCTGGGGATCCAGCCGTCGCCCAGGGTTCCCGTCAGGCGCAGCAGCCGTGGCTGGTAGGCGCCGAACCAGATGCCCATCTCGTGCAGTGGCGCGGGGCCGGGCTTGGCGCCGTCGAGCCGGTAGTGCTCGCCCTGGAATTCGACGTCGGTCTTGGACGTCCACAGCGCGCGGATGACGTGGACGGCCTCCTCGAGCGCCTCGATCGACTGGCCGGCGGTGCGGCGCGGGCCGCCCTCCGCGACGACGGCGTCCCACATCTGCTGCGCGCCGGTGCCGAGGCCCAGCTCGAAACGGCCGCCGCTGAGGATGTCGAGGGTCGCCGCCGTGCGGGCCACCACGGCCGGCGGGCGCAGCGGGAGGTTGAGCAGGTTGGGCAGCACCGTGATCCGCGTCGTCCGGGCCACGATGGCCGACAGCAGCGCGAGGGTGTCCAGCCGCTCCGGCCAGTACGGGTGGTCGGACAGGGTGACGACGTCGTACCCGAGCTCCTCCATCAGCTCCGCCAGCCCGACGACGTCCTGCGGGCGCTCCGCGGGCGGCTCCAGCAGGGCCCCGAACCGCACGGCGGTCACCGGGCCGCGCCGATGCGCTCGGGCGTGGCCGTGCCGTGCACCCGTTCCGCGTGCGCCGCGAAGGCCTGCGCGGCCAGGTCGCCGATCACCGAGCTGACCTCGGGCGGCATCGACGCGATGACGTCCCGGACGGTGCCGGGCTCACCCTCGTAGGCCATCAGCCCGAAGATCAGCGGCATCTGCTCCGGCGCGACGTCGGCCGCGCCGGCGGCGATCATCTGGCCCCATTCCGCGGCGGTGATGTGCTTCTCGATGAGCGGCAGGGCCTGTTCCTCCTCGACGGCGAGGTGCTCGACGAGCCGCTCGTGCAGCAGGGTCACCGTCTTCGCGAGCGCCTCGCCCCGCACCGGGTCGGCACTGTCGCGCCACGACGTCAGCTCGGCGCGGACCTCGTCCAGCAGCTCGTCGATGGCGCCGTGCTGGTCCGTCATCGTCCGCACGACGGGCTCGGCGTCGGCGCCCGCCCGCTCGACCAGGCGGTGCCACAGGTGCTCGTCCTCGGCTTCGTGGTGGTGGTGCAGGACGGTGTCGACGAGCCGGACGTGGTCGGCGACGACCGCGGCGCGTTCGACGTCTCCGTCGGCGACGCCGCGGATCAGCGCCGGGGCGAGGCCGATCTCCCGGCGGAACATGACGTGCGCCAGGTACATGTCGCGCACGTCGGCGAGTGGTTCGTGGGTCATGGTCGCTTTTCTAACAGGGGAAAAGCGCTCGGTAACGGAATTGTCCAGGATGCGAATCCGGTTATCCGCGAAGCGTACTCAGCGGTTTCTGGCCGTATTTCGCCTCGTGCGCGGAGGCGAACCGGCCGAGGTGGGTGAAGCCCCAGCGGCGGGCGACGTCGGCGACCGAGGCGGCGGACGGGTCGGCGGCGCGCAGCTCCTCGTGCGCGCGGCGCAGGCGGACGTCGCGGACGTACTCCATCGGCGACATCCCGAGGTGCTGCTGGAACCCCTTCTGCAGGGTGCGCGGGCCGACCCCGCACCGTTCCGCCAGGACCGCCAGGGTGAGCGGCGCCTGCGGGTCCGACTCGATGACGTCGAGGGCGGCGCGGACCGACGCCGGCCGCGCCGCGACGACCGGCCCTGCGAGCGCGGCGGCGTGGGAGTGCGACGCCGCGAGCACGAAACCGTTGAGCAGGCTCTCCGCCAGCGGCGCCGCGACCAGCGGCTGGGACAGCAGCCCGCCCGGGCGCGAGAGCTGCCGGTTGACGGAGAACAGCAGGTCGGCCCAGCTGCGGCCGTGGCCGTCCCGGGTGTTCATCACCGGGTCGAAGGTGACGCGGCCGGACGTGCGGTCGCCGACCAGGCGGGCCAGCGCGGTCTCGACGGCCGGCAGGTCGATCCGCACGCAGAGGGCGCGGTAGCCGGCCGGCCACCGCCCGGTGAACGCCCCGCCGCCGGGCAGGTACACCGCCGACGACCGGCTGTGGACGATCATGTCGACCCCGCGGTGCCGGGACTCGAACCGGCCGGTGATCGGCAGGTGGACGTAGAACCCGGTGCCGACGTCGTCGGTCTCGAGCCGCAGCTCCTCCCGGAACGCGACCTCGCCGATGGTGATCGGCCCGAGCGCGGCGTCCCGGTAGGCGGAAACGGTGACTTCGTCCTGCGGCACGGTTTCGATCGTCGACGTGCGCACGAACATCCGATTCCTCCCCGGCGGTGCGTTCAGCGCATTCCGGGAACGATTTTACCGGCGTGATCAGGAGAGTACGTTTCCCTCCCGATGTGTCTCACGCGGCGCGGTGGACAAGACCTCGTTGAACGCTTCGGTCGACGACGGGTGCGTGTAGATCGCGTCGCGCAGCTCGCTCGCGGTCGTGCCCTGGCGCATCGCCAGCGTGACGAGGTTGATCAGCTCCTGCGAGTCGACGCTCAGCAGCGTGGCGCCCAGGATCAGGTCGGTCTCGCGGTCGACCACGAACTTCATCAGCCCGCGCGTCTCACCGACGATCTTCGCCCGCGGCATCCCGGCGATGTCCGCGACGGCCTTCTCGACGACCTTCACCGGCAGTCCCCGCTCGACGGCTTCGCGCTCGGTGAGGCCGACGCGGGAGAGCGCCGGGCTCATGAACACCGTGTAGGGCACGAACTTCCGGTCCACTGTGGACCGCCGCCCGCGGCCGGTGAGCTGGTCCGTCACGATGCGGCTGTCGTCGAGCGAGATGTAGGTGAACTGCGGGCCGCCGTTGACGTCGCCGACCGCGTAGACGTTCGGGCTGCTGGTGCGCAGGAACTCGTCCACCTCGACGGCACCTGACGGCGTCGTGCGCACGCCGGCCCGCTCGAGGCCGAGCCCCTCGGTGGCGGGAGTGCGGCCGGTGGCCGCGAGCACCTCGTCGGCGGCCAGGGTGTGCGTCTCGCCGCCGGCCTCGTAGGTGATCTCGACGCCGTTCTCGATGTCGCGCACGGCCGTCACATGGGCGCCGGGAACGAACTCGACCCCGGCCCCGCGCAGGATCTCGGTGGCCGCCTCGGCGACGTCCTCGTCCTCGCGCGGCATGATCCGCGGGCCCGCGTCGAGCACGGTGACGGCGCTGCTGAACTGGGCGTACATCGACGCGAACTCCACGCCGACGTACCCGCCGCCGAGGATCGCCAGCCGCTTCGGCAGGTGGTCGAGGTCGATCAGATCGGTGCTGGTGAGCAGGCGCGCGCTGGCGCGCAGGCCCGGGATCGGCGGCACCGTCGGCACGGCGCCGGTGTTGATCACGATCGTCTCGGCGCCGAGTTCGAGCACGTCGTCCCCGGCGGTGACCCGCACGGTCTTGGCGTCCAGGAACGTCGCGCGGCCGGTGATCACCGTGACCGAGTCGATCGTGTCGAGGTTCGCGAAGTTCTTGCCGCGCAACGTGGTGGTGAGCGCGCGGGTGTCGTCGACGGCCTTGCGGTGGCGCTCGGCGGGGCTGCCGGCGCCGGGGTGCTCGGCGTGGTGGACGAGCGCCTTCGTCGGGACGCAGCCGATGTTGATGCACGTGCCGCCGTACATCTGCGCGGACTGCTCGACCATGGCCACCCGCTTGCCGAGCCGTCCCATCGTGGCGGCCAGCGTCTTGCCGCCCTTGCCGAACCCGATGACGATCAGATCGAAGTACTCCATACACTCAGGATTCACCGCGCCGGGAGAGACGACCACGCATGAACAGCTCGACTTCCGTCGGAATCGGCTCATGGACGGCGTGAGCCGGCTCGTCCGGCTGGCCCGGCTCGAGGGCGGCGTGGACGTGCGCTGCCTGCTCGCCGGGCGTTTCGCACTGGACCACCCGGCGGCCGCGCCGGGGGAGGTGCCGTTCCACCTGGTGCTCGACGGCCGGTGCACGGTGACGTCGGGCGCCACGAGCGTCGAGCTGGGGCCGGGGGACATGGTGCTGCTCCCGCACGGCGGCGCGCACACCGTGTCGGCGGCTTCGGGGCGACGGCGGCGCTTCGAAGAGGAGCCGGGGGCGGTGTTCCCGACCCGCCGGACGGTCGGCGCCGAGCCCGAGCTGGACCTGTTCTGCGGCCACTACCGCTTCGAGCCGGGCGCGGGCGCGCTGCTGTTCCGCCTGCTGCCGCCGCTGGTGCACGTCTCGCTGGACGCGCCCGCGTGCACGCTGGCCGGCGTCCTGCGCGGCGAGGCCGGCGTCGACGGCCCCGGCACGGGCGCCATCGTGGCCGCGCTGTGCGACGCGCTGCTCGCGATGGCCCTGCGCAGCCGCCCGGAACAGCGGCTCGGCGAGCCGGCGCTGTGGACCGCCATGGGCGACGACGTCCTGGGCCGCGTGATCGCCGGCATCGTCGACGACCCGGGTGAGGCCTGGACGATCGACCGCCTGGCCGCCGCCGCGTCGATGTCGCGGGCCACGTTCGTACGCCGCTTCACCGCGCGCACCGGCACCACGGTGGCCACCCTCGTGACGGCGATCCGGATGATGGTGGCCGCCGACCTGCTGACCCGGTCGGACCACTCCGTCAGCCGGGTGGCGAGCGACGTCGGTTACCGCTCGGAATCGGCTTTCGGGCAGGCTTTCCACGCCGCGCTCGGCACGTCACCCGGCCGGTTCCGGCGGGAAGCGCTCAGGGTTGTATAACGCCCTGCACGGCGGCTCGTTTCACCGCGTGATGATGCCGGTGAGGACGAGGTCGACCCCGCCGAGGAACTGCTCGCGATCGTCATGGACCCGCATCTGGGCGGCGACCGCCCTGGTGAACGGGTAGTCGTCGGGATCCAGCTCTTCCCAAGCCGTCGCCGCCGCGTCGAGGAACCCGGCGCGGTCCACGCTGGGGTCGAGCTCGCGGGCGCTCACCGCGTTCGCGGCGTTCTGGGCGGCGGCGCCGAGGATGTAGTGCACCAGGGCGGACGTCGCGGTGAACCACGTCTCCTGGGGCACGTCCAGCGCGCTGACCTGCCGGCCGATGCGCTCGAAGATCCGCGGGGTCACCGCTCCCCAGGGGCTGCGGGAGAACTGCGCCGAGAGCTGGGTGGCGAGCCAGGGGTGGTCGTCGATCGCGTCGAACAGGCCGAGCGCGACGGCGCGGATCTCCTCCTGCGGGGAGGCCTGGGACCCGCCGGGCGCCAGGGCCGCCGCGACGACGGCGTCGGTCGCGGCGGCGAGCAGCTCGCCCTTGTTCGCGACGTGCCAGTAGATCGCCCCGGCGCCGGTGGCGAGGCGCTCGGTCAGCACCCGGAAAGTCAGCCCGCTCTCGCCCGCGGTGTCGAGCAGCTCGACGGCGGCTTCGACGATGCGTTCGCGGGAGAGTGCGTCGGTGCGCCGCTGGGCCCGGTGTGTCGGAGATGGCATGCCTTCAGTTTGACACATCTGGAACGGTGTTCCAAGATGGAACGACATTCCAGAGAATCCGAAGGAGTCACCATGAACACCCACGTCACGATCATCGGCGCCGGCCTCGGCGGCCTCACCCTGGCTCGCGTCCTGCACGTCCACGGCATCCCGGCCACGGTCTACGAGGCCGAGGCGTCCCCGGCCGCCCGCACGCAGGGCGGGATGCTGGACATCCACGAGCGCAACGGGCAGCTCGCCCTCGAGGCCGCGGGCCTGACGGCCGAGTTCCGCAACCTGATCCTGGAAGGCCGCGAGGCGACCCGCGTCCTGACCCGGGACGGGACCGTCCTGCTCGACGAACCCGACGACGGCACCGGCAGCCGCCCCGAAGTGCAACGCGGCGAACTGCGCCGCGTCCTGCTCGACTCGCTCCCGGAGGGCACCGTCCGGTGGGGGCACAAGGTGAGCGGCGTCCGCACCCTCGACGGCGGAGGCCACGAGATCACCTTCGCCGACGGCACCACCGTCGTCGCGAGCCTGCTGGTCGGCGCCGACGGCGCGTGGTCCCGGGTCCGCCCGCTGCTGTCGGACGCCGTGCCCGAGTACGTCGGCACGTCGTTCGTCGAGACCTACCTGTTCGACAGCGACACCCGGCACCCCGACAGCGCGAAGGCCGTCGGCGGCGGGGCGTTGCTGTCGGCCGAGCCGGGGAAGGGGATCCAGGCGCACCGGGAGAGCGGCGGGAACCTGCACACCTACGTGGTGCTGTCGAAGCCGCTGGACTGGTTCGCCGACATCGACTTCACCGACCAGGCCGTCGCCGCGGCGCGGATCGCGGGGGAGTTCGAGGGCTGGACCCCGGAGCTGACGGCGCTGATCACCGACGGCGAGACCCCGCCGGTCCTGCGCCCGATCCACACCCTGCCGATCGGGCACCGCTGGGACCGCCTGCCGGGCGTGACCCTGCTCGGCGACGCGGCCCACCTCTCACCCCCGAACGGCGAAGGCGCCAACCTGGCCATGTACGACGGCGCGGAACTCGGCAAGCTCCTCGCCGCCCACCCGGACGACACCGAGGCGGCGCTGGCGGAGTACGAGCAGGCGCTCTTCACCCGCAGCGCGGAGGAGGGGGCGGAGGCGGCCCGCGACTTCGAGATCTGCTTCGGCGAGAAGACGCCCCAGAGCTTGATCAACCTGTTGACCGGGCAGGAGCAGGTCTCGTAAGCCTTGGCAGTCGCGGGGTGCTGTGGCTCTGACCGGTCAAGCGCCGCCTCGGCGTTGGCGCAGCAGTTCGGCGCCGAGGGAGTACGGCGGGGCCGCGGCGGCGGACCGGGCGGCGTGCTCGACGATCGCGTCCTCGATCCAGCGCTCGCCGTCCGGCCGGGGGTACGCGGCGTAGACCGGCTCCAGCACTGCGGCGTCGAGGCCGGTGAAACGACCGGCGTCGACGAAGACTCCTTTGTGGGTCAAGGAAGTCAGCAGGCCACGGCGGTCGGCGATGCCCAGGGACGAGTGCAGGGCGATCGCCTCCCAGACGCGGTCGACCTCGGCCGCGGCGACGCCGTGCTCGGTCAGCACCGACGCGGCCAGGTCCGCGCCCTCCACCTCGAACCGGGCCTCGGCCGTCGCGAGGGAGCCCAGGCCCAGGTCGTGCAGCACGCAGGCGGTGAAGAGCAGGTCCTCGTCGTAGGCCGCGTCGCGCACGCTGCCGTCCTGCCCGGCCAGCAGGCGGGCGAACAGGAAGCTGCGGACGCTGTGGTCGGCGATCGCGGCGCTTTCCGATTCCCGGGCCAGGCGGAGGCTCGCCTCGGCGAGCGGCCCGGCGGGCAGGGCGAGTGTGTCGTTCATGCCGACGACCGTAGGAGCCGGCCGCGGCCGCCGGAAGTGGCCCGAGCGCCAACCGGCGCTATGATCGGGCCATGACGACGGACAGTCGGCACCAGGTGGCGGTCCTCGTCCTGCCCGGGGTGCCGGCGCTCGAATTCGGCATCGCGGCGCAGATCTTCGCGACGGATCCCTACTACGAGATGACCGTGTGCACCGACGGTGGCCCCGGGCCGGTGCCGGGCGACGGGTTCACCGCCACCGCCACGGCCGGCCTCGAAGGGCTGGCCGGCGCCGGCACGGTGCTCGTCCCGGGTTTCGAGGGCGTCGCGACCCCGCCGCCGTCCGGTGTCCTGGACGCGCTCCGTGCGGCGCACGCCCGCGGCGCCCGGCTCGTCTCCATCTGCACGGGCGCGTTCGCCCTCGCCGCGGCCGGCCTGCTCGACGGGCGCCCGGCGACCACGCACTGGCAGTACGCCGACCTGCTGCACCGGCTGTACCCGCGCGTCGAGGTGCGGGCGGACCGGTTCTACATCGACGACGGCGACATCCTCACCTCCGCCGGCGTGACCGCGGGCGTCGACCTCGGCCTGCACCTGGTCCGCCTCGACCAGGGGCCCGCGGCCGCCAACCGCCGCGCCCGGTTCCTGGTCGCCCCGCCGCGGCGCACCGGCGGGCAGGCGCAGTTCATCGAGCAGCACCGCGCCGAAGCGACCGGGGACCGGTTCGCGCCGCTGCGGAGCTGGATGCTGGCCCACCTCGCGGAAGACCTCAGCATCGACGTCCTCGCCCGGCGCGCCCTCGTGTCGCGCCGGACGCTCATCCGCCGGTTCCGCGACGAGACCGGCACGTCCCCGATGGCCTGGCTGGCCGACGCGCGCATCGACCGCGCGCGCGAACTGCTGGAGACGACCACGACGTCCGTCGAGCGCATCGGCCGGCTTTCCGGGCTGGGCGCGCCGTCTTCGGTCCGGGCGGCGTTCCACCGGCACCTCGGGACGTCGCCGCAGGAATACCGGACGCTTTTCCGGCACGGCGGCCCGTCGGGGAATTCCTGACCGGCACCATTCGGCTCAATGGAGCAAGGCAATCACCCGTCGCGTTGCGTACCGGGAAGGGAAAACGCGGGAATCGTCGTCGGCGTGATTCATTGACGGTGGTCGAAACCGTCGATTAATTGTTGTTACGCCGCTCGACGCTGTTCACTCGATCGTGTAAGCCTCGCAGTGCTTGCCTGGCGCGGATAGGCGAAAAGTAGCGGGAGCTGTAAGGTCTCCCGGCGAGAGAGCAACCCGAATGGATGATCATCGTGTCGGCTGCCCATTTTCAGGCCATTTCGAGCCGGGCGCCGCGCCCTGTCGCCGAGCCTTTCCGGAGCAGAAAGAATGAACATTGGACTTCGACGCATTGGCTGGTGAACTGCGCACCCTCCGGGAAAGCGTCGCCGGGGTGACCGATACCGTCTTGGCCGCGGTCGACGGGATTCCGATCATCGCCGACGCGGCCGAGGGCATCGATCCGGCGAAGATCTCCGCGCTCGCCGCCGCCGATCTCGGGATAGCGCGCCAGGCCGCGCACGTGACGGGGCAGGGCACGCTCAGCCAGACCGTGGTGTTCAGCAGCGAGGGTTACATGGCGGTCTACGCCATCGGCCGGCTGGCGCTGATGGTCGTCCTGGGGGACAAGGGGCTCAACGTCGGGCGGCTGCTGTTCGAGTGCCGTCCCGTCATCGAGCGGATCAGCTCCATCCTGGCCGCCTGATGCCCGGCGCACATCGGGAACGCGAAGGCGCCGACCACCATTTCACAGAAGGAAGTGACGACATGATGAACATCGACACCGCACTGAAGGAAGCCATGTCCATCGCCGGCGCGGTCGGCGTCGCGCTGGTCGACTACGAAAGCGGGATGTCGCTCGGCACCAGCGGCGGCGGCGAATGGCTGGACCTGGACATCGCCGCGGCCGGCAACACCGAGGTCGTGCGGGCGAAACTGCGCGTCATGTCCTCGCTGGCGCTCAACGACACCATCGAGGACATCCTCATCACGCTGCACCGCCAGTACCACCTGATCCGGCTGATGAACGGGGGGTCGTCCCGGAACCAGCTGTTCCTGTACCTCGTGCTCGACCGCGACCGGGCGAACCTGGCGCTGGCCCGCCACTACCTCAAGCGCATAGAAGCCGACCTGCAGGTGTGACGGCGGCCGCGAGCGCGGCACGGCAGCGGGTGCGGACCACCCGCCAGGGGAGGAGACGGCGTTGACCGGAGGCGGATCCGGCGCCGCACTCGTCATCGGCTCGGCGTTCATGGACGACATCGGGTCGCTGTTCCCGGTGCGGATGAGCCTCGCCGGCGAGGACCTCGAGTTCACGTTCGTGCTGGCCGAACACCCGCCCGGCGGGGTCGACCAGTGGGTGCGGCGGTGGTCGGGCACCGGCATGGCCGGCCGGGTGCCCCGCTTCTTCGCCGACGCCGGCGGCCGCCGGATCCGCGTCGAGCTCGCCGGAACCGCGGTCCGGGCCGTGATCGTCGTGCCGGCCGAGCTGACGGCCGGTGCGGTGAACGCCCCGAACCTGGGACGCTGGCAGGACCAGGTGCCCACGACGCTGAAGATCGCGCTCGACGAGGTCGGGCGGATGCTCTTCCGCTGCCACCACTACGGCGGCGGCACCGAGCCGCTGATCGACCTGGAGCTCGCCTACCGCCCGGTGGCCCACTACGACACCCGCGTCGCCGAGGCCCACGAGTCGGCGAGGGGCTGGGTCCCGCCGGTCCGCCCGGTACTCGGCATGCGCTGGCGCGCGGTGACTCCCGCGCAGCGCAAGGTCTTCGCCGACGACCTGCCCGACGTGACCTCGGCCCGGCGGTGGATCCGCCGGCGCCGCACCGCGCGGATCATGGGCATCGAGGTGGAGCTGCCCCCGTGATCGGCGCGTGGCGCCCCGCCCCCGAACCGTGTGCGGGTTCCGGGGCGGGGCACCGTCGTGGTTCCCCGGCAGGTCGGCGGCCGGGTTGGGCGCCGCAGGTCAGCGCAGGGGTGGATCGGCGCCGTCGCGCCGGTTGCGGCTTTCCTGCTGTGCTGCGGCCGGGGTCGTGGCAGCAGTTCGGTGCGGGGGTGGTTCCGCTGTGTCGCGTCGGTTGCGGCTTTCCTGCTGTGCTGCGGCCAGGATCGCCGCAGCAGGCCGCCGCGGCGGTGGCTCTGCTGGCGCCGCACCGCGCGGATCATGGGGTACCGCGGTCGTGGTTGGCGTGTGGGTGCCCGCCTCGGCGCCGTGTGGGTTTCGCGGCGGTGGCCGCATCGCGCGGATCAGGGGCATCTAGATGAAGCTGCACCCGTCGCGCGATGCCCACCCCGGAACTGTGTGCGAGTTTCGAGGTGGGCCGCCGGGCCGTCTTCACGCCGGTCGCCGCCTCCCCAACAGCACCACAGCCACGAGCGCGGCCAGGCAAGGAGCCAGCCCCGTCCAGGCCAGCGCCGGGGGCAGGCCGGGGTCGCCGGAGGTGTCCGTGATCAGCAGCCCTGTCAGCCCGATGCCCGTGCCGAGCACGAACAGCGCCGCCGTTGCGGCGCGGGCCCAGCGCTTGCCCGCCTTGACGGCCCACGCCGTGCCGAGCCAGGCGGCCACGCCCAGCGCGCCGACGACCGACAGCAGGACCAGGTAAGTCGTGACCGCCGAGTCGACCTGTGCCGGGCCGTAGGCCGGATAACCGGCCCGGACGTGGTCGGCCAGCAGCCGGGTCGTGAACGGGACGATCGTTGCGACCACGGTGAGCGCGAGGCCCGCGTAGATCGCCGTGACAGCCGGCTTCCTCATCTCTCACGCTCCCAGCGACGTGCGGAGGAACTCGAGGATCTCCGCCCGCGCGGCTTCGGCCTGCGGAGCCACGCCCGGCATGCTGAGGAAGGCGTGCCCGGCACCGGGGTACTCGGTCAGCTGCACCCGCGTCCCGGCGTCGCGAAGCCGGGACGCGTACCGGCGGCCGTGGTCGGCCACCGGGTCGTGGGTCGGCACCACCACCAGCGCCGGCGCCAGACCGCCCAGGTTTTCGGCGTACAGCGGGGAAAGCGCGCGACCGTCGGTCCCCGCCGGGACGGCCAGCCGCTGGAACAGCTTCAGCTGCGGCACGGTGAGCGTCGGGCTGTCGCCGTACTCGGTGACCGAGGCGTAGTCCAGGAACGTCCCGGTGACGTCGACGGCCGGGTTCACCAGCACCTGCGCCCGCAGCCGCACCCCGGCGTCGCGGGCCCGGATTGCCGCCAGGGCGCAGATCAACGCTCCGCAGCTCTCGCCGAAGACGGCCGTCCGTGCCGGGTCGGCACCCCAGGCACCGGCGTGGCGCAGCACGTCCCAGCCGTCGTCGGCGGCCGCCGGGAGTGGGGTGCCCGGGTCCAGGAGTCGGTGCTCGACCGAGACGACGACCGCGGGCAGCCGCGCGGCGAGGTGACTGTTCACCCAGTCGCTCTGCACGGCCGTGCCCACGAAACCGCCGCCGTGCACGTGGACCACGAGCGGGAGCCCGGTGCCCGACGGCCGGTACACCCGCACCGGCAGGTCGCGGCCGGGCAGCGAGCGCCACTCGATTTCGGCGCCGGGATCGGGCTCTCCGGTGATCACCCGCGCCGCGACCGAAGCCCGGGCGCGGTTCTCCGCCTCGCGATAGGCGACGAGCTCCTCGGCGGTGATCGTCAGCCAGTCCGGCTCCGGCGGGCGCGCGACGGCGGTGGTCTCGCTCATGGCGTTCTCCTTGGTTTCGCTACCTGAGGTATCGATACCTATCGTAGCGAAACTCGGTATCGTGTGGCCATGACTTCCGCGACCACCTCCGGCCGGCCGCCCGGGCGTCCCCGCATCGGCGTCAACGCCGTGGTCTTCGCGGCCACGCTGAGCACGGTCCACGATCTGGGCTACGCGGCGGCCACCGTCGAGCGCATCGCCGCCGCGGCCGGCGTCGCCAAGACGACGGTCTACCGGCGCTGGCCGTCGAAGGGCGAGCTGATCGTCGACTGCCTGCTCGACGCGTTCGGCCCGCTGCCGCTGGAGAGCGCCGGCCGCACCGAGCTCATGGCGTCGGCCATCCGCTGGATCGCGGCGAAGATCGGCGAGCCCGGCGTGGGCGACGCGTTCGCGGGCGTGTTCAGCGACGCGGTCAGCGACCCGGCTCTGCGCGCGATCCTGGCCGCCCGGCTGCAGGACCCCTACCGGCTCGCGCTCCAGGACGCGCTCGGCGAGCCGGAGAGCCGCGTCCTGTTCTTCATCGACGTCGTCGTCGGGACCCTGCTCCACCGGATGGGCATGACCGGCGTCCCGATGGCCGACGCCGACATCGCGGCCCTGGCCGAGATGGTCCTGCGCCACTTCACCGACGGCACCGGTCCGGTGTAGGGCCTGATCACACCGGGGAATCAATCCGGCCTCCGGACGTTGGACGGAGCGTGAAGAAGATTGGCTTCCTCTCGTTCGGCCACTGGTCGGCGAGCGCGCACTCCGAGACGCGGTCCGCCGCGGACTTCCTGCACCAGTCGATCGACCTGGCGGTCGCGGCCGAGGAGCTCGGCGTCGACGGCGCCTACTTCCGCGTGCACCACTTCGCGCGGCAGGCGGGCAGCCCGTTCCCGCTGCTCTCGGCGATCGGCGCGCGGACGTCGAAGATCGAGATCGGCACCGGCGTGATCGACATGCGCTACGAGAACCCGCTGTACATGGTCGAGGACGCGGGCGCCGCCGACCTCATCTCGCGGGGCCGGCTGCAGCTCGGCGTGAGCCGGGGATCCCCCGAGCAGGTGATCGAGGGCTGGCGCTACTTCGGGTACGCCCCCGCCGACGGCGAGACCGACGCGGACATGGCCCGGGAGCGCGTCGAGGTCTTCCTCAAGCTCCTCGAAGGTGACGGGTTCGCCCAGCCGAACCCGCGGCCGATGTTCGCCAACCCGCCGGGCCTGCTGCGGCTCGAGCCGCACTCCGAGGGCCTGCGCGAGCGCATCTGGTGGGGTTCCAGCTCGAACGCGACGGCCATTTGGGCCGCGAAGCTGGGCATGAACCTGCAGAGCTCCACGCTCAAGGACGACGAGACGGGCGAGCCGCTGCACGTCCAGCAGCGCAAGCAGATCGAGGTTTACCGTGAGGCGTGGAAGGAGGCCGGCCACGAGCGGGAACCGCGCGTGTCGGTCAGCCGCAGCATCTTCGCGCTGACGAACGACCTGGACCGCGCCTACTTCGGCCGCGACCGCAACTCCCGCGACCAGGTCGGCATGATCGACGAGAACACCCGCGCCATCTTCGGGCGCTCGTACGCCGCCGAGCCGGACGAACTCGTGCGGGAGCTCAAGGAGGACGAGGCGATCCAGGCCGCGGACACCCTGCTGCTGACCGTCCCGAACCAGCTGGGCGTCGACTACAACGCCCACGTGCTGGAGAGCATCCTGACTGACGTCGCCCCGGCGCTGGGCTGGCGCTGACGCTCAGGCGGGGCAGCCGAAGTCGCGCCAAGGGGCGGTGGCCGTCAGCAGGTAGGCGTCCACCGCCGCGCGGGTGCAGGCCGTGCGCTGGTAGACGCCGTGGCCCGAACCCTCGTACGTCAGCAGTGTCGTGTTCGCCGGGGCCTGGTGGTGGATGTCCTGCGCCCAGGCGTACGGGGTCGCCGGGTCGTAGCGGGCGTTCACCAGCAGGACCCGCGGCGCCCGCGTGATGTCCAGCCGGTGCGGCGGGTTCGCGGGCGGGCCGGGGATGCCCAGGCACGCGGTGGCTTCGCCGTGGCTGAGCGGGCTGCCCCGCATGATCGGCCCGCGCCGCAGCTCTTCGGCCCGCATCGCCGAATACTGCGCGAAACTCCGGATGCGGAGGTCGAAGTCCTGGCAGACGACCGCGCGGCGGATCGAGCCGTAGTTCGCTTCGAACTGGGCCCGCATCGGGGACTGCCCGGCCGCGGTGTCGGCGATCAGGTGCGCGGCGTCGTCCCAGTTCGGGCCGTACATGTCCGAGAACACCCAGTCGCGCAACCAGTTGTGCTCCAGCGGCATCGCGTCGGCGGCGGCCAGCGCCCGCTCCCAGGCCGCCCGGACGTCCTGGCCGTGTAGCGCGCACGACGCCGTCGAGGCGCACCACGCCGTGAACTGCCCGAACAGCTCGTCGGCCGCGGTGGCCCGGTCGCCGGCGAACCGCGTGAGGCCGACGCTGTGGTCGATCGAGCTGTCCAGCACCATCGCGCGGACGTGGTCGCCGAACTTCTCCGCGTACTGCTGGCCGAGCAGCGTGCCGTAGGAGATGCCGTGGAAGCTGATCTTCTGCTCGCCGAGCGCGCGGCGGACGGCGTCCAGGTCCCGGGCGTTGACGCCGGTGTCGGCGTGGTCGAACACCGGCAGGTTGCTCGCGCGGCAGTCCGCGTTCGCCTGCCGGGTGTACCGCAGCAGGGCAGCGAACTCCGCCTGGTCGGCGGGCTCGTCACTTGGCGCGCCGGGCGGGTCCTCACACCGGATGAACGCGCTGTGGCCGGTGCCCCGCAGGTCGACGCCCACGACGTCGAACCGGGCCCGGATCTCCGGGCTGAAGTAGCCGGGGGACAGCGCGAACTCCGTGCCCCACGAACCGGGGCCGCCGGCGTCGGCCAGCAGCACGCCGATCCGGTGCGCCGGGTCGGTCGCCCGGTGCCGGGCCACCGCGAGGTCGAACGACGGCCCGTGCGGCCGGTCCCAGTCCAGCGGCACCCGCAGCGTCGTGCACTCGCCGTCCGGGGGAACGGGGTTGTCCGGGTCGCCGGGGCAGGCCCCCCACGTGACCGGGGACGGCGACCAGCCCGCGTCCGCCAGCGCCGGGGTGGTGCCGGTCAGCAGGAGTGCGCTCACGACGATCGCTCCGAAGACCCGCAAGGTCCCTCCCCGTATCGCCGGTGACTTTCCGACCGTAGGGGTGACACGGTCAAGACCACAAGCGTCAGCGTCCGGTGGTCCCGTCGAGCAGCTCGCGCAGGATGTCGGCGTGCCCGGCGTGCCGGCCGGTCTCCTCGATCAGGTGGGTCAGGGTCCAGCGCCGGGACGCGCGGCGCGGCCCCGGCGCCCCGAGGTCGTCCCAGCCGTCGATCACCTCGTCCGCCCGCGCGGCGGTCTCGCGGTAGGCGTCGAGGAGGTCGTCGGCGGTCTCGGCCGGCGCCGGCCGGAAGGTCGCCTGCCAGTTCTTGACGGGTTTTCCCAGCAGCCAATGGGCTTCGACGTGCGTGAGGTGCTTGACCAGGCCGAGCAGGCTCGTGCCCGAGGGGACACCGGGCGTGCGCACCTGCGGCTCGGGAACGCCCTCGGCCTTGGCGGCGACGGCGTCGCGGAGGTAGCCGAGAAAACCGAGCAGGACGTCCTTCTCGGCGGCTCCGGTGGACGGCGGTCCCGCGTCGCGTTTCCTGGTCATCGGTTCGGCTCCCGTCGCACGAGGAGCACGTGGTCGGTGACCGTTGCCGTCCGGCCATCCGGTCCGGTCGCCACGCGTTGCGGCGAGTCCGCGCGCTCGACGGAAAACCGCGCCGGGTCGAGGTCGAAGGTGGGGCGCGGGAAATCCGCGTCCTGGTTCCAGGACCACGGCGCCGCCGACCCGTGGTCGACGACCAGCAGGAGCCCGCCGGGCCGCAGCGCGTCCGTGGCCCGGCGCAGCACCCGCTCGCGCGCCAGCGGGAACGGCGTGTGCAGGTACTGCGCGGAAACGAGGTCGAACGTGCCGTCCGGGAACGCCTCGGCCAGGTCGATCCGCACCGGCGTCACCGGCAGGCCGCCCGTCCGCTGCCGCAGCGACTCGATCGCGGGCGAGGCCAGGTCGGCCGCGGTGACCCGCCAGCCCCGCCGGGCCAGCCAGAGCGCGTCGCCGCCGGAGCCGCAGCCCAGGTCGAGCGCGGTGCCGGCGGGCAGCGGGCCGGCGACCTCGGCCAGCAGCGGGTTCACCCGCTCGGCGGGCGGGTTGCGGTAGTGCTCGTCCCAGAACCGGGTTGCTTCGTCGTGCATGCCCCCACCGTGACCCGGCCGGGCCGCGGGGAGCACGAAAACTTGCCATTCCGGCAAGATGGCGGTCATGGCAGACATCGACGACGAGGTGCTGGACGCGGTCGGGCCCCGCCTGCGGGCCCTGCGCAAGCAGCGGGGGTTCACCCTCGCCGAGCTGGCGGCGACGACCGGGATCTCGGAGAGCACGTTGTCACGGCTGGAAAGCGGCGGCCGCCGGCCCACGCTGGAGCTGCTGCTGCCGCTGGCCCGCACCTACGACGTGCCGCTGGACGACCTCGTCGGCGCACCCCGCACCGGCGACCCGCGGGTCCACCTGCGGCCGATCCACCGGTACGGCATGACGTTCCTGCCGCTCACCCGCCGGGCCGGGGGCCTGCAGGCGTTCAAGATGCTCATCCCGAGCCGTGCCGAACCGGCCGAGCCGACCCCGCAGACGCACGGCGGCTACGAATGGGTCTACGTCCTCACCGGCCGCCTGCGCCTGGTGATCGGCGACCGCGACCTGGTCCTGCCCGCCGGCGAGGCGGCCGAGTTCGACACGGGACTGCCGCACTGGCTGGGTTCGGCCGACGGCCGGGCCGTCGAGACGCTGGTCCTCTTCGGACCGCAGGGAGAGCGGGCCCACGTCCGGCGGTAGTCAGTTCTCCCAGAGCGAGCGCAACGGGTGGACCACAACGGGGTGGACGGCGACCGCCCGGCCCGCCGCGGCGAGCGTGATGCCCCCGGCGTTCGGCAGGAAACACCGGGAGAACGAGAACGTCCCGTCGTTGGCGAAGACCTCGATCGAGGTGCGGTCGACGAGGATCTCCATACTGCGCAACGGTTCGGTGAGCTGCTGGGGCCCGGTGCCGCCGTCGATGGCCTGCGCGGTGGCCGTGACGGGCACGCCGAAGAGGGTGACGGTCAGCGTCGTACCGGCCGGGACGTCCAGGGTGAGCAGGAGGTGGAACGCGCCGCCGTCCCGCGCCAGGGTCACGGGCGCGCCCGGCCGCACGGCACCGGACCAGGTCGTGGTGCCCGCGTGCAGCTTCGAGATCTCGGCGACCGGACGGCGGGTCAGCCGCAGTGCGCCGCCCTGGGACCGGAGCTTGAGCTCGCAGGGAAAGGTGACCTGCTGGTTGAACGGCATGGCGGGGTACGACCCGCCGCGCATCCACGCGGCCTGGACGCGCCGGCCGTCGCCGGTTTCGGTGTTGTTCCAGGTCTGGGTGGCGTAGAAGTGCGGGCCGAGGTCGGCGGGCCGCTGCGTGGTCTCCTCGGTGAACCGGACGCCGTCGAAGGTGCCGACGGAGTAGAACCCGTTGCCCCGCACCAGAACCCACTTGGTCGCCTGCCCGGCGTCGACGGGCAGCTCGAAGAAGTCCGGGCATTCGTAGCTGTCGGGCACGGGATTACCGGTGTCGGTCCAGTGCAGCAGGTCCGGCGAGGTCAGGATGTGGTACTGGCCGCCGCCGTAGAGCATCATCACCCAGTGGCCGCCGGGTGAGTACCAGAACACCTTCGGGTCGCGCTCCGGCATGCTCAGCACCGGGTTTCCCGGGTGGTGGCGCCAGGTCCGGCCGTGGTCGAGGCTGTAGGACAGGCACTGGCTGCGGTTGTCGTTGCGCGACCAGAACGCGACCATCGGCGGCTTGGCCGGGTCGGGGGAGAGGCCGGAGGTGTTGCCGTAGTCGACGACGACCGAACCCGACTGGACGCCGGTGCCCAGCGACTCCTCGAAGTACGCCGGGCGCAGTTCGGTCCAGTGCACCAGGTCCCGGCTCACGGCGTGGATCCAGCACTTGTTCCAGCGCTGAGCGAACAGGTGGTACTCACCATCGTAGAACACGAGCCCGTTGAGGTCGTTGAGCCAGCCTTCCTGCCGCTGGCCGGGCTCGAGCCGGTTCATGGCCCATTGCCGGGCGGTGAAATGCGCCCGCGGGCGCCAGGTTTCGCCGTACAGCGGCTGGGTGTTCGCCGGGAGAACCTCGGGACGGTCGGTCTGGACCACGTGGTCGGCGTTGACGTGGCCCCAGTCGCCGGTGGCGGTGTCGACGAGCTGGATGCGCGCGCGGCGCCCGGCGAACTCCGCGACGTCCCAGCTGCCGGGCACGAGCGTGTCGCTGGTGCGGCCGGTGGCACTGCGCACGACTTCGCCGTCCACCAGCAGGTTCAGGCAGGTGACGTACTCGTAGTCGCCGCCGCCGATCCCGTAGGCGAGGTACCGCCGCCGGATGGTGAACTCGGGGGAGGTGATCGTGCCGGTCGGGCCGTCACCCTCGGATTCGCTGCTGGCCACTCCGTCGCCGTGGAACGCCGCGATGTCCATTGAGGCCAGTCGCGCGTAGCCGTGGACCGGCCCGGAGCCGAAGGCGGTGCCCTGCACGGTCCAGCCCGACCAGTCGGCACCCTCGAAGTCGGCGACGACGATGTCTTCGGTGGCAACGGTTTCCGGTTGCGCTTCGGCGGCGCCCGCTGGAGACGTCGTTGCTGAGGACAGCGCGACACCCAGTCCGGTGGCGACGCTGTGGCGGAGCAGATCACGGCGCTTCATCGAGCCTCCCGTCGCCGGATCACCCCGCGGGATCCGGCCGGGGCCAGGATGCCCCGGGGCGCCCGGCGAAGACAACGATTTGCGCAAACGCCGGTGGTGGCCCCGGAAATGGCCCCGGAAATGGTGCCGTCAGGATTCGAGCGGGATCAGCTCCGGGGTCTCGCCCGGCCCGGCGGGGAAGTGGGCGAGGAACGTGACGCCGTCCTCCTGCGCGTCGAACCGGGCGATCCGGGTCGCTTCCGGCTCGTAGAAGACGTCGCCGGGCGTGAGCACCGATTCCGGCTCCCCGTCGATCTGGTAGACGGCGGAGCCGGTCTCGATGCTGCCGAAGACGGGTCCATTGTGGACGTGCGGCCCGGTGCCGTGACCGGGGGCGAGGGTGATGCGGCGGATCTGGACGTGGTCGACCACGCGGGGTGCCGGAAGATCCTGCTCCAGCACCAGGGTCCGGGTCAGGGGCGTGGCGGTGACGACGGCGGGTTCGACGGTGCCCACCGGTTCGGCGAGCTCGGACGGCGTTCCGTCATCAAGCAGCTCTTCGATGGCCAGGTGGGTCATGGAGGTGGTGTCGGTCGCGCCGTGCCAGTGCCACTCGCCGGCGGCGACGCGGACCGTGTCGCCGGTCCGGATCAGCTGGGCCGGGCCGCCGCGGCGCTGCACGTACCCGGTGCCTTCGGTGACGACGAGGACCTGGCCGAGCGGGTGCCGGTGCCAGCGGGTGCGGGCGCCGGGGGCGAACTGCACGCGGTCGACCTGGGTGCGCGACGGCCCTTCGGGCACGGCGAGCGAGGTGACCCACGCGCTGCCGGTGATCGCCTCGGCGGGCGCGGCGGTGCTGGCGGACGGGACGTGGTGGACGTGCACGGAGGTACTCCCGGGTTCAGTGGGCGTGCGCGGCGAGCAGCGCGAGCACACCGGAAACGGCCTGGTCGAAGGGTTCGGGCGCGCCGGCGGCGCGGGCCAGCACGTAACCGCCCTGCAGGACGGCGACGACGGTGGCGGCGAGCGCGGCCGTGTCCAGCACGGCGGGCAGTTCCCCCGCGGCCCGGCCTTCGTCGAGGACCTCGGTGAGCCGCGCCCGCAGCCGGGCGAGCGACTCGTCGACGGGCGCGCGCAGCTGCGGGTCGGCGACGATGTCGGGGTCCTGGGTGAGCCGGCCGACGGGACAGCCCTTGAGCACCTCGCGCTCGCGGCGCAGGTAGGCGGTGACCCGCTCGAGGGCGGTACCGGGGGCGCACAGCTCGTCGGCCGCAGCCAGCAGTTCGTCCGCGCTGCGCTCGATGGCGGCCAGCGCCAGCTCCCGCTTCCCGGCGAAGTGGTGGTACATGCTGCCCTGCCCGGCCCCCGCCCGCTGCTGGATGGCCTTGGGGCTCGTGCCGACGTAACCCCGCTCCCACAGCAGCTCACGGGTGCTGTCGACGAGCTGCTCCCTGGTTCCCATGAGCGTTACTGTACATACTAGTAGGTACAGTCGGCAAAAGGGGTTCAGTGCGGGGCGGCCACCCGCAGGTCGAGGACCTTCAGGGCCTGCCGGCACCAGCGGACGTTCTCCCGTTCGAACGACAGGCCGCGCATCAGCGTCAGGTACGGCCCGACCCGCTCGGCGCCGGCCAGGTAGTCGTCTTCGAAGCGGCCGTCCAGCAGGCGCGCGCGGAGCTTCTCGTAGCGGGCGACCTTCGCCTCCGCGGCGGTCGCCCGCTCCTCGAGCGCGGTCCGGACGGCGGCCTGGTCACCCGCGTCCACGGCCTGGACCTGCACGAGCAGCTCGTCGCGGATCGTGCCGGGCCGGGGTGGCCCGGCGGTGAACGTGTGCAGCGCCCGGCGGCCGGCTTCGGTCAGCGAGAAGAGCCGCTTGTCGGGCCGCCGTTCCTGGTGGACGAGCCGGGCGTGCACCAAGCCGTCGGCCGCCATCCGGTCCAGCTCCCGGTAGAGCTGCTGCGGGGTGGCCATCCAGAAGTTCGCGACGGACGCGTCGAACACCTTCGCGAGGTCGTAACCCGACGCTTCGCCCTCGAGCAGCGCCGCCATCAGCGCGTTGCGCAGCGCCACGCTCGTTCCTCTCTACTCAACAAGTTGAGTATCTCAGGCGTCCATGGCCTCGCGCTGGATCTGCTCGAACTGAGCGGCCATCGCGGCGGACAGCGCCTGGGCGGCCGACAGCGGGCGGACCATCACCGTGAACTCGTCGATCAGGCCGTCGTCGTCCAGGTGCAGGAAGTCGCAGCCCTCGACGCGGGTGTCGCCGATCCGGGCCTCGAAGACGAGCGCGTGTTCCCGCCCGCCACCGCCGTCGAGCTCCCGCACGTACCGGAAGTCCTCGAAGACCCGCAGCACCCCGCGCAGGATCGCGGACGTGATGGCCTTGCCGGGGTACGGCCGGAACGCCACCGGGCTCCGGAACACCACGTTCTCCGCCAGCGCGGCCGCCATGGCCTCGGGGTCGCGTGCCTCGACGGCCTTCCGGAAGCTGGTCATGTCCCACCTCGTATAGTCAACTAATTGAGTATTGGCAGCGTAGCAGGACGACCTCGCTAGGGTGGAGCGATGGCCGCCTTCGAGATCGACGCCCTGGTGTTCGACGTGCTCGGCACCCTCGTCGACGAGCCCGCCGGGATCCGGGCCGGTGTCCGCGACCTCGGGCCGTCGCTCGCCGACGACCTGGTCCGGCTCTGGCTGGACCACGTCGACCACGAGCAGCGCCGCATCGCCGAAGGTGACCGCCCCTACGTCGACGGCGACGTTCTCGACCGCGAAGCCGCGCAGCTCGTCGCCCATGCCGCCGGAGCCGGTGACCCCGCCGCGCTCGCGGTGGCGGCCCGCCGCCCGCCCGCGTGGCCGGACACCGTCGCCGGGC
Source organism: Amycolatopsis heterodermiae (assembly GCF_034929455.1). NCBI lineage: Bacteria > Bacillati > Actinomycetota > Actinomycetes > Pseudonocardiales > Pseudonocardiaceae > Amycolatopsis > Amycolatopsis heterodermiae. Next base: position 698,495 of record NZ_JAYFSI010000002.1, read on the forward strand.
TGGACCGGCTCGCCGGACGGTTCCCGCTGATCGGGCTCTCCAACGCGAGCCGGACCGGGTTGCTGCGGCTCAACGCCCACGCCGGATTGCGCTGGCACCAAGCGCTTTCCGCGGCGGACGCGCGGGCCTACAAACCGGACCCGTCGGTGTACGGCCTCGCCGTCGCCGCGTCCGGCGGGCCGCCGGAGCGGCTGCTGATGGTCGCGGCGCACGCGTGGGATCTGCGTGGCGCGCGGGACGCCGGCCTGCGCACCGCCTACGTCGCCCGGCCGGCAGGGGACCCGCCGCTGCCCTCGGACGGGTTCGACCTGTACGCCGAGGGGCTCGACGACCTGGCCGGCCAGCTGGGCGTGCCGAGTCGACTTGCCGACGCCGGCTAGGTGCGGGCCGCCCGTTCGATCACCGTGACGAGGTCGGCGAGGTCGGCGTCGAACTCGGCGTCCCAGTCGACCTGGGGGTCGAGCAGGGGACCGAGGCGGTGGTGGGCGGGCAGCTCGTCCGGCCCGAGCAGCGCGCGGCGTGAGCGCATGTCCCGGTTGCCCTCGGAGAACCGGCCCTGGGTCTCGGAGATGACGAACCCGAGCACGAACGTGGTGAGCAGCCGCTCGAGGCGGCCGACCTGGGCGTCGGGCACGCCCGCGTCCAGCAGGGCCTGGTAGATCCGGTCGACGGCGACGACGGCGTCCTCGGTGACGGACGGCCGGGTGAACAGCAGCGTCACCACCGCGGGGTGGTCCTTGGCGAGGACGCGCACGCCGCCGGCGAGCACCCCGAGCCGTTCGAGCGGCGGCGCGGCCGGGTCGGGTTCCGGGAGCAGTCCGAGCAGCCGGCCGACGATGGCGTCGAGCAGGTCGTCCTTGCCGCGGAAGTACCCGTAGAGGGCCATCGGCGTCAGTTCGAGCCGGGCGGCGAGCGCGCGCATGGACACTGCGTCGAGCCCCTTCTCCCGGGCCAGGGCCATCGCCGCGTCCACGATCTCGTCACGCCGGCTGGTCTTCATCTTGCGCACCGGAGCAGTCTACGGTGTAGATTGCTGGTCTACACCGTATACTGGAGGCTGGGGATGCTGGAAGCGACCGATCTGGTGAAGCGCTACGGCGACGTCCGCGCGCTGTCGGGGTTCACGCTGCGCGCCGAGCCCGGCGAGGTGGTCGGCCTGGTCGGCCACAACGGCGCCGGCAAGTCGACGTTCGCCCGGCTGGTGGCCGGCCTGGCCGCGCCGGACGCCGGCGACGTCCGGATCGCCGGGCGCCCGCCGAAAGCGGCCCGGGCCCTGCTCGGCTTCGCGCCGCAGGAACCGGCGCTGTACCCGAGCGCCACCGTCGCCGAGACGCTCCGGCTGTTCGGCGGCCTGTCCGGGCTGCGGCGTCGCGCGCTGGCCGAAGCGATCGACCGGATCGCCGAAGCGCTGCTGCTCACGGCGTTCCTCGACCGGCGCGTCGGCGTGCTGTCCGGCGGCCAGCAACGGCGGACCCAGGCCGCGACGGCGATGCTGCACCGCCCGCGCCTGCTGCTGCTCGACGAGCCCACCGCGGGGGTCGACCCGCAGACCCGGGCCGCGCTGCTCACCGCCGTCCGGGCTGCCGCCGACGACGGCGCGGCGGTCGTCTACACCACCCACTACCTGCCCGAGCTAGCCGAGCTGGGCGCGACCCTCGCTGTCGCGAAGGGCGGCCGGGTGATCGCCCGCGGCACCGCGGCGGACCTGCTCGGCGGCCTGCCCGGCGAGATCCTGCTCAGCACCGACGACGGTGAGATCCGCGTCCCCGCCGCCGATCCCGGGGCGGAGCTGGCGGGCGTGCTGGCGACGACGTCCGCGCACGTCCGCGACGTCGAGCTGCGCCGGCCGACCCTCGACGACCTCTACCGGGCGGTGGCGCATGACTAGGTTTTCGGTGCTGGTGCGCCACAGCGCGGTGCTGCGGCTGCGCGATCCCGGCCACCTGATCAGCTACGCGGTGATGCCGATGGTGCTGATGCTGGTGTTCAAGCCGCTCTTCGCCGCGTCGGTCGCCGACGGGCCCACCCAGGCCGTGCTCGGCCTGCTCGTGATGTTCACCGTCCTCGCACTGTCCATTGTGGGCACGTCGATGCTGTCGGAACGGACCTGGAACACGTGGGACCGGCTGCGCGCCACCCCGGCGACGGCCGGGGAACTGCTGGCGGGCAAGGCGGTCCCGGTGTTCGCCGTGCTGGTGCTGCAGCAGGCCGTGCTGCTGGTGTTCGGGCACTACGTCGTGGGCATGCCCGCGCCGGTGTCCCCGGTGCTGCTCGGGTTCGCGGTGCTCGTCTGGAGCCTGACGCTGCTGGCCGTGGGCACCGCGGCGGCGACGCTCGTGCGCAGCCACGGCGAGCTTTCCGCGGTCTGCGACGTCGGCTCGCTGGTGGTTTCGTCGCTCGGCGGCGCGCTGATCCCCGCCGCGATGCTGCCGGGCTGGGCCCAGGCGATCGCTCCGATCTCGCCGGGCTACTGGGCGATGACGATGCTGCGCGGGGCGGTCGAAGGGCAGTCGAGCGACGTCTTCCGCGGGGCGGCGATCCTGGGCGGGCTCGCAGTGGTGGCGGGGATCGTCGCGGTGGTCCGGCTGGACCGCGGCCTGAGCCGGCTGCGCGGCTGACTCGGCTTGTCGTGAGTGTTTAGGAGGGTTAGAACCCTCCTAAACACTCACGACCACTGCAGCGCGGCGACGGCGGCCAAGGTTGTGTACTGCAAGGTGAACTCGCCGCCGAGCCGGTCGACGGCCGCGCCGACGTCGGCCAGCAGTTCCGCCAGCTTGTCCGCCGGGAGCCGGGTCAGGCCGCCGGTCGTGGGCAGCAGGTCGAGCCACTCGTCACGGGTATACGTGTGCTCCCAGTCGAACCGCCACTGCTCCGGCTCGCCGAGTCCGTCCGCCCGGCGCATTCCGTCGGCGGCCGCGGCGAACATGGTCCGGTAGATGTCCAGCGCCGTCCGTTCCGCGTTCGGGAGGCCCATCGGCGAGTCGGGCGCCACCCGCCGGAAGGCCGTCGCGTACGCCTCCGCGATCCCGGGCGGCATGGCGTACACGTGCCCGAACACCGCCAGGAGACCGCCCGGGCGCAGGACTTCCGCGGCCTTCGCGGGGCCTCGCACGGGGTCGACCCAGTGCCACGCCTGGCCGGCGACGACCGCGTCGAACGTCCGCCCCGCGGGGTCCCAGTCCTCGAAGGTCGCGACCTCGACGTCGACACCGCTCTCGCGGGCGAAGGCGGCCATCCGCGCGTCGGGGTCGACGCCGAGCACGTCGCAGCCGGCCGCCTGGAACTGCCGGGCCTCGATGCCGGTGCCGCAGCCGACGTCCAGCAGGTCGCGGCCGGGGCTCGCGGCGAGGATCCGCTCCACCAGCGCGGCGGGGTAGGGCGGCCGGGCGCGGTCGTAGCGTTCGGGGTCGACCCCGAACGACTCCGCGATCCGCCGGGCCTGATGGGGTGCGGTTCCGGCAGAATAGGGCTGTTCCGACGGGGAAGTGGGCATGCGCCCACCATAGTGGGCAAGCGCCCACACGGGCAAGGAGGAAAGCCGCGTGCCGACCGGGGTGCACATCCGCGACGCGCGGCGGCAGCTGTTCGACGCCGCCGAGCGCGTCCTGCTCCGGGACGGGCCGAGCGCGCTGACCAGCCGTTCGGTCACCACCGAGGCCGACTGCGCGAAAGGCGTGCTGCACCGGCACTTCGCCGACTTCGACGAGTTCCTCGCCGAGCTGGTGCAGGAGCGCATCACCCGGGTCGGCGACCAGGCCGCCGCCCTGCGTGCCGCGGCCGGGACGGGCACGGTCCAGGGCAACCTCGCCGCCGCTTTGACCGACGTGCTCGACCCGACCGCGCTGGCGATGGTCAGCCTGGTGTTCTTCCGTGACGAGGTCCGCACCCGGCTGCGGGGAGCCGGCGTGCCGGTGCTCGCCGAGGCCCGGGAGATGCTCGCCGCCTACCTCGTGGAGGAACGCGCGCTCGGCCGGATCGCCGCCGACGCCGACGTCGACAACGTCGCCCTCTCCCTGATCGGGGCCGGGCACCTGCTGTTCGCGGGACGGCGCGGCGGCCCGCCGCCCGCCGAGGAGGTCGACCAGCTGGTGGCGACGGTCATCGCGGACGTCGTCCAGCGGCGCCTGCTGTAGGCAGGGGACTGGACATCCGGAGGAACCGCTGCCGCAGCGGGCCGGTGACGTACGGCCCGATCGCCCCGATGAACTCCCGGGTGTGCGGCTGCGTCAGGTGCTTCTCCAGATCGGCCTTCGAGCGGAACATCTCGTAGATCACGAAGGTGTCCCGGTCGGCCCGGTCGCGGTGGACGTGGAACTCGAGCGCGCCCTCCTCCGCGCGCAGGGGCTCGACCAGCGCGAGGATCAGCGCTTCGACCCGGTCCGCGCACCCCGGTTTGGCGGTGGCGAAGCCGAGGTGGGCGTAGGGGCCGGTCTCGTCGGCGTCCGGCTCGGGCAGCACGGTCATCGGTTTTCTCCGTTCACGGGGAACCACTTGCTGAACCAGGAAACGAGGGACGCCGGATCGGTGCCGGCGGCGGCGAGGTAGCCGTCGGGCCGGATCGCCAGGACGCCGGGCTTCGCGGTGAGGGCCGCCGCGACCCGTGCGTCACCGCCGAGCAGCCCGGGTTGCGCCGTCGCGATCCGGCCGTGGTGCTGGGCGAAAACCCGGTGCCAGGGAAGGAGAACGTCGACGGCCGGCCCGGTCGTGAAGACGGTCAGCTTGGTCAGGTCGAGCAGGTCGTAGAGCCGCCGGGTCTCGCCGTTGACGACGACGTCGACGTCCGGCACCCGGTCGCCCGCCCGCAGCGCGCCCAGCCGTCCGGCCCGGGCGGCGATCGGGCTCCTGCGGTAGTTCGCCGTGGTCTCGCCGAGGACGGCGGTCGCCTTGTCCTGCACGAAATCCCGGCCGAGCGCGAGCGGGGCCATCGTCGTGACCATCCGGTGCACCACGGGATTGGTGGAGTTCCACACCCTCGTGGCGGTCTCGGTCGCGCGGACCAGCTTGGTGATCACCGGGACGCGATCGGCCTGGTAGGTGTCGAGCAGCGCCGGCGCGGCCAGGCCGCGGTGCACCAGGGCGAGCTTCCACGCCAGGTTGATCATGTCCTGGATGCCGGTGTTCATCCCCTGCCCGCCGGCGGGACTGTGGACGTGCGCGGCGTCGCCGCCGAGGAACACCCGGCCCGCGCGCAGGGCCGGGACGTGCCGGCTGTTGATCCGGAACCGCGACCGCCAGTGCGGGTCGTGCAGCCGCGCGGGCAGGGGCGTGACGTGGTCCCAGATGTCCTGCAGCGCGGCCAGTTCCGGGACGTCGTCGTCGGCGCCGGGGCCCGGATCGGTGGCCATGAACCGGAACCGGCCCGCGGTCATCGGGAAGACGGCCACGAACCCGTCGCGGGCCAGGAAGATCGAGAGCTGGTCCTCCGGGACGTCGCCGTCGAGGTGCAGGTCGGCCAGCAGGTACCGCTGGGCCAGCGCGCGCCCCTTGAACGGCAGGCCGAGGCCGTGCCGGACGCCGCTGTGCGCGCCGTCGGCGCCGATCAGGTAGGCGGCGTGCACCGTCTCGTGGCCGCCGTCGCGGTCCTTCAGCACCGCGCGGACGCCGTGGGCGTCGTGGTCGAAGGAGAGCAGCTCGATGCCCCGTTCGACGTCCACGCCGTACGCCTGGACCTGCCGCGCCAGCAGCTCTTCGGTCTCGGACTGGGGGAGCAGCAGGATGTGGTTGAACCGGCCGGGGACGCGGTCCAGCTCGACCGTGGCCAGCTTCCGGCCGCGCCCGTAGATCGCGGTGCCGGACGCGCGCTGGCCCCGGCGGAGCATCTCGTCGCCGACGCCGCGGGGGCGCAGCAGCTCGAGGGTCCGCGCCTGGACGGCCAGCGCCTTCGAGGTCGTCGACGGGGCCGGTGCCCGGTCGACGATCCGGACGGGCACGCCGTGACGCGCGAGCTCCATCGCCGCCGTCAGGCCGGTCGGGCCGGCGCCGACGACGAGCACGGGACGTTCCTGGTCCATGGTGATCCCTCTCCTCAAGTCACCGAGCGTTGACTTATCGAGGGTAAGACCGTCCGGGCAGACAAGTCAACGGTGGGTGACTTATGCTCGGGTCATGGCATCAGGAAGAAGCCGCAACGCCGGCGCCACGCGGGGCGCGATCCTGTCCGCGGCGCGGGACCGGTTCGCGGCGGACGGGTACGAGCGCACCACGCTGCGCATGGTCGCCGCGGACGTCGGCGTCGACCCGGCCATGGTGATCCGCTACTTCGGCAGCAAGCAGGGCCTGTTCACCGCCGCCGCCGACTTCTCGCTGGACCTGCCCGACCTCGACGGCGTCGCGCCCGCGGACCTCGGCGCCGAGATCCTGCCGAGGTTCCTGGCGGTCTGGGACCACGACAGCACGTTCCTCGCCCTGCTGCGCGTGGCCATGACGAGCCCCGAGGCCGCGGACAAGCTGCGCGAGCTGTTCGCCGCCCAGGTCGTGCCGGCCTTCGCCAAGGCCACCCCGGACCACGCGCCCGAGCGCGCGGCCCTGCTGGGCTCGTTCCTGCTGGGCCTGGCGACGACGCGCTACGTACTGGCGACGCCGGGCATCGCCACGATGCCGCCCGACCGGCTCGCGGCCTGGGCGGCCCCGGTGATCCGCGAGATCCTCACCGGCCCGGCTCCCGCCTGACTCAGGAGGCGGCCGGCTGGATCAGCTCGATCAGGTTGCCTTCCGGGTCCTTGACGTAGCCGAACCGCGCACCGGGCTGGACGGCGTCGGCCGGGGGCCACACCGGCTCGGCGCCCGCGCCGGTCAGGCGGGCGAACGCGTCGTCGAGGTCGCCGACTTCGAGGGCCCAGTGGCCGTAACCCTGGGCGCGCAGGACGTCCATCGGGTCGGTGAACGTCTCCGTGCGCGCGGAACCCGCGCGTTCGATCAGCTCGATCCGGGTGCCGTCCGCGGTCCGCAGGACGGCCGTGCGGACGCCGGCTTCGGGGACCTCGAACTCCTCGACGACCTCGGTGAACCCGAGCGCGTCGGCGTACCAGCGTCGCTGCGCGTCGAGGTCGGCGACCGACAGGCCGACGTGGTGGAAGCGGACGGGGAAGGGCATGACGGGCTCCTGGGGGTTCGTGGGTCTCCTTTCAAAGTAGGCAGTGCCCACAATGTTGTCAACGACTACATTGTGGGCGGTGACTACACTCCGGCTATGGCCGAAGCCCCGTACCACCACGGCAACCTGCGTTCCGAGCTGCTGGACCTGGCCGAACGCACCCTCGAGGAATCCGGCGTGGCCGGGCTGTCGCTGCGAGGGCTCGCGCGCGAACTCGGGGTCAGCCACAGCGCGCCGCGTCAGCATTTCGCCGACAAGCAGGCCTTGCTGGACGCCCTCGTGCTGCGCGGGCTGCGGCGCCTCGGTGACGAGCTCGACGCGGGCCTCGGCCGGGCGAGCGGCGGCTTCGAGGAGCGCCTGACCGCGTTCGCGGAGGTCTACGTCGGCTTCGCGACCCGGTGCCCGGCGCTGCTCGCCCTGGTGTTCGCGCACAAGGACAACCCGGCGCGACCGGAGCTGCTCGAAGCCAACGAACGGACCTTCGCCGCACCCGTCGCGCTCATCGACGGGGCCCGGGAGCGCGGCGAGATCGTTGACGACGACCCCGATCGCGTGGCCATGGCCGTGCTCGCCACCCTGCAGGGGCTCGCGTCGATCATCACCGGCGGCATGATCGCCGGCCGGTCGCCGGACGACGTCGTGGCGGGGACCTTGCGCAGTCTCGTGCGCGGCCTGCTGCCCCGCTGAGGCGACGAGGTCGTTGCGGACGGGGAGGGAACGCTATACGGTTGCCCGAGAACTAGAACAGGTTACAGTTTCTGGGTGGCGGGCCGGACCGAGGAGCGGACATGGCGAACAGGGCGCCGCGCGGCGACGAAGCCGACTACGTGGTCGTCGGGTCGGGCAGTTCGGGGGCCGCGATCGCGGGACGGCTGGCGGAATCGGGCGCCAGCGTGATCGTGCTCGAAGCGGGCAAGACCGACGAGAAGCTCATGATCAAGAAGCCGGGGCTCGTCGGGCCCATGCACGCGGTGCCCCAGCTCAAGAAGCCGTTCGACTGGGGCCTGTACTCGGTGCCGCAGAAACACGTTCTCGATCGCCGGATGCCGGTGCCGCGCGGCAAGGTCGTCGGCGGCTCCAGCTCGATCAACGGCATGGTCTACGTCCGCGGCAACCGCGCCAACTTCGACTCGTGGGCCGCCGAGGGCAACACCGGCTGGGACGCCGACAGCGTGAACGCCGCGTACAAGCGGATGGAGGACTTCGAGGACGGCGAGAACGCCTTCCGGGGTGCGGGCGGGCCGATCCGGGTCACCCGCAACAAGATCCCGCAGGAAGGCGCGCTGCAGTTCCTCCAGGCCACCGCCGACACCATCGGCTGCAAGATCCTCGACGACTACAACGCGGAGTCGCAGGAGGGGGTCAGCCGGATGCAGCAGAACGCCGCCGACGGCCTCCGCTACAGCGCCTCGCGCGGCTACCTCCACCACCTCGCACCGCCGACGCTGCAGCTGCAGACCGGCGTCCTGGCCAAGAAGGTCGTCATCGAGAACGGCCGCGCGGCCGGCGTCGAGGTCGTCGACGCCGACGGCACGCAGCGCACGGTCCGCGCCGGCAAGGAGGTCATCCTCTCCGCCGGGTTCGTCGGCTCCGCGCAGCTGCTCATGCTGTCCGGGGTCGGCCACGCCGAGCACCTGCGGGAGCACGGCATCGACGTCCTCGCGGACCTGCCGGTCGGCGACAACCTGCACGACCACATGTTCCACGCGCTGACCTTCCACGTGACGTCGAGCAAGAACACCGGACGGCCGTCGTACTTCGCGCGCGGGCTCGTCAAGGAGCTGCTCCGGCCCGGCACCACCTTCCTGGCCAACTCGGTCTTCGAGGCGGTCGCGTTCCTCAAGACGTCCCAGGCCGGCAAGATCCCCGACCTCCAGCTGCACCTGCTGCCGTGGGCGTACGTCTCGCCCAACCAGGACGCGCCGATCCGGCACGACGTCGACACGCGCACCGCGCTCACCGTGCTGACGACGTTGATCTACCCGAAGAGCCGCGGCACCCTGCGACTCGCGTCGGGCGACCCGAAGGCCGCTCCGCTCATCGACTTCCAGTACCTGGCCGACCCGGCCGACCTCGAAGTGCTCGGCGAGGGTTCGGAGATGGCGCGCGAGATCTTCGCCTCGGGCGCGTTCAACGGCGCGGTCAAGGAGGAGATCCACCCGGGCAAGGACCTGAAGGGCCAGGCGCTGCGCGACGCGATCCTCAACCGCGCGACGTCGGTCTACCACGGGGTCGGCACCTGCCGGATGGGCGTCGACGAGCTTTCGGTCGTGAGCCCCGACCTCAAGGTCCGCGGCGTCGAGGGCCTGCGGGTCTGCGACGCCTCGATCATGCCGTCGATCACCGGCGGCAACACCAACGCGCCCGCCATCATGATCGGCGAGATGGGCGCGCGACTCGTCCTTTCAGGCCACTGACCGGGAGCGGACCATGACCCTCACCCCGCTCGAGCTCACCCGCCCGGCGTCGGTCACCGACGCGTTCCTGCGGCGGCTCGTCGCCAGGGTGCCGGGCTCGTCCGGCACGACCTGGAAGCTCACCGAGGTCTACACCGGGGACACGCTCGCCGAGCTGCCGCAGTCGACCCCGGCCGACATCGAGCAGGCGTTCGCCGTCGCCCGCGAGGCGCAGCGCGCGTGGGCCGCCACCCCGCTCAAGCAGCGGCTGGCCGTGTTCAAGCGCGCGCACACGCTCTTCGTCGACCGCGCGCGGGCCGTCGCCGACCTCATCCAGGCCGAGAGCGGCAAGAACCGGCGGATGGCCATCGAGGAGACCTGCGACCCGGCGATGGTGATGAGCCACTACCTCCGGCGGGCCGCGAAGCTGCTGGCGCCCACCCGCCGCGGCGGGCCGGTGCCGCTGCTGACCACCTCGACCGAGATCCGGCAGCCCAAGGGTGTCGTCGGCATCATCGCGCCGTGGAACTTCCCGTTCGCCACCGGCATCTCCGACGCGATCCCGGCGCTGATGGCCGGCAACGCGGTCGTGCTGAAGCCCGACAACAAGACGGCGCTCTCGCCGCTCTACGGCATCGAGCTGCTGGAGGAGGCCGGGCTGCCGAAGGGGCTGTTCCAGGTGGTGTGCGGCGAGGGCCCGGACGTCGGCCCGACGCTCATCGACCACGCCGACTACGTGATGTTCACCGGCTCCACGGCCACCGGCCGGGTGATCGGCGAGCGGGCCGGGCGCAACCTCATCGGCTGCTGCCTCGAGCTCGGCGGCAAGAACCCGATGATCGTGCTGGAGGACGCCGACCTCGCGGAAGCCGCGCAGGGCGCGGTGTTCGGCGCGTTCGGCAACACCGGCCAGATCTGCATGCACATCGAGCGGATCTACCTGCCGGAGTCCCGCTACGACGAGTTCGCCAAGGCGTTCGTGGCCAAGGCTCTCGCGTTGGACGTGCGCGCGGCCTACGACTTCGGCCCCGACATGGGCTCGCTCGTGTCCGTCGACCACATGCACCGCGTCAAGGCGCACGTCGACGACGCCGTCGCGAAGGGTGCCACCGTGCTCTGCGGCGGCAAGCCGCGGCCCGACCTCGGCCCGGCGTTCTTCGAGCCGACGATCCTCGAAGGCGTCACGAAGGACATGCTCTGCGGCGTCACCGAAACCTTCGGACCCGTTGTCGCACTGCACAAGTACGGCACCGTCGACGAGGCCGTGGCGCTGGCCAACGACACCGACTACGGCCTCAACGCCTCGGTCTGGGGCCGCGACCTCGACGCCGCGCGCGCCGTGGCCGCCCGCCTCGAATCCGGCAACGTCAACATCAACGACATCCTCGCGACGGCGTACGCGGCCAAGGGCACGCCGTCGGGCGGGGTCAAGAGCTCCGGGGTCGGCGCCCGCCACGGTGACCAGGGGTTGCTCAAGTACACCGACGTGCAGAACATGGCCCTGCTCAAGAAGCAGGTCATGGGCCCGCGGCCCGGTCAGACCTACGAAAAGTACGTCGAGGGCATGCTTTCCGGGCTCAAGATGATGCGCAGGTTCCGCATCCGCTAGCCCGGCCCGTCGCGCACCTGGTCAGGAGCGGCAGAGCAGCGCGTCCGGGGTTCGGCTCGAGCCGATGCGGCCGGTGTAGGCGACGCCCGCGACGTACTCGCCCGGCGCGCACTGGCCCTTGTAGTTGCCCGAAGCGAAGTCGCCGCCGAGGTCGCCCGGTGGCCGGTTGTCGCCGCGGTCGAACCAGACCGTGCGGCCGGTGCGGCCGAGCGGGGTGGCGGATTTCCCGCACAGCACGGCGGAAACCGCGGCGCCGCGGACGCTGTAGCCGACGACGGCGGAATCGGGCGGGCACTGCGCCTTCGTGTACCCCGACGCCCAGTCCGTGTCCACATAGGACTCGTCGCGGACCACGGTGTAGCCGGCGGGAGCCGGGAGCGTGCCGGTGCACAGGCCGCGGCCGCCGGTGTGCGCGAGGCCGGTGAGGCGCTGGCCGTCGGGGCAGGCCCCCTTGCGCGCGCCCGAATCCCAGTCCGGCTGAGCCCGGACCGCGCGGGACTCCTGGAAGTCGCCGTAGTCGAGGTTCAGCATCGACCAGTGCTCGGCCGCCGGGATCGCCCCGGTCCGGGACGGCGCGTTCACCAGCCGCTGCCACGCCGGACCGCGCCAGTCGGTGCCGTCGAGGACGTCGATGCGGCGGCCCGCGCTGTCGTAGGCCAGCAGCGACCAGCCGTCGCCGACGCCGTTGGTCTGAAAGCCCACCGCAGGCCAGTAGGCGAAGTCGGTGTCCGTCTCGGCGAGGTAGTTCACGAAGTTCTCGAAGAACGTGCGCGACGCCGGGTCGGTCGTGTTGCGGCCCTCGCCGAACTCGCTGATCCACAGCGGTGCGGTGTAGTGCTTGCCGGTGTCCTGCTCGACGAAGAACGCCTGCCGGTACAGGGTGTCGCGCAGCTCCTGCGGCGAGAGGTCGCGGTACCGCGGGTCGTGGGTCTCGCCGATGCCGGTCGCGCCGGAGTGGTTCGGGCCGGTGTAACCGTAGAAGTGCGCCGAGTAGACGAGTTTCCCCGAGTCCACGAGCGTGTGCGACAGCGTGCGGGCGGGCTCCAGCGTGGGCCGGCCGTGCGCGAAGCCGTCGATGGGCAGGCCGGTCCAGTTGATGCCCTCGACGATGATCAGCAGGTCCCGGTTCGCCTCGGTCAGGATGCGGTCGGCCACCTGCTGGCTCGCGCGCTGCCAGTCCTTGTCGTTGCCCCAGCCCCAGTTCGGGTCGTCGAAGGTGTTCCGGCGGACCTCGTTGTACAGGTCGGCGCCGACCACCCGCTTGTTCGCGGCGTAGCGGCGGGCCATGAACAGCCAGTCGTCCTGCCACTGCTGCTCGGACTGCGCGGTGTTCCAGCGCTCGTTGCCGTCGAGGCCGCAGCACCAGCGCGACGTCGTGGTGTGGTTGTTGAGGATCACGGCGAACCCGCGCGCGGTCAGCCGCTCGACGACCCGGTCGTACACCTGCAACGGCGTCTTGCCGTGCAGGTCCGGGTTGGCCGGCAGGTCCGGCACCGGGTTCGCGTCGTGGATCATCGCGTTCGAGAACTGCAGCCGGACGCTGTTGAGGCCCAGCTGCGCGAGCCCGTCGATGACGGTGTCGATCGACGCGCGGTCCAGGCCCAGCGGGGTCTGGTAGGCGATCTCGCCGGCGTGGTGGTTCGCCGGGTCGTTGATGTCACCCGATCCGGTCCACGTGCCGCTCGCACCGTGCCAGTTGGCGGCCTTCAGCTTGAAGCGGTTGCCCGTCGCGTCGACGATGTAGCGCCCGCTGGTGCTGAGCGGGCCGACCCACGGAGCCGGGTCGGCCTTCGCCGGATCCGGCGCCAGCAGCGCAATCGGCACGACGAGCCCGGCGGTCAGCAGCGCGGTGAGCAGAGCACCCATGATCCTCACGCGCGGAGGCTAACCGGCGTTTCGATCCGCTGTATACGGTCAGGCGGGTACAGAAGTCGCACTCCCGGGCAGACCTGGTGGGCGTGTCGCGGCGGTGTGCTCCAACCGGGCGAACGGCGCGTGTCAGACTGCCCAGCGATGCACACCCCAGCCGATCTCGCCGACCTGCTCGAGTGCGAGCACCGCAGCGTCCTGAACCAGGCGCTGGCCGCGGACCTGCCGGGCGCGCCACGGCCCGCCGCCGCACCCGGGCAGCCGGACCGGCAGGCTCGCGCCGCCGCGGCGGCGATGCTCGCCCGGTTCCGCGGCGAGGGCCGCGCGGTGGTCGAGATCGACGTCCGGGACCAGGCCGCCGCGGCGAAGGCGACGGAAGCGGCGTTGCGGTCGGGCGCCCCGGTGATCCACCGGGCCGTCCTCGACGACGGCGAGTTCTCGGGGCGCGCGGACTTCCTGGTGCGCGACGGCGAAGGCCGCTACGAGGTCTACGACGCGAAGCCGTCCCGGCTCGCGAAGCCCCCGGCCGTGGTGCAGCTGACCGCGTACGCCGACGCGCTGCGCCGGGCCGGGTGGCCCGCCGGGCCGCACCTGCACCTCAGACTGGCCGACGGCGGCACCCGGACGTTGCGGGTCGCGGACTTCCGGCCGCTGGTCGACCGCCTGCGGGCCCGGCTGCGCGGCCGGCCGGCGGTCCTGCCGGTCCAGCTCTGGGCGGACGAACGCCCGGCCTGCGCCGGCTGCGGGTTCGCCCAGCACTGCACGACGGCCCGCGAGGCCGACCGCGACCTCTCGCTCGTCGCCGGGATGCGCGGCGACCAGCGTCGCAAGCTCACCGCCGCCGGGCTGGGCACGATCGAGGCGCTCGCCGCGGCCGGGCCGGCCGACCGGCCGCGGGACCTGTCCGTCACGGCGTTCGCGGCCCTGCGCGCCCAGGCTGCGCTCCAGGTCCGGCAGGACACCACCGGCGACATCTCCTACGAGATCGTCGACCCCGGCGCGCTGGCCGACCTGCCGGCGCCCGCACCCGGCGACGTCTTCCTCGACCTGGCCGGCGACCCGCACGCGCTGTCGGGCGAGGGGCTGGAGTACCTCTTCGGCGCGGTCACCACGGACGGCGGCCAGGAGTTCACGCCGTTCTGGGCGCACAGCCGCGCCCAGGAGAAGCGGGCCTTCGAGGAGTTCGTCGACTTCGCCGCGGCCCGCGTCGCCGAGCACCCCGGTTCGCACGTCTACCACTACGCGCCGTACGAGGTCACCGCGATCAAACGGCTCGCGGCGGTGCACGGCACCCGCGAGGAGGCCGTCGACCAGCTGCTGCGCGGCGGGGCGGTCGTCGACCTGCATGCGGTGGTGCGCAAGGCGTTGCGCGTGTCGCAGCGGTCTTACTCGATCCGCTACCTCGAGGCGCTCTACATGCCCGGCGCGCGCGAGGGCGGCAAGACCGCGGTCTCGGACGTCGAGGCGTACGAGGAGTACCTGACCCTGGCCGGCGAACCGGAACGCGCCGGCGAGGTGCTGCGCGGGATCGCCGACACGACCGAGTACGACTGCGTCTCGACGCTGCGGCTGTTCGAGTTCCTCCACCAGGTCCGCGCCGACGCCGGGATCGACCTCCCGGAGCCGGTCGAAGAGTCCGCCGAGGACGCGCTGATCCGCCAGGCCGAGGAGGACGTCGCCGCCGAGCGGCGGGCCGAACGCGCCGCGCAGCTGGCCGCCCTGGTCGACCCGCTGCTCGACGGGCTGCCGGACGACCCGGGCGACTTCACGCCCGACGAGCGGGCCCGCGCGCTGCTGGCGGCGTCGGTCGGGTACCACCGCCGCGAGACCAACCCCGCCTGGTGGGAGTACTTCCGCCAGCTGGCCGCCCCGCTCGGCGACCTCGAGGTCGACACCGCCTGCGCGGTGCCGGTTGCGCTGGAGGCGGGGGAGTGGGTGCCGCCCGCCGGGCGCGTCCGCAAGGCGAAGCGGACGCTGCAGCTCACGTGCGACCCGGACCGGCCGCACCCGTTCGCCCCGGGTGACGAGGTGCGGCTGCGCTACGGCGACACCGCCCGCGACGCCAAGGTCGTCGCCGCGTCGGCCGTGGAGCTGACGTTGGAGGAGAGCTGCGCGCCGGACGCCACCACCGCCGACCGCCCGGCCGCCGTGCTGCCCGGCAGCCCGGTGCGGCCGTCGCCCAAGGACGAGGCCGTCGCCGATCTCGCCCGCCTGGTCGTCGACGCGCTCCCGGTGCTGCCGCGGCATCCCGGCGTCGACCTGCTCCGCCGGACGTCACCACGGCTGCTCGGCGGCGCCGCGCTGCCGGAGCCGGGGGAGGACCTGGTCCGCACAGTGATCGAGGCCGTCGACGAGCTCGACGGGTCGGCGCTCGCCGTGCAGGGCCCGCCGGGCGCGGGGAAGACGTACCTCGCCGGGAAGCTGATCGCCCACCTCGTGCGCGCCGGGCGGACCGTCGCGGTCACCTCGAACAGCCACAAGGCCGTGGAAAACGTGCTGAGCGCGGCGATGAAGAGCGCGCCGGAGCTGCCGTGCGCCAAGCGGGCCAAGAAGACGCCGGACCCGGAAGCGCCGTGGGAGCAGCCGAAGAGCAACCCGGCGCTGGTGAACTGGCGCCTGGAGCACGACAACGGGCACCTGGTCGGCGGCACGGCGTGGACGTTCGCCAACGCCGCGATCCGCGAAGAGCCCTTCGACCTGCTGATCATCGACGAGGCCGGGCAGTTCGCCCTCGCCGACGCGCTCGCGGTGTCGATGTGCGCCAAGAACGTCCTGCTGCTGGGGGATCCGCAGCAGCTGCCGCAGGTCGTGCAGGGCACGCACCCGGCGGGCGCGGAGGCGTCGGCGCTGGGGCACCTGATCGGCGAGGCCGACATCATGCCGCCGTCGCTGGGCTACTTCCTCGACGAGACCCGGCGGATGCACCCGGCCGTGTGCGAGCCGGTGTCGAACCTGTCCTACGCGGGCCGCCTCCACGCGCACCCCTCGGCAGCAGAGCGTGCCATCGAGGGCGTCGACGCGGGCCTGTACCTGGCCGAGGTCGACCACCACGGCAACACGACGCGCTCGGTCGAGGAAGCCGCGGCCGTCACGGCGATCGTCGCCGGCCTGCACGGTCGCTTGTGGACGGACCACGGGACGTCCCGGCCCCTCGGCGACGCCGACATCGTCGTGGTGGCGCCGTACAACCTGCAGGCGCGCACCGTGACGCGCGCCCTGGCCGACGCCGGGTTCCCCGGGGTCCGGGTCGGTACCGTCGACCGGTTCCAGGGCCAGGAAGCGCCGGTGGTGATCACGACGATGACGTCGTCGTCGGCGGTCGACCTGCCGCGCGGGCTGGACTTCCTGCTCTCCCGCAACCGGCTCAACGTGGCTCTGTCACGGGCCCAGGCGCTGGCGATCCTCGTGTGCTCGCCGAGGCTCGTCGAGGCCGACATCCGGACGGTGGACCAGATGCGGCTCGTCGCGGGCATGATCGGCCTGATGACCGGCGCCGGCCCCTGGCCGGTCACGCCGGCAGGTGGAACGCCCCGCGGATGACCGACTGCGCTTCGGCGGTCAGGGGGAGCGTGTCCAAAGTGGACTCCGGGTCGGACACGGCTCGCGGGGGAGCCCCGCGGAGGCGCGGCAGAGGTCCGACGGGGACGCGAACCACTCGACCTCGTCGAGGGGAGGACTGACACCGTCAGCGCGTGGCCTCCCCGCTGCCGGCGCCGGCCGGGGTTCTCAGCCGGCCCGGCGTCCTCCGGAGCGCCAGATCGGCGCGGCCGGGGTCGTACCAAGCTCGGTGAGACGGGCCTGGTCCGCACGAGCCCACGGGTCGCGGGCGTCGCCGACGCGGCGTCCCTCGCCCCGGTCGAGGCGCCGGGTCGCCTCGAGCATCGACGCGCCGATCGACCGGTGCGTGTCCCACCAGTGGAGGTGGCGCAGGTACCCGCGCGCCCGGTAGAGGCGCATGATCTCGCGGTGCGCCGGGGCGATCGTGAACTCCTTGAGCGCGTCCTCGCTGGTCCAGACCGACAGTGAGTACAGGATCCGGCGCCGCGGGCCGAAGGCGCTCATGATGCCGGCCGCGCCGGGGTTGGCGAGCACCTCGTCCCGGATGAGCGCCTCGGCCGCGCGGCCGATCCCCACCACGTCCTTGATGCTGTGCGGCCGGTATTCGTTGACGCTGATCAGCACGCGTCCGGTGCTCTCGGCGGGCCCGTCGTACCAGGGCTGGCAGACGCGGAAGTCGCCGCGGGCGAACGCGGCGTCGCGCCGGGCCTGACGGGTGATGGCCGGCGAGACGGCGAGGGCCGCGGCGAGCCTGGTGATCCCCATGGAGTGCCTCCAATACGTAAGTACCAAGAACAATACACACGTATCGTCGGTCAGGTGCAACGTATGGTTTACCGTACGAAGATGCCCCAGATCCCGGCCAGGCAGTCCGATCTGACCACCTACGCCCGAATCCGCAACGCCGCCCTGGAGGGCTTCGCCGCCCGTGGCGTCGCCTCGACGTCGATCCGCGACGTGGCCGCGGCCGCGGGCGTGTCCCCGGGCCTGGTGCAGCACCACTTCGGCACCAAGGCCCGCCTGCGCGAAGCGGTCGACGAGTACATCCTCGACGTCATGGCGGAGTTCTCCCGCGAGCTGGCCGAGCGAAGCGAGGGTGACGAGGCCTGGCCGGGCCTGGGCGACGCCACGACGGCCTGGGTCCGCGACAACGCACTGGCCCTGCGCTACCTGGCCCGAGCCATGATCGACGGCGACCCCGCAGCGGCGAGAGGATTCGACGCACTGGTCGGCATCGCCCGCACGAGCTGGCTGGCCCCACTGGACCGCGCGGGCGCCCTGCGGCCGGAAGCGGACCGGGACTGGGCAGCGATCCACGCGGCGGTGTTCAACCTGGCCAGCGTCCTGCTGGAACCGGCGATCAGCCGCCAGCTACCGGAACCGTTCTACACGCCCGCACAGCTGGACCGCTGGAACGTCGCCACGGTCGACCTCTATCGCAATGGCTTGGCCCGCAAGGAAGACGCGTAGCGTCGCGCGGCGATTGGGTGCATCGCAGGTAGTCACATCCCGGCGTTGCGGACCCCGGCCTCCGCGAAAGCAAGCACCTGATCGACCAACCCGGAAAGCTCACTGGCCGCCGACTGGGCTTTCGCTCGACCCTCCCGCGTCACGTAGATCTCGCGCAGACCCGCCACCACCGTGACCGCCGCGAGCCGGGGGATCAGCGCATCCGCCGGCAGCCCGATGTCCGAGCCGATCCCCTTCGCCACCAACAACTCCAGGTCGCGATACCCGGCCCGTGCTCGGCCTCGTAGGTCGTCGTCCTCCATGAGGAGCTGGGCTCGCAGGGCTCGGCGGCGCCACAGCTGCGCCGGGTCCGGCTCCTGCTCCAGGTCGCTCGCGTCGAGCGCGCGCATCGTCGTGTGCATCCAGTCCCGGAGTACGGCGAAGGTGTCCGACTTTCGCTCGTGCAGGCATCGGGCCAGCGACTCCGGGGCGAACGGGTCGTCGGCGAAGAGCAGGTCTTCCTTGGCCGGGAAGTGGAGCGTGACCGTGCGGGTCGCCACGTCCGCGCGCGCCGCGATCTGCGCGATCGTCGTCTCCCGGTAGCCCTGGCTGACGAACAGCTCCAAGGCCGCTTCCTGGATGGCGGCCCGGGTCTGGGCCTTCTTGCGCTCACGGCGGCTGTCTCCGGCGATCATGACCGGAACACTACCACTCGCCATATTAATGCAGTCCATGCTACTGTTGCGTCATGATGCAGCGAAATGAGACGAAGAGCTGGCTGATCACGGGAACGTCGAAGGGCTTCGGCCGCGAGTGGGCCGAGGCAGCCCTCGAGCGGGGCGATCGCGTCGCCGCCACCGCGCGTGACGTCGAAAGCCTCCGCCCGCTCGTCGAGCGGTACGGCGACGCCGTCCTGCCGCTGCGGCTGGACATCACCGACCGCGCCGCGTCGGCTGAAGCCGTCGAAGCGACAGTGGCGAAGTTCGGGAGCCTGGACGTCCTCGTCAACAACGCCGGGTACGGGCACTTCGGCATGGTCGAGGAGCTCACCGAGGCGGAGATCCGCGCGGAGCTCGACACGAACTTCTTCGGCACGCTCTGGCTGACCCAGGCCGCGCTGCCGGTCATGCGCCGGCAGGGCCGCGGCCGGATCATCCAGGTCACCAGCGAGGGCGGCATCCGCGCGTTCCCCGGCATCGGCGCCTACCACGCGTCGAAATGGGCGGTCGAAGGGCTTTCGGAGTCCCTGCGGCAGGAGGTCGCGGCGTTCGGGATCGACGTCATCTGCCTGGAGCCCGGCCCGTACCGCACGGACTTCGGCGGCGGCAGCGTCCGGACCAGCGAGCCGAACCCGGACTACGACGACGTCCGCGAGACGGGCCGGATCGAGTGGGACATGGGCGACCCCAAGGCGACCCGCGGGCCGCTGCTGGAGCTGGCCGACACGGACAAGCCGCCGCAGCGGGTGTTCTTCGGCAAGTCGTTCGCCGCGGTCGAGGCCGAGTACCAGGAGCGGCTGGCGACCTGGCGCGAGTGGGAGCCGCTGGCCCAGGCCGCGTTCGGCTGACGGACCGGCCTCGTCCGTGGTTGGCTGGGGGCATGGACGAGCCCGTCGCGCTGGAGCTGATCGCGCGGGCCGCCGACGAAACCGCGCGGCTGGCCGCGTCGCTGGCGCGGCAGCGCGACGGGATCGTCGAGGCGTCGGAGTTCACCAGCAACGACGACGAGCACGATCCGGAAGGCGTCACGATCGCGTTCGAGCGGGCCCAGGTCCAGGCCCTCCTGCGGCAGGCCGAGGACGACCTGGCGGATCTCGACCGCGCCGCCGGGCGGGTGCGCGCCGGCACCTACGAAACCTGCGAACGCTGCGGCGGGCCGATCGCGGAAGAGCGGCTCGCCGCCCTCCCGGCGACGCGCATCTGCATCGGCTGCGCGAACAAGGCGCGCTGAGCTGTTCGAGTGTCTTCTTCGGCGTGATCCGGACAGGATCGACACCGTTTCTTGTTTCCCCGCGACGGAGGTTGTAGACAGTCCCTCGGCTGATTGAAACGTTTTATTACGTCAGGAGACGTTCATGCGCCGGCTGGGAACCTCAACGAAGAGACGGGCCGTGATCGTCGCGCTCGCGCTCGCCGCGGCAGTCGTGCCCGCCACGGCCGCGAGCGCCGAGCCCGCGCACGGCGGCCCGCAACCGCCGAGCGCGCTGCGGGCCGACGGCCAGACGGCGAACGTCCTGGCCGCCGGTCCGCAGCCGACGTTCGCGTGGACGGTGAACGACGCCGGACGCGCGGAAACCCAGACGGCGTACGAAATCCGCGTCGACGGCCCCCGGTCCCACTGGGACTCCGGGCGGGTCGTGTCGGGCAATTCGGTCGACGTCGCCTATACCGGGCCCGCCCTGGACAGCGACCGCACCTACCAGTGGTCGGTGCGCACCTGGAACAGCGAAGGCCGGACGTCGTCGTGGTCGGCGCCCGCGAAGTTCGACACGGGCCTGCTCCGGCCCGCCGACTGGACCGCGTGGTGGCTGCAGGCCGACGACGGCGCGCTCGTCCGCGGCACCTTCGACGTCAGCAAGCCCGTCGCCCGCGCCCGGCTGTACGTCGGCGCGCAGGGGGTCGCCGAGCCGCACCTCAACGGCGCCCGCGTCCAGCCCGACCGGGCGCTCGATTCCGCGGTGACCGACTACGCCGCCCGCGTCCTCTACCGCGACCTCGACGTCACTAACCTCGTCAAGCCCGGCCGCAACGCGCTCGCGTTCATGGCCGGGAAGGGCCAGTACGGCGGGCGCCCGGCCCTCGTCGCCCAGCTGAACGTCACCTACGCCGACGGCTCGACCGCGCGCTTCGGCACCGGCGCCGACTGGAAGACCCAGGCGGGCCCGGTCACCGGTGACGACTTCTACTACGGCGAGACCTACGACGCCCGCAAGGAGATCGCGGGCTGGGACACCGCCGGGTTCGACGCGAGCGCGTGGCCCGCCGCGCGCGCCGTCGCCCCGGCGTCGCACCGCCAGAGCCTGGCGCAGGGCAAGCCGGTCACCGCGCTCGACACGACCACCTGCTGCGGCTGGTCCCCGGCGGCCGCGACCGACGGCATCGACGGCTCGAGCGACGTGTCGGAGGGCTACCACTCCGCCATCGCGTCCACCGCCGACAGCACGAAGTGGGCGCAGGCCGACCTCGGCTCGGCGCAGAAGATCGGCTCGGTGGCGCTGTTCCCGGCCCGGCCGACCAACGACACCTCGGGCGACGTCGTCGGTGCCGGCTTCCCGGTGCGCTACCGGGTCCAGGTCAGCGACGACCCGGCGTTCGCCACCGCGACGACCGTCGCCCACCGCACGGACGCCGACCAGCCCAACCCGGGCACCGCGGCCGTCACCCTGCCCGCCGACGTCACCGGCCGGTACGTGCGGGTGACCGCGACGAAACTCGCCTGCGTCGGCACGAGCTGCACTTTCCGGCTGGCCGAGATCGGCGTCTACGGCCCGCATCCCGCGGTGGTCGACAGCGGGGTCACCCGGCTGCTGCCCGACACCACCCCGCCGTCCCGGATCGTCGCGAACCACCAGCCGGTCAAGGAAACCCGGCCCGCGCCGGGGGTGCGCGTCTACGACTTCGGCCAGAACCGCACCGGCCAGGCGACGCTGCGGGCCGCCCTGCCGGCCGGCACGACGGCGTCGCTGAAGAAGGGCGAGATCCTCGACGCGAACGGCCGCGTCTCGACCGCGAACATCAGCTTCAACGGCTCCGAGCCGCCGCGGCAGACCGACCACTACACCTTCCGCGGCACCGGCACCGAGACGTACCTGCCGCACTTCAACTACGCCGGCTTCCGCTACGCCGAGCTGACCGGCGTGCCCGACGACGCGGCCGTCACCGTGACCGCGCAGGAGATCCACACCGATGTCGCCTCGACGGGCCGGTTCGGCACCTCGGACCCGGGCCTCGACAAGATCCAGGCCGCCGTCACGCAGACCCAGCTGAACAACCTCGAGTCGATCCAGATGGACTGCCCGACCCGGGAACGTCACGGCTGGCTCGGCGACGCCGCCGACTCCGACCAGGAGGCGATGGCCAACTTCGACATGCAGGCGTTCTACGCGAAGTGGCTCGGCGACATGGTGACCAGCCGGAACGCCGACGGCAGCCTGCCCTCGGTCGCGCCGGTCAACGGCCGCACCGACTGGGCGACCGACCCCGCGTGGGGCACCGCTTACCCGCAGATCATCTGGGACTCCTACACGCAGTACGGGAATTCGCAGCTGCTGGCCACGCACTACGACGACGTCAAGGCGTGGGTCGGGTACCTCGGCACGATCAGCGACGCCGACCACGTCGTCGTGAACCCGCCGACGTCCTGGGGTGACGACTGGCTTTCGACGGTCAGTACGCCGCACGGCTACTTCCAGACCGGTTTCTCCTACCTCGACGCGCAGCTGCTCGCGAAGATGGCCGGAGCCCTCGGTAAGCAGGCCGACGCCACCAAGTACAACGCTCTGGCCGGGCAGATCGCGACGGGCTTCCTCAAGCGGTTCTATTCCGCCGACACTGGCGTCTTCGGTACCGGGACGCAGCTGTCCTACGCCCTGCCGCTCGCGTTCGGCCTCGTCCCGGCGGGCCGCGAGCAGTCCACAGTGGACCGGCTGGTCGCGGACATCGCGTCGCACCAGAACCATGTCACGACCGGGTTCGTCGGCACCACCCTGGTGTTCCAGGCGCTCGGCAAGTACCAGCGCAACGACGTCGCGCTCGCCATCGCGCAACGCACCGACTACCCGAGCTTCGGCTACATGGTGAACCAAGGTCCCGGGACCATCTGGGAGAAGTGGGACAACTCGTCGGCGCCGGACGGCACGTCGTCGAAGGACCACATCGGCCTCGGCGGCGCGATCGGCCAGTGGTTCCAGCAGCAGCTGGCCGGGATCCAGCCCGGCAGCCCCGGCTGGCGCGAGTTCACCCTCGCCCCGGCCGTCGCCGGGAACCTCACCCACGTGACGGCGCAGCAGCAGACCGTGCGGGGCACCGTCTCCAGTTCGTGGCAGCGCGACGGCAGCACGATCACCTACCACGCCACGATTCCGGTCGGCGCGAAGGCGACGATCCGGCTCCCGCTGCTGGGTGGCAAGCAGTCGTCCGTGCGCGAGAACGGGCGGACGATCTTCGCCGACGGCCACGCCGCCCAGGCCGACCCCGGGCTGAGCGTCGGCCGGGCCGACGACGAGACGCTCACCCTGACCGCAGGTTCGGGCGACTACACGTTCACCGTGACGCCGCCGCGCACGCCGTTCACCCGGCTCGCCCTCACCACGGGCACACCCGCGGCCATCACCGCGGGCGGCAGCGGGGACATCCCGGTGGTCGTCGAAGGACGGTCCACTGTGGCCGGTCAGGCGACCCTCGGCGCGCAGGTACCCGCGGGCTGGACCGCCACGACGACCGCGATCCCGCTGACCCCGGCCACCTCCGAGACGCCGGGCAGCGTGCGGATCACCGTCCCGGCCGACGCCAAGAGCGGGCTGTACCCGGTGACGCTGACCGTGAAGCCACCTCGCGGCGACGTCGTGAAGACGACCGTGAACGTGCCCGTGTTCGGCAGCTGGGCGAGCGGCACGACGGCCACGGCGTCGAGCGAGCATGCGCCGAACATCGTCAACGGCGCGACCCGCACCTACGTCGCGTCGAACGCGATCGACCACGACCTCGCGACGTTCTGGAACGACGACACCGACAGCCAGTACCCGGACACGCTCACCGTCATGGCGCCCGCCGCGACGACGCTGACCGGCGTCGGCTTCGCGTCCCACCCGGACGGCGTCCCGACCGACTTCACCGTGCAGACCTGGGACGGCGCCCAGTGGGCCGACCAGGTGCACGTCACCGGCAACACCGCCGTCTACCGGTGGATCCCGTTCCCGGCGCCGGTGACCACGACCCAGGTGCGGATCGCCGTCGCGGCCGCGCAGAACAGTTTCACGAGGATCGCGGAGGTGACGCCGTGAAACGGCGTGGAGCAGCCCTGATCGCGGCCGTGCTGATCACCGGCACGACCGTCCCCGCAGCGGCCGAGGCCGCGCCCGCTTCGCCTTCTGCTTGTCCGTGGGTGGGGTCCCACGCGCCCGTGGACAAGCGGGTCGCGCAGGTCCTCGGGCAGATGACGCTCGACGAGAAGATCTCGATGGTGCACGGCACCGCCGCCGGCGGCTACACCGGCCGCGTCGCGGGCGACGACCGCCTGTGCATCCCGTCGCTGAAGATGGAGGACGGCCCGCTGGGCGTGAACCTGGGCAACACCACGCAGCTGCCCGCCGCGTCCGCCGTCGCCGCGTCCTTCGACGCGGGGCTGGCCAAGACCTACGGGTCGGTGATCGGCGCCGAGGACAAGACGAAGGGCGTCGACGTCGACCTCGGCCCGACCATCAACATCGTGCGTGACCCGCGCTGGGGCCGGGCGTTCGAGTCCTACAGCGAGGACCCGTACCTGGCCGGGCAGATGGGCGCCGCGGACATCAACGGCGTCCAGTCGCAGGGTGTGATGGCGCAGGTGAAGCACTGGGCCGTCTACAACCAGGAGGCCAACCGCAACACCACCGCCGACAACGCGGTGATCGACGACCGGACCGTGCACGAGATCTACACCAGCGCGTTCGGGAACGTCGTCGCGCAGGCCAAGCCGTCGTCGGCGATGTGCTCGTACTCCTCGATCAACGGCACCTACGCCTGCGAGAACCCCTACCTCAACGACATCCTCAAGCAGGACTTCGGCTTCGACGGCTTCATCACGTCCGACTGGGGTGCCACGCACAGCGCGGCGCCGTCGGCGAACGCCGGGATGGACATGGAGATGCCCGGCCAGGACTTCTTCGGCGCCACGCTGAAGACGGCCGTCCAAAGTGGACAGGTGCCGCAGTCCCGTGTGGACGACATGGTCACCCGCATCCTGCGTGAGGAGTTCCGCTTCGGGCTGTTCGACCACCCGTCGGCCGACACCCCGGACGCGGCCGCCTCGACCGCGGGGCACCTGGCGGTGGCCAAGAAGGCCGCCGAGGACGGCACGGTCCTGTTGAAGAACAGCGGCTTGCTGCCCCTGGACGCGCACAAGCTGCACTCGGTCGCGGTGATCGGCGACGGCGCGGGCAAGAACACGCTCAGCTCCGGCGGCGGCAGCGCGCACATCGCCGGTACCGGCACGGTCACGCCGTTCGACGGCATCAAGGCGCGTGCGGGCTCGGGCATCGACGTCGAGTACGCGCAGGGCAACCTCGGCACGGGCAGCGCGTTGCCCCCGATCGAGAGCAGTGCGCTCAAGCCGCCGTCGGGCACCGGCAGCGGGCTGCAGGGCGACTACTACGCGAACACCGACTCGTCCGGGACGCCGGTGGTGACCCGCACCGATCCGCAGGTCGCGTTCACCTTCAGCGGGGCGCCCGCGCCGGGCGTGCCCGCGACGAACTTCTCGGCCAAGTGGACCGGCACGCTCACCGCGCCCGCGACCGGGACGTACACCCTCGGCCTGACCAGCGACGACGGCAGCCGCCTGCTCGTCAACGGCCAGCAGGTGATCGACAACTGGGGTGACCACGGCGCGCAGACCAAGACCGCGCAGGTGCCGCTGACCGCGGGCCAGCCGGTGCCGGTAGAGGTCGACTACTACCAGGCCGGCGGGGACGCTTCGGTGAGCCTCGGCTGGCTGCCGCCGGGGGAGGACCTCGTCGGCCAGGCGGCCGCGCTCGCCGCGAAGTCCGACGTCGCGGTCGTCTACGCCAACGACTACGAGTCCGAGGGCGGCGACCTGGACGACATCGATCTGCCCGCCGACCAGAACAAGCTGATCGACGCCGTCGCGGCGGCCAACCCGAACACCGTCGTCGTGCTCAACACCGGCTCCGCGGTGACGATGCCGTGGCTGGCGAAGGTCAAGGGCGTCTTCGAAGCGTGGTACCCGGGTCAGGAGGCGGGCAACGCGATCGCGTCGTTGCTCTTCGGCGACGTCGCGCCGTCCGGCAAGCTGCCGGTGACGTTCCCGGCGTCCCTCGGCCAGGTTCCGGCGTCCACACCGCAGCAGTGGCCCGGTGTCGACGGCAAGGTCCAGTACTCCGAGGGCCTCGACGTCGGCTACCGCTGGTACGACCGGAAGAACCTGACTCCGTTGTACCCCTTCGGTTTCGGGCTTTCGTACACGAACTTCCGGTTCTCGAACCTGAGGGTGGACGGCGACACCCTGCGCGAGAACGGCCGGATCTCGGTCAGTGCCGACGTCACCAACACGGGCGCGCGGCGGGGCGCCGAGGTCGCCCAGCTGTACCTGAGCGATCCGGCGTCCACGGGGGAGCCGGTCAACCAGCTCAAGGGCTTCCAGAAGGTGGATCTTCAGCCGCACCAGACGCAGCGGGTCCGGTTCGAGCTGACCGCGCAGGACGCGTCGTACTGGAGCACCGACGCGCACGCGTGGGAACTGGGCGTCGGGAAGTACACCGTCCGGGTCGGCGACTCGTCGCGGAACCTCCCGCTGTCGGGCGGTTTCCGCGTCGACCACACCACCGGGCCGCGGTTCACCAAGGTGGCCGTGCCCGCGATCGCGGCGCCCGGCAAGACCCTGTCGGTGACGACCACCTTCACCAACGGCGCCACCGAAACCGTGCACGACGCCGTGACGAGCCTGGCCGTCCCGGCGGGCTGGAAGGCGACCCCGCGCACCCCGGCCGTCGCGCGGACGGTCCGGCCGGGGGAGTCGGCGGCGACCACCTGGACGGTGACGGTCGGCGCATCAGCTGCGCCCGGCCCGGTCACGCTGTCCGCCGTCACCCGGTACGCGGGTGGCTCGGTCCGGGGCACGGCGAGCACGCAGGTCGCCTACCCGAACCTGGCGGCGGCCTATACGGACGTCGGCGTCACCGACGACGCGAACCCGGCGCCGGGCAACCTCGACGGCGCGGGCTTCAGCTTCTCCGCGCAGGCCCTGGACTCGGTCGGTGTCCACCCGGGCGGCTCGGTGACGAGCGGCGCGGCGACGTTCACCTGGCCGGACGTCCCGGCCGGGCAGCCGGACACGGTGACCACGGCCGGCCAGAGCGTGACGGTGAGCGGCTCAGGATCGGCTTTGGCGTTGCTCACGACCGGGACGAACGGTACCCAGAGCGGCCCGGTCACCGTGACGTACACCGACGGGACGACGTCGACCTCGACGCTGACGGTCGCGGACTGGTACGCCAACCAGGCCGTCCCGGGTTGTGTGCTCGTGGCGACGACGCCGTACTGGAACCGGCCCGCGGGAAGTACGTACCCGCACGACCAGAAGGTGAGTCTTTACGCGGCTTCCGTGCCGCTGACGGCGTCGAAACAGGTCGCGTACCTGACGCTGCCGTCGAACAAGCAGCTGCACGTCTTCGCGACGGCGTTCAGCTCGTGAAGCCGTAGCGCAGGAACCGCATGGCGTCGCGGACCGGCGGGACGTGGGCGAGGGCCCGCGTCACCGCCCGGGCCGCGGCGCTCTGGTGCCCGGCGATGAGGTCGACGGCCGAGCGTTCGTCGAGCAGCCGCAGCGGCGGGTGCTTCTTGGCGAAGGCTTCCGGCGCGGGCATCGCCCAGCGGAAGCCGGTGTCGGCCCGGCGCATGGACGGCTGCATCCCGGCGACCGTCTTGACCCACGGCGCCACGCCGTCGAAGACGAGACGTCCGGTGGGGAAGTGCCGCAGCGCCCGGTCGACCAGCCGGTCCACGTCGTCCGGCGCGAGGTACATCAGCAGCCCCTCGGCCAGCACCAGGGCGGGGCGGTCGGTGGGCACCTCGTCCCACCACGCTTCTTCGATGACCGACGAGCCGAGGGCGCGGACGCCGTCGATCGGCCCGTAGAGGCGTTGGCGGAGTTCGATGACGTCGGGGTAGTCGACGTCGATCCACTGGGCCGTCGCCGGGCGGTCGATGCGCAGCGGGCGGCTGTCGAGGCCGCAGGCCAGGTGCAGCACGAGGCCGTCGGGATGGCCGTCGAGGAAGTCGCGGGTCCACGCGTCGAACTGCCGGGCGCGGGTCGCGATGAGCGGCGCGTTGCCCTTGAGGTTGCCGAGGCGGCCGAAGTCGTAGTCGATCCGGTCGACGACGTCCTGTGCGAACCGGTCGCCCAGGATCGGCGTCCGGCGGCGGTTGTCGAGGGCACGCAGGTACAGCGCCATCAGCAGGGTTTCCTTCTCCTGGCTCAGGCGGACCTGTTCGGTCATCGGGGTTCTCCGTTCTCCGGGCGCAGGAGCGAGCCGACCCAGTGGTAGACGGATCGGGCGGCGCGCAGCCGGGACGCGCGTTCGGCTTCGGGGCCGACGAGGTCGAGGCCGCGTTCGAGGACGTCTTCGAACGCGCTCATGCCTTCGATGCGCCGGCGGACGGCGGTTTCCCAGCCCTGGTCGTCGAGGCGGTAGTAGGCGGTGCGGTCACCGGCCCGGGTGTAGCGGCGGACCAGCCCGGTGGCGGTGAGCGAGCGGATGTTCGCCGTCATCGACGCGCGGCTCGCCTTGATCCCGGCGGCGATGTCGGCCGCGGACTGCTCCGGGGGCTCGCAGATCATCAGCCAGCCGAGGATGCGCCCGGTGATCGGCGGCAGCCCTTCCTGGCGCGCGAAGAAGGCCGAGACCTGCTCGACCCAGGCTTCCTCGTCGGTCATGTTCCTACCTTCAGTCATTACAGTCATGACTGTAACACGAGCCGATTGTGACCCGGGTCACTCGCAGGCGTGGTTTCTGTGATCCAGGATGGGCGGGCCCGGTCTCCTGGACGTACGGGAAAGTCGTCGGCGGAGTGAGGGTGGGGACGTGATCGGTCAGAAGCGGCTGGCTCAGGCAGACGTGGCGCAGGTGACCGCCGCGCGGGCCGGGGACCGTGCGGCGCTCGACGCCCTGGTCGCGGCCTACCTGCCGCTGGTCTACAGCATCGCCGGCCGCGCGCTCACCTCGGACGCCGACGTCGACGACGTGGTGCAGGAGACGATGCTGCGCGTCCTGCGCGGCATCGAGAACCTGCGGGAGCCGAGCCGCTTCCGGTCGTGGCTGGTCGCGGTGACGATCAACCAGATCCGCGAGCACCACCGCCGCCGCAGCGCGGCCCCCGCCCCGCTGGCGGAGTACGACGAGCGCCCGGACCCCGACGCCGAGTTCACCGACATCGCCCTGGCGCGCCTGCACATCGCGGAACAGCGACGGGAGGTCGACGAGGCGGCCCGCTGGCTCGACCCGGCGGACCGCGAGCTGCTGGCCCTCTGGACCCTCGAGCGCGCGGGTCACCTCACGCGCACGGAGGTGGCCGAGGCCCTGCGCCTGGACGCCCACCTGGTGACGGTCCGGGTGAGCAGGCTGAAGACGCGTTTGGAAGCGGTCCGGCCATTGGTGCGCGCGCTGGCCGCGGAGCCGGGCTGCGCGGCGCTCATCGGGGCCTCGGAGGGCTGGTCAGGCCGCCCGAGTGCGTTGTGGCGCAAGCGTTTCCTGAGGCACGTGGAGGACTGCGAGCGTTGCCGCCACGAGACGGACGACGCGGTGCCAGTGGAGCGGATTCTTACGGGTGCGGCTTTGCTGGTGCTTCCGTTCGGGTACTTGCCGCAGTTGCTGGCCAACCTGGGTGACCTGGTCTCCGGTCCAGCCGGGAGCGGCGCTCTTGGTGCCGCCGGTGGCGCCAGTGGCGGCGCGGCCGCGAGCGGTGCCGCTGGGACTGGCGCCGCCGGGAGTGGTGTGGCCACTGGGGCAGGCATGGCTGCTGGTGCGGGTGGCGCAGGAAGTGCTGCCGCCGGGGGAGGTGTTGCTGCCGGCGCCGGAAGTGGTGCTGCCGTCGCGGCAAGTCCGGCCGCCGTCGCGGGCGCTGGTGTCCTTGCCGCCGGTGGTGCTGTGGCCGCTGGTTCCCTCGCCCGGCTTCTCGCCTCGAAGCCCTTCCTTGCGGCCGCCGGTGCCGCGATCGTCAGCGTCCTCGGGGTGGCCGGGGTCGTGGGTCTTGCCCAGCCCGACCAGCCGATCCAGCCGCCCGCTGCGCTCGCCGGGGGTACCTCCCAAGTCGCCCCGAAGCCGGTCACCGAGCCGGTCACGACCCCGACCACCCCGCCGGTCGCGAGCACCGAAACGACACCAACGACCGAAGCGCAATCCACTGCGCCACAACCGAAAGCGCCAGACCCCACCTCCACCCCACCGCACGTCGCAACACCCGCCGAACGTGTCCTCGCCATGATCAACGACCAGCGCGCCGCCGCGGGCCTGCCTCCGCTGCGGATGGATCCCGCGCTGGTCACCAGCGCCGCCGCGCACAACCGGGCGATGGCCGACAACTGCGGCCTGTCGCACCAGTGCCCTGGCGAGGCGCCCTTCGGTGACCGTGAGCACGCCGCCGGTGCGCAGTGGAGTTCGGCCGGGGAGAACGTCGGCACCGGCGGCCCGGTCGCCGACGCCACCGACCCGATCGCGCGGATGGCGCTCGGCCTGACCCAGAGCATGCACGACGAGAAGCCGCCGGACGACGGCCACCGCCGCAACATCCTCAGCACGTCGTTCACCCGCGTCGGCATCTCCGTCACCCGTGACGCCCGCGGTTCGGTGTGGCTGACCCAGGACTTCGCCGGGTAACCGGGCCGGCCGATCGCGCGACCAAAGCGGCGTCCTCCTGACGGAGCAACGCGCTTAGTCGTAAATTTACTCATCCATGTCAAGTTCTTGCAGATCGTCTCCCGGTTGTTGCAGACTCGTACGACTCTGGCTCCCCTCCTGCTGTTCTCGAAGAAGAGAAGACGCCATGACACGTATGCGCCTGTCCCGGCTCGTCGCAGGTCTCCTCGCTGCGGGGCTCACCCTCACCGGACTCGCTTCCGCAGCCGGTGCGCCACCGCCGCCACCCCCGGAAACCACCCAAGCCCGGCCGGCCGCGCTCGCGGACGTGCCGCTGACCCGCACCGTCTCGGCCAGCAGCGCGCTGCCCGGCTTCCCCGTCGCCAACGCCGTCGACGGGAACCAGGACACCTACTGGGAGTCCGCGAACAACGCGTTCCCGCAGTGGATCCAGGCCGACCTCGGCTCGGCCAAGACGCTCTCGCGGATCGTGCTGAAACTGCCCGCGGCCTGGGAGTCCCGCACCCAGACCCTCGCCGTGCGCGGCAGCACCGACGGCAGCTCGTTCACCGACCTCGCCGCCTCGAACGGCTACGCGTTCGCGGCCGGCGGCAACACCGTCACGATCCCGGTGACGGCGTCGACCCGGTACGTGCGGCTGAACGTCACCGCCAACACCCAGTGGCCGGCCGCGCAGCTGTCGGAGTTCGAGCTGTACGGCGCGGACACCGGCGACACGCAGGCGCCGTCCGCGCCCGCGAACCTCGCGCTGACCGAGCCGGGCTCCGGCCAGATCCGGCTGGGCTGGTCGGCCTCGACGGACAACGTCGGCGTCACCGGTTACACCGTCTACCGCGACAACGCGCCCGTCACGACGATCACCGGCACCACGTTCACCGAGACGCGGCCCGCGGGCACGCGCGTCGAGTACTTCGTGCGGGCCAAGGACGCCGCCGGCAACGAGTCCGCCGACAGCAACCACGTGGTGCGCCAAGGCACCCAGGCCGGCCAGAACCTCGCCGCAGGCAAGCCGATCGAGGCGTCCTCGACGGTCAACGACTTCGTCGCCGCCAACGCGAACGACGGCAACACCGCCACGTACTGGGAGTCCGCCGCGGGCTACCCGAACACGCTGACGGTCAAGCTCGGCGCGAACGCCGACCTCGACTCGGTCGTCGTCAAGCTCAACCCGGACCCGGTGTGGGGCGCGCGGACGCAGAACTTCGAGGTCCTCGGCCGTGACCAGGGTTCGACCGTGTTCACCTCGCTGAAGGCCCGCGCCGACTACCGCTTCGACCCGGCGGCCAACCAGAACTCGGTGACGATCCCGGTCACCGGCCGGGTCGCGGACGTGCGGCTGCAGTTCTCCGCCAACTCCGGCGCCCCCGGCGGCCAGGTCGCCGAGTTCCAGGTGCTCGGCACCCCGGCGCCGAACCCGGACCTGGTCGTCACCGGCACGACCTGGACCCCGGCGAACCCGACCGAGACCAGCCAGCTCGCGGTCTCGGCGACCGTGAAGAACGCCGGCACCGCGAACGCGGGCGCCACGACCGTGAACGTCAGCCTCGGCGGCACCGTCGTCGGCAACGCGGCCGTCGCCGCGCTCGCCGCGGGCGCGTCCGCCACGGTCACCGTGAACGCGGGCACCCGGCCGCAGGGCACCTACAGCGTCTCCGCGACAGTCGACCCGGCCAACACCGTCGTGGAGCAGAACGACAGCAACAACACCTACACGTCACCGACGCAGCTCGTCATCGCGCAGGCGCCGGGGCCGGACCTCGAGGTCACCGGGATCACGTCGAACCCGCCGAACCCGGCGGTCGGCGCGGCGGTGTCGTTCACCGTCGCGGTGCACAACCGCGGCACGAGCAGCTCGGGCAGCTCCGTCACCCGGCTGACCGTCGGCGGCACCACGCTGGACGCCACCACCGGCGCGATCGCGGCCGGGGCGACGGCGAACGTCGCGGTGCCGGGCACGTGGACCGCGACCAACGGCGGCGCGACGCTCACCGCGACGGCCGACGCGACGAACACCGTCGCGGAGACCAACGAGTCCAACAACGGGCTCTCGCGGGCGATCGTCGTCGGCCGCGGCGCGGCCGTGCCGTACACCGAGTACGAGGCGGAAGCCGCGCAATACGAGGGCCAGCTGCTGACGGCCGACCCGCTGCGCACGTTCGGGCACACGAACTTCGCGACCGAGTCCTCGGGCCGCCAGTCCGTGCGGCTGGCGAGCCAGGGCCAGTACGTGGAGGTCACGTCGACGAACCAGTCGAACTCGATCGTCGTGCGCAACTCGGTGCCCGACGCCGCGGCCGGCGGCGGGCAGGACTACACGCTCAGCCTGTACGTCAACGGCGCGTTCGCCCAGAAGCTGACGCTGTCCTCGACGCACAGCTGGCTCTACGGCACCACCGACGACCCCGAGGGCCTCACCAACCGGCCCGGGGGAGACGCGCGGCGGCTGTTCGACGAGTCGCACGCGCTGCTGGCGCAGTCGTACCCGCCGGGCACGAAGTTCAAGCTGCAGCGCGACAGCGGCGACAACGCGTCGTTCTACGTCATCGACCTGGTCGACCTGGAGCAGGTCGCGCCGGCGACGGCCAAGCCGGCCGAGTGCACGTCGATCACCGACTACGGCGCGGTGCCGAACGACGGCGTCGACGACTCGACGGCGATCCAGCACGCGGTCACCGACGACCAGAACGGCGTCATCACCTGCGTCTGGATCCCGGAAGGCCAGTGGCGGCAGGAGAAGAAGATCCTGACCGACGACCCGAACGTGCCCAACGGCGGCGGCCAGTACAACCAGATCGGCATCTCCAACGTGACGGTCAAGGGCGCCGGCATGTGGCGCTCGCAGCTGTACTCGCTGATCCAGCCGCAGGACGCGGGCACGATCAACCACCCGCACGAGGGCAACTTCGGGTTCGACATCGACAAGAACGTCCAGATCTCCGACATCGCCATCTTCGGTTCCGGCCGGATCCGCGGCGGCGACGGCAACGCGGAAGGCGGCGTGGGCCTCAACGGCCGGTTCGGCACCGGCACGAAGATCTCGAACGTCTGGATCGAGCACGCGAACGTGGGCGTGTGGGTCGGCCGGGACTACACCAACATCCCGGCGCTGTGGGGTCCGGGCGACGGCCTGGAGTTCAGCGGCATGCGGATCCGCGACACCTACGCCGACGGCATCAACTTCACCAACGGCACCAGGAACTCGCGGGTGTTCAACTCGTCGTTCCGCACCACCGGTGACGACTCGCTCGCGGTGTGGGCGAGCCAGTACGTGAAGGACACGTCGGTGGACATCGGGCACGACAACGCGTTCACCAACAACACGATCCAGCTTCCCTGGCGCGCCAACGGGATCGCGATCTACGGCGGGTACGGGAACAAGATCGAGAACAACCTCGTCTACGACACGATGAACTACCCGGGCATCATGCTGGCGACCGACCACGACCCGCTGCCCTTCTCCGGGCAGACGCTGATCGCCAACAACGCCCTGTACCGCTGCGGCGGCGTGTTCTGGGGCGAGCAGCAGAAGTTCGGCGCGATCACGTTCTTCGCGCAGAGCAAGGACATCCCGGGGGTGACGTTGCGGGACACCGAGATCCACGACTCGACCTACGACGGCATCCAGTTCAAGACGGGCGGCGGCGTGGTGACCGCGGCCGTCACGAACGTCAAGATCGACAAGTCGAACAACGGCGCGGGCATCCTCGCGATGAGCGGCGCCCGCGGCAGCGCGACCCTGACGAACGTGGCGATCACGAACTCGTCGACCGGCAACGTGGTCGTCGAACCGGGTTCGCAGTTCGTGATCAACGGGGCGCCCATCCCTGCGGTGGTCAGTTCCGGCCGTCGCGAAACGAGGTAACGCTGGTGCCGGGGCGGGTGCGAGCCCGCCCCGGCGTCACTCGTAGCGGGGGACGACGGCGAACACCTCGAGGTCGCTCGGCGCGCCCTTCGCGCGGAACTTGCGCCGCCGCCGGACGGTGAACCGGTCGCGGTCGAGGTACGCCAGCACGTCGCCGGTGATGAGGACCTCGCCGCCGCCGGCCGCGTCCATGATCCGGGCGGCGATGTTGACGTCGACGCCGAAGTAGTCACGGCCGACCCGGCGCGGGCGGCCGGTGTGCAGGCCCGCGCGCAGCTGGGGGCGGTAGCCGCCGAGGTCGATCGCGCTGACCGCGCCGCACGTCTCGTACGCCGCTTCGACCGCGGACGCGGGATCGGCGAAGGCGGCCATCAAGCCGTCGCCGAGTCCTTTCACGACCCGGCCGCGGTGCCGGGCGATCGTCGCCTCGCTCGCCGTCGACACCGCGCGCAGGAGTTCGAGGGCCCGGGCGTCGCCGACGTCGAGGGCCCAGCTCGAGAACCCGACCAGGTCGGTGAACACGATCGTCGTCTCGCCGGTCTCGGTTTCCCGGCCCTGGGCGACGGCCTGCCACACCTGCACCGCGGCCAGCCCCAGTTCACGCATCGCGCTGGGCTGTTCGGCCTTCGCCTCGGCCAGCAGTCGCGCCACCCGGTCGGACGGATGGCCCGCGGTGGTCGACAGCGCGTCGCCGAGGTCGCGGTCACCGGGCACGAGCCGCCGCACGGCACGGGCGGACCGGACCAGGCCCGGCCGCCGGTCGGCCGCCCGCAGCAGGTCGACGAACCGGGACGCTTTCCGCGTCCGGTCCGGCTGTCCGTCGTGGCTGTCCGTCACCGGCCGCATGCTACCGGGAGGTAGCCCGCCCGGCGCCCGGAACGTGACGGGCCCCGCTCGGCGGTGGGCCGCCGGCCGTGCCGCGTGATCGCCGTCGTGCGGGGTTCGGCCCGCTCAGGCGCGGATGTCGGGAAGACTGGCGCCGCGCTGCTGCTGCCAGGCGTCGCCGCGGTCATCGCCGTTCGTTGACCAGGGTGTCCTTGATCGAGCCGAGGTAGGTCGACAGCGCGACCGGCTGCCGTCCGGTCAGCTGGGTGTAGCGGCTCGGGTCCGGGGCCATGCTGGTCCCACGCCGCAGCACCGCGGCCGCCACGTGGGGGATGTGCGACGCCATGTCCGCGTTCACGACGCCGTCGAGTTCGTCCCTCCACGCCTCGACGCTGATCGATTCGAATCGCACGGGCTTGCCGAGGACACCGGTCAGCACGTCGGCGATTTCCTGGTGGGTCAGCAGTTCCGTGCCGGGGACCTCGGCGAGGGGACCGTCGAACAGCTCGGGCCGCGTCAGGGCGAGGACGGCCAACTCCGCGGCGTCCTGGCCGTTGATCCAGGCCAGCGTCGACGCGCCGAACGCGTTGCGGATGACGTCGTCGTCGGCGAGGGACCGGCCGTGCAGGAGCGGGAGGTTTTCGTGGAACAGCGCCATGACGCGCAGCACGAACACGTCGATCCCCGCCCAGCGCAGGACTTCCTCGGCCAGCCACTGCGCCCGCCCGAGCGCGCTGGGGTGATCGGGATGCGCGGGCGCCATGGACAGCACGACGGTCCGGATCGGCCTGCCGCCCCGCCGGACGGCTTCGGCCCAGTTCGCCGCGGCCGAGACGACCCCGCCGGTTACCGGATAGGCGAAGTAACCCTGCGCGACGCCCTCCAGGGCGGGTTCGAGGGTGCGCCGATCATGCAGATCACCGACGGCGACCTCCGCGCCGAGCGCCTGCAGGGTCCGGCTGACGTCCGACTCACGGCGCACGAGGATCCGCACGGGGACGCCCTGCTCCAGCAGCCGCCGGGCCAGATGGGTCCCGGTGCTCCCGTGCCGCCCGCCCGCACCCGTGACGAGAATCGTTCCGTTCATCGTGCTCCATCCGTCGAAAGATGACTTCGACATGCTAAGTCCTGAAATAGGACTCAGTGGAGTGCGCTGCGCCACAGCGATCAGCGCGCTGCTTCGCCGATGCGATCAACGAGAGGGGTCGCTGGGCGGCCGACATGGTCACGGGGGAGTGGCGCCGCCGCAGAATCCGCTGCCAGCGGGCGGCGACTGGGCGTCCGAGCACTTGCCGGATGCCGCCATCACGCGTTGGCCGATTCGGCCATGGGTGCCGCGTCGCCGTGCCACAACAGCGAGGGGTCCCGGCTCCGCCGCACCGAGGGAGGGGAGCGCGGCGGAACCGGGGATCCGGCCCGTCCGCGAGGGGGGAGTGCCGGCGGGCCGTGGTTCAGGCATTCCCGCCGCGGGCAGGGGGCGAAACCTGGCAAACCGGTGAACGGTCGTCCGCCCGGCGTGGAACCGGTGCCGGCGCCCGCAGTGCCGGGACGGTCGGGGGGAAGCCGTCCCGGGCCGTGGACACCGGCACCGGTGGTCGACGACGACCGCGCCTGGGGCCTCCGTCTGAAGGGTAAGACGCTTTTCGCTGCGCGACCGTTACAGCCGCCGAGCCGGACCCGGCACAACCGCAAGAAGTCGATGCGTAACCGATGCGGAAAGGGTCCATTGTGGACGGAAGGTCAAGCCTGCTTGCCGGTCGCCATGTCGGCCAGCCGGGCCAGCGACTCCTTGTTGCGGGGAGTCAGCAGCAAGCTTTGCACGGCCTCCGGCAGCAGCTTGCCCGGCCCTCGGACGACGTGCTCGGTCATCGTGACCTGCGTCCGCGCGCCGCCGTCGCGCGGGGTGAGCGTGAGCCCGACCGCGGCGACGCCGGTCGGCCATGCCTTCGCCTCCAGCGACAGCGACCGGCCGGGCTCCACCGCGGTCACCTTCGTCTCGTCTTCGAGCTGCACCGGCCAGGGGCCGACGCTGTGGTGGATCCGGCACCCGGGCGCCGGCCAGCCCTCGTCGACGGCGCGGATGTGCGAGCTGCCCACCACCCAGCCGCCGTAGGACCAGCCGTCGGCGAGGACCGCGAAGACGGCCTCCGGTGATGCGTCGACCACTCGGCTGACCTCGGCCATGGTGTGCTCCGTTCGTTCGCGGGGCCCGCCGGATACCCCGGCCCCGGCCGTTCCACGCGCCACCGGACGGCGTGATCGGTAGCGGGCGGCTAACGTGACGCCCATGGAGTCCTCGGAGCAGGACCCGACCCGGGCCTTGGAGCGTGGGCTCGGTGCATACGTGCGGGCCGTCGCCACCGCCGTCGGAGTTCCCGCGGAAGGTACGACGATCGAGATCAGCGACACGGCCACGGCCTACCTCGCCCTGTCACGCCCGTGGCCGGGCCGGCCACGCCACGACGTGATGCTGTTGTGGAGTGAGAAGCGCGGCTGGACGGTCGCGGTGGAGACCGCGCCCGACGAGGACCCGGTCGTCATCGCGCGGTGGGCGGGTGACGAGCTCGTGCCCCCGCCGCGGGAGGTGACGCGGTTCGTCGACGACGCCGCGTCCGGCAGGCACGCGGAGCCGAAGAGCCCGCCGCCGTCCGGTGTCACCCGCCAGGTGCTGGCCCGGCAACTGGGTGAGTACGTGCCCGACCGGACGTAGACCCTCCGATCCGCCGTTGTGGGCGGCACCGCGCCTGTGCCACGGTCGAGGCTGACAACGTTGTCTCCGGGAAGGGGACCGTGCCGTGGTCCGCATCGCCCGCGTGTCGCTCGTCGTTCTCCTCGCCGCCCTGGCCGTCTTCGTGCCGGCGTCGCCCGCGATCGCGGGCACCGTCGCGGACTACCCGGAGTTCCCCTACCCGGCGACCACCTACTCGGAGCCGTTCCGGGGGCAGTTCCACTTCAGCTCGCAGGCCGGGTGGATGAACGATCCCAACGGGCTCGTCTACGCCAACGGCCTCTACCACTTCTTCTACCAGCACAACCCGCACAGCCTCGAGTGGGACACCATGCACTGGGGCCACGCCGCCAGCCCGGACCTGGTGCACTGGACGCAGAAACCGATCGCGCTGGAGCCGGACGTGCACCCCGGCACCCTGTTCTCCGGCGGCGGGATCGTCGACCGGGACAACACGTCGGGGCTGAAGACCGGCCCGCTCGACCCGATCATCGTGTTCACCAACACCAACGGCGTCAGCATCTACTACAGCAACGACAACGGCCGCAGCTTCCAGCCCTACGACAAGGGGCGCAAGCAGATCGAGATCCCGGAGGAGAGCCGGGACCCGAAGGTCGTCTGGGACGCCGCGCGCCACCAGTGGGTCATGGTCGTCTGGTCCGATCGCGGCGGCCGGGGCGTCGACCTCTACACCTCGCCCGACGTCCTGCACTGGACGTTCGCCAGCCGGTACGCGGCGGACTGGCTCTTCGAATGCCCCGACCTGGTCCCGATGACGCTGAACGGCACGCAGCAGTGGGTGCTGACGTCGGCGACGAGCGAGTACGTCGTCGGTTCGTTCGACGGCAGGACGTTCCGCACCGACCGGCCGCAGCCGAAGAAGATGAACCAGGGCACCACTTTCGCCGGAGGTACGTTCTACGCCGCCGAGACGTTCTCGAACGCGCCCGACGGCCGTGTGGTGCAGATGGCTTGGCAGGGCGGAAATCGCGGCAGCAGCTGGACCGGCAACGCGACCTTCCCGGCGGAGCTGCGGCTCGTCGATTCACCCGACGGCCCCCAGATCACGCGGACGCCGGTCGCCGAGCTGGACTCGCTGCGCGCCGACAGCCGGAGCTGGCAGAACCAGACGGTGAGCCCCGGCAGCAACCTCTTCGGCGGGATCCTCGCCGACACCTACGAAATCACCGCGACGTTCGACGTCGCGAGCGCGACCGCCGCGCAGTTCGGCTTCGCGCTGCACAGCCGTTCCGACGGCAGCGCCGACCGGACCGTCGTCTACGACCGCGCGGCGGGCACGCTCTACGGGAAGCCGCTGGCGCCCACCAACGGTGAAGTCACTATGCGCCTGCTGGTCGACCGCGGCCAGCTCGAGGTCTTCGGCGGCGACGGGCGGTTTTCCGTCGCCGACAACGTGAACTTCGATTCCGCGGCGGTCAGCCAG
This sequence comes from Amycolatopsis heterodermiae, assembly GCF_034929455.1. Taxonomy (NCBI): domain Bacteria; kingdom Bacillati; phylum Actinomycetota; class Actinomycetes; order Pseudonocardiales; family Pseudonocardiaceae; genus Amycolatopsis; species Amycolatopsis heterodermiae. Next base: position 737,917 of record NZ_JAYFSI010000002.1, read on the forward strand.
GGCATCCGGCTCTTCGCGACCGGCGGCCAGGTGCGGCTGAAGAACGCCAAGTTCACCCGGCTCAGCACGAGCTGGGGCACGGCCCAGTCGACGCTGGAGAGCAACCTCGCCGGCCCGTGGCACGCGGCGGGCGGCTCGTGGACCGACACCAGCGGCGGCAAGCAGGCCCAGTCCACCGGCGACGCCTTCTATCTCAGCGCAAGCACCGCGGGTGACGCCGTCTACCAGGGTGATGTCCGGCTGGACACCGCGCAGGCGGCCGGGCTGACGTTCCGCGCGGCCGACGACGGCGCCGGCTACACCGCGAACGTCGACACGAGCGGGGTGGTCAAGCTGTGGCGGCCCGGCCGCGACATCGCGACGTACGCCACGCCCATCGCCGCCGGCAGCACCCACCACCTGGAGGTGCGCACGACCGGCTCCCGCATCCAGGTCCTGCTCGACCACGGCACCACGCCGGTGATCGACGCGACCGACGACGTCTTCGCGTCCGGCCGCTTCGGCGCGAACGCCTACCACGGGACGGCGACCGTGCAGAACCTCAACACCGGTCCCGGCGGCTTGGACGCGTTCACCTCCGGCGCCTGGACCGCCCGGGGCGGCACCTGGACGACCACCCCGGACGGCCTGCGCGGCCGCTCGCCGGACAACGGCTTCTACCTCAGCGACCGCACCGGCACGGACTTCACCTACGACGGCGACGTCTCGGTCACCAACGGCACGGCGGCCGGCCTGACCTTCCGCGCGGCCGCCGACAGCACCGGCTACACCGCGAACGTCGACAGCAACGGCCTGGTCAAGCTCTGGCGCCCCGGCCGCGACATCGCAACGTACGCGACGCCGATCATCGAGGGCCGCACCTACCACCTGACCGTGCGCACGACGGGCGCCCGCATCCAGGTCTGGCTCGACCACGGCACCGCCCCGATCATCGACGCCACCGACAGCACCTACCCGTCGGGGCGGTTCGGGGTGAACGGTTATGCCGGGAACACCCTCACCCAGCACCTGGCGATCACTTGAGTCACCAGCCCAGCTCGGTGTCGTCCTCCTGGAAGGTGCCCGTCGGGCCGTCCGCGCCGATGACGGCCATCCGGACGACCGTCCGGGCGCTGATCTCGACCGGGCGGCCGTGGCTGTTCTCGATGCCGCCGAGCATCGTCGCCGTGTAGCCCGGCTCGACGGCGTTGAACTTGACCTCGGGCACCGCCCGCGCGTACTGGACCGTGAGCATCGAGACGGCCGCCTTGCTCGCGCCGTAGACGATCGCCGACACCTGCGACGCGGGCCGCAACGGGTCGTGGTTGGCCGCGAACGAGCCGAGCGCGCTCGAGATGTTGACGACGACCGGGTTGGCGGACTTCCGCAGCAGCGGCAGCGCCGCCTCGGTGACGCGGACGATCCCGACCGCGTTCGTGTCGAACACCGCCAGCGCCTCCGGCCCGTTGAGGCCGAGCAGGGCGATGCCCGCGTTGTTGACGAGCACGTCGAGCCCACCTTCGAGCTGCTCGAAGGCCGCGGCGACGGACGCGTCGTCGGTGACGTCCAGCTGGACGAACCGGGCGCCGACCTCGTCCGCGGCCGCACGGCCGCGCTCGGCGTCACGGGCGCCGAGGTAAACGGTGTGCCCGGCGGCGACGAGCTGGCGGGCGGTTTCCTTGCCGAGGCCCCGGTTGGCCCCGGTGATCAATGTCGTGGTCATGACCCGAGGGTCCACCGCGGCCCCACGGTCAGGCAGTTGTGCCGTTTTCGTAGGACCGCCAGGGCCAGGACAACGGAACCGCGGGCGCGCACACTGGAGGCGTGGAGACGTGGGAGTTCGGCCGGATGGTGCGGCGGTGCCGCGACCGCGTCGCGCCCGAGACGGCCGGGGTGCCGGTGGGCCGGCGCCGCCGCGCGAGCGGGCTGCGCCGCGAAGAGCTGGCCGGCCTCGCCGGGATCTCCGCCGACTACCTGACCCGGCTCGAGCAGGGGCGGGCGACGTCGCCGTCCGTGCAGGTCGTGGAGGCGCTGGCCCGCGCCCTGCGGCTGGCCGACGGCGAGCGTGACCTGCTGTTCCGCCTGGCCGGGCACGTCGCGCCGGGGCTCGACCTCGTCCCGTCGCGGATCACCCCGAGCGTCCAGCGCCTGCTCGACCGGCTGGCCGGCACGCCGGTCGCGGTCTACGACGCCACCTGGACGCTCGTCGTCGCCAACGCGCCCTACGACGCGCTGATGGGGGACACGACGACCTGGCACGGGATCGAGCGCAACGCCGTCTGGCGCCACCTCGCCGGCCCCGGCACGCGCGCCGTCCACACCCCCGAAGAGCACGCTGACTTCGTCGCCCAGCTGGTCGCCGACCTGCGGCTCAACGCGGCGCGGTACCCCGCCGACCGGAGCGTCACCCGGCTCGTCGAACAGCTGTCGCGGATCCCGCGGTTCGTGGAGCTGTGGGAAGCCGGCGCACCCGAGCCGGCGCAGGAGACGTCGAGGCACAAGATCGTCGACCACCCGCTGGTCGGCCGCATCACCCTCGACTGCGACACGCTCATCGTGGCCGCGGACGATCTGCGCATCATGGTCTACACCGCCGAACCGGGCACGGAGGACGCCGAGCGCCTCGGCCTGGCGATCGTGCTCGGCACGCAGACCCTCGTCTGACGAGCCGTTGACCTGGGCTTCACCGGGAGTTCGCCTGCGGCGGTAGTGATTGCCCCGGCGAGCGGGTGATACTGGCGCGGTTCCCGGCCATCACACCACGGAGTGCTCATGACGGACGTCAACCGCAGGCGGTTCTTGCAGCTGACCGGGGGCACCGCCGCCCTTTCGGTCCTTTCGGGCAGCATCGCCCGCGCGGCGGAGATCCCCGCGAACCACCGCACCGGCAGCCTGCGCGACGTCGAGCACATCGTGGTCCTGATGCAGGAGAACCGGTCGTTCGACCACTACTTCGGCACGATGCGCGGGGTGCGCGGCTTCGGCGACCCGCGGCCGGCGACGCTGCAGTCCGGCAAGCCCGTCTGGGCGCAGCCCGACGGCAGCCGCGACATCCTGCCCTTCCACCCCGACGCGGACAACCTGGGCCTGCAGTTCATCCAGGACCTCCCGCACAGCTGGAACGACACGCACAGCGCGTGGAACCAGGGCAAGTACGACAAGTGGGTGCCCGCCAAGGGTTCGACCACCATGGCGTACCTGACCCGCGACGACATCCCGTTCCACTACGCGCTCGCCGACGCGTTCACGATCTGCGACAGCTACCACTGCTCGTTCATGGGCTCCACCGACCCGAACCGCTACTACATGTGGACGGGCTACACGGGCAACGACGGCACCGGCGGCGGGCCCGTCCTGGGCAACGACGAAAAGGGCTACTCCTGGACGACCTACCCCGAGCGGCTGGAGAAGGCCGGGGTGTCGTGGAAGATCTACCAGGACGTCGGCGACGGCCTCGACGCCGCCGGCGGCTGGGGCTGGATCGACGACGCCTACCGCGGCAACTACGGCGACAACTCGTTGCTGTACTTCAACTCCTACCGCAACGCCCAGCCCGGCGACCCGCTGTACGACAAGGCCCGTACCGGCACGAACGCCAAGGCCGGCGACGGCTACTTCGACCTGCTGCGCGCCGACGTCAAGGCCGGGAAGCTGCCGCAGGTCTCGTGGATCACGGCCCCGGAAGCGTTCTGCGAGCACCCGAACTGGCCGGTGAACTACGGCGCCTGGTACCTCGCGCAGGTGCTCGACGCGCTGACCGCGAACCCGGAGGTCTGGAGCAAGACCGCCCTGTTCGTCACCTACGACGAGAACGACGGCTTCTTCGACCACGTGCTCCCGCCGTACGCGACGGCCGGTCAGTCCACTGTGGACACTACGGGGGAGATCTTTGCGGGCTCGGCGTCGAACCCGACCGGCCCTTACGGACTCGGCCAGCGCGTGCCGATGACGGTCGTGTCGCCGTGGAGCAAGGGCGGCTGGGTGTGCTCGGAGACGTTCGACCACACGTCGATCATCCGGTTCATCGAACGGCGGTTCGGGGTGAAGGAACCGAACATCACGCCGTGGCGGCGGTCGGTCTGCGGCGACCTGACGTCGGCGTTCGACTTCTCGCGCACCGACGCCCACGTGCTGCGGCTGCCGGACACCGCCGCCTACGCGCCGCCGGACCGCGAGCGGCACCCGGACTACGTGCCCGCGGTGCCCGCGAAGGGTGTGCTGCCGAAGCAGGAGCACGGGTTGCGCCCGGCGCGGGCCCTGCCGTACGACCTGGCCGCCGACGCGCGGGTGCAGGGTGACCAGCTGACGCTGACCTTCGCCAACCACGGCCGGGCGGGCGCGGCGTTCGTCGTGACGTCGCCGTCGGCGGACCCGCGGACCTACACCGTCGGCGCGGGCCGCTCGCTGTCCGGCGCGGTGCCCGCGTCCGGCGGGTACGACTTCACCGCGCACGGCCCGAACAGCTTCCTGCGGCAGTTCCGCGGCACCACGGCCGGGCCCGAGGTGAGCCTGCGCCAGGACGGCGGGTGCGTCGAGCTGACCCTGGTCAACACCGGGTCCGCCACCGTGCGGCTGACGATCACCGACGCCTACGGGCGCCGTTCGGCGACCCGGCAGCTGCGGCCGGGCGCGCGGACCGTCGAGAAGGTGGACACCGGGCGGAGCAACAACTGGTACGACGTCTCCGTGACGTCGGACAAGGACCCGAAGTTCCTGCGCCGCTTGGCCGGGCACGTGGAGAACGGCCGTCCCAGCACCAGCGACCCGGCGATCATCACGCGGTGAGCCGATAGGGCTGTCCCGCCGGACAGGATGCCGGTCATGCCTTGACGGGTATGACCGGTGTCACGTAACTTCCGCCGTGTCTTGAATCGTTTCAATACACGGTCGGGGGATCAACGGTGATCGAAAACGACCCGGTACGCGGCGGAGAGTTCCGGCTGTCCCGGCGGCGGATGCTCGCGCTCGCCTCGGCGGCCGCAATCGCTGGGACGGCCGGTGGCTGGGAGTTCGCCTACGCAGGGCAGGAAACCAGCGCCGCCGCGGGCCGGTTCGCCGACCCGCGGCCCGATTCGCGGCCCACCGTGCTGTGGTTCTGGAACGGCACCGTCACCGCGGCGCTGGTGGCCGACGGGCTGGCCGACCTGCGCGACAAGGGCGTCCACGAAGTCCTCGTCTTCCCGTTCGACACGGCCGCGCTGCAACCGGCGTTCTTCACCGAAGCCTGGTTCACGATCATCGAGTTCACCCTGCGCGAGGCGCAGCGCCATGGCATGCACCTCTGGCTGTTCAACGACGACTACTTCCCGAGCGGCCGCGCCGGCGGCCTGGTCGTCGACGGCGGCAAGGTCGGCAGCCGCGTCTACCAGCCGCGGCCCGACCTGCGGCTCAAGGGCGTGGGGCACCAGGTCCTGACCGTGCCCGGCGGGGTGCCGGTGCCGCTGGTCAGCCGGGGCCTGTCCGTGTCGGGCGGCCGGCTGCTGGTCGACGCCGCGGCCCGCGACGGCGTGACGCTGCTGCGCGACGGCGCCGGGTGGCAGGACTACGACGTCGTGGCGAAGGTCCGCGTCGAAAGCGCCACCGCCGGGCTCATGGTGCGCAGCGCCGACGAGGGCGACGGCGTCCTGGCCGACCTGCGCAGCGACGGCGCCGTGGACATCTGGCAGCAGACCGGCGGCGCGTTCACCCAGACCCGTGGCGGTACGCCGGTCCCGGGGTTCGACCCGGCTGCGGACCACGAACTGGCGGTGCGGGTCCGCGGGACGAGCCTGACCGTGACGCTGGACGGCGTCGCGCAGCCCGCGGTGGACGGCCTCGAGTACGCGACCGGACGGGTCGGGGTGCGTGCGGTGGCGAGCCAGCGCTCGTCGTGGGACAGCCTGACCGTGACCGATGCGTCCGGTGCCGTGCTGTACGCAGAGACGTTCGACAGCGCCGCCGCGCTCGACGGCTTCGCCCTGCCCGCGACCGGGGTGCCGCTGGTCGCCGCGGCGGCCCGGCCGGCGTCCTCGGCGGATCCCGCCACGCTGGTGGACCTCACCGCGCAGGCCCGTGCGGGCGGCACGTGGACGCCGCCGGCCGGGAGCTGGCGGCTGGACCTGTTCACCGTCCGCGACCTGAGCCAGCCCACCGGCACCGGCCGCGCCTACCTCGACCTGCTCGACGACGAGGCGGTGCGGTTGTTCGTCGACGCCGTGCCGGGGGAGTACGTGCGCCGGTTCCCGTGGGCGCCGGGCGCGGTCCTGCGCGGCTTCGCCGACGACGAGCCGTACCTCGCTTCCGCCGACGGGCCGTTCAACACGGTCCCGTGGTCGCCCACGCTGGACGCGGAGCTGCACGCGCTCGGGACGTCGCCGGGCATCGCGCTGACCGCGGTGCACGACGCCGGCCTCGGCAACGCCGGCCTGCGGCTGCGCGGAGTCTTCTGGCGCGCGGTGAGCAACCGGTTCGCCGCCGCGTACTACAGGACCCAGGGCAAGTGGCTGGCCGCGCGGGGGTTGAAGCTGATCTCGAACCCGCTGTGGGACGAGTACGGCCCGGGCGAGCAGCTGCGCAGCTCCGGCAACCTGAACACGACCAACCAGTGGGCGCAGGTGCCGGGCACCGACCTGATCTTCGACCACTACCAGCGCGGTTACCACCGCACGCTGTCGCGCTGGCCGGCCAGCACCGCGCACCAGCTCGGCCTGGAGCGCGTCTACCTGGAGGCGATGGGCGGCACCGGCTGGCCGGTCACGCCGTCGTTCGTGCGCGAGGTGGTCGGGGCGTTCGCCGTGCGCGGGGTGAACCACACGCTGCTGCACGCGCGGTTCAGCGACGAGAACCAGATCGTCTACCCGCCGCCGTTCCAGCCGGCCAACCCGTGGTGGGCGGTGTCCGCGCCGCTCAACGACTGGATCGGCCGGCTGATGGAGGCGTGCCGCGCGCCCGCCCGCGCCCGCACCGCGCTGCTGCAGCCGCAACGCGCCGTCGAGTCCACACAGGACACCCCGGCGATGGCCGACCTCGACACCGCGTTCCTCACCACCGCCCACGCGCTGGAGGACGTCCAGGTCGACTTCGACTTCCTCGACGAGGGCGCGCTCGACGCCGACCCCGCGCTGGTGACGCACGCGCGGCCGGCCGGGCCGAAGCTGGTCGTGGGGCAGCAGGCGTACGGCATCGTCGTGGTGCCCCGGACGCCGGTGCTCGCGGTCGGGTCGGTGCGGACGCTCATCCGGTTCGTCCGCGGCGGGGGCACGGTGGTCCTCTTCGGCGAGCCGCCGGCCCGCGAGGCCGGGGGAGACGACGCGGGGCTGCGGGCCGCGCTGAACGAGTTGTTCACCGCGCGTTCGGCGGTCCGGGCCGCCGACCCGGTGGCGGCCGCGGCCGCGGCGGTGACCGCCGGTGGCGCGGCGGCGTCGCTGGAACCACGGCACGACGACGTCCGCGTGCTGCGTCTCGAGCCCGGCGGCCGTCCCGCGTTCGTCGTGCTCAACGAACGCGCCGAGGCCGTCGACCTCACCGCCATGTTCCCGGCGACCGGGGTGCCCGAGGTGTGGGACCCCGACACGGGCGCCGCGACCCCGGCGGGGGTGTGGCGGCGGACGTCGTCCGGCACCACGGCGGTCGTGCTGCATCTCGAACCCAAGGCGACGGTGCTGGTCGTGTTCGGTGCCGGGCCGGAACCCACGCACGCCGTGGCGGCGTCGGCGCCGGTGGAACGCGCCGACGGCCGGGTGGCGACCTTGCGCGTGATCGCGCCGGGCCCGGTGAGCGTTACTGTGCATGCGGGCAGCCGGACTCTTTCCGGCGCGACAACGGTTTCCGACCCGCTGACGGCCGTTCCGTCCGGTGAGGACTGGGCCTTCCACTTCGATCGTCCGGACGCACCGGTGAGCACCCGGCCACTCGGCTCGTGGACCGACCTCGATCCGGCCTACTCCGGTTCGGCTTGGTACGAAACGAACTTCGACGTGCCCGCGGCGCCCGGTCGCCGGTGGACACTCGACCTCGGCGAGGTCCACGAGGTGGCCGAGGTCGAGGTCAACGGCCGCCGGATCGGGTCCCGGCTGTGGGCGCCGTACCGGGTGGACGTGACCGCGGCCCTGCGACCAGGCCGGAACCGGGTCCGGGTGCGCGTCACCAACACCGGCGCCAACGCCCGAGGCGAGGTGCTCGCCTCCGGCCTGCTGGGCCCGGTGGCGCTGCGGCCGTACCGCCTCGTCGACGTGCCACTGGGCCCCGGTCCCCGGTGACATGTCCACTTCGGACGTTACAGTGATACACGGGGCCTCGAAATGTCCCAGAAGGACGGGTGCGGCATTCAGTCGAATGCAAAAGACCGTTCGGTCGAGCGCGATTTTCCGGGGGCGCGGGGCGCGGCTCGTGTTACAGTGTCCTTTGGGGACGGTGGGCAGGCGCTCTGCCTCCGCAAACCCGCCGGGCAAGGGAAAAAACCGGTGTAGACGACTGGCCGCCGGATTGGTTACGGTCCGCGGCGGTGTCGATCAGTTGAGATTGCTCACTGCGGATAGTTCCCGATCGGCCGTTTTCCCCGGGCGCTTTCGGTGCATTCCTCGGAGGTCGAACAACCCTTCCGAAAGGAGCACACAGTGAGAATCGGAAAGCTCGGCCGCTCCGCGGTCGTCGCCCTGCTCGTCACCGGTCTCGTAGCTTTCTTCGCCGGTGCCGGCACGGCTTCCGCGGCGCCGGCCGCTCCTGCCGTCCCCGCGTTGACCGCGCCGATCGCCGGCACGTTCACCGACGCGTCGGGCGGAACCGGTACGGCCACCGGGACTTTCACCCCGAGCGACTTCACCACTGACGGCACCAGCACGTTCGCCAACGGTGTCGCGGACCTGACCATGGTCGACTCCGCCGGCCAGCAGGTCGGCACCGTCTCGCAGGCCGTCACCGTCCCGGTCGGCGTCGCCGCCGCGTCGTGCCAGATCCTCGACCTGGTGCTCGGGCCGCTCGATCTCAACCTGCTCGGCCTGGTCGTGCACCTGAACCAGGTGCACCTGAACATCACGGCCGACGCCGGTCCCGGCAACCTGCTGGGCAACCTCCTGTGCGCGATCGCGGGCCTGCTCGACCCGGGCCCGTTGAGCAACCTGCAGGCGCTGGTCAACCTGCTGAACCAGATCATCGCCATCCTCGGCGGCTGAGGCGTCCACAACGGACATCCCGGCTCGCCGGGATGACGGAACGGCCCACCCGGAAACCCCGGGTGGGCCGTCGTTGTGCGCGCTACTCCGTCGAGAAGTCCGCCATCATCGCCATGTCCTCGTGCTCCAGGTTGTGGCAGTGCAGCATGTAGCGGCCCGCGTAGCCGGTGAACTTCACCGCCACCTCCACCGCTTCCGACGGGCGGACGTCCACGGTGTCCTTCCAGCCCGCGTCGTACGGGCCCGGCGGCCGTCCGTTGCGGCTCAGCACCTGGAAGTGGTTCAGGTGCAGGTGCACCGGGTGGTGGACGTCGCTGGTGAAGCGCCACACCTCCGTCGTGCCCAGGCGGGCGCGGGCCAGGTCGCGGCCCGGGGTGTACGGCGCGCCGTTGATCGTCCAGGCGCCGGACGACTTCTGGAACAGGAAGTCCCGCGTCGTCGTCGCGCTCGCCCGGTCGAGGGGCGCGATCTCCGACAGCTTCGCCGGGACGTGGCTGTCGTCGGCCACGCGGCCGTCGGTGCCGACGTCGAAGCACATCACCTCCGCCGTCCCGCCGGTGCCGAGCTTGTTGACCAGCCGGACGCGTGTGCCCGGCGCGTAACGGGCGAAATCGATCACGACGTCGAAGCGTTCGGCGGGGGCGACGTCGATGCTGTCGTGCGTCCGCGGGCTCGCGAGCAGGCCACCGTCGCTGCCGATCTGGACCAGCGCGCCGCCGCCCGGCGGCTGCGGGTCCAGCGCCAGTGAATACTGCCGGGCGTTGGAGCCGTTGAGGATCCGGAAGCGGTAACGGGCGCGGTCGGCGCGCAGCACCGGCCACGGGGCGCCGTTGACGAGGATGACGTCGCCGAGCACGCCGTCCATGTAGGCCGCCGAGACGCCGGGCAGCTGCTGGCCGCCGGCGAGCGCGGGGTAGGTGAACGAGCCGTCCGCGCCGAACGACCGGTCGCAGATCATCAGCGGGATGTCCCGCTTCCCTTGCGGCAACGGCAAAGCCGCCTCTTCGTCGTCCGTCACGAGGTGGAACCCGGCGAGGCCCTGCCAGACGTTGGCGGCGGTGAAGCCCATGCGGTGGTCGTGGTACCAGAGCGTCGCGGCGCGCTGGTCCAGGGGATAGGTGTAGGTCCGGCTGGTCTGCCCGCCGCCGGAGTCGAGCTTCGCCATACCCGCCATCCCGGACATCGCCGCCATGCCCGTCAGGGAACCCTGCTGCTCGCCGCCGACGGGATGGATGAGGTCGGTGGGGTAGCCGTCGCTCTCGGCGGGGGTGTGCCCGCCGTGCAGGTGCACCACGGTCGGGTGCGGCAACTGGTTGGTGTGCTTCACGACGGCCTTGCGCCCGGCGGGCGTTTTCAAGGTGGGGCCAGGAAAGCTGCCGTGGTAGGTCCACGCCTCGGTGCTCAGCCCGGGCAGGATGCCCAGCTTCCCCGGCCGCTGGACGATCTCGTAGAAGTCGGTCGTCGTGTCGGTGTGGACGGGCGCGAGCACCGGCGGGATCGGGAGCTCGGCGCGGAACGCCGCCGGGACCGGCGCCCGGCTGGTCAGCAGCAGACCGGGCTGGCCGTCGGCGAACAGTTCGCGCAGGAACGGCGTCCCGGCGACGGCGAGCGCACCGGCGCCGGCCAGGGCCACGGTGCCGGCACCGAGGAACCGGCGGCGGCTCATCGCGGGGCTCACGCCGGGACCCCGGCGTAGCGCGCCACCGGCTGCTTCGCCCAGGAGAGCATGACGATCCGGACGACGAGGTAGAGCAGCACGGCACCGAGCGGCACGTGGACGGTCAGGTCGCGGGTGAAACCCAGGACGATCTGCGCGGCGCAGAGCACGAGCGCGAGGGCGGCGAACAGCGCCGGGCGTCCCGGGCCGCGGCCTCCGCGCCACAGGACCAGGGCCGCCAGGAGCGTCGGCAGCAGGGCCAGCGCGAAGAGCATGCCGGACATCCGGTGCGCGGCCAGCATCGAGTAGTGCCCCTGCAGGAAGGCGCCGGCCAGGACCGGCTGCAGGCAGGCGAGGGCGGCCGCCACGGCGGCGCCCGCCCGGAGCAGCACGAGAGCGCCGCGGCTGATCGGGGTGCGGACAGGGTCCATCACAAGACTCGTTTCTCCGGGGGGACTCGGCGAAGTGATCTTCTGTCACTGAAAAATTACTGTAGCAGAAAATCTCAGGCCGGTGCACTAAGCTGGGGAGCATGAGTCCGCGAACGGTGAACTGGGGAGCCTTGCGTGCCCGGCGCGACGGCGAGGCAGGCGAGGTCGAAGGGCTGCGCGAGCGCAAGAAGCGGCTGATGCGCCAGCAGCTGTCCGACACCGCGACGGAGATGTTCGTCGAGCGGGGCTTCGACGCCGTGCGGGTGGCGGAGATCGCCGAGGCGTGCGGGGTGTCGGAGAAGACCGTCTTCAACTACTTCCCGACCAAGGAGTCGCTGATCCTCGACCACCCGGACACGGCGCTGGCCGCGCTGCGGGCCGACCTGGCCGAGCCCGGGGTGTCCCCGGTCGAGGCGGTGCTGCGGATCCTCGCGGAGGAGCGCGCCGCCGTCCTGTCCTGGCTCGCCGAGCAGGACGACCCGGCCGAGGCGGTCACGAAGTCCCGGCGGTTCGGCCTGCTGATCGCGACCACGCCGGCGCTGCGCGCGCACCGGCTGGAGATGACCGAACAGCTCGTCGTCGTCGCGGCCGAAGCGCTGGCGCAGCGGTCCGGGACCACGCCGGACGACCCGGAACCGCGGGTACTGGCGACCGCGCTCGTCGCGCTATGGCAGATCCAGTTCCGGTCGATGGCCCAGCACCTGGACGTTTCCCGCACGCCGGAGGCGGTCGAAGAGGCGGTCGCGGCCGACGTCGGCCGCGCGGCGGGACTCGTCGAAGCCGGGCTCGAGGCGCTCCCGCGGTTCACGGCCTGAGCCCGGCTCTTCCCGTTACTTGGCCGAGCGGCGGCGGGCGATGTGGTGGGCGACGGCGGCCGCGACGCCGACTGCCGTGAAGACGCCGGTGGCGACCGGGCTGAGGAACTTCGACAGGCTCGGCGCGTCACTCGGGCCGAGCAGCCAGAACGCGACCGACCCGGCGTAGACCGCGGTGATCGCGGCGGTCCACCAGCGGACGGCGCGCAGCCGGGGTTCGCGCAGCGTGCCGACCAGCATGACGATGACGGGGACTCCGGCGAGCAGCGCGAACTGGCCGGCGACGAAGACCGGGACGGCCCAGGCCGCGACCAGTACGGCGAGCGAGGTCTTGCGGGCGGTGGCGGTGGTGGTCATCGGATTCTCCTTGTGGTTGCGGGGTTTCAGCAGGCTTCGGCGGTGGTCTTGAGGGCGGCCAGCCAGGCGTCGAGGCCCGGGGCGAGGTACTTGATCGCGGTGGCGGGGTCGCTCTCGATCTGCTCGCCGGTCCAGCTCTCCTCGGTGCTGACGAGGACGCCGCCGCGGACCGGGGTGAAGGTCCAGACGTGGACGCCGCGGTCGATGCGCAGGCCGTCGCCGATCGCCGGGCCGATCCAGCGGATGCACCGGCCCGGCGTGACCTGCTGGACGGTCGAGGTGATGACCAGGGTGGTCGCGGGGGTCGTCGGCGTCGGCGGCACCGGCGTGGTCCACCGGAACCGCGAGCCGGGCCGCAGGGGGCCGGGGTCGAGCCGCTTCATCGTGGCGACGGCGCTCTGCCAGGACGGCCAGCCCTCGACGGCGGTGTGCAGCCGCCAGACGGTGCTCAGCGGGGCCTTGACCAGGGTTTCGGTCCGGTAGTGGAGCTGGGCGGCGGGGTCGATGCCCGCGCCGTGGCAGGTCAGGCTCGTCGCGGCTTCGGCCGGGGTGGCGGCGGTGACGCCGAAGACTCCGGCGGCGGCCAGCGGGATCGCGATCAGAGCGGAACGGAGGCGCATCGGGTGCTCCTTGTTATGGGTCATCGTGTTGGTTAGAAGCTATAACTTCGCGTGAGTGAGTGTCAATAGGAAAAGTGATAGCCTCTAACTCATGACGGATCCAGCCGGCCAGAGCCCCCGCGAGCGCTACCGGGCGCAGGTGCGCGCGGAGATCAAGCAGCACGCGTGGGAGCAGATCGCCGCGGCGGGCGTGCCGGCGCTGTCGCTCAACGCGATCGCCAAGCAGGTGGGCATGAGCGGCCCGGCGCTGTACCGGTACTTCGCCAGCCGCGACGAGCTGATCACGGCGTTGATCCGCGACGCGTATCGAAGCCTCGCCGACACGGTCCGAGAGGCCCGGTCGTCGGGCGCGGGCCTGGCGGAATTGGCCCACGTGGTGCGGGACTGGGGTCGCAGTGATCCGCAGCGGTACTTCCTCATCTACGGCACCCCGGTCCCCGGCTACCACGCACCGGACGACATCACGGCGATCTCGTTCGAGGTGATGACCGTGCTGCTGGACGCGGCAGGCGCCCTACCGGCGGTGGGCTCGACCCCGTTCGACGAGCACCTGAAGGACCACCGCGAGTGGGCGTTCGACCACCCGGCCGACGCGGCGACCCTGCACCGCGCCCTGTCCTTCTGGACCCGCCTGCACGGCGTGTTGTCGTTGGAGCTGGCGGGCCACTTCGCGGGCATGAAGTTCGACCCGGCCCTGCTGATCGACGAGGAACTCGAGTCCCTACGGCAAAGCTGACCGCCCGGCTTGGGGGTCGTGAGTGTTTAGGAGGGTTAGAACCCTTCTAAACACTCACGACCAGCCGCGGCAGACCTCGATAGCCGGAGGTTCGGGGCAGCCGCGCGGCCTGGGCGGCCACCACGTTGCCGGGCCGGCCGGCGAGGCTCGTCACCGCATGGGGCGGCCGGCTCTCCGGACCGAAGTCGTGAGGGGCCCGCCGGCGCTAGACGATGCCCGCCGCGATCAGCTGGGGCCAGATTTCGCTCTGGTCGACCACCTCGACCTCGAACTTCTCCGCCTTCGTGAGCTTGGCGGCCCCGACGTCGGCGCCCGTGATGAGCATGTCCGTGGACGCCGAGACCGACGACGCGATCGCCGCTCCCGCCTTCTCGCACAGGCGCTGGAACGTGGGGCGGGGGACCTTCTCGCCGGAGCGGGGGTCGCTGATCGAGCCCGTGATCACCACCGTCTTGCCCGCCAGGGGCGCACCCGCCGCGACGACCGGCGGGAGGTCCTCCTCGCGCACGTCCAGCGAGACGCCGGCTTCGCGCAGCCGCTCGAGTTCCGGGCGCAGCCGGGTGAGGTGCTCGATCAGCGAACTGGCGACCTTCGGGCCGATGTCCTCCACCGCGACGAGCCCGTCGACGCCCGCTTCCACGACGTCCTCGAGCGATCCGAAGCCCGCTCGGCACAGCCGCGCCGCGGTGCCCTCCGACGCCATCGGGATCGCGAGACCGATCAGCGCGCGGCGCAGGCCGACCTGGCGGCTCCGGTCGATCGACTCGATCATGCGCGCGGCCGAGACCTCGCCGATGCGGTCGTACTCCAGCAGGGTTTCCTTGGTCAGCCCGTAGAAGTCCGACGGGTGCTCCAGGAGCCCCGTTTCGGCGAGCCGTTCGATCCAGACCCCGCCGATGGCGTCGATGTCCGCCGCCGCGCGCGAGGCCCAGTGGATCAGCCGCCGCACGGTCTGGGCGGGGCAGGAGACGTTGGTGCAGAACAGTTCCCGGCTGTTGCCCTGCTCGGTCAGCGGGTGCCCGCACGACGGGCACACCGTGGGTGGCACGATCTCCTGCTCCGCGCCCGTGCGCTTCGAGGCGTCCAGCACCCCGGCGACGAACGGGATGACGTCCCCGGCGCGGCGCACCAGCACGGTGTCGCCGATCTTGATGCCGCGGGCGCGGATCACCTCCTGGTTGGCCAGCGTCGCGCGGGTGACCGTGGTCCCGCCCACGAACACCGGCTCCAGCCAGGCGACCGGGGCGATCTTGCCCGTCTTGCCGACGTCCCAGACCACATCGGACAGCACGGTGGTCTTCTCCTCGGCGGCGAACTTGAACGCCAGCGCGCCGCGCGGTGAGCTCGACCGGGTGCCGGCGGCGGCGTACGCGTCACGGTCGGCCAGCCGCAGCACCGCGCCGTCGAGGTCGTAGTCCAGTTCGTTGCGCTGCTGCTCGATCGTGGTGATCACCGCCTGCGCGGCCTCGGCGTCGGTGCAGCGCCGCATGTCGGCGGCGGTGAACCCGAGCGTCTGCAACGCGCTGCCGAGGTCGGTTTCCGCGCTGTCGGGTTCGGTGTAGAGGTCGAAGGCGAAGAACCGCAGGTTCCGCCCGGCGACGGTGGCCGGGTCCTTGGCCCGCAGCGTGCCGGCGGCGGCGTTGCGCGGGTTGATCAGCGGCTTGTCCGGGTGATCGGTGTTGTACGCGGCGAAGGTGGACCGCAGCATCACGGCCTCGCCGCGGACCTCGACACGGCCCGGCGCGTCGACGCGGGCCGGGATCCCGTCGGTCAGCGCGCGTACGAGCTTCGTGACGTCGTCACCCGTCGTCCCGTCGCCGCGGGTGACCGCCCGGGCCAGCCGCCCGTTCTCGTAGACCACGGCCAGCGACAGGCCGTCCAGCTTCGGCATGACGACCACCGGCTGGCCGGGGAAGCGCTCGAAGAAGGCCGCGACCTGCTCGGGCTTGGTGGCCTTCTCCAGCGACAGCATCGGGCGCGAGTGGCGGATCGGCGCGTGCAGCACCGCGGGCGCGCCCACCTGCTCCAGCGGGTTCGGGTCCGGCGCCAGCTCCGGGTTCGCCTCGACCAGGCCGCGCAGCTCGTCTTCGACCGCGTCGTACTCCGCGTCCGCCACCGTGGGCGAGCCGCGGTAGTAGGCGTCGCGCAGCACGACGATCCGATCGGCGAGTTCCTGGATGCGTTCCCGAGCGTTCACGGCGGAGACGTTACCTGTGGCCACCGACGAAAACGCGCAGCCGGCCGCGACTAGTCGGCATGCTCGGAGAAAGTCACCCACCGGTGCCGTCGTTCCTTGCCAGAATCCGGCTATGCAGACCACGACCAGCAACGCGTCATACGTACTGATCGACGGTGCCCGCGTCCGGGAGGCGGCGTGAACACGACGGCCGCCACGCCCTACCGAGACGCGAAAGCCCACTACACCTCGCCCAAGCGCCGGGACCCGGTCAAGACCATGCTCGAAGAGGTGGTCTCCCACCGGGTCCTGCGCGACGCCGTCGGCCGGGTCCCGGACCGGCCCCTGCGCGTGCTCGACATCGGCGCCGGGACGGGGGACGGCCTCGCGCTGCTCACCGAGCGGCACGGCGGCCTGGCCCCGGTGATCGACGACGGCCGGCTCGACTACCTCGGGGTCGACCTCGACCCCGGCATGGTCGACACCGCGCGCTCACTGCACGCGGGCCGGCCCGCGCGGTTCGAGGTCGCCGACATGCGCGCCGAGCTCCCGCCGGGCGACTTCGACCTCTACCTGTCCTGCGGCGTGCCGTACTCCCACCTGCCGCACGACGACACGGCCGAGGTGCTCACCGGCCTGATGCGGCGGATCGTCGAGACGCGCGACCGCGCGGTCCTGGTCGTCGACGTGCTCGGGCGCTACTCGGTCGAGTGGACACCCCGCTGGCCGGAGACGCGCTGGGCGTACAACATGAGCTTCTTCGAGGGGGCGGACGAGACCGTCGAGGACCGGATGAGCTTCTACGACCGCCGCTCGCTCGACGACACCCTCGTCGAGGCCGCGACCGCCGCCGGCGCCCGGCTGAGCGCGGTGACCTTCACCGACCGGTCCGTCCTCGTCGGCCGGCACACCGCCACCCGCTCGTTCAACCCGGCGATCCCGCCGTACCGCACGCTGCTCAACGACCTCGCGCGCGGGGACACCGGCGTCGGCGCGGCGCAGCTGCGGTTCGAGCCGCCCGCGGCCGAGGCGCCGCCGCGGGTCGAGGCGTTCTTCGCCGCCTTCGCCGAACGCTGGAACGGCGTCCTCGCGTCGGCGGGGGAGCCGCGCTCACCCGAGCAGGCGAGGCGGCTCGCGCAGGCGCTGTTCGCGTGTGAACAGCAGTCCCAGCAGGGCCTGGGGGTCGGCCACTCCCTGATGGCCACGGTGGTGGTCGAGCGTCCCGCGGCCTGACCGGCGCGGGCCGCTCACCGGAGTGGGCGGCCCGCACCCGGGCTCACTGGCAGGCTTCGCAGTCCGGGTCGTCGATGCGGCAGGCCGCACCGTCGGTCAGCGGGAAGTCGAAGTCGTCGAGCACGGGCACGACCGGCGCGGCGGACGCCTCCTGCGGCGTGGTGGTGGCGGACATGGCTCTCCCTCGGATCGGAACGCTCTCTCCTCCTGTTCAGCGCCGAAGATCGACAGGCATTCCGTGACGCGCGCCACACGGTCCCGCTCAGCGAAACACGTGATCGCGACACTGATTGGTCTTTGCTAACTTCCCCGGAATGCGTACCCGGGTCCCGTTCGCCGCTCTTGTCCTGGTGCTGGTGATGTCGCTGGTCGGCGCGGGAACGGCGAGCGCGTCCGCCTGCGAGTGCGCGACCCCGTCGATCGACCGCTACCAGCAGTGGCTCGCCAGCGGCGAGGGCACGACGGTGCCGGCGACCGGCAGCCTGCTCGTGCGCGAAGGCCGGCAGTACGCGGCCAAGGTGACGTTCCTGAACGCCGAGTGGCACGTGGCCGTCCTCTGGCTCGGCAACCAGTTCGAGGCGCAGGCCGACCTGTCGAAGTCGGCGGGCTTCCGGCTGACCTACAGCGCGACCGACGACCTCTACGTCCAGCTGCGCCCGGCCTCGCACTGGAGCGGCGGCGACAAGTGGCTGACGCTCGTGCCCTCGACGCACGGGAAGCTCGTGACGCGGTGGTTCAGCTTCGCGCCTCGTGCCTGGACGTCGCTGCCCGAGCTGGGCACCCCCACCTACTCCTTCGCCTCGGCGCTGACCGAGGCGCGCGGCCTGGTGTTCGTCGGCAAGACCCCGAACCGGCTCGACTTCCGCGGGCTGCGCGTCGACGGCTACCGGCCGCCCTGTCTGTAGGGTCGGGTCACCCGGAAGGGGGGCCACCAGGTGAGTGCGGAATCCGGCAACATCGCGCGGATGCGCGCGTTCGTCGAGCAGGTGCACGAGGGCGGGCGGGTCGAGCTGATCGACGACTTCCTCCACGCCGACTTCCGGAACCGGTCGGCGAAGAACGGCCAGCCGGACGACCGCCGCGGCGTCGTCGCGGTCACCCGGGCGCTGCACACCGCGTTCGCCGGCCTCGAGGTCGAGATCGTGCACTGCGTGGAGACCGGCGACGTCGTCGCCACCCACAAGATCTACCGCGGCCGGCACGTCGGGGAGTGGCTGGGCACGCCGCCGTCGGGACAGGACGCCGATTTCCGCGTGATGGACTTCGTGCGGATGCGCGACGGCCGGTTCGCCGAGCACTGGTCCGTCCTGGGGCCGCTGACCGCCGGCATCCCGGAGGAGCCCGCGTGAACCCGATCGACCAGCTGGCCGCGCTCTTCGACGGCCCCGGCGCCGAAGACTACCTCGGCGAAGCCGTCACCCAGGCCGAGCACATGCGCCAGGCCGGCGCCCTCGCCGAGGCCGCCGGCGCGCCCGACGAGCTGGTCGCCGCCGCGCTGCTGCACGACGTCGGCCACTTCCACGGCGCCCTGAGCGGCCACGACCTCATGGCGGGCACCGACAACCGCCACGGCGACAGCGGTGCCGCCTGGCTGGCCCAGTGGTTCGGCCCGGCGGTCACCGAGCCCGTACGGCTGCACGTCGCCGCGAAGCGCTACCTGTGCGCGGTCGACCCCGGGTACCAGGCCCGGCTGTCCCCGGCGTCGGTCCACACCTTGGGTGTCCAAGGCGGACCGATGACGGAGGACGAGGCCCGCGAGTTCGAAGGGAACCCGCACCACGCGGAGGCGGTGGCGCTGCGTCGGTGGGACGACGAAGCCAAGGATCCGGAGGCTAAGACGCCGGGGTTCGACCACTTCCGCCCGCTGCTGACCCGGCTGCTCGAGAACCGCTGAAGCCCGGAGCAGCGGCCGTGTCCGCGGCTCGGCGCGGCAAGGTCCACTGTGGATTCGTGGCTTCGAGCCTGGTGCTCGCGTGGCATTCGGTGGCTGCGGGGCGCCAGTCGTGTTCGCGGCTCGGCGCGGTGGCATCACCGTGGAATCGCGGCTCCGAGCCCAGTGCTCGCATGGCATTCGGTGGCTGCGGGGCGCCACCCGGTTCCACGTCTCTGCGCGGCGGTGTCCACTGTGGACTTCGCTGCGCCGGGCGTGACCCTGACATGGCGGCCACCTGGCGACACGCCGCCGCCCGGCGCGCTCACGCGGGTGATCCCGCGTGAGCGCCGTCCGCCTAGTGGGTCAGGGCGGTGATCAGCGCCGCCGACCCCGGCGCGCCGAGGCGGACGAACATCGGGGTGGTGTCCAGTGGTGCCGGGTAGCCGTGCAACGTGCGGCCGCCGATCTCGATGCGACGGGTGTGCGGGTCGAACCACAGGCCCGCCGGCAGGACCACGTCCCGTGTCGTGCCGGTCGTGATCACCGGGGCGGCCAGCAGGGCCGGGCCGAGCAGCCACTCGTCGTCGATCGTGTCGAAGCGGTGGTCGGCGGGGAAGTCGAAGAACACCGGCCGCATGATCGGCGAGCCGTCCGCGACCGCCAGCTTCACCTGAGCCTGGATGTACCCGGCCAGCTTGGAGTGCGTGCGCACGGCGTCGGCGTAGAGCCGCGCGGTGTCGGCGGGGTAGGTCACCGGCTGGCCCGTGGTGGTGTCGACGGTCGACACCGGCGACGTCGAGGCGTACATCAGCGGCATCAGCGACGCCGCCTGCGCCCAGCGCACGAGGACCTCGCGCGACGGCGGCGGCATGCTCTCGGAGCCGCCGATCATGTCGGTCTCGACGAACGGGTAGCCGTCGGTGGAGATCGCCGAGGCCCGGCGCAAGGACGTGCGCAGGCCGTCCCAGGTGGTGTCGGCGTCGACCGCGCGGATGACGAAGCCGTAGCGCTGGTTGCCCCAGTGCGTCCGGATGCCGGCGCCCTGCTGGTCGAACTGGTCGGTCATGTCCGCGCCGAGCTTCTGGTAGTCCTGCGGGGTCAGGCCGTTCGACGTGGCGCAGCTGTCGTCGAAGAACCGGGTGTCGAACTTGAAGCCGTCGACGCCGTAGTCGGCCATCAGCTTGCGCAAGTTCCCGGTGTACCAGTCGCGCGCCTGCGGGTTGCCGAGGTCGATGATCCCGGCCGTGCCGTTCCACCACGTCACCGTGCACGGCTGCGCGGGGTCCGCCTTGGCGTGCAGCAGGTAACCGTGGTCGCGGGCGTAGCCGTAGTTCGCCGAGTCGAGGTTGATCCAGAACGTCGTCCACAGCCCGAACTTCTGGCCCATCCCGTGGATGTCGGCGACCAGCTTCTTCGGGTCCGGGAACGTCTTCGCGTCGAAGGTCAGGTTGCCGTAGTTCGACTCCCACTTGTCGTCGAGCTGCACGGTGTGCCCGGCGACGTTCGCGGCCTTCAGGTCGCGCGCCCACGCGACGACCTTGTCCTGGTCGATGTTCCGGTAGTACTGCGCCCACGAGTTCCACAGTGGACTGGCGTACTCGGCGTCGGTCGCGTCGCTCTTCGCCGGTTTGCCGACCTCACCGATGTAGTCGTCGTAGACCGCGCGGCGGCTCGACTCGACGAACACCGTGCTCGAGTACTCGGACGCGCCGGTGACCGTGAGGTCGGCGCGGCCTTGCGCCAGCGCGACCTTCATCGGCTGCGCGGTGCGGACGTACACCCCGACCGACTTCGACGTCGTGAAGTACGGCTCCTGCATCATGTAGCTGGCGGGGGAGAACTCGGGTTCGTCCACCACGCCCGCCGACAGCGGGTAGGGCTGGGGCTTCCCCTCGCTCGTCTCCCCGCCGCCGTACCAGTGCCCGGACGTGGCCAGGTCGAAGTGCGTCGCCCGGTCGCCGGCCGGTTCGCCGGCCACCGACCAGCGCAGGTCGAAGCGGTCCGCGTGCGGGGTCAGCCGCAGGGTCACGGCCTTGCCCGCGCTGCTGTCGGCCTCGGCGACCACGGTGTCACCCTGCTTCGAGACGGACCGCACGCGCGTCGCCACCGCGCCGCCGAAGGTGAACGCGTCCGGCGCGGTGCGCAGCAGGGTTTCCCCACCTCGCGACACGGTGACGCCGAGGCGGGCCGTGTCGACGCGCACCTGGTAACCCGGGGCGTCACCCCGGCGCGGGACCGAGAACGTCGCCGCCGAGAGCGGGTCCGCCGCCGCGGGCGCCGCGAGGACGCCGGTGAGTACCAGCCCGACGGCCGCGCAGACCGCCGGCCGGGAAGTCCGTAACTGCACCCGAGCCTCCAGAAGTGCGAGAAACTGCTCGATACCGCGTTCGTTCGCGCACTAGTAAGCAGACAGGGTGACAGGCTTGCTTGTCAAGCGTTCACGACACCGACCCGCGGACCCTCGGTTGGGGTCGCGGGTGCGTTCGGACTGCGGGTGGCTCGGGCTCGTCAGTGCAGCGGCTGCAACAGCGGCCGAGGGTGGGCCAGAGCTGCCGTGATCGCGCTGTCCTGCGGTGACGGCGGGGGCAGGCCGGGGCCGGGCGTCATCACCGTTGCGGCCACCGGCACCCGCTCGCCGCAACCGGCGCACTCGCCGGCTGGGGACACCTCGCCGCCGCAGGAGTCGTGCACGAAGACGCGGCGGCGGCCTTCGGGTGCGTAGTACTCGTCGCCCCACGCCGACAGCGAGCGGACGACCGGCCACAGCGCGAGGCCCTTCGCCGTCAGCTCGTACTCGCTTCGCTTGCCCGGCCCGGGAACCCGGGCCAGCACGTCCTCACCGACCAGGAACTCCAGCCGCTCGGTCAGCACCGCGCGCGGGATGCCCAGGTGCTCAAGGAAGTCGCTGAACCGCCGGACGCCGAAGACCGCGTCCCGCACGATCAGCAGCGTCCAGCGCTCGCCGACGATCTCCAGGGCGCGGACGATCGAGCAGGCCTGGCCGGTGTACTCGCGGGGGAGTGCCATGCGTCCCAGTGTGCCACAGAAGAGTTCGGTGAACGAACAAACCGTGCTAGCCTCCGGCGAGAGAGTTCGGTCACCGAATCAACTGGAGTCCGCATGGACCGCCGTCCGGCCGCTGTGCTCGTCGCTTCGGGCGGCGGCACGCTGCTCGCCATGTTCGTGTTCACCGCGCCGCTGTCGATCGTCCCGTCGGTGGCCCGCGGGCTCGGCGCCGGCGCGATCGCGACGTCGTGGATCCTCAGCTCGATGAGCCTCGGCCTGGCGGTCGCGCTGCTGCCGGCCGGCGCGATCGGCGACGACTTCGGGCGGCGGCGCGTGTTCGCCGCCGGCGGGGCGGTGCTCGCCGCCGGGTCGCTGCTGGGCGCGGTCGCGCCGGGGCCGCTGACCTTCATCGCCGGCCGGGTCGTCGAAGGGCTCGGGGCGGCCGCGCTGGTCGCCTGCGGGCTCGGGGTGCTCGGGCACGCCTTCCCCGACCCCGCCGGCCGCGCCCGCGCCACCGGCGTGTGGGGCGCCTGCCTCGGGGCCGGCATCGCCATCGGCCCGGTGGCGGGCGCCGTCCTCGACACCGCCGCGGGCTGGCGCACGCTCTACGTCGTCGCCACCGTGCTGTCCCTCGGTGTCGCCGTGCTCGGCCGGGTGCTGCTCGAGGAGTCCGTTTCGGGCCGGGCGCGCAAGGTCGACGTCACCGGCTCGCTGCTGCTCGGCGGCGGGCTCGCGGCCCTGCTCGCCGCGCTCACCGAAGGCCGCCAGAGCTGGACGAGCCCCCTCGAACTGAGCCTGATCGCCGCCGCGATCGTCCTGCTCGGAGCGTTCATCGCGCACCAGGGCCGCACCGAGGGCGGGATGCTCGACCTGACGCTGTTCCGCCGTCCGGCACTCGTCGCGGCGACGGCCGGCGCGTTCACGGCCGGCGCCGGGGTCACGGCGCTGATGTCGTTCCTCTGCACCATGCTCGAGAACGGCCTGGTGTTCACCCCGGTGACGGCGTCCCTGGTGGTGCTGGCCTGGTCGGCGGCCAGCGTGGCTTCGGCCCTGCTGACCCGGCGCCTGCCCGCCGCGTTCTCCGGCGGCGCGCGGATGAGCGCGGGCCTGCTGGTGGTGGCCGCCGGGCTGGTGCCGCTCGCCTTCGTCACCCCGGGCTCCGGCGCGGGCCTGCTGGTCGGCGGCCTGCTGCTGGCCGGGATCGGCACCGGGGTGGTGAACGCGTCGCTGGGCCGCGAGGCGGTGGCGAGCGTGCCGCCGAACCGGGCCGGGATGGGCAGCGGGATCAACAACACGAGCCGCTACGTCGGGGCCGCGCTGGGCGTCACGGTCGTGACGGTGCTCGCCGTGCACCCTTCGGCCACCCCGGCGGCGAGCCTGGTCGACGGCTGGAACGTCGCCGTGCTGGTGGGGATCGGATTGTCCGTCGCCGGCGCGGCCGTGATCGCCGCGCTGAGCGCCGCGGCGCGGCGAGACGCGGTTCACACGATCGGGTCGTGACGATCTTCCCACCGCGTTGTCTGTCCCGTGTGGAAGAACAATCAAGGGGCTTCCACCGACAAGACAACGCATTCCGATGTGTGAAGGAGACGTCATGACGAACGCCACCGCCACGAAGGTGCCCGCCCAGCAGGCGTCCGCCGAGCCCGCCAAGAAGGGCGGCGACGGCGCACTGGTGACGACCGAGGGCGCCACCTCGATCGCCGACGTCGTCGTCCAGAAGATCGCCGGCCTGGCCACCCGGGAGATCCCCGGCGTGCACGCCCTCGGCGGCGGCGCCGCGCGGGCGTTCTCCGCGATCCGCGAACGCATCCCGGGCGCGACCGCGTCGGCCGGGCAGGGCGTCTCGGTCGAGGTCGGCGAGAAGCAGGCGGCCGTCGACCTGCAGATCGTCGTCGAGTACGGCGTGTCCATCGCGGACCTGTCGCGTTCGGTGCGCCGCAACGTGATCACCGCCGTCGAGCAGATGACCGGCCTCGAGGTGGTCGAGGTCAACATCAACGTCGGCGACCTGCACCTGCCGTCCGAGGACGAGAGCGAGAGCACCGAAACCGGCCGGGTGCAGTGAATCCCGAGCCCGACGCGGCCCGGATCGCCGCCGCGGTCCGGATCGCGCCCGGCGTGACCGGGCTGCACGGCGGCCGGTTCGGCGAGATCGCCACGCTCGACCCGCCGCGGCGGATCGCGGGCGTGCGCGTGCGCGACGAGGACGTCACGATCGCGGTCACCACGGGCTACCCGCTGGTGGCCGCGGACGTCGCGGCGGCCGTGCGCACCGCCGCCGGCGTCGCCGGGCGGCCGGTGCACGTCGTGATCGCGGACCTGGCCGAGCCGGCCACCGAAGCGCACCAAGTGAAGGAGAGGGTCTCGTGAAAGCCACGCAGCTCGGCCTGATCACCGGCCTCGTCCTGGGGCTGGCCGTCGCGATCGGCGGCTTCGGCGCCTTCGCCGCGGTCGCCGTGCTGGGGGCGATCGGCCTCCTGGTCGGCCGCTACCTCGACGGCAAGCTCGACCTGTCGCAGCTCACCGGCCGCGATCGGGGCTGAGCCGTGACCGCCACCCTGCCCGCGCCGGTCGCCGAGCGCGGGGTACTGACCATCTCGGAGCAGGCGGTCGAACGCCTGGCCGCCTGCGCCGTGCTGGAGGTCGACGACGTCGGCGGCGCGGCCGGCCGGGTCCTCGGCGTCAGCCTGAGCGGTGAGGACCTCGACCACTCCGCGAAGGTGAGTGCCCGGGTCGGCGACGGGACCGTGACGCTCGACGTGCGGATCTCGATCGTCTACCCGGCGTCGGTCGCGCGCACCACCGAGAAGGCGCGCGAGCACCTCGTGGAGCGGGTGGAGGCGCTGACCGGGCTCGCGGTGACGCGCGTCGACCTCACCGTCACCGCGCTGCACACCACCGCGGGCCAAGTACGGAGGGTCGAATGAAACGCCGTCCTCGCCGGAGCGTCCCGGCCGTCCTGACCGCGGTGGTGGTGCTGGCCGCGTGCGTGCTCGTCGCCGTCGTGGCGATCCAGATGATCCTCGGCGAACGCCCGTGGGTCAGCTTCGACTCGGTGGCGTCCGCCCTGCACGACCTGCGGTGGAGCGACGTCCTGCCGGCCGTCGCCGGGGGAGTCGTCGCGCTGCTCGGCCTGGTCCTGGTGCTCGCCGCGATCCTGCCGGGGGCGGCCACCGTGCTGCCGCTGGGCGGTTCCTTCGACGCGGGCGCCGCCCGCGGCGGGTACCGCTCGACGCTGCGGGCGGCGGCCGCGACCGTCGACGGCGTGTCCGGCGCCGCGGTCAAGCTCGGCGCACGCCGGGTGAAGGTCCGGGTCGAGACGTCCCGGACCCGGCCCGACGGCCTCGCCGACGCCGTCCGCGAGGCGGTCGGCCACCGGCTCGACCAGGTCGGCCCGGCCACCCGGCCGGCCGTGTCGGTGCGGGTCCGCGCACCCCGGAAGAAGGCGTCATGACGAACCTGAACCGCCCGGCCCGCCTCAACCGCGTCCTGCTCGGGCTCCTGGGCCTGGTGCTGCTGGCCGCGGGCGGCTTCGCGGTCGCGACCCACTTCCGCCGCCTGACGGTCGTCGATCCGGAGGCGCCGCTGGTGCCGGGCACGACCACCCCGCCGACGTGGGTGCTGTACGTCGCCGCGGCGACGGCCGTGGTGCTCGGGCTGCTGGCGCTGCGCTGGCTGCTGGCCCAGCTGGCGCGGCGGCCGAGGACGCAGACGTGGCGCTTCGAGGCCGACCCGGACCGCGGGCGGACCGAGCTGGCGGCCGACGCCGCGGTGGCACCGTTCACCGAGGAACTCCGGACGTACCCGGGGGTGCACCAGGCACGGGCGACCCTGGCCGGGACGCGCGAGGACCCGACGCTGGCGCTGGTCGTCTCGGTGGAGCAGGACGGTGACCCCACGGAGATCCGCGAGCGCCTGGAGGCCGAGGGTCTGCCGCGGCTGCGCCAGGCGCTGGACCTCGACGACGTGCCGGTGGCCGTCGAGTTCCGGTTCACCACGGCCGCGGGCCCGCGCATCCGCTGACGCGGGTTTCGGTGCCGAAAAGTGCCGCATTTGCGCCTGTACGCGGCGGCCACGGTGACTTAGCGTGGAGGGATGGAACCGTCGGCAGTCGGGCTCCTGGTCACCGGGACCGGGTGCGCGTCGCGGGTGATCGGGATCGGCGAGCTGCGGGAGCGCTCGCGGATCCGGCTCGACGTGGAGTACGTGACGCGCCGCAAGCACGAGCGGCACGAGGTGCACGGCGTGCACCTCTACGACGTGCTCCGGGAGGGCCCGCTGCCGGTGGACACCCGGCACAAGATGGCGAGCCTGACGGTGGTCGTACTGGCCGTGGCCGAAGACGGCTTCCAGGTCGCGCTGTCGCTGGCCGAGCTGGACCCGGAGTTCGGCGCCTGCGCGGCCCTGCTGGCGACCCGCTACAACGGCGAGCTGCTGGCCCGCCCCACGCTGGTGATGCCGAGCGACCAGCGGGCGAGCCGCTACGTCCGCGGCCTGGCCCGGCTGCAGCTGCTGTGCGTAGGCGGCGAGCCGGCCCGGGACCGCGGTGGCCGCTGACGGTCGTCGCGCCCGCGTAGAGCGCCTCGGCGCCGAGCACCGGCTCGGAAGCTCCGCCAAGAGCACCAACTTCGCCCACATCGGCAAAGGGCACGGCCACCGTGTCCGAACCCGGGACTCGTGGACAGCTTCGCGGCCTGCCGGCTCACCTTCGAGTGACCAGGCACCCGGCCCGGGACCGTGGCGGCGATCCCGGGCCGGAGCGGGTCAGCGGCGGCCGCTGATGGTGGACGCGCCCGCGTAGCGGGCCTCCGCGCCCAGCTCCTCCTCGATGCGGATGAGCTGGTTGTACTTGGCGGTGCGGTCCGACCGTGACAGCGAGCCGGTCTTGATCTGGCCGCAGTTGGTGGCCACGGCGAGGTCGGCGATCGTGGTGTCCTCGGTTTCGCCGGAGCGGTGGGACATGACGGCCGAGTAGCCCGCCTTGTGGGCGGTCTCGACGGCGTCGAGCGTCTCGGTGAGCGTGCCGATCTGGTTGACCTTGATCAGGATCGAGTTGCCGATGCCGCGCTCGATGCCGTCGTTGAGCAGGTTCACGTTGGTGCAGAACAGATCGTCGCCGACGAGCTGGACGCGCTCGCCGATCCGGTCGGTCAGCTGCTTCCAGCCGGCGAAGTCGTCCTGGGCCAGGCCGTCCTCGATCGAGACGATCGGGTACTTCGCGGTCAGCTCGGCGAGGTAGGCGACGTGCTCCTCGACGCTGCGCTTGCGGCCTTCGCCGGTGTAGTCGTAGACCTCGCCGGTGTAGAACTCGGACGCGGCCGGGTCGAGCAGCAGCGCGATGTCCTCACCGGGCTTGTAGCCGGACTGCTCGATGGCGCGGAGGACGAACTCGAGCGCTTCGTCGGCGGAGCTGAGGTTCGGCGCGAAGCCGCCTTCGTCGCCGACGTTGGTGCCGTGCCCGGCTTCGTGGAGCGACTTGCGCAGCGTGTGGAAGACCTCGGAGCCCATCCGGACGGCGTCGGCGAAGGTCTCCGCGCCGATCGGGCCGATCATGAACTCCTGGAAGTCGATCGGGTTGTCCGCGTGCGCGCCGCCGTTGATGATGTTCATCATCGGCATCGGCAGCAGGTGCGCGAACACGCCGCCGACGTAGCGGTAGAGCGGCAGCCTGCTGGCGGCCGCGGCGGCCTTGACCACCGCGAGCGAGACGCCGAGCGTGGCGTTCGCGCCGAGCCGGGCCTTGTTCGGGGTGCCGTCGAGGGTGATCAGCGCGCGGTCGACCTCGGCCTGCGCCTCGGCGTCCAGCCCGACGACCGCCTCGGCGATCTCGGAGTTGACCGCGTCGACGGCCTTGCGCACGCCCTTGCCGTGGAACCGCGCCTTGTCGCCGTCGCGCAGCTCCACCGCTTCCTTGGTGCCGGTCGAGGCGCCCGAAGGCACGGCGGCCCGGCCGAGCGAGCCGTCCGCCAGCTCGACGTCGACCTCGACGGTCGGGTTGCCCCGGCTGTCGAGCACCTGGCGGCCGTGGACCCGGACGATGGCTGTCATTTCGCTCCTCGATGAGTTCTGGTGCCGCGACACCGGTTACGGCGCAACGGTTGCGGGCGCGGCGCCACGGTGAGCCGCGAAACATCGGGGAGACTAGCAGAAGTTACTGAATCGATCCTGAATTTTTCGTGGCCGCCTCCGAATCTTGTAACAAGGCGCCGCACGCCGAGCAACTCCCGGCCGGAACACTCGGCCAGGAGGGAGCGCCATGGTTGCCGGTGTCGGCGTGGGGCGGAGCCAGAGCTGCTGGCGCTGCCGGTCCGCCAACCAGCCCGGAGACGGGTTCTGCCAGCAGTGCGGTGCTTCGCTGGTGCAGCGGGACAACACGACGCGGTACCTGTGCGCCGCCGCGCAGATCAGCGAGAAGTACGCGAACGCGGCGATCCGCGAATTCCTCGTGGAGCCGCTGCGCGCCATCCCGCCGGCCCCCGGCGTGGACACCTCCGCGGTGCTGCGGGAGGCGGTCGCGTCGCGCACGCGGCGGCGCATCCGCGACGGCGTGCTGCTCGTGCTGGCGCTCGTGTTCCTGTTCGTCAACCCGACCGCGCTGCTGTTCTGGCTGCTGGCGGCCGTGGTGGTGGCGATGCTGCCGGGCCGGTTCCGGGTCAGCGGGCCGGCGGACCTGGTCTTCGCCGTGGGTGTCATGGCGGTGGCCGCGTTCGTGCTCGGCCTCGGGTTGGTGGACGACCTGACGAGTTCCCGGTCGTCGGGAAGCTCTTCGAGCCTTGGGTACTCGGATCTGTCCGGGGCCGATGCGTCTCCGGTGAGCGGCCTGGTCCGGGTCGTCGTGCTGACGGCCGTGCTGTCGTTGCTCATCTTCGGGGTGCTGCTGGCCGACCAGCTCGTCGTGCGGTTCCTGGTGTTCCAGCGGTTCCGCCGCGGCGCGTTCGTCGTCGACGGGCGCACGAGCCCGTCCGAGTGGGAACGGCGGCTGCGCGGGCTGGGCCTCGAGGGGTTCCGGCTGCCGCTGGGCCGCGTGGCCGCGGCGGAGGAGTCCGTGCCGGACCACGACGCGACCGCCGACGTCGTGGTGCACCGGGAGTTCTCGCCGTTCGTGGGCGCCGGGATCCCGTTGCACCAGAAGGTGATCACGCTGCCGCTCGACCCGTCGGGGGAGCACACCGACCCGCAGGGCATCAGCGTCGTCGAACTGCAGCAGCACGTCGGAGCGGCGATCGACCGGCTGCGGACGACGTCGTCGCTGGGACCGGGCCGGCGCCTGGAGAACCTGACCCAGCGGGAACAGGTGCTCGTCCCGGCCGACCGGCTGGTCGTCGACCACGCGTCGGTCCCCGAGGTGCTGCGGGACCTGGACCACCCGCCGGCCGGGCGGCTGCCGGTCGAGCAGGCGCGGGCCCTGGCCGACAGCGCGGTGGAATGGGCGCGCTACTACCGCTGCTTCCGCGTCGAATCGTGGGACCGCGACCTGACGACGTCGTGCTACCTGCACGTCGGCACCGACCAGCGGATGCTGTACCTGGAGTGGCAGTTCCTCGCCCTGCTGCCGATCGCGCCGGAGTTCCGCGCGATCGACCGGCACCGCGATTCGGCGGCCCGGCTGCTCGCGGACACGTTCCTCGAGATGTGGACGCTGCCGGCGACCCTGTTCCGCCGCACGGCGTCGGTGTTCCGGCGGTTCAAGCCGCTGCGCCAGGACTTGAACGAGGTCGTCCCGGCCAAGTACGGCGCCGACCGGAGCCTGCGCGAGCTGGCCCAGGCGGACCGGGTGCAGAGCTACTTCCAGGACGTCGACGTCGAGCGGTACGTGCGCATCGTGGACGCGACGCTGTTCCGCGCGGTCGGGGAATACCTGCAGGACCACGGTTATTCGGTCGTCGAGTTCATGAAGATGGCGGACCCGGTCGTCAACAACTACGACGTGAGCGGCAGCACGTTCGTCAACTCGGCGGTGGGGTCGAACAGCACGGTGAACAACTCGAAATCGGCGAAGGGCAAGTAAATGGGCGACCAGTTCGACATCCGGGGCTCGAGCTTCACCGGCAGCGCGCTCGGCTCGGGTGCGACGGTGAACAACAACGGGTCCGTACCGTCGGTGCAGGATCTCCTCACCGCCCTTGCGGGCTCGCGCGAGGAGATCGCCGGAGCGGCACCGGAAGCCGACCGTCAGGAGGTGCGGGACGCGCTCGCCCGCATCGAGGACGAACTGCGGCGCGACGACCCGCGTCCCGCGGTGGTCGGCAGCCGCTGGAACACCGTGACGTCGCTGATCGGCACGCTGAGCGAGCCCGTCACCAAGGTCGCCGAGCTGGTCACCAAGCTGTTCGGCTGATCATCCCCGCGGCTTGGAGTTGCCCGCCGGCCCGCCAGAGTGGGTCAGGCGGCTGGCGTGGCAGTCCTGAGCCGCGAAGTTCTGTTCGTCGCACCACGCGTTGGCCGCGTCGGCCGAGGCGAAGACGGACGCCTCGACGGTGACCCAGAAGTCCTTGCGCGAGAAGTTGCTGTAGTCGCTGGAGTTCACCATGACGGCGTCCGGGAAGCGGTCGTGCAGGGACTTGAAGTCGGCCATGATGGCCGGGTAGTCGTACGTGACACCGCCGACGACCAGGCCGAGGTTCTTCGACGAAAGCTGCGGAACCCAGTGTCCGACAAGGCGTTCGGCCGTTGTGGAGTCTTGCGAGGTCTGCCGGCGGAGGTCGTCCTCGGTGATCTCGGCCGGTGCCTGAGTGGTCGGCGCCACCGTCGTGGTCGGCGGCTGCTGCGCCGGCGCAGGGACATTGGTGTTCAACGGTGGCTGAGCGGTTTCGGTGTCACCCGTTCCGCGTGTGAGGACGAAGACCGTCACCCCGGCGGCCACCACGACGACGGTGGCGGCGACCGCGACGATCGCCGTCCGCCGCGACCCGGTCGTAACCCGTTGGGGGACAACGGTTTCGACCGGTGATGCAGGAGGAGGCGCCGAGACCGCGGTACCGCAGGAACCACAGAACCGGGTCTGGGGGCCGAGTTCCCGTCCGCAGGCCGAGCAGGAGGTCATGCCCCATAGTCCGCAGCCGGCGGTGGCTTGTTACAGAGAATCGCCAAGAGGAGCGTCGGACAAAAACCAACCATCTGCGCAAACTTTCAGATTGCTACTTTCGTAGCTAACCGAGACCCGAACCGGTCTGGTCTGCTCGTGATCACCACCTTCCAGGTCCCCGAAGGGAGATGTTCATGCAGGTAGACGGACGTTCGATGGTCCGGCGGGCCGCGGTGGCCCTCGTGGCGGCCGGGGCTTTCGCCGTCGCCGCCGCTCAGGGTGCTTCCGGTGCCGATCCGCGGATCGTCGGCGGGTCGCCGACCACCATCGACGAGTTCCCGGCCACCGTCATCTTCAACGTCAACGGTGCGCAGCACTGCGCGGGCACCCTGGTCGCGCCGAACAAGGTGCTGACCGCCGCGCACTGCACCGACGGCGTCCAGGCGTCGCAGATGGAGATCATCGGCGGCCAGACCAAGTTCAGCGACACCTCCGGCGAGAAGGCCGGCGTGAGCGACGTCTGGCAGAACCCCGGGTTCGACATGACCGGCATGCAGCACGACAACTCCGTGCTGACGCTGGACAAGGAGCTGCCCTACGCGCCGGCGACGCTGGTGCAGTCGGCGGGCGACGCGGCCTACCAGGCGGGCGCGGACGTCACCGTCGTCGGCTGGGGCACGACGTCCGAGGGCGGCGACGTCTCCGACACCCTGCTGAAGGTGAACGTCCCGGTGGTGGACAACGACTCCTGCGCCACGGCCTACAGCACCGGTGGCAACAGCTACGACAAGGCGTCCATGTTCTGCGCCGGTGTGCCCGAAGGCGGCAAGGACTCCTGCCAGGGCGACTCCGGCGGCCCGGCCTACGTCGACGGCAAGCTCGCCGGCATCGTTTCGTGGGGCCAGGGCTGTGCGCGCAAGGACTTCCCGGGCGTCTACACCAACGTGGGCAACGACTACGCGGACATCAGCTCGCACATCGGCTGACCCGGCAAGGAACGGCGGCGGCCTCGGGTCGCCGCCGTTTCCTTACTTCCCAGGAACGAAGGGGCGGTCGTCGGGAGCGGCGTGCCGGGCCGCGAGGACCGCCTTGGCCGGCGCGCCGATCGGGATCCGCAGCGGCAGCGCCGGAACCTCGGCGGCGTCGGCCACGCCGATGGCGACCTCCTCCGGCGTGATCCACTGCCGCTGGGCGGGATCGCCGCCGAGCAAGGCGGCGTAGGGGTCGTCCGGCAACCGGTACGTCGTGACGTCGTCGAGCGCGCCCGAGCTGACCGCGCCGGGCTCCAGCAGCGCCGTTTCGAGGCCGAGCGGGGCGATCTCGATCGCCAGGGACTCGACCAGCGCCTCCAGTGCCCACTTCGTGGCGTCGTACCCGGCGCCCGGCGGGTTCACGATCCGCCCGACGACGCTGGAGACGAACAGCAGCCGCCCGCGCCCGCGCGCCCGCATCCCGGGCAGGACTGCCTGGGCAACGCGCAGCGCGCCGACCGTGTTGAGGTCGAACAGCCGCATGAGCTCGGCGGGCGGCGTCGCTTCGACGGCGGCGTAGAAGATCTCGCCGGCGTTCGAGACCAGGACGTCGATCTCCCCGGCCTGCTCCACCGCGGCCTCGATGCTCGCGGAATCCGTGACGTCGAGCGCGAGCCGCTGGTCGACGTCCAGGTCGGCCAGCGTCTCCGGCTTGCGGGCGGTGGCGACCACGCGGTGCCCGCGGCGCGCGAACTCGCTCGCGATCGCCCGGCCGATGCCCTTCGACGCTCCGGTGATCAGCACGGATGCCATGACTCATCTCCTAGGTTCAAAAGTTGAACTTACTCCCGTGCGCTACGCTAGCACAGTGAGTTCAGAAATCGAACCAACCGGGGTTCGGGTGTGCGGGATCGCCGACGCGCTGGAACTGGTGGGGGACCGGTGGGCGCTGCTCGCCCTGCGTGAGCTCGGCTTCGGGGTCAACCGCTTCAGCGAGATCCAGGCGCGCACCGGCGCGCCGAAGGCGAGCCTGACCACGCGGCTGCGCGACCTGGAGGGCAGCGGCCTGATCGAGCGCCGCCGCTACCGCGAGCACCCGCCGCGCGACGAGTACGTGCTGACCGAGGCCGGCGAGGGGCTGCTGCCGATCCTCGGCCACCTGCGCACCTGGGGGGAGAAGTACGCGACGCCGCTGGTGCGCGCGTCCCGCATGGACAACTGAATCATCCTTGACAAATTTTCTTGTCGGTGTGACGCTCTGCTCGTCAGCAAGGACGAGCAGGCGGAGGTCGACATGGGCAGGCGCATCGCGGCAGTGGTGATCGCGGCGGCGGCGGTACTGGGCACCGGCGGTGTCGCCACCGCCCAGGGCCAGGACGCCGGGGTGGTGCGGACCGACGCCGGCCCGGTGCGGGGCACGGTCACGGCGGACAGCAGGACGTTCCAGGGGGTGCCGTACGCGGCGCCACCCGTCGGTGAGCTGCGGTGGAGAGCACCGCAGCCGCCGCGGCGCTGGACCGTGCCGAGAGACGCCACCACGCCGGCGTCGCGGTGCGCCCAGCCGCAGAACATCGGCCCGGCCAGCGAGTCCGAGGACTGCCTCCACCTGAACGTCACGGCCCCGCGCACCGGCGGGCTCAAGCCGGTGATGGTCTGGCTGCACGGCGGCGGCAACGCCTTCGGCGCGGGCAGCGACTACGACGCGCGGCGCCTGGCCGTCGGCGGGGACGTCGTGGTCGTCACGGTCAACTACCGCCTCGGCGTGTTCGGGTTCCTCGGCCTGCCCCGGCTCGACGGCGCCGGCACGTTCGGCATGCAGGACCAGCAAGCGGCGCTGCGCTGGGTGCAGCGCAACGCGGCGGCGTTCGGCGGAAACCCGGGCAACGTCACGCTCTTCGGCCAGTCGGCCGGCTCGTACGACATCTGCGCGCAGCTCACCTCGCCGGCCGCCCGCGGGCTGTTCCAGCGGGCGATCATGGAGAGCGGGTCGTGCTCGATGACCTGGCCGCGCAACGGCGTCAACCCCGGAATCCCGGCCGGCTCACCGTGGCTGGGACAGTCCTCAGTGGACGCTCAGGGTGCCACGCTCGCCGCCTCGCTCGGTTGCGCGGCCGGACCGTCCCAAGTGGACTGCCTGCGCCGGATTCCCGTGCCGCAGTTGCTGACCGCGTCACAGAGTGCCGCGTTGCCGGCGGTGGCGTACGGCAACCCGGTGCTGCCGTGGCGTCCCGACCGGGCGCTGGCCGAAGGCCGTTACGCGAAGATCCCGGTGATCTCCGGGACCAACCTCGACGAACAGCGCCTCGCGACGGCGTTCCTGCCCCAGGCCTTCACCGAGGACGGCTACCAGCAGCTGCTCGTTGACGCGTTCGGCGCGAAGGCCCCGGCGGTCGCCGCGAAGTACCCGTCGAGCGCCTACGGTTCCCCGGCCGTCGCCTGGGCCACGGTCGCGACCGACCGCGTCTGGTCCTGCACGCAGGTGACCGACCAGCGCACGTTCGCCCGCTGGGCGCCGGCGTACGCCTACGAGTTCGCCGACCGGACCGCGCCCGCGCAGTTCCCGTTCCCCGAAGGTCTGCCGTCCGGCGCCTACCACGGCGCCGAGATGGAGTACCTGTTCGACCTCAACGGCGTCCCCACCCCGTTGGACGCCGGGCAGCAGGCGCTGGCCGACCGGATGATCCGCTACTGGACGACCTTCGCCCGCACCGGCAACCCCAACGGCCCGGGCACGCCGGCCTGGCCGCGCTTCGGCGGCGGCACCACGACACTGTCGCTGGTCCCGGGTGCGCCGCGCACCGTGGACCTGGCCGCGGAGCACAACTGCACTTTCTGGGCAGGTCTCTGATTCCCGAAACGGGCGGGGTTCGCGCGAACCCCGCCCGTTTCAGGCGTCCAGTCCGAGGTGCTCCCGCAGCGTCGTCCCCGTGTACTCGGTGCGGAACGAGCCGCGTTCCTGCAGCAGCGGCACGACCTTGTCGGCGAACTCGTCGAGCCCGCCCGGCGTGACGTGCGGGACGAGGATGAACCCGTCGCTCGCGTCGGCCTGGACCAGCTCGTCGATCGTGGCGGCGACGGTCGCGGGGGAGCCGATGAACGTCTGCCTGCCGGTGACCTCGATGATCAGCTCCCGGGTGGAGAGGTTCTTCGCCTCGGCCAGCTGCCGCCACTCGTGCGCCGTGGCCAGCGGGTCGCGGTACATCCGGACGCTGGCGCGGCCGCGGGAGATCGTGTTCTCCCCGAGCACCGGGTCGGTGTTCGGCAGCGGGCCGTCCGGGTCGTGCCCGGACAGGTCGGTGTTCCACAGCTGTTCCAGGAAGTTGATCGCGGTCTGCCCGCTGACCTGCTGCAGCCGGACGGCGTGGGCGCGCTCGTGGGCGTCGGCGTCGGTGTCTCCGAGCACGAACGTCGCCGCGGGCAGGATCACCAGCTGCTCGGACGTCCGGCCGTACTTCGCCAGCCGTCCCTTGACGTCGGTGTAGAACGCCTGCCCGGCTTCGAGCGTGCCGTAGCGGCTGAAGATCGCGTCGGCGGTGGCCGCGGCGAACTCGCGACCCTCGTCGGAGTCCCCGGCCTGGATGATCACCGGACGGCCCTGCGGGCTGCGCGGCACCGGGAAGCGGCCCTCGATGTCGAAGTGCTCGTCGTGGTGGGCGAACGCGCCCGCGTTCGGGTCCCAGAGGAACGTGCCGCTGCCGGCGTCGGCGGCGATCTCGTCACCGCGCCAGGAGTCGAACAGCTCCCAGGCGGTGCGCAGGAACGTCTCGGCGCGGGAGTAGCGCTGGTCCTGCGGGAGGAAACCACCACGCCGGAAGTTCTCGCCGGTGAAGGCGTCCCACGACGTGACGACGTTCCAGGCGGCGCGCCCGGCGGAGAGGTGGTCGAGCGAGGCGAACTGGCGGGCCACCTCGAACGGCTCGTTGAACGTCGAGTTGATGGTGCCGGCCAGGCCGAGCCGCTCGGTGACCGCGGCCAGCGCCGACAGCACGGTGAAGGTGTCGGGGCGGCCGACGACGTCGAGGTCGTAGATCACCCCGTTCTGCTCGCGCAGGCGGAGGCCCTCGGCCAGGAAGAAGAAGTCGAACTTCGCGCGCTCGGCCGTCTGCGCGAGCTTGACGAACGAGCTGAACTCGATGTGGCTGCCGGCCTCGGGGTCGCTCCACACGGTCGTGTTGTTCACGCCGGGGAAGTGCGCCGCGAGGTGGATCTGCTTGCGGGGCTGGGACATCGCGGGCCTCCTCAGGCGGTCGCGTAGCGGTTGGCGGGCTTCGCGAGGCCGAGCAGGCCGCGCAGGGTGTCCGCTTCGTACTCGGTGCGGAACGCGCCGCGGGCCTGCAGTTCGGGGACCAGGCCGCGGGTGATCGCGGTCAGGTCGTGCGGCACCGCGCCCGGCCGCAGCCGGAACCCGGAGAGCCCGGCCGCCTGCCAGTCCAGCAGCAGGTCGGCGAGGCCGGCGGGGGTGCCGGTGAAGACATGCGCGTCCGAGGTGTACTCGGCTCCGGACAGCTCGTCGAGCCGCGCCTTACGGTCCGCCGCGGCCTGCTCGGTCTCGTCGAGGAACACGACGACGTCGCCGAACACGTGCAGCGTCTCGCCGGCGCGCCCGGCGCGGTCCTGCTCGTCACGGACGGCCGTGACGATCTCGCCGGCCTGCGTGCGGTCGAAGGGCGTCACGTAGACGACGTCGGCCGAGCGGGCGGCGAGCCGGTAGGGGACCGCGGCGTGCGCGAGTGCGGTGACCAGCGGCTGGCCCTGCGGCGGGCGCGGGGTGATCGACGGGCCCTTGACCTTGAACCAGCGGCCCTCGAAGTCGATGTAGTGCAGCTTCTCGCGGTCGACGAACCGGCCGGTCGCGACGTCGCGGATCTCGGCGTCGTCCTCCCAGCTGTCCCAGAGGCGGCGCAGCACCTCGACGTAGTCGGCGGCCTCGTCGAACAGCTCCGACAGCGGGCTCTCGACGTCCGGCGTGGTGGAGTCCTCGAGCCGGAACTCGCCGAACTCGCGCCGGCCGAAGTGCCGGTTGTCGGCGGGCCGCCCGGCCACCTGGACGCGAACGCCGGCGCGGCCGGTGCTGACGTAGTCGAGCGTGGCGATCGCCTTCGAGAGGTGGAACGGCTCGGTGTGGGTGACGACGGCGGTCGGCACGAGCCCGATGCGCGAGGTCAGCGGCGCGACGCGGGCGGCGATCAGCACGGCGTCGAGACGGCCCTGGACGATATCGGTGCGCTCGCCGGGCCGGTCGAGGTACTGCTCGGTCTGCAGGGCAAGCGAGTCCTCGAAGGTGACGAAGTCCAGCTTGCCCGCTTCGGCCTCGCGGACCAGATCGGCCCAGTACCCGGCGGTGAGCAGCTCGCCCGGCCGCGCGTCCGGCTCCCGCCACGCGGCGGGGTGCCACCCGGCACCGTCCAGCGCGACGGCGATCCGTGGTCCGTTTGCTGCTGCCATCCCGGCTTTCCTTCCCTTGGCCCGTGGCACCAGTGTGCGCCGGTTCCCGGTGGCCGGGCAGGAGTGGCCAGGGGGTGGGAAAGCGGGAGGTTTCCGGGCGTACCGGGAATAACCCGGACGTGAAACGGCCGCCGCACTCCGGAGTGCGGCGGCCGTCCGTCTCGGGGTGAATCAGTCCTTGTGACCCGTCACGGCGTCCTTGACCTTGTCGGCGGCCTGCTTGAGGGCACCCTTGCCCTGCTCGGCCTTGCCCTCGGCCTGCCACTGCTCGTTCCCGGTGGCGTCGCCGACCTTTTCCTTGGCCTGGCCCTTGAGCTCTTCGGCCTTGTGTTCCGCCTTGTCGTTCATCGTCCACCTTCCTTGGGGTGCTCTACGGCTACCCGGTGGCGGGACGGCTACACATCGCAGCGGAAATCAGAGGCAGGCCGCGACGCGATCTTCCGAAAACCGATCGAAACGGACGCGGGTCTGACATCATGCGGACGGATGTCACCAGACCGCGCAAGGGAGACCCGATGTCCGCGCACATGGACGAGCTGATCGCCCAGTTCCAGCACTTCCAGGCGAAGGTTCGCCAGGCCGAGACCCGGTTCGCCGGGGTCGGCGACATGCAGGAGCGGATCGCCCAGGTCGAGACCACCGTGACCTCGCCGGACGGCAACGTCACCGTGGTGGCCGGGGCCGGCGGGACCGTCACCGACCTGCGGCTGGCCGCCGGTGCCATGCACCTCGAAGCGGGCCGCCTCTCCACGATCATCATGACGACCCTGCGCCAGGCCGTGGCCGGGGCCGTCCAGCAGCAGGCCGGGATCGTGGACGACGCCTTCGGCGACACGCTGGGCGTCAACACGCAGGAGCAGGTGCGCGAGGCGCAGGCCGAAGCCTTCGGAACCGTCGCCGAGCCGCCTGCGTCGGAGCCGCAAACGCCGCAGGCGGCACCGCGGCGCCGGCCCGCCCCGCGGGACGACGACTACTTCGAAGAGAACACGATCCTCCGCCGCGACTGAACCCGACCGAGAGAGCTCACGCGATGCCAGAAGGAATCCAGACGAACATCGGCGCGATCTCCGCGTACGCCAAGCAACTGCCGTTCTACGAGCAGGAAGCGGACAAGTTCGGCGCCAAGATCGACGCCGCCGACGTGACCGACGAGGCCTGGGGGCTCATCGGCCTTTTCGCGAAGCAGGGCTACACCGACCGCCTCGGCGAACTGCGCTCGCTGCTGACCGACCTGAAGGACGGCGTGGACGGGTTCACCACCAAGCTGGCCAAGGCCGCGGAGATGTACCAGGGCATGGAAGACGCCGGCGTGATCACGTTCGGCCGGTACGAGGCGGAGATCGACGCGGTCGGGGAGCAGGGCAAATGACCGAGCACAAGAGCATCGCCGACGCGCTGGACGTCCAGCCCTACGACGAGAGCACCGGCGCGAACCTCGACCGCGCGGCCGGGTACGTGCCGGTGGCGGGCACGGCCTACAAGGCGGGCAAGTCCATCGGCGAGCACGCCCAGCAGGCGGCCCAGGCCGACAACGTCGGCGACCTGGCCTCCGCGGGCGGCGCGCTGGTCGGCGACGGCGCGAAGTTCGTCGGGGCCGCGGCCGGCGACATGGTCACCTTCGCCATGGACCCGATCGGCTGGCTCGTCAGCCACGGCCTGAACATGCTGCTCGAGCTGGTCCAGCCGCTGCAGGACGCGCTGCACCAGGTCACCGGCGACGGCCCGGCCATCGGGCACGCGTCGGAGAACTTCGTCACCATCGCGCAGGGCTTCGTCGCGCTCGCCGAGGACTTCGAGAAGACCGGCGACACGGCGCTGGCCGAGTGGGTGGACGACGCCGGCAACGCCGCGAAGGAAGCTCTCGGCGACTTCTCCTCGGGCATCCGCGGTGTCGGCTCGGCCGCCGGCTCGGTGGCCGAGGTGCTGCAGATGTGGTCGATGGTCATGGTGGTCATCGAAGAGGTGATCAAGGGGATCATCACCGAGCTGGTGTCCTGGCTGATCACGCTCTGGCTGCCCGCGCTGGCCGCGTCGGTGATCAGCTTCGGCAGCTCGGTCGCCGCCGCGATGACCGCGTCGATCGCCAAGGCCGCCAGCGTCCTGAAGAAGGTCACCGGTTACCTGGGCAAGTTCGGCAAGCTGCTCGACACCTTCATCGAGTTCATGGCGAAGTACTCGACGAAGCTCGTGGACTTCACGACCAAGCTGCGGATCGGCGTGATGCCCGGCCAGACCAAGTTCGGGT
This sequence comes from Amycolatopsis heterodermiae, assembly GCF_034929455.1. Taxonomy (NCBI): domain Bacteria; kingdom Bacillati; phylum Actinomycetota; class Actinomycetes; order Pseudonocardiales; family Pseudonocardiaceae; genus Amycolatopsis; species Amycolatopsis heterodermiae. The sequence goes on from NZ_JAYFSI010000002.1 coordinate 777,638, forward strand.
TCGGCGCGGCCGCCCAGGGCTTCCAGCCCAGCAACCGGGTGCTCACGACGATGTTCGGCGGCGCGGCCGGCGCCGGCCCGCTGCTCGCCGGAGCCGGCGTCAAGGCGGGCATCGGCGCGGCCAAGGGTGCCTTCGCCGAAGGCAAGGAAGCTGTCACGCCCGAGGGGGACGAACCGTGGTTCGACAAGAGCGAGATCGGCGGGGACCGGAGCCCGGAGGACACCCGCAAGGACCTCGACATCTAGACGAGCGGGCGGCCGCGTTCGGCGACCGCGTCGAGCGCTGGTCGGCCGACGCCCAGGTGCGTCCCGGGTTCCGGGAACGCGTCGAGACGCTGATGCGCGACCAGTGGCGTGAGCCGGTGATCGTGCTGCGGCTCGGGGACACCGACCTCGGCTTCGACGTGCCCGGGCGGCGCGAGGACGGCACGGTCGAGGGAACGCGGCGCGTCCGCCGGTTCTTCTGGACGATCCTGCGCGGCATCGGCCGCGCGGTGATGTACGTCTTCCTCCTGGCCAACGGCGGCGCCGCGGGGCGCCCGTTCCAGCGGGAGGTGGCCGTGTCGGGCCCGGCGAACGCGCTGGCGCTCGAACCGGCCGACAGCCTGCGGTCGCTGAGGGGGCCGTGGATCGTGTTCTCCCCGGGAGGCGTCGCGCTGGTGGACACGGGCTCGACGTTCGCCGACCCGGCCGACGCGCCCCCGCCGCGGATCGCCTGGCAGGCCAGGGAACCGCAGGCGCCGTCGGTCAGGTTCGCGAAGCGGACGCTGACCTGGCCGGACGGTTCGGTGTTCCGGTTTTCGCTGCACGGCCGTGGCGAGGATCAGCACCTGCGGAAGTTCGTCGAGCCGTCGGGCGTCGTGCACTGGGACGGGCGGCCGGAGTAGCTCGGGAGCGGGGTCACGGTTCGGTGTTCCGGTTCCCGCCGCGCGGCCCCGGCGGGGAGCATCTGCGGAGGTCCGTTGAGCCGTTGGGTGTCGTGCACGCCGCACTTGGCGGTGTAGCCGTTGGACCGGGTGCTCGGAGGACCGCGAGACTCAGCGGTGCTCGGGAGCGAGTTCGCCGAACGACACTGCGCCGCGGCGGTGGCGGGGTCCCAGCTCTTCGGTGAGGATCGCGTCCAGGTCGCGGGCCGCCCGGCGCAGTGGGAGCCGCAGCGTCCACAGCACGCCCAGCGTCGCGAACGCCAGGATCACCACGGTGACGCCGAGGGCGGTGTCGGCGAGCAGCAGCACCGTCGCGGCGACGACCAGGACCGGCGAGATGCCGAACGTCGAGCGGCGGGCGTGCCGCGGGCGGTGGGTCCAGGCCCGCAAGCCCGCTTGCCGGTGGTGCGTGGTCATCAGTCCTCCACCCTGCGCCTCCGGCGGTCGCTACGCTGCGTCCCCGCCCATTAGCTCCAAAGTGTCGCAGACGACGGCGTACGGATGATCAGTCCGGGACGTGGTGTACCCGAAAGACTGTCGCTGTCGCCCACTAGGCGGTACAGGCTCTGGCTCATTGCGCAATTAGACGAGGCGCGTGGCGGGATTTTTCACCGTAACGGGTGATGGCCTACGGATTCCGCGTCTCAAGTCCGTCACTCTGAACAGGACTGTTTAAAAGCCGCCGCCACCGGCTACCTCCCAGTGTGGCCCCCGAACGGAGCAGTGAGTCGGCCGTCCACACCGCGCGCCGGGCGCAGCTGGTGGACGCGGCGATCGACGTGCTCGCCCGCGACGGGTACGCCGCCGCGTCCACCGTCCGGATCGCGCGGGCGGCCGGCGTCAGCCGCGGGGTGCTCACCTACCACTTCCGGGACCGGGCGGACCTGATCGCCGAGGTCGTCCGGACCGTCTACGCGCTCGCCGGGGCCGAACTGGGGCCGCAGGTCGTCGAAGCCGGGTCGCCGAGGGCGAGCCTGCTCGCCTTCGTCGGCGGCAGTGTCGAGTTCTACGCCGCCTACCCGCGGCACCTGGCCGCGCTGAGCGCCGTCTTCTCCGCTCAAGCGCGCGACGGCACATCGCACCACCGCACCGAGATGGACGACGTAGGCGCGCTGCTGCGCGCCGGCGTCGAAGCCGGCGAGTTCCGGGACCTCGACGTCGAAACCATGGCCGGCACGATCCGCGCCGCGCTCGACGCCGCCCTGGTCCGGGTCACCGCCGACCGCACGCCCGCCACCGCCGCGCGGGTACGGGACGAACTGGTCCGCACGTTCGACGCGGCGACCCGAAAGGAGACCGGATGACCGCCCTGACCCGGATCGCCGGCGGCTTGGCCGCGCTGCTGGTCCTGGCCGCTTGTTCGAGCCGGGCACCCGAGGAGCCGTCGCTGACCGTCGGCACCACCACCGGCCAGGTGCACGGCCTCGCCACCGCCTCGGCGCGCGAGTTCCTCGGCGTCCGGTACGCGCTCGCGCCGACGGGGGAGCGGCGCTGGAGCGCCCCGCAACCCGTGCCGGCCCAGGACGGCGTCGCCGACGCGACCCACCCGGGCGCCCGGTGCTCCCAGGGGACGCAGACCGCCGGGACGTCCGAGGACTGCCTGTTCCTCAACGTCACGACCCCGCGCGACCAGCGGCCGGGCGAGCGGCTGCCGGTCATGGTGTGGTGGCACGGCGGCGGCTACACCAGCGGATCCGGCGCCGACTACGACGCCCAGCGCCTGGCCTCCCGTGGCCGGGTCGTCGTGGTGACCGTCAACTACCGGCTCGGTGTCTTCGGCTACCTCGGGCTGCCCGGCCTCGCCGGCTCGGGCAACTTCGGCTTCGCCGACCAGCTCGCCGCCACCCAGTGGGCGAAGGACAACGCCGCGGCCTTCGGCGGCGACCCGGGCAACCTCACCGTCTTCGGCGAGTCCGCGGGCGGCATGTCGGCGTGCGCGCTGCTGACGTCGCCACGCGCCGCCGGGCTGGTCGAGCGCGTCGCGATCTCGTCCGGGTCCTGCTTCCTGAACTGGCCCGCGGGCGGGCTGTTCCCCGGCACTCCCGCGCAGACGCCCTACACGTCGCTCGCCACCGACCAGGCGGACGGCGTCGCGGCCGCGAAGCAGCTCGGGTGCACCGGCGCGGATGCGTTGCCGTGCCTGCGAAAGCTCCCCGTCGACAAGCTGCTGCCGCTGAACGCGGCGTTCTCGGACCACCTGGCCTACGGCACCGACCTGCTGCCGGAGAACCCGCCGGACGCGGTCCGTGCCGGCCGGATCGCCCGCGTCCCGGTGCTTTCGGGCGGCAACCACGACGAAGCCCGGTCGTTCATGGGTGGCGCGGCGATGGCCGACCCGTCGGCGATCACCGAGGCGACCTACACGAACCTCGCGCGGACGGCCTACGGCGACCCGGTCGCCATGGAGGTCCTCCAGGAGTACCCGATCCAGCGCTACCCGACGGCCGTCGAGGCGTGGTCGACCGTGGTCACCGACTCGGCGTGGAGCTGCCCCACCCTGGCGGGCAACCAGGCCCTCGCCCGCTCGACGAAGGTGTTCCCGTACGAGTTCGCCGAGGCCCACGCACCCAACGTCAGCCAGGTCACCGTGCCCGGCATGGCCCAGGGCGCCGCGCACGCCACCGACACGCCCTACCTGTTCGACCTCGGCGGCAAGAACCTGCTCGGCGACGCCGCGCAGGCCCGGCTCGGCGAGCGGATGATCGACCTCTGGAGCGGCTTCGCCCGTACCGGAACCCCACCGGGTGCCGTCGCCGGAACCGCCACGTCGGCGACAGTCCTGAGCCTGACCGCGGCGGGCAGCACGCCCGTCGACACCGGATCCGACCACCACTGCGGGTTCTGGCTGCGAAAGCCGTAGGTATTGAGCCGAACGTGCGACCTGCGTAACGACCCGGTCGCTCTGCGGGACTGACTTCTCAGTGCTTCGAGGAGCCGACCCGACGGAGGCCGTGGATGCAGATCGACCTGTTCAACGAGATCCAGAACCCCCGGCCGTGGCCCGAAGGCCACGAGCAGCTCAGGTTCCGCCAGGCGATCGACCAGGCCGTGCTCGCCGACGAACTGGGCTACGGGTGCTGGTGGCAGGTCGAGCACCACGGCGCGGGCGAGTTCAGCCTGTCGTCGGCGCCGGAGCTGATGCTGGCGGCGCTTTCCCAGCGCACCAGCCGGATCCGGCTCGGGCACTCCGCGGTGCTCGCGCCGGGCCGGTTCAACCACCCGATCCGCGTCGCCGAACGCGCGGCGACGCTCGACCACCTCAGCGGCGGCCGCGTCGAGCTCGGGCTGACCCGCTCGACGATCCCGGAGTGGCGCCTGTTCGGCATCGAGCCGGACGAGGCTCGCGCCCAGACGCAGGAGGCGTTCGAGATGATCCCGCGGATGTGGACCTCCGAACGGTTCTCCCACGAGGGTGCCGCCTACCGCGTCGACGACGTCGCGATCGGGCCGAAACCCCTGCAGCGGCCCCATCCGCCGCTGTGGCAGGCCGCCGCGAGCCCGGCCTCGTTCGAGGAGGCCGGGCGCCGCGGCGTCGGGGTGCTGGGCACGACGATGTGGCAGTCGCTGGAACGCGCCGGCCGGCTGATCGAGCTCTACCGGGCGGCGGCCGCGCAGTGTGCCGACCCGGTCGGCGCTTTCGTCAACGACCAGGTCGGGTTCTTCACGTTCGTCCACTGCGCGGACACCGACGAGGAGGCGATGCACAACGGTGCCGCCGCGGCCGCGGCCTGGTACACCGTGACGGCGTTGACGTTCTTCGAGGCGGCGACCGAGTTCGTCCGCCTGAACGCCCGCCAGGAGGAGCTGGTGGCGGCCCCGGACGGCGGCGGCCTCACGGGTGACTTCCTGCGCGGCGAGGCGCGGGACGCCCCGACCGAGGCGAACCTGCTGATCGCCCGGATCCTGCAGGGGGAGGCCGTGCCCGACGACGAGGTCTTCACGGTGCTGAGCGCGCAGGACTCGCTGATCGTCGGCAGCCCGGAGACCTGCCGCAAGAAGCTGCGCGCCTACGCCGACCTCGGCATCGACCGGATGATGTGCCTGCAGCAGATCGGCGGCATCCCGCACGACAAGGTGCTGAAGAGCATCCGCCTGATCGGCGAGCTGATCCCGGACCTGGCGTGAGCGTCAGGCGGCGGCGCCGAGGTCGTCGAGCACCGGCGGCAGGCCCTCGGCCAGCATCCGGCGGCGGACCCGCTGCAGCAGACGGGACATGACCAGCCCGCCGACCCCGCGGAAACCGGTGTGCGAGTAGGTGAAGCGGGTGCCCGCGGCGGTGTCCTCGAGGCGGTAGGTGACGAAGCTCGGTTCGTCGGTTTCCTTGTTGCGCCAGGTGAAGCGCAGCAAGGAGGGCGCGTCGGCGGCGAGAACCTCGCAGCGGACGACGCCGTCCCAGCCCGGGACGGGCTTGCCGACGAACCGGAACCGCGTGCCGACCTCGGGGACGAACCCCTCGGGGCGGCCACCCTGTCCGGTGGACGTCCACCGGGGGACCACGGCCGGGTCGGTCAGCGCCCGCCACACGCGGTCACGGGGGTGCGGGTACTCCTGGACGATCTCGAACTCGCTCACGGCGGTGTCCTCTCGTTGTTTACAGTCACCGTATCACTTCAGTGACTGTAAACAACGAGAGTGGGTGCCCGCGTCAGTTCAGCTTGCGGGTGTCGGCGGGCAGGCCGCCGCCGGCGTAGACGTCTTCGGCCAGCTTGGCCAGTGCGGTCAGGGCGACGTTCTGGCTCCACGGGCCGTACGAGACCCGGGAGACGCCGAGCTTCTGGGCGGTGGCCAGGGGGATCGAGCCGGGGATGCCGATCAGGTTGACCTTGCGCTCGCCCAGCGCCTCGACCAGGCGGCCGACCTGGGTTTCGTCGAGCTTGCCGGGGGCGAAGAAGTTGGACGCGCCCGCGTCGAGGTAGGCGCGGCCGCGGGTGATCGCCTCGTTCAGGGCCTCCTCCTGGTCGGCGATCTTGATGAACGCGTCGGTGCGGGCGTTGAGGACGAAGTCGACGCCCGCCGACTGCGCGGCCGCGACGGCGGCCTCGACGGCCTTGACCGAATCGGCGAGCGGCTTCAGCTGGTCTTCGAGGTTGCAGCCGACGGCGCCGGCTTCGATGGCGCGGGCGACGGTGCCGCCCGGGTCGCCGTAGCCGGCTTCGAGGTCGGCGGTGACCGGCAGGTCGCCCGCGTTCCGCACGATCAGGGCGACCTCGGCGATCATCTCGTCGCGCGGGATCTTTTCGCCGTCCGGGTAGCCGCGGGAGGCGGCGATGCCGTGGCTCGGGGTGGCGAGGGCCTGCGTGCCCGGCGTCTCGGCGACGACCTTCGCGGTGATCGCGTCCCAGACGTTGACGACGAGCAGCAGTTCCGGAGCGGCGTGCAGCTCCTGCAAGCGCTTGGCCTTGTCGGCGGTGGAAGTCATGTCCCCAATCTAGGGAACGGGCGCGTGCCGGGCGAATGCTATCGTCGCGAATGCCTTCGAAAGCCGCCTCGCCGGGTGACCCCGACGAGATCGCCGGACCTCTCACCCGCGCCGCGACCTTCCTGCTCGTGCGGATCGACAGCGGCGCCGAGGGTGTCGTCGCGGACTTCCTGCCGGACCTGCCCGGGCTGCGGCGTTCGGTCGGGTTCCGGTCGCTCACCGGCGGCCTTTCGTGCCTCGTCGGGATCGGCTCGGCCGCGTGGGACCGGATCTACGGCGGCCCGCGCCCGGCCGAGCTGCACGAGCTGCCGGTGTTCAAGGGCGACCGCCACGCAAGCGTCACGACCGAGGCCGACCTGCTGTTCCACATCCGGGCCGACCGGATGGACCTGTGCTTCGAGCTGGAGACGCTGATCATGGCGCGGCTCGCCGGTGCGGTCACCGTCGTCGACGAGGTGCAGGGCTTCCGCTACTTCGACGCGCGCGACGTGCTCGGCTTCGTCGACGGCACCGAGAACCCGACTGGCCGCGCTGCGCGCGAAGCCGTGTACGTCGACGACGACGGCGCCTTCGACGGCGGCAGCTACGTCGTCGTCCAGAAGTACCTCCACGACATGACGGCGTGGAACGCGCTGTCCACCGAGGAGCAGGAGCTGGTGATCGGGCGGCGCAAACTGTCCGATGTGGAGCTTCCGGACGCGGAAAAGCCCGCCGACTCCCACATCGCGCTCAACGTCGTCACCGACGACGAGGGCAACGAGCTCGACATCGTGCGGGACAACATGCCCTTCGGCCGCCCGGCTTACGGCGAGTTCGGCACGTACTTCATCGGCTACGCGAAGTCGCCCGTGGTGATCGAACGGATGCTGGAGAACATGTTCGTCGGGTCGCCGCCCGGGAACCACGACCGCATCCTGGACTTCTCGACACCCCACACCGGTGCGCTGTTCTACGTGCCGACGGCGGACTTCCTGGAGGACCCGCCCGAGGAGGCCCCGGCGGCGAAGGAAGAAGAGCCGGCCCCGGCCGAGGAAGAGCCGGAGCGGGTGGCCGAGCCCGACGACTCGCTCGGCATCGGCGGCCTGCGGGAGACCGCCGAGCCGTCGGCGGGCGTCAGCTGGTTTCGAGGGTGAGGCCGTAGCGGTCCAGCACGGGCTGCCGGACGGCAGCACGTCGCCCGGTGGCTAGAAGCCGATGGCCTCGCGCAGCAGCAGGACGGTCACGCGCCCTGGCGCCTCCGCGTTCAGCACCAGCAGGCGGTTGATCGCGCTCGGCTGGCCGTAGACCGCTTGGGCGCGGGCGCTTTCCAGCGGCAGGGCGTGCTCTTCCAGGCGGCGCAACGCCGTGGCCATGTCCGGGACCACCTTCTGCGCCCCGACGACCCAGATCGCGCGGCCCGCGCCGCCGCCGTAGGCGGGGATCTGGCTGCCGCTGCCCGAGGCGACGACCAGCGAACCGGTCTCGGTGACCGCCGCGACGCTGCCCACCACGAAGTCGGGCGTGGCGACCAGCCGCCGGATGTCGTCGGCCCGGGTGGCGCGATCCATCGCCAGGACGCGGGGCTTGACGGCCTCGTACCGCCTGCCGTTGAGGTCCTCCTCGATGCCGGACAGCCGGGTCGTCTCGCTGGCCGAGGTGAACACGCTCGCGCCGTCCGGGATCAGCTCGCCGACCCGGTCGCGCGCGGCCGCGGCGTCGTCGAGGATCTCGACGCCGAAGCCGTGCTCCTTCAGCGCGGTGGCCGCCCGCTCCAGGCTTTCCGCGGGGGCGGCGTCGGTGAACTCGGTCATGGTTCCTCCTGTCGGTCACACCGGGGCCGGTGCGTTCGTCAGAGGTTCGACCGAGCGGCACCCCGGAATGTGAGGCGACGTGACCCGATCCGACCCGATCATGAGCGAACGGCGGCAGCTGACCAACCTCGCCTACCGGCTGCTCGGCTCGCTGACCGACGCCGAGGACGTCGTCCAGGAGACCTACGCCCGCTGGTACGCCCTGTCCGAGGCGGGCCGGGACGCGATCGCGTCACCCGGGGCCTGGCTGACGACGGTCGCCGGCCGGATCTGCCTCACCCACCTCGGCTCGGCACGGGTGCGGCGGGAGTCGTACGTGGGGGAGTGGATCCCGGAGCCGCTGCCCGGGACGGCCGAGTGTGCCGACCCGGCCGACCGGGTCACCCTCGACGAGTCGGTCGACATGGCCTTCCTCGTGGTGCTCGAGGCGATGACCCCGGCCGAGCGGGTGGCGTTCGTCCTGCACGACGTCTACCGCTACCCGTTCGCCGAAGTGGCCGGGATCGTCGGCCGCACGACGGCGGCCTGCCGTCAGCTGGCCTCCTCGGCGCGCCGCCGGCTCCGGGCGTCGCGGGCGCCGGTCGTGACCCCGACGGCCCGGCAGGCGGGCATCGTCCGGGACTTCAAGGCGGCCTGGGAGGCCCAGGACATCGCCGCCCTCGTCGGCCTGCTCGACCCCGGCGTCACCGCGACCGCCGACGGCGGTGGCCTGGTGAACGCCCGGCTCGAGCCGATGCGCGGCGGGGAAGCCGTGGCGCTGGCCTGCGTCCGGATCCTGGGCGTGCTGCCCGGCATGACCTTCCGGGAGACCACGGTCAACGGGCGGCCCGGCCTGGTCTCGCAGCGCGACGGCGTCGTCGAGACGGTGATCGCGTTCCACGTCGAGGGTGACCGCATCAAGCACCTCTGGGCGGTGCGCAATCCGGAGAAGCTCCGCGCCTGGACCGCGGCCTGAGTCACCGAGCCGGGGGAGCGACCGCCGCGTCCGGCTGGTTCGCCCGGCGCAGCGACTCGGCGACGAAGCCGCTCGCCTTCAGCTCCTCGACGAGGTCGTGCAGGAACGCGACGGTCTCGGGGCGGCGGCCCTTCGCCGTGCCGACGGCCTGCTGGATCTCCATGAAGCGCTCGGGGATGACCCGGGTTTCGGGGTGGTCGGCGGCGTAGGCGGCCATCGGCTGCCGGATCCCGGCCGCCGCCTCGAGGCCCTGGGTTTCGAAGGTCGTCACGCCTTCGTCGCCGCGCACGACGGTGGCGTGCCGCAGGGTGCGGGAGAGGAACAGGTCGTAGGCGGAGCCCTGCTTGACGCCGATCCGGACGTCCGGCCGGTCGACGTCGGCCGGGGTGGTGAACGACGCGTCGCGCGGCACGACGTACACGCCCTCGATGACGACATACGGTGCGGTGAAAGCGACCTCGGCCGCGCGGGCCGGGTCGATCGCGAGGAAGCAGAGGTCGGCGGCGCCGGAGGTCAAGGCCTCGAACGACTTCCGGGCGGCGTCGAAACAGGCGAACTCGACCGGGACGCCCAGCCGTGCGGCGACTTCGCGCGCGATGTCGACCGTGACGCCGGCCGGCGCGTCCGGGGTGCCCTGCGCGAGGACGGCGTTGCCGAGGTTGATCGAGGCGCGCAGGACGCCGGCCGGGGCGAGGTCTTCGGTGATCGGCTTACCCATGATCACGACCCTAGCGACGGGCCGGATGAGATCCAGGTCACGTCGACCTCGCTCGGCGCGCCACCCCGGCGCGCGGCTGCCATCCTGTCCCGGCTGGGTGAAGCGTCGAGGAAAGGCGGAGGCCGTGGGCATCATCGGCTGGATCGTGCTGGGGCTCATCGCCGGTGTGATCGCGAAGATCCTCATGCCGGGCAAGGACCCCGGCGGCTGCATCATCACGATCCTGCTCGGCGTCGCCGGCGCGTTCGTCGGCGGCTGGGTCGGCAAGACCCTCTTCCACACCGAGCTGGGCACGTTCTTCGACCTGCGGACGTGGGGCCTGGCCATCCTCGGCTCGCTGATCCTCCTGGTCGGCTACCGCCTGATCACCGGCGGCCGCCGCGACTGACCGCGGCGCGCATCCAGCCGGAAACCGGCGTGCGGTGTGCGAGAGTGACCAGTGTGGACGAACGAACCGCGCAGCGGCGTGAACCGGCCTCGGTGGCCGAGCTCGCGACGATGCGGGCCTGGACGGTCACCGTGGTGCGGAAGCGGTGGACCACCGCCGAGCGCACGGTCGAGGCGCACGGACGGCGCTGGGTGGTCGGGCTGACCCCGACCGCCGGCGGCGCGACCGCCCTGATGCTCTGGCACGACGACGTCGTGGTGGCCCACCGGCGCGGCCCGGAAGCGGCGCTCTGCCGGCTGGCGGTGCGTTGGGTGACGAACCTGCTCGCGGGCCGTCCCTGGGACGGTTAGAACGCCTCTTTGGCGAGCAGGCGGAACATCAGCCCGGCGACGAGGAGCACGAGGCCGAGCAGGAAGAGCACGCCGACCCCGAGAACCAGTCCGCCCGCGCCGAGAGTGATGCCGAGAACGACCACGAACCGCTCCTTCTCCGGGGGACGCGTTCCGCGTCCGGCCGAGGCGTGGCTACCCGGCCCCCGGCCTGGCAAAACGCAGGTCCCCCGACCGGGTGAAGACCATCAGCGAGGGCGGCTCCCGGAACGCATCTTTCCTAGCGAAAGTGACGCTCCCGGGCCCTCGGGACGGAGCTTTCGCTAGGAAAGATGCGTCCCCGGAACCGGGGCGCAGGCGATGAGGACTTGGCCCAGCGGGGTCGTGTGGACGGCGGCCACGGTCAGCCCGGCTTCGGCCGCCAGCGCGGTGTAGTCGTCGAGGCCGCGCTCGCGGCCGCCGCACAGCACGAGCATCCGCAGGTCCATCTCCGCCCGGTCGGCCCCTTCGGTGCCGTGCTCCTGGGTGAGCAGCACGCGGCCGTCGCGTCCGGCCGCTTCGGCGCACCGGCGCAGGATCGTGGTCGCGTCCCGGTCGGCCCAGTCGTGCAGGACGCTGCTCAGCACGTAGACGTCCCCGCCGGACGGCAGCGGGTCGAAGAAGCTCTGGCCGGCGACGTCGCAGCGGTCGCCGAGGCCCCGGGCGGCCAGGTGGTCCCGGCCGCGCCGCACGGTTGCGGGGAGGTCGACCAGCGTGCCGCGCAGCCCGGGGTGCGCCGTCAGCACGGCGGCCAGCAGCTCGCCCGTGCCGCCGCCGACGTCCACGACGTGCCGGGCGCCGGACCAGTCGTACCCCGCGGCCAGGTCGGCCGCGTAGTCCGTGCCCGCGGCCATGGTCGCGTCGAACGAGGCACCCATCGCCGGGTTCGCGGCCAGGTACTCCCAGAACGGGGCGCCGAAGACCGTCTCCCAGGCGGGCCCGCCGGTGCGCAGCGTGTGCAGCAGGCCGGTGAACGCCAGGTCCATCTGCCCGCCGAAGCCCGCCAGGTCGAGGCCGGCCCGCATCCCGGCCGGGTGGCCGGACCGCAGCAGCGACGCGAGCTCGTTCGTGCCGAACGTGCCGGGCGCCGGCTCGGTGAACACGCCGTGGCAGGCGAGGTGCCGCAGCAGCCGGCCGAGGGCGTCGGGATCGGCTTCGCAGCGGCGGGCCAGCTCGGCCACCGGGACCGGGCCGTCCGCCAGGTGGTCGGCCACGCCGAGGCTGGCCGCCGCCCGGACGGCCAGCGGGGTGACCAGGTCGATCACCGGCGCCAGGAGCTGCCAGGCGGACGGGGTGCCGGTCATGCGCCCTCCCTCGGTCGTCGTCGGTGCCCACCTTTCCGGCCGGGGCCGCCGGAGGGAAGCCGGGCCTCGCTAGGCTCCCCGCCATGCCGAAGCTGGGGCGTCTGCGGAACCGGTGGGCCCGCGTCACCCTCGAGGCCCGGGACCGGGGGCTCGCCGTCGCCGTGACGGTGGCCGCGTTCGTGCCGGGTCTCGGGATGCTGGGTGCGCAGTTCGGCGACCTGCCGCGGCACGACGGCGGTTTCGCCGCGGTCCTGCTGGTGCTCGGGCAGACGCTCCCGCTGGCGGTGCGCAGCCGGTGGCCCTCGGTGGCGCTCACGATCAGCGGAATCTGTTTCGGGGCCCACGAAGTACTCGCGTATTCGCCGTCGATCGGCAGTCTCGCCTTGTATTTCGCGCTCTATTCGGCCGGAGCCCACGAGGAACGGTGGCGCCGGGCGCTGCCCGCGATCGCGTCGATCGGGTACGTCGTTTTCGCGATCCTGCTGGCCCTGCGCGGATCCCCGTCGGAGCTGCCGGTCTACGTCGTCTACTACGTGGTGCTGGTTCTGTTCTGGTTGCTGGGTTCCCTGGTCCGGCAGCGGCGGCGCCAGGAGGCCGAGCGGCGGCGGCTCACCGCGCGGGCCGCGGCGGCGGACGAGCGGGCGCGGCTGGCCCGCGAGCTGCACGACGTCGTGACCCACCACGTGACGGCCATGGTGGTGCAGGCCGACGCCGCCCGGTACCTGCCGTCCGAGCGGGTCCCCGAGGTGCTCACCACCATCACCGGCTCGGGCCGCGACGCCCTCACCGAACTGCGGTTCCTGCTCGGGGTCCTCGAAGCGACCGGCGCGCGCACGCCGGGCCTGGCCGCGCTGCGGAACCTCGTCGAGCAGCCGGGCCGGGTGATCGAGCTCGTCGAAGAGGGCGAACGCCCGGCACTGCCGGCGGAAACCGAGCTCACCGCGTACCGGATCGTGCAGGAGGCGCTGACCAACGCGGCCAAGTACGCCGCCGGGCGTCCCGCGGCGGTGCGGGTCGGCTACCGCGTCGACCTCCTCGCCATCGAGGTGGCCACCGAGGGCCCGGTGACCGAGGCCGGCGCGCTCGGCTCCGGGGGCCGCGGGCTGGGCGGGCTGCGCGACCGGGTCGACGCGCTCGGCGGCCGGTTCACCGCGGGCCCGTCGGAAGACGGTTTCCTGGTCAGCGCAGAAATTCCCTTGAGGAGCGACGGATGACCGACGGCCCGATCCGGGTCCTGATCTGCGAGGACCAGGAGCTCATCCGCGCGGGGTACGTGACCGTCCTGGGCGCCCAGCCGGACCTCGAGGTGGTGGGCCAGGCCGGGAACGGCCACGAGGCGCTCGCCGAGGTCGGGCGGCTGCGCCCGGACGTCGTCGTGATGGACATCCAGATGCCGCTGCTGGACGGGATCGAGGTGACCCGCCGCGTCGCCGGTCCCGGTGCCGAGAACCCGGCGAAGGTCCTGGTCGTCACCACGTTCAACGTCGACCAGTACGTCTACGACGCGCTGCGGGCCGGGGCGAGCGGGTTCCTGCTCAAGGACGCGCCCCTGGACGAGCTGGTCGAAGGCGTCCGCACGATCGCGCGCGGCGAGTCGCTGCTCGCGCCGGCGGTGACCCGGACGCTGATCGGCCGGTACGCCGACCGGATCAAACCGGCAGCTCCCGCCGACGGCCCGCTGGAGGGGCTCGCGCGACGGGAGCTGGAGGTGCTGAAGCTGATCGCCGGCGGGCTCTCGAACGCGGAGATCGCGGCCGAACTGGTGCTCAGCGTGGAGACGGTGAAGACGTACGTCTCCCGGATCCTGACCAAGCTCGACCTGCGGGACCGGGTGCAGGCCGTGGTGCTGGCCTACCGGAGCGGTCTGGTCAGCGCCGGGGGATGAGCTTGGCGCGGCGGAGTAGCAGCGCCGTCACCGCCAGGCAGCACACCAGCGCGAACAGCCCGGCCTCCGGGCCGAACGAGCCGCCGGTGAGCGCGTCCGGTCCGGAAAGGACGGTGCGCAGCAGGCCGGGTTCGCTCTCGGCGCCGGAGACCGCGGTGCCGAACACGCCGCCCTGCAGCCAGTTCCAGGCGAAGTGCAGGCCGATCGGCACCCACAGCGACCGCGTGGCGGTGTAGGCGACGGCCAGCATCGTGCCGCCCTCGACGGCGATGGCCAGGGTGCCCCAGAGCGTGGCGTTGCCGTTGATCAGGTGCGTCAGGCCGAAGAACAGCGACGACACGACGATGGCGATGACACTGCCCGCGCGCTGCTCGAGGATGCGGTGGAGCACGCCGCGGAACAGCAGTTCCTCGGTCACGGCCACCGACGCCATCGAGCCGGCGACACCCAGGCAGGCCCAGAACGAGCCGCCGCCGATGTCGGCGTGGGTGAAGACGATCGACAGCAGCATGGTCGCGACGAACGCGGCGCCGCCGATGAGCGCGCCGCGGCCGAGGCCGCCCCAGCGCCCGGTGGTGGCCAGTTCCGTGATCTCGTCCCGGTTCTCGACCCGCCGGGTCACCCACTTGTAGGCGAAGACGGCCCCCGCGGCCGCGCCGATCCCGACGAAGAGGCGCAGGATCGGCACGCCCGACACGAGCGCGTCCAGCCCGCGGGCCGCGACCAGCAGCACGGCGGTGGCGACGAGCAGGACGGGGAACCGGAAGCGCTGCAGCCGGGGCTTCCGCTCGGTGGGCGTGGTCATCGGGGGTTCCTCTCGCCGGACTTCGTTGTGGAGTACGGCGAGATTACGAGCGCGGCGGGTGGTGCCACATCACTCCGTGACGGACAGCCGGTGTAGCTCCTCAGGGGGACAAGAAGGCCTTGACCTGGGATTTCACGCCGCGCTCCGATCGTCGAGGGCACCGGCGTGTGCGCGCCCGAGGATGTCCAGCAGCAGCTCCCGCGTCGGCTGGACCGGGGCGATCGCCAGCAGCCGCGCCGACTTCAGGGCCAGGTCGGCGATCTGCGGCAGCTGGTCGCGGCCGATGCCGATCTCGGCGAGCGTGGCGGGCACGCCGATCGCCCGGTTGATCCCGGCGACGCGGGCGACCGTCCTCTCCGCCGAGGCGTCCCGCTCCGGGATCCCTTCCACCGCGGCGCCGAGCCGCGCTATTCGTTCGGCCACCTCGGCGCGGAGTACGTCGAGCACGTAAGGGAGCAGCAAGCCGGTGCCGAGCCCGTGCGGGGTCTTGGTCAGCGCGCCGATCGGGTACTGGATCGCGTGGCACAGGTGCGTCCCCGTCGAGCCGAAGGCGATCCCGGCCAGCAGGGCGCCCAATGCAACCTCACGCCGGGCGTCCCGGTCGCCCGGTGACCGGACGACGGCAGGCAGCCACGGACCGAGCCTTTCCGCGGCCTGCAAGGCGATCGGCTCGGTGAGGGCGTTGCGCCCGGTGAACACCGGGAGCGGCGCGGACCAGCCGAGGGGCAGCGGCCGGGCGGTGTACGACTCGGCCGCGTGCACGAGCGCGTCGATGCCGGAGAACGCCGTCACGCTCGCCGGCGCGCCCAGCGTCAGCTCCGGATCGACGACGGCGGCGGCCGGCACCAGGAACGGGCTGGAGATGCCGACCTTCAGCTCGCGGTCCGGGTCGGACACCACGGCCACCGGCGTCACCTCCGACCCGGTGCCCGCCGTCGTCGGCACCGCGACCACCGGGACGACCGGGCCCGGCACGAGGTTCTCGCCGTAGAACCGGGCGAGCGGGCCGTCGTGCACGGCGAGCAGCGCGATCAGCTTGGCCGCGTCGAGCGCGCTGCCGCCGCCGATCGCGAGGACGACTTCGGCGCGGTGGTCCCGCGCGACGGCGGCGCCCGCGGTCAGCGTGCCGACGGGCAGCTCCGGCGTGATCTCGGAGTACGTCCGCACGTCGAGCCCGGCGGTGCCCAGGGCGCCGAGGACGGCGGCGAAATGCGGGGTGGTTTCGAGGAACGGGTCGACGACGGCGAGCACCCGCGTGCCGTGCCCGGCGACGATCTCGGGCAGCTGGGCGCGGGCGCCGTACCCGAAGTGCACCCGCGCCGGCAGCCGCAGGGTGCCGGGCAAGTCGGGCAGCTCAGGCAAGGAACCCGCCGTCCACCGGGAGGACGACGCCGCTGAGGTGGCTCGCCCGGTCGCTGAGCAGGAACGCCGCCGTGGCGCCGGCCTCGGCTCCGGTGCCCGCTTTGCGCAACGGCGTCGCAGCGATCCGGGCTTCCACGCCGCCCGGGATGGTGCGGCGCAGCTCGTCCAGCATCGGGGACTCGGTCGGGCCCGGGGCGATGACGTTCACGCGGATCCCGAGCGGGCCGAAGTCGTGCGCGGCGGTGCGGGTCAGGCCGATGACCGCGTGCTTGCTGGCCTGGTAGGCACCCATGCCGGAGCTGCCGCGCAGGCCGCCGATGCTGCTCACGTTGACGATCGCGCCGAACCCCTGCGCCTCCATCACCCGCACTTCTTCGCGCAGGCAGAGCCAGGTGCCCTTGACGTTCACCGCCATGATCCGGTCGAAGTCCGCTTCGGACACGGTGTCGAGCCGGCCGCCCTGGCCCATCGCGGCGTTGTTGTACGCCCCGTCGAGCCGGCCGAACTTGGCGACCGTCGCGTCGACGAAGGCGGCCACGCTCGCCCCGTCCGAGACGTCACCGGTCGTGTACGCGACGTCGTGGCCGGCCGCGTCGAGGTCTTTCGCCAGGGCCGCAAGCGGTTCTTCGGTGCGGGCGACCAGCATCACCGAGGCGCCGTCCTCCGCGAAGACGCGCGCGGCCTCGGCGCCGATGCCCGAGCTGGCGCCGACGACGAGGACGACCTTGCCCGCGAGCAGGGGGGTGCTCATGAGTTCTCCTTAGTGGCGCCGCGAAGCGCGAGCATCGCCCGCGCCTCGTCCGGGGTGGCGATCTGCTTGCCCATGTCCTCGACGACGGCCCGGATCTTCCGCACCTGCTGGGCGTTGCTCTCCGCGAGCTTGCCCTTGCCGATCCACAGGCTGTCTTCGAGACCCACCCGCACGTGCCCGCCGAGCCACGCGCTGTGCGTGCCGAACGCCAGCTGGTCGCGCCCGGCCGCGAACGCCGAGAACTGGTAGTCGTCGCCGAAGAGCTTGTCGGCGATCCGCACCATGTGCTCCAGGTTCGCGTGGTCGGCGCCGATGCCGCCGAGGACGCCGAACACCCCCTGGATCAGCAGCGGCGGCTTCGCCAGGCCCTTCTCGACGAAGTGGGCGAGCGAGTACAGGTGCCCGATGTCGTAACACTCGTACTCGAACCGGGTGCCGGCCGCGCCGAGTGTGCGCAGGGTGTGCTCGATCTTGTCAAAGGTGTTCACGAACGGGTGGGAGTAGGTGTTGAGCACGTAGGGCTTCTCCCAGTCGTGCTTCCACTCGGTGACCTTGTCGGCGATGCCCGAGTAGACGAAGTTCATCGACCCCATGTTCATCGACGCGAGCTCGGGCCGCACGTGGTGGGCCGCCGCGAGCCGCTGGTCCATGGTCATCGACGACGCGCCGCCGGTGGTGATGTTGATGACGGCGTCGGTCTCCGCGGTGATCGGCTCGAGGATCTCGTCGAACACCTCCGGCTCGAACGCGGGCCGTCCGTCCGGGTGCCGGGCGTGCAGGTGCACGACGGCCGAACCGGCGGCGATCGCCTCGAGCGCCGCCTTGCTCACCTCGGCGGCGGACAGCGGCAGGTAGGGGCTCTGGGACGGGATGTTGACCGACCCGGTGATCGCGGTGGTGATGATGACTTTTTCCGCTGCCCGCATCAGTTCTCCTCTTCGGCGAGTGCTCGGTAGGCGTCGAGTTTGGCGTCGTCCAGCGGGCCGACCAGGCTGATCGCGACCTGTGTCGCGCCCGCGTCGTACTGCTGCCGCAGGGACTCGCGCACCTGGTCCGGCGTGCCGTACGCGACGAGCGCGTCGAGCAGCCGGTCGGACCCCGGTGGCGTGAGGTCGGCCTCGGTGAACCCGAGCCGCGTCAGCTTGGCGAGCTGGTGCGGCAGGGTCAGGTAGTAGGCGAGACGTTCGCGGGCGACGTCCCGGGCCGCCGCTCGCGAACGGCCGACCACCGCCCACTGGACGACCGACAGGAACAGGTCCGGCCCGATCGTCTCGCGCGCCCAGCGGGTGTGCTCGGGCGTGACGAGGAACGTGAGCAGCCCGTCGGCCCGCTCGGCGGCCAGCCGCGTGATCCCTTCGGAGTACGCGCCGAGCACGCGCGGCACGGCCCGGGGCAGCGTCGCCTCGACGCCGTCGAGATAGTCGCGGAGGAACGGCAGCGGTCCGACCCCGCGTTCGCGGACCGCGCCGCTCACCCCGAGGCCCAGCACGTACCGGCCGGGGTACCCCTCGGCGAGGTCGCGCGCCGCGGACGCCGCCGACTTCGGCACGCGTTCGAGAGCGCGCGCGACGCCGTTGCCGACGATCAGCTCCTTGGTGGACTGGAGCACCAGGGCCGCGGTCGTGAACGCCTCACGCCCGGCGACCTCGGGGATCCAGACCATCCGGTGCCCGGCTTCTTCGAGCCCGCGCACGAACGCGGCGACGCCGTCGTGGTCGAGGTCGTCCAGCTCGGCGATCGACAACGCCTTGTGCGGTAGGGAAAGCGTCATCCGTCGGCTTCCCGGAACGCCTTCACCAGGTTCCGCGCGGCCTCGGCGAGCATCGTCGTGTCGTTGCTGAGCAGGACGAAGTCGCAGCCGTCGCGCACCGCCTGCGCGGCCTTCTCCGGCACCCCGCCGAACGCGAGCCCGCACCGCTTGCCCGCCGCGTGCGCGGCCTCGATCGCCGAGCGGATCAGGTCGAGCACGTCGGGGGAGGCCGGGGTCGACCCCATCGACATCGACAGGTCCGCGGCGCCGACGAACACCGCGTCCACGGTGTCCAGGGCCAGGATCTCCGGCGCGGCCTTGATCGCCTCGACGCTCTCCAGCTGCGGGATGCAGAGGACGTCGTCGTTGCCGGTGGCGAGGTACTCGGCGTTCGGCCGCAGGCCCCACGCCCCGGCGCGGCTGGTGCCGCCGGCGCCGCGGACGCCGTGCGGCGGGAACCGGCACGCGCGCCCGACGGCGGCCGCCTGCTCCACCGTGTCGACGTGCGGCACGAGGATGCCCATGGCGCCCGCGTCGAGGATCTTCTGGATGGTCGACGCCGTCGTGTCCGGCACCCGCACGATGGGGACGACGCCGAGAGCGGCGGCCGAGTTGATCAGCCGGTACGCGGTCTGCAGGTCGAGCGGGGCGTGCTCCAGGTCGATCACGACGAAGTCGAACCCGGCGTACGCCATGATCTCGACCGGCTCGCCCGAGGCGATCTTCAGCCAGGTGCCCAGGGGAGTGGCCGGGCGGTCGAACAGCCCGGCACCGGTGCGCCCGCTCACGGCATCGGGTAGTCGTCGGCGTTCAGGACCCAGCCCGGTTTCTCGGAAAAGTCTGCCCGCGGCGGGCTGAAGATGTCGATCAGCTGGTTGACGCCGGGGTCGCTCGCCTCGGAGGTGTGCACGGTGGGCGGCGGGATGACCGTGACCGACGGGCTGCCGATCCGGACGTGCTCGTCCTCGCGCCAGGTGGTGCGGTCGTTGAGCCAGGGCGTGCGGATGTGGTGGACGTACTCTCCCTGCACGGCCAGGGAAAGCTGCTCGAAGTCGTCGTGGTGGTGCGGCGAGAGCTTGTGCGGGTCGCGCGGGCCGTCCTGCTCGGGCAGGAAGTTCACCATGAACGCCCGGGTGCGGAAGATGCGCCCGAACCGCTTCGGGTCCTGCGGGATCTCCGACAGCGGGTAGAACCGGACGCGATTGCCACCGGCCGGTTCCGGCCACCGCTGCAAGAGCGTGACGCGCGGGTGGTTTTCGGCGTAGGCGGCGGCGTTGGCCGGCCGGGTGCGCCAGTCGCGTTCGGTCGCCTCGACCAGGCGGATCAGCGGTCCGTCGCCTTCGACGCTGATCCGGGACGCGCCGGGCGGGGCGACGACGAGCCCGGGTTCGGCGATCCGGGTGGCGCCGTCGTCGGTGAAGAGGGTGAACGCGGGGGAGGCGCCGGTGACGACGATCGCCAGCTCGCCTTCGAGGTACCCGTTGTCGAGGTCGTCACCGGAGTGGGCCTCGGTGTGGATCAGGATGACGTTCTGCGCGCGCACGACCTCGTTCTCGTGCAGGTCGAGGTACTGCGCGGCGGTGATCGCGGCGCCGTTGTCCGGTCGCGCCGCGGTCGCGAGTGCGGACCGGGGATCGTCCTTTTCGTACACGGTGAGTCCTTTCGCTCAGGCGTCGAGGTCGAGCAGGTAGGCCGGGTTGTCGCGGACCATGCGCCGCAGGTCCTTCTCCGGCAGGCCGAGGTCGAGCAGCGCCTCGCCGACGCGCATCCACGCGTCCACCGGCTTGGGGTTGGCCTTCTGGCCGAAGTCCGAGGCCAGCACGATGTGCTCCGGACCGAGCGTCTCGACCCAGGTCAGCAGCTGCTTCGGGTCCCACTTCTGGGTGCCCTCGGGGTCGTACATGCCGACCTCGTGCTCGACGAACGCGCCGAGCTCGATCAGCTCGCGGCACAGCTCGGGGTCGGCGCCGATCACGAAGTCGGGGTGGCTGACCACCATCCGCTTCATGCCGCGTTCCTTCGCCGCGGTGAAGAGCGTCTTGATGTACTCGGGGTACATGTGCCCGCCGTTGAGGACGGCGCCCTGCTCCTTGATCTCCTCGAGGATCTCGATCGTCGCGGGCTTCAGCTCGCCGCTCTCGTCGACGATGTCGATGCGCTCGAGCGTCAGCGGCACGGTGGTGGTCGGGAAGGCGCCGTCCTCGGGGTGGCAGTCGATGTGCCGGCCCGACGAGATCGTCGGGAACCAGACGACCTTGCCGCCCATCCGCAGGCACATGCGCACGGCGTGCACGTTGAGCCCGCCGACGGTGCTGTTGAGCGCGATCCCGCCGTAGACCTCGGCGGCGACGCCTTCGAGGCGCCCCTTCATCGCGAGGACGTCCATCTGGGTGTTGTGGTGGTGGGACTTCGCGACCATCGCGCGCATCCCGATCCGGGCCCCGTCCTGCGCGGCCTCGACGTGGTCGAACCGCCGGGGGAACGGGCTGGGCCCGGAGTGGACGTGCATGTCGACCAGGCCGTCCAGGACGGAGGTGATGGCGGGACGCTGGCTCATGAGGCCGCCCTTCGTTCGCATTGTGAATTCAAAGTTCACTATAAGACCGCATGTCAACCCTGGGGACCCTCTTGTGCGGCGAGGATCTCGTGTTTACGGTATCCGTTGTTCACTTCGTGAACTCGCAGTTCGGATTGCACCCGGTGTGGTCACCCACGCGCTGCGAGTAGCCAGAGCCCTCGGAGGACGACGATGTCCGTACCGCCACCCGCCGCAGAGCCGCGATCGACGGCCTTGGACGACGTCAGCCCCCGCGTCCCGCACGGCCCGGACAGCGCCAAGGTGCGCGCCGCCGTCCGTGGCGGGACCCTTGCCTACTTCGTCGACCAGTTCGACATCTACCTGCCGATCGTGGTGCTCGCACCGGCGACGGCGTACTTCCAGGCGGCCAACCTCAGCGCGAGCACGACGGCGCTGCTCGCGTCGCTCGTGTTCGCGTCCACGCTCATCGGCCGCCCGCTCGGCGCGATCATCTTCGGGCACTTCGCCGACACCGTCGGGCGCAAGCGCACGACCCTGGTCGCCGTCGGCGGCTTCGGGGCCATCACGCTGCTGACCGCGTGCCTGCCCGGCCACGAGACGATCGGCGTGTGGTCGGTCGGCCTGCTCATCGGCCTGCGGTTCGTCGACGGGATCTTCCTCGGCGGCGAGTACACGACCGCGGTGCCGCTCGCGATGGAGTGGAGCCCGAAGCACAAGCGCGGCCTCTACGCCTCGATCATCACGTCGACCTCGCCCGCCGCGTACGCCGTGATCGCCGCGATCACGCTGCTGATGCTGCAGCTGCTGCCGTCCGTCGGCCTGCACAGCGCCTACGTGCAGTGGGGCTGGCGGATCCCGTTCTTCGTCGGCGCGGCGCTGGCGGCCGTGCTGTTCCGCTACTACCTCAAGAACGTGCACGAGACGCCGCCGGAGCTGACCGGCGAGAAGCACAAGATGCCGTTCGTCCGGCTGCTGGTGAAGTACCCGCGGGCGCTGGCGCAGGTGTTCGTGCTGATGACCGGCACCTGGCTGGCGACCAACATGGAAGCCGCCGTGACGCCCGCGCAGCTGAAGTCGCACCTCCTGCTCTCCAGCAAGGAGGTCACGATGACGATGCTCGTGATCAACGCCGCCGCGGCGCTGTCGTACCCGCTGTTCGGGCTGCTGTCCCAGCGCATCGGGCGAAGGCGGTTCTACATCGGGTACGGCCTGGCGGTGCTGGTGATCGGCGCCGGGTCCTACACGCTGCTGATGGCGTCGAACGGCGGCTTCGGCGCGGCGCTCGGCTGGGGTGTCCTGATCGGGATCTTCACCGTCGGCACGTTCGGCCCGATCGCGGCCTACCTGACCGAACGGTTCCCGGCGAGCATCCGCTCCACCGGCTACGGCGTCGGCTACAGCCTCGCGCTCATCGCCCCGGCGTTCTACCAGTTCTACCTGCAGCGGTTCGACGGCGTCATGCCCGCGCACCTGGCCCCGGCGGTGCTCATCGCCCTCGCCGGCGTGCTGATCAGCCTCGGCGGCTTCCTCGGCCCGGAGACCAAGGACGTCGACATGGGCGACGACAGCACGATCCCGGCACTGTCCTGATCGGACGGATCGGTGGCCTCGCCACCGCCAACCCGGTCTGGGTCGGCTCGTCCGAGCTGACCATGACCCGCGACGGGCTGTTCGCCTGCATCGACGCGGGGGCCGGGGCGGTGGTGGCGAAGTCCGTGAACGAGAGCGCCGCAGCCCGGCGGCAGCTGGACATCGCGGACTACGCGTTCGTCTCGCCCGGTGGCGCGGTCCGGCCACCGGGCGCCGCGCGGCTCGGCGACGGCCTGCTGAACCGCTCCGGCCTGGCCCAGGTGGACCTGGACGAGTGGCTCGCGGTCCTTTCCGACGGCGTGGCTCATGGCGCCCCGCGGGGCTGTCCGGTGATCGGCAGCATCACCCTCGGGGAGCCGTCGGCGGCCGCCCGGATCGGCCGGGCGATGGCGACCGTGGTGCCCGCGGTGGAGCTGAACATCGGTGCCCCGCACGGCCGCGAGGCGCACGCGGTGCGTCAGCTGACCGAAGTGGACGCGGTGGGCGAAGCGGTGCGAACCGTGCGGGACGCCGTCGACGTGCCGCTGTTCGTCAAGCTGCCGGGGCAGGCTTCGGACGTCGTCGCGCTCGCCCGCGCCGCCCGGTCGGCGGGCGCGGACGCCGTCGGGCTGGTCGGCCGTTACCCGGGTTTCCTGCCCGACCTCGACGGCGGCGCGGTCCTCGGCTCGTGGGGCGCGTGGAGTGCGCCGGGGTGCCTGCCGATGAGCCTGTACTGGGTGAGCAAGACGCGCCTGGCGCTGGGCCCCGGCGTGCCCCTGATCGGCACCAACGGCGCCCGCACCGCCGACGACGTGCTGCGGTTCCTGGCTTCGGGCGCGTCGGCCGTCGAGGTCGTCACGGCGCTGTGGATCGAGGGTCCCGGGGTGATCGCGGAGCTGGTGGCCGGGCTCGAAGGCCTGGACCTGGCGGAGTTCGTGGGCAGCGCGCTGGCCGGGGCGCGGGAGTACGCGGAGGTCCCGCCGGTGCGCCCGCCCGCCTGGTTGCCCTACACGGCGCGGCTGAGGTCGTCCGGGCGGTAGTGGCCACCCAGCTCGTGGGTCAGCTCGCGAGCCGTTTCGGCCACCACCCGCAGCTCGGGGGCGTCGTCCGACATGGACAGCGTGTTGTCCGGGCCGACGATGGCGATCGTGGCGCAGATGCCGTACTCGTCGAACACCGGCGCGGCCACCGCGACCACGCCGGGCGTGCTCATCGCGGAGCAGTGGCCCACTTCGCGCACGCGCTCGACGTCTTCGCGCAGCTCGTCGCGCGCCGAGCCGGACAGGTTCGCCATCAGGCGTTCCATCGACAGCTGGTCGGCGTGGTAGGCCAGGAAGACCTTGCTCTGCGCGGTGTCCAGCGGCAGGTGGCTGCCGACCCGCACGGACACGACGACGATCGTCGAGACGTTCTCCTCCACCCGGGACACCACCGGGCCGGTGAGGCCCCACAGGCTGAGCACGACGCTGGTCTGCGTCGCCCGCGAAAGGGCCTGCATGTGCCGCGGGGCGAGGTTGACGACCCGGCGGTGGCCGATGGCGAACGCGCCCAGCTGCAGCAGCAGGCCACCGGGCACGTACCCGCCCTCGGCGCTGCGCTCGAGCAGGCCGGCCGCGACCAGGGACGTGCAGTACCGGTACGCGGTGGTGCGGTTGAGCCCGAGCCGTTCGGCGATCTGGCCGGCCGTCACCTCCGGCGTCGCCGGGTCGAACAGGGCCAGGATCTGGCTGACCCGGCTCACCGCCTGGATGTCCGCCTGATCGGCGCGCGAGGCCTCCGGCGACCGGGTCGGTTTGGTCACGGGGAGCCTCCGGCGAGCACTGGTCGAGAGCGTGAAACGGCTGTTCACTTCGTGAACACGTCCGTCAGGCTACCCGACGCGGGCCCGGTCCACGGGCCCCCACACAAGGGTGAAAACCCGCGCCCGGCGCGGCGGGTGGCCCGGCCGCGCCCGAGACTGGCGGTCCGGTGTTTTCCGGTGCCGGGGACGGGGTAGAGACGGGACATGGCTACTTCCACCACGCTGCGGGTCAGGGGCTGACCGCATGGCCGACATCACCAGCCTCATCCTCGACGACCACGACTGGTTCCGGCGGCAGTTCGCGCGCATGGACGACATCACCGACGCCGGCGAGCTCGCGAAGGTCTGGCAGCCGCTGGCCGACCTCCTCGACGTCCACGCGCGGGCCGAGGAGGAGATCTTCTACCCGCACCTGCTGCGCCGCGGCGACGACGCGAAGGAGGAGACCCTCGACGCGATCGGTGACCACAACGACATCCGCGACGGCGTCCACGAGGCCGCGCTGCACCCGGTCGGCAGCACCGCTTGGCTCGACGCGGTGCACAAGGCCAGGATGGCCAACAGCGAGCACATGGCCGAGGAGGAGGACGAGGGCCTGGCCGACTTCCGGCGCAACGCCGACCCCGGCCTGCGCGAAGAGCTCGGGCGCAAGTTCGCCGAGTTCAAGCGGCAGCACGAGGGCGCGCGCGACCTGGACGTCAGCGACATCGATCCGGAAGGGTACGTCGAAGCGGAACTCGGTACCGGGCCGGGCGACGGCTCACTCGGTATCGGCAGCCTCAAGGAACGGGATTGAACACATGAACCACCTGATGCGCGGCCTGGCCCCGATCTCCGACGCGGGGTGGAAGGAGGTCGACGCCGAAGCGAAGGAACGGCTGCACACGCACCTCGCCGCCCGGCGCCTGGTCGACGTCGCCGGCCCGCACGGCTGGCAGTACTCGGCCACCGACCTGGGCCGTACGACTTCGCTCAAGGAGTCCTCGCTGCCCGACGGTGAGGAAGGCGTCGTGGTGCGCCGGCGCCGCGTCCTGCCGCTGGCCGAGGTCCGCGTCCCGTTCACGGTGTCCCGCCAGGAGCTCGACGACGCCGAGCGCGGCGCCGACGACCTGGAGTTCGACGACCTCGACCGGGCCGCGAAGCAGATCGCGATGATCGAGAACCGCGCGGTGTTCCACGGCTGGGCCGCGGCCGGGATGACCGGCATCGCCGACACGTGCCCGTACGACAAGCCGGCGCTGGGGGAGAACGCCGAGGCGTACCCCGGCGTGATCGCCCGCGCGGTGGACACGCTGCGCCGCGCCGGCATCGACGGCCCGTACGGCCTGGCGATCGGCCCGTCGGGCTACACGCGGATCGTGGAGAGCACCGAGCACGGTGGCCAGCTGGTCTTCGACCACGTCCGCCGCGTCCTCGGCGGCGGCAAGATCGTCCGCGCCCCGGGCCTGGACGGCGCGATGGTGCTGAGCCTGGCGGGCGGCGACTTCTTCCTCGAGCTGGGCCAGGACCTGGCCGTCGGCTACAGCCACCACGACGCGGAGAACGTGACGCTGTACCTGGAGGAGAGCTTCAGCTTCCGGGTCTCCGAGCCGGACGCCGCGATCACCCTCACGGTCTGACCTGGTGGGCCGGTCCGTCCTCCGTGGACGGACCGGCTACACCGCCGCCGCGAGTTTGGCCGGGTTCATCATCCAGAAGACCTGGTCGATGCCCTCCTCCGACGCCGCCACGGTCAGCACCGCGAACGCGACGTCGTCACGCCGCAGCACCACCGCGTCCAAGCCGTTGACGACGACCGGCGCCACCTCCACACCCACCCAGAAGCGGTTCGCGAACGCCCGGACGTACTTCGCCACCGTCGCGGCACCCCGGACCGGGATGCGCGAGGCGCGGGCCACGCCGCCGCCGTCGGAGTAGCTCACCACGTCCGCCGCGAACAGGCTTTCCAGCGCGGGCAGGTCGCCGGCCTGGGCGGCCGCGACGAACGCCGTCAGCAGCCGACGGTGCTCGGGGGCGCTCGCCGGGGCGCGCCGCCCGGCCGCCAGGTGCTTGCGGGCGCGGCTGACGAGCTGGCGCGCCGCGGCCTCGGTCGTCCGGACGATCTCGGCGATCTGCCGGTACGGGTAGTCGAACGCCTCGCGCAGCACGTACGCCGCGCGCTCGCTCGGGGTCAGGCTCTCCAGCAGCACCAGCACCGCGAGCTCCAGCGCCGCGGCGCGCTCGGCGCCCAGCTGCGGATCGGCCGTCGTGTCGACGGGCTCGGGCAGCCACGGCCCGACGTAGGTCTCGTGCCGCGCGCGGGCCGTCTTGCCCGCGTTGATGGCCAGCCGCGTGGTCGTCGTGGCGAGGTAGGCACCCGGGTGGGTGACGGCCGAGCGGTCGCAGGCCTGCCACCGCAGCCACACCTCCTGCAGCAGGTCCTCGGCGTCGGCCGCGCTGCCCAGCATGCGGTAGGCGATGCCGAACAGCCGCGGCCGGACCCCGGCGAAGACCGCGGCCGCCTGGTCGAGGTCCATGCGCGCGGAACCCCTTTCGCCCCCTCGTTCCCGGTTCGTCGCAAAGCCTACTGGCGGCTTCCCGTGGACGGGACGACGCGGCACCGTGGTCCGTGACCGGCCGGAGCTGTGACGCACGTCCCGCACCGTCGCTGTCACGTTCCGGCGGGCCGTCTTGTCCGAAGGGTGAACCGAGCGGAACGAGGTGCGACGTGGACCGGATCCTGATCGTCGGTGGCGGGTACGCCGGCTTCTACACGGCGTGGGGGCTGGAGAAGCTCCTGCGCCGCGACGAGGCCGAGCTGACCGTGGTCGATCCCCGCCCGTACATGACCTACCAGCCGTTCCTTCCCGAGGTGCTGGCCGGCTCGATCGAGGCCCGGCACGCCGCGGTCTCGCTGCGCCGGCACCTGCGCCGGACGCGGGTCGTCGCCGGCTGGGTGACCGCGGTCGACCACGCCCACCACAGCGTCACCGTGCGGCCCGCAGATGGCCCGGAGTTCGCCCTCGGCTACGACACGATCGTGGTCACCGCCGGGGCGGTGACCCGCAAGTTCCCGGTGCCGGGCATCGCCGACGAGGCCATCGGGATGAAGCACGTCGAGGAGGCGGTGGCCATCCGCGACCGGCTGCTGACGGCGTTCGACCGCGCCGCCGTCCTGCCGCCCGGGCCGCTGCGCCGCAAGCTGCTCACGGTCACCTTCGTGGGCGGCGGCTTCTCCGGCGTCGAAGGGTTCGGCGAGCTGCTCTCCCTCGCGCACGCGCTGCTCGCCCGGTACCCGGGGATCGAGCCGGACGACGTGCGGTTCCACCTGGTCGAGGCGACCGGCCGCATCCTCCCGGAGGTCACGGCGAAACCCGGCCGGTGGGTGGTGCGCTCGCTGGAGGGCCGCGGTGCCCGCGTCCACCTGAACACCGTCGTGACGTCCGCCGTCGACGGCCACGTGGTGCTGTCGAGCGGCGAGGAGTTCGACTCGGGCCTCATCGTGTGGACGGCGGGCAACGCGGCGAACCCCGTGGTGGACCACCACACCGACCTGCCCGTCGACGGGCGCGGCCTGGTCCGGGTGCGGGCCGACCTGCGCGTCGGCACCGACGCCGAACCCGTGCCCGGCGCATGGGCCGCGGGGGACGACGCCGCCGTGCCGGACCTCGTCACCGGATCGGGCTCCTACACCGTGCCGAACGCGCAGCACGCCGTGCGGCAGGGAAAGCTGCTGGCCCGCAACATCGCGGCGGCCCGGCACGGCGGCGCGGTGAAGCCGTACCGGCACCACAGCCTCGGCTCGGTCGCGACCCTCGGTCTCGGCCGCGGCATCTTCCAGTACCGCCGGCTGACGATCAAGGGCCCGCTCGCGTGGCTGATGCACCGCGGTTACCACGTGCTGGCCGTGCCGAGCTGGGAACGCAAGGTCCGGGTCCTGGCCGTCTGGCTCACCGCCGCCGTCTTCGGCCGCGACATCGTGTCGCTGGCCTCGGTCGAGCACCCCCGCGACGCCTTCGTCTCGGGCGGCGACCCGAAGTGACGGTCACAGATCCGGTGGCGGCCTTGTCTTGACTGACGAACACACCAACGGAGAGGAACACCATGAAGATCGTCGTCATCGGCGGAACCGGCCTCATCGGCAGGACCCTCGTCGCCCGGCTGGGGGAGCACGGGCACGAGGCCGTGGCCGCCGCGCCGAGCACTGGCGTGAACACCCTGACCGGCGAGGGGCTGAAGGAAGTCCTGCAGGGCGCGGACGTCCTGGTGGACGTGTCGAACTCGCCGTCGTTCGCCGACGACGACGTCCTCGCGTTCTTCCGCACCTCGACGGGAAACCTCGTGGAGGCCGCGAAGGAAGCCGGTGCCGGGCACTACGTCGCGCTGTCGGTGGTGGGCTCGGAGCGGCTGCCGGACTCCGGTTACCTGCGGGCGAAGGTGGCGCAGGAGGCCCTGATCGAGGACGCCGGCCTGCCTTACACGATCGTGCGGGCGACCCAGTTCTTCGAGTTCGCGGGCGGCATCGCGGACACCGCGACGACCGGCGGCGTCGTGCGCCTGCCCAGCGGCGGGGTCCAGCCGATCGCCGCCGCCGAGGTGGCCGCGGCGGTGGGCCGGGCCGCGGCCGGTGAGCCGGCCGGCGGCACGATCGAGATCGGCGGCCCGGAGGTGTTCGGCCTAGACGAGTGGATCCGCACGGTGCTGGCCGCGCGATCCGACCCCCGCGAGGTCGTCAGCGACCCGCAGGCGCGCTATTTCGGGACCCTGCTGGAGAAGGACAGCCTCCTGCCGGGACCGGGCGCGCAGCTCGCCGAGACCCGGCTGGCGGACTGGCTCGCCTGATCGGGTCGGGCCTCACTGTCCACAACGGACGCAAGCGGTGTCCCGGGTGGACGGACGCGTCCACCCGGGGACCCCGGCTACTTCTGGTAGGTCAGGCAGTTCGCCGTGCCGCCGCCGGCGCCGATCCGGACGCTCGACGCCGTGCACTCCAGGGCGGCGTTGTGCCGGCAGTCCGCGCGGGAGCAGGCGCCGACCTGCGCGGTGACGCGGTCGAGGCCGCCCTTGGTGTTCAGCGGCACGAAGGTGCCGCAGTCGGCGGAGCCGTTGTCGCCGCCGACGGTGATGGCGAAGGCGTGGCAGCCGTCGTCGTTGTAGGAACAGCCGCTGACCGTGCACTCGTGGACGGCGGGCATTTCGGTCGTCGTCATCCGGGCTCCCGGGTTTCGTGGTGGTGGTATGCGTTCGGGCGCGTCCGACGCTGCCACCGGCTCCGGGACCCGGCAATCCGGGCCGTGATCTTTCACCCGGCCTCCGCTCTCGGTCGGGTGAAAGATGACGGTATCGACAAAGCGGTTTTCAGCGCTTGCGGTCGTAGATCACGGCGGCCTCGCCCAGCGACCCGGTCTCCTGGCGGGTGAGCGTCCACCGGGTCGCGGGCAGGCCGTCGTCGAACAGGCGGCCGCCGCCACCGGTGATCTCGGGGCAGATCAGCAGGTAGAGCCGGTCGATCAGGTCCGCCGCGAGCAGCGGCTTGATGACGCTCGCGCTGCTGTTGACGAGGATCTCGCCCTCGCCGGTGGCCTTGAGATCGGTGACGACGTCGGCGGCGGGGGCGTTCACGACGCGGGCGCGCTCCCACGGCGCCTCGGTCAAGGTGGTCGACAGGACCACCTTCTCGGTGTCGACGAGCCACTTCGCGTAGCCGCGGTCGCGCGGGTCGGCGTTCTCGTCGCCGGCGACCGACGGCCAGAAGCCGAGGAACCCTTCGGCGTTGTTGCGGCCCAGCACCGCCGTCGTCGCGTTCTCCCAGATGCGGCTCATGTGGTCCCGGGCGACGTCGCTCGTCACGTACGGGGCGATGGCGCCGAAGTCGGCGGGCCCGGCCGGGCCGTTGTAGTGCCCGTCGAGGGTGAGGGCGATGTTGGCGGTGACCTTGCGGCCGGTCGAGCTGGTCATGACGGGGTTCCCTTTCCTCGGGTGAGTGCTGCGGTGAGGTGGTCGAGCACCTGGCCCCAGCCGGTTTCGATGCCGGCGACGAACGGGGCGGACTCGACGGTCGTGTCGGTGATGCGCAGGTCCAGCCGCAGGCGGGTGCCGCCCGGGGCCGCGGTCAAGGTCACGTCGTAGTGGCCGGTGAAGAAGACGGCCCCGGCCGCGTCGAGCACCGAGAGCTCGAACGCGAGGTGCCCGGGCTCCTCGGCGGTGCGGACGCGCCCTTCGGAGCGGTAAAGCCCTTCGGCGTCGCGGTAGGCGAGCACGACGCGCCCGCCGGCCGCCGGCTCGAGGGCGCACTCGGTGACCCTCATCGACGGCGGGACCCACCACGACGCGAGCAGGTCCGGGTCGGCCCAGTGCCGCCAGGCGACGTCCGGGGGCGCCGGCAGGAGGCGGTCGAAGGTGAACGTGCGCCCGTCCGCCCACTGCCGGCGGCTCGCGGCGGCGGTCTCCGCCTCGATCGCGGCCTGGTAGCGCGTCAGGACGTCCCGTTCGCCGGCGTGTGCCTCGATGGCACCGACCAGCTCCCGCAGCCGTTCTCCGAACGCGGCGAGCGGGCCGGCTTCGACCGCGTAGACCCGGCGCTGCCCCAGCGGGGAAACGGTGACGAGGCCGGCGCGGGCGAGGGTCTGCAGGTGCTTGGTGGTCTGCGGTTGCCGCAGGCCGGTGCGCTCGGCCAGTTCGCCGACGGACCGCGGCCGCTCTGCGAGGAGCTCCACGATGCGCCACCGCTTCGCGTCTCCCAGTGCTGCCGCGATCTCGTCCATGAGCAGAAGTATTCACTGATCAGAATATTCGTGTCAAGGAATATCTTCGCGGGAATGTCGGTGGCCGGTCGTAAGCTGCGGGCATGCCCGATCCGTTCCACCCGAAGACCGACCCCGCCGTACTGGAAGACCTGCGTGCGCGGCTGCGCGCGACGCGCTGGCCGGACTCGCCCGAGGACGCCGGCTGGTCGCTCGGCACCGACGTCGGTTACCTGCGTGAGCTCGTCGCCTACTGGGCGGACGGGTTCGACTGGCCGGCCCGGGAGGCCGAGCTGGGGGAGCTGCCCCGGTTCCGCGTCCCGCTCGGCGGGCTCGGGATCCACTACGTGCACGCGAAAGCGGCGACCGGGAACGCGCTACCGCTGGTCCTCAGCCACGGCTGGCCGGACTCGTTCTGGCGCTATACCAAGGTGATCCCGCTGCTGACCGATCCCGGTGCGCACGGCGCCGACCCCGCCGACGCCTTCGACGTCGTCGTGCCCGACATGCCGGGCTACGGCTACTCGGACCGCCCGGCCGGCCCGCCGCTGAACTCGATCGCCGTCGCCGGCCTGTGGGCCGAGCTGATGGACGTCCTGGGGTACGCGCGGTTCGGCGCCGCGGGCGGCGACATCGGCAGTCACGTGAGCCGGTACCTCGGGCTCGACCACCCGGACCGGGTGGTGGCGGTCCACCGCACCGACGCGGGCATCCCGGTCCTCCCCGCCGACCAGGAGCTGGCGCCGGAGGAACGCGAGTGGTTCGACTCCGTCGCGACCTGGGGCGCGGCGGAAGGGGCCTACGCCGCGATGCACCGCTCGAAGCCGCAGACGGCCGCGGTCGGCCTGACCGACTCACCGGCCGGGCTGGCCGCGTGGATCGTCGAGAAGATGCGGGCCTGGAGCGACTGCGACGGCGACGTCGAGCGTTCGTACACGAAGGACGAGATCCTCGCGAACGTCATGATCTACTGGCTGACCGGGACGATCGGCTCGTCGATGCGGATGTACCGGGCGAACTCGGAGATCCCGGTCGAGCAGCTCCGGCGCCGGGTCGAGGTGCCGTCGGGCTTTTCCCTGTTCCCCGGCGACATCCTGCGCCCACCGCGGGCGTGGCTGGACCGCACGGCGAACGTCGCAAGGGTCACCGAGCACCCGCGCGGCGGGCACTTCGCGGCGTTCGAAGAGCCGGAGACCTACGCGGCCGAACTGCGCGAGTTCTTCCGCCCCTACCGCTGACCCCCGGCGACCCGCACGTGATCGGCCGGTGCGGGAAGATCCGTGGGGGTCACGCCCCCGCGCGGCCGTGCTGGACCATGTACTCGGCGTACCAGGACGGCCAGTCGGCGTCCTCGTGGCCGAGTTGCTTCTCGTGCTCGCCGTGCGCGGCCGCGGCGTGGCGCAGGGCGTCCGCCAGTTCGGCGGCGGAGGAGAACGTCACGTCCGTCACCCGGCCCGGCAGCCGGGTGGTGATCTCCTGCAGCACCCAGCCGTTGCCGTCCGGGTCGCTGAACGAGGCGAACGACGCGTAGCTCGCGTGGTCCGGGTCCGGGCCGCTGACCCGCCCTTCGGTGCCGGCGTGGTGGAACACGCCACCGGCGTCGTGGAACACCTCGCTGATCGCGACGCCCTGCGCGGCGATCTCGGCCCTGGCCGCCTCGATGTCGGTGACGACGAGGTGCAGGCCCTGGGCGGAACCCGGTGCGGCGTCGGTGATCCGGCTGCCGAAGATCACCGAGGTGGGCGAACCCGGCGGCGTCAGCTGGATCACCCGGAAGCCACCTTCACCCGGGAAGTCGGCGTCCTCGCGCCAGCCGAGCGCCTTGTAGAAGGCCTTCGCCCGGTCGACGTCGGAGACGGGGAGCACGGCGATCTCGAGTTTCATGTCCGTCATCGGGACTCCTTCGGTTCTCGCGGCTCCATCCGGCGTCGCACCTTCAACATGGCCTCGTCGCCGCCGATTTGCTACCGCTTGTGCGGTGCCTCATACTGGTGCGGTAATGCAACCAGTTCTGAGGTGAGAGCAGTGCGCAAGGACACGAGGTCGGGCTGTCCGATCAACCTGTCGCTGGAGATCTTCGGCGACCGCTGGACCCTGCTCGTCCTGCGTGACGTCGTCTTCGCCGGAGCGCGGCACTTCCGCGAGCTGCTCGGCGGTGCCGAGCGGATCTCGTCGAACGTCCTCGCCGACCGGCTCGCCGTGCTCGTCGAGCACGGGCTGCTCACCCGCGCCGGCGATCCGTCGCACAAGCAGAAGGTCACCTACAGCCTCACCGAGCGGGCGATCGAGCTGGTGCCCGTGCTGGTCCAGCTCAGCGCCTGGGGGGTGCGGCACCTGCCGGTGGGCGACGCGTACGCCGCCCGCGCCGCGGTGCTTACGGCCGGGGGGCCGCCGCTGTGGGAGGCCTTCATGGACGAACTGCGGGAGACCCACCTCGGACCGGACGCCCGTCTCGGCCCGGTGCCGGACGGTCCCACCGTCGCGGCGCGGATGGAGACCGCCTACCTGGCGTCCGTCAACCACCGATGATCGGAGTTCACCGATGAACGACCCGGCGATCCACCTCGACGACCGGTTCAGCGACCCCGGCACCCGGCCCACCGACTGGGCCACGACCCGGGAAGTGCTGGAGTCCGCCCAGATCAGCTGGCTCACGACGGTGCGCGCGGACGGCCGGCCGCACGTCACGCCGCTGGTCGCGGTGTGGCTGGACGGCAAGGTCCATTTCGGGACCGGTGCCACGGAACAGAAGTACCGCAACCTCACCGCGAACCCGAACGTCGTGCTGACGACCGGCCGCAACACCTGGGACGACGCCCTCGACGTCATGGTCGAGGGGCAGGCCCGGCGCGTCACCGACCGGCCGACGCTCGAGCGCCTCGCCGCCGCGTACCTGGAGAAGTGGGACGGCAGCTGGAAGTACGAGGTGGGCGAAGAAGGCCTGCGCCAGGGCGGCAACGACGCGCTGATCTTCGCGGTGGAGCCCGCGAAGGTGCTGACGTTCGGCCGTCAGCGCACGCCCGCGTCGGACACGTCGATGTTGTCGACGGTCGCGTTCACCCACACCAGCGCGCGGCCGGCCGAGTAGTTAGCTTGGCAGGATGAGAGCCGACGCGCTGCGCAACCTCGAAACCGTCCTGACGACGGGAGCGCGCATGCTGGCCGCCGACCCGGCGGCCAGCATCGGCGCGATAGCCGCCGAAGCCGGGGTCGACCGCCGCACGGTCTACCGCCACTTCGCCTCGCGCGACGAGCTGCTGGCCGCGGTCTACGACGCTCGGCTGTCGGCCGTCGAGGAGGCCGTCGACCGCGCGCGGCTGCGGGAAGCGCCGGTGCCGACGGCCCTGCACCGCTACGCCGAGGGCATCATCGAGGTCAACCGCAAGTGGCCGGTGGAGCTGACCCGGATGCGCGCCGAACCGTCCATTCAGGACCGTCGCGGCCGGATGATCGCCGAGGTGAACGCCTTCATCGCGCGCGCCACCGAGGAGGGCGTGTTCCGGGCGGACGTCCCGGAGGGCTGGGTGTACCACCTCCTGATCCAGCTGCTGCACCTGGCGTCGCGGCAGCCGTCGAGCCCGACGGAGGCGGCGGACCTGCTGGTCGGCACCCTGCTGCACGGAGTCGGCGCGGCCTGACGCGGTGCTCGAAACTGTCCATTAACGACGAAGAAACCCCAGTATCGAGCACTTGACATGCCCGGTCTTGCTCGCTTTACTTCTGGGCACGTCGGAACGGACGCCCCGACGTGAGAGGTACGCCCAGCCGGTATGTCGGCCTCCGCCGCGAGCCCGGACTGAGTCGCCAGGACGCGCACGTGGTCCGAGGCGGGGTCGTGCCCACCATCATCCGGAGCTCGATGATGCCCTTCTCCCGCGTTCAGTTCCTCGCCAGTGCCGCGCTCGCGGCCGCCGTCCTCGGCGGTAGCGCGTGTACGGCGTCGGCGGCGCCGGCCGCCGTCGCCCCGCCGCCGGTCAAGGCGGGCTTCGACTACCAGATCGGCGGCGCCTACACCCCGCCCTCCGGCGTCCAGGTCGTCAGCCGCGACCACGGCGACGCGCCGGCCGCCGGGCTCTACAACATCTGCTACGTCAACGCTTTCCAGGCCCAGCCCGGCTCCGAGGGGGAGTGGGGCGACCTGCTGCTGCGCGACGCGAACGGCAAGGTCGTCGTCGACGAGGACTGGGACGAGGCGCTGCTCGACGTGCACACCGCGGACAAGCGCACGCGCGTCGCGGCCAAGGTGAACGCCTGGATCGACGACTGCGCGGCGAAGGGCTACCAGGCGATCGAGCCGGACAACTACGACAGCTTCACGCGCTCCCGCGGGCTGCTGTCCGACAGCGACGCGCAGGCCTACATCCGCCTGCTTTCCGCCCACGCCCACGCGAAGGGCCTGGCGATCGCGCAGAAGAACACCTCCGAGCTGGCCGGGCAGCGCCAGGCCAACGGGCTCGACTTCGCCATTGCCGAAGAGTGCGGGCAGCAGAAGAACTGCGACGAGTTCACCCCCGCGTTCGGCGACCACGTGATCGTCATCGAGTACACCGACAGCGGCCTC
Source organism: Amycolatopsis heterodermiae (assembly GCF_034929455.1). Classification (NCBI taxonomy): domain Bacteria; kingdom Bacillati; phylum Actinomycetota; class Actinomycetes; order Pseudonocardiales; family Pseudonocardiaceae; genus Amycolatopsis; species Amycolatopsis heterodermiae. Next base: position 813,250 of record NZ_JAYFSI010000002.1, read on the forward strand.
AAGACCGCCTGCAGCCGGTGGAGCTCGCTCAGCATCGTCCGCCGCGACCTCGACGTCGTCCCCAAGGGCGCGTCCGGCTACGTCCGCAAAACCTGCTGATGGACCGGCGGGGTTTCCTGCGCGGTGTCGGGGGCCTCACCCTCGGCACCGCGCTGGCCGGGTGCGGCACCACAGCCGGCGGCAGCGGCGGCGGGCCGGTGACGGTCGAGGTCTGGCACGGCCAGACCGACACGGGCAAGAAGGTCCTCGACGCGCTCGTCGCGGACTTCCAGCGGACCCACCCGGGCATCCGGATCGACCTCGGCGGCGGCGTGCTCGCCGACGCGATGCTGCAGAAGATCACCGCGGCGCTCGCGTCGGGCTCCTTCCCGGACATCGCCTACGTCTTCGGCTCGGACCTCGCCAGCGTCGCGCGCAGCCCGAGCGTCGTCGACGTCACCGACCTCGTCGACGCGGGCCCCGGCTTCTGGGCCCCGGCCCGCGAGGCGGTCACCGTGAACGGCCGCGTCCGCGCGGTGCCGGCGCTGCTCGACTCGCTGGGCGTCGTCTACAACAAGGCGTTGTTCGACAAGACCGGTACCCCGCCGCCCGTCGCGGGCTGGACGTGGGCCGACTTCGTCGCCACCGCGAAGAAACTCACCGATCCGGGCGGCGGCGTCTTCGGCACCGCCTGGCCGGCCACCGGCGACGAGGACACCGTCTGGCGGCTGTGGCCGATGGTGTGGGATCTCGGTGGCGACGTGATCGGGCCGGGCGGCCGCGGCATCGGGTTCGCCGACCAAGGGGTGCGCGCGCTCGAAGTCGTGCGCGACCTCGCCGCGGCGAAGGCCGTCTACCTCGACCCGAAGACCGGCAGCGAGCAGATGTACCAGGCGTTCGAGAGCGGCAACATCGGCATGGTCGTCACCGGGCCGTGGCAGCTGCCCGACATCGCCGACGCCGGGGTCGACTACGCCGTGGTGCCGCTGCCCAGCTTCAGCGGCCGGCCGCTGACCATCTCCGGGCCGGACACCTGGACGCTCTTCGACAACGGCGAGGAGCGGGTCGCGGCGGCGCGCACATTCCTGTCCTGGCTGGCGGACCCGGCCCAGGACGTCCGCTGGGACGACGGCGCGGGCAGCCTCCCGCTGAGCCGGCGGACGCAGCAACTGCCCGCGTGGCAGGAGAAAACGGCCGAAACGCCGGGCCTGCCGGTGTTCGTCGACGCGCTGGAGAACGCCCGGGTCCGGCCGGTGCACCCGGCCTACCCGCAGGTGTCGGCGGCGCTGGGCACCGCGATCGTCGCCGTGCTGCTCGGCCAGGCGTCCCCGGCCGACGCGCTGCGCGACTGCGCCGCGGCCGCGAACGCCGCCCTGATCATTCCGCGATAGGGAGCCGCCATGCCCGGACTGCCGAGGCCCATCACCGTCACGCCTCCACAGAGTCAAGCCAAGAAGCGCCGGCGCAGCGAGAGCGCGGCCGCCTGGGCCTACATCTCGCCCGCCGTGCTCATCATCCTCGGTCTCGGCGTGGTGCCCGTGGCCTGGTCGCTGCTGCTGTCGTTCCAGGTCGACGACCTGGTGACGCCCAGCCGGTGGGTCGGCGGGGACAACTACGCGGCGCTCGCCCAGGACCCGCACTTCGCCCAGGCGGTCGGGAACACCGTGCTGTACACGGTGCTCTACGTCCCGCTGAGCATCCTGTTCGGGTTCCTGCTGGCGCAGGCGCTGAACCGGCGCATCCGGCTGATCGGCGTCTACCGGACGCTGGTCTTCGTGCCGTTCGTGCTCTCGGCGACCGCGCAGGGCGTGCTGTTCTCCTTCATCCTCGACCCGCAGTTCGGGGCGGCAAACTCGCTGCTGCACCACCTCGGCGTGTCCCCGCAGGGGTTCCTGACCGACCCGGGGCAGGCGCTGCTGGTGCTCGTGGGCATCACGCTGTGGAGCGGCACCGGGTTCTGCGTCGTGGTGTACCTCGCCGCGCTGCAGGACGTCCCGCCGTCGCTGGTCGAGGCCGCGCGGCTGGACGGCGCGGGCGCCTGGCGCGTGCTGCGGCACGTGACGCTGCCGGCGATCATGCCGGTGACGGCGTTCCTGGTGGTGTGGCAGCTGATCACGTCGCTGCAGGTGTTCGACCTGGTGTACGTGACGACCAAGGGCGGCCCGCTCGGCTCCACCACGGTGATCGTCTACTTCGTGTGGGAGCAGGCGTTCAAGAACTTCACCGCCGGCTACGGCGCGGCGTCGGCGTACGTGCTCGCGCTCGCCCTGCTGGTCGTCGTGGTCGCCGTCCGCGTGCTCCGCCGCCCCCAGAAGACGGTTCGGAAGGTGCTCCGATGACCGCCCGGCTCGACGGCGTGCCCGCGCCGCGCGTCCTGCCCGTGCTGCGCCGCCCGCGGCTGCCGTTCAGCCCGTGGCACCTGCTGCTCGTGCCGCTGGCGCTCGTGTTCGCCGCGCCGCTGGTGTGGCTGCTGCTCAGCTCGGTGATGAGCAACGCCGAGATCAACCGGTTCCCGCCCGCGCTGTGGCCGTCCCACCTGGACTTCTCGGGCTACCGGTACGTGCTCGACAACGCGCTCTTCGTCCGCTGGTTCACGAACTCGCTGATCGTGTCGGCGGTGACCGTGGTGTCGAACCTGCTGTTCGGCACGCTGGGCGGGTACGCGTTCGCGCGGATGCGGTTCACCGGTTCGCGGGTGCTGCTCGGGCTGATGATCGCGACGATGGCGATCCCGTTCCAGCTGACCATGATCCCGACGTTCCTGGTGATGAAGGAGCTCGGCCTGATCGACACCCTGGGCGCGCTCATCGTGCCGTCGCTGGTGACGCCGTTCGCGGTGTTCCTGCTGCGCCAGTTCTTCCTGTCCCTGCCCCGGGAACTCGAGGAAGCGGCGTGGATCGACGGCTGCTCGCGGCTGCGCGTGCTGTTCACGATCGTGCTGCCGCTGTCGCGGCCCGCGTTGAGCACGGTGGCCGTGCTGACGTTCCTGAGCACGTGGAACGACCTGACCTGGCCGCTGATCGCGGTCAACCACGACACCGTCTACACGCTGCAGCTGGGCCTGACGACGTTCCAGGGCCAGCACCACACCAACTGGGCCGCGGTGATGGCGGGCAACGTGATCACCGTGCTGCCGGTGCTGCTCGCCTTCCTCGGCGCGCAGAAGACGTTCATCCAGTCCATCACCTCCAGCGGCCTCAAGGGCTAGGGCCGTCATGCACCAGTTCGACCTGCTCGTGGTCGGCGACGCCAACCCGGACGTCATCGTCGGTCCACTTCGGACGGATCTCGTGTTCGGCCAGCGGGAGCAGCTCGCCGACTCCGGCGTGCTCACCCTCGGTGGCTCGGGCGCCATCACCGCCGCCGGCGCCGCCCGGCTGGGGCTGAAGGTCGCCTTCGCCGGGCGCGTCGGCGACGACGCCGGCGGCCGGTTCGTCCGTGACGCGCTGGAGGAACGCGGCGTCGACACCACGGCGTTGCGCACCGACCCGTCGTTGCCGACGCCGCTGACCACCGTCCTGACCCGCGACGGCGACCGCGCGATCGTCACCGCACCGGGCACCCTGGCCGCGTTCGGCGCCGGGGACGTCCCGCCGGACCTGCTCGCGGCGAGCCGGCACGTCCACTCGTCGTCGTACTTCCTGCTCCCGAAGCTCGCGCCCGGACTGGCGGAGCTGCTGCGCGCCGCCCGCGGGCACGGCGCGACGACGTCCGTCGACACCAACGACGATCCGGCCGGCCGCTGGGACGTCGGGGACCTGTTGCGGGAGACGGACTTCCTGCTGCCCAACGCCGCGGAGGCCATCCGGCTGACCGGCGCGGACGACCCGTGGGAGGCCGCGACGATGCTGGCCGCCCGCGGCCCGGCCGTCGTGGTCAAGGACGGCGCCGACGGCGCCTTCGCCTGCCGCGACGGCGAACTCACCACCACACCGGGGATCCCGGTGACCGCCGTCGACACCGTGGGCGCCGGGGACAGCTTCGACGCCGGGTTCCTCGCCGGCGTCCTGGCCGGGCTGCCGCTCGGGACCGCGCTGCGCTGCGGCGTCGTCTGCGGCGGCTTCTCGGTCCGCGCCCGCGGCGGCACCGCCGGCCAGGCCACGTGGGACGACGTCCTCGTCCACCTCGAACGCACCGAATCGGATCACGCATGACCACCCCCAAGATCACTTTCATCGGTGCCGGCAGCGTCGTGTTCACCCAGGGCCTGCTCGCCGACCTGTTCACCTACGCCGAGCTGGACGGGGTGCACGTCGCCCTGCACGACATCGACCCGGAGCGGCTGGCGACCGCGCTGGCCGCGGCCCGGCAGATCGCCGCGGTCCGGGGCGTGAAGCCCGTGCTCACCGCGCACCTCGACCGCCGGGAAGCCCTGGCGGGCGCGGACTTCGTCGTCGACATGGTCCAGATCGGGATGGGGGAGTCAACGCGTACGGACTTCGCCGTCCCGGCCCGCTACGGCCTGCGCCAGACCATCGGCGACACGCTCGGCATCGGCGGGATCTTCCGCGCACTGCGGACGTTCCCGTTCCTCAAGGGACTCGGCGCGGACATCGCCGAGGTCTGCCCGGACGCCTGGCTGCTCAACTACACCAACCCGATGGCGATGAACGTCCAGTACCTGAGCGAGGCCACCGGCCTGACCAGGGTCGTCGGGCTGTGCCACTCGGTGTACTGGACCGTGCACGGGCTCGCCGAGCTGGTCGGCGTGCCGTTCGACGAGGTCACCTACGTCGCCGCCGGCGTCAACCACCAGGCCTGGGTGCTGCGGTTCGAGCACGGCGGCACCGACCTCTACCCGCGGCTGGCGGCGCTGGCCGAATCCGACGAGCAGCTGCGGCGGCGCGTCCGGTTCGACATGTTCCGGCGGCTCGGTTACTACCCGACCGAGACGAGCGAGCACTCCGCCGAGTACGTGCCCTGGTACCTGCACCACGACAGCGAGATCGAGCGGCTGCGGCTGCCGGTCGGCGCCTACCTGGAGATCGTCGCGGAGAACGAGGCCGAGTACGAGCGGACGCGCCACGCGGTCGCGACCGGTGAGCCGCTGCCCGTCGAAGGCACGAACGAGTACGCGCCGCAGATCATCCACAGCATCGTCACCGGCACCCCGCGCACGGTCTACGGCAACGTCGTCAACCGCGGCCTGATCGAGAACCTGCCGGCCGGCGGGGTGGTCGAGGTGCCGTGCCTGGTCGACGGCACCGGCGTCCGGCCGACGCGGATCGGCGCGCTGCCACCGCAGCTCGCCGCGCTCAACCGGACTTACCTGAGCATGAACGACCTGGTCGTGCGCGCGGCGGTCGAGGACGACCCGCGCCACATCCGCCACGCCGCGATGACCGACCCCGCCACCGCGGCGACGCTGCCGGTCGAGCGGATCTGGGAGCTGTGCGACGACCTCGTCCGCGCGCACGGCGACCGCCTCCAGCCCGCCCTGCGCACCCTGCTCGGCCACTGACTGTCCGCGTCCAACCCAGGAGAACCATGTCCTTCACCCTCGACGAGATCACCAGCCAGCCGGAGTGCTGGGCGCAGGTCCTGCGCGAGCTGCCGCAGCACGCGCCCGCGCTGCCCGCCGCGGGGGAGCGCGTCGCCGTCATCGGCTGCGGCACCTCGTGGTTCATGGCCCAGAGCTACGCGCAGCTGCGCGAGGACGCCGGCCACGGCCTGACCGACGTCTTCGCGGCGTCGGAGGCGAAGCTCGACCGGCCGTACGACCGCGTGCTGGCGCTGACCCGCTCCGGCACGACCACGGAGATCCTGACCGCGCTGGAGCGGACGAAGCCGGGCACCCGCGTCACGACGATCACCGCGGTGGCCGACTCCCCGGCGGCTGGCCTGTCCGACGACGTCGTCTGCCTGCCCTACGCCGACGAGCGGTCGGTGGTCCAGACCCGGTTCCCGACGACGCAGCTGCTGCTCCTGCGGGCCCACCTGGGCCTGCCGACGGACCAGGCGCTGGCGGACGTTTCGCGGGCCTTGGACTGCCCGCTCGACCCGGAACTGCTGGCGGCGTCCCAGATCTCGTTCCTCGGTGCGGGCTGGCACGTGGGCGTGGCGAACGAGGCGGCGCTGAAGGTCCGCGAGGCGGCGGCGTGGTGGACGGAGTCGTACTCGGCGATGGAGTACCGCCACGGCCCGATCGCGGTGGCGGCCCCGGGCCGGGCGGTCTGGAGCCTGGCGCCCCTGGACCCGGGCCTGGTCGGCCAGATCGAGGCCACGGGCGCGTACCTGCACCAGGGTGAGCTGGACCCGCTGGCGGAGCTGGTGACGATCCAGCGCCTGGCGGTGGCCCTCGCGGAGGCCGCGGGCCGCGACCCGGACCGCCCGGCCCACCTGACCCGCTCGGTAGTCCTGGCGAGCTGATTTCACCATGGCGGGCTAGCTGGCTAGCGTGCTAGCATCCTGTCATGAGCGACAAGGACGTCAAGCAGTTCAACGTGTACCTGCCGACGGACTTGATCCGTGAGGTCAAGCACCACGCCGTGGACACCGGGAAGTCGCTGTCGGCCCTCGTGGCCGACGCGCTGCGCCAGTACCTGGCCGCCACGGCCGACTCCGAAGGAGACCAGCGATGAAGAGTGACGGCGTCGAAGCCCTGTACCTCGAGACGCACAACTGGGGGAAGGCCGCCCAGTTCTTCCGGGCCCTCGGGTTCGAGCTCGACTTCGAGACGGACCACAACTCGGGGCTGCTGCGCAACGGCGACGGCGCCTACCTGTTCGTCGCCGAGGTGCCCGAGGACCGGCCGACCGGGATGCAGGTCGTCATCAAGGTCCCCGCCGAGGACACCTTCGACGCCGGCGCGCCGGTCGAGGTCGTCAGCCCGTTCGAGGACACCCACTTCGGGACGCGCGAGATGAGCGTGCGCGATCCCGACGGCCGCACGTGGATCCTCCAGGCGCCGCCCGGGAAATGACCGGGCGGCGCACCCTCGGGATGCTCGTCGTGCTCGTCGCGGCGTGATCGTGGTGCCCGCGATCGAAGCCGACCTGGGCATCTCGCTGTCGGCCGTCACCTGGGTGGTGATCAGCTAGCTGCTGGTCGTCACCGTGCTCGCCACGCAGCTTGGCCTGCTCGGCGGCAGCCTCTTCTACCCGGCCGGCAGTTCGGCCGTCATGAAGGCCGCACCGCCCGAGCGACTCGGGATCGCCTCCGGCGTGCTCCGGACGTTCGCCAGCGTCGGCATGGTGTTCTCGTTCACCACGGCCATGCTGGTCGCCGCGCACTCGATCCCGCGCAGCACGGCGTTCGCCGTCTTCGTCGGCACCACCAGCCTGCACGGCCTGAGCGCGGCGTTCTACGCGATGACCGGGATCATGGCGCTGGCCGCGGTCTTCTCCGCCCTCCGCGGCCGCCGGCCGGCTCGGGCATGACGGGGCCGTGCCGCCCCCTCGGCGGCACGGCCCACGGGCTCCAGTTTGCCCGCCGCACGGGCACGAAACGTTGCAGAGAGCTTGAATCCGCAGGTCAGGGGGAGGTGTGGCCGCCGGGGATGCCGTCGTCGCGCGGGGCGGCTAGCGTCGGAGGCGGCCGACGGCGGAGGGAGCCGGGATGCGGGACCGGGCGATCCGGATCGCGAACTTCTCCGGGTACCTCGGCGACCGCTACACCGCGCTCGCCGAAGCCCTGGACGGCGACCCCGTCGACGTCCTCGCCGGGGACTACCTCGCCGAGGTCACCCTGGCCATCCTCGCCGCGCGGTACCGGCGTGATCCCGCCCGCGGGTACGTCGAGTACTTCCTCGACCAGCTGCGGCCCCACCTCGCGACGCTCGCCGATCGCGGCGTCAAGGTCGTCACCAACGCCGGGGGCTTCCACCCCGCCGCGCTCGCCGACGCCGTCCGCGCCGCCGCCGCCGAAGCCGGGGTCACGCTGTCGGTCGCGCACGTCGAAGGCGACAACCTGCTGGCGGACCTGGGCGAGCTGGCCGTCGCGCACCCGCTGACCCACCTCGACACCGGACGTCCCCTGTCGAGCTGGGACACCACACCCATCGCGGCCAACGCCTACCTCGGCGGCTGGGGCATCGCGGCCGCCCTGGCCGGCGGCGCCGACATCGTCGTGTGCGGGCGGGTCACCGACGCCTCGCTGGCCGCCGGGCCGGCCGCGTGGTGGCACGGCTGGGACCCGGGGGACTGGGACCGCCTTGCCGGTGCCGTCGTCGCCGGGCACGTCGTCGAGTGCGGGCCGCAGGCCGTCGGCGGCAACTTCTCCGGCTTCACCGCCGTTCCCGGGATGACCCGGCCCGGCTTCCCGATCGCCGAGATCGCCGCGGACGGCGGCTGCGTGATCACCAAGCACGCCCGCGACGGCGGCACGGTCACCGTCGACACCGTCACCGCCCAGCTCGTCTACGAGATCCAGGGCCCGCGCTACCTCAACCCCGACGTCACCGTCCACCTCGACGACGTCCGCCTGAGCCCGGCCGGACCCGGCCGGGTCGCGATCACCGGCGCGACCGGATCGCCGCCGCCCCCGACGACCAAGGTCGCGGTGTTCGGGCAGATCGGCTACAGCGTGGTCAACACCGTTTACGTCACCGGCCTCGACGTCGACGCCAAGGTCGCGCTGCTGCGTGAGCAACTCGGCCGCGACCGGCCGGACGGCGTCGAGCTGGACGTCACGCGGATCGGCGTCCCGGCCGAGGACCCCGGCAGCCAGTGGGACGCGACCGCCGCAGTGCGGATCATGGCGACCTCCCGCGAGCGGGAACCGTTGGAGCGCTTCGGGCTTTCGACCCGGATCGGCAGCCTGTACCTGCAGAGTTTCCCCGGGTTCTTCCACGACGGCGGCGGTGAGCTGGCCGTCCGGGTGCGGCCCCGGATCGACTACTGGCCCGCCGTGCTGGCCGCGGACGTCGTGCCGCACCGCGTGGTTTTCGGTGACGGACAAGCAGAAGACGTGCCGTCGCCGCCGCAGACGTCCATTGTGGACCAACCGGAACATCCGGAACCTGACGGGGAACCGGAGGGGACCCGGCTCGTGCCGCTGGGCACCGTCGCGCACGCGCGCAGCGGGGACAAGGGCGGAAACTGCAACGTCGGCGTCTGGACGTCCGATCCGGCGGCCTGGCCGTGGCTGCGGCGCACGCTGAGCACGGCCGGGCTCCGCAAGCTGCTGCCGGAGACCGCGGACCTCGAGATCGTCCGGCACGAGTTCCCGCACCTGCGGGCCGTGCACTTCGTCCTGCGCGGGCTGCTCGGCACCGGCGGCTCGGCGAACCTGCGCGTCGACCAGGTCGGCAAGGCGGTCGGGGAGTACCTGCGCGCCCGGCTGGTGCCGGTACCCGAAGAACTCCTGGAAGGGGAGGACCACCGATGACGCTCACCGAACGGGTCGAGCACGCGATCGCCCACCCGCGGGCCGACGACGCCTTCGACCCGCACGCCGAGCTCGCCGACGTGCTCGGCGGCATCGGGATGAGCCCCGCCGACACCGGCGGCACGATCACCTTCGACGGCGCCGACCCGGTCGTGCCGAGCACGCTGCGCCTCGGCGGCGCGTCGGCGATCGCGCTGGCCGCGAAGTCGGCGGCGGTCGCGAAACTCTGGCGGCTGCGCGGTGGCGAGGGCCAGGACATCGGCGTCGACCTCCGCGTCGCGCCGCACCGGCTGTGCCCGTTCTACGACCGGAAGTGGGAGCTGGTCAACGGCTTCCCGCAGAGCGCGGCGGCCAACCCGAGCCAGGCGCTGGGGTTCCGGTTCTACCGCACCGCCGACGACCGCTGGGTGATGCCGCTCAACCCGTACCCGAAGATCAAGATCGCCGCGCAGCGCCTGCTCGACGTGCCCGAGGACCCGGACCGGGTGGCCGCCGCCGTCGCCGGCTGGAAGGGTGTCGAGCTCGAAGAAGCCGCGGTGGCGGCCGGGACCGTGCTGCCGATGCTGCGCACCACCACCGAGCTGCTCGCCGAGCCGCAGTACCGCGAGCACCTGGCCGGGCTGCCGCTGATCGAGATCACCAAGATCGCCGACAGCGACCCGGTGCCGCTGCCCCCGGGCGCCGCCGATCCGCTGTCCGGCGTCCGCGCGCTGGGTATGGGCCACGTGATCGCCGGCGCGGGTGTCGGGCGCGCGCTCGCCCTGCACGGCGCCGACGTCCTGAACCTGTGGCGGCCGGGCGAACTCGAGCACGACGTCACCTACGTGACGGCGAACGTCGGCACCCGGTCGGCCGTCGTGAATCCTTACAAAGAGGAAGGTCTGCAGAAGATCCGGGAGCTGCTCGGCACCGCGGATGTCTTCTACGCCAACCGAAGGCCTGGTTACCTCGCGCGCATCGGGCTCTCCGCGGAACAGGCCGCGGAGACCCGGCCGGGGATCGTGTACGCGACCGCGTCCCTCAACGGCGAGCACGGGCCGTGGGCCGGCCGGATCGGGTTCGACCAGACCGCCGGCAGCCTCACCGGCATGATGCACCTGGAGGGGGACGGTGAAACCCCGGCGCTGCCGCCGATCCTCGTCGTCAACGACTACATCGTCTCGTGGTTGATGGCCGCGGGGATCGTCGAAGCGCTGACGCGGCGGGCGACCGAAGGCGGCAGCTACCGCGTGCACGTCTCGCTCACTCGTGCCGCGTTGTGGATCCTGAGCATGGGCGTGTTCGACAAGGCCTACGCGCTCGACACCGCCGGCCGCGGGGAGGCGCACGCCTACCTCGACCCGGAGACGTTCACCGCGGACACCCCGCTCGGCCACTACCAGGGCGTCACGGACCAGGTCCGGATGTCCGCGACACCGGGCCACTACCGCACGGTGCTGGTGCCGCGCGGCTCGTCCCGTCCCGAGTGGTCGTGAGTGGTTAGGGCGGTTCTAACCGCCCTAACCACTCACGACCTGGCTACTGCACCAGTTTCGCGTAGACGATCACGTTGTCGAGGTAGTTGCGGCTCGCCGCGTCGTACTTGCCACCACAGGTGATCAGCCGCAGTTCCGGCTCGTTCGTGTTCCCGTACACGGCTTCCGTCGGGAACTCCTTCTTCGCGATCTGGGCGACCTTCGTGACGGTGAACGTCAGCTTGCCGCCGTCGGCGCGGTCGACGTGCACCTGGTCGCCTGCCTTCATCTCGTGCAGCCGCCAGAAGATGCCCTTCCGGTGGTCACCGTCGATGTGGCCGAGGATCACGGCCGGGCCGACCTCGCCGGGGGTCGGGCCGTACTCGTACCACCCGGCCTGCAGCGGCTGGTCGACCGGCGGGACCTCGACGGTCTTGTCGGCGTTGAGCCCGAGCGACACCAGCGACGACTGCGCCGCGATGGCGGGGACGTCGATCGCGGTGGGCAGGGATCGCGTCAGGCCGGCGGGGGCGGCCGCGGCGGCGGGTGCGGGTGCCGGGTTCGCCGCCGGCGGCGTGGTCCCGCCGCAGCCGGCGAGCAGCAGCGCGGTGAGGACGAAGAGAAACGCGCGGCGCATCGGCTCAGCCCTCGGCGGCGAGGCTGCCGTCACCGGTCTGCGGGGCGCCGGCGGGGACGACGGTCACCTGGCCGGGGCCCTGCGGACGCGGCGGGGCCTGCGGCGCGTGCTCCTTCGCGGGGCCGCAGGTCACCGAGGCGAGCTTGATGTCCCCGCTGCCGAGCGCGCCCGTGACGTCGCCGCCGAGCAGCTTGACGTGCAGCGCGGTCACGTCGAGGCCGCCGTCGAAGCGCTGGTTCTGCTCGTTGACGATCACCTCGACCACACCGGGGATGCCGAGACGCGTGTTGGGCGCGGCCGCGGCGGGGATCGTGCCGAGGCGGCCGAGGTTGACGCCGGCCAGGTCGCTGCTGCCGACGACCTTGCCGTCGGCGGACCCGCAGCGGGCGCTGATCAGGCGCGCCGTCGGCGTCCGGCCGGCGACCGCGGCCAGCACCGGGAGCGTCGCTTCGACGATGCTCGCCTTGCCCGCGACGGAAGTGCTGTCGGAGACGACGGAGCTGGAAATCGCCTTGGCGGTGACGAGCCCCTTCAGCGGCACGTCGGCCACGTTCGCCGAGGCCGGGCCGGTGCTGCTCGAAGGCGCGAGCTTGCCGGTCTCGACGGTGATTCCCTTGCCACCGGCCAGGTCCTTGAGCACCCCGGGGAGCAGGGAAACCTCGGCGGACGCCCCGAAGGCGGAGCCGCTGACGGCGTCGTCCGCCGCGGCGGCACCGGTGGTGCTCGCCGCCAGGACGACGGCGGTCAGGCCGGCCAGGCTCCCGGCTCGGAGCATGGTTGTGCGCATGAACGAGGTCCTTTCAAAGAAATGGGCCGCGAAAACGTGCGGCGACGGCGGGCCGAGCGTGACTCGGTCCGCGGAGGAAAGCTCGGCCACGCTATCAAAATCGCGCTGGCTGCCAAGGAAGCCGAGTTCCGCGGCGGTTACCCACGTTCGCAAAACGTGATCTTCCGGAAATCAAACAACTCGAAGTGGCCACTTCGGCACCGCACATTCCCCCGATGATCGACGGCGAGTAGCGCCGGTTGCGGCATTCGGGGCGGTTCACCAGACCCTGTGACACGTCCGAGTGATTACTCGGCTGGGGCGCGCCGAACACGAGGAGTGATGTGACCGCCACGGCATTCGACGCGTTCGATTTCCCTGAGCTGCGGATGGGTGGGAGCTGTGCGTGGCCGGTCGGAGGGCTGTGGTCGTGGCTTCGCGGGGTTGCGGAGGCGGGCTGGGGAGGTGGATCGCCACGGCGGGGCTGTGGGGTTGCGGAGGCAGCCGGTGCGGCGCTGGGGTCGGCGGGGCGGTTCGCTGCGGCGGCAGCGGCTGTGGGGTTGAGGGAAGCGGCGAGCTGTCGATCCGGCAGACCGGGTTCTCGCCAGGTCTCGCTAAGTGGGAGCCGAGATCCTCGCTTCGGCGTTGTAGAAGCAGGCCGGTGCGGCGCCGGGGCCGGGGAGGCGGTTCGCCGCGGTGGCGGTAGCGGCTGTGAGGTTGTGGGAATGCGGCAAGCGGTCCGATCCTGCAGGCAGGGTCGGACCGAGGCGAACTTTCGCCAGGGGGCCTCGGTTCGCAGGTCGTGGAGGTTGTTCGATGCGGGCCGGGGAAGCGGGTTCGCCGCGGTGGCGGCTGCGGGGTCGCAGGGAAGCGGTGAGCTGGGCTTGCCGGGGCAGGGTGGGCCAGGCCGAGGTGGGTGTTTTTGTCATGCCTCGCTCGGAAGGAGCCGCGGTCGCCGGTTCGCGGGTAGCGGAGGCATACCGACGCGGCGCCGGGCCGGGAAGTGGATCGTCGCGGTGGCGGCTGCGGTGTTGCCGGAAGAGGTGTGCTGTCCGGCCGTGGTCGGCCAGGTCCGGGTGGTTCAGACCGAGGCAGGCGGTTCCCGACGGACCTCGCTCAGAAGGAACCGCGGTCGTCGCTTCGTGGGTCGCCTACAACGACGTGGTCCGCGTAGAGCCCAGCCCGTGCCGTGCGGCGCCAAGGCCGTGCCAGCTGTACCGACACCTCGATGTCCGGGTCCGTCATCTTGAGGTCCGCGATGGCCAGCGCCGGTTCCGCGCGCGCAGGTGCCCGCGCGATCCAGCGGCCCCCGGGCGCCACGATCCCGGCCGGCACCGTCGCCGCGAACTGGGCGGGGACCGAGTAGCCGAGCCAGTAGCCGTAGAGCGTCCCGTACGCCTGGGCGACCGTAGCCCGTGGCTCGTCGTCCACCATGACCGATACCAGGACGCAGTCGACGTCCAGGCGCTCGTACTCGGCGAACAGCTCGGGGAAGTTGACCTCGATGCACAGCGCGCAGCCGAAGCGGAACCCGTCGATCTCGACCACCAGCGGCTCGGTCCCCGGCGTGTACAGGTACCGCAGCTCGGTGTTCGACAGGAACCGCTTGTCGTAGCGGCCCACCAGCTTTCCGGTGTCCGACACGACGTACAGGCTGTTGTGCGGACGGTTCCCGCCGCTCAGCGGGTGGATCGAGCCGAACACGGCCCAGATGCCCAGGCGGCCGGCCTGGTCGGCGATCGCCTCGGCTTCCGCGCGCAGTACCGGCCAGGCCGCGCGGGTCCAGTCGGCCGGGCCGACCCGGTCCGGGCCGTGCACCGACATCACGCGCTTGTGCGGGTAGGTGATCGCGCCTTCGGGGAACTGCACCAGGCGGGCGCCCGCGTCCCGCGCTTCGGTCATCAGCTCGCGCAGCCGGGCACCCGACGCGCGCAGGGCGTCGACGTCCGCCGGATCTTCGACTACTTCGCTCTGGGCCACCGCCAAGCGGAACGTCCGCGCCACGACCCGAGCCTAGCCCGGCCGCGGCGCGCGGTAGGTTTCGTTCATGCCTCCCGTCCACCCGCGCCGCCGGTGAACGTGCCCGAAGAGGTGCTGCGCACCTCGATCATCGAGTGCCTCTTCGCCCGTGCGGCCGAAGACCGGCCGCTGTTCACGCACCAGGACCACACCGCCGGCGTGGACCACACGCTGACGTGGGCCGAGTTCGCCGCCCGGGTGCGCGTGGTGACCGGCGAGCTGCGCCGGGTCGCCGAGCCGGGGGAGCGCGTCGCCGTGCTCGTGGGGCAGGACCTGAACTACCCGCTCGCGTTCTTCGCCGCGCTCGCCGCCGGCCTGGTCGCGGTGCCGCTGATGGCGCCGTCGAGCCGCGGCCAGCGGGAGCGGCTCACCGGCGTGCTGGCCGACTGCGGGGCCCGCGTGTGGCTGACGTCCTCGGCCGCGGCCGAGCGGGTGCGCGAAGCCGGGGACCACGACCACCTCGTCGTGGTGGACGAGGTGAGCGGGCCGGGGGCCGACCCGGTGCCGGTCGGCCCGGAAACCCCCGCCTACCTCCAGTACACGTCCGGCTCGACGCGCGAGCCCGCCGGCGCAGTGATCCCGCACCGGGCGATCGTCGCGGCCTGCTGGCAGGGCAGCCGGGCCTACGCCGTCGACGAGGGCACGACCTGCGCCGGCTGGATCCCGTTCTTCCACGACATGGGCCTGATCCAGCTGCTGTGCCTGCCGGTCTTCTCCGGCGGCCGGTCGGTGTTCATGGCCCCCGCCGAGTTCGTGCACCGGCCGCAGCGCTGGCTGCGCCAGCTGCACGACTACCCCGCGGTGTTCACCGCCGCCCCGAACTTCGCCTTCGACCTCGCCGCCGACGCGGCCGCCGAGGCGGGCGACGACCTCGACCTGTCCGGCGTCCGGGTCGCGCTCAACGGCAGCGAGCCGATCCGCCCCCGCACGGTCGAGCGGTTCCAGGAGGCCTTCGGCTCGCGCGGGTTCCGCCGCGAGGCCCACTGCCCGTCCTACGGGCTGGCCGAAGCCACCGTCTACGTCGCGAGCGCGGGCCCCGAAGGGCCGCGGGGCGCGGTGTTCGACCGGGACGCGCTCGCGCAGGGCCGGGCCGTGGAAGTGACAGGCGGGCAGGAACTCGTCTCGGTCGGGCGGCCCGTCGGGCAGCGGGTGCGGATCGTCCGCGACGGGCTCGAGCGGCCCGACGGTGAGGTCGGCGAGATCTGGCTGCACGGCCCCAACGTCGCGACCGGCTACTGGGGCCGGGGTGACGGCGCCGCGTTCGGCGCCACCCTCGACGGCCTCCGCGGCTGGCTGCGCACCGGCGACCTCGGTGTCGTGCACCGCGGTGAGCTCTACATCACCGGCCGGATCAAGGACCTCATCGTCGTCGACGGCCGCAACTTCCACCCGCAGGACATCGAAGCGGCGGCGGGGGAGGCGCACCCCGCGGTCCGCCGGGACCGGGTCGCCGCGTTCGGCGTGACCGGCACGGACGGTGAGGGCGCCGTGGTGGTCGCCGAATGGGCGCGGGACGCCGACATCGACGATATCGACGTCAAGGACGTCACCAGGGCCGTGCTCCGCGCCGTCTCGCGCGAACACGACCTCACGCTGCGTTCGGTACGTCTGGTCCCTTCCGGCGGACTTCCGCGCACTTCCAGTGGCAAGGTCGCCCGTTCGGCCGCCAAGGCACGTTATGGTGATTCTCGTGGGTGATCACCGCGCCGAGGTCACGAAGGTCGTCAGTGAGACCTTCATGCTCGACCCCGCCGGCGTCGAGCCCGACGCTCCCCTCGAGGAGCTGGGCATCGACTCCAAGGGCCGGATCAAGCTGCTGGCGGCGCTGGAGGTCTACTTCCGGGTGACGATCGACCTGGACCAGCTCGACCGGTTCACCGACGTGGGTTCGGTGGCCGAAGTGCTAGAGGAAGCGCTCGCGGGCGCGACCGGCGGATCTGACGAGAGGCTCTGAGATGAGCGGGGGGTACACGGCGACAACCGAAGCGTTGTCGTCGGCGTCCAAGAACATCGGCCAGCTTTCGGAACAGCTGCTGGACGACAACCCGGACCTGTCGAGCACACCCGTCGACGCGGCGGGTTTCGGACAGGCCCACGGCGCGCACGCGACGAAGTACACCGCCGGGGTGCAGGCGCTCTGGGCCGCGGTCAGCGGCTACAGCAGCACGCTGGGCTCGTTCGGCACGAACCTCGGCACCGCGGGCAGCACCTACAGCGCGAACGAGGACAACCAGGCGGGCGCGATCACCACCGCGGGGGCTGATCTGTAATGGCCAAGACCTGGACCGAGGTCAAGGCGGTGCTCGACGACCCGAGCGTGCCCGCCCAGACGAAGACCGTGCTGATCAGCAGCTGGATGCGGGAGAACCCGCCGCCCCCGCCGTTCCTGGCCGACCAGGAACCGGACGACATCAAGGCGAAGCGGCAGGAAGCCGAGAAGCTCGCCACCGCCTACAACGCGAACCCGCTCTTCTCCGGCGTCCCGCTCGACGAGGCCTACGACACCGCCAAGAAGGCGGGCGACCAGGCCAGCTACAACGAGGACCAGGAGAAGAAGGCCGTCGACGACGGCAAGAAGAAGCTCGACGACACCAAGCCGCCGGCCGCGGACGACTCGGGCGGCAGCACCGGCAGCACCGGCACGAAGACGTCCGACGAGATCTTCGACGCCGCCGCTCCCGCGCTCAAGCTGTTCGAGACGTTCGGGTCGCTGCTGGCGAAGGTCCCGGACGACTGCCGCGGCAACACCCGCGCGCTCGACCTCGACAAGGACATCCGCAAGCCGTTCGACGAGCAGCGCGGCATCAGCTTCCAGAACTTCGTCGAGGACGCCGCCCACTTCAAGACCGGCTCGACCACAGTGGACAAGACGGTGGAGAACACCGGCACCGAGCTCTCCAGCCTGTACAAGAGCTGGACCGGCGCCGGCGCCGACGCGTCGTCGGACAACTACAACGACAAGATCCTGCCCAAGGCGAACAAGCTGGCCCAGACCCTCGGCAACGCGGGCGAGGCGACGCTCAGCACCGCCACCACGGTCTTCCAGCTGTGCAAGGGCAAGGCCGACGCCGTCATCGGGATGTACACCGACCTGGTCGGCAAGGCCGACTACACGATGGCGCAGAAGGTCATCGCGGTCGCCAGCGGCGAGCACGGCAACGAGCAGGACCTGGCCCAGATCGCGGGCTGGATGGACGCCAACTTCGGCACCAACCTGGTCAAGACGCTCAACGACCAGGGCTGCTGCGACGGCGACGAGATCAAGAAGCACGGCCAGGACCTGGCCAAGCAGTGGATCCAGAACCAGTTCAACCCCGACATGTGGGACCGGCTCTACCAGGGCTTCGCCAAGACCTGCAAGGACACCAAGGACCTCGTCGACCAGGCCTACGACGAGCTGGACAAGGTCATGGGCAAGGTCAAGAACGAGTTCGAGGGCGCCGGTGCCGGCACCGGCGGGCCTGGCGGTCCGGGTTCCGGTTCCGGCGGGTCCGGTGGCGGCTCGGGCTCGGGTTCCGGCAGTGGTTCGGGCTCGGGCAACGGCGGTTACGGCGGCGGTTCGGGTTCGGGTTCGGGCAGCGGCTCGGGTTCCGGCGGGTCCGGTTCCGGCAGTGGCTCGGGGTCCGGTTCGGGGTCCGGCGGTTCGGGTTCGGGCTCCGGGTCCGGCGGTGGCGGCAACCCGCCGCCGATCCCCGACTTCGACACGCCGTCCGGTGCTTCCGGCGGCGGCGCGGGTGGCGGTGACGGCTCGGGCTCCGGTTCCGGTGGCGGCGGCAACCCGCCGCAGATCCCGGACATCCCCGGTGGTTCCGGTTCGGGCTCGGGCAGTGGTTCCGGATCCGGCTCGGGTTCCGGTGGTGGCGGGCCGATGCCGTCCATTCCGGACACGTCCGGTGGCGGGGGCTCGGGCGGTGGCGACGACACGTCGCCGTCGTCCTCGACGCCGCCGTCTTCTTCGGACGGTCAGGCCGCGGCGGCTGCGGCGGCGGAGGCCGCGAAGAAGAAGGCCGCCGACGCGCTGAGCCAGTTCAGCGGTGAGGGCATCAAGACCGACTCCGGTGAGGGCGCGGGCGCGCTCGGCGGCGGTGGCGGTGGCAGCGACACCGGCGGTGGTGCCGGTGGCGGCAGCGACACGTCGCCGTCCGGGGCCGGTTCGGGCTCGGGAGCCGGTGGTGGCCAGGACGCGGCCGCCGCGGCGGCGGAAGCGGCGAAGAAGAAGGCCGCCGACGCGCTGAGCCAGTTCAGCGGTGAGGGCATCAAGACCGACTCCGGTGAGGGCGCGGGCGCCCTCGGTGGCGGCGGCAGTGGCGGTGGCGGCGACTCGGGATCGGGCTCCGGCTCGGATTCCGGGTCCGGTTCCGACCCGGCCGCGGACGGCAAGGCGGCCGCCGAAAAGGCCGCGGAGGACGCCAAGAAGCAGGCGTCCGACGCGCTGGACAAGCTCGGCGGCGAGGGCATCAAGACCGACTCCGGTGAGGGCCTGCTCGACACCGACGGCGACGGCAAGCCGGACACCGGCGTCGACAAGGACGGTGACGGCAAGCCCGACGCCGCCATCGACAAGGACGGCGACGGCAAGCCCGACGCCGCCGTCGACAAGGACGGCGACGGCAAGCCCGACCTCGACGAGAAGCTCGACCACCTGAAGGTCAAGCAGGGTGACAAGACCTTCGAGATGACCGAGCCGGACGCCGACGGCAAGATGGACATCAAGGTCGGCGAAGGCGACGGCCCGGCGAAGGACTTCAAGCTCGACTGGCCCGACGGTGACGCCGCGAAGACCGACCTCGGCGTCGCGGGCTCGGACGACCCGGGGAAGCCGGACGCCGACGGCGTCTACCACCCCGGCGCGGACGGCAAGATCCACATCCAGGACGGCGACGTCAAGATCACCGCCGAGCGGCCCGACGGCCCGAACGGCCCGACGGTCGTGACCGTCGACGACGGCACCGGCAAGCCGACGACCTACACCCTCGGCGAGGACGACACGTCGCCCGGCAGCCTGACGGACGACGCGAAGAAGCACCTGGACGACGCGCTCCGGGGCGACACGGCGTCGCACCCCCTCGGCGACACCCCCGGGATCAAGACCGACGACCTGCCCAAGCACAGCGGCACGCTCGACGGGGTCGGTGCGTCGGGCGGCGGCGGGGGCGGGGCCCACGCGCTGTCCACGGCCGGTCTCGACGTCGGTGGCGGCGGTGGTGGTGGCGTCGGCGCGGTGAGCGGCTCGCTCGGCGAGACGCCGTCGCTGTCCGAGGGCGTCCACAGTGGCGTCGGCGCCGGGATGTCGCAGACGGCGGCGCCCGCGTTCGCGCCGATGGCTTCGGTCGGTGCGAACGGCCAGCCCGGTCAGTCGATGGGCGGCGGCATGCCGATGGGTGGCATGGGCGGCGGCGGCCAGGGCGGCGGGGACCAGGAGCGGTCGAACCGCGCGTACCGGATCGAGGGCGCGGTCTTCGAGCCGATGGCCGAACCCACCGGCCGGATCGTCGGGTCGCTGGACGACGAGGAGCCACCGGCCCCCCGCCGGTGGTGAGCCCGGGCTGAGGAGGACGCATGAGCGACGACATGGCGGGCATGAAGGCCGGCCTCGACGGCCTCGTCCGCGAGCAGGCCGAACGCCGGGCGCTGCGCGAGCAGCAGGGCGAGGAGATCAAGGCCAAGTCCCAGGAGTACATGACCAAGCAGGTGCAGGCGGCCGAGCGGTACGTCCAGCACGTGCGGGAGATGGCCAACCGCAAGACCAAGTCCGGCTGGGGCGTCCGCGACGCCGGGGGCCCGCAGAGCTTCGAGCCGGAGGGCTTCGCGGGTGAGCCGGGCGCGGGGGCGGCGTCCCCGTTCGCCCCGATGCCGGGGACCGGGCCGTCGACGGCGCCGGCGGAGCCACGCCGCGGCCGCCGTCACCGGGCCGAGCCCGACGACGACGGCGACGGCTTCAACAACCCCTGGTAGCCGGCGTCAGTCGAGGCAGAACTCGTTGCCCTCGACGTCCTGCATCGGGATGCACGACTCGTTGTGTTCGTCGGCGTACAGGACCTGCACGCAGACCGCGCCGAGCGCGACCAGGCGGTCGCGCTCGGCCATCAGCGCGGCGAGGCGCTCTTCCCCGACGAGCCCGGTGCCGGCGCGCACGTCGAGGTGCACCCGGTTCTTGACGACCCGGCCCTCGGGCACGCGCTGGAAGTACAGCCGCGGCCCGGCACCGGTGGGATCGACGCAGGCGAACGCCGAACCCTGCTGCTCGAGCGGCAGCGAGTGGTCGTAGTCCTCCCAGGACGCGAACCCCGGCGGTGGCGGCGGGACGACGTAGCCCAGCACCTCGCACCAGAACCGGGCGACCCGCTCGGGTTCCGCGCAGTCGAAGGTGACCTGGACCTGTTTGACCGAAACCATCGGCCCACTGTAGTGCTCGGGTCGCGTCGGGTCGCCCGAATTTAGCCGTCCAGGGCGCGATCCAGGTTCAGTGCCGCGCTGATCAGGGACAGGTGGGTGAACGCCTGCGGGAAGTTGCCCAGCTGCTCGCCGGTGAGGCCGATCTGCTCGGCGTAGAGCCCGACGTGGTTGGCGTAGGTGAACATCTTCTCCAGCGCCAGCCGCGCGTCGTCGGTGCGGCCGGCGCGGGTGAGCGCCTCCACCCACCAGAACGAGCAGAGCGAGAACGTGCCCTCCGAGCCGTCGAGGCCGTCGGGGGCCTCCTCCGGGTCGTAGCGGAACACCAGGCTGTCCAGCACCAGCTCTTCACCGATGCGTTCCACAGTGGACAGGAAGCGGGGGTCGGTGGGGGAGCAGAACTTCACCATCGGCATCAGCAGCAGCGACGCGTCGAGCGCGGTGCCGGGTCCGGGCTCGCAGTGCTGGACGAACGCGCCGATCTCCTCGTTCCAGCCCTGCTCCTGGATCTGACCGTAGATCTCGTCGCGCACGGACGTCCAGCGCGTCAGGTCGGCGGGCAGGCCGCGGCGGCGCGCCACCCGGACCATCCGCTCGACCGCGACCCAGCTCATCAGCCGGGAGAACGTGTGGTTCCGCTGCCCCGACCGGGTTTCCCAGATCCCGTGGTCGGGCCGGTCCCAGTTCTCCAGCAGCCAGTCCAGCATCGTGCACAGGCTCGCCCAGCTGGCGTGCGAGATGCCCTTGCCGTACTTGTCGAACAGGTAGATCGAGTCGATGACCTCGCCGTAGACGTCCAGCTGCAGCTGCTCGGCCGCGCCGTTGCCGATCCGCACCGGGCGGGAGCCGCGGTAGCCCTCGAGATGGTCCAGGTCGTGCTCGGTGAGGTCGGCGTCGCCGTCGATGGAGTACATCACGCGCAGGGGGCCGAGGTCGCCGTCGCGGTCGTCGGAGACGCGGTCGGTCAGCCAGCCGACGAACGCCTCGGCCTCGTCGGTGAACCCCAGGCGCAGCAACGCGTACAGCGAGAACCCGGCGTCGCGCAGCCAGACGTGCCGGTAGTCCCAGTTGCGTTCCCCGCCGATCCGCTCCGGCAGCCCGAGGGTGGGCGCGGCGACGATCGCGCCGCTCGGCTCGTGCGTGAGCAGCTTCAGCGTCAACGCCGAGCGATGCACCATCTCGCGCCACCGGCCGGTGTAGGACGAGCGGGAGAGCCAGTCGCGCCAGAACCCGACGGTCGCGTCGAACAGGTCCTGCGCGTCGGCGGGCGGCCGGTCGGTGTCGTCCTCGAGCACCTCCAGGACGAACAGCTCGGTGTCGCCCGCGGTGACGTCGAACTCGGCCGAGGCGTCCTCGCCGCTGGTGTCCAACGTGACCGACGAGTCGAGGCAGAGCCGGAGTTCCTTGCCCCGGAACGTGATCCGGCCATCCTTTTCGGACACGCCGGGTGTATCGCGGCCGTAGTCGAAGCGCGGGCGCACCCGGGTGCGCATCCGGACGTGCCCGCGGATGTTGACCACGCGCCGCACCAGCCGTTGCCGGTGCTCGTCGTCGTGCGGGCGCAGGATCGGCATGAAGTCCTGCAGCTCGACGATGCCGTCCTCGGTGAGGAACCGGGTGATGAGGATGTTCGTGTCCGGGAAGTAGAACTGGTGGCGCGCGGTGACCTCGCACACCGGCGCCAGCTCCCAGTCACCGCCGGCCTCGGCGTCCACCAGCGCCCCGAAGACGCTCGGCGAGTCGAACCGCGGCGCGCAGAACCAGCTGATCCGGCCGTCCGTGCCGACGAGCGCCGCGGTGCGCAGGTCGCCGACCAGGCCGTGCTCGGCGATCGGCAGGTAGGTCACTCCGGGACCCGCCAGCCGCGTTCGCCGGGCAGGCGCAGCGCCGCCTCGGGACCCCACGACCCCTTCGCGTAGGGCAGGACCTTCGGCGGCGCTTCCAGGACGGGCTCGCAGACCTCCCAGAGCCGTTCGATCTCCGCGGCGCTGCTGAACAGCGTGTGGTCGCCGCGCATGACGTCCAGCAGCAGCTTCTGGTAGGCCTCGAGCGGCTCGACGCCGTCGAAGATGCCGGCGGTGTCGAGGGTCAGCGCGGCCTTGCCGACCGACAGGTCCGCGCCGGGCCGCTTCGCCCGCAGCTCCAGCGTGAGCTGCGGCTGCTCGGTGAGCTCGAAGACGAGCTCGTTGCCGCCGCCGAGGTCGTCTTCGCCGGTGAACATGGCCAGCGGCGGCTCCTGCAGCCCGATGGTCACGGTGCGGCGGGTCTGGGCCAGCGCCTTGCCGGTGCGCAGGTAGAACGGCACGCCCTGCCAGCGCCAGTTGTCGATCCGGGCCTCCAGCGCGACGAACGTCTCGACGTCCGAAGCGTCGTCGACGCCCTCTTCGCCGCGGTAGCCCTCGTACTGGCCGAACACGACCTTCTCCGGGTCGAGCGGCCGGAGGCTGCGGTAGAGCTTGTGCTTCTCGGCGCGCAGCCACTCGGCGCTGATCTCCGGCGGCGGCTCCATCGCGAGGAAGCCCAGCACCTGGAGCAGGTGGGTCGAGACCATGTCGCGGAACGTGCCGGTCGACTCCATGAAGGCGGCCCGGCCTTCGATGCCGATCGTCTCGGGGATGTCGATCTGGACGTAGGCGATGTGGTCGTGGTTCCAGAGCGACTCGACCAGGCCGTTGGCGAAGCGGAACACGAGAATGTTCTGCACCGCCTCCTTGCCGAGGAAGTGGTCGATCCGGAAGATCTGCTCCTCGGCGAACACCTCGTGCAGGGCGGCGTTCAGCTCGCGCGACGACTCGAGGTCGCTGCCGAACGGCTTCTCGAGCACCAGGCGGGCGCCGTCGGCCAGTCCGGTCTCGCCGAGCATGCCGACCATGCCGGTCATCGCGCCGGGCGGCACCGAGAGGTAGAGCAGGGTCCGGGCGTCGTCGCCGAGGCTTTCGCGCTGGTCACGGACGTGCCGGGCGAGCTCGTCGCCGTCGTCGGCCGACGAGGTGCGGAACGACAGGCTCCCGGCGAACTCGCGCCAGGCGTTGTCGTCGAAGTCGTCGCCGAGGGTGTCGCGCAGGGCGTCGCCGATGCGGTCGCGGAACTCGTCGTCGGTGCCCGGCGAGTGCCGCCCGGACCCGACGATCGCGAACCCTTCGGGCAGCATCTTCGCGGTGTAGAGGCGGAACAACCCGGGGAACAGCTTCCGGCGCGCGAGGTCACCGGTGGCTCCGAACAGGACGAGCACGTGGGGCTGCGGTGTCTTCACGTCTCGATCGTTGATCACGCGCGCCGTTCGCGCACGTTGAACGGCCCCCGGGGACGAGGTCCGCGGGGGCCGTCCGGTGGTGCCGGTCAGAACGTGAGGACCGTGCCGTCCTCGTAGATCCGCTGCTCCGGCGCGTTGTTCGCGGCGAAGCCGTTGGCCCACAGGGAGTTCACCCGGGAGCGCTCGGCCGAGTTCGGGACCGCGACGCGGCAGGACGTGCCGGGGCCGCCGCCGGACATCAGCTCGGAGCACGGGCCCGAGTAGTGGTCCGGCAGGCCGAGGGCGTGGCCGGTCTCGTGCGCGGTGATCCGGACCGGGTAGTACTGCTGGGCCTGGGTGTAGTCGATGAAGATGGTGCCGCTGCCGTGGCCGTTGGTCTGGGCGTACGAGCCGCGGGGGTCGTTGCCCTCGACGTAGCGCAGGCTGGCGCCGGAGGACCGCTCGACCAGCCGGACGTTGGTCACGCTGCTGTTCCAGTTCGCGGCACCCTGGTTGATCTGCGAACGGAACGACGGGGCGCCCGACGTGCTGTAGTACACCGTGGTGACGGCGGCTTCCTGCTGGGTGGACGCCGGAGCGGCGGTCGCGGTGCCCGCGGCGAGCGGGGTGAGGGCGATCGCGAGCGCGACAGCGCCGGTCAGGGCGAACTTCCTGGACATCGGAAGACTCCTCGTGGGGGACGGGGATTTGCCGGATTTGCGCGCGCTTGGGGAAATTTACCCCGCGGACACACGCCGCCGGAGCCGACTTCCGTAGGGCTCGTGCTTGGTGAATTCCCAACACTATCTGCGGGTTGACACGGGCTAGTACTTTCCGCTTATCCCGGCCGGGCCGAAGATCCGATGTGCCGGGACGCCCGCGCGGCGATCGTGGAGTCCTCAGCCAAGATCCCGTGAGGAGAACCCCGATGAGCTCGCTCGCCGCCGCCGGTGACCACGCGACGACGTGGTCGTGGCTCGCGCTCGGCCTGACCGGCGCGGTCCTGCTGGCCTTCGTCGTGCTGTTCGTGTCCGCCCTCTTCAGCATCCTCGGCTCGCGCCTGACCGGGGGCATGAAGCTCGTGTGGGTGGTCTTCGCGTTCTGCGCGCCGTTCCTGGGCAGCCTGCTGTGGTTCGCCTTCGGCCGCCGCGACGCGGGTGAGCCGGTGCGGCGATGATCGTCGCGGAGGGGCTGACCCGGCACTACCGCGGCGGTGCCGGCGTCGAGGACCTGTCGTTCACCGTGCGCCCGGGCGTCGTGACGGGGTTCCTGGGCCCGAACGGCGCAGGGAAGTCGACGACCATCCGGCTCATGCTCGGCCTGGAGCGCGGCGCGGGCCGCACGACGTTCGGCGGCCGCACGTACGCCCAGGTCGCGGACCCGCTGCGCGCGGCGGGCGTGCTCACCGACGCGGGCGCGATCCACCCGGCGCGCACCGCCGCCGCGCACCTGCGGATGGTCGCCGCGGGTGGCGGGCTGCCCGCCCGGCGCGTCCGCGAGGTGCTGGCCACGGTCGGGCTGGAGTCCGTCGCGGGCCGGCCCGCTGGGCGTTTCAGCCTGGGCATGAAGCAGCGGCTGGGCCTGGCGACGGCGTTGCTGGGCGACCCGGAGTACCTGATCCTCGACGAGCCGGCCAACGGCCTGGACCCCGAGGGTGTGCGCTGGATCCGCGACCTGCTGCGCCGCCTGGCCGGTGAGGGCCGCACGGTCTTCGCGTCGTCCCACCTGCTGGCGGAGATGTCCTTGCTGGCGGAGGACCTGATCGTCATCGGCGACGGCCGCCTGGTCTCGGCGGGCCCGCTGGACGAGTTCGTCGCCCGGCACGCGCAGGCGGACGTCGTGGTGCGGACGGGCGGCGCACCGGCGCTGATGGTCGCGCTGACCCGGGACGGCCTGCGGGTGCGGCAGGAGGCTGACGGGGAGCTGGCGGTGGACACCGCCGACACCGAGCGGGTGGCCGCGGTGGCCGCCCGGGCGGGGGTGGGGGTGCGGGAACTGTTCGTCCGCCGGAGTGGTTTGGAGGACGCCTTCCTCGCCGCGACCGCCGCCGCGGTGCGGCACCGAGGTGAGCCGTCGTGAGTCCCGCGAAGCGGCGGCACTTTCACGTGAAAGTGCCGCTTCGTCCCGCAGACCTGCACCGAGGGGAGCTGTTGTGAAGAACGCCTTGGCTTACGAATGGATCCGCGCCCGTTCGTTGCGGTCGACCTGGCTGCTGCTGCTCGCCGCCGGGGTGCTGGAGTTCGTGTCCGGCCTGTACTGGGGGCTCAAGCGCGATCTCGGCGACCTCGACGCGTTCACCTCGTCGTTCGGGCTGGTCGCGCGGCTGGGGGCGTTGCTCGTCGCCGCGGTCGGGGTTGCCGCGTTCGGGCTCGACCACCAGCACGGGACGCTCGCCACCACGCGGCTCGTGCTGCGGTCGCCCGCGCGGATCGTCGCCGCGCGGGCTCTGGTCACCGGCGGCCTCGGGCTGCTCGGCGGGCTGCTGATGGTGGCGCTCGCCGCGGCCGGGGTGCTGGCCGGGGGAGGGGTCCTGCCCGCCGGCGCGGGGGCGGCGGGCAGGACCGTCTCGGCGGTGCTGCTGCTGACCGTCCTTTCCGGACTCGCCGGCGTCGCGCTCGGGGGGCTGCTGCGGCACACCGCGGCCGCCATCGGGGTGTTCGCCGTGTGGACGCTGGTGGCGGAGACGACGCTGGCCGCGCTCGCGAAGGTGCCGATGACCGCGCTGCCCTTCAGCGGGACGGCCCTGCTGAGCATGCCCGGGCCGGTGGTCTTCGCGGCCCTGACCGCCGTCGCACTGGCGGCGACCGGATTCACCCTGGCCCGCCGTGCCGGGTGAGGGCCGTCGGCATAGCCTGGGCGCGATGCGATGGCTCACGTGGTGGGACGGCCGGGTCGCGCTGCTCGCCCTCGACGTCGCGGTGGTGGCGGCCGTGATCGCCGTCACCCTGGCCGGCGGCGACCCGCGCGACCCGCACCCCGCGCTCTACGTCCCGGCGGTGATCTTCTCCGCCCTCGTGCTGCTCGCCCGCCGCCGATGGCCGTTCCTGGTGCTGCTCGTCGGGGTCGGCTGCCTCTTCGCCGGGGTGACGCTGATTCCGCTGACCATCGCCCTGTACTCGGTCGCGGCCCGCCACGGTGTCAGCGTCCTGACCGGGGTCGCGATGGTCGTCACCGTGCTCGCCGGCCGCGTCCTGGACGTGGTCCGGGAGCCGGCGGACCTGCTGACCATCGTGCTGGTGCTGGGGATGTTCGCCGTCGGCCCGGTGCTCGCCGGGCTCTGGATGCACCAGCGCGCCGCGCTGCTCGCCGTGCTGCGGGAACGTGCCGACGAGGCCGAGCGCACCAGGACCCTGCTCGCCGACCAGGCCGTGTTCGCCGAGCGGCGGCGGATCGCGCGCGAGATGCACGACGTCGTCGCCCACCGGGTGACGGCCGTGGCGCTGCAGGCCGGTGCCCTGTCGCTGCGGGCGCCGGACGAGC
This sequence comes from Amycolatopsis heterodermiae, assembly GCF_034929455.1. Classification (NCBI taxonomy): domain Bacteria; kingdom Bacillati; phylum Actinomycetota; class Actinomycetes; order Pseudonocardiales; family Pseudonocardiaceae; genus Amycolatopsis; species Amycolatopsis heterodermiae. Next base: position 840,537 of record NZ_JAYFSI010000002.1, read on the forward strand.
GGACCGAGCAGGCCGCCGAGACGATCCGCGCCGTCAGCGCCACCGCCCTGGAGGAGCTGCGGGGCATCCTGCAGGTGCTGCGCGACGACGCCCCGGACGCGGCGAGCCCCGGCGCCGGGCTGCTCGCGTCGCTCGAGGACCTGGTCGAAGAGGTCACCGCGACCGGCGCCCGGGTCGAGCTGAAGCTGCCGGACCCGCTGCCCGCCGTGCCGGACCAGGTCGGGCGCGCCGCCTACCGCGTCGTGCAGGAATCCCTGACCAACGCGGGGAAGCACGCGCCGCACGCCGCCGTCGACGTCCGGCTGGCCACCGACGGCGACCGGCTCGCGGTCGAGGTGACCAACCGGCTCACCCCGCGCCACACCGGCGTCCCGGGGTCCGGCTACGGCCTGGTGGGCATGCGCGAGCGCGTCGAACTGGCCGGCGGCGACCTGCGGACCGGTCCGACCGGCGACGGCCGGTTCCGCGTGCTGGCCGAATTCCCGGTGTTCCCGGTACAGGAGGCGAAGTGACGGTCAAGGTCGTGCTGCTGGAGGACGAGGAGCTGGTCCGCAGCGGCATCCGGATGATCCTCGAGTCGGCGGGGGACGTCGAGGTCGTCGCGGAGGACACCAACGGCGTGCGGGCGGTCGAGCTGACCGACCGGTACCGCCCCGACGTCGTGCTCACCGACGTCCAGATGCCCAAGGTCGACGGCATCGAGGTGGTCCGCCGGCTGGCCGGGCACCCGGCGGCGCCCGCGGTGGTCGTGCTGACGACGTTCGACGTCGACGAGTACGTCTACGCCGCGCTGCGCCACGGCGCGGCCGGGTTCCTGCTCAAGGACACCCCGCCGCGCGAGCTGGTCACGGCGGTGCGGGTGGCGGCCCGCGGCGAGGCGATGCTGTCGCCGAAGATCACCAAGCGGCTGCTGACGGACTTCGCGACCGGCGGGGCGCGGGAGCAGGCGCGGGGCAGGCTGGCCGCGCTGACCCCGCGCGAGCACGACGTCGCGGTGCAGATCGGCCGCGGCCTGAGCAACGGCGAGATCGCCAAGGCCCTGGTGGTCAGCGAGTCGACCGTGAAGGTCCACATCGGACACATCATGGCGAAGCTCGAGGCGGCGAACCGCACCCAGGTGGCGATCCTCGTCCACGACGCCGGTCTGGGCTGAGGTTCCGTGCCTGCCTGACGCTCACGAAGCGGATTACCGTCACCGCAGTGGCCGCCGCGCTCGGTGTCTGCACGACGAAACCACTACACGGACTTCTCCAAGATCTGATCCCGTCCGCCGCGGCGCCGGCTCCGAACCCCGGGTATGAGGCTTCGCGACCGGCTCGCGGCGATGGTCATGCACGGCACCGCGCGGTGGACCGTGCGCTACGGCGACAACCTGCGCTTCGCCGGCACCGACCTCCCGGCACCCTCGGTGGTGCGGGTCCCGACCCGGCACGGCCCGGTGCGGGTGCACGTCTACCGTCCGGCCGCGGATTCCGGTGGCGCGTACGTGCACTTCCACGGCGGTGCCTGGCTGATGCGCTACCCGGCGATGGACGACTGGTGGTGCCGGTACGTCGCGGCCACGGCCGGGGTGACGGTGTATAACGTCGATTACCGCTGCGGACCGTACGTCGCGTTCCCGGTGGCGCAGCACCAGTGCTTCGACGTCGCGTCCCGGATCGCCGCGGACCGGGTGGCCGTCGGCGGGTTCTCGTCCGGCGGCGGGCTCGCGGCGGCGGTCTGCCTGCAGGCGCGTGACGCGGGCGGGTGGCGGCCGCGGCTGCAGGTGCTGGGTGTGCCCGCGCTGGACCTCGCCACCGACCCGGACCCGGCGGCGGGCGGGATGATCTCGCCGGGGCTGCGCGATCTGGTCCGCCGGGTGTACTTCCCGGACCCGGCGACGCGGCGGCACCCGTACGCGTCGCCGTTGCTGGCCGACGATCTCACCGGGCTGCCGCGCGCGGTGGTCCTGACCGCCGAACGGGACGCCCTGCGCGCCGACGGCGAGAGCTACGTCTCCCGCCTTCGCGCGGCGGGCGTCGAGGTGCTGCACGACCGGACGCCGGGGGCAGACCACTACTTCCTGACGGAGGACCCGGAGCGGGCCCGCACCACGATGGCCCTGGTGGCCGCGGAAATCGCCCGCGCGCTCACGTGACGCGCCCCAGCTTGGGTCAGTCGCGGGCCCGCCTCGCCAAGCAGGCGCGGACCGGACCCTCGAAGATCCCCGCGATGCTCTCGTAGCCCACGTCGTTGGGGTGGAACCAGTCGCTGGCGAGGCTGCCACGCAGCGGGCCCAGGGCCGGGCCGCGCATGTCGGCCACCTCGATGCGGCCGTGAGCGCCCGCCTCGTCGAGCAGTGCGTTGACCGCGCGGGCCTCGGCGTTGCCCTGCGGCAGGGTCGCGACCACCGAGCGTCCCGGCGGGAGGCGCTCCAGGAGCGTCGCGAACCGGGCGGGGACGTCGCGGCGGCGGGACGGGGTGAGCATGTCGTTCGCGCCCACCAGCACCGTGACCAGGGTGGGCGCCTCGGGCAGGTGCGGCAGCTGGGCGTCGAGCACGTCCTGGATGCGGGCCCCCGACGCCGACAGGTTGAGGACCGCGAACGGCCGGCCGAGGCGGGCGTTCAGGCGCGGGACCCAGCCGCCGTCGACGTCGTGCGCGCCGATGCCCTGGGTCATCGAGTCGCCCAGCGCCACCCACAGCGGCCGGCCGGACGCGAGCGCCAGGCGGTTGGCCGAGGCCCACGACCGGGCGAACGGTTCCTTCTGCGCGCGGACCCGGCCGATGCCGGGTACCAGCACTGCGGAGACGTCGAGCAGGCGGCTCGACCACGTCCGTCGCGGCACGGGCAGGTCCCTTCGTGAAGCGGTTTCCCGGGATTCGGCGCCGGGCTCGCCCCGGATGGGGTGGCCTGGGCCACCCCATCCGGTCTACGCGAGTTCGAGCACGACCGCCGTCCACGTCATGCCGACGCCGATGCCCAGCAGCAGCACCGTGTCGCCCGGACCGGCCTCGCCGCTGGCCAGCAGGTGCTCGAGCGCCACGACCTGGTCGCTCGCGCCCAGGTGCCCGACCCGCAGCCCGAACTCCGTCATCGTGCGGTCCTCGGTGATCCCGAGTGGACGGAGGATCTGCGTCTCCACCAGCCGCCTGCCGTAGTGCGGCGCGCAGATCTTCGTGATCTCCGGCAGGTCGACCCCGGCGTCGGAAAGCGCTGTCTTGACGACCGTGGTGACGGCGTCGCCGTTGCGGGTGGCGACGTGCGCCGGGCCGCCCTGGCGGCTGAGCCACTGGCGCTTGCGGCGGCGGATGTCGATGCCGCGGTGGGCGGCGACGCTCGCCTGCCGGAACGGTTCGTCCCCGCGCTGCAGGCCTTCCAGCGACGGGTCGGTGTACGACGCGATCGCCCGGATCCGGGCCAGGCCCGGCCGGCGGGTCAGCACCACGGCGCTGCCCGCGTCGCCGTAGACGATCCCGATGTCCGTGCTCCAGTGCGGGAACCCGGGCGCGCCGAACCGGTCGCCCGCGGTGATGAGCGCGGCGTCGTGGTCCGGGCGGCCGCGCAGCACGCTGGCCGCGAGGTCGATCCCGGCGACCAGGCTGTTGCTCATCGCGCCCAGCTCGAGCGTCAGGCCCGGCCCGGCGCCGACCCCCAGCTGGTCGCGGACGTACGACGCGGCGTGCCAGAAGTCGATGCCGGAGTGGTAGATCCCGGCGTGCAGGCACAGCGACGGCCACACCGGCTCGCCCGTGGTGGCCCGCGCCTGCTGAAGCGCCTGGCGGCCGGCCCGGACGGCCAGCTCCGGGCCCGGCCGCTCGGCGACCGCGGTGGACAGCTGCCCGGTGCGGGCGGCGTCGTCGTGGGTGAACTCCCCGGCCGCGATCGGCGCCGAGACCGGGATCAGCGCGCCGACGTCGCAGCCGATCCCGTTGAGGTACAGGTCATCGAGCCGCATCGGGGGCCACCTCCGGGTGCCTCAGCACGGCTTCGATCTCGGACAGCGTGTCGTCCACGTGCAGCGGGGGAGCGGACACGCACCCGGCCGCCGCCAGCTCGGCGGCGACGGCTTCGGCGGTACCGCGGGTGAACCGGTGGAAACCCGCGAAGCGGGCCTGCTCGGTGCCCGGAACGGCGATGGCCAGGTGCGCCCAGCCCGTTTCGCGGTCCCAGCGCACGATCAGCCGGGTGGTCCCGGTGCCCGGGCGGGTGTCACGGAGCACCTGCGTCAACGTCGTGGCGGTCAAGGAACTTCCTTTCGGCACGGCGAAGCAGCGCGCGCCGGACGGGCGCGTGCTGCCTGGGGGTGGCGCGAGCCGCGTCGTCGGGGCCCGCAGGAACGCTGCGAAACGTACCGCGATGATCTTCGCGCGCCAGGCACCCCCGGATACAGACAGTGATCGGAGTGGCTGCTAAGGAAGATCAACCATGCGTTTTTTCGAATATAGCTGGATTTCCCACGGAGTGGATCATGAGGTTCTTTCGCGTGGCTGTCACCCAGGGTAACGGCGTGACCGTGTCACCAAGTCGGGTGGACCGAGACGCCGCCGTCGACGACGAGGTCGTGGCCGGTGATCCAGGAAGCCAGCGGCGAAGCGAGGAAGACGCACGCGTTCGCGACGTCCTCCGGTGTGCCCAGTCGTTCCAGTGGTGCGGCGCGCCGCCAGCGCTCGACGCCTTCGGGCCAGTCCATGCCCGGGCGGTCGATCAGCCCGGGCGACACGGTGTTGACGCGGATCCCGCGCGGCCCGTACTCCAGCGCCGCGCCCCGCGCGTGCATCACCAGCGCCGCCTTGGCCGCGCTGTAGTGGACGTGCCCGGGCGCGGGCTGCTTCGCCTCGATCGACGCGATGTGCGTGACGCTCCCGCCGTCGCCCATCAACCGGGCCGCCGCCTGGGTGCAGGAGAACGCGCTCGTGAGGGTGGCGTCCAGCATCGCCCGCCACCGCTCGACGGAGAGCTTGTCGAGCGCTTCCACCGGCTGCACGCCGGCGTTGTTGACGAGCGCGTCGAGCCGGCCGCCCCACTCCGAGACGGCTTCGAGCATCGCGTGGCAGGCGGCGTCGTCGGTCAGATCGGCGGTGAACGCGCGGGCCCGGTCGCCGAGCGCGGCCACCAGGTCGTCGGCCGCGCCGGGACGCCGGTGGTGCACGGCCACCGCGCTGCCGGCTTCGGCGAACCGCCGCGCGATCCCGCGGCCGATCGTGCCGGACGCGCCGGTGACGCAGGTGACCGTGCCGGACAGGTCGGGCAGGCCACGGGCCGCGTTGTCGCTCACGTCCCGATCGTAAGGCACGGTCAAATGAGCAAACATGCTCACAACGGCTCTTGACAGATCAGAAAACGACACAGAAGCTGTTCGATATTGTTCGATCGCTCGCTCAGGTCCCCGAGGAGACGACCGTGGTCATGTCATCGCTCAGTGCTTCGCTCGCTGCCGCGGCGCTCGTCGCGGGGCTCGCGGCTGCCCCGCCGGCCGCCGCCTACACCGTGTCTGTCGGGTCCACCGGGACGTACGCGTACCCGACCGACACGCCGGCCGGAGCCTTCATCGACAAGGACGGCACGTTCTACTTCCAGCAGTCCGCCGCCCTCTACGGCGCGGACGGCCCGCGCGAGTGGGAGTTCTACACGGGCGCCGACTTCGACTCGGCCACCAAGTCGAGCGCGCTGAGCAACGCCGTGAACCCGGCCGACTCCCGCGACAGGAACAACGACACGACCTGGCGCTGCAACACGAGCCCGACCGGCAAGGAGGCGACCGATCCGCCGGCCGGGTCGGGCTACACGCAGAAGAACTTCTGCGACCTCGTCGGCACCTGGGTCGACCCGGACACCGGCGCCTGGTACGGCCTGGTGCACAACGAGTTCACGCCCGAGCCGTTCGGCGCGTACTCGTTCTCGCACTACGACGCGATCGACTGGGCCGTCTCGACCGACCAGGGCCACACCTGGAGCATCAAGGGCCACGCCATCACCTCGCCGTACAGCACGAAGCGCGGCGACACGACGGCGTTCCCGAACCAGACCTTCGACTACGGCGACGGCGACCCGCGGCTGTTCGCCGACCCGGTGTCGGGCTACTTCTACGTCTACTACGGCTCGCGGATCGTCCCGAAGGCCGGCGCGGGCGGAAGCATGGTGGGGCTCGCGCACGTCGCCCGCTCGCCGATGTCGGCGAAGATGGCGACCGGCTCGTGGCAGAAGTGGTACGACGGCCAGTGGACGCAGCCGGGTGTCGGCGGCCAGGAAAGCAACATGGTGCCGACCGGGACCAACGCTTCGGGGTACACCCCGCCGGCCGACGACTACGACCCGGCGAACACCGGCAACGTCGACCAGCAGGTCGCCGCTGGGCAGCTGCCGCCGAAGTCGGACCTGTTCGTCATGAACATCGCCTACGACGCGCACCTCGGCCTCTACATCGGCGAGCCCGAGGTGGTCACCGGCACCGCGCCGCAGAAGTTCTACGTCACCGACGACCTGGCCACGCAGAAGTGGCGCCTGATCGGCGACTCCGGGGCGTACAAGTCCGGCTCCTGGTACCGGTGGTTCACCGACAACGCGAACAAGACGAGTTCCACGATCGTCGGCAAGACGTTCCGGTCGTACTGCTCGATCGCCTGCGCGTCCTCGGACGGTGAGTACGCGAACATCACGGTCACCGGCACTCCCGCGGCGTCGCCGGTCGACCCGGCGAAGACCTACCGCATCGGCAGCGGCGCCGGCCGTGTCCTGGCCCAGGTTTCGGGCAGCTCCGCGACGACGTCGACGACCGGTGCTTCGGACCTCGCCGCGTGGACGTTCACCGCGACCGGGGACGGCGCCTACCGGGTCACCAACGCCGCCACCGGCCAGGCGCTCGGCGTGCCGACGTCACCCGCGAACCGTGCCTGGGGCACGAAACCGGTCGTGACGGCGGGATCGTCCGTGGGGCAGCAGTGGTTCGCCGTCCCGGCCCAGGGCGGCGGGTTCCGGCTGGTCAACCGGTACAGCGGGCTGGCGCTCAGCCTTTCCGGCGTGGCCGACACCACGCCGTTCCGTGCCTGGACCGGCGGAAACCGGACCGCGGCGGAGCAGACGCTGACCTTCACGGCGTCCACTGTGGACGGGACGCACACGGTGACCGCGTCCGGCAAGGCCCTGGACGTCCCGGCGCACTCGACGACCGCGGGCACGGCCCTGGTGACGTGGACGCCGAACGGCGGCACCAACCAGAAGTGGGTCTTCACGCACCAGGCCGACGGCAGCTACCGCATCACGAACGCGGAGTCGGGTCTCTGCCTGGACGTCGCCGACGGCTCTCCGTCGGCGGGCGCGAAGGTGATCCAGTGGACGTGCACGGGCGGCGCCAACCAACGCTGGCTGCTCGGCCCGGGCGGCACTCTCAAGGCGCAACACAGCGGCCTGGTCCTGACCACAGCGTCCACAGTGGACGGCGCGGCGGTGACGCAGCAGCCCGACACCGGGACGGCCCTGCAGCGCTGGACCCTCGGCTAGCCCTCGGTGCAAGTGGTCGTGAGTGCGTAACAGTGTTAGAACACTGTTACGCACTCACGACCCGTCGTAGAGTGCGGAGTGCTGGGTGCGGAGTTTGTACTTGAGGATCTTGCCGCCCACCGTTTCCGGGAGGGTTTCAGCGAAGACGATGCGCTTCGGGCTTTCGTAACCCGCCAGGCGTTCGCGGCAGAAGGCGATCAGCTCGGCTTCGGACGCCGGGGTGCGGGTGACGACCACCGCCGTCACCGCCTCGCCCCAGCGTTCGTGCGGCAGCCCGATCACCGCCGACCGCAGGACCGCCGGGTGCTGGCCCAGCACCGCCTCGACGCGCATGCTCGAGACGTTCTCGCCGCCCGTCTTCACGATGTCCTTGTAGCGGTCGACCATCACGCGCAGGCCGTCGTCGTCCACCACGGCCGAGTCGCCGGAGTGGAACCAGCCGCCGCGGAAGGCCTCGCGGGTTGCCTCCGCGTCGCGGTAGTAGCCCGCCGTCATCACCGGGGAGCGGTAGACGGCCTCGCCCGGGACGCCGCGGACCGGCTCGCCCAGCTCGTCGACGACGTCGGAGGCGAGCAGCCCGCTCGGGACGCCGACGTAGTTCAGCGCGGGCGCGGTGCGCGCGTGCACCTCCGGCCAGGCCGACGGCCAGAACCGGTGGCACGCGATGGCTTCCGTCTGCCCGAAGATGCCGACCGTGACGAACCCGGGCGCGGTCCGGGCTTCCAGCCGCCGCAGCACGTCGGGGGAGAGGACGCCCCAGCCGTAGACGAGCGTCGTCAAGGAAGTCAGGTCGAGGTCGCCACGAGCGTCGATCTCGTCGGACAGCGCCGTGACGAACTGCGGTGACCCCGCCCAGACGGCGGTGGCCCGCGACCGCGCCAGCGACTCCGCGACCGGGCCGGGCACCGGGCGGCGGCCCAGGATCAGCGTGCCGCCGGCGAAGAACGTCGAGTACGTGAACAGCGCGTCGCCGACGTGGTAGATCATCGGCAAGAACGTGCAGACGCGCAGGTCGGTCTCGTGGCGCAGGCCGCGGGTCAGCGACAGCGCGAAGTTCAGCCCGGCCAGGTGCGCGTAGCTGTGCGAGAGCATCACGCCCTTCGGCATCGCGGTGGTGCCGGAGGTGAACAGCAGCTGGAAGATGTCGTCGCCGTGGATCTCGACGTCCGGTTCGGTGTCCGGCTGCCCGTCGAGGAACCCGCCGAACGACGGCGAGCCCGCGACCGGCCCGCCGCCGACCGTGACGGTGGCGCCGACCCGCACCCCCGGGACGCCCTCCAGCCGCGGCCAGAGTTCGGCGTCGACGATCGCCAGCCGGGGTTCGGTCTGCCGCACGAGGTGGTCGAGGACGTCCGGGGCGAGACCGGGGTTCAGCGGGACGGCGACCATGCCCGCCTTGGCGATCCCGATCTTGGCCAGGAACGCCTCGACGGTGTTCTCGCAGAACAGCAGCACCCGGTCGCCGGGCGCGAGTCCCGCGGCGGCGAGTGCGTGGGCGAGCCGGTTGGCGGCCTGGTCGGCCTGCCGGTAGGTCATGGAGGCGAACTGCTCTTCGCCGCAGACGCCCTCGAGCGCGACCTGGTCCGGGCGGCTCCAGGTGAGCCGTTCGAAGACGTCGCCGATCGACGTGCGCTCCCAGCGGTGCACCGCGCGGCGGCCGCGCAGCGTCTCGACGTCGATGGCCGCCTGCGTGGCGCTCTCACTGGTCGTGGTCATGCCGGGCTCCTTCGCCGTCGCCGACGACGATCAGCATGCCGTGAGCCAGGTCACCAAATCAAGAGAAAGTTATTCGCCATTCACTGAGGCGGGTGGTGTCGGCGTGACGCCGAGGCAGGCGTGGGCCATCTCGTCGAGCAGGGCCGCGAGCCTGTCCGGGGCGAGGCCGCTGCGGAAGAACAACGTCGACTGCACCGCGCCGATCGCCGCGTGCACGGCCAGGCGCAGCTCGCCGTCGGCCAGGTCGGGGCGCAGCGGGGCGAGCACGTGCACCCAGTCCTCGAGGTAGTGCCGCTGCAGCCGGCGCAGCCGCCGCCGGTCCTCCTCGGGCAGGTTGTGGACTTCGCGGTGGTAGACCGCCAGCACGGTGCGGTCCTCGATGGCGACCCGGACGTGATCCCTGATCAGGCCGGACAACGCGGCCCGGTCGCCGGGTGCGTCGGCGAGGATCGCGGCGGCGCCGTCCTGCAGCCGGTCCATCACGCGGTCGAGCAGCGCGACCAGGATCGCGTCCTTGTTCTCGAAGTGCCGGTAGACGCCCGAGCCGACGATGCCCGCCTCCGCGCCGATGTCGGCCATGCCGATCGCGTGGAACCCGCGCCGCGAGGTCAGTTCGGCCGCGGCGGTCAGGATCCGCTCCCGCCGGTCGGGGTCGCGCCGGCGGCGGGTGGTCGAGGAGGGTGCCGTCATCTTGTCATCCTCGCAGACGGGCGCTACGGTGCGCTATAAGTGAATATGAAATCACTAAGGAGCGTCGGCGTGGACGTGTTCGAGAGCGACGAGGCCCGCGACCTCCGGGCCGCGGTCGGCGCGATCGCCGCCCCGTTCGGAGGCCGGTACTACGTCGAACACGCGCGTGAAGGCCGTGAGTGCACCGAGCTGTGGCACGCGCTCGGCGACGCCGGGTTCATCGGCGTCAACATCCCCGAGGAGTACGGCGGGGGCGGCCGCGGCCTGGCCGAGCTGACCATCGTGATCGAGGAGAGCGCCGCGAAGGGCGCGCCGATCCTGCTGCTGCTCGTCACCGAAGCCATCTCCGCCGAGGTGATCAGCGAGTTCGGCACGCCCGAGCAGCGCAAGGAATGGCTGCCCGGCATCGCGAGCGGCCGGACGAAGGTCGTCTTCGCCATCACCGAGCCCGACGCCGGCTCCAACACCCACAAGCTGGCCACCACCGCCCGCCGCGACGGCGACGACTGGATCGTCGACGGCGAGAAGTACTACATCTCCGGCGTCGACACCGCCGACGCGCTGCTGCTCGTCGCCCGCACCGGCCGCGACCCCGGCGGCACCGCCCAGTTGTCCCTGTTCCTGGTCCCGGTCGACGCCCCCGGCCTCACGGTGACGCCCCTGCCGGTGGACGTCATGCTCCCGGAGAAGCAGTTCACGCTGCACTTCGACGGCGTCCGCCTGCCCGCGTCGGCGCTCGTCGGCGACGAGGGCGCGGGCTTCCGGCAGGTCTTCCACGGCCTCAACCCCGAACGCATCACCGGCGCGGCGCTCTGCGTCGGCATCGCGCGGTACGCCCTCGACGTCGCCGCTCGCTACGCCCGCGAGCGGACCGTGTGGGACCAGCCGATCGGCGTCCACCAGGGCGTCTCGCACCCGCTCGCCAAGGCCAAGATCGAAACCGAGCTGGCCGCCCTGATGACGCACCGGGCCGCCGCGCTGCACGACGCCGGCCAGCCCGCGGGGGAGGCGTCGAACATGGCCAAGTACGCCGCCGCGGAGGCCGCGCTGGCCGCCGTCGACGCCGCGATCCAGACCCACGGCGGCAACGGCGTCTCGGCGGACTTCGGGCTGCTGCCGTACTGGGGGCTGGCCCGCTTGCTGCGGATCGCCCCGGTGAACCGCGAAATGATCCTCAACTTCGTCGCGCAGCACAGCCTCGGGCTGCCCCGGTCCTACTAGGAGGACTGATGACGGACCACAACCTCGTCCACCGGGTCAACGTCGGCGACGCGCTGACCCGCGTCGCGTTCGCCCGGCCGGAGGCCCTCGCCGTCGTCGACGGCGACCGCCGCTGGACCTACGGCGAGTTCGACACGTGGGTCAACCGGCTCGCGCACGGCCTCCTCGCCCGCGGCTACGCGACCGGGGACGTTCTCGCGCTGGCCTCGGCCAACAGCGCCGAGTTCCTCGCCGTCTACTACGCCTGCGCGAAAATCGGCCTCGTCTGCGTGCCGATCAACCTGGGATGGCGCGGCGACGAAATCGCTTACGTGCTCGGGCATTCGCAGGCCCGCGGCATCGTCGTGGAGAGCCAGCTCGCCGACGCGGTCCTGCCCGCGGTGCCCGGCGACGCCGACGTGATCGTCGCGCCCGGCACCGGCGAGGTCACGGGCCTGACCCTCGACGACGTGCTCTCGGACGACACCACGTCACCCGAGGTCGTCGTCGAGGACCGCGCTCCACTGTCCTATCTGTACACATCCGGCACCACGGCGTCACCGAAGGGTGTGGTCGGCACGCACCTGGCGATCCACCTGGAATCCATGTCGGCCGCGCTGGACTCCGGCTGGCGCGCCGACGACCGGTTCGTCGCCATGATGCCGATGTTCCACACCGCGCAGCTCAACGCCTTCTGCACGCCCGCGATCGTCGTCGGCGCCACGATCTTCGTGCACCGCGGCTTCGACCCGCAGCGGTTCCTCGACACGATCGAACGCGAGAAGATCACCCAGGTCTTCGGCCTGCCGATGATGTACCGCGCGGCGCTGGACCACCCGTCGTTCGGCGAGCGCGACCTGTCGTCGCTGCGCCGCGCCGTCTACGCGATGGCACCGATGCCGGAGGCGCAGATCAAGGCGTGCCTCGACGGCTTCCGCTGCGACTTCGCGCTGCTGTTCGGGCAGACCGAGATGAGCCCGATCACGACGCTGTTCCGGCCCGAGCACCAGCTTTCGCACGTCGGCGCGGTCGGCACGCCGCTCACCGGCGTCCAGGTCGGCATCATGGACCCGGACGGGAACCTGCTGCCGCGCGGTGAGCAGGGCGAGATCGTCTACCGGGCGCCGTCGGCCATGCAGGAGTACCTGCACAACCCCGAGGCGACCGAGGAGGCGTTCCGGTACGGCTGGTTCCACTCCGGCGACGTCGGCCGGTTCGGGCCGGACGGCGTGCTGTGGTTCGCCGACCGGTACAAGGACGTCATCAAGACCGGCGGCGAGAACGTCGCGTCGATCGAGGTCGAACGGGCCGTCTACGACACCGAGCCGGACGTCGCCGAGGTCGTGGTCGTCGGCCTGCCCCACGAGCGGTGGACCGAGGCCATCACGGCCGTGGTCGTGCCGAAACCGGGGGCGTCGATCGACGCCGAGGACCTGCGGCTGCGGCTGAAGGACCGCCTGGACGGGTACAAGGTCCCGAAGGCCGTGATCGTCACCGGCGAGCTGCCGCGCACGTCCACCGGGAAGATCCAGAAGAACCTGGTCCGGGACCAGCACTCCGGGCACTACGGGGGAGCCTGATGACCGTTCTCAAGACCCTGCTCGACGTCTCCGCCGAGGGCTACACGACCAACCGGAAAGCCCAGCTGGAAGCCCTGGCGCGGCTGGAAGAGCAGCTGGAGCTGGCCATCGCCGGCGGTGGTGAGCGGTACGTCCAGCGCCACCGCGACCGCGGCAAGCTCCCGGTGCGCGAACGCCTGGAGCTGCTGCTCGACCCGGACAGCCCGTTCCTGGAGCTGTCCGCGCTCGCCGCGTGGGGCACCGACTTCACGGTCGGCGCCTCGGTGCTCACCGGCATCGGCGTGGTGTCCGATGTGGAGTGCGTGGTCATCGGGCACGACCCGACCGTCCGCGGCGGCGCGATGAATCCGTACTCGTTGCGGAAGACGTTGCGCGCGTTGGAGATCGCGCGCATCAACCGGTTGCCGGTGGTCAACCTCGTCGAGTCCGGCGGGGCCGACCTGCCGACGCAGGCCGACCTGTTCGTGCCGGCCGGGCGGATCTTCCACGAGCTGACCGAGCTGTCGTCCCTGGGCATCCCGACGCTGGCCATCGTGTTCGGCAACTCGACCGCGGGCGGCGCGTACGTGCCCGGCATGTGCGACTACGCCGTGCTCGTCGACCAGCAGGCCAAGGTGTTCCTCGGCGGGCCGCCGCTGGTCAAGATGGCCACCGGCGAGGAGGCCGACGACGAGTCGCTCGGCGGCGCCGACATGCACTCCCGCGTCTCCGGCCTGTCCGACTACTTCGCGGTCGACGAGCGGGACGCGATCCGCCTCGGCCGGCGCGTGCTGTCCCGGATCAACTGGCGCAAGCTCGGCCCGGCACCCAGCCGGACGCCCGAGCCGCCTCGGTTCGATCCGGAAGAGATCCTGGGGATCGTGCCGCCGGACCCGAAGGTGCCGTTCGACCCGCGCGAGATCCTCGCCCGGACCGTCGACGGCTCGGACTTCGACGAGTACAAACCGCTTTACGGCACCTCGCTGGTCACCGGCTGGGCGAGCATCCACGGTTATCCGGTCGGCGTGCTCGCCAACCACCGCGGCGTGCTGTTCAGCGAGGAGGCCAAGAAGGCCAGCGAGTTCATCCTGCTGGCCAACCAGACGGACGTCCCGCTGGTGTTCCTGCAGAACACGACCGGCTACATGGTCGGCACCCGCTACGAGCAGGGCGGCATCATCAAGGACGGCGCCAAGATGATCAACGCCGTCACCAACAGCACGGTGCCGCACCTGACGGTCAACATGGCGTCCTCGTTCGGCGCCGGCAACTACGGCATGTCCGGGCGCGCGTACGACCCGCGGCTGATGTTCGCCTGGCCCGGCGCGAAGCTCGCGGTGATGGGCGCGGCCCAGCTCGCCGGGGTGATGTCGATCGTCGGCCGCAACTCCGCCGCGTCGCAGGGAAAGCCGTTCGACGACGACGCCGACCGCGCGCGCACCGCCGCGATCGAGGCGCAGATCGAGACCGAGTCGCACGCCTTCGCCGTCAGCGGCCGGCTGTACGACGACGGCATCGTCGACCCGCGCGACACCCGGGACGTCCTGGGGATGTCGCTGTCCGCCGTCCACTCCAACCGCGTCGAGGGCCGTCGCGGCTTCGGCGTCTTCCGGATGTGAGCCGATGATCGCGAAACTGCTCGTCGCCAACCGCGGGGAGATCGCCGCCCGGGTCATGCGCACCGCGCACGACCTCGGCATCTCCACCGTCGCGGTCTACTCGGACCCGGACGCGGGCGCGCCCTTCGTCCGGCTCGCCGACGAGGCCGTCCGGCTGCCCGGATCCGCCCCTTCGGAGACCTACTTGCGTGCCGACCTGGTGATCGCCGCCGCCCGGGCGACCGGGGCGGACGCGGTGCACCCGGGGTACGGGTTCCTGTCGGAAAACGCCGGGTTCGCCCGCGCCTGTGCCGAAGCCGGGCTGACGTTCGTCGGGCCGTCACCCGAGGCCATCGCGTCGATGGGCTCGAAGATCGAGGCCAAGGCGCTGATGGACGCGGCCGGGGTGCCGGTGCTGCCGGGAGCGACCGTCACGGACGAGACCGACCTCGCCGCCGTCGCCGCGTCGATCGGCTTCCCGGTGCTGGTGAAGGCCGCGTTCGGCGGTGGCGGTCGCGGCATGCGGGTGGTGCACGACTCCGCGGGACTGGAAGTGGCCGTCGAGGGCGCTCGGCGTGAGGCCGCGTCGGCGTTCGGGGACGGCTCGGTGTTCCTGGAACGGTTCGTCGTCGACCCGCGGCACGTCGAAGTCCAGATCCTCGGGGACACCCACGGCGAGGTGGTGCACCTCTTCGAGCGGGAGTGCTCGATCCAGCGGCGGTACCAGAAGATCGTCGAGGAAAGCCCGTCTCCGGCCGTGGACGACGCGCTGCGCGCCGAGCTGGGTGCCGCGGCCGTCGCCGCCGGGAAGGCCATCGGCTACACCGGCGCGGGCACGGTCGAGTTCGTGCTGGATCAGGACGGCCGGTTCTTCTTCCTCGAGGTCAACACGCGGTTGCAGGTCGAGCACCCGGTCACCGAGCTGGTCACCGGCCTGGACCTCGTCGAGCTGCAGTTGCGCGTCGCCGAAGGGGAGCCGTTGCCGCCCGAGGTGCTGGGGGCCCGGATCGACGGGCACGCGATCGAGGTCCGGCTCTACGCCGAGGACGTCCCGGCCGGGTTCCTGCCCGCCACCGGCACGCTGCACCGCTTCCGCGTCCCGCCGCTGCGCGGGGTGCGGGTCGACTCCGGTGTCGAGGACGGGTCCGTCGTGGGCCCGCACTACGACCCGATGCTGGCCAAGGTGATCGCCCACGGCCGGACCCGGCGTGAGGCCGCGCGGACGCTGGCGCGGGCGTTGCGGCAGGCCGAACTGCACGGCGTCACGACCAACCGGAACCTCCTCGCCGGGATCCTGGCCGAGCCGGAGTTCCTGGCCGGGCGCACCGACACCGGCTACCTGACCCGGCACGACCCGGCCGCGCTCGGCGCGTTTTCCGGCGGGGCCCGGCAGGCGGCGGCCGCGGCGTTGGCGGCCCAGGCGCGCAACCGGCTCGCCGCGCGGGTGGTGCCCGAAATGCCGTCCGGGTGGCGCAACGTCGGCGGGGCTTTACAACGGGTGGCGTACACGGCCGGCTCGGAAACCCTGGAGGTCGCGTACTCGCTGCGGCGGTCCGGCCTGCGCGTCACGGTGAACGGCGAGCCGCTCGGTGGCGTGGTGCGGCTGCTGTCCGCGTCCCATTCGCTGGTGGAGCTGGAGATCGACGGTGTCCACCGGAGTTACGCCGTGCAGACGGTGGCCGGGGTGTCCTATGTGGATGGACCCGACGGTTCGGCAGGTTTGGTGGAGGTGCCGCGGTTCGCCGATCCGGACGCCGTCACGGCCGCGGGGTCGTTGCTCGCGGCGATGCCCGGTGCCGTGGTGCGGGTCCTGGCGGGTGAGGGCGATGCCGTGACGGCCGGGCAACCGCTGGTCGTGCTGGAGGCGATGAAGATGGAGCACACGGTCGCCGCGCCGGCCGACGGCGTGCTCTCGGACCTGCGGGTGAGCCAGGGCGACCAGGTAGACACCGGCCAGGTGCTGGCGGTCGTCTCGTGAGCGTCACCTACGAGGTCGAAAACGGCGTGGCCTGGTTGACGATCGACCGGCCCGAAGCCCGCAACGCACTGTCCAAAGAGGTCCGGGACGGCCTGTGGGAGGGCACCCGGAGGTTCGTCGACGACGACTCGGCGGCCGTCCTGGTCTTGACCGGGGCGGGGGACAAGGCGTTCTGCGCGGGCGGTGACCTGAAGGAGATGGCCGAGACGGCCCTGGAGATCCCGCCGCCGGACTTCCTGCCGGTGTTCGGCCGCAACGTCGACGTCCCCAAGCCGACGATCGCCGCGGTCAACGGCGTCGCCTACGCCGGTGGGTTCCTGCTGGCCCAGCAGTGCGACCTGGTCGTGGCCGCTTCGCACGCCCGCTTCGCGGTGACCGAGGTGAAGGTCGGTCGCGGGGCGCCGTGGGCGGCGCCGCTGTCGTGGCTGGTGCCGCCGCGGATCGCCATGGAGATCCTGCTGACCGGCGACCCCCTCGACGCCCAGCGGGCGCGGGAGGTCGGGCTCGTGAACGACGTCGTACCGCTGGACGAGCTGCGGTCCCGGACGCAGGCGCTGGCCGAGCGGATCGCGGCCAACGCCCCGCTGTCTGTGCGGGCGGCGAAGCAGACGGCGTACCTGCAACGCCAGGACGTCTACGACCGCGCCGACGAGATCTGGGCGCCGGTGTACCGCTCGCGGGACGCGCAGGAAGGTCCCGCGGCGTTCCGCGAGAAGCGCACGCCCGTGTGGGAAGGACGCTGACATGCCCGTCTCGCTGGACGCCCTGCTCGACGACCTCCTCGCCGAGTCCGCCGACGTCGAGGCCATGCTCGCCCCGCTCGACGACGACGGCATCGCGCGGCCGACCCCCGCGGTGGGCTGGGACATCCGGGACCAGGTCACGCACCTGGCCTTCTTCGACCAGACTGCGACGCAGGCCGCCGTCGACCCCGAGGGCTTCCAGCTCGCGGCGGCAGCGTTGCTGGCCGACGGCATGGACTTCCCCGACCGTGTCGCCGCGCAGTACAAAGAACTGGGCGCCGACGAGATCCGGGTGTGGTTCCGGCGCGCGCGGACGACGTTCGTCACGGCGTTCCGCGGCCGCGACCCCCGGGCGCGGCTGCCCTGGTACGGGCCGGACATGAGCGTCGCGTCGTCGGTGACCGCGCGGATCATGGAGACCTGGGCGCACGGGCAGGACATCGCCGACACGCTCGGCGTCACGCGCGTGCCGACCGACCGGCTCCGGCACATCGCCCACCTCGGCGTCTCGACGACGGCGTTCAGCTTCGGGCTGCACGAGCGCCCGGCGCCGGTCGTCCCGATCCGGGTCGTCCTGCACGCGCCTTCGGGCGACCGGTGGACGTGGGGTGACGGCGCCGCCGCCGACCGCGTCGAAGGGACGGCGCTCGACTTCTGCCTGACGGTCACCCAGCGACGGCTCGCTTCGGACACCGGCCTGGTGGTGCGCGGACCGGTGGCGCAGGAGTGGATCGGTATCGCCCAGGCCTTCGCGGGCGCGCCCGGCCGGGGACGCGCGTGAAGCGCCCCGTCCGGATCGCGAACTGCTCCGGCTTCTACGGCGACCGCCTGGAGGCGGCGCGGGAGATGGTCGAGGGCGGCCCGATCGACGTCCTCACCGGTGACTACCTCGCCGAGCTGACCATGCTGATCCTCTGGAAGGCCCGCCGGAAGGACCCCGCCGCCGGGTACGCGAAGACGTTCCTCACCCAGCTCGAGCACGTCCTCGGCACGTGCCTCGACCGTGGCATCCGGATCGTCGCGAACGCCGGTGGCCTGAACCCGGCGGGGCTGGCCGCGCGGATTTCGTCGCTGGACTCGCAGGCGAAGATCGCGTACGTGGACGGTGACGACCTCGTCGACCGCCTGCCGGATCTGGCGCACCTCGACACCGGCCGCAAGCTCTCCGAAGCCGGGGTGAAACCGTTGACCGCCAACGCCTATCTCGGCGGCTGGGGCATCGCGGCGGCGCTGGAGGCGGGCGCCGACGTCGTCGTGACCGGGCGGGTCACCGACGCGTCACTGGTCGTCGGGCCGGCCGCGTGGTGGCACGGGTGGACGCCGGGGGACGTCGACGCGATCGCCGGGGCGATGGCCGCCGGGCACGTGATCGAGTGCGGCCCGCAGGCGACCGGCGGCAACTACGCCTTCTTCGACGAGGTCACCGACCGGCGGTACCCGGGCTTCCCGATCGCCGAGGTCGCGGGCGACGGCTCGAGCGTCATCACCAAGCACGCCGACACCGGGGGACTGGTCTCGGCCGGGACGGTCACCGCGCAGCTGCTGTACGAGATCGCCGAACCCGCGTACGCCGGGCCGGACGCCGTCGCGCACTTCGACAGCCTGCTGCTCGCCGAGGAGGAGCCGGACCGGGTCCGGATCAGCGGAACCCGCGGCAGCCCGCCGGGGGACCAGCTCAAGGTCGCGCTGAACTACGACGGCGGCTACCGCAACACGATGACGCTGGTGCTGACCGGCGACCGCATCGAGGAGAAGGCTTCGTGGGCCGAACAGCAGCTGTTCGACCTGCTGGGCGGCAAGGAGCAGTTCGCCGAGGTCGACGTCACGCTGCTGCGGTTCGACCACCCGGGTTCGCCGGTCAACGCCGAGGCGACCGCGCACCTGCGGATCACGGTGAAGGACCCGGACGCCCGCAAGGTCGGCCGCCGCTTCTCGAACACCACGATGGAACTGGCCCTCGGCGGTTATCCAGGCTTCCACACGACGACCCCGCCGACCGCGGAGAGCGCTTTCGGCGTCTACTGGCCGGCTCTGGTGCCCGCTGCCTTGGTCGAGCACCGGGTGACCCTGCCCGACGGCTCACGTCTCGTGATTCCGCATCCGCCGACCGGGCCCGCGGTCTCCGTGCCTCCGGTTTCCCTCGAGGCGCGGGACTTCGGGCCGACGCGACGGGTCTCACTGGGCGCGATCGCGGGTGCTCGCTCGGGCGACAAGGGCGGTAACGCGAACGTCGGCTTCTGGACCCGCACCGAGGACGAGTACACGTGGTTGCGGGGCTACCTGGACGTTCCGCGCTTCCGCGAGCTGCTGCCGGAGGCGGCCGAGCTGGAGGTCCGCCGGTTCGAGCTGCCGAACCTGCTGGCGCTGAACTTCGTGGTGGCGGGCCTGCTCGGCGACGGCGTGGCGTCGGCGACCCGGCCGGACCCGCAGGCCAAGGGACTCGGCGAGTACCTGCGGAGCCGGGCCGTGGAGGTGCCGGTGGTCTTGCTGGAGCCGTGACTCAGGTCTGTGAGGGTCGTGCTCGCCGGCGGTGAGTGGTTCGTTGACGGGGTGGTCCTGCTATGCGCAGCGAAGGTGGCTCTCGGCGCGCGTGGACCGGAACTTTCCGTGATCGGTTTGGTGGCAGGGGTTTCTGAGGTTGCTGTGCTGCGGTGGGATGCGCGCACTGTGGCGTGGGGTGCATCCCGCACTGCCGAAGCCGCCACCTTGCGACGCGCGACACCAGCCGCTCCCGGTGTGTGGCTCAGGCGTTCATCCAGTCCGTGCAGGTCCAGGTGGGTGTCTTCCAGCAGCCGCGGAAGATGGTGATCGGGTTCGCGGCCGTGCCCGGGGTCTTCGCGCTGCAGCCGGAGCTGCTGCCGTTGGCGTCGTCGACGCCGCTTCCGCCGCCACTGCGGGTGCGCCACTCCGTGCGGAAGCCGTAGCTGTCACTCCAGGTGTCGCAGGAGTAGACCCTGGTGTGGCTGTTGGTGATTCCGCCGTAGCCGCAGCGGAACTGTTGCTGGTAACCGCAGCGGACGACCTCGGCGAGGGCGTCGTGCGCCGATGCGGCGGGCGCGACGGCGAGGGTTCCGGCGGCGGCCAGCAGGGTCGCGATGGCGAGGGTCGGCAGTTTCGGCACGTGTCCTCCTAGGGGATGTCCGTGCCGTCCACTCCGGGAGCCCGGTGCCGGTTGGGTCGCGGGCCCCGGTGTCACCCGTTCGGCGCAGTGTCCACTTCGGACGGTCCGGCGTCGCGCAGCCGGCGCAGCATCAGGGCCAGGTGCAGGCGGAGACGGCCGGTGGGGGAGTCGACGTCGAAGCCGAGGACCGAGCCGGCCCGGGCCAGGCGGGCGGGCATCGTGCTGTGGTGGCGGTGCAGGACGGCCGCGGCCTTGCGGGCCGAGCCCGTCGCGCAGAGTGCCGTCAACGCCGCGAGGATGTCGTCGCCGTGCGGTTCCTCGGCCAGGCGGTCGAGGGCCTGGATGTCGGGGAACTCCGCCAGGTCCGCGGGCGTGAGCCGGCCGGCGAGCGCGGCGAGGCTGCCGAGGCGGTCCGACCACACCACGGGCTCGGCGTCGGCTGTGAACCGCAGTGCCGTGCGCGCGGCCTGCCAGGAGCGGGCCAGGTCCAGCGCGGGCACCTCCGGGCCGACGCCGATCCGGGCGCCCGGCGGCGCCGTCCCGGGTCCGTCGGCGGTGAGCACGGCCCGGACGTCGCCGAACGCGGCGGACCGGCCGGGGAGGTCGGCGCCGGTGGCCGCCAGCACGCGCAGCCGGGCCGTCGTGCCGAGGCCGAGCAGGTGCAGCGCCCGCGAGCGCTCGGCCGTCCCGATCCCCTCGGACAGCACCAGCTCGACCAGCGCGGGGTCGCCGAGCGCGGGCAGCGGCACGCTGGTGTGCTCCAGCAGGACGGCGGTGGCGATCGCGAAGCGCTCCAGCAGGATGTCGTCGAGCGGGGTCGGCGGGCCTTCGCGGCAGACCCAGACCACCACGCCACCCTCCAGGCGGCGCACGGCGGCCCCGGCGGGCACCCGGCCCGAGGCGGTGACGCCGGCGTCCGGTTCCGCCCGCAGCGCGAGGCCCTGCGCGGGGGCGTGCACCCCGGCCCCGCAGCCGGCCAGCTGGGCCGTGCTGCGCACGAGGACGTCGAGACTCGCCCGATCGGTGATCAGGCGGTCGAAGAACCCGATCACCCGCACCGCGTTCTCGGCGTCGGCGTCGAGTCCGGACAGCCTCAGCAGCAGGCCCTTCATGAGGCCACGATAGGCGCGTCCGCCGCCGGATGGCGAGGCCCGGGCCGCCAACCCCCGCCGCGTGGCGGTGGCGACGGCGTCGGCGCGCGCCGAAGATCGGAGCATGACCTACGCGATCGATCCCGAGCTGCTGCCCTGGCTGGACATGCTCCCCGCGGTGACCCTGCCCGACTACGACGCCCTCCTGGCCGCGCGCGCTTCGATGTCGCAGCTGCAGGAGGTCATGCCGGCCTACGACCCGGTGCACCCGGTCGACGTGCGGGACACGACCGTGCCCGGGCCGTCCGGCGCCCCCGACGTCCCGGTGCGCGTGTACAGCCCGGCGGACCGGGAAGGCACGGTGCCCGCGCTGGTCTACATCCACGGCGGCGGGTTCATCCTCGGCGACCTGGACATGTTCCACGCCTCCCTGCTGCACCTGGTCGACGAGCTGGGCATCGTGATCGTGTCGGTGGACTACCGCCTCGCGCCCGAGCACCCGTTCCCCGCGCCGGTCGAGGACTGCTACGCGGCGCTGACCTGGACCGCGGCGAAGGCGGCCGAGCTGGGCATCGACCCGGAACGGATCGGCGTCGGCGGCGAGAGCGCGGGCGGCGGGCTCGCCGCCGCGACGGCCCTGCTGGCCCGCGACCGCGGCGGCCCGGCGCTGCGCTTCCAGTACCTCGGCATCCCGGAGCTGGACGACCGCCTCGAGACGCCGTCGATGAACGCCTACGTCGACACTCCGATGTGGAACCGCCCGAACGCCGTCTACAGCTGGACGAGCTACCTGGGCACCGAGCCGGGCGGCGCCGACGTCTCCCCGTACGCCGCACCCGCCCGCGCCACGGACCTGGCCGGGCTGCCGCCCGCGTTCGTGAGCACCTGCCAGTTCGACCCGCTGCGCGACGAGGGAATCCAGTACGCGCAACGCCTTCTGCAGGCCGGGGTGACCACGGAGCTGCACCACTACCCGGGCACCTTCCACGGGTCCGCGATCATCCAGGACGCGGCGGTCTCGCGCCGGATGCTGGTCGACGAGGTCGCCGCGCTGCGCCGCGGGCTCGGGGTGACGGCGAAGGACTGACCTGCGGCTCTCAGCCGAGGCGTTCGCGCAGGAAGGCGAGGCCGGATTCGGTGGCCTGCTGCAGTTTCTGCCTGCTGTAGAAGTGGCCGGCGCCGTCCAGCCGGATGAGGTCGGCGTCGGCCCCGGCCCGCCAGTACGCCGCGACGAGCGCCTCGCTGTGCGCGATCGGGATGCCGAAGTCGTCGGTGCCGTGCACCAGCTGCAGCGGCGCCGCGGTGGCCGAGACGTGCAGCAGCGGGCTCGCCGACGCGTCCGGCCGCCAGTCGTGCGGGTCGTGACCGGTGCGGTGCAGCGACGTCCCTTCCGGGGGCGGCGGGATGTGCGTGAAGTCCGTCGGGGGACTCCACGCGACGGCCGCGGCGAGCCCGCTCGGCTCGCCGGTGACGCCGAGGTCGCCTTCCAGCTCCGCGTGGCCGGCCGTCACCGCGAGCATCGCGGCGAGGTACCCGCCCGCCGAGTGGCC
The DNA here is from genome assembly GCF_034929455.1 of Amycolatopsis heterodermiae. NCBI lineage: Bacteria > Bacillati > Actinomycetota > Actinomycetes > Pseudonocardiales > Pseudonocardiaceae > Amycolatopsis > Amycolatopsis heterodermiae. Next base: position 863,263 of record NZ_JAYFSI010000002.1, read on the forward strand.
CCAGGCCGCGACGCGTCCGACGTCCACGCCGAGTTCGGTGCCGTGCCGCCGGATCCACCGGACGGCGGCCTTGACGTCGTGCAGCTGGGCCGGGAAAGCGGCTTCCCGGCCCAGCCGGTACTGGGCCCGAGCGACCGCGAAACCGTTGGCCACCAACGTTTCCGTGACGTGGTCGCCGATCCGGCCGTGCTTGTGGGAGCCGGCCGCGAGCGCGCCGCCGTCCAGGAACACGACCACCGCGGGCGGCGCCCCGGCCGGGACGACGAGGTCCAGCAGCAGCGGCCGGTAGCCGGGCAGGGGCGCGACGAGCGCGTCCCGGTAGGTCACCCGCGTTCCGGCGCGCTCGGCTCGGGGGAGGGCGAACGCGGCGAGGGGAGCACGGGGCGTGAGCACGGGACCACTATCGGGACCCGGCCGGGGTGTGGCGAGCGGTACCACGATGCGGGAGGAATGCCGGGTTCGCCCCGGGCTGTCCCCGGAGGCCGCTCGCGGAGTCGTACAAGTGCCGTTGTACGAAATTTTGACCGGCGCGTGCGGCAATGGCGCCCATGCGAATTCCCCGAGTGCTTCTTCTCGTGCTGGCCGTGGTGGCCGGCGCGCTGGTGCTGCCCGGTACGGCGAGCGCCGCCTACAGCGACCCGCTGACGACCACGGCCAAGCAGAACCTGGTCTGGCACGCGACCCCGGCCGCCGCGCTGACCGCGCTGGACGACGCGCTGCCGAACGTCAGCCTCAACACCGTCGTCAACGACCCGAGCTACGCGATGACCGGCTGCACCGGCGCGGAGAAGGCCGCGCTGCCCAAGGCGCCGGCCGCCACGAAGTCGCTGTGCTGGGACGCCGAACGCGCGGGCAGCACGACCTGGGTCCCGCAGGGCATCACGACGTCCGGTGACGCCGACGACGACGGCCTGTGGGGCGCCGACAAGATCATCCTGTCCGGCTGGCACGGCACCGACGCGCTCGGCCGCTACGACGACGCGCGGATCCAGGCGGTCAACTACGACACACCTGCCTCCGCCGCCCACCGGATGCTGTACCTGGCCGTGCCGAACAGCACCGGCAGCACCTTCTCGGCGGCGAAGGCCCACATGGGCGGGATGGCCTGGTACGGCGACAAGATCTACGTCACCGCCGTCGGGAACACCTCCACCGCGATCCGGGTGTTCAGCACCCAGCACATCCTCCAGCTGACCGACACGACGTCGAACGCGATCGGCAAGACCTCGGGCGGATATGCGGCGTACTCGTACAAGTACGCGATGATGCAGGTCGGCTACTACACCTACGCGGGCGGCACGTGCAGCATGGCCTCCGACACCGGGGTGCCGTGCTTCTCGTCGATTTCCCTGGACCGCAGCACGAGCCCGGCCAGCATCGTCACGACGGAGTACTTCTCGGACCAGAGCCGGCACGGCCGGCTCTACCGCTTCCCGATGGGGGCGGACTACCTGCTGTCCGGGACCGCGACGGAGGCGTTCCGCAGCTCGGTGGGCAACATGCAGGGCGTCCTGTCCCACGGCGGCAAGTGGTACGTCGCCCACAGCTCGGCCACGATCAACGGCCAGCTCTGGACCCAGACGACGACGCAGAGCACGTCGGTCACGTGCGGCTCCACCGCGGCCTGCTGGGCCGTCCACCCGGAGGCGCTGACCTACGACTGGGCGACGGGCCTGGTCTGGTCCCAGTCGGAGTGGTCGACGGCGGACTGCACGGCGCAGAGCCAGACCTGCGGCCGGTCGGTGTTCGCGGTGCCGCTGTCGTCGCTGGCGGCCTGAGTTCAGGGGTCGAGCGGGGCCAATCCGAGCGCCGTGACCAGGTAGCGGACCTGGCGCTCGGAACGTTCCCGCTCGACCAGCCCGCTTTCGCGCAGGACGCCGAAGTGCGGGGATACGGCGCTGGGCGTGACGCCGAGCGCCTGGGCCAGGTCGGTCGTCGTCGCCGGGGACCGCAGTGCCTCGAGCAGCCGGACCGTGCGGCCCGGCGGCGTGCAGGCCGGTGAACAGCTTCGCGCTGCCACCCGCGGCGAGCTGCCGGGCGCGGTGCCCGACGTCGGCCTCGAGCATGGCCGGGATCCGCGGCCGGCGGCCTGGTTGCCCGCGGGTTCGGGCTGCGCGTGCCGCACCTGGTCGCAGCCGTGGGGGCACAGGTGGCGGCGGTGCCGGTCCTGGTGCGGGGCCTGCCTGAGCCCTCAGCCGGAGTGGCCGCAGGCCAGCGTCGGCGCGCCGGCCAGGGCGGTGCACGCCGGGCACCGCGTCACCGGGCGGTCGCGGCGGCCCCAGTACGGGTGGGTGGCGCCGCACAGGGCCGTGACGCGCTCGCCCGGCTGGGGGTCCGGGTGGCACCTGGGGCAGTAGGCGTGCGCGGCGCGTTCGACGTCGGTGCTGGTCATGGGCACCGGTTACCCGCGAGACCCCGGCGGCAACCACGTCACCGGGTGACGAGTGAACGCAGGGGTGTCAGCACCGAACGGCCGCCCGTGAAGCACCAGATGGCGATCACCGGGTCGCAGAGCGCGCAGCCGAACGACGAGTCGTGGGCGAAGGGGAGGATCGGCTGGCCCTTCAGGTGGTGGACGACGTCCCAGCCGGTGTGCAGGAGCCAGCCGATCCCGATGAACGTCCACGAATCGAGCCCGCGGAAGGCGACGTAGGTCATCACCGAGCAGAACACCAGCTCCCACGGCCCGAGCGCGCCGCCGGAGAGGTAGGCCGCGCCGGCGCCGGCGATCATCACCGCGTTGAACCGCCGCCGGTGCGGCTCGGGGATCAGCGAACCGAGCAGGACGTAGACGACGCCGATGAGGATCGGCAGCAGCACAGCGGTCATGGCCGTCAACGCTAGGAACCCGGTCGGGCACCGGCCAGTGGCTGTTCTGCCAGCCTCCACCGGATTCTCGCCAACGACGCCAAGCGGTTCACATGACCTCGTCCATCCCGCCGTTCTCCCGCCACGCGGCCAGCAGCGTGTGGAAGGCGATCGGCCCGTCGCCGAACGACTGGCTGCGTTCCCGCGGCCTGCCTTCGTTGTTGTAGTAACCCGGCGTGCAGTCGAGCTGGAACTGGTAGCGGTCCGGGGCCTTCTCGCTGATCGTCGCCACCCACGCGGCCTCGGCCGCCGCGGTCGGCTCGACCAGGGACGCCCCGCGCTTGCGGGCCTCGGCGACGACCGCCCCGATGTGGCTCGCCTGCTCGTCGAGGACGTGGACGAAGTTCACCGAGCTGGCGTTCTGCAGCGGCCCGAGGTGAAACAGGTTCGGGAAGCCGTGGCTCGCGAAGCCGTGCAGCGTCCGGGGTCCGTGGCGCCAGTGCTCCAGCAGGGAGACGCCGTCGCGGCCGACGATCGGCAGGCGCCCGGCCAGGACGTCCGAACCGCCGACCGAGAACCCGGTCGCGAAGATGATGCAGTCGGCCTCGTACTCCCGGCCACCGGCCACGACGGCCCGTTCGGTGACGGCCTCCACACCGCCGCTGTCGGCCGTGTCCACCAGGGTCACGTTGGGGCGGTTGAACGTCTGGAGGTAGTGGTCGCTGAACGTCGGGCGCTTGCACATGTAGCGGTACCAGGGCTTGAGCGCCTCGGCCGTGGCCGGGTCGGTGACGAGTTCGCCGACCCGGTCGCGCAGCTCGTTCATCTTCCGGAAGTCGGCCAGCTCGTGGACGTCGGCCGGGACGTCCGCGTAGGCGTCGGTCGCGACCAGGTCCTTCAGCAGGCGGGCGCTGCCGGTCCAGCCGTCGGCCACCAGGTCCTCCTCGGCCCGGCCGCCGGTGACGACGGTGAGGAAGTTGTCCCGCCGCCGCCGTTGCCAGCCGGGCGCCAGCGACGCGGCCCACTCCGGATCGGTGCGCCGGTTCCCCCGGACGTCCACAGTGGACGGCGTCCGCTGGAAGACGACCAGTTCCTGCGCTTCCCGGCCGAGGTGGGGGACGACCTGGATGGCCGTCGCCCCGGTGCCGATGAGGGCGACGCGCTTGTCGGCCAACCCGGTCAGGTCGCCGTCGGCGGTGCCGCCGGTGTAGCCGTAGTCCCACCGGCTGGTGTGGAACGTGTGCCCGGTGAACGTCTCGATGCCCGGGATGCCCGGCAGCTTCGGGTGGTCGAGCGTGCCGCTGGAGACGACGACGTAACGCGCGCGGATCTCGTCTTCGCGGTCGGTGCGGACGAGCCATTCGCCGTCGTCCCAGCGCAGTTCGCGCACGGCGGTGCGGAAGCACGCGTCGTCGTAGAGGTCGAACGTCCGGCCGATCGCGCGGGCGTGCTCCAGGATCTCCGCGCCCGGCGAGTACTTCCAGCCGGGGACGTGGCCGACCTCCTCCAGCAGCGGGAGGTACACGTAGGACTCGATGTCGCAGTGGATGCCGGGGTAGCGGTTCCAGTACCAGGTGCCGCCGAAGTCGCCGCCCTTCTCGATCACGCGGATGCTCCCGACGCCGGCCTGGCGCAGGCGCGCGGCGGCGAGCAGGCCGCCGAACCCGCCGCCGACCACCACGGCCTCGACGCGGTCGTGCAGCGGCTCGCGCACGAGGTCGCCTTCGACGTACGGGTCTTCGGCGTAGTACCCGAACCGGCCGGCAGGCCGCTGGTACTGCGCGCTGCCGTCGGGCCGCAGGCGCCGGTCGCGCTCGGCGCGGTACTTCGCGCGCAGGGCGTCCGGGTCGAAACCCAGGTCGGCGGGCAGGGACGGGGTGGGGGACATGGGTGCCCTTCCGGGTTCGGTGATCGGCTCACCTCCAGGTAACCGAGTTCGGGAACTTTGGTCAAGCAGTTGCTTTAAAAGTGCGGTACGCTGTCGCCGTGATCACCGCGGACACGCCGATCGGCGAGTGGGTTGCGCACCCCGAAGGCGGCCCGCTCATCCGGGCCCTGCTCGCCGGCGCGGGCTTCGACGAGACCGTGCTCGCGCCGATCAGCCAGGTGCCGCTGGGGCAGCTCGTCGCGCTCAGCCAGGGAAAACTCGGCCAGGACGTCGTCGACGACCTCGTCGCGCGCGCCAACGGCGGGGTCGTCCCGGCCGCGACCGGGACGCGGGAGCGGACCGTCCCCGGCCGGTTCGAGGGCCGCACGGTGGTCGTGACCGGCGCCGCGTCCGGCATCGGCCGCGCCACCGCGTCCCGGATCGCGCGGGAAGGCGGCCGGGTCGTCGCGGTCGACGTCTCGGCCGGGCGCCTAGACGAGTTCGCCGCGGAGACGCCCGAGCTGGTCCCGGTCAGCGCGGACATCACCGGCACCGCCGGGATCGAGCGGATCCTGGCCGCCGCCGGGACCCGGATCGACGGGCTGGCCAACGTCGCGGGGATCGCCGACGACTTCTCGCCCGCCCACGAGGTGACCGACGAGCTGTGGCGGCGGGTCTTCGCGGTCAACGTCGACGGCACGCTCGCGCTCATCCGCGCCGTGCTCCCGGCGATGCTGGAGGCCGGTGCCGGCTCGATCGTGAACATCGCCTCCGAAGCCGCGTTGCGCGGTTCGGCGGCCGGGATCGCTTACACCGCTTCGAAACACGCGGTCGTCGGGATCACCCGGAACTGCGCGGTGATGTACGGGCCGCACGGCATCCGCGTCAACGCCGTCGCGCCGGGCGGGGTGGCGACCGGCATCGGGCAGAGCGCGTCACCGTCGGCGTTCGGGCAGGGCCGGCTCGGCGCGTTCTTCGGGCTGATGCCGCCGATCGCCACGGCCGAGCAGCTGGCCGCGTCGATCACGTTCCTGCTGAGCGACGACGGCGCGAACGTCAACGGCGTCGTGCTGCCCTCCGACGGCGGGTGGTCGGCCCAGTGAAGCTCGCCGAGATCGCGCCCGAGCTGCGCGGAAGGGCGCGGTGGCTGCCCCGCCTGCCGCTGGAGCGCCCTTGGGGGCTGTGGCTGGTGCGCCGGACCACGGCCCTGATGGGGCCCGTGGCGGTCCCGGACGTCGACGTCGAGGTCACACCCGGGTGGCGGATCTACCGACCTCGCCGGCCGCGGTCCGACCTGACGCTCCTGTGGATCCACGGCGGTGGCCTGGTCATCGGCACCGCCGTCGAAGGCGACGCGTTCTGCGGGGAAACGGCGCGGGAACTCGGGATCACCGTGGTGTCGGCCGAGTACCGCCTCGCGCCCGAGAACTCGTACCCGGCCGCGCTCGACGACTGCCACGCCGCCTGGACCTGGATCCGCGAGAACGTCGCCGAGCCGGGCCGGGTCGTCATCGGCGGGCAGAGCGCCGGTGGCGGGCTCGCCGCCGCGCTCGTCCAGCGCCTGCGCGACGAAGGCGCGCGGCCGCTCGCACAGTGGCTGTTCTGCCCGATGCTCGACGACCGCACCGCCGCCCGGCGCGACCTCGACGCGCGGCGCCACCGGGGCTGGGACAACCGCCTCAACCGCTTCGGCTGGCGCGCCTACCTCGGCCGCGAACCAGGGGCGGACGTCGTCCCGCACTACGCCGCGCCCGCCCGCCGCGAAAACCTGGCCGGGCTGCCGCCGACCTGGATCGGCGTCGGCGACATCGACCTGTTCCACGACGAAGACGCCGAGTACGCTCGCCGGCTGCGCGCGGCGGGCGTCGACACGACCGTCCACGTCGTGCCGGGCGCGCCGCACGGGTTCGAGTCCTGGGCCCCCAAGACCGGCTTCGCCCGCGAGTACCTGGGTACCGCGCGGAAGTGGCTGGGCAGCTTCACCTGACGCTGAGGAGTGCTCATGTCGGTTCTCGCGGTACCCCTGGTCGCGGACACGCTCGCGCGGCTCTTCGGCGCGATCCCGGCCGCCGGGGTGCGGCCGCACCTGCGGTTCCCCGAGATCCCGGGCCGCACGCGCGAGGTGCGGGTGCCGACCCGCCACGGCGAGGTCGAGGCCACCGTCTACGCGCCGCCGTCGACGCCGGGCGGGGTGTACGTCAACGCCCACGGCGGCGGGTTCGTCGCCGGCCGCCGGACGGGCGACGACCCGTGGTGCCGCTTCCTGGCCGAGCACGCCGGGGTGACGGTGGTGAACGTCGAGTACGCGCTGGCCCCGCGGCGCCGGTTCCCGGTGCCGTGCGAGCAGGTCCACGACGTGCTGCGCTGGGCCGCCGCCGAGTGGCCCGCCGCGCGGCTGTGCGTCGGCGGGCAGAGCGCGGGCGGCTCGCTGGCCGCGGCGGCCGCCCGGCTGTCCCTGCGCGACGGCGGCCCGGACCTGGCGCTGCAGGTGCTGCACTACCCGCCGATGGACCTCGTCACCGCCGCCCGCGACAAGCCGGCGGCGCGGTCGGTGGTGATCAAGCCCTGGATGGGCGAGATCTTCGACACCGCCTACGTCCCGGACGCCCGGCGCCGCACGGATCCGCTGGTGTCCCCGGCCTGGGGGACCAACGGCGACGGCATCGAGGGCATCGCGCCGGCGGTCGTCGTTACCGCGGAGCTGGATCGGCTGCGCGCGGAAGCCGTGGCCTACGCGGGAAAGCTCGAGGCGGCGGGTGCGCTGGTCGAGCACCGCGACGTCGCGGGCGTGGACCACGGGTACAACCTGATCGGCGCGTCGGCCGAGCTGACGCGCGAGCTGTACGAGTTCTTGGCCGGGCACGTCCGGCGGGCCGTGGCTCCGTAAGGTGAGGGCCGTGATCGGGGTGATGGGATGAACGTGAAGGCGGAGCGCGCGAGCGCCACCCGGGAGAGCATCCTGACCACGGCCGAGCGGCTGTTCGCCGAGCACGGGGTGCAGGTGGTGTCCAACCGGCACATCAGCGAGGCCGCGGGCCAGGGCAACAACGCCGCGGTCAACTACCACTTCGGCACCAAGACCGACCTGGTCCGCGCGATCGTCCGCAAGCACTCCGAGCGCGTCGAGCGGCTGCGCGCGGAGGTCGCCGAGGCCATCGACGGCCCGGGCGAGCTGCGCGACTGGGTGGCCTGCCTGATCCGCCCGACCACGACGTACCTGCGCGAGCTGGGCTCCCCGACGTGGTTCGCCCGGTTCACCGCGCAGGTGCTGACCGACCCGGCGCTGCGCGCGATCATCGCGGAGGAGTCGATGGCCTCCCCGGCGCTGGCGAAGGTGGTCGCGGGCCTGAACCGCAGCCTGTCGGTCCTCCCGCCGGACGTCCGCGCCGAGCGCGGCGACATGGCCCGCCAGCTGATGATCCACATGACGGCCGAGCGCGAGCGAGCCCTGGCGGAGGACACCCCCACCCCCCGCGCCACCTGGGACGACGCGGGCACGGGCCTGATCGACGCGGTCACCGGCCTCCTCCTGGCCCCGGTGACCGCCTAGCCCCGCGTTCGTCCGCGCGGATGGACCGGGGCCGCCCGGTTCGTCGTCGCGGACCAACGGTGCCGCCGGAAAGCCTCCTATCGTCGCCACGACCCCAGTACGTGACGACGAGGAGGCGCAGCGGTGCGGACACTCTTGCGGGGCGGCCGGGTCGTCGACCCCGGGACCGGGTTCGACGGGGTCACCGACGTGCTCCTGGACGGCGGCAAGGTCGCCGCCGTCGGGAGCGGGCTCGAGGCGGCGACCGTCGTCGACGTCGGTGGGCTGGTCGTCGGGCCCGGGTTCGTCGACCTGCACAGCCACGTCCACTCGATCGCCGGGCAGCGGCTGCAGGCGATGGACGGCGTCACCACCGCCCTCGACCTCGAAGCCGGGCTGATGCCCATCGAGCGGGCCTACACCGAGGCCGCGGCGGCCGGACGTCCGCTGCACTACGGCTTCTCCGCGTCCTGGAGCGCGGCCCGCGCGCAGGTCCTGGCCGGGATCGAGCCGGACGCGCAGATCGAGAGCGGCCTCGCCGTGCTCGGAAACCCGGCGTGGCAGCGGTCTTCGTCGGCGAAGGAACTGGCCGCCTGGCTGTCCCTTGTGGAGGGTGAGCTGGCCGCGGGCGCGCTCGGCATCGGGATCCTGATGGGGTACGCGCCGGCGACCGAGCCCGGCGAGTTCCTCGCCGTCGCCCACCTCGCCGCCCGGGCCGGCGTGCCGACCTACACCCACGTCCGCGAGCTGGTCGAGGTCGACCCGGCGATCCCGGTCGACGGCTCGGAAGAGATCGTCGTCGCCGCGGCCGAGACCGGCGCCGCGATGCACCACTGCCACGTCAACAGCACCTCCGGCCACCACATCGACCGCGTCCTGGCCACACTCGAGAAATCCCGCGGCGCGGGCTCCCGCGTCACCGTGGAGGCCTACCCGTACGGCGCGGGCAGCACGGCCGTCGGCGCCGCGTTCATCGACCCGGACCGCCTGCGGCTCAAGGGACTCAGCCCGTCGAGCGTGGTGATCCTGGAGACCGGCGAGCGCGTCGCGGACGCCGCCCGCCTGCGGCAGCTGCGCGACGCCGACCCCGGCGCGCCCTGCATCCTCGAGTTCCTCGACGAGGAGAACCCCCGCGACCGCGCGCTGCTGCACCAGGCACTCGCCTTCCCCGATTCGATCGTCGCGAGCGACGCGATGCCCGTGTACTGGAAGGACGGCCGCACCGAGACCACCGAGTGGCCGCTCCCGCCGGGCGGCACGACGCACCCGCGCACCGCCGGGACCTTCGCCAAGACGCTGCGCCTGATGGTGCGGGAGGCGGGGGAGTGGAGCTGGCTCGAAGCGTTCCGCCGCTGCTCCCACCTGCCTTCACGGCTGCTCGACGACGTCGCGCCCGCCGCCCGCGGCAAGGGCCACCTCGGGGTCGGCGCCGACGCCGACGTCGTGGTCCTCGATCCGGCCACGATCACCGACACCGCGACCTACGCCGACCCGACCCGGCCGTCCCGGGGCGTCCGGCACCTGTATGTCGGCGGGACTCCCGTGGTCAGCGACGGCGAGCTGCGCACCGGCGCGCTCCCCGGCAAGCCGCTGCGAGGTGAGCCGCGGTGAACGACCTCCTCGCCGACATCCAGGCCCTCGTCGAGTGCGAGTCGCCCTCGCAGGACCACGACGCCGTCGCGCGCAGCGCCGAGGTCGTGGCGGCGATCGGCCGCCGCCTGCTGGGCGCCGAGCCCGAGCGCCTCGTCACCGACGGTTGCACGCACCTGCGCTGGCGGTTCGGCGACGGCCCGCCGCGGGTCCTGCTGCTCGGTCACCACGACACCGTGTGGCCGCTCGGTTCCCTGCGGACCCACCCGTTCTCGGTCGAGGACGGCGTCCTGCGCGGACCCGGCTGCTTCGACATGAAGGCCGGCGTCGTGATGGCCCTGCACGCGGCCGCGGCGCTGGCCGACCGCAGCGGCCTGGCCATCCTGGTCACCGGCGACGAGGAGATCGGCGCGCCGTTGTCCCGCTCGCTGATCGAGGAGGAGGCCAAGGGCTGCGGCGCGGTGCTGGTCCTGGAGGCCTCCGCCGACGGCGGCGCGCTGAAGACCCGCCGCAAAGGCGTTTCCCAGTACCGGGTCGAGGTCGAAGGCCGGGCCGCGCACGCCGGGCTCGAACCGGAGAAGGGCGTCAACGCCGGGATCGAGCTCGCCCACCAGATCCTCGCGGTGGCCGCGCTGGCCGACCCGGATCGGGGCACGACCGTCGTCCCGACGGTGCTCACGGCCGGGACGACCGGCAACACCGTGCCCGCCGCCGCGAGCGTCGCGGTCGACGTCCGGGCGTGGGACGCCGCCGAGCAGGACCGGGTCGACCGGGCGGTCCGGAGCCTGAGCCCCGTGCTGGCGGGCGCGCGGATCCGGATCGCCGGGGCGGTCAACCGCGCGCCGCTGGACGCCGACGCGTCGGCGGACCTGTTCGAACTGGCGAACTCCCTGGCCGGCGGCACGCTCACGGGCGCGTCGGTCGGCGGCGCGTCCGACGGCAACATCACCGCGGGACTGGGGATCCCGACCCTCGACGGCCTCGGCGCGGTGGGCGGCGGCGCCCACGCCGACGACGAGCACGTCCGCGTTTCCGAGCTGCTCCCGCGCACCGCGCTGCTCGTCACGCTGACCAAGACGTTGCTGGCCAAGGGATCTTCGTCCGCCGCGACCAACACCGGGGGCGAATCCGGTGCGGGACAACGGTGACGCGCCGGCATTGTCCGGAAAGGATGGTCCCGTGACTGACGTTGTGACGAACACGGCCCCGTCCGTGCGGGACGAGGCGGCTGTCGCGGCCGCCACCGCCGCCGCGGCATCGGGCACCGAAGTCCGCGAGCTCACCGAGGTCGCCGAACTGACGGCCGCGGCCCTGCTCTTCGAGTCGATCTGGCAACCCGGGCCGGGCAGCCAGCCGGTGAACTCCGAACTGCTCCGCGCGATGGTCACGGCGGGCAACTACGTGGCCGGGGCCTTCGACGGCCCCCGGCTGCTCGGTGCCTGCTTCGGCTTCTTCGGCCGCCCGGCGAAAGCCGGGCTGCACAGCCACATCGCCGGGGTGCTGCCCGCCGGGCTGGGCCGGGGTCTCGGCTTCGCGCTCAAGCTGCACCAGCGGGCGTGGGCGCTGGAGCAGGGCGTCCCGGAGATCTCCTGGACCTTCGACCCGCTCGTGCGGCGCAACGCCCACTTCAACCTGACCAAGCTCGGCGCCCGTCCCGAGTACTACCTGCCGAACTTCTACGGCCCGATGCACGACACCATCAACGGCGGGGGCGACACCGACCGGATCATGGCCGCCTGGGACCTGGCGAGCCCGCCGGTGCGGGCCGCGGCGCTCGGCGAGCCGGCCCGGTTCGACGCCGTGGCGCTGCGGGCGCGCGGCGCGGCGACCGCGCTGACCGTCGGACCCGACGGCGGGCCGGTGACCGGGAGCGCGGACGCGCCGGTGGTGCTGGTCGCCGTCCCGCCGGACGTCGAAGCGCTCCGCCGGGCCGACCCGGACCTGGGCCGGTCCTGGCGCGTCGCGCTGCGGGAGGCGCTCGGCGGGCTGATGGCCGAAGGCGCCGAGGTCGTCGGGTTCGATCGTGCCGGTTTCTACGTCGTGGCAAGGGAGCAGTCGTCGTGAAACTCACTGGTGTGGAGCTCCTCCGGGTCCGGATGCCGCTGGTGTCCCCGTTCCGGACGTCGTTCGGCACGCAGGCCGAGCGCGAACTGCTGCTCCTGCGCGCGGTCACCTCCGACGGCGAGGGCTGGGGCGAGTGCGGCGCGATGGTCGACCCGCTGTACTCCTCGGAGTACGTCGACGGCGTCGAGCACGTGCTGCGGACCTTCCTCGTCCCGGCGCTGCTCGCGGCCGGCGACCTGACGGCGAACAAGGTCGCCCCGCTGCTGGCGAAGTTCAAGGGCCACCGGATGGCCAAGGCCGCCCTCGAGATGGCGGTGCTCGACGCGGAGCTGCGGGCGCACGGCGTGTCCTTCGCGACCGCCCTGGGGTCCACAAAGGACTCCGTGCCGTGCGGGGTCTCCGTCGGCATCATGGAAACCGTCCCGCACCTGCTCGACGTCGTCGGCGGCTACCTCGACGCGGGGTACGTCCGGATCAAGCTCAAGATCGAGCCCGGCTGGGACGTCGAACCGGTGCGCGCGGTCCGGGAACGCTTCGGCGACGACGTCCTGCTCCAGGTCGACGCGAACACCGCGTACACGCTGTCGGACATCCCGCAGCTCGCCCGGCTCGACCCGTTCGAGCTGCTGCTGATCGAGCAGCCCCTCGAAGAGGAGGACGTGCTGGGCCACGCCGAGCTGGCCAAGCACATCCGGACGCCGATCTGCCTGGACGAGTCGGTCGTCTCCGCCCGCTCGGCCGCCGACGCGATCCGGCTCGGCGCCTGCCGGATCGTCAACATCAAGCCGAGCCGGGTCGGCGGGTACCTCGAGGCGCGGCGGGTCCACGACGTCTGCGCCGCGCACGGGATCCCGGTCTGGTGCGGCGGGATGATCGAGACCGGGCTGGGCCGGGCGGCGAACGTCGCGCTCGCGTCGCTGCCCGGGTTCACGCTGCCCGGCGACACCTCGGCGTCGGACCGGTTCTACACCGAGGACATCACCGAGCCGTTCGTGCTGACCGGCGGGCACCTGCCGGTGCCGTCGGGCCCCGGCCTCGGCGTCACGCCGATCGCGGGCCGGCTCGCCGAGGTGACCACCGCGAAGAGCTGGCTCGCCTGACCGGTTCGTCCGCCGCGACGGAAGTTTCCCCCGGACTCGTCGGATTCGACGAACCGGCGGGGTAAGCGCAGGTCATAGCATCCCCGGCAACGCCGGTTCACCATCGGACGAGAGGCAACCATGTCGAAACTCACCGAGCTCGGGGCCTGGCTCGACGGCCGGCTTCCCGCACTGCTGGCCGAAAACCACGTGCCCGCCGCGGCCGTCGCCGTGTACGCCGGCGGCGAGGTCCTCGACCGCGCGGCCGGCGTGCTCAACCGGGCCACCGGCGTCGAGGCGGACGCCGACTCGGTGTTCCAGATCGGCTCGATCACCAAGGTCTGGACGGTGACCCTGGCGATGCAGCTCGTCGACGAGGGCAAGCTGGAGCTCGACGAGCCCGTCCGCAAGTACCTGCCCGAGTTCGTGCTCGCCGACGACGAGGCCGCCGCGCGGATCACCGTCCGGCAGCTGATGTGCCACACCGCCGGCTTCGAAGGCGACATCTTCACCGACACCGGCCGCGGCGCCGACTGCGTCGAGAAGTACGTCGCCACGCTCCACGACGTGCCCCAGCTCTTCCCGCCCGGCGAGATGTTCTCCTACAACAACGCCGCGCTCTGCGTGCTCGGCCGCGTCGTGGAAGTGCTGCGGGACAAGGACTACAACCAGTGCCTGGGCGATCACCTGTTCGTCCCCCTGGGACTGACGCACGCGGCGCAGAGCCCGTACGAGGCGATCCGGTTCCGCGCCGCGCTGGGCCACCTGACACCGGAGCCGGGCGCCGAGCCGGAGCCCGCGGGGATCTGGGCGCTGGCGCCGTCGAACGCGCCGGCCGGCTCGATGCTCGCGATGCGGGCACGGGACCTCGCGACGTTCGCCGGCATGCACCTGCGTGACGGCGAGGCCCCGGACGGCACCCGCGTGCTGAGCGCGGAAAGCGCCCGCGCCATGCGGGAACGCCGGGTGGAGCTGCCCGACCTCGGCCTGATGGGCGACGCCTGGGGCCTCGGCTGGTCGCTGTTCGACGCACCAGGCGGGGCCCTGATCGGCCACGACGGCAACACGATCGGCCAGGCGTCGTTCCTGCGGGTCGCCCCGGAGCACGGCGTCGCCGTCGCGCTGCTGACCAACGGCGGCGACCCGATCCCGCTCTACACCGAGATCCTCGGCCACGTCCTGCGCGAGCTGACCGGCATCGAAATGGCGCCGCCGCCGGTGCCGGACCCGGCCGCGCCGCGCGTCGACGCCTCCCGCTACGTCGGCGAGTACTCCTCGACGGTCGCGGACATCCTGGTCAGCCAGGACGACGACGGGCGCGTCTGGGTGGAGCGCGTCCCGAAGGGGATCTTCGCCGAGCTGAGCGGCCCGGTGAAGAGCGAGCTGGTCGCGATGAACGGCGACACGCTGATCCTCGCCGAGCCGATGCAGGGCATGTACATCCCGCACGCCTTCGTCGGCGACGACGGCACCGGGCACGCGCTGTACCTGCACACCGGCCGCGCCGACCGGCGGGTGCGCGCATGACCGGTGTCGAAGACGAGATCACCGCGATCTTCACCGCGGCGGGCGCGCGCGGCTTCGTCCACGCACGCGAGATCGGCGGCGGCCCCGCCGAAGTGGCCGTCGGTGCGGACGACCCGGTGGTGCTGGCGTCGGTGTTCAAGATCCCGGTCGCCGTCGCCTACGCCCGCGAAGTCGTAGCGGGACGCCTCGACGAGACCGAGCGCACCCGCGTCGGGAAGCGCTACCGCATCGGCGGGATCGGCACCGCCGGTTGCGAAGACGACGTTGAAATGTCCTGGCGGGATTTGGCACTGTTCATGCTGACCATGAGCGACAACGCCGCCACCGACGTCATTTACCACCGGGTCGGGCAGAACGCCGTCGACCGCGTGCTGGCCGACCTGGACCTCGGGCGGACCCGGCTGATCGGCTGCTGCGAGGACCTGTTCGCCTCGGTCATGGCCGACCTGGGCGCCGACGGTGACCTCGACGCCGCGTTCGCCGGGGCCACCCCCGAGCAGACGTGGAAGCTTTCGGTGCTCGACCCGGAGCGGACGTCGTCCTCGACGCCCCGGGAGGTCACCACCCTGCTCGACGCCGTCTGGACCGACCGCGCCGCCGAACCCGCGGCGTGCGAGAAGGTCCGTTCGATGATGGCGCGCCAGATCTGGCCGCACCGGATCTCGTCCGGCTTCGGTGCGGACGTCACGATCGCGGCCAAGACCGGCACCCTGCCGGCCGTCCGCAACGAAGCCGGCGTCGTGTCCTTTCCGGACGGACGCCGGTTCGCCGTCGCGGTCTTCACCCGCGCGGACTCGCTCGACGAACGGCAGCCCGCCGTCGACGCCGGGATCGGCGCGGCCGCCCGCCTCGCCGTGGACCACCTGCGGAAGGAAACCCCATGACCCCCACACGGACCGCGGTGGTCCTGCTGGGCGGGCTCGCCCTCGTGGCGACCGCCTGCGCGGGACCGGGAACCGCCGGATCGGGACAGACCCCGGTCGACGGCCAGACGTTCACCCTCGCCCTCGGCTCCGACCCGGGCAACCTCGACCCGCACATGTCGGTGCTGTCGGTGACCGGCCAGGTCGACAAGTTCCTCTACGACTCCCTGACCGAGCTGAGCGCGGACGGCAAGCCCCTGCCGGAGCTGGCCGAGAAGTGGACCGACACGTCGACCACCGCCGCCTCCTTCACCCTGCGCCCGGGCCTCACCTGCGCCGACGGTGCCCCGCTGACCGCCGCCGACGTCGCGGCGAACATCGTGTTCGTCGGCGACCCGGCGAACAAGTCGCCGTACGCCGGACTGACGGTCGCGCCCGGCACGAAGGCCACGGCCGACGAGGCCACCCGCACGATCACGGTCACCAGCGGCGCGCCGGACGCGTTCCTGCTCCGCAACATCGGCTCGCTGCCGATCGTCTGCGGCAAGGGCCTGGCCGACCGCAAGCTGCTGGCGAAGGGCGAGAGCGGCACCGGCCTGTTCGCCGTCTCCGAAGCCGTGCCGAACGACCACTACACGTTCACCCGCCGCAAGGACTACAAGTGGGGACCGGGGGACTGGAAGGCCGAGCCGGGCCTGCCCGACAAGGTCGTCCTGCGGGTCGTCTCCAACACCTCGACGGCGGCGAACCTGCTGCTCTCGGGTGAGCTCAACGCGGGGGTGATCATCGGCCCGGACCGCCAGCGCCTCGACGCGCGCAAGCTGTTCCACGGCGACTACAACGCGCCGCTGGGCGAGATCTTCTTCAACCAGGCCGCGGGCCGTCCCGGCGAGGACGAAGCCGTGCGGCGCGCGCTGACGCAGTCGCTCGACCTCGCCCAGCTGGGCAAGGTGCTGACCAGCGGCACGGGCAAGCCGTCGCAGGGCCTGGTCACCGCCGACCCCAAGGCGTGCTCGGGCGACACCGTCACCGGCAACCTGCCGTCCCACGACCCGGCCGCGGCCGCGGCCGCGCTGGACGCCGCGGGGTGGAAGGCCGGCGCGGACGGCGTCCGGGTGAAGAACGGCAAGCGCCTGACGCTGAACGTCATCTACGGCACCCAGCTCGGCCCGACGATGGCGCCGACGGCGGAGCTGTTCCAGCAGACCTGGAAGGCGCTCGGCGCCGAGGTCACCCTGAAGGGCGTCGACAGCCCGGGACTGTCCCAGGTGCTGTTCGGCACCGGTGAGTGGGAGGTCTCGCTCGGCCCGCTCGGGCTCACGCTGCCCAGCCAGCTGGTGCCGTTCGTGTCCGGCCCGGCCGCGCCGGACGGGACGAACTTCGGGCACATCGCCAACCCCGCCTACGACCAGGCCGTGAAGCAGGCCGCCGCGGCGAACGGCGAAGCCAGCTGCCCGACCTGGAACGCCGCGGAGACGGCGCTGATCAAGCAGGTGGACGTGGTGCCCTACATCGACTCCGTCACCGCCGTCTACGGCAGCGGCTCGAAGTTCACGATCAGCCAGGGCGCCATCACGCCGTCCTCGATCCGGATGTACGCGAAATGACCACGGCGGCGGCGCCCGCCGGCCTGCGGGGCAGCCCGTGGCCGGCGTTCGCCGGGCGCCGGCTGGCCCGCTTCGCCGTGTCCCTGTGGGCGCTGGTCACCGCGGCGTTCCTGATGATCCACCTGGTCCCCGGCGACCCGGTGCGGGCCGCGCTCGGGATGACCGCGCCCGCCGAGCTGGTGCGGGCGCGCCGCGCCGAGCTCGGCCTCGACGATCCACTGTGGACGCAGTACGGGCACTACCTGCACGGGCTCGTCACCGGGAACTTCGGTACGTCGATGGCGAGCGGGCAGCCGGTGACCCAGGTGATCGGCGACCGGCTGCCGGCCACGCTGCAGCTGGCCGCGCTGGCGTTCGTCGTGGTCGTCATCGTCGCCGTCCCGGTCGGGGTGGGCTTCGCGGTGCTGACCCGCGGCGGCCGCCGCCGCGGCACCGAGCTGGGCTTCACGTCGGGCAGCGTGCTGCTCGCCGCCATCCCGGACTTCCTGCTGGCGGTCGGGCTGGTCGCGGTGCTCGCCGTCGGCCTCGGCTGGTTCCCGGTCGCGGGCGGCGACGGCCCGGGCGCGTACGTGCTGCCCGTGGCGGCCCTGACGATCGGGCCGGCCGCGGTGCTCGCCCGGATCGTCCGGGTGGAGCTGCTCGCGGTGCTGGGCGCCGACTTCGTCCGCACCGCGCGGGCGAAACGGCTGCCCGCGCGGCTGGTGTACGTCCGGCACGCGCTGCCGAACGCGCTGACCGCGACGCTGACCCTGGGCGGGCTGATGCTGACCGGCCTGGTGGCGGGCACGGTGCTGGTGGAGAACGTGTTCGCCTGGCCGGGCCTCGGCTCGACGATCGTGCAGTCGATCCTGCAGAAGGACTACCCGCTGGTGCAGGGGATCGTGCTCGTCTACGGCATCGCCGTGCTGCTGGTGAACCTGCTGGTCGACGTCGTGCTCGGGCTGCTCGACCCGCGTTCGACGATCCGGGAGAGCTGAGGTGACGGCGATGCGTGCACGGCTTTCGCTGGGCAAGCGCGGTTCGGTGTGGACGACGGCCGTGCGCACGCCGGTGGGCGCGTGCTCGGCGGTGCTGCTGGTGCTGGTGATCGCGCTTTCCGTGCTGGCGCCGCTGTTCTGGGGCGACGGCGCCGCGGTGGTCGACACCGACGCGATCGGCCAGGGCGCCTCCGCGGCGCACCCGTTCGGCACGGACGCCCTCGGCCGCGACATCTTCCTGCGCACGCTCGTCGCGACCCGCCTGTCGGTCGGTCTCGCGGTGCTCGCGACCGTGATCGGCGTCGGGGCCGGCGTCGTGCTCGGGTCGCTGCCGGCGGTGCTGCCGCGGTGGGCGGCCCGGCTGCTCACGTCGGCGATCGACATCGCCGTCGCGTTCCCCGGGCTGCTGCTGGCCCTGTTCTTCGCGGTGATCTTCGGGGTGGGCACGCACGGCGCGGTGCTGGCGATCGCGTTCGCGATGGCGCCGGCGTTCGCCCGGCTGGTCCAGACGCTCTCGGCGTCGGTCGCCGGACGCGACTTCATCGCCGCGGCCCGGGTGTCCGGCGTCGGCCGGATCCGGCTGCTGGCCCGGCACGTGCTGCCGAACATCGGCGAGCCGCTGGTGGTGAACGCGACCATCGGCGCCGGATCGTCGCTGCTCGCCTTCGCCGGTCTCTCGTTCCTCGGCATCGGCGTGCAGGCCCCGGACTACGACTGGGGACGGCTGCTGCGCGAAGGCCTGGACGGCATCTACGTGACGCCGGTGGCCGCGCTCGCGCCCGCCGTCGCCGTGGTGCTGGCCGGGCTGGCGTTCAACCTGGTGGGGGAGACCGTGGCCGCCGTGGTCGGCGTCCGCTCCCGCGCCGCCCGGCGCGCGTCCGGCCCGCTGCCCGCGCCGCGGCCCGCCGTCGCCGAGGAGCCGGCGGACGACGCGGTGCTCGTCGTCGAGAACCTCCAGGTGGCCTTTCCCCGCGCGGGTGGCTGGACGGTCCCGGTGCGCGGCCTGAGTTTCACCGTGCGCGCGGGGGAGGCGATCGGCGTCGTCGGCGAGTCCGGCTCCGGCAAGAGCCTGACGGCGCTGGCCGTCTCGCGCCTGATCGAGCTGCCGGGCGTGGTGACGGCGGACCGCCTGGAGTTCGCCGGGACACCCGTCGAGCAGGCGTCGGACCGCGATCTGGGCACAGCGCTGGCCATGGTCTTCCAGGATCCGATGACGTCGTTCAACCCGGCTCGCCGGGTCGGCAGGCAGCTCGCCGAGGTGTCCGAACAGCACCACGGCCTGTCGCGGCGAGCGGCGTTCGCCCGCGCGATCGACCGGTTGACGGCGGTGCGGATCCCGGCCGCCGCCCGGCGGGCCCGGCAATACCCGCACGAGTTCTCCGGCGGCATGCGGCAACGGGCGATGATCGGCATGGGCCTGATGGGCGCACCGAAGCTCGTCATCGCCGACGAGCCGACGACCGCGCTCGACGTCACCGTGCAGCGGCAGGTCCTGCGCCTGCTCGCCCGGACCCGCGAAGCGGAAGGCGCGGCGATCCTGCTGATCAGCCACGACATCGCGGTCGTCTCCCAGACGTGCGACCGCATGCTGGTGATGTACGCCGGCCGGATCGTGGAGGACCTGCCGACCGGAAGCCCGGCCCAGCACCCGTACACGCGGGCGCTGCTGGCGACGACGGTGGACCTCGACACCACACGTGACGAGCCGCTGGCCGTGATCCCCGGTCGCCCGCCGGAGCCGGACCAGGTGCCGGACGGCTGCGCGTTCGCCCCCCGGTGCCCCCTGGCGTCGGAGCGCTGCCGGACCGAGGACCCGGCGCTGGCCCGGGCCGGCGACGGTCACCGGGTCGCGTGCTGGCACCCGCAGGTGAGTGTCCTTTCCGGACGGTCGCGAAAGGAAGGTGCCGCGTGAGCGAGCTGCGGTTCGACACGGTGAGTGTCCGTTACGGCCGGTTGACGGCGGTCGACGGCGTCAGCCTGACCGTCCCTTCCGGACAGGTCGTCGGCCTGGTCGGCGAGTCGGGCTCCGGCAAGTCGACGCTGGCACGGGCCGCGGTCGGCCTGTCGCCGGTCAGCGGCGGCCGGGTGCTGCTCGACGGCGCCGACGTCCGGCGGCTGCCCCGGCGCAAGCCGCTGCAGATGGTGTTCCAGGACCCGTACTCCTCGTTGGACCCGCGGATGGCCGTCGGCGAGTCCATCACCGAGGCGATGCCGCGCGGCGCGCACCGCGGCAAGGCCGGGCGGCGGGCCGAGGTGGCGCGGCTGCTCGAACTGGTCAACCTGGATCCCGAACGCGCCGCGACGCTGCCCGGTCAGCTCTCGGGCGGGCAGCGGCAGCGCGTCGCGCTCGCCCGGGCACTCGCCGGGCAGCCGAAGGTGCTGATCGCCGACGAGATCACCTCGGCGCTGGACGTTTCGGTGCAGGGCGCCGTGCTCAACCTGGTCCGCGACGTCCAGCGACGCCTGTCACTGTCGATGCTGTTCATCTCGCACAACCTCGCCGTCGTCCGGTACGTGAGCGACTTCGTCGCGGTCATGTACCTCGGCCGGATCGTCGAAGCCGGGCCGGCCGAGCAGGTGCTCACCGATCCGCGGCACCCGTACACGCGGGACCTGCTGGCCGCCGCACCGTCGCCGCACCGCGGCCTGCTCGCCGACGTGAAGGACGACGCGCTGGCCGACACCGAACCCGCCGACCCGCACCACCCGCCGCCCGGCTGCCACTACCACCCGCGGTGCCCGATCGGCCCGCTCGTGCACACCGACAGCACCGTCTGCCTCGACACCGACCCGGCCGCCGAGGCCGCCGAGCGTCCCCACACCGCGGCCTGCCACTTCGCCGCGACCCCACCGATTCCCACGAGGAGATCCGCATGACCCGCCGCCTGAGCGCCGACGACCTGTACACGCAGGAGTTCCCCGAGCACCCCGCGCTTTCCCCGGACGGCACGCGGATCGTGTACGTCGTGCGCACCGCCGACCGCGACGCGGACCGCGACACCCGCTCGCTCTGGCAGGTCGCCACGGACGGCGGCCCGGCGCGCCGGCTCACCCGCGGGGACACCGACGCCGCCCCGGTGTGGTCGCCCGACGGCACGCGGATCGCCTTCCTGCGCGCCGGCGACGGCCCGGCGCAGCTGTGGCTGCTGCCCGCCGACGGCGGCGAACCCGAGCAGGTCACCACGCTCCCGCTCGGCGCGGGCAGCGCGGTCTGGCGGCCGGACGGCACCGAGATCGCCTTCTCCGCCCCGGTCGACCTTTCCGCCGACGAGGGTGACGACGACGCGGCCCGGTCCCGCCGCGCGGGCGCTCCGGTGGTCGCCGACCGGCTCGACTTCAAGGCCGACGGTGCCGGGCTGCTGCGCACCCTGCGCAAGCACGTCCACGTCCTCGACGTCGCTTCGGGCGAGGTCCGGCAGGTGACGTCGGGTGACTGGCACGCGGGCGATCCCGCCTGGTCCCCGGACGGCGGGCTGCTGGCCTTCCCCGCCGGGCCGGACGCCGACTCGGACCTGACGTTCCGCTCCGGCGCCTACGTCATCGAGTCCGGTGACCGCCTCGCCGAGCCGCGGCCGGTCGGCCCCGGTGATGGCATGTCCGGCACGGTCACCTGGACGGCCGACGGCGCCGCGCTGCTCGTCGTCGGCCGCCGCGACACCGCGCCCGGTCACCTCGGCCTGCTGCGGATTCCCTTGGACGGCGGGGAAACCGCCGACCTGGCCGCCGCGCTGGACCGGAACGTGATGCCGGGCGGGCCGGGGTATCCCGGCGCGGTCCCGGTGCTGAGCGGGGACGGCGCGTCCGTCGTGTTCTGCGTCCGCGACCGCGGCTACACGCACGTCTACGCGGTCGGCGTCGACGGCGGCGAACCGCGGCTCGTGGCCGGCGGCGCCGGGAACACGCTGTCGGACGTCTCCGTCGCCGGAGACACGGTGGCGGTCGTCCTCGCGACGCCGACGTCGTACGGCGAGATCGCCACGGTCGCCGTCGCCGGGGGAGAGCCCGAGGTCCTTACCGCGCACGGCAACGACGACGTCGAGCTGTTTCCCCGCGAGGAGCGCGAGTTCACCGTCTCGGACGGCACCGTCGTGCACGGCTGGCTGCTGCGGGACCCCGAGCGCACCGGCCCGTTGCCGCTGCTGCTGGACATCCACGGTGGCCCGCACAACGCGTGGAACGGCACCGCCGACGCCGTGCACGCCTACCACCAGCAGCTCGCCGCCCGCGGCTGGGCCGTGCTGCTGCTCAACCCGCGCGGCAGCGACGGGTACGGCGAAGCGTTCTACACCGCGGCCGTCGGCGCCTGGGGCGTCGCCGACGCCAAGGACTTCCTCGAGCCGCTGGACGCGCTCGTCGCCGAAGGGGTCGCGGATGCGAAGCGGCTCGCGGTCTCCGGTTACAGCTACGGCGGCTTCATGACGTGTTACCTGACCAGCCACGACGACCGCTTCGCCGCAGCCGTCGCCGGCGGGGTCGTCAGCGACGCGGTCAGCATGTCCGGCACGTCCGACAGCGGGCACTACCTCGGCGTCGCCGAACTGGGCGGAGCGTCCTCCGTAGACCAGGCGCACTTCGCCGAGTCGTCGCCGCTGGCCCGGGTCGGGCAGGTCCGCACGCCGACGCTCGTGGTGCACGGCGCCGACGACGACCGCTGCCCGGTCGGGCAGGCCGAGCAGTGGTTCACCGCGCTGCGCGAGCAGGGGGTGCCGGCCCGGATGGTGCTCTACCCCGGCGCGTCCCACCTGTTCATCCTCGAGGGCAAGCCCTCGCACCGCGCGGACTTCAACCGCCGCGTCTTCGACTGGGTGGAGGAGCACGCGGGCACGCCGGGCCGGGTGCCGCTCGACGCCGCGCGCTGGCGGCGGCGCCTCGCCGCGCTGGCCCGCAAGCACCGCGTGCCCGGCGCGTCCCTGGGCATCCTGCGCCTCGACGGCGACGAGCGGATCTTCGCGACCACCGGGGTGCTCAACAAGGCGACCGGGGTCGAGGTCACCGAGGACTCGGTGTTCCAGATCGGCTCGATCACCAAGGTGTGGACGGCGACCGTCGCGATGCAGCTGGTCGACGAGGGCCTGCTGGAGCTGGACGCGCCGATCGCCGACGTGCTGCCGGAGCTGCGGCTGGCCGACCCGGACGTCACCAAGCAGGTGACGCTGCGGCACCTGCTCACCCACACCAGCGGCATCGACGGCGACGTCTTCACCGACACCGGCCGCGGCGACGACTGCGTGGAGAAGTACGTCGAGGTGCTGGACCAGGCCGCGCAGACCCACCCGCTCGGCGCGACCCTGTCGTACAGCAATTCGGGCTTCATCCTCGCGGGCCGGGTCATCGAGAAGCTGACCGGCAAGACGTGGGACGCGGCGCTGCGGGAGCGGCTGTTCACCCCGCTCGGCCTGACCCACACGGGCACCCTGCCCGAAGAGGCCCTGATGTTCCGCGCGGCGATGGGCCACGTCGCGGCCGGCGACGCCGAGCCGCAGCCGGCGCCGGTCTGGGGCCTGCCGCGCTCGGCGGGCCCGGCCGGCCTGATCACGGCGACCACGGCGGACGTCCTGACGTTCGCCCGGCTGCACCTGACCGGCGGCCTCGGCCCGGACGGCACGCGGGTCCTTTCGGCGGCGTCCGCCGCCGCGATGACGGAACGCCAGGCGGACATGCCCGACAAGCACACCCTCGGCGACTCGTGGGGCCTCGGCTGGATCCGCTTCGACTGGGACGGCCACCGCGTCTACGGCCACGACGGCAACACGATCGGGCAGTCGGCGTTCCTGCGGATCCTGCCGGAGCCCGGCCTGGCGGTCACGCTGCTCGCCAACGGCGGCAACACCCACGACCTGTACGAGGAGCTGTACCGCGAGATCTTCGCGGAGCTGGCGGGCGTCGCGATGCCGCGGCCGCTGACGCCCGCGGCCACCCCGCCCGAGGTCGACGTCTCGGAGTTCCTCGGGGTGTACGAGCGGGAGTCGGTGCGCACGGAGGTCTTCGAAGGCGAGTCGGGCCTGCGCATCCGCCAGACGGTCACCGGCCCGCTCGCCGAGCTGGTCCCGGAACCGAGCACGGAGGACGCCCTGGTCCCGATCGGCCCGTCCCAGTTCGCGCTGCGCCCGGCGGGCACGAAGTCCTGGCAGTCGGTGACGTTCTACCAGCTGCCGACGGGGGAGCGGTACCTGCACACGGGGGTGCGGGCCACGCCGAAGGCGGGGTGAACGCCGGTGGGCTCGCGCATCGGGGGCGCGAGCCCACCGTCGTTCACGGGACGATCACCACGCGCCGGTCGTCGCCCGGGTCCTTCCAGGCCGCTTCGACGTCCTCCAGCGGCACCGTGCGCGCGTCGATCCGGAAGGTGCCCCGGCCGATCTCCTCGGCCAGGGCGGGCAGCTCGGCGACGATGTCCCGCGCCGGGACCGAGCCCTGGCCGCTGCCCACCAGCTGCAGCCGCGCCGCCCGCAACGCGGCCGACGGCAGCGACGCCGTCCGGCCCGCCACCGAGCCGATCTCGATCCACGTCAGCGGCCGGGCCCGGTCCGCGCGGTGCGTGACGATCTCGCGCAGCGCCTCGGCGGTCGGCTCGCCCCAGACGTAGTCGAGGACGACGTCGACGTCCGCGGCCTCCGTGGCGACGTCGGGCAGCGGGACCGCGACGTCGGCACCGAGGCCCGGCAGGGTCGCGAGACGGCCGGGGTCGCGGCCCGCGGCGACGACCCTCCCGGCCCCGAGGTGGCGCGCCACCTGGACGGCCAGCCGTCCCGCGTTGCCGGTCGCGCCCAGGACCAGGACGTCCTGCCCGGCCGCGAACGCGATCCGCCGACGCAGCGCGATCCACGCCGACATCGCCGGGTTCATGCCCGCGGCCACGAGCACCGGGTCGATGCCGGCGGGCAGCACGACGCTGCGGCGCGGGTCCACGACCGTCCGCTCGGCCAGCGCGCCCATCGCCGTGTCCGGCAGGACGAAGTACCGCAGGCTGCCGTCGGGTGCGCGGCCCACGCCGTCGATCCCGGGCACGAACGGCAGCTCGGCGGACTCGGTGTAGTGCGAGCCGTCGGCCTGCGACCGCACCCGCGGATGCAGGCCGACGGCGAGGACGTCGACGAGCACCTCGTCCGGCGTTTCCGGTACCGGCTCGGGAAAGTCCTGGCAGGACGGCGGTGTGCCGAACGACGTGACGACCGCTGCGCGCATGGCGACCCCCTACGGATTTGATTGGTAGTACCAACTAGATTAGCTGGCACTACCAACTAGTTCAAGGTAGTGTCGCGGCATGACCGAACCCGGCCCCGACGAGGTGATGGACCACCTGGTCCAGGTGTCCTTCACGGTGATGGCCCTGCTCAGCCGAGCGGCGGCCGCCCACGACCTGTCCCTGACCCAGCTGCGCGCACTGGCGATCCTGCGCGACCGCACGCCGAAGATGGCGGAGCTGGCGGACTACCTGGGCCTGGACCGCTCGTCGGTGACCGGGCTGATCGACCGCGCGGTCAAACGCGGCCTGGTCAGACGCGAGGCCAGCGAAGACGACGGACGCGCGGTCCGCGTCGGCCTGACCGACCAGGCCCACCGGCTGGCCGGCGAGCTGGGGGCGGAGATCGCGACGCTGCTGGCGCCGCTGACCCACGACCTGAGCCCGGCGGAACGGAACCGGCTGGGTGTCCTCCTGGGCCGGATGCTTCCCCCGGAGAGGTGACCCAGCTGCCCTCGCCGGAAAGTGGATGCATCAGGCGACCGCGCGCTGTCCGCAGCCCCGCCTTATTCGGGTGGCTCAGGCCAGGATCGCTCCCCTGAAGCGGAGTCGGCTGGCGGATCAGCCGAATGAGAGCCGAACGCCGACAGGCCGATGCATCGGGCGACCCCGAACACCGTCGGCAGCTTTGCCGCGTCCGGGTAGGTCGGGCTGGCTGCTCCCCTGAAGCGGAGTCAGCGGCTGGAGCCGATGAACGAGTGGCGGATCAGCCAGGTGAGCCGGCAGCCCGATGCATCGGGTGACCGCATGCTGTCCGCAGCCTCGCCGCGTTCGGGTGGCTCAGGCCGGGATTGCTCCCCTGGGGCGAGGTTAGCTGGCGGATCAGCCGAATGAGAGCCGAACGCCAGCAGACCGGTGCATCAGGCGACCGCGAACCCGTCCGCAGCCCCGCCCCGTTCGGGTGACTCAGCCCGGCTGATCCCCCGAAGCGGGGCTGTCGGAACTCGCCGACGAGCGGCGGATCAGCCAGGTGAGCCCGAACGCCAGGAGCCCGATGCACCCGGCGACCACGAACGCCGTCCGCAGGCCCGCCGCGTCCGGGCTGCTTGCGCTCGCGTTCACGGTGCCGAGGGTGGCCACGCTGACGAACAGCGCCGTCCCCATCGCGCCCGCCACCTGCTGCAGCGTCGACAGGATCGCGCTGCCGTGGGAGTACAGGTGCTCGGGCAGCACGCCGAGCGACTCGGTCATCAGCGGCGTCATCATCAGGCCCAGCCCGGCCATCAGCAGCACGTGGATCCCGATCACCGCGATCAGCGGCGACGTCGGGCCCAGCAGCGTGAACAGCCACAGCGACAGCGCCATGGCCGCCGCGCCCGGGATGACGAGCGGGCGCGCGCCCACGCGGTCGAACAGCGCACCCACCGGACGGCCCAGCAGCCCGAGCACCAGCCCGCCCGGCAGCACCGCCAGCCCGCTCACGAACGTGCTGGTGCGCAGCACCGTCTGCAGGTAGAGCGGCAGCAGGATCGCCGCCGCGCCGATCAGGCACACGAACAGCAGCGCCGTCAGCACCAGCGCCACCACGAACGGGCGATGGGTGAACGGCCGCAGGTCCAGCAGCGCGCGGTCCCGGCGCTGCAGGCGGAGCTGGCGCCACGTGAACACCACGAGCGCAACCACCCCGACGACGATCGGCAGCCACGCCGGCACCGGCGGTTCCGCACCGCCGGCCTCACCGGTCGACGACAGCCCGTACAGCAGCCCGCCGAAGCCGATCGCGGACAGCAGCACCGACGGCACGTCCAGCGGCACCCGGCGCGTCTCGCTGTCCAGCCGCAGCCGCAGCAGCCCGATCACCAGCGCGGCCAGCGACAACGGCAGCACGATCCAGAACATCCACCGCCAGCCCAGCGACGACAGCACGGCCCCGCCGATCGTCGGCCCGATGGCCGGCGCCACCGCGATGACGATCGTGATCGTGCCCATCGTCGCGCCCCGCTTCTGCGGCGGCACCAGCCGCATCACGGTGGTCATCAGCAGCGGCAGCATCACCGCCGTGCCGCACGCCTGCACCACCCGCCCGGCCAGCAGCACCCCGAACCCGGGGGCCAGCGCGCTGATCAGCGTGCCGAGGCTGAACGCCGTCAGCGACACGACGAAGACCTGCCGCGGGGAGAACCGCTCCAGCAGGAACCCGGTCGTCGGGATGACCACGGCCATCGTCAGCAGGAACCCGCTGGTGAGCCACTGCACCGTCGTGGTCGGCACGTTCAGGTCGACCGTCAGGTCACGCAACGCGACGCTCAGGATCGTCTCGTTCAGGATCATCACGAACGCCGAAAGCACGAGAACCCCGATGAGGAGCCCCGAGCCCGCCGGAGCGGCCGTCCGGGAGGCGGGTGCGGTGTGCACGGTGTCGGTCATCGGGGTGGGAACTCCTGTCGGCCGCCGGCGGCGACGGTCGGGGAAAGTGTGCGCTGGTCTCCCTTGCAGTCTGCCTGGGCCGCGGGGCCCGTGTCACGGCGGTTTACCGCGTGGACCCGGTCACACCGGCCGAAACCGAACCCCCTGCAACCCCCTCGACACCGTCCGATATGCTTCTGCGAGTACGGACTTCCGGAGCGCGCGATTAGCTCAGCGGGAGAGCGCTTCCCTGACACGGAAGAGGTCACTGGTTCAATCCCAGTATCGCGCACCAGGGTTCCCCAACCCTTCAGCGGAGTTCGTACCGCGGGCGATTAGCTCAGGGGGAGAGCGCTTCGTTCACACCGAAGAGGTCACTGGTTCGATCCCAGTATCGCCCACCCGAGAATCGTAGGAGAGCCCTGCTTGCGGAATGCGCAAGCAGGGCTCTTCTCGTCAGTGTCTTGTGGGGGCCGAGCCCCCACACCCCCGCCGGGGGCACGCCCCCGGACCCCCACCGTGGTTCCGTTGGTCTGTCGGGTGTCGGGTGTTGTTGTTCGTCCTGTTGGGCCTGGACGTGGTTAAGAAGTTCCCGTTGGTGTCGGGTTGCGGTTGGACGGTGACTGTCCGTTCGTTTTTGTGTCCTTTGTGGATGGTGGGGGTTTCTTGCGGGGTAGGGGTTTCCGCCAGCAGGGTGCCTTTCGGTGGACCGAGCGGGTGCCGGTAATGGGGAATGCCCTGAACGGACGTGTATCCGAGGGCCTGGGCGTGTTCTCCTTTGGGAGATGGAAAACGCAGGGGAGCAGGACGCCGGACCGCCGCGGGTCCGCGTTCTCGGCCCGTTCGAGGTGTGCGCGCACGAGGGAGCCCTCGTCCTCGGCGGCACCCGGATCCGGACCCTGCTCGCCCTCCTGACCGTCAACGCCGGGCGCGTCACCGGCGTCGGCGCGCTGGTGGAAGCCCTGTGGGGCGGCGACGCGCCCCCGGACGCCCGGCGCACCGTCCGGACCTATGTGTCCCGTGCGCGCCGCGGCTTGGTGCCGCTCGCCGACGCCCTCGGCACCGGCGAACTCATCACCACGCACCCGGCCGGTTACACCCTGTTGGTCCCGCCCGGACTCGTCGACGCCGCCCGGTTCGAACGACAGGTCACCGCGGGCCGCGAAGCCCTCGCGGCGAGCCGGTACGCCGAGGCGCGCGAGATCCTGGCCGACGCACTGGCCCTGTGGCGCGGCGACGCCTACGGCGAGTTCACCGCCGTGGCGTCCCTGCGGTCCGAGGCGGCCCGGCTGGAGAGCCTGCGCCTGACCGCCACCGAGGACCGCGTCGAGGCCGAGCTCGCCACCGGCGCGAGCGCCACCCTGGTCGAGGAGCTCACCGGCCTGACCGAACGCGAGCCCGGCCGCGACCGGCTGTGGGGCCAGCTGATGATCGCGCTCTACCGGGCGAACCGCCAGGCAGACGCCCTGGACGTCTTCTCCCGCGCCCGCACCCAGCTCGTCGAGCGGTTCGGCCTGGACCCCTCGGCGCGGCTGGCCGAGATCCACCGCCAGGTGCTCGACGGCGACCCGCGGCTGCTCGGGCAACGCCCGGCGCAGAGCGTCGTCACCCGGCTGCCCGCACCCGCGCGCAACGACCTGCCCGGCGACATCCCCGACTTCGCCGGCCGCGAACCCGAGCTCACCCGGCTGCTGTCGGCGAGGGAGAAGGCGCCCGACGTCACCGTCGTCACCGCGATCGACGGGATGGCCGGGGTCGGGAAGACGACCCTGGCCGTGCACGCCGCGCACCGCCTCGCCGGGCACTACCGCGACGCGCAGCTGTTCGTCGACCTGCACGGGCACACCCCCGGGCAGGAGCCGACGTCGCCCGCGGCGGCCCTCGACGCGCTCCTGCGCGCCCTCGACGTGCCCGCCGACCGCATCCCCGCCGACCAGCACGCCCGGGCGGCGCTCTGGCGGGCGGAGCTGGCCACCCGGTCGGTGCTGGTGGTGCTGGACAACGCCGCCGACGCCGCGCAGGTCCGGCCGCTGCTGCCCGGCAGCCCGCGCAGCCTCGCGCTGGTCACGAGCCGGCGCCGCCTCGTCGACCTCGAAGCCGCCGACGTCATCTCCCTGGACGTGCTGCCCGAGGCGGACGCGGTGGTGCTGTTCACCGGGGTCGTCGGCCAGGCCCGCGGGGACGCCGAAGCCGCGTCCGTCCTGGACGTCGTGCGCCACTGCGGCCGGCTCCCGCTGGCCATCCGCCTCGCCGCGGCCCGGCTGCGCACCCGCCAGGCGTGGACGGTGCGGTACCTGGCGCGCCGGCTGCAGCACGCCCGGTGGCCGCTCGCCGAGCTGTCGGCGGGGGACCGCGGGGTCGCCGCCGCGTTCGCGTTGTCCTACGAGCAGCTCGACGACGCGCGGCAGCGCATGTTCCGGCTGCTCGGCGTGCACCCGGGCCCGGACTTCGACGCCCCGGCCGCGGCCGCGCTCGCCGCGCTCGACCTCGCCGACGCCGAGCAGCTGCTGGAAAGCCTGGTCGACGACCACCTGCTGCAGCAGCACGCGCCCGGCCGCTACCGCTTCCACGACCTGCTCCGGCGGCACGCGCACACCACCGGGCTCGACGAAGAACCCGAGCCGGACCGGCGCGCGGCGCTGCGCCGGGTCGTCGACTTCCACCTCCACACGGCCTACCACGGCAGCCGCCTGCTCGACGACCAGCACCCGCCGATCAACCTCGACCCGCCCGGCTGCGAACCCTGGCCCCTCGAGGACGCCGAGGAGGCGATGGGCTGGTTCGACGCCAACCACCGCTGCGTCCTCGCCGCGCGCGCCGCCGCCGAGGAACAGGGCTGGGACACCGCGGTGTGGCAGCTCGCCTGGACCCTCGACAACTTCCACTACCGCCGCGGCGACCTGCACGCCAACATCGCGTGCTGGCGGGCCGGCCTGGCCGCGGCCGAACGGCTGGGCGACCGGGCCGCCCAGGCCCGCGCGCACCGGCGGCTCGGGCTCGTCTACGCGCCACTGGGCCGGTTCTCCGAGGCGCTGGACCACCTGGGCGAGTCGCTGCGGCTGGCCGAGGAGATCGGCGACCTGCTCGGCCAGGCGGGTGTCCACTACGTGCTCGCGCTGGCCTGGCACGAACAGGACGACCACGTCCGCGCGCTCGCCCGTGCCTTCAGCTCCCACGACCTGTACCGCACGCTCGGCAACACCAAGTGGGAAACCCGCGCGCTGAGCCTGATCGGGACCTGTTACAGCCACCTCGGCCACCACGGCGAGGCCCGCCGCTACTGCCGGACGGCGCTCGCGCTTTCCCTGCGCCGCAAGGACGTCTATGGCGAGGCGGACAGCCTGGAGAGCCTCGGCCGGATCGCGAACGACCTCGGCGAGTACGAAAAGGCGCTGGAGCACTACGAACGGGCCCTGGAACTCTGGCGCGCGCTCGACAACACCTACCGGCAGGCGGGCGTCCTGTCGGCACTGGGCGACACCCACCGGCAGCTGGCGGACTCCGCGAGGGCCCGCGCGGCCTGGCGGGCGGCGGAGGAGCTGTACCGGGCCCGGGAGCTGCACGTGGCCGCCGACCGCGTCGGCCGCAGCCGCACCGGCTGACCCCACTTCAGGACAGGCGAACGTCCGTGAAGGCCACCTTGAGGGACTCTGAGTCCCTCAAGGTGGCCTTCACGGACGTCTGGAGTTGGTGCCGGGCACCGCCGAACGGGTGGCGCGGCCATGTGTACACCGCCGCCGGGAGATGCGCGCCGCCGATCGTGCGGGCCTGGCGAAGGCGGGTCGGATTTCCCCGCCGGGCGGGATCGTTTTCCCTGTCGGCCGGGAAAAGGGCGCGGTTACATTCGGTCCCGACCTTCGGCCGACGTGCGACAAAAGGGGGAACCCGAGTGACTGACCACGAGGTGGGCGTACTGGCGATCGGGGCGGGACCGGCGAACCTGGCGCTGGCCGCGGCCATCGAGGAGTCCGGTTCGCCCGAGCTCGCCGGGGAAACCCTGCTGCTGGAACAGAGTCCCGACATCAAGTGGCAGCGCAACCTGCTGATGCCCTGGGCCCGCAGCCAGGTCTCGTTCCTCAAGGACCTGGTGACCCTGCGCAACCCGCAAAGCCGCTTCTCCTTCCTGAACTTCCTCCACGAATCGGGCCGGCTGAACGAGTTCGTCAACCTCGGCACCTTCAACCCGTTCCGCTGGGAGATCTCCGACTACCTGCAGTGGGTGGCGAAGTCGCTGGAGCAGGTCAACATCCGCTACGGCGCCCGCGCCGCGTCGATCGAACCGGTGCACGGCGCGGACGGCCTGCTGACCGGCTGGACCGTCACCCTCACCGACGGCGACACCATCCGCTGCCGCGACCTGATCGTCGGCGGCGGCCGGGATCCGCACGTCCCGGCCGTGTTCGCCGACCTGCCCGCCGACCGCGTGATCCACAGCGCCCAGTACCGGACGCGCATCGCGCAGACCGACCGGGACGAGCCGCTGCGGGCGGTGGTCGTCGGCGGGGCGCAGAGCGCCGCCGAGATGTTCATGGCCCTGCACGAAAACCTGCCGTCCAGCGAGATCACGCTCGTCGTGCGCTCGGTCGGCCCGCAGAACTACCAGACGAGCAAGTTCGTCAACGAGCTGTTCTTCCCGTCCTTCGTGGACCGCTTCTACGACAGCCCGCCGGAGATCCGCGAGGAGCTCCTGTCCGAGATGCGGCTGACCAACTACGGCGGCATGGCGCCGCCGTTCCTCGACGAGCTCTACCTGATGCTCTACCGGCAGAAGATGCTGGGACCGGAACGGTCCCGCGTCCGCGCGATGACCGAGGTCGTCGCCGCGCGCGAAGAGGACGGCGCGGTCGTGCTCGACCTGCGGGACCGCACCAGCGGCAAGGTCGAGCCGCTGGAGTGCGACGTGGTGCTGCTGGGCACCGGCTACGACCCGCGGATGCCCGCGCTGGTGCGGGACCTGACCGCCAAGGCCGGCCGGCCGGAGATCACGGTCAGCCGGTGCTACCGCGTCGACCTGGGTGACGCGGCGTGGGGCGCGGTGTACCTGCAGGGCGTCAACGAGGAGACGCACGGCATCGCCGACTCCCTCATCAGCGTGCTCGCCCACCGGTCGCAGGACATCGTCGACGACCTGCTGTCCCGGCGCGGCGTCGCACCGGTGCGGAGCGCGTGATGGCGGGGGAGCGGCTGGTGGTGCTCTCGCCGGCGCCCACCGCGAACGGCGACCTGCACCTCGGGCACCTCGCCGGTCCGTTCCTCGCCGCCGACGTCTGCCGCCGGTACGCCGAGGCGACCGGGCGGGAGGCGCTGTTCGGCACCGGCATGCACTTCACGCAGAACTACATCGTCACGGCCGCGCGGCGCCTCGGCGTGACGCCCGAGGGCCTGCGTGAGGAATCGGCCGCACAGGTGGCGGAGACCCTGGCCGCGCTGGCCGTCCGGGTCGACGGGTTCGCCTGCCTGGAGGACCGGTTCGTCAAGATGGTGCTGCGCTTCCACGAGCGGTTGCACGCCCTCGGGAAGCTCAAGCTGCGCGCGGTGAAGTTCCCCTACTCGACACGGTCGGGCCAGTACCTGATGGACGCCTACGTGCGCGGCGGCTGCCCGTTCTGCCTGGCCGACGGGAACTCCGGGCTCTGCGAGAGCTGCGGCCACCCGATCGAGCCGGGTGAGCTGCTCTCGCCGCGTTCGGCGCTGGATCCCGACGAGCCGGTGGAACTGCGCGAGGCCGAGATCCTGGTGTTCTCGCCGGAGGAGTACCGGGCGGAGCTCACCGAGTTCTTCGCCGCGCGCCGGGCCGGGATGCGCCCGCACATGGCCCAGCTGATCGACGAGATGCTGGCCCGGCCGCTGCCGGACTTCCCGGTCACACAACCGGGTTCGTTCGGCATCCCGGCGCCGTTCCCCGAGACGCCCGGCCAGGTCTTCTACGCGCACATGGAAGGCATGCCCTGGAGCATGTGCACCACGGCGCTGGCCGCCGAGCGGCGGGGCGCGGTGCTCGCCGCCGACGACGAGCTGTGGGCGGCGGGTTCGGGCACGCAGGTCGTCTACTTCATGGGCCTGGACGCGACCTACCCGTTCGCGGTCGTCGGGACGGCGATGCTGCTGGCGCTCGGCGGGTACGTCCTGCCGGACCGGTTCGTCACCAACGACTTCTACGAGCTGGCCAACGACAAGTTCTCCACCAGCCGCGCCCACGTCGTGTCCGGGCGGGAGCTGGCCGGCGAGGTGCCCCGGGACCTGATCCGGTTCCACCTCGCCTCGACCAGCCCCGAGTTCCAGCGCACCGACTTCACGCGCGGCGCGCTGGAGCGGGTGACCGAGACGCGGCTCGTCGGGCCGTGGAACCGGGTCGCGGAGAAGGTCGACGCCTGGGTGGGCCGCGAGCTGCCGGTGTCCGAGCGGTCGCGGGCCGCGGCCGGGCGGGTGCTCGAACGGTTCGCCGCCGCCTACGGCGTCGACGGGTTCAGCATGACGGCGGCCGCGTTCACCCTGGCCGAGCAGCTGGGCCGCCTCGACGGCTGGGAGCCCGGCGAGCACGACGCCGGCGACTTCTGCCACGAGGTCGACGTCCTCCTGCGCTGCGCCGGGCCGATCCTGGTCGACCTGGCCGAGGCGCTGCCGGACCGGACGATCCCGGCGCGCGCGGCCGCGACCACCGTCACGCCGCGGCGGCTGCCCCGGCTCGACGGCGCGGTCCCGTCGTGACACCGCGGGAGGTGGTGGTCGCCGGGGCGGGCGTCACCGGGCTGCTCGCCGCGGTCGAGTGCGCGCTCGCCAGGCATCGCGTGACCGTCCTGGACCGGGGCCCGATCCCCAACCCGGACGCCAGCTCGGCCGACCAGCACCGGGCGCTGCGCACGTTCGCCCCCGGCGACGCGGCCGCGTCCCGGCGGATGGCGGCGGCGCACCGGCGCTGGCTCGAACTGGAAACCCTGCTGGGAGAACGGTTCCTGCGCCGTGTCGGCATCGTCACGGCCTGGCCGGACGGCGACGTCGGCGGGGTGCTCGAGGCGGCGATCGGTGCCGGCGTGCCGGTCTCGACCGTCGCCCCGGAGAAGCTGCCGCACATCGGCTTCCCGGCGGGCACGACCGGCGTCCTCGAGCTCGACGCCGGGGTGCTGCTGGCCGACCGGGTGCTCCGGGCCGCGGTGCGCTGGCTCGACGCGCACCCCGCCGTGCGGCTGCGGCCCTGGTCGGCCGTGACCGAGGTGGACGGCGACACCGGCAAGGTCACCCTCGCCGGGGGCGAGGTCCTCGGGGCCGACGGGGTGCTGGTCGCGGCCGGCCCGTGGACCCCCGACCTGGTCGGGCTGCCGGCGGTCCGGCACCGGCAGACCATGCTCTACCTCCGGCCCCCGGCCGAGCTGGCCCGGTGGTGGGAGACCGCACCCGGCGCCGGGCGGATCGGCGCGGACGCGCGGGCGTGGCTGCTGCCACCCGGTGACGGCACGCTGCTCAAGATCAGCTCGGACGCCGTCTGCCGCGAGGTGCCCGACACGGACTGCACCGGGGACGGCCCGGCGGACTGGACCGAGCGGCTGCTGGCGGCGTCGGTCCTGTCCGATGTGGACCGCTACACCGTCGTCGGGGCCAAGCAGTGCCACTACCTGACCGGGGAAGGCGACGCGTTGCTGGCGCGCGTCGGCCCAGCCGTCCAGGCCCGCGCGGCGTGCGGCGGCACCGGGTTCGCCACGGCGCCGCTCGCCGCCCGCCGGTTCGTCACGACCATCACAGAGGAGACGGCATGAGCAACGAGGCCCCGGCCGGCGTGTTCGCCGTGCTGAAGGCGACCCCGACCCCCGTGCGCTACCTGCTCGGCGGCGTGTTCGTCAACCAGCTCGGCGCGTTCGTCCAGACCTTCCTGCTGCTGTACCTGACCGTGCGGGGGGTCTCGGTCGCCGCGGCGGGCCTGTGCCTCGTCGCCTACAGCGTCGGCGCGATCTTCGGGACGATGCTGGGCGGTGAGCTCACGCACCGGTTCGGCCCGCGCACCACGATCGTGGTGGCGATGATCGCGTCGGCCCCGCTGGTCGCGTCGATCCCGCTGCTGGCTCACCCGTCGACGTTCTGGCCGCTGGCCGGCGTCGTCGCGCTGGGCGGTCTCGCGACGCAGGCCTACCGCCCGGCGGCGGCGGTGCTGCTGTCGGACCAGATGCCCGAGGAGTACCAGGTCATGGGCTTCTCCATGATGCGGATCGCGCTGAACATCGGGGCCGCGCTGGCCCCGCTGATCGCCGCGGGCCTCATCCTGGTCGACTGGGACCTGCTGTTCTGGCTGGACGGCGCCACCGCGGCGGTGTACGCGCTGCTCGCCTTCGCACTGCTGCCGAAGAACGTCGACGTCCCGCCCGAAGAGGACGAGGAACCGGCGTCCACAGTGGACCGGAAGTCGGCCTACGCGACCATGGTGCGCGACGGCAAGTTCCTGCTCTACCTGGGATCCATGTTCGTCGGCACGATCGTCTACGCCCAGTTCACCGTCGCGCTACCGTTGCAGATCCTCGCCGACGGCCACCCGGAGGCGCTCTACAGCGCGGTGCTCGCGACGTCGTCGATCATCCTGATCGTCACGGAGCTCAAGCTCACCACGTACGTCACCCGCTGGCCGCCCCCGCTGGCCGCCGGGCTCGGGCACGCCGTCTTCGCGGTCGGGGTCGCGGGCTGGGGGCTGGCCGCCGGCTCCGGCACGCTCGTGATCCTCAGCACCGTGTTCTTCGTGTCCGGGCTGATGATCTCCGGGCCGAGCATGTTCGCCTACCCGGCCCGGTTCCCGGCCCGGGTGAAGGCCCGCTACATCGGGACGCAGCACACGATCATCGGCCTGTCCTCGGCGCTCGGCCCGGTGTTCGGGGTGCTGGCGTGGACGTGGCTGGGCCGGGGCATCTGGCCGCTGGGCGGCGCGCTCGGCCTCGTCGCCGGCTACTTCGCCTGGGCGGCCATGAAGCAGAAGACCGCGCCCGTCCCGGCCGTGGAGACCGGGACCGCGACGGAACCCGTGGGAGGGAAGGCATGACCGAACCGAACGGCGTGCTGCTGGTGATCGGCAGCGGGCTGAAGCTCTACCGCGAGTACCTCGTCCGCTCGATCCACCGGCGCGCCCGGTCGGCGGGGCTGGACCTGGTGCTGCTCAACAACCTCAAGCCGACCTGGCAGAAGAAGTACTTCGACGAGATCGTGCTGACCAACGTCTTCGACGCCGAGGTGATGACCGCGGCGGCCCGGGAGGTGGCCGCGCGGCGGCCGATCGCCGGGCTGATGTGCTGGGACGAGCCGGTGGTGCTGGCCGCGGGCGAGCTCGCCGTCGAGCTCGGCGTGCCGGGCCTCGGCCCGGACGGCGCGGTCGGCTGCCGGGACAAGTACCGGACCCGGTCGGTGCTCGCCGAAGCCGGCCTGCACCAGCCCGGCTTCGCCACGGTGGCGACGGCGGACGAGGCGATCGCGGCAGCGGAGAAGATCGGGTACCCGGTCGTCGTCAAGCCCCGCGCGATGGGCGCCAGCATCGGTGTCGTGCTCGCCGCCGACGCGGCCGAGGTCGAGGCCGCGTTCGAGGTCGCCGCGGGCGCGAGCCGGGCCGAGCACGCGCCCTACGGGGGCACCGCGATCGTCGAAGGCTACGCGCAGGGCCCGGAGATCAGTGTCGACGCCGCCGTCCACAAGGGCGAGTACCTGCCGATGTTCCTGGCCCGCAAGCAGAGCGGCGCCGAGCCGTACTTCGAGGAGACCGGGCACGTCGTGGACGCGGCCGATCCGCTGCTGCGCGACCGGGAGCTGATGGACGCCCTCGCCCGCGCGCACCGGCTGCTCGGCGTCGAGGACGGCATCACCCACACCGAGGTCCGGCTGACCGACCGGGGCCCGCTGATCATCGAGATCAACGGCAGGCTGGGTGGCGACCTCATCCCGTTCCTCGGCCTGACCGCCACCGGGATCGACCCGGGCGAGGTGCTCTTCGACGTCGCCACCGGGCAGCGGCCGGAGCTGGCGCCGACCCGGGAGTCCGTGGTGGGCATCCGGTTCGGCTGCCCGCCGCGCGACTGCGTGATCCGGTCGGTGACGGTGCCGTCGGAAACCCCCGGGCTGGTGACGGCGTCGAAGATGGTCGAGCCCGGCGCGTCGCTGCGGCTGCCGCCGGGTGGCTACCTCGCCCGGCACTCCTTCGTCGTGTGCGAAGGCGACGACGTCGAGGCCTGCACCCAGCGGCTCGACCAGGCGGCGGCACTCGTCGAAGTGGACGCCGACCCGCTCGACCCGCCGGAAACGGGGGCGTCGTTCGTGATGCCGGCCGGTCTGCTGGACGTGGACGCGTGACCGCCGAGAGCCTCACGCGCCCGGCGCCGCCGCGGACCGCCGAGGAGATCCTGGCCCGGGCGAAGGCGCTGGTCCCGGTCCTGCGCGAGCGTGCGGGGGAGTTCGAGCGGCTGCGGCGGCTGCCCGAGGACGTCGTCGAGCTGATGCGGGGGGCCGGGGTGTTCCGGATGGCGTTCCCCCGCGAGTTCGGCGGCCCCGAGCTGACCTCGATCGAGCAGACCGAGGTCGTCGAAACACTGTCCTACGGCGACGCTTCGGCCGGCTGGTGCACGCACATCGGGGCCTGCACCGGGCTGTACGCGTCGTTCATCGCCGGCCCGGCGGCCCGGGAGATGTTCGCCGGCCTCGACCTGGTCACGGCCGGCATGCTGTTCCCGGTGGGCCGCGCCGAACGCGTGCCCGGCGGGTACCGGCTCACCGGGCGCTGGACGTTCGGCAGCGGGGTCACCCACAGCGACTGGGTCATCTCGGGCGCGTTCATCTACCGCGACGGCCGGCCGGACCCGAGCCCGGACGGCCGCGACCCGCACGACTCGCGCCTGTTCATGGTGCCGCGCGCCGACGTCGAGGTCGTCGACAACTGGCACACCACCGGCCTGGCCGGGAGCGGCAGCTGCGACTACACGATCACCGACGTGTTCGTGCCGGAGGAGCGCACCCTCGCCTTCGACACCGTGCACGGCCGCCCGAGCCCGCTGACCAGCGCCGAGTCGTTCATGCGCACGATCCCGGGCGTGCCCCTCGGGGTGGCGCGGGCGGCGCTGGACCACGTCCGCGAGATCGTCCGGACGCGGGTGGACCGCGCGACGGGCGTCCCGTGGGCGGACAACTGGCGGATGCAGACGACGCTGGCCGAGTGCGAAGCGGACTTCACGGCGTCCCGGCACGGCGTCTACGGGACGATGCGGGAGCAGTGGGAGCTGCTCTCGGCGGGGAAGCCGGTCCCGGTGGAGCTGCAGGCGGCGCTGCCGCTGGCGCGGCTGCACGCGTTCCGCACGGCCCGTTCGATCGTCACGCGGCTGTACGACCTGATGCAGACGGGTTCGATCCACCGCAGCGGCCCGCTGGACCGCTGGCTCCGCGACACCACGACGATGTGCCAGCACCTGCTGGCCCAGGACCGCATCCTCCAGTCCGCGGGCGCGCACCTGCTGGGCGGGACTCCCGAGTTCCGCCTCTGCCTGGGCATCACGAGTTAGCCGGCGTTCGCAGGACACGCCCGGCGGGTTTCCCGCCGGGCGTGTCCTACTGTCGTCCCATGCGAGCGGTGTGGGTGCTGGCCGGGATCCTGGCGTGGAGCGAGTGGCTGAACCGGCGCTGGTCCCGCACGCTCGTCACCCCCGGCCGTGACGGCGGTTCCGAAGCCGTGGTCGTACTGGGCTACCGCAACCGCGGCCCGACGGCCAACGCCGTCAACCGCTGGCGCGTCCGCGCCGGCCTGCGCTCCCTGACGGGCGACGACACCCGGGTGATCTTCAGCGGCGGCACGACCGGCGACGGCCCCGCGGAGGCCCAGGTGATGGCCGACTACGCGAGAAGCGTGCTCGGCTACGACGGCCGGGTGCTCCTCGAAGACCGGAGCCGGACGACGTGGGAGAACGTCACGAACGTGATCCCGCTGCTGGAGGACGTGGACCGCGTGAAGATCGCCTCCCAGCCGGCGCACGCGCTCAAGGCCCGCGCCTACCTCCGCCGCCGTCGCCCGGATCTCGCCGCCAAACTCGCGCCCGCGGACGACTACCGCGCCGGGGAATGGCTGCTGGTGAAGCCGCTGCTCGCGCTGTACGGCCTGTGGACCCTGCGCCGCCTCAAGCCCGCCGAACGCGCTCCCTGGCACCGGCTGCGGTCGGCTCGAGTTCCGTGAAGGCCTCCTTACCGGCTCTTATGGCCGGTAAGGAGGCCTTCACGGAATTTCGGCGTCGGCGGTCGGCACGGCGCGAACGCCCGGTGGCAGGTCCCGCCGGGGTCCCGGGTGACCGCGCCGAACGCGCAGCGCTGTCGATGGAGGAACCTGGCCGCCCGACGTCCCGAATCCTCCATCGACCGAACGTCAACGACGGAAACGGCCGCCGGGTGCGCGGGCCACGGACATGGGGTGGCCGCTGCGCGAACGCTCGGTGAAGGGGTCCGCCGGGCATTTCGGGTGCCCACGCTGGATGCGAATCACGGAACGCCAGCCGGGTGTAGGCCATGGATGTGCGGCGGCAGCCGCGCGAACCCGGCGGATCCGAGTCCGCCGTCCGTTCCGTGTGACGACGCCGAATGTCCAGCGCTGTCGACGGTCGGCAGCGGGTGGCGGTCAAACGAACGCCCGGCGGAAGGAAGTCCGCCGGGCGTTCCGAGCAAGTCCGTTCAGGACAGCCGCTTCCGCAGCAAAGCCGTGCCGATAGCCGCGAGACCGACCACCCCCAGCCCCCGTAGCAGCCGGTGCTGCCGCGCCGCCCGGCGCTGGGCCTGGGCGTACGGGATCGTCGTGTTGGTCACCATCGCGTGCAGGGGCATCCAGCGCTTCCCCGACACCCGCTCCAAAGCCACGTCCAGGGCCTTCTCCACCCGGACCGCCGGGGAGCGGACCGTGTCCCGTAGTTCCGCGAAGTTGCGGCGGGACATCTCGGCCAGCGCGTCCGTGTTCGGCTTGCGCCGGGCGTAGTACCGCTCGAACGCCACGCCCGGGTCGTCCGGGTGCGCGCGCAGGCTGCTCACCAGCTCGCGGCAGTCCTCGAACGCCGCGTTCATGCCCTGGGCCAGGAACGGGAACACCGCGTGGCACGCGTCGCCGACCAGGACCACCTTGTCCTCGTGGTGCCACGGTGTCGTGCGCGTCGTGACCAGGTTCATCGTCGGGCGGTCGAAGAACCACGTGCCGATGTCCGGGACCAGCTCCAGCAGGTCCGGGAACAGGTCGCGGAACAGCCGTTCGACGTCGCCCGCTTCGCGCAGGGTCTCGAAGCTGCGCGGGCCGCGGAACGGCAGGACGCACGAGCAGGTGAACGAGCCGTCGCGGTTGGGGTGGGCGAACATCATCGTGTCGCCGCGCGGCCACAGGTGGAAGACGTCCGGGTCCATCCGGAACCCGCCGTCCGGCCGGGCCGGGATGTGCAGCTCGCGCCAGCCCCAGTCGAGGAACTCCTGCGTGTAGCCGGCGCGCTCGTCGCGCTGCAGGAAGCGGCGGACGGCCGAGTAGACGCCGTCCGCGCCGACCAGGACGTCCGCCTTCGCGGTCAGCCCCTTGCCGGTGGTCTGGTCGACGAAGTACGCGGTCGCGGTGTCCTTCTCGATGCCGGTGCACCGCGCCTCGAAGACGAACCGGACGCCCGGGACCTTCGCGGCCGCGTCGACGAGCAGCGCGCCGAGGTCGCTACGCTGGATGGCCAGGATGCCGCCGTCGCCGTACGTCGAGAACCGCGTGCCGCCTTCGCGGTCGTGCAGCAGCCGGCCCCGCATCGGCATGACGAGTGCGTCCACTTCGGACCGGAGCCCGGCGTGCCCGAGCGCGTCGAGGCCGCGGCGGGAGAGGCCGAGGTTCATCGACGACCCCTCACCGGACGCGACCCGCGGGTCCGGGCGGAGGTCGTAGACGGTGACCGTGTGGCCTTCGCGGGCGAGTGAAAGCGCGAGGAAGGCGCCGGCCATGCCGGCGCCCACGATGGTGAACTCCATGCGTACCCCTTCCGGGCGAAAGTGTCAGGGCGTGCGGACGGCGTCGCGGCGCTCCGTCAGCCGCCGGACGAGCTGGTCGCGGATGCGGGGCGGGATGTCCGGGGCGAACCGCCGCAGGTAGCTCTCGGCGTGCACCTCGGAGTCCATCAGGAACGGCAGGTCGAACACGACGAGCTTGCGGATGGCCAGCAGCGGCACCGGCGCGCGCAGCGCCTTGAAGTGCGGGTTCCACAGTCCCGGCTGGTCGCACGCCGGGTGGAACTGGCCGATCATCACGCCGTCGGCCACGAACCGGTCCTTCGCCCGCGCCTGCACGGCGTCGAGCGCGGCCGAGCTGAGCGGGTCGAGGTGCGGCAGCACGAGCAGGATGGTGAGCAGCTCGCGGTCCTGGCCGTCGATCTCGGCCGCGAGCTTCTCGTACCAGGACCGCAGGCTCTCGACGGCCTCGGCGATGTCGGCGCCACCGGCGTCGGTGAGGGCGGCGAGGTGGAAGAGTCCTCTGTGGAGGGACGGCTGGGTGTACGGGCACACCGGGCCGCTGCGGCCGAGCCCGGGGTTCGACGTCACGAGGTAACGCCGGGCCCAGGCCAGGATCTCGGCCACGGGCGCGTGCTGCGCCGGCGGCACCTGGCCGTCGTCGACCTCGGCGGCGGTCCAGATGTGGACCCGGTCGTCACCGATCATCGCGGCCGATGCCCTGTTCGAAGGCGAAGAGCCCGTCCGGGTCCAGCCGCCGCTTGATCTCCAGCAGCCGCGGGTAGTTGGCGCCGTAGTACGCCGTGCGCCAGTCCGCGCGGTCGGGGTCGGTGAAGTTCAGGTACGCCCCGCCGGAGGTGTAGGGCGCCAGCGCTTCCTGCAGGCCGGTGAGCCAGCCGAGGTTGGCGCGGACGACGCCGGGTTCGTCGTGCTCGTCCCAGGAGGTGTCCATGGACAGCAGGAACCGCGCGTCCCGGTGCGGGAACGCGGTGTCCGCCGCCGGGACGCGGTTGACCTCGCCGCCCCAGGAGAACAGGGCCGCGCCGCCGCCGTCCGGGTTGCCGCTGCCGGGCCACCGTTCGAGCCACGAGAGCAGCGTCGCCACGGCGTCGTCCGGCAGCGCCTCCCGGGTGAACGCCGTCCGCGTCGCGAACGCGCCCGCGGCGGTCTCGTGCCGCAGGAAGTCCTTGGCCTCCCAGAAGGTCCGGTCGTCGACGTCGCACCGGAACGGGCGGGCCACCGCCAGCACCGGGTCGAGGATCTCCCGCAGCTCGGCGGCCGGGCCCAGGTGCTGCCCGATGGCCGAGACGACGGTGCCGTCCCCGGTCGTGGCGACGCCGA
The DNA here is from genome assembly GCF_034929455.1 of Amycolatopsis heterodermiae. Classification (NCBI taxonomy): domain Bacteria; kingdom Bacillati; phylum Actinomycetota; class Actinomycetes; order Pseudonocardiales; family Pseudonocardiaceae; genus Amycolatopsis; species Amycolatopsis heterodermiae. The sequence goes on from NZ_JAYFSI010000002.1 coordinate 906,051, forward strand.
TCCGCGCGGCGAACTCGTCGGGCGCGGTCCGGACGGTCTCCTGCAGTACGGAGAACACCTTCGGCGCGTCGGCGACGTGCCAGAGCAGCAGGTAGGTGGAGCAGTCCCGGACCGGGCGGGCGCGGAACGTCAGCGACGTCGTGACCCCGAAGTTCCCGCCCCCGCCGCCGCGGCACGCCCAGAACAGGTCGGCGTTCTCCCGCGCGTCGCAGCGCACGACCTCGCCGTCGGCGGTGACCAGGGTGGTCGCGACGAGCGCGTCGGCGGTGAGCCCGAACTTGCGTGACGTGGCGCCGTTGCCGCCGCCGAGCGTCAGGCCCGCGATCCCGACCGAATCCCCGTTGCCCAGCGCGAAAGCCATCTCGTGCGGCTGCAGCGCGGTGTACACATCGGACATCAGCGCGCCGCCCGCGGCCGTGACCAGCCCGGTCTCGCCGTCGGCGGTCACCGCGTTCAGCGCGCCGACGTCGAGGACCAGCCCGGTCCCGGTCGAGTACCCGGCGAAGCTGTGCCCGCCCCCGCGGATGCTGACGCCGGTGCCGGTGTCGCGGGCCCAGGCGAGGGTCCGCCGGACGTCCTCGACGCCGGTCACGGCGACGCCGCCGGCCGGCACGGTCCCGGCGAACCGCCGGTTGAACGGCGTCCCCGGGCCGGGCTGCCCCGGCGCGAACACCGGGCCGGTCACGGCGCCGGCCAGGTGCCGCCAGTCCGCCTCGGTCGCGGTCACTCAGGTCACCTCTTCGAGGTAGGAGACGCCGGTCGCCGCGTGCGGGCCGTAGCGCTCCCACACCTCACGCAGCCGGACCCGGCCGTCTTCGGTCACTTCCGGGGTGTTGACGGTGTGCCCGCTGATGATCTCCCCGCCCGCGAGCACGATGGTGTATCCCAAGTGGAGGGTCCCGTCCGCGGCGCGCGTGCCGGCGGTCGAGCCGCGCAGCACCTCACCGCCGGCGAACTCCGACCACACGACGTCGCCGTCCTGCCGGTACACGGTGACCGGGTGGGACTCGCTGCCCGTCTTGCGGAACTTCTTCCCGTCGTAGTCCAGCACCGGCTCAGCCCGCCTCGGCCGGCGTCGCCTGCCGCGCGAGGAACTCCTCCGACATCGAGGTGTCCCACCAAATCGCGTAGTACGAAACGTCCTCGTCGGTTTCGTTGACGACCTGGTGCGCCAGCCCGGGCGGCAGGAAGACCAGGTCTCCGGCGGCGATTTCGTACCGCTTCCCGCCCCCGCGCACCTCGGCCCGCCCGGACATGACGAAGAAGATCTCGCGGTCCTCGTGGGCGTGTTCGAGCGCGACGTCACCGGGCCGCAGCACGCACCAGGCGCCGCGGAAGGGCGCCGCCACGCCGTCCCACGGCAGCAGCAGCTTGAGGTCGAGGCCGTCCATGCGGTGCAGGTGCTCGGGTTCCCGCTTCCGGATGGTCACGACGGCAGGTTCGAGGTCGGTCACGTCCCACTCCGATCGGTGGTGGCTCAGGCTCGGGCTCAAAAGCTGAGCCGAGGCTAAAATCGGCCGGTTCCCGCGGGATAGGGGAGCGGTTCCCGTCCGCCGGGGAATCGGTCCCGTGCGGTTCAGCCGCGGCCGAGCCCGGCGTCGCGCGCCATCACGATCACCCGCGCGCGGTCGGCCGTGCCGAGCTTCGTGAAGATCGCCGAGACGCGGTTGCTGATCGTCTTGGGCGCCAGGGCGAGCTCCCGCGCGATGGCCGGGTTCGACTTGCCGGCGGCGATGCGGTCGAGCACTTCCCGTTCCCGCGCGGTGAGTTGCGCGAACGGGTAGGGGTCGAGGGTGCTCGCCGGGCGCATCCACGCGCCGAGCCGGCCGGCGATCGCCTTGCCGATGATGGCCTGGCCCGCCGCCACGGCCTGCACGCCGCGCACGATCTCCTCCGTGCCGGCGTCCTTGCCGAGGAAACCCCGCGCGCCGGCGTGGAAGGCGGACGTGATCGCGCGGTCGTCGTCGACCTCGCTGAAGACGAGCACGGCGGTCCCGGGCGCGGTGCGCGCGACCCGGCTGATGACGTCGATCCCGTCTTCGCCGCCGAGCTGCACGTCGATGACGAGCACGTCCGGCCGCAGCCGGGTGGTCTCCGCGAGCGCCCCGGCGGCGGTGGCCGCCTCGCCGACGACCGTGACCGCGCCGGAGCGCTCCAGCATCGACCGGACCCCGCGGCGCACCGCGGGCCGGGTGTCGGCGAGCACCACGGTCGGTGCCGCGACATCGGGCACCGCGTCGATGTCGGCCGCGTGCAACCTGCCCCGCGGGTCCGGCATCCAGGTGATTTCGCCCGCGTTCGCCTGCTGCTCCACGTTTTCCCCCAGCACCCCTCGGCCCCGCCCCATCCGGGGACCGGCGAAGCTTCGCAGTCACCGTCGACAATCCGGTTGCAGTCCGTCGACATCGTGATGACAGCGGATTATTGACAAAAAAAGTTGTCGGTGGGACGGTGGCAGCACGCGAGACGCACCGGGGAACCGCCGGTGCGGACGGCCCGGAACAGCCGGATCGTCACCATCGGACCTCGAAAACCGGGAGCAGTCATGTCCTTTCAGGCCTACCTCGACAACGCGGAGAAGCAGACCGGGATCACTCCGCGTGGTTTTCTCGATCTGGCGTCCGGCAAGAACCTGACGAAGCACGGCGAAATCGTCACGTGGCTCAAGACCGAGCACGGCCTCGGTCACGGGCACGCGACCGCGATCGCCCGGCTCGTCACGAAGGGGCCGGAGTTCGTCGCCGAGCACCACACCGAGGGCGTCCTGCACCTCGACGGCGTCGCCGCCCGGGGCTGATCGCCCTGGGCGGCACGGCGGCTCAGGCCGGGGCCATCGGGCCGAGGTAGGTGCCGCCGGAGACGTCGAGGGTGCGGCCGGTGATCCAGCGGCCGCCCGGGCCCGCGAGGAAGCCGACCACGTCGGCGACGTCCTCGGGCTCGCCGATCCGGCCCAGCGCGGTCATCGACGTCAGGCCCGCCGCCGCTTCGGGAATGGCCAGCATCGGGGCGGTCAGGTCGGTCCGGATCGGGCCGGGCGCGACGGTGTTCACCGTGATCCCGCGGTGGCCGAGGTCGTTGGCCAGCGTCGGGGCGAGCGCTTCGACCGCCGCTTTGCTGACGGTGTAGGCGATCTGGCTCGACACGGCGATCCGCGAGGCCATCGAGCCGACGGTGACGATCCGGCCGCCGTCGTTCAGCAGCGGCAGCAGCCGCCGGATCAGCAGCATCGGCGTCTTCACGTTGACGGTCAGCAGCCGGTCCAATTCGTCCTCGGTCAGCTGGGCGAGCGTGCTGTGCGAGCCGATGCCGGCGTTGTTGACCAGGACGTCCAGCCCGCGGTCGCCGAACGCGGCTTCGACCGCGCTCGCCAGCGCGTCGACGGCACCGGCGTCCCCGAACCGGGCGGCGACGGCGAAGGCGCGGCCGCCGGCGTCCTCGATCATCGTCACGGTCTCCTTGGCCGCGACCTCGTTGCCCCCGTGGTGCACGGCGACGACGGCCCCGTCGGCGGCCAGGCGGAGGGCGATCGCCCGTCCGATGCCGCGCGAACCCCCGGTCACCAGTGCGGTCTTCTCGGTCATGTCGGGCTCCTCCGGTCGGTGCCGGGCCGTGGCGACCCGGCGACGACCGAAGGTTTCCGCGCCCCGCTGACCGGACGCGCACCACACACGAACCGGCTCGCGGGTGGCGGTTCACGGCAGTGTCCGGAGAGCCCGCCCGGCCTCGCCCCGCGCTAGGCTCCCGGCGCGAGGATGCCGCCCGGCCGCGCCTCGAAGAGCACGCCGAGCCGAATACCTCCGCCGCAGGCAGCGGTTCCTGCGCGCTGGGTCCTGTGGGCGACGTGAAGCCGAGTGCGGGCAACCCGCTCGGTGGGAGGATTCCGCTCAGCCGTGTCCCGGAGACCGCGGCGGGCCGGGCCCGCCCGGCGCGAGATGCCGCCCGGCCACGCCCGAAGACCACGCCGAGCCGAACAGCCCCGCAGCAGGCAGCGGTTTCATGCGCGCTGGGTCCTGTGGGCGGGGTGAAGCCGAGTGCGGGCAACCCGCTCGGCGGGAGGATTCCGCGCAGCCGTGTCCCGGAGACCGCGGCGGGCCGGGCCCGTCCGGCCACGCCCCGAAAGCCCGTACCGAGCCGGACACCCCCGCGGGCCGCGGTCACGCGTGCTGGGTCCTGCGGGGCAGCACAACAGGTTTCGGCAGCCGGCGAACCAGGGACACCATCACCGCACCCAGCAGTCCGGCCAGGGCGAAGACCCCGAAGCCCAGCGCGGACAGCCCGCCCGCCACCAGGATCCCGCCCAGCCACGGGCCGAAGACCGCGCCGAGCCTGCCGACCCCGGACACCCAGCCGAGCGCGGTGGCGCGGCTGTCGGCGGGGTAGTAGGCGCCGACGCTCGCGTAGATCAGCGTCTGCGCGCTGAACAGCCAGCCGCCGGTGAGGAACACGACCACGTACGTCACCAGGAGCGGCATCTTCAGCGCGAGCAGGCCGACGCCGGCCGCGGTGAGCGCGAACCACGTGATCGCGACCGGCCGCGACCCGAACCGGTCGGCCAGCCGCCCGGCCACCAGCATGCCCGCGATGCCGCCGACGTTGATCACCAGCAGGAAGCTGATCGCCGAGCCGAGGTTGTAGCCGTTGGCGCGCATCATGGTCGGCAGCCAGGTGTTGACGCCGTAGACCAGCAGCAGCCCGGCGAACGACGCGACCCAGAACAGCAGCGTCGTCGCCCGGACCGACGGCGCGAACAGCCCGCGCAGCCCGCCGCGGCGTCCGGGGTCGGGCTCGGGGGCGAACGCATCGAGCGGCACCGAGAACCGGTCGGCGATCGCCCGCGCCCGCTCGGTCTTTCCCTTGGCCAGCAGGAAAGTCAGCGACTCCGGCAGCAGCACCGCGACCACCGGCAGCACGACGACGATCGGCACCGCGCCGATCCAGTACACCGAGCGCCAGCCGAGCGACTCGACGATCACCATGCCCAGCGCGCCGGCGAGCGCGCCGCCGGCCTGGTGGGCCGTCATCACCACGGTGACGGCGAGGTTCCTCCGCCACGGCGGCGCGTACTCCATGACCATGGCGATCGCCGACGGCAGCAGCCCGCCGAGCCCGACCCCGGCCACGAACCGCGCGCCCCCGAAGAACCCGACGCTCGGGGCCAGCGCGCACGCGGCCGAAGCGAAGGAGAACAGGACGACGCCGGTGAGGATGATCTTCCGGCGCCCGATCCGGTCGGTGACGACACCCGAGGCCAGCGCGCCGAGCATCATGCCGAAGGTGGTCAGGCTGCCGATCGTGCCACCGGTGACGGCGGTCAGGCCGAACCCCCGGTCGGCGAGCACGCCGGGCAGCGTCGCGCCGTAGACGAACAGGTCGAGGCCGTCGAGCAGGACGAGCACCCAGCAGAGCGCGGTCACCCGGACCGACAGGCGGCTCGAAGCGGTTTCGGCGGCGGGGGAGAGTTCCGGTGCGGACATCGATGTCCCTCTCGTCCGGAGATGGGGCGAAGGGTCCCGAAGTTACATCCGCTGAGATATTGGCCACAAGATTCGCAGCATAATTGTTCACAATGTGGCCGACATGGCCTAACGGCCGCCCGGTTCCTTCGACAACTTCGCGAGCTGGTCCCGCGCCGCGCCCGCGACGTCCGACGGGACGCCCAGGTCGTCGAGCATCTCCGCGGCGGCCGCCATCTCGGCCGTGCGGCGGACCGCGTGGGTGTAGGACCCGGTGACCAGCCGCTCCACGGTGGACGCGTTCGCGGCGGTCAGCTCGTCGGTGATCAGCTGCCGCAGCCAGTCCTCGCACCCCGCCGCCCGCGCGGCCTGCAGGGCCTCGACCACCGCCGCCGACATGCCCTTGAAGAACACGCTGCGCAGCAGCTTCCGCTCGGCCGCCAGCCCGGCCTCGCCCGGCATGACGTCCACCGCCGCGCCGAAGCCGTTGAGCACCGCGGCCACCTCGGCGGCCGCGGTGCCCGTGGCGAGCATCGGCACCCGCAGCCCGCGGCCCGGCACCGGCGCCATGATCGCCACGTCCGCGAACCCGGCGCCGTGCGCGGCCGCGAGGGTGGCCAGCCGGCGCTTCGTCCCGGGTGACGCCGTGTTCAGGTCCGCCCAGAGCGCGTCCGGCGCCAGCCCGGCGAGACCGGCGGCGACCGCGTCGTAGGCGGCGGACGCGCTGTTCACGCTCAGTACGACGTCCGCGCCCGTCGCCGCTTCGGCCTCCGAGCCGGTGGCGACGATCCCCTCCGGCGCGGGCGCGGCGGGGTCGTAACCCCGGACGACGGCGCCGGCCGCCGCCAGGTCGCGGGCGAGCGCGCCGCCCGCTTCGCCGAGCCCCAATACCGCGATGGTTCCGCGCATAGCACAATCCTCTCCAGGCACCTACGATCAAGTGAACGATCTGCACGACAAAATTGTCAACAAACAGGGGTGGGAGTATGGCGGAGACTGCCGCCGACCAGCGGCCGGGGGAACGATCCGTGGTGGCCGCGATCCGCGACGCCATCGTCCGCGGCGAGTTCGTCCCCAACCAGCGGCTGGTCGAGGCCGATCTGTCCGCCCAGTTCGCGGCGAGCCGCGCCAGCGTGCGGTCCGCGCTCATCGAGCTCACCAACGAAGGCCTGGTCGAGCGGGTGCAGAACCGCGGCGCGCGGGTGCGCGCGGTCTCGCTGGAGGAGGCCGTCGAGATCTCCGAAGTGCGGATGATGCTCGAGGCGCTGTGCGCGGCGAAGGCCGCCGAGCGCATCACCGACACCGAGATCGCCGAACTGCGCGAGCTGGGGGAGGCGATGCGAGCCGCCGTGTCGAGCGGTGACGTCGTCGGCTACTCCGGGCTCAACCAGCGGCTGCACCGCCGGGTCCGCGAGATCGGCGGGCAGCGCACCGCCGAGCAGGTGCTCGAACGGCTGCGCGGGCAGAGCGTCCGCCACCAGTTCCGCCTCGCCATGCGCCCCGGCCGGCCGCAGGTCTCGCTGCCCGAGCACCTGGCGATCATCGACGCGGTCTGCGCCCACCACCCGGTCGAGGCCGCCGAAGCCGCGCGGGTCCACCTGCAGAGCGTCATCGAAGCCCTGCGCGAAGCCGACGCGGCCGAGGTGTCCCACCTGCGCTGACTGCGGGGCACGCCGGTGCCGGAACGGACGACACGCGTACCCCGGCGGACGACACGCGTACCTGGATGGACGACACGGCATCGAGCGCACCGACCACTTGTCGCCAAGATTGTTGACAATTTCGTCGGTGCTCTCTAGCGTCGACGGCATGAAACCGGTCATCGTCACGAACCCGCCCCGCGCCGACGTCGGGCAGGTGACCCGGCTGGCGGAGTACGGCGTGGCCACGGTGCACGAGGCGCTCGGCCGCACCGGCCTGCTCGGCCCGCACCTGCGGCCGATCCAGGACGGCGCGCGGATCGGCGGCACGGCCGTCACGGCGCTGTGCTGGCCCGGGGACAACCTGATGATCCACGCGGCCGTCGAGCAGTGCCGGGAGGGTGACGTCCTGGTCGTCACCACGACTTCGCCGTCGCAGGACGGCCTCTTCGGCGAGCTGTTCGCCACCGCGCTGCGCCACCGCGGCGTGCGCGGGCTGGTCACCACCACCGGCGTCCGCGACGTCGCCGAACTGCGCGAGCTGGGTTTCCCCGTGTGGTCGGCCGCGGTCAGCGCGCAGGGCACGGTCAAGGCGACGGCCGGCGCGGTCAACGTCCCGGTCGTCGTGGGCGGCCAGACCGTCCACCCCGGTGACGCCATCCTGGCCGACGACGACGGTGTGCTGCGCGTCCGGCGCCAGGACGTCGAAGAGGGCTTGATGGCTTCTCAGGCCCGGCTGGAGAAGGAAGCCGCCGCGCGCGAGGCGTTCGCCGGCGGCGAGCTCGGCCTCGACCGCTACGGCCTGCGCAAGACGCTCGACGCGCTGGGCGTCCGCTACCTCACCGCCGAGGAGTACGAAAAGGAGCAGGGATGACCGGCGTGCGCTGCATGCTCATGCGCGGGGGCACGTCGAAGGGCGCCTACTTCCTCGCCGAAGACCTCCCCGCCGACCCGGGCGAACGCGACGACCTTCTGCTGCGGATCATGGGCACCCCGGACCCGCGCCAGATCGACGGCGTCGGCGGCGCGCAGCTCGTCACCAGCAAGGTCGCGATCGTCTCCCCGCCGGGCGGTCCCGACCGCGACGTCGACTACCTCTTCCTGCAGCTCGGGGTCGACGAGCCGACCGTGTCCGACCGGCAGACCTGCGGGAACCTGCTCGCCGGGGTCGGCCAGTTCGCCGTCGAGCGCGGCCTGGTGCCCGCCGGCGGCGAGCGCACGACCGTCCGGGTGCTCCTGGTCAACACCGGCGCGATCGCGGTCTCGACGTTCGCCACTCCCGGCGGCGAGGTCGACTACGCCGGAACACTCGCCATCTCCGGCGTGCCCGGCACGGCCGCGCCCGTCGAGCTGGACTTCACCGAGACCGAAGGCTCGGTCACCGGAAGTCTTTTGCCCACCGGAAACATCCGGGACAACGTCGGTGGCATCGAAGTGTCCTGTGTGGACAACGGGATGCCGGTCGTCGTGGCCCGCGCCGCCGATTTCGGCGTCACCGGCTACGAACCGGTCGAGGAGCTGACCGGCCTCGGCGATCGCGTCGACGCCCTGCGCGTCGAAGCCGGCAAGCTCATGGGCCTCGGCGACGTGAGTGGCAGCTCCGTCCCGAAGACGACGCTCGTCGCGGCTCCGCGCGACGGCGGCGCCATCGCCACCCAGACGTTCATCCCGGTCAAGCCGCACCCGTCGATCGGCGTGCTGGGCGGGGTCAGCGTCGTGACGGCGCTGCTGCTCGACGGCGCGGTCGGCCACGAGCTGCTGGTCCGCCCGCCCGCCGGGGAGCCGATCGAGGTCGAGCACCCCAGCGGCACGCTGGGTGTCGGCGTCGAGTTCGACACGACGTCGGGGACGCCGCGGGTGGCCCGCTCGACGGTGTTCCGCACCGCGCGGAAGTTGTTCGACGGCATCGTCTTCCCCCGTTCCTGAGGAGCCCGCCATGCCCGATCCCTCGCCCCGCCACGAGATCGCGCACCTCGGTCACGTCGAGCTGTTCACCCCGGAACCCGCGCGCAGCCTGGACTTCTTCGTCCGCGTCCTCGGCCTGACCGAGAACGGCACCGACGGCGACTCGGTCTACCTGCGCACGTGGGACGACTACGAGCACCACAGCCTCAAGCTCACCGCCGCGAAGACGTCCGGCGTCGGGCGCACGGCGTTGCGCACGACGAGCGCGGAGGCGCTGGAACGGCGGGTGAAGGCCCTCGAAGAGCGCGGCCTCGGCGTCGGCTGGGTCGACGGGGACACCGGCATCGGGCCGACCTACCTGTTCCACGACCCCGACGGCCACGAGCTGGAGATCTACTGGGAAACCGAGCGCTACCGGCCGCCCGAGCACCTGCGCCCGGCGCTGAAGAACCAGGCGCAGGCCTACCCGGGCCGCGGGGTCGGCGTCCGGCGCCTCGATCACGTCAACTACCTCGCGCAGGACGCGGCGGCCAACGGGCAGTTCGTCTGTGACGCGCTCGGCGGCCGGGTCACCGAACAGATCCGGCTCGACAACGGCGTGATTTCCGGGCAGTGGACGCACTTCGCGCAGAAGTCGTACGACCTCGTGTACACCACGGACTGGACGCGCTCGACCGGGCGGCTGCACCACATCGCGTTCGCCACCGACACCCGCGAGGACATCCTGCGCGCGGCCGACATCGCCTTGGACAACGACGTCCACATCGAGACCGGCCCGCACAAGCACGCGATCCAGCAGACGTTCTTCCTCTACGTCTACGAGCCCGGCGGCAACCGGATCGAGCTGTGCAACCCGGCCGCCCGGCTGATCTTCGCGCCGGACTGGGAGCCGGTCACCTGGACCGAGGCCGAACGGGCCAAGGGGCAGGCGTGGGGGCTGAAGACGATCGAGTCGTTCCACACCCACGGCACCCCGCCGGTGGTCTAGTCCTTGGCGGGTTCCTCCGGTTCGGCGTCGGCCTCGTCGCCGTGGGCCAAGGTGCGCAGCGAGGAGAACAGGCTGATGCGGCGCATGTCCATCAGCTGCCAGCCGCGGGCGATCCCGAAGGCCAGGTCGCCGATCAGCACGTAGTACAGCGTGCGCAGCGGGTCCCAGTTGCCCGGTTCGGTGAGGAGCCGGACGCCGGCGTAGATCTCGAAGCCCGCGATCACCAGCAGGGCCGACGCCATGCGCAGCGAGCTCCAGTGCCCGCGCCGGTGCCGCACCGCCGTGACGATCGACCGGGTCGCCGCCGCGTCGAACACCAGGATGCCCACCCCGGACGCGACCGCCCACCCGCCCGGTGTGCTGCCGGGCACCAGGATCATCAGCGACAGCACCAGCGCGTTGGTGAACAGCAGCATCGCCGCGGACGCGCGCGTGTGGTACTCGGCGTGCGTCGTCGTCCGGTGGACGCGGTCGGGGGACACCGAGACGGCCACGAACAGCAGGCCGATCAGCGCGCCGCTCGCGCCGGCGACGGCGATCGCGAACTCGTGGTACTCGTCGGGGATGCCCATCGGCGCAACGTACTTCATCGGGAGGTCCCGCGCGCGGGCGATCTTTGTGGTGTGATCGAAGGCATGGGCGACACGATGCTGGCGGGCCGGCTGGATCTGGACAAACGGGAGTTCGGCGTCGAAGAGGTGCCGATCCCGGTGCCAGGGCCGGGGGAGGTGCGGATCGCGGTCGCCGCGGCCGGCGTCTGCCTGTCCGATCTGCACCTCATCGACGGCACGCTGCCCGGCACCGGCCGGGTCACCCTCGGCCACGAGGTCTCGGGCACGATCGAGGCGCTCGGCCCGGACGTGCCGGAGCACCTCACCACCGGCCTGCGCGTGACGCTGCAGGCCGGCCAGTCCTGCGACGTCTGCGACCGCTGCCTGCGGCGCCTGCCGTGCCGGCGCCTGAGGGTGCGCGGGGTGCACTACGACGGCGGCTGGGCGGAGTACGCGCTCGCCCGGGCCGACACGGTCGTCCCGATCCCGGACGACCTCCCGTTCGACCAGGCGGCGATCATCCCGGACGCGGTGTCGACGCCGTACGCGGCGGTCGTCGCGACGGCCCGGGTCCGCCCGGCGAGCTCGGCGGGCGTGTGGGGCGCTGGCGGCCTCGGCGTCCACGGCCTGCAGGTGCTGCGCCTCGCGGGCGCGGCCCCGATCGTCGCGATCGACCCGCTGCCGGCGGCCCGCGAGCGGGCGCTGTCGTTCGGCGCGGACTTCGCGCTAGACCCGGCCGCGGCGGACTTCGGCGAGCGGATCGGCGCGTGGACCGACGGCCGCGGCCTGGATTTCGCGTTCGACTTCGCGGGCTACGCGGCGGTGCGCGAGCAGGCGGCCGGCGTCCTCGCCGCGCACGGCGCGATGGTGCTGACCGGGCTCACCGATGCCCCGCTGCACCTGCCGGACAGCACCGGCCTGAGCGTGCGCGGCCAGCGGATCCTCGGGCACTTCGGCTCGTCGGGGGAGCACGTGCTCGAGCTGGTCACGCTCGCCCGCTACGGCCGGCTCGACCTGTCCCGCTCGATCAGCGCGCACATCCCCCTGGCGGAGGCCGACCGCGCGGTGAAGCAGCTGGCCGAGAAGTCGGGCAACCCGATCCGGCTGATCCTGGTGCCGTGACGAGAGTCCCATGTGGACGGTGCGCGTTCGACGGTTTCGACGTCCGGGCGCGCGCTGTTCGGGATGAGGTGTAACGGCGGGCGTGCACGCGCCGATGTCGGGTCTGTGAGTCTGCGTGAAGCACCCGTCATCGGCAAACACTGGCCTGTCACGACGAAGGTCCCGATGACCGGCCGCGAGACCGAGATCCTCGACCTGATCGGCGAGGGCCTGCGCAACCCGGAGATCGCCGCCCGGCTGGTGATCAGTGAGGCAACGGTGAAGACGCACATCAACAACCTCTTCGCCAAGGCAGGCTTCCACAACCGGGCCGACGCGGTGCACTACGCGGTCAGCACGGCCGAGCCAGGTCGCTACGCACGCGCCGACTGACCGGCTCGGCTTTGGCGGACATCGCGGGCACACCAAAGAACCCGCTGTGCGCGGGCATTCTGGTCGGCCGAGACCGCCGCGACGGATGAGCGTCGCGGCGGCTCCGGCTCAGCTTCCGGCCACCGCCGCGGGTTCCGGCTTCCGGGTCACCGAAACGGCCGGAACATGGCGGGGCAGGAACGCCGCGATGGACAACGCGATCAGCGCCGCGCCCGAGCCCATCGCCAGCACCACGCGGAAACCGCTCTGTGCGGGCAGCACCACCGGTCCGAAGTGGACGGTCAGCTGGGCGAGCACCAAACCCGCCGTCGCGCTCGAGATCGACGTGCCGATCGAACGCATCAGCGTGTTCAAGCTGTTTGCCGCCGCCGTTTCCGACACCGGGACCGCCGCCATCACCAGGCCCGGCATCGCGCCGTAGGCGAGGCCGATGCCGCCGCCGATGACGCACGAGATCAGGACCAGGTGCCAGACCTGGCTCATCAGCACGATGCCGATCGCGTACCCGATGGCGACGACGACCGCGCCGAGCATCAGCGTCGTCTTCGGGCCGCGCGTGCGGGAGATCCGCGCGGACACCGGCGCGAGCGCCATCATCACCAGGCCGGACGGCGCCATCACCAGGCCGACCACCAGCATCGACCGGCCGAGGCCGTAGCCGGTGGCCGCCGGCAGCTGCAGCAGCTGGGGCAGGACCAGCGACATCGCGAACATCGCGAAGCCGAACACCGCGGACGCGAGGTTGGTCAGCAGCACCTGGCGCCGCGCGGTGGTGCGCAGGTCGACCAGCGGCTGCCGGGTCCGCAGCTCCCACCGGCCCCACAGCAGGAGCACGACGACCGCGGCGGCGAACAGGCCGAGCGTCGCCGCGCTGCCCCAGCCCCAGTCGGCGCCCTTGGAGATGGCCAGCAGCAGGCACACCAGGGCGATCGACAGCCCGGCCGCGCCCGGCACGTCGAAGCGGCCGCCGGTGCGCACCGGCGACTCGGGCACCAGCGCGACGACGAGTCCGGTGACGACCAGGCCGAGCCCGGCCGACGTCCAGAACAGCACGTGCCAGTCCGCGTGCTCGGCCAGCAGCGCCGCCGCGGGCAGGCCCAGCGCGCCGCCGACGCCGAGGGACGCGCTCATCAGCGCCGTCGCCGAGCCGAGCCGTTCGGCCGGGAGCTCGTCGCGCATGATGCTGATCCCGAGCGGGATGACGCCCGCCGCGAGGCCCTGCAGCGTCCGCCCGGCGACCATCGGCACCAGGGTGTCCGACAACGCGCCGATCGCGGAGCCGGCGACCAGCGCACCGAGGCTGATCAGCAGCATCCGCCGCTTGCCGTACATGTCGCCGAGGCGGCCGACCGTCGGCGTCGCGACCGCGCCCGCCAGCAGCGTCGCCGTGATGGCCCAGGTCGCGTCGGAGGCGGACGCGTGCAGCAGTCCGGGCAGCGCCGGGATCAGGGGGATCACGAGCGTCTGCATCAGCGAGACGACGATGCCGGCGAACGCGAGGACGCCCACGACGAGGCTCGCTCTCGGCGCTGTTTCCCCGGCGGGAGCGGAAGTTCTGGACACGGGGGATCCTCCAACGGGGGGACGCATCGGGCGTTCGGGTCGAATTAAATCAACCGCTTGACTTAGCCTAGCAGCCTTCGGTTGACTGCTGACGAACTGACGGCCCACCACGAGGAGGATGCACGGTGACCGACGAGGTCCTGAGCTATCCGATGCCCGCGCCCGCGGCGCTGGAACCGCCCGCCGAGTGGGAGCGCCTGCGCCGGCAGTGCCCCGTCGCCGCCGTCCGGCTGCCCAGCGGCGACCAGGCGTCCCTGCTGACCCGCTACGACGACGTCAAGCAGGTGCTGTCCGACCCGCGCTTCACCCGCCTGCTCAACGCCTCCGACGCCGCGCGCCTCACCGACTCCGACTCGGGCGGGGTGTTCAACAGCGAGATGGCGAACACGCTGCCGCAGGAGGGGGACGGCCACCAGCGCTGGCGCCGGATGATCGGCAAGTGGTTCACCGCCAAGCGGATGGCGGCGCTGCGCCCGGGTGTCGTCGCGATGGCCGAGCAGCTCGTCGACGAGATGGTCGCGTCGGGCGCGCCGGCCGACCTCAAGGCGGGCGTCGGGTTCCCGCTGCCCGTCTGGGTGATCTGCGACCTGCTCGGCGTGCCCGACGCCGACCGCGCGAAGTTCGCGCACTGGTCGGACAACCTGCTCAACCTGACGCGCTACACGCAGGCCGAGACCGACGCCGCCCAGGCCGAGTTCGGCGCCTACATGCTCGCCCACGTCACGGCCAAGCGCGCGGAGCCGGGTGACGACCTGCTCAGCGACCTGATCACCGGCGCCGCCGAGCCGCTGCCGGACGCGATCCTGGTGGCCACCGGCCAGGCGCTGCTCGTCGCCGGGCACGAGACGACGGCGAACATGATCGGCAAGATGCTCGGCCTGCTGCTGTCGGACCGGCGGCGCTGGGAGCAGCTGCTGGCCGACCCGTCGCTGGTCCGCACGGCGGTGGAGGAGGCGCTGCGGTTCGACGCCAACCCCGGCATCGGCATGCCCCGCTACCTCGGCGAAGAGGTCGAGCTCGGCGGGGAGGTGCTGCCGCGCGGCACCACCGTGCTGTGCAGCATGGCGGCGGCCAACCGCGACGAAGGCGCGTTCGACACCGCCGGCGAGATGGACCTGACCCGCAGCCCCAACCCGCACCTGGCCTTCGGCGCGGGCTCGCACTCGTGCCTCGGCCAGGCCCTCGCGCGCACCGAGCTGCAGGTCGTCCTGGAAGTGCTGGTGCGCAAGCTGCCGTCGCTCGCGCTCGCCGTCGAGCCGGGGGAGCTGCGGCGCGTCGAAGGCCTCGCCGTCGGCGGCCTGCGCGAGCTGCCGGTGCGGTGGTGAAGACCGCCCGCGCGGACGCCACCCGCGAGCGGATCCTGACGACCGCCGAGCGGCTGTTCGCCGAACACGGCGTCTACGCGGTGTCCAACCGGCAGATCAGCGAGGCCGCCGGGCAGGGCAACAACACCGCGGTCGGGTACCACTTCGGCGCCAAGGCCGACCTGGTCCGCGCGATCGCCCGGCGGCACACCGAGGAGATCGAGGTGACCCGGACGCGGATGGTCGCCGAGGTGCCCGCCGGCGCGCCGGTGCGGGCCTGGGTCGCGTGCCTGGTCCGCCCGGTGACCGACCACCTGGGCGCGCTGCCCGGCCCGACGTGGTTCGCCCGGTTCGGCGCGCAGGTCATGACGGACCCCGCGCTGCGCGGGATCATGGTCGAAGAGGCGCTGGCCGTCCCGTCGCTGCACCGGACCCTGCGCGGCCTCCACGGCTGCCTGCCCGCCCTGCCCGCCGACGTACGGGCCGAGCGTGCGGACATGGCGCGTCAGCTGATGGTCCACACCTGCGCCGAACGCGAGCGAGCGTTGGCCGAAGGAACTCCCACCCCGCGAGCCGACTGGCACGCCGCCGGGACCGGCCTGATCGACGCGCTCGTCGGTCTCTGGCTCGCCCCGGTCACCACCACGGATGAAGGAGAACGTTGATGAAGGTAGCCGTCGACACCGAAAAGTGCTGCGGCGCGGGAACTTGCGTGATGCTCGCCCCGGACGTGTTCGACCAGGGCGAGGACGACGGCATCGTCGTCCTCCTTGAGGAGCACCCCGGCGAGGAGCTGCACACCACGGTCCGCGAAGCCGCGAACGTCTGCCCGGCCGGGGCCATCTCACTCTCGTGACCCGCGTCCACTGTGGAGGAACCGCATGACCAGCACCCTCGGCATCCCCGAGTTCCCGATGACCCGCGCCGCGGGCTGCCCGTTCGACCCGCCGCCCGCCGCGCGCGCGTTGCAGGAGGAAGCCCCGCTCAAGCGGGTGAAACTGTGGGACGGCAGCACCCCGTGGCTCGTGACCCGCTACGCCGAGCAGCGCGCGCTGCTGGCCGACCCGCGGATCAGCGCCGACATCTCCCGGCCCGGCTACCCGAGCCCCGCGCCGCTGCCGAAGGGCGGGAGCAGCGGCATCAGCTTCATCCTGATGGACAACCCGGAGCACGCGCGGCTGCGGCGGATGGTCACCGCGCCGTTCACCATCCGGCGCACCGAGCGGATGCGCCCGGCGGTGCAGAAGATCGTCGACGACCGGATCGACGCGCTGCTGGCCGGCCCCAACCCGGCCGACCTCGTCGAGGCGTTCGCGCTGCCGGTGCCGTCGCTGGTGATCTGCGAGCTGCTCGGCGTGCCGTATGCCGACCACGACTTCTTCCAGGAGAACAGCAAGGTCATCATCCGGCGGGACGCGAAGCCCGAGGAACGCGCCGCCGGGCACCAGGCGCTCATCGGCTACCTGGACGAGCTGATGGGCCAGAAGCTGGCCGAACCGGCCGACGACCTGCTCTCGGGGCTCGCCACGCGCGTCAACGCGGGGGAGCTGACCCGGGTGGAGGCGGCCCAGATGGGCGTCCTGCTGCTCATCGCCGGGCACGAGACCACGGCGAACATGATCGCACTCGGCACGCTGGCGCTGCTGGAGCACCCGGACCAGCTGAAGCTGCTGCGGGAGAACGATGATCCCGCGCTGGTCAAGTCGGCGGTCGAGGAACTGTTGCGCTACCTGAACATCACGCACAACGGACGCCGCCGCCTCGCACTGGAGGACATCGAGATCGCCGGCGAGACCGTGCGCGCGGGCGAGGGCCTGATCATGGCGAACGACATCGCCAACCGCGACCCGGACGTCTTCCCGGAAGGCGACCGCCTCGACCTGAACCGCGACGCGCACCGCCACATCGCGTTCGGGTTCGGCGTCCACCAGTGCCTCGGCCAGCCGCTGGCCCGGCTGGAGCTGCAGGTCGTGTACAGCACGCTGTACCGCCGGATCCCGACGCTGGCGCTGGCCACCGAGGTCGGCAAGGTCCCGTTCAAGCACGACGGGTCGGTCTACGGCGTCTACGAGCTGCCCGTCACCTGGTGAGGTCGACGCGCATCACGAACCGCCGCGGGCTGGGGTGGGTGACCTGGGCGAACCCGGCGTCCTCGAAGACCTGCCGGGCGCCGACGTGCAGCTCGCCCCAGGTGACGGTCTTCCCGGGCTGGGTGACCATCGGGTACGCCTCGAGCGCGCGGGCGCCGCGTTCGCGCGCGAAGGCGACGGTGGCGCGGGCCAGGGGATAGGTGAGGCCACGGCCGCGGAAGCCCTTGCGGACGACGAGGCAGGTGACGGCCCAGACGTCCGGGTCGTCCTTGTCCTCGTCGCGGCCCTTCCACGGGATCCGTGAGGTCCGCAGCTTCGGGAAGGCGGTCCGCGGCTCGACCGCGGCCCAGCCCGCGGGTTCCCCGGCCAGGTAGGCGACGAGCCCGCTGGTGGGGCCCGGGGTGCCGCAGCCGGTCTGCGCCTCCTGGGCGGCGAGGCGTTCGTCCAGGGTGGAGTCGCGCCAGATCCACTCGGTGACCTTGAAGCGCTGGCACCGGCACCGCCGGGCGTCACCGCTGTCGAAGATCCGCTCCACGTCGGCCCAGGAGGCCTCGTTGGCCGGCACGATCCGGACGTCGTCGGACGGGTCCATGCCCGCCATCATGGCCGGTGGTCAGAAGCTGCGCAGCACCGAGACGACCGTGCCGAGGATGACCGCGCGGTCGCCGTCGATGACGTCGTAGGCCGGGTTGCGGGGCTCGAGGTAGACGTGGCCGTCGCGGCGGCGGTAGACCTTGACCGTCGCCTCCTCGTCGATCATCGCGGCGACGATCTGGCCCGAGTGCGCCTCCGACTGCTGCTTGACCACGACGATGTCGCCGTCGCAGATGGCGGCGTCGATCATCGAGTCGCCGCGGACGCGCAGGCCGAAGACGGTGCCGCGGCCGGTGAGGTCGCGCGGCAGGTTCAGCACGTCGTCGACGTGCTCCTGGGCCGCGATCGGGGTGCCGGCCGCGATGTCGCCGACCACCGGCACGGCGACCGAGTCGCCGTCGGGCCGGGGCCCGTTGTCGCGCAGGAACGCGCGCACGTCGAGCTGGCGCGCGACCGAGCCGCCGCGGCTCAGGTAGCCCTTGTCCTCCAGCGCCGCCAGGTGCTTCGACACCGACGACGAGGACCGCAGCCCGACGATCTCCGCGATCTCCCGGCTGCTCGGCGAATACCCGTGGTGGACCACGCAGTCCCGGATCGCGACCAGGATCCGTTGCTGCCGCTCGGGCAGGGTGGTGGCGTCCAGGTGCTCGAACGGATCGACGTCGTAGGTGGTCACGGGCGCAATCCTAGGGGTAGGCGCTCCGCGCGCCGTCGCCCGGTCCGGCTCGCCACGATCGGGTGAGTCCCGCTCACCGGAACAGCAACCGATGGTTGGCGACTGACCAACATGAGCCGACACCTTGCGACCTGTTGACCAATGTCCGGTTTGGCTTTATGGTCTAGACCACAAATTTCCTTCGCTCGACCACTTCCCGGCGCGGTGGGAAGACGAGCCCGTCCCCGAAGGAGCTGGAATGAAAGCGAACCGCAAACTGGTCGCGGCCGCCGCGGGTGTGCTGCTGGCGCCGGTGCTGGTGCTGGTCAACCCCGCCGGTATCGCGAGTGCGCACGGCTACGTCAACTCTCCGGCCAGCCGGCAGGCGCAGTGCGCCCAGGGCACGGTGTCCTGCGGGGACATCAAGTACGAACCGCAGAGCGTCGAAGGCCCTAAGGGACTGACATCCTGTAATGGAGGCAACGCCCAGTTCGCCGAGCTGAACGACAACAACAAGGGCTGGAACGCCGCGCCGGTCGGCACCACGGTGACGTTCACCTGGACCTTCACCGCCCGCCACAGCACGGCCAGCTACGACTACTACATCGGCAGCGAGAAGGTCGCCAGCATCCCCGGCAACAACCAGCAGCCGCCGGAAACCGTTTCGCACCAAGTGGATCTGAGCGGCCACACCGGACGCCAGACGGTGCTGGCGGTGTGGAACATCGCCGACACGGCGAACGCGTTCTACTCCTGCATCGACCTGCAGGTGGGCTGAGCCCCGGGCCGCCCGGGGGCGCGCGGCTCCCGGGCGGCCCGGTCACCCCGCGCCGCCACACGGCTCGGCCGACCTGGTCGGGCCGCCCGGCGGTCCCGTCCCGAGCGGTCGCGACACCCTGCGCCGCCGCACGCCGTCGGCTACTCTGGCCGGTCCGAGCAGGACCCTTCCCGACCGGAGCGGACCATGGCGGACCTGCGGGTGAAACCGCTCGACGAAACGACCTGGCCGGACTTCGCCGCGCTCGTCGAGCGCAACAACGGCGTCTGGGGTGGCTGCTGGTGCATGGGCTTCCACGTCGAAGGCGTCGGCCGCGGCCACACGCCGGAGGGGAACCGCGCCGCGAAGGAAACCCGCGTGCGCGAAGGCCGGGCCCACGCCGCCCTGGTCTACGACGGTGACGACTGCGTCGGCTGGTGCCAGTTCGGGCCACCGGCGGAACTCCCGCGCATCAAGCACCGGCGGGCTTACGAGGCCGAAGCGGGAACGCCGCCGGACTGGCGGATCACCTGCTTCTACGTCGACAAGACCCGCCGCCGGGCCGGGGTCGCCGACGCCGCGCTCGGCGGCGCGCTGGCGGAGATCGCCCGGCTCGGCGGCGGGACCGTCGAGAGCTTCCCCGAGGACACCGAAGGCCGCAAGGTGTCCGCGTCCTTCCTCAACAACGGCACCCTCGCCCTCTTCGAGCGGCACGGTTTCACCCGCGACCGCCGGATCGGCAAGCACCACTGGGTGGTTCAGGCCACCGCCAGCTCCACGAAGGCCCGCACGCCGGACTCGAGCGCGTAGCTCATCGAACCGCCGTTGGGCTCGTAGCTGGTGTGCTCGCCGGCGAAGTGGATCCGTCCCTCGGGCGCGCGGATCGCGGGCATGAGCTTGCCGTGGCCGCGTTCGGGCAGCACGTACGAGCCCTCGATCCACGGCTGGTGGTCCCACGCCACGGAAAGGCCGAGCTCGTAGTGCTCGCGGGCGCCGGGGAACATCGTCTCGACGTGCCCCAGCACGAAGTTCAGGCGCTCCTCTTCGGACATCGCCGCCACCGCCTTCGACCGCCAGCCGGTCATCAGCACCTCGAGGATGCGGCGCGGGCCGGGCTGGCTCGCCGTCGCGTCGCGGACCCAGCGCACCGGGAGGTCGGTCGACACGCTCACGTTGTGCCCCTCCCAGAACTGCCGCCGCATCTGGAGGTAGACGCGCACGATCGACGAGTACCGCAGCCGCCGCATCACGTCGGTCTTCGCTTCCGAGAGCCGGGCGTGGCTGACGTCGACGTGGCGCATCGCGCTGAAGGGCACGGTGACGACGACCCGGTCCGCGGTCACCGTGGCGAGCCGGCCGTGGTCGAGGTAGGTGACCGTTACGGTGTCGTCGTCCTGTTCCAGCCGCACGACCGGGCTGCGGTACCGGATCCGGTCGCGCAGGCCGCCGGCGAAGGCCTGGGGGAGGACGTCGGTGCCGCCCGCGATCTTGCCCCAGCCGTCCACTTCGCCCAGCAGTGACCGGTGCCCGCTTTCGTGCCGCAACCACGACAACGCCGACGCCGAACGGAGATCACCGCCGCGCATCTCCAGGAACAGCGGCTCCATCAGGTCGATCGCCGCCTGCGACGCGCCCCGTCCGCGCAGCACCTCCTGCACCGACGCCCGGTCGAGGTGCTCCAATTCGGCGGCCGGCGCCCAGTCCGGGGCGGCCAGGTCGGGGCCGAGTTCTTCGGCCACCGCGGTCACGTACCGCTCGATCATGTCCGTGACGCTCATGCCGCGTTCGTGCTCGGCGAGCGGCAGTCCCGCCTCGGCCAGCGACGCCGGGTCGGCGCGCACGAACCGGCCGTTGACGAAGTAGGAGAAGTCCTGGTCCAGCAGGTCCGACCGGTCCAGCTCGACCCCGAGCAGCTTCCGGTAGTGCGTCACGTAGTCGCAGTGCGGGGTCACGGTCATCGCGCCGGCCTCGGCGCGCAGGCCGTCGGCGAACGGAGCGCGCAGCGTGAACGCGCGGCCGCCGGGGCGTTCGGACGCCTCCAGCACGGTGACGTCGCACCCGGCGCGGTGCAGTTCGTGCGCCGCGGCCAGCCCGGCGAGCCCGGCTCCGACGACGACCACCGACCGAGGTGGCGCCAGCCGGGGAAAACCGGCGTCGAGCTGCTGCCGTACTTCGGATCTCGTGAGTTCGCGCATCACTACCATGCTCCAGTCGCCCCCCAAAAATGATTGCTCCTGGGAAACCATGGTAAGCAGAGTCCGGGGTCGACTGTCAACGCTGGACGGGAGAACCGTTGCCCGGCAAGCGGTTCGTCAGCCGGCGGGGTTCTCCGCGTAGTTCACGGTGATGTTCTTGAACCCGAGGGACTGCAGCAGGCCGACCAGCATCGTCTTGGTGTTGCGCTCCGCGTCGGCCAGCAGCGTGCTCTTCGCGGCCGCGGCCTGGATCTGCTTCTGGGCGAGCTCGTAGAGCGCCTGCTGCGAGTTCGGGTTCCCGCTGAGGAAATCGTTGATCTTGGTGAACAGGCCCTGCTGCTGCGCGTACACGTGGGACTCGTGCACGTCCAGGGTCGCCGGCTCCAGCTGCGCGTGGCCCAGGGTGATCGTGGCGGACTGGCGGTCGTCGGAGACCTTGACCGCGTCGCCCTTCAGCTTCGAGAAGTCGACGAAGGCGTTGTCCGTGCCGACACCGATGAACAGCGTGTCGCTGCCCACGAGGAAACTGGGCAGGGCCGAGCTGGTCGTGATGTCGACGACCACCTGGAACGAACCGCTGGCGGCCTCGTAGCGCGACAGTTCGACGATCGACTGCAGCAGCACCGGACCGGAGTGCTCTTCGGTGTGTTCGGCGAACGGATTGCGCAGCTGGGGCAACAGGTGTACCGCCGATCCGACGAGGACCGCGCCCGCCAGGACCACCACTGCCACAGCCAGGATGACGAGCTTCTTGCCCCATGCACGCATACGGGAGGAATACCCAAGCGGGCCCGGGATTAAGCGATTCCGGACGCCGGTCGTGGCGGGCGGGCGGATGCCGGAGCCGGGTAGGCCAGTCGGCCGAACGGCGGATCACTGGTCATCGGGAAACCGCCGCGGCCGCTCACTGTGCACTCCGGCACTCGTCACGGCGCGCGGCGGTGGCTACCTTCGGAGTCGGGGCAGGTGCACCACTCGATGGGCGCGTGTGCCCCCCTTCCTGGGGGAGGGGGGCATCGCCCGCCTCACGACATCGCGAGCACCGCCCGGTAGCGAGCCCGGCCGCTGCGGACGAGGTCCACCGCGGCGTTGATCTCCGCCACCGGGAACGTCTCGACCTGCGGTCCGATGCCGTGACGCGCGGCGAAGTCGAGCATCAGCCGGGTTTCGGTCGGGGAGGCCGGTACGCCGCCGGAGATCATCTTCTCGGCCGGGAGCAGGTGCATCGGCTGCACGGTGATCGCCTCGGGCGGCACCCCGACGACGCTGAGCCGCCCCTGGGGGACGAGCAGGTCGAGGTAGTCGTCCCACGGCAGGTTCGCCGAGACCGTGGACAGGATGAAGTCGAACGACCCGGCCGCGTCGGCAAGCGCGCCTTCTTCGCCCGTGGCGAGGAAGGACGTCGCGCCGAAGCGGCGGGCATCGTCCTCTTTGGACCGTGAGGTGGAGATCGCGGTGACGTCGCAACCCCAGCGGGAGAGGAACTGCAGCGCGAGGTGCCCGAGCCCGCCGATGCCGACGACGGCCGCGCGGTCGACGGGCCGGACCCCGTGGCGGATCAGCGGCGCGAAGACCGTGACGCCGGCGCACATCATCGGCGCCGCCTGTTCGGACGGGATCGCGTCGGGGATCGGGTAGGCCGTGCGCCAGTCCGAGACGCGCAGGAGTTCGGTGAAGGCGCCCCGGTCGCCGCGCATCACGGTGTCGTCCCGCCGTGGGCAGAGGTTGTGGCGTCCGCTCAGGCAGAGTGGGCAGCGGAAACACGCGCCGGCGATCGCGCCGACCCCCACCCGGGTGCCGATCGGCAGCAGCTCGGTGTCGACGGCGTCGCCGACGGCTTCGACCACGCCGACGGCTTCGTGCCCGGCCACGCAGGGGAAACGCGTGATGCCGTACTCGTTGTCGATCTGCCCGACGTCGCTGTGGCAGACGCCGCAGTGCGTCACGCGGACGTCGGCTTCCAGGGCGCCGAGAGCGCCGGAGTCCCGTTCGCAGGGTTCGAGGCGGGCGCCCGCGGAGGGCGCCGCGTACGAGGTGACGAGCATGGTGTCCCTTCCTGCCGGTGAGACCACCACCGTACAGTACGAAACCGTGTCGTTTCGTTCAAGCCTCTGAACAGCGTCGATGCTATGATCAGACGATGAGTACGCGCCCGCTGGACCCCACCCGTGACGCCCGGATCCTCGACGCGGTCCTGGAGCTGATCGCCGAGGCGGGGTACGTGTCGATGACGATCGACGCGGTGGCGGCCCGGTCCGGGACGTCGAAAGCCACCATCTACCGGCGGTGGCGCAACAAGCACGAGATCGCCCTGGCCGCCATGACCCGCTACCACGGGCGGCACACGTCGTGGTCGGTCGACACCGGAACCTTCCGCGGCGACCTGGCCGCGCACACCCGCCGCTTCGCCGAAGTGCTCAACGGCTTCGACGGCCGGCTCGCGGTCGGCCTGGTCCAGGCCCGCGCGTCCGACCCGGAACTGCTGGACGAGCTGGAGACCCGCTTCTCCAGCGGCGCACGGCTGCCGCCCGAGGTGATCGAGCGAGCCGTCGCCCGCGGCGAGCTATCCGGCCCGGTCGACGCGGGCCTGTTCGAGGAGGTGGTCGCGTCGGTGCTGTTCATGCGCTGGATGTGGCGCCTGCCGATGGACGCGGGTTTCCTCGACCACGTGGTGGACGACCTGGCGGTGCCGGTCCTCACGGCCGGAAGCCGCGCCGCCTCCTGACCGATTTCGGAGGCCCCGCGTGGTCCCGGGGCGCCTCACGCGACCGCGGCGGTGCCCCGCACGTGGTTCGGGATTGCCCTACGCGGCGGCGGTCTCCCGCTCGGGCGCGGGCGGGACAGATGCCGGGACCGTCGGTTCTGTTGCCCGCGCGTGGTTTCCGGTTCGCCCGTGGCGGGTTGTCGCGCAACGCGATCGCGGCGTTCCCGCTTGGGTGCGCTCCGGCTTGCACCTCGCCTGGACCTTCGGTGTTGGTGCCCCGCGCGCAATTCGGGATCGCTCGCGGGTCGTCGGGGGCAGTTTGCCGCGTCTCGTTCGGGTGTGGGCGGTCCGCTGCTCGTCCGCACCAGGATCCCTGACCGGTCTAGGTCCGTTGCCCCGTGCGTGGTCCAGGACTGCCCGCCGGTCGTCGGGGTGGTTTGCCACGTCTCGTTCGGTGTGGGCGGTCCGCGGTCCGCACCAGGTTCCCTGAGCGGTCAGCCGCGCTGCCCCCGCGCGTGGTCCAGGACCGCCCGCGGGTTGCCCGGCGTGGTTTCGCCTCGCCACGCCACGTATCCGTCCGGCCGGACCAGGACGTAGCGGGCGCCGTAAAGACCGTGCAGGTCCGGGCGGTTGAGCCGGAAGCGTTTCAACGGCACGTCCGCCGCGGCGGTTTCCCATTCGGGCGCGGGCGGGGCGGCGACCTCCAGGAGCGTGAAGCCGGGGCCGAGTTCGTCCTGCAGCGACCTGTGCCGGTCGAGCCACTGGTGCGGCAGCCGGTTGCCCGGCGCGGCGGACGGCCGGTAGTCCGAACCGGGGGAGACCGGGGCGGGTCCGTCGTCCGGGATGACCAGCGGCGAGTCGGGGTACGCCGTGCCGAGCACGAAACCGAGGGTGTACATCTCGGCCGTCTTGGCCTGCCGGATCTGGTCCGCGGTCTTGGCGCGCACGGCGCGGCCGTCCGGTCCGTCGTCGTCCAGCCCCGGCACGGCCAGTTCGCCGGTCAGCACCCGCATGTTCCGCTCGGCTTCGGCGATGGCCCGCTGCGCGACGGGACGGCGTTCGATCTCGTAGGAGTCGAGCAGCTCGGGGCCGGCCCAGCCGCGCAGCGCGGCCGCGAGCTTCCAGCCGAGGTCGGCGGCGTCCCCGATGCCGGTGTTGGCGCCGAACCCACCCCACGGCGGGTTCTGGTGCGCGGCGTCCCCGGCCAGGAAACACCGCCCCGCCCGGTAGTGGTCGGCGACCAGCATCCGGGCCGTCCAGGGATCGGTCGCCTTCACGGTGACGGGTACTTCCGCGCCGATCATCCGGTGCACCGCCCCTGCGCACCACGCGGCGTCGGCGCCGTCCGGGGCGTTGATGATGATCGCCCACCACAGGTCTTCGGTGTCCAGCGTGCCCATCAGGCCGTTGACCTCGGGTTCGACCACCCAGTACTGCACGGCGCGGCCCAGGTCGTGGCGGGCGGACAGGCCCGGCGCGTCGAAGATGACCTGCACGTTCCGGATCTCGTGGCTCCGCCCGGTCAGCGGGATGCCGCACGCCCGCCGGACGGCGCTGCGGGCACCGTCGGCGCCGACGAGGTACCGGCCCCGCACCACGCGCTCGCGTCCCGCCTCGTCCGTCGCGGTGGCGGTGACGCCGGTGGCGTCCTGCTCGGCGCCGGTCAGCGTCCAGCCCCAGTGCGCGCTGACCGTCTCCCGCCGGGTGAGGGTGTCGCGCAGGGCCGACTCGACGTGGTTCTGCGCGCTCCACAGCGCGGGTTCGGCCAGCTCCGCCCGCTGGACGTCGCTGAGGGCGAAGACGCCGTCGAAACGTTCCAGCTGATGACCGGTGAGCGAAGTGCAGAAAACCGCCGAATCGGACCACCCGAACGGCAGGCGCGCGTGCTCCCGCACCGCGCCGGCGATGCCCAGGCGCCGGAAGATCTCCATCGACCGGGGGTTCATCTGCTTGCACCGCGGCGACGCCAGGCTCGGCTGCGGCCGCGGTTCCAGCAGGACGCAGTCGATGCCCCGCGAGCCGAGTTCGTGGGCGAGGGTCAGGCCGACCGGGCCGCCGCCCGCGATCACGACCTCCGTGGTCTCCACTTCGGCGCTACCAGTCATGAAGGGGAGTCTATAGCGGACTTCAGAGGTCTCCGGCTCGCTCGTACAGTGCCCGCACGGGGTCGGTGAACGCGGCGCTCGTGAGGTCGAGCGTGACGCCGTCTTCGTTCATCGTTCCCCGGCTGGTGGCACCGAAAACGGTCCCCTTGCCGGTGACGGGGTCGAAGTCGCGCAGCCACGGGCCGCCGCTGGAGCCGCCGGCCAGATCGCAGTCCGTCCGCCAGGCGGACACGACCGAGTTGGTTTCGAGGGTGGCCGGCCTCGCGCAGGAGAGCAGCGCTTCGCCGCCCGCCAGCCGCGACACGGGGTAGCCGAGGATCGTGGTGTCCACAGGGGACGGTGGCTTTTCGAACGAAATGTCCTGGGTGCCCGCGACGTCGGCGACGTGCCGGCCGTCGACCGGGTCGAGGGCGAGCACCGCGTCGTCGTCGGTCCCGCTGGTGGGACCGCTGTAGGTGGCGGACCAGGCGAAGGCCCGGACCGGGAACACCCCGTGCGGCGCCGCGCCGTGGTCGTAGCCGGGGACGAACACGACGTCGACGATCTTGATCGGGTTGTCGAACCGGTCCAGACCACCGTTGACGCAGTGCCCGGCGGTGAGCGCGACGTCGTTGGTGGCGCTGGGAACCACGGTCGCGGTGCAGGACTCGTCGACCCCGGGGACGGCGGTGAAGAACAACCGCCCGACCCCCGCGGGTACCGGGCCCTCCCACAGCCGGCCGATCTTCTCGGCCGGGGGCAGGGAGTCGTCGCCCGCCCACTGCCGCATCCGCTCCGGCGTCCAATAGGCCAGCGCCGCGGCCCGGTCCGCCGCGCTCACCCGGGTCACCACCTGATCGCTCGCGCTCGCGGTCGCCGGTGCGGCCACCAAAGCCAGCAAAGCGGCGGCCAGGAAAAGGGCACGGCGTGGCATTGTGGTCATATCCGGTGGACGTCCGCCCGCCGACGGGGTTGTTCGCCGGACGGGTGATCTTGGCGTTCTGCCGGGGCGGCGCGCGGGCGCTAGGCTGCCGGACCTTGGGCCGATCAGCGGCCGTCCGCGAGGAGCCGCCGCCGTGCCAGCCGACCGTACCGCCGCATCGACCCGTCACCCCCGGCACCAGCGCCGCGGGGAGGCCCGCCTGCCGGCCGCCGTCGCGACCGTCGTGGCCATCGCGCTCTACCTGGCCCTGCCGGAACAGCTGCTGGTCGGTCCCCGGTTCGTGGTGCCCGCGCTGGAGTTCGTGCTGCTGGTGCCGCTGATCGCGATCAACCCGCGGCGCGTCACGCGGCAGACCCGGCTGTCCCGGATCCTGTCCCTGTCGCTGGTCCTGGTCATCGCGGTCACCAACCTCGGCGCCCTGGCACTGCTCGTCCACGACCTGGTCGCCGGCGCGGGCGACAGCGGCCAGGCCCTGCTGCTGGGCGCGTTGCAGGTGTGGCTGACCAACGTGATCGCGTTCGGCCTGGCCTACTGGGAGCTGGACCGCGGCGGCCCGGTCAAGCGCACCCAGTCCGGCCGCGCCGACCTGCCCCTGGCCGACTTCCGGTTCTCCCAGGACGAAAACGCCGACACGGTCGAGGAGGTCGCCGACGGCTCCAGCGTCAAGGCCGACTGGGTGCCGACGCTGGTGGACTACCTGTACGTGTCGGTGACCAACTCGACGGCGTTCAGCCCCACCGACACGATGCCGCTGTCGTCACGGGCCAAGGTACTGATGGCGGTGCAGAGCGTCGCCGCGCTGTTGACGTCGTTGCTGGTCATCGCCCGCGCGGTCAGCGTCCTCAAGTAACCAGCCGGCGTGATTCAGCGCTGCGAGAGCTGAATCCCAGCGAAACCGGGCGTTGGACGCCCCGCGTCTCAAGGCCGACACTCGAAGCATGACCGACACCGAGACCGCCGACCTCGTCCGGCTGCTCGACCGGCTCGCCGTGCGCGCGCTCGTGCTGGCCGCGGTCTGCGTGCCGGCCGGGCTCACCACCGTGGCGATGGCGCTGGGGTTCGTCGGCTGCGGGTTGCTGTTCGCGCCCGTCGGGCGGCGGCGGGTCACGCCAGCAGGTGGGCCAGCAGCGCCCGGGCCGCCGGGTTCGACGGCTCCGGACCGCGGCCCGCGAGGTGGATCGCCCGGCTGAAACCGGGCTGTTCGAGACGCGCGAACGGCAGGCCGGACTTCTCCGCGACGGGCTGCGGCACGATCGTCACGCCCAGCCCGGCCGTCACCAGCTCGACCAGCAACGGCATGTGCGTCGCCTCGCAGACGCGGTTCTGGCGCACCCCCGCCTCGGCGAACCGGCGGGCGACCATCGCCTGGATGCCGCTGCCGCTGAAGTCGAGGAACGGCTCGCCGTCCAGCTCGGCGAGCCGGACGCGGCGACGGCGTTCGAGGCGGTGGCCCGGGTGGCACAGCAGCACGAGCTGCTGGCTCCATTCCCGGAAGGCGAACAGCTCGTCGGCCAGCGGCTGGTCGCCGGCGACGAACGCCAGGTCGAGCTCCCCGCTCGCGACGGCGGCCGTCAGGACGGGAACGGTGCCGTCGCGCACGTGCAGCCGGATCCCGGGGTAGCGGACGCGGAACTCGCCGAGCTTCGCCGGCAGGTCCACCACGCTCAGCGCCTGGATCGTCCCGATCGACACCCGGCCGGTCGCCAGCCCGGCCACCGCCGCGACCTCGCCCTGCGCGGCCACGACGTCCGCGACGATCCGGTGCGCCAGCGGCACCAGCGCCCGTCCCGCCTCGGTCAGCGCCACCCGGCGCGTGGTGCGCTCGAACAGCGGCGTCCGCAGTTCGGCCTCGAGCTTGCGGATCGACGCGCTCAGCGCCGACTGCACCACGTGCACCTCCTGCGCCGCCGCGGTGAAGCTCCCGCACCGCGTCACGGCGAGGAAGTGCTCGACCTGCCTCAGCTCCATTCAGCGACCGTAGTGCTGAATCGGCCGGTTCAGTTCACTTCTCGCGGGAAATCACCTGTTCCGCGTCGCACCACCAGCTGGTGCGCCCGCCGGCCTTGCCCCGCACCATCGGCGCGCCGTCGCGCGGGCACCGCGCCCCGGGCTTCCGGAACGGGATGACGTCGAGCGTGTGCACACCACCGTGTTTCAGCGCGGCGGACACCGCACCACGGGTGGCCCGCAGGAGCCGATCGACGTCCGGGCGATCGAGTGCGTCGACCGGGAGGAGGGGGTGAAGCCGGGCACGCCACAGGATTTCGTCCGCGAGCAGGTTGCCGATCCCGGCGATCGCGCTCTGGTCCAGCAGGCGGGCCTTCAGCGGAGCGGTGCCCTTGGTGACGGCGGCGCGGAACTCGGCGGCGCTGACGGTCGCGGCGTCCGGGCCGAGGGCGTCCAGCGCGGGATCGAGCACGACCCGGCCCAGCCGGCGGGGGTCGACCAGCAGCAGGCGGCCGCCGTCTTCGAACGTGAGGGAGAAGCGCGACCAGCGGTAGTCGCCGGGGACGCGCCGGCCTTCCCAGTAGTCGCCGCCGTCGATCTCCGTCCCGTCCGGATCCGCCACCACGATCTTCCCGGACATGCCCAGGTGCAGGCCGAGCACGGGCCCGCCGTCGGACTCGCACCACATGGACTTGCCCCGCCGATGGGCGGCCACGAGCTGCCGCCCGACGAGCGCGTCACGGATCTGGCCGGGCTGATGCGGCCGGCAGACGTAACCGTCGGAGTCGTCGACGTCGGTGATCCGGCGGCCCAGCGCCGCGCGTTCGAGCACCGAACGGGCGAATTCCACCTCGGGCAGTTCAGGCATGGTCCTACGTCAACGGGCCAGGGCTCCTGGAAATTTCTCGCCGGTGCGTGTCGAGAACGGGCGCTCGGCTCCGACCAGTGGGCAGCGGCGGCCGGAAGAGGGCCGCCACCACGAGACGGAGCACACACGATGACCAAGGTGACCGCCCAGATGTCGGTGTCCCTCGACGGCTTCTACACCGGGCCACGGGCCGCCAAAGACACGAAGGGCTGGATGCGCGGTCCCGAGGCGCCCGGGTTCTTCCGGGTCACCCGCTGGGCCGTCGACGCCGCGGCCTGGCGCGAGCGGCAGGGCTTTGCGGGCGGCGAGCGGTCGGTCGACTCGGAGATCGTCGAGGAGACGTTCGCGGCGGCCGGGGCCTACGTCATGGGCCGGCGCATGTTCGACGCGGGCGAGTTCCCCTGGGGTGACGAACCGCCGTTCCACGCCCCGGTGTTCGTCGTCACCCACCGGCCCCGGGAGGTGCTCGAACGCCAGGGCGGCACGTCCTTCACCTTCGTCACCGAAGGGCTCGAACGGGCCATCGAGCTGGCCCGGGACGCGGCCGGCGGCAAAGACGTCGCGGTGTCCGGCGGCGGGGAGCTGCTGCGCCAGGTGCTGGCCGCGGGGCTGCTCGACCAGCTCGACCTGCACATCGCCCCGGTGCTGCTGGGGGAGGGGCAGCACCTGTTCGGCCCGGGTCTGGGCCTCGGCGCGGACGACGGCATCGAGCTGGTCCCCGACCGGGTCGTCGACTCGCCGGGGGTCACCCACATCCGCTATACCGTCACCGGGCGGTCGAAGCTGGTGCTGGACGACCGCGGTGCCAGCGGCGAGCTGGTCGGACCGGCCGCATCGGAGCAGAGGAGCGCGCTGTGAAGTACATGCTGCTGATCTACGGCAACGAGGAGGCCTTCACCTCGATCGGCGCGGAGAACCTCGCCGAGCTCATCCGGGAGACCGACGCCCTCAACCAGGAGCTGTTCGAGTCCGGGGAGCTGGTCGGCGCGTACGGCATGGCCGACCAGATGAACTCCAAGATGGTCCGGGTCGCCGACGGGACGCCGGTGGTGACCGACGGCCCCTTCGCCGAGGCCAAGGAGTACCTGGGCAGCTTCACGATCCTCGACTGCGACAGCCTGGAACGGGCCCTGGAGATCGCCGCGCGCAACCCGTCGGCGCGCCACTGGGGTGTCGAGGTCCGGCCGCTCATGCACGAGGCCAACGTCGAGCCGTGACCGGGTGGCAGGCCGTCCGGCGGCTGGTGCCGGAGGTGCTCGGCGCGCTGGTGCGCCGCTACGGCCAGTTCGACGCCTGCGAGGACGCCGTCCAGGAGGCGCTCGTGGCGGCCGCGGCCCAGTGGCCGGTCGAAGGCTGGCCGGACAGCCCGCGGGCCTGGTTGGTGACGGTGGCGACGCGCCGCCTCGCCGACCAGGTCCGCAGCGACGTCGCCCGCCGCCGGCGGGAGGAGGCGGACGCCCTCCGCACTCCCGCGGGCGGCGAGGCGTACGCCGACGACGACACGTTGACGCTGCTGTTCCTGTGCTGCCACCCGGCGCTGACCCCGTCGTCGCAGATCGCGCTGACCCTGCGGGCCGTCGGCGGCCTGTCGACCGCCGAGATCGCCCGGGCGTTCCTCGTGCCCGAGGCGACCATGGCGCAGCGCATCAGCCGCGCGAAGCAACGCATCAAGGCGGCCGGGGCGGGGTTCGCCCTGCCACCGCCGGCCGAGCAGGCGCGGCGGCTCGGTGTGGTGCTCCAGGTCGTCTACCTGGTGTTCAACGAGGGTTACACGGCCACGTCGGGGACGCGCCTGGTGCGGGCCGAGCTGACGGCGGAGGCCATCCGGCTGGCCCGCGAGCTGTACCGGCTGGTCCCGGGCGACGGCGAGGTCGCCGGGCTCCTGGCCCTGCTGCTGCTGACCGACGCCCGCCGCGAGGCCCGCACGGCCCCGGACGGGTCGCTGGTG
This sequence comes from Amycolatopsis heterodermiae, assembly GCF_034929455.1. Lineage (NCBI taxonomy): Bacteria > Bacillati > Actinomycetota > Actinomycetes > Pseudonocardiales > Pseudonocardiaceae > Amycolatopsis > Amycolatopsis heterodermiae. The sequence continues at coordinate 937,734 of NZ_JAYFSI010000002.1, forward strand.
CCGCTGAGCGAGCAGGACCGGACCCTGTGGAATGCCGAAGCCGTCGCCGAGGGCGTGTCGCTGGTGACCGGCGCCCTGTCGAGCGGCCCGATCGGGCCGTACCAGCTGCAGGCGGCGATCGCCGCCGTCCACGACGAGGCGCCCGCCGCCGAAGCGACCGACTGGCCGCAGATCCTGGCGCTCTACACGGTGCTCGAGAAGGTGGCCCCCAACCCGGCGGTGACACTCAACCGGGCGGTGGCGGTGGCCGAGGTCCACGGACCGGCGGCCGGGCTGGCCCTGCTGGAGGCCGTCTCGGCCGACGACCGCATCGCCGCGTCCCACCACCTGGTGTCGGTCCGAGCCCACCTGCTGGAGCTGGCCGGCAACCACAACGCCGCCCGCGCCGGCTACCAGGAGGCGGCCCGGCGCACCACAAGCGAACCCGAGCGGCGCCACCTGCTGGGTCGCGCTGCGCGGCTGGGCGGTTGAGGGGTTCGGCGGCCGCGAGGGCGGCCTGGCGCAACCCGAGCGGCGCCACCTGCTGACCCGCGCCGCGCGGCTGGGCGGTTGAGGGGTTTCGGCGGCCGGGCGCAACCCTCTTGGCCCGCGCTGCGTGGCTGACCGGTTTCGGCGGCTGCGCGCGCCGGGTGCTTCACAGCGGCCCGGCGCCACCTCCTGGTCCGTGCTGGGTGGCCGACCGGTTTCGGCGGCCGCGCGCCGGCGCCACCTCCTGACCCACGCCGCACGGCTGGGCGGTTGAGGGGTTTGGAGGTCGCGAGCGCCGGGTGCTTCACGGCGGCCTGCCCACCCGGGCGGCGCCACCTCTTGGACCGTGCTTGGTGGCTTGGTGGTTTCGGCGGCCGCGCGCCGGGTGATTCACCGCGGCCCGGCGCAACCTGAGCGGCGCCACCTCCTGACGCGCCGCGCGGCTGACCGGTTTCGGCGGCCGCGAGCGCTGGGTGCTTCACAGCGGTCGAGCGGCGCCACCTCCTGACCCGAGCCGCGCGGCTGGCGGAGTTTCGCCCGCCGCCGGCGCCGGGTACTCCGAAACAGGGAAGGTGATGGTCATGGCCGGTACCCCCGAGGACGGCAAGCGGCCGATCGAGCCGCAAGGACACGCGGCGGGCATGCCGTACGACTGGCGGCCGCCCACGACCGAGCGGCTGGCCGCCCGGCTGTGGAACGCCGACGACCCACGGTTCTTCACCCCGAAGACGTTCGGCTGGGGTTACGACGTGAACATCTACTGGCTGGCCCACCCGATGAGATTCGTGCGGGCCCGGCGCCGCTGAGGCGCCTCGCAAAGTCACGCCTCTGCGAGGCCAGAAGTCGCTGTGGTTCGCGGCCGGCGATGGCGCGGCCGATGGCCAGCGGGCCGGGGGTGGCGTCCCCAGTCGGCTGGCTCCCGGTCTTGTTCTGCGCTACCCCGCCGCCTTGACCTCGCTCGCGGTCAGGGCCCGGTTCCACACCTGGACACCGTCGACACTGCCGGGCCAGAAGTCGCTGTGGTTACCACCCGATACCGCGCGGCCGATGGCCAGCGGGCCCGGGGCGGCGTCGCCGGCCGGCTGGCTCCAGGTCTTGGCCTGCGCCACGCCGTCGACGTACAGGACGTACGTGCCCGCGTCCGCGTCGTGGACTCCGACCAGGTGGTACCAGCGGCCCGGCTGCGGGGCGGCGTCCGACAGGGCCCGGCCCGAGCTGGTCGAAAACGCCAGCCGGTCGTCGGCCGCCGAGTACTGCAGGTAGAACGCGCTGCTCGGGTTGCCGTCCTGGCTGACCGCCGTGGCCCACGAACCCGTGTGGTCCAGGCGGACCCAGGCACCCGCCGAGTAGTTCCCGGTGGTGTCTAGGACCGGACCGCTCGTCTCCGCGTACTGGCTCGACCCGTCGAGCTGCAGGGCCGTGCCGGCCTGGCCGGGGACCCACCCGGGCGTGCCGACCAACGTGGCGTCGTGGGTGCCTGCGCTGTCGTGGGCGACGATGCCGGCGCCTTCGTCGAAGGTCCAGGCGCCGACCGGGTTCTGCTGCCCGGCCGGGTGGGCGATCTGGAGGTTCTGGCGCTGGTGCGTGCTTTCCGCGCGGCCACCCGGCCCGCGGTAGGACGCCGTCGCGGTCAACGCCGCGGCGCTGCCCGGCTCGGCTCCCGCCGGTGCCGTCAAGGTGAACGCCCACGTTCGCGACTGGCCGGGCGGGATCGTGGCGGCGGGCCGTCCGGCCGGCACCGCCGACCAGCCGTCCGGCACGGCGAGGCTCACCCGTGGCGAAATGAGCGGGCTCGACGTCGTGTTGCGGACCGTGACGGTCAGCGGCGTGCTCCGGCTGACCGTGATGACGCCGTTCGCGTTGGCGGGCCCGGCGGTGATCCGCGCGTCCGGGCTCGACGGCGTCCAGGACTGGAACTCGGTGACGCCGACGAAGGCACCCGGCGGGTTGGTGAACACGAGCCGGACCTTGCTGGTGGTCACGGTGGGGAAGGTGATCCGGTTGACGCCGTTGCCTGCCGGGCTCGCCTGCTCGCGGACCTCCTGCCAGGCCGACCCCGTCCAGTACTCCAGGCGGTACGCGGCGGCCGGTTTGACGCCGCCACCGTCGTCGTAGCCGTTCCAGCGGAGGTCGCCGACGGGGGTGGGCGCGCCGAAGTCGACGCCGTAGAAGTCGTTCGCGTTCGGTGAGGCGTAGTTCGTCCAACGGGTGTTCTCGGGCACCTCGTTGTACCAGACCTTGCCGTCCACGGCGTTCCACGCGTTGTCGTTGGGGAACGTGTACGAGGTGATCGGCCGGGGATACCCGGTGCGCAGCGGGTTGGCGGCGTCGTTGACGAGGTCGTTCCCCGGCGCGACCCGCGTGCGGCCGACGTCGATGGTGGTGTTCCGCAGCGTCGCGGAGCGCTGGACGAGCCGTCCGTCGACGTAGAGGCGCATCCCGGCGCCCTGGCCGTAGTGCTTGCCGTCGCGGTCCCACAGCACGGTCACGTTGTGCCCGTGGTACGGCACGTTTTCGGCGGCGAAGTGGTCCCATGTGGACGGTGTGAGCGGCCGGACCTGCAGCGTGTCATCGGTTTGCGGGCGCAGGCCGATCAGCCCGGACAGGACCAGGTCGGTGTAGGTGGAGTGGTTGTAGTCCTCGCTGTGGTTCTGGCCGTCGTAGATCCACGCGTCGCGGTCGGGGTCGTGCGCCTCGGCGACGTACGGCTTGCCGTTCTTGGTCTGCGTCCGGGCGTAGGTGGCCAGTGCCGCGGCGTAGTCCTCTTTGGACACCGTGCGCTGGGCCGGGTAGTCGTCGAGCAGGTTGGCGAGACCAGTCAAGGTCTGGGAGGTGGCGAAGGGCCAGCTGGGTCCGTCCCAGCGGCAACACGAGCCGGCGTCCTTCATGAAGAACGGGCTGCGGCGCTCGGCGGTGGTCGGCCCGAAGGCGCTCGCGAACCCGCTGGGGTCGAGCAGCTGGGACCACGCCGTCGCGTCGGCCGGCTGGGCGGCGCCGAACATCCACGGGAGGTACCCGATCTGCTCGCGGCTGCCGGACAGCCGGTGGTCCGGGTTGTCGTCACGGGCCATCGCGTAGTAGAAGCCGCGTTTCGGGTCCCACAGCCACTTCTGCAACGCCCCCTTCAGCTTGGCGGCGCGCTGGGCGTACTCGCCGGCGAGCCTGTGGTCGCCGAGCGAGTCCGCGATGCGGCTGATCGCGACGGCGTCGCCGTACTGGTAGGAGTTGAGCGTCGGGCGGTAGCCGGCGCCGCCGTGGTACGGCTCGGGCGACTCGTACGACGAGGCCGAGAACTCCATGGCGTCCCACACCGGCACCGACCAGTAGAGGCCCAGGTCGGCGTTGAACTGCTTGTCCCAGCCGCGATATTGGCGCACCAGAGCCGGAAGCAGCTCGCGCAGCGGCGCGAAGTCCCCGCTCACCTGGGCCTGGCCGTAGGCCGAGGTGGCCAGCCAGACGCTGTACTCGTGCGCCCAGTCGGTGGTGTCGGCGTTGACGTCGTCGGTGGCCGGCTTGGGGCCGGCGCCGGGACCGGTGAGCCAGAACTTGAGGTAGTCCTGGCCGTAGCCCGGGTCGCGCAGCCAGCGCCCTTCGGTCAGCTGGTGCCCGGCGGCCGCGTTGATCGCCTGGTAGGGCGCGGCGTAACCGCAGCAGTCGAGGAACTCCGTCGAGATCCAGCCGTCGGCGGGGTCGGTGTAGCGCAGGTGCTCCTTGAAGACGCGCCAGCGGTAGTAGTAAACGCTCTGCATCGTGGCGTCGGGCAGGTCGACGAACGGGATGTTCGCCTCGTACCAGGCCGGATCGGCGTACCCGGCGAGGGCGGCGGAGTGGTCGAGGAAGTGCGTCCCGCCCCCGGGTGCCGGACGGGCGGTGTCTTCGGCCGCGTCCGCGACCCCGCCGAGCGCCGCCTGCGCGAGCAGGGCCGCCGCGGCCAGCCAGAGACTTCCCCAGGACAGTCGCCCGCGCATCGGGTCCTCCCGCAGGTTTACAACGTTGTAAAACTCAGACTCGACCACTATCGCTCAGAATCACTCAAAAGGGAACACCCAGCTCTACCGCCGGCCGTCCCAGGCGGCTCGCTCGGCGCCCGCGGCGTCCGGGACGACCTGGGATTCCCGGTCGTAGACCATGGTCTGCCGGTCGTTCCGCTCGTACCGGGGCCAGCCGGGATCGCCCGTCGTGGCGAAGCGGACGAAGTCGGCGTGCACGCGCCGCGCCAGCTCCCGCGGCGGGTGCGTGCCGAACAGGGCGATCGCCGGCTCGCCCAGCGCCATGACCGTCTCGAGGTCGTCGCGCACGAACGGCAGGTCGACGGCGTGGAACGCGCCGGAGCCGGGCGGGATTCCTTCGCGCTGCCAACGGAACTCGTACAGCCACGACGGCTCGGGGCGCGCTTCGAGCAGCCGGATCGTCGGGATCCGGAAGCCCCAGTCCGACCAGCCGGCCTCGACGAGTGCGGCCAGCCCGCGGACGCGGCGGCGGCCTTCGCGGTAGGCGCGCACGGTCGGGCCGTCCATCCCGAGCGTGCGGCGCAGGCCCAGGCGGATCAACGGCGCCACCGGCCCCGCGACGCTCGCGATGCCGTCGATCAGCGGCGCGGCCTCGTTGCCCGCGGTTCCGGCGAGCAGGGGCACCCCGGGCGTGCCGCCGGCGCTCCGGACCGGGTTCGCCGGCAGGAACTCCGTGCCGTGCACCCCGCGGAACGGGCTGAGCAGCAGCGCCCGGCGATCGCCCCGGACCAGGCCCAGCGCGTACCGCTTCAACGCCTTGAACGACGCCGTCGCCGTGCGCTCCAGGCTGACCGACGACAGGCCGGCCACGGTTGGCGCGACCCCGAGGTCGCGTGCCACCTGGCGGGTCACGCGCCACGCCTCGTCGGCGTCCACGGACGCCATCGAACACCCGCTCTGGGCGATCGCGCCGGCGAACGTGCCGCGGGAGGCGGGCAGTGCGAGCTGGTTCATCACGCTGACACCACCGGCGGACTGCCCGAAGATCGTCACCCGCGCGGGGTCCCCGCCGAACGCGGCGATGTTGCGCTGCACCCAGGCGAGCGCCGCGGACTGGTCGCGCAGCCCGAGGTTGTCGTGCCCGTCGCCGAGGTACAGGAAGCCGTCGATGCCCAGCCGGTAGTTGATGCCGACGTGCACGACGCCGTCGCGCGCGAAGTTCTTGCCGCTGTAGCCGGGCAGGGAGCCGGCGCCGTAGATGTAGCCGCCGCCGTGTATGTGCACCATCACGGGCAGGCTCGCGCTGCCGGGATCGGGCGTCCACACCTCGAGGGTCAGGCAGTCCTCGCCGGTCTCGGGCACCGCGTAGATCGCGCCGAGCGGGTTCTCCTCCGCCACCTGCGGCGGGGCGGGCCCGGGCTCGGTGGCGTCGCGGACGCCGTCCCAGTCCGCGGCGGGCTGCGGCGGCCGGAACCGGCGCGGCCCGAACGGCGGGGCGGCGTAGGGGATGTTGCGGAAGTGGTGCAGGCCGTCGATCTCGAGGCCCTGGACCACGTCGTTCTCGGTGCGGACGCGCGGGAAGGCGACGCTTGTCATGTCCGCAGCCTGCTGGGTCGGACTTAAATAGTCAAGGCGTACTAGTTTTGCGGGTCGAGAAGGCGGTGGGCCAGCCGCTTCCACGCGGCGAGGTTCGGGTCGCTCCGGTGGTCGCGCGGCTCGAAGGTGTAGGTCAGGGCGACGCCGCGCATGCTCGCCAGCAGCACGGGCGCGAAGTCGGGGAAGGCGGGATGCGCGACGACCTCCGGCCCGAACAGGCCGGTGATCAGCTCGCGGATGTGCCGGCCCAGCTCGTGCTCCGGGGGTCGCAGTGCGGCCGCGAGTTGCGGGTTGTGCTGCGCCGCGGCCCACAGCTGCAGGGCGGCCTTGAAGAGCGGGCCGTGGAAGGTGAGCCAGATCTGCTCGATCGCGTCGTCGATCGTCCCGGCCGCCTCGGGCACGCCGACCTGGCCGGAGCGCTGGATGGCCAGGTGCTGCACCGCGGCGATCAGCAGGTCGTCGCGGGACGGGAACTGGTGCAGCAGGCTCCCGCGCGAGACCCCGGCGCGTTCCTGGATGCGCGAAGTGGTGGTGGCGGCGTAGCCGTCCTCGGCGAGGCAGGTGACGGCGGCGGCCAGAATGCGTTCACGCGTGTCCCAGGCCCGCTTCTGAACGGGGAGCGGCGAGGTGGCCATGGCGCAAGATTAGTACCGGTTGATCCGCACGGTGGTGCGGACGTGGGGGAGAGGCCCACCCGGGAGTCGAACCCGGTGTTCACCGCGGCTTTGCAGGCCGCGTCACGACCGTCGTGCGATGGGCCGGGGGACCAGGCGGGGCCTGGTCCGTGGTCGCGCGCCGTGGTGCCGACCCACGTCGGGCCCGGGTTATGAGTCCGGGCTGGTTGCCGAACCGCGCGCGTGGCGCCCCGGTCTCCTTGCCGGGTGTTTCGCGTGCGGCCCCGGGGATTCGAACCCCGACTGGCCTGGTTCTGAACCAGGTGCCTCTGCCGTTGGGCTAGAGCCGCGTGGCGCGTCCGGGAGTCGAACCCTGACCAACGCGCCATTGTTGTGGAGGGGGAGTCGAAACTGTGTAGATGCCAAAGAAACAGCGTCGGAAAACAATTTCCGGGCGCACGAAATAGCGAAAGCCGCCCGGATCGGTTTCCCGACGGGCGGCTCCCAAGGGCCTTGACGCGTCTCACGTCATGGCGGGGAGCCAACGGTGGCCGAGGTTTCCAGCTCGGCGACGAGACAATACATCCGTCGCGTTCGCATGGTCCTCATGGCTGCTCCTCGGTTTGTGTGTAGACGTATCATCGCTCAGGTCAATTCCCGAGTCAACGCATTATTCGGCGGCGGAGTTCCGGTTGTGCGAGCGCCGGCGGGACGTACGCGACGTCGATTGGGCCGACGTCGGTTCCCGGTGCCACGATTTCGTCGATGCGGTCGAGCAAATCGTCATCGAGGTGCGTGCCGGCTCCGGCGAGCAGGTCGTCCAGCTGCTCGGGTGTGCGCGGGCCGATGATCGCCGACGTCACCGCGGGGTGGGCGGTCACGAACGCCAGCGCGAGGTGGGGCAATGACAGCCCGGCCTGGTCGGCGATCCCGGCGAGGGCCTCGACGGCGTCGAGTTTGCGTTCGTCGGTCATGTGCTGCCGCGCCCAGTGCAGCCGGCCGGCCGACGCCGTTTCGGTGCTGCCCCTGCGGAGGCGGCCGGCCAGCAGGCCCATCGCGAGCGGGCTCCACACCAGGACACCCAGCCCGTAGCGCTCGCAGACCGGCAGGATCTCGCGTTCGACGCCGCGGTTGAGGATCGAGTAGTGCGGCTGCTCGGACCGGAAGCGCGCCAGCCCGCGCCGCTCGGCCACCCACTGCGCTTCGACGATGTCCGACGCGGGCAGGTTGGAGTGGCCGATCGCGCGGACCTTGCCCGCGCGCAGCAGATCCGTCAGCGCGGCAAGGGTTTCCTCGACGTCGGTGCCGGGTTCGGGGTGGTGGGCCTGGTAGAGGTCGATGTGGTCGACACCCAGCCGGCGCAGCGATCCTTCGACAGCGGTGACGATCCACCGGCGGGAGCTGCCGCGCCGGTTGGGGCCGGATCCCATGGGGCCGTTGAACTTCGTGGCGAGAACGACGTCGTCGCGGCGGCCCCGCAGGGCCTTCCCGACGATCTTCTCGGACTCGCCGTCGCCGCCGTAGACGTCGGCGGTGTCGATGACATTGACGCCGCCGTCGATAGCGCGGTGGACGATGCGGACGCAGTCGTCGGGGTCGGGATTGCCGTACGGGCCGAACATCATCGTGCCCAGCGCGTAGGCGCTGACCTGGATGCCGGTCCGGCCGAGCGGGCGGGTCTGCATGGGGGTTCCTTCGGGGGAGGGGAGGAGTGCGGCCGGGGCCGGCCGCACTCCCCGGGGGAAGGTCAGGCCGCGACGTCGACGATCCAGGTGACGCCGAAGCGGTCGGCGAGCATCCCGAAGCCGGGCGCCCACGGGGCGGGGCCGAACGCCTCGATCACGTTCGCGCCCTTGGCGAGGCCCTCCCACACGGGGGTGACCTCGTCGACGCTCTCGCCGCGGACGGAGAGGAAGAACGGCTCCTTCGTGATCGTGGTGCCGTTTTCGCGGTACGTCGTGGGCGCACCCGGGGTGGCCGGCGTGTGCGCGCCGGGCACGTCGTAGGCCATGACCCGGAAGCCGTTGTCGGCGACGACCTGGCCGAACACGACGTGGTCGGCGCCGGGCACCTCGGCGGGCATCCCGAAGTCGGCGTAGGTGGCGACGGTGAGTTGCCCGCCGAACACCGACTGGTAGAACTCCAGGGCTTCGCGGGCCTGGCCGTGGAAGTTCAGGTGGGTGACAGCGTTGAGCGACATGGGTTCCGGTCCTTCGCGAGTGGTTCGTGGTGCCGGAGGTCTCCGGCGTTGAGACCGACGATGTCAGCAGTAGCGGACAGGGAACGTCCGCTACTTGTGTCATGGTGGAACCATGCCGATCGCCGCTTCGACCACCACGTCCAGCCGGCTGCTGTCGCTGCTGTCCATGCTGCAGGCCCGCCGTGACTGGCCGGGTGGCCTGCTCGCCGAGCGGCTGGGCGTCAGCGAGCGGACCGTGCGCCGCGACGTCGACCGGTTGCGCGAGCTGGGTTATCCGGTCCATGCGGTCAAGGGCCCCGACGGCGGCTACCGGCTCGAGGCCGGCAGCCAGATGCCGCCGTTGCTGTTCGACGAGGAGCAGGCGGTCGCGCTCACCGTGGCGCTGCGGATCGCGGTCGGGACGGGCGCGGGCATCGAGGAGGCGGCCGCGCGGGCCCTGGCCACGGTGCGGCAGGTGCTGCCGTCGAGGCTGCGGCAGCGCGTCGACGCCCTCGAGGTCGCCGCGGCCGGGCGCGCCGCCGATCCCCAGGTCGACACCGGGGTGCTGCTCACGCTGAGCGCCGCGGTCCGCGCGGGGGAGGAGCTGCGGTTCGACTACCGCTCGCCGGGGCGGCCCGAGGACGCCGAGCCGGGCCCGCCCCGCCGGGTGCAGCCCCACCACCTGGTGGTGCGGGGCGGGCGCTGGTACGTCGTCGGCTGGGATCCCGACCGCGACGACTGGCGGACCTACCGCGCCGACCGGATGACCCCGCGGGTGCCGAACGGGCCGCGGTTCGGTCCCCGCGAAGTTCCGGGCGGTGACGTGGCCGCGTTCCTTTCGGCCCGGTTCAAGGGTTCCGAGAGCGCCGACACCTGGCCCTGCCGCGGCGAGGTGATCCTCGGCCTGCCGGCGGCGGAGGTGGCGCCGTTCGCCGGCGACGGCGTCGTCGAGGCACTCGGCCCGGCCCGGACCAGGCTGACGTCGGGGGCCTGGTCCTGGGCCGCGCTCGCGGCGGGGCTGGCCCGCTTCGACGCCGAGATCGAGGTGATCGGGCCGCCGGAGCTGCGTGCGGCGTTCGCCGAGCTGTCCCGTCGCGCCGCCCGCGCCGCCGGTGCCCGTTGACAACCCCGCGCCGCCCGGATATAAAACCACTTGGTTATGGAACCGAGAGGTTATCAATGGGCACCAGCAGCACCTTGGACGCGACCTTCGCGGCCCTCGCGGACCCCACGCGGCGGGCCATCCTCGCCCGGCTCGCGACCGGCGACGCGACCGTCACCGAGCTCGCGGCCCCCTTCGCGATGAGCCAGCCCGCCGTGTCGAAACACCTCCGGGTGCTCGAACGGGCCGGGCTGGTGCAGCGCGGCCGGGACGCCCAGCGGCGGCCGTGCCACCTGGTGGCCGAGCCGCTCAAGGCGGCCACGGCCTGGCTGGCCGGCTACCGCGACTACTGGGAAGCCAGCTACCGGCAGCTCGACGACCTCCTGAAGGACCTGCAGCCATGACGCTCCCGGGACTCCGGGTCACCGAGACGGGCACCGCCGGGCTCGTGCTCACCCGGGACTTCGCCGCGCCGGCCAGCCTCGTCTTCGCCGCCCTCACCCGGCCCGAACTGCTGCGCCGCTGGCACGGCGCCCACGGCTGGCACCTGACCGCCTGCGACGTCGACCTGCGGCCCAGGGGCGCGTGGCGGTTCGTCAGCCTCGGGCCCGGCGGCGCGGAAATGGAGATGTACGGCGAGTTCCGCGACGTCGAGCCACCCGGGCGGCTCGTGCAGACCGAGATCCACCGCAGCTGGCCCGAAGGCGCCGCGCTCGTCACGACCGTGCTGGCCGAAACCGGCGGCCGCACCACCATGACCGTCACCGCGCAGTACCCGTCACCGGAAATCCGCGACCAGGTCGTGCGCACCCCGATGCGGCGCGGCGCCGGCGAGGCGTACGACCGCCTCGCTTCCGTACTGGACCAAGAGAAACGAGACGCTCATGCCTGACCCCGTCACCGAGATCCCCGCCGACCCCACGGCCGTCGTCGGCGACCCCGCCCACCCGCCCGTGCTTCCCGGCGCGTACCTGCTCGAACTCGTCCCCGTGCCGGTCACGGACATCGACCGTGCCATCGGGTTCTACCGCGACGCCCTCGGTTTCGTTCTCGACGTGGACGTCCGCCCGGTGGACGGCGTGCGCATCGTCCAGCTCACCCCGCCCGGCTCGGCCTGCTCGATCTCCCTCACCGAGGGCGTGCAGGCCATGGTCATGTCCCCGGGCACCGTGCGGGGGCTGCACCTGGTGGTCGCCGACATCGAGCAGGCCCGCGCCCAGCTGGTCGAGCGTGGTGTCGAGGTCGGTGCCGTCGAGGACATGGGTGGCGTGTTCTACGCGTACTTCGCCGACCCGGACGGCAACACCTGGTGCCTGCAGCACATGCCCTGGCGGTGAAACCGCGGCGTCAGCCTTTAGAGGAGGAGCCGACCATCCGGGCGGCCAGCTCGGCGTAGGACTCGCCGAGGGTGTCGGGGGAGTCCGCGCCGTCGAGGCGGTACCAGCGCACCAGGTCGATGCCGAGCGACAGGATCGCGCGCACCGTCCGGTCGACGTCGGGCACGTCGAAAACGCCTTCGTGGACTCCGCGTTCCACAGCGGCCTGCACCAACGCGGAGAACTGCTGCCTGAGGTCGAGCACCTCGCCGAGGTGATCCGGTTCGAGCGCCGCCAGTTCGTACTGGCAGACCCGCGCGACGGTGTGGTGGCGGGCGTGCCAGGACACGTGCCCGGCCACCAGGCGCCGGAGGTGACGCCGGGGTTCGCCGTCGTCGTGCTCAGCCGTCAGCGCCGCGAGGGCACGCTCGTGACCGGTCCGTGCGATGTGGAACAGCACGGCTTCCTTCGAAGCGAAGTGCACGTACAGCGAACCGGGACTGAGGCCGACGACGGCGGTGATGTCGCGGGTGGTGGTGGCGTGGAAACCCTTGCGGGCGAAGCACTGCACGGCTGACGACAGCAGTGCGCGGGCCACCGGGGAGGTGTGCTCGCCCCAGAACTCGCCGGGGACCGTCTCGGGACCGAGGTTGGTCGTGAGCTCCATCGCGGCCGACGCCGGGTGCCTGCCGCCGCCCCGGCGGCGCTCTTTCGCCACTTGACACCTCCCGGCCTCGGAGTCATGGTAACTGGGCGCTCAGTTAGCCGGAACCAAGACGTCGACGAAGACGTGAGGAGTGTCGCGATGGGACAGTCCGCGACCAGGCAGCCGACGGTTGTCGCCGAAGGCTTTTCCTACCTTGAGTGCCCGAGGTGGCACGACGGGCGGCTGTGGGTGTCGGACTTCTACACCGAGAAGGTCGTGGCGATCGACGGCCACGGCGACACCGACGTCGTCGCCGAGGTCCCCGCGCAGCCCTCGGGCCTCGGGTTCCTGCCCGACGGGCGCCTGCTCGTGGTGTCGATGCGCGACCACCGTCTCCTCGTGCGCGACGAATCCGGGGAGCTGACGGAGTACGCCGACCTGTCCGGCGTGGTCTCCGGGGTGCTCAACGACATGGTCGTCGACGAGCGCGGACGCGCCTGGGTGGGCAACTTCGGCTTCGACCTCATGGGCGGCGCCGCGGTCCGCTACACCACGCTCACCCGCGTCGACCCGGACGGGAGCGTCTCCGTCGCCGCCGAGGACCTCGGGTTCCCCAACGGCATGGTGCTCCTGCCCGGCAACGTCCTGGTCGTCGCCGAGACCTTCGCCGGGCGGCTGACCGCCTTCGACATCGGCGAGGACGGCGAGCTGAGCGGCCGGCGCGTCTGGGCGCAGTTCGGGGAGACCCCGCAGACCGACGACGTCGGCGAAGCGGTGCAGCAGCTCGAGGTGGCCCCCGACGGCATCTGCGCCGACGCCGAGGGCGCGATCTGGGTGGCCGACGCCGTCCACAACCGCGTCATCCGGGTCCAGGAGGGCGGCAAGATCCTCGACGAGATCAGCCCCGGCACCGGGGTCTTCGCCTGCATGCTCGGCGGCGAAGACGGCCGGACGCTGTTCCTCTGCGCGGCGCCGTCCTTCCCCGAGCACGAACGCCGTCCGGTCCGCGAGGCCCAGCTCCTGTCGGTCGACGTCGAGGTCCCGCACGCCGGCCTGCCCTGATCCGACGAGCACCTGGAGGGTCGTCATGGACGTCTCCTGCGCTTTCCCGACCGCACTCGACTCCCCGGACCACATCGCACTGGCCGAAGAGCTGGGCTACACCCGGGCGTGGGTCTACGACACCCCGCAGCAGAGCACCGACGTGTGGATGACGCTCGCGCTGGCCGCCGAGCGGACCGAGCGAATCGGGCTCGCCCCTGGCGTCCTCGTGCCGAGCCTGCGGCACCCGATGGTCAACGCCGCGGCGACCGCCACCCTCGCCGCGCTGGCGCCCGGCCGCGTCGCGGTCTCCTTCGGCACCGGGTTCACCGGCCGCCGCGCCATGGGCTACCGCGCGATCACCTGGTCCTACATGGAGGCTTACATCCGGGCCTACCGCGGCCTTCTGCGCGGCGACGTCGTCGAGTGGGAGGGCGCGCAGATGCAGATGCTGCACCCGGACGGCCACGCCCCCGCCCGGCCCATCGACGTCCCCGTCCTGATCGGGGCGCTGGGACCCAAGGGACACCGCGTGGCCCAGGAACTCGGCGACGGGCTGTACGTCACGTTGCAGCTACCCGAGTTCGTGAGCCAGTACTCGTGGGTGCCCTACCTCGTGTGGGGCACGGTGCTCGGCGAGGGCGAAGGCACCGACAGCGAGCACGCGCGCCAGGCCGCGGGACCCGGCTGGGCGCTGGCCTACCACGGTGCCTACGAGTTCGGTGGCGCCGACGCCGTGCGCGCCCTCCCGGGCGGCGCGGAGTGGATGGACGTGGTGGAGCGGACGGTGCCGGAGCGCCGGCACCTGACTGTCCACTCCGGACACTGCGTGGACCTGGGGGAGGCCGACCAGGCGGCGTGGAAGGCCGGTGGCCACACGATGCTGCGGGACGTCACGATGAGCGGCACGCGCGCCGAGCTCCGGCAGCGGCTCGACGAGGTCGCGGCCCGGGGCGTCACCGAGATCGTGTTCCAGCCCTGCGGACCCGACGTCCGGGCCGAGCTGGAGAACTTCTTCGACGCCGCGACCAGGTAGCCGTCCCCTTGTCCGGGCGGACAACGAACGGGCTCATTCCGGGTGATCGGGAACATCGCGCGAACGGGCGGCCTGCCGCACCGTGGAGCGCGGCAACCCTTTCACCCGAACCGGAACGAGGCTCGTCATGACCGCTCCCGCACTCCCCACCGTCGTCCTGGTCCACGGCGCGTTCGCCGACGCTTCGGGCTGGCAGGCTGTGGCCGACGGCCTGCGCGAGCGCGGCTACCCGGTCCTCGCCCCGGCCAACCCGCTGCGCGGGGTCGCCGCCGACGCCGCGTACGTCCGGGACTTCGTGTCGGCGATCGAGGGCGACGTCGTGCTCGTCGGCCACTCGTACGGCGGCTGCGTGATCACCAACGCGAGCACGGGCAACCCGAGCGTGCGGGCGCTGGTCTACGTCGCCGCGTTCGCGCCGGACGAGGGCGAGACGTTGCTGGAGTCCCTCGCGCTGGGCGGCGGGACGACCGAGCTGGGTGAGCACCTGGTCCGGCGTCCCTACCCGGGTGCGCCCGACGGTGACGCCGACGGCTACCTGGACCTCGAGTTCTTCCACCGGCTGTTCTGCGCCGACCTGGACGCCGACCTCGCCGCCTTCATGGGGGTCGCCCAGCGCGGGTTCGCGCTGTCCTGCCTGTCCACGCCGTCCGGGGTGCCCGGCTGGCGCGCCATCCCGAGCTGGTACCTCGTGGCCGCCGACGACGCCACGATCCCGCCGGAGGCCGAGCGGGTCATGGCGAAGCGCGCCGGTGCGCACACGGTGGAGGTCGCCAGTTCGCACGTCGCGATGATCAGCAAACCGGCCGAGACGATCGAGCTGATCGTCGCCGCGGCCGAAGCGCGAGAAGCATTAGGCTGACCTGGTGACGGGACGCGAGGCCACGGGCGCGCCGGATCCGGCGCTCGTGGCCCTCGCCGGCCGGCTGCTCGGCACCATCGACGAGTTCGCGGACGAGATCGCGTCCGCGATCGAGGCCCGCGTCGAGTTCTACTCCACGCGCGGCGTCGTTTCGGCCGAGGACCTCAGGCAGTCCGTGCGGGGCAACCTCGAATACGTCCTCCGGTCGTTGCGCGAGGACCGGTTCGCCGACGTCGCCGCGGCCCGGACGACCGGTGCCCGGCGAGCCGAGCAGGGGGTGCCGCTGGCGGTCGTCATGGCGGCGTTCCGCGTCCTGTTCAGCCAGATCTGGCACAGCCTCGTGCTGCACGCCCGGGCGCAGCAGCAGGTCTCGAACCAGGCGCTGGTGGACGCGGCCTCCGACCTGTGGTCCGCACACGACACCTTCGCCGAGGAGATGGCCGCCGCGCACCGCGAGACGACGATGGCCCTGGTGCTGCGGAACGAGGGCGAGCGGTCGGCGCTGGTCGGCGCCCTGCTGGAGGGACGGCCGCTGCACGAGACGTCCGTCTGGGATGTCGCCGACGTCCTTCGCCTGCCCAAACGCGGGCCGTTCGTCGTGGTCGCGGCGGAATCGGTGCAGCTGGCCCAGGAAGCGTTGCCCGGCATCGAGAACCGCTTGCGGACCCGCCGGATCGGGTCGGCCTGGCGGCTGCTGCCGGACGCGCAGATCGGCATCGTCCGGTTCGAGCACGACGCCGACCTGGGTCCGCTCAAGGCGACCTTGGCGGCGTCGGCGCGCAGCCGGATCGGCGTCAGCCCGCCGTACCCGGCCCTGACGGAGACGGCGGCCGCGCTGCGCTTCGCGCGCATCGCCCTGGCGAGCACCGTCGCCGGCGCCCCGCACGTCACGATGTTCGACGACTTCCCCCTCGCCGTGGCGGCGGTCAGCGCGCCCGACGCGATGCAGCGGGTCCGGCAGGCCGTGCTCGGCCCGATCCTCGAGCTGCCCGCCGAGCAGGGCAAGGTCCTCCTCGAAACCCTGGCCGCGTGGCGGGACAACGGGGGATCGGCGTCGAGCGCGGCGGGAGTGCTGTTCTGCCACCCCAACACGGTCCGCCACCGCCTGCGCCGGATCGAGTCGGCGACCGGCCGTTCGCTGAGCGACCCGAAGGCGACCGCGGAGATCCTGATCGCGCTGGAGGCGGCGTTGCTGGGCATCGCACCGTGACGAGCACCAGGAAGGACACCCCATGACCGCACACGGCGACGGCAGCTGGCGTCGGAGCACGCTGATCACGCACCACATCGATCACCCGCCGCAGGTCAAGGCGCTCGTCGACGAGCTGTTCGCGACCTTGATCGAGGGCGGGCGCGCCGACTACGAAGCCAAGATCGAAGCGGAGTACGCGAGCCCCGGCGAACAGGTCCGGCACTACGACCACGGCGACGGCGTCCTCAGCCTCATCGCCGTGCCCGGGCCGGACGCGGACAGCATGCGCCTGACCCACCTGGTCTTCGGCGGCTGCACCACCCACCAGATCCGGCAGGACCTCGTGGAACGCGGCCTGGGATCGCTGGGCATCACCTGGGTGTACCCGCCGGACGCCGTCCTGCCCGACGACGACGCGTAGCCAGCCGAGGGTGGCGTTCGGTGCTTTACTCGGCTCGGACGTCGGTCCCGGACACGGAGAGGCAGGCACTCGGATGGCGAGCTCGGCGGCAGACCTGGTGGTCGGAGTCGACGGATCGGACGCGGCGCTGACGGCGGTCCGCTGGGCGGCGCGTGCGGCCGCGGCGCGCCGTCGCGGGCTCCGGCTGGTGCACGCCACGGAAGAGCTGCCGGTGGCCTACCCGCACACCGGCGGGAACTTCGAAGAGCTCTACGAACTGGTCGGCGCGCGCGGGCAGCGGCTGCTCGAGGCGGCCCGGGCCGCCGTGGCCGAGGTCGCGCCGGACGTGAAACCCGAAGTCGTCCTTCGCCCGGAACAGCCGGCCGAGGGCCTGCTCGCCGAGTCGGAGACCGCGGCGATGATCGTGCTCGGCACGCCCGGCCAGTCGGCGGCCGCGCGCGTGCTGCTCGGCTCGGCGTCCCTGGCTCTGGCCGCGCACGCGAAGTGCCCGGTCGCGCTGATCCGCCCGCACGTCGCCGAAGACGAGCCCCCGGTCGACGGGCCGGTGATTGTCGGCGTCGACGGCACCCCGGCGAGCGAGGACGCGATCGCGGTGGCGTTCGACGAGGCGTCGTGGCGTGGTGCGCCCCTGGTCGCCGTCCACGCCTGGCACGACACGTTCCTGGCCGGGCTCTTCGAAGAAGGCCGCCGGACGATGGACGGCGACGCGATCGAGCAGTCGGCGCAGGAACTGCTCGACGAGCGCCTGGCCGGCTGGCAGGAGCAGTACCCGGACGTCCACGTCGAGCGCCTGGTCCAGCGGGGCCGCCCGGCCCAGGCCCTGCTCGACCTGGCCGACCGCGCGCAGCTGCTCGTGGTGGGCAGCCGCGGCCGCAGCGGGCTGGCCGCACTGGCCCTGGGATCGACCAGCCAGGCGGTGATGTCCCACGCGCTCTGCCCGGTCGTGGTCGCCCGCGGCGGGACGCGGCCGGCCGGCCACGCGGAGTAGTCCTTTAAGGACGTTCTCCGCGGTCGGGTGCCGTTACGCCGATTGATGCGGCCGAGTGTTACGCAAAGAAGCAACCCGACTGTCGTTGCCACCGAATCGAGTGAATCCGCAGGATTCACCGCCACCGTCGGCTGATCCGCACGTAGCGTTGGGGTTTCTGCTTGCGCCGTGCGAACAAGGGATCACGGCGGCGCGCGATCCGGGCTCTACCAGGCAAAAGGCGGCGAGCTACGGCATGGATGCGGACAGCCCGCTCGACTGGGACCTGTCCGAGCTGCAGGGGACGACGATCGTTCGCCTGTCCGGTGTGCTGAACATCGGTGCCTACGGGGCGCTGCGTGACGTGCTGCTCAAGTGCGCGGCCGACCAGCCCCGTGCGGTGATCGTCGACCTCGAGGAGCTCGAGATCGCCCAGGACCGGCTGACGAGCGTTTTCGTCGCCGTGTGGCTGCGGATCTCGCAGTGGTCGACGGTGGCGCTGGTGGTGGTGCCCGGACCGGCGCACGCGGCCTTGTCGCGGCACGGCCCGATGCGGCGGTTCGTTTCGGTTCGCCCGACCGTGCTCGACGCGCTGGCCAGCTTGGGCGAGCCGCCACCGCGTCGCCGCACGGAGCTGTGGTTGCCGTCGTCGCCGCGCAGCGTGGGCGCGTCGGCCCCGTTCGTCGCGGACACCTGCGGCAACTGGAGCATCGAGCCGATGGCGGCGCCGGCGGTCACCGTAGCGGGTGAACTGGTGGCGAACGCCGCCGAACACGCGCGGTCCCCGGCGCGGCTGCGCCTGGAGCTGCGGCTGGGACGGCTGACCGTCGCGGTCGCCGACGACGACGCGCGTCCGGTGGCGCTGCCCCGGCCCGGCCGGAAGTCGCCGGCGCCACGAAGCGGCCTTCGGCTCGTCGCGCACCTGGCGCACGCCGCGGGCTGGTCGCCGCGGCAGTCGGGCGGCAAGATCGTTTGGGCCGTGCTGCGGCCGCGGCACGCGCAGCCCGAACCGGCGTCTGGCCCGCGGCTCTGATCGCGTGGCCCGTGGGTCAGAGCAGCCCGGCGGTGGCGGCGTGCGCGGCGGCCGCCGCTCGTGACGACACCCCCAGCTTGCCGCGGATGTTCGACACGTGGCGGTGCGCCGTGTGGGCGCTGATCCCAAGCCGGCGCGCGATCTCCTGATCGCTCAACCCCTGCGCGACCAGGCGGAGCACGTCGAGTTCGCGGGCGGAAAGCGGCGAGCCCGGCACGCGGGCCCGGCCGGCGCCGAGGAACTCCCGCACGGGACGGACGAGCGCGTCCGCGTCCCCGCGCCAGGGCAGGTGGTCGGTGCCGTCGAGCGGGACGAAGGTGGCGCCCGGGATGCGGGCGGCGACGTCCTGGCCCAGGGCGAACGGGATCGCGCGGTCGTCGCGGCGGTGCAGGACGAGGGTGGGGACCTCGATCGCGGCGAGCACGTCTCGGACGTCGAACGCGTACACCGCCGCAAGCGAGCGCGCCGCCTTCTCCGCGGACAGGGCGGCGCGCTGGAAACGCACGAACTCGTCGCGCTCCGCCGCGGTCGCGGTCGGGAGGAACAGGTCGGCGAGGATCCGGGAGCCCACGCCCCAATGCCGTCCCACGAGCGCCAGCAAGGACTCCCGCGCTTCCGGGGAGGCGATTTCGGTGCCGCGGGCGTAGCTGCCGTACAGGACGAGCCGCTCCACGCGGTCCGGGTGCGCCGCCGCGTAGGCCATCGCGGCGCAGCCCCCGGACGACCCGCCGAACAGGCTCACCTTTTCCCCGGCCGCGTCGACGACGGCGCTCAACGCGGCCACTTCCTCGGCGAGCGAGGTGATCAGGGGCCCGGCGGGGTCGGACATGCCGACGCCGGGCCGGTCGTAGCGCACGAGCGTGAACCGGTCGCCGAGCAGGCCGCCGAACCGCTGGAACAGCGGGTTCCGCCCGTCCAGTTCGAGGTGCCCGCACCACCAGCTGCCGACGACCAGCGGCGGGCCCGCGCCGACGGCGGCCCAGGCGACCGGGCGATCGTCTGGGCCACCTGTGAAACGCACGACCTGGTCCTGCCCCGGCATTTCCCCAGCTTAGGCCGTGGCCCGTTCCGGCCAGTGCGCGGAATGGCACGGGCGGGTGATGCGGCGGGCGGGCGGTGGCTGATGTGCTGCGCGTATCAGCGATGCGGAGGAGGAACGATGGCCGGAGGGGACAGCACGGGGGCGCGGGACGGGCTCTGGGAACGGTTCGGGGCGGTCCTGTACGACCCGTTCCTGCGCCGGGGGGAGCGGCAGGGCCTGGCCGTCCGGCGCGCGGAGCTGCTGCGGCGCGCGCACGGACGGGTGGTCGAGATCGGGGCGGGGACCGGGCTCAACGTCGAGCACTACCCGGAGACGGCGGAGGTCGTGCTGACCGAGCCCGTCCCGGCGATGTACCGGCGGCTCGAAAAGCGCGTGCGGGGGCACGCCGGGATGCGGCCGGTGCAGGCCGCCGCCGACGCGCTGCCGATGGCGGACGCCAGCGTCGACACGGTGGTGTCGACGCTGGTCCTCTGCACGGTCCTCGACGTCGACCGGGTGCTGGCCGAGCTGGCGCGGGTGCTGCGCCCCGGCGGACGGCTGCTGTTCTGCGAGCACGTCCGCGCGGAGGACCCGAAGCTGGCACGAAGGCAGACCCGCCTGGCGGGTCCGTGGGCGGCGTTCGCCCAGGGCTGCCGATGCGACCGCGACACGATCGCCCTCGTCAAGCAGCGGTTCGACATCGAGGACATGAGCACGGCAAGCTGGCGCGGGATGCCGTCGGTGGTGCACCCGCTGATCATCGGGACGGCGACACCGACCCGATGACGCTGCGGTCCCGCCGTCACGGCGTGACGGCGCTCGTGTCGAGCGTGAGGTAGACGGCGCGGACGGCCAGGGTGCGCTCGATCTCGTCGATGATCGGGGCGAAGAACTGCTTGCGGTGCTCGGTGTCGCTCATCGACGTGACCGCGAAGTACATGCTGCCGAAGCCCGCGAGCAGGGTGGCGTTGCGCAGCAGGGCGACCGGGACGCCGGGCAGCAGCGGCGAGATCGCCGGCGGGCTGCCGATCCACTGTTCGGCCGCGGCGGGGGTCACGATGATCACGCCGAGCAGGACGAAGAACCCGAACAGGGCGAGGCCGATGACCGCGGCCTGGACGAGCTGGCGGGTGGCGAGCATCAGCAGCAGGTTGCGTTTCTGGCGCCCGTTGAGGCTGACCGCGCGGATGGGCCCGTCGATGGTGACGGCGGCGAGCGGGGTGCCGGCGCAGGCGGCGGTCAGCATGGGCGGGCTGAAGTCCTGCTCGACCCGGCCGATCTCCTCGCGCAGGCGGGCGGCCGCGGCGAGGACGGTGACCGCACCGAAGAGGGCGACGACCAGGGTGAGGCGCCACCAGGCGAGCTGGTTCATCAGCTGCCACAGCTCGCCGGTGAAGAAGAGGAACAGGGTGACGAACAGCAGGACCGGCAGGGCCCGGCCGAGGACCTGCACGCTGTTGCGGAGGTCGGTGATCGCTTGCTGGACGGCTTGGCGCACGAGGGTGCCGAAGCCGTAGGTGGTGGCGAGGTAGGTGGCCGCGAAGACGGCGGCGAAGAACACCAGAAAGGCGAGAACGCCCAGCGCGCGGGCGCCTGGGAGGGTGATGGCGCCGTCGAAGGCGAGCTGCAGCAGCGGGACGGCGACCGGCATCGCGGCGTAGGTGACCAGGATGGCGATGGTCGCGGCGGGGGAAAACCGGGGGAGGCGCCGGACGAACAGGGAGATCGTCACCCAGGCCGCGAGGGTCACCGCGACGACGACACCGAGCAGGACCCACCGGCCCGAGCCGGCGGTCTTGAGCGGGACGAGCCAGGCGAGGCTCGCGAGCGTGACGAAGACCAGCGCGGGCAGCATCCGGGGCAGGACGTGCTCGGTGAAGCCGTACCCGGCGATCATCGTCGGGGTCCCGCGCCGGAGGAACCAGCGTTCGGTCCGCTGGACCCGCGCCCGAGGTGAGGAGGTGGGCATGGGTAGATGATTCCCGGCCCCTCCGGCCCGGTCCCGCTCGGCCCGGCTACTCGGCGGGATCGACCTCCTCGCACACCTCGAACAGGCCGGGGTACGCCTTCACGCCGGCGACACGCTGCCCGGGCGGGGTGAAGTCCCGGAAGACGGCGCGGTAGGACTCGACGTCCTCCCACAGCGCGACGTTGACGAACCGGAACGTGGTGTCGTTCAGCCCGGTGTTGCGGTGCAGGCGGGTTTGGATGAACCCGGGCGCGGTGGCGAAGTGGTCGATGGTGCTGCGCCAGGTCCGGAGGAACTCCTCCTCGCTTTCCGGTGGCACGGTGAAGCTGTTGATGAGGGTGACGGTCATGGCAGATCCTCTCCTGGTGGGTCGGTCAGGGCACGGTGACGATCACGCGGCCGCGGACGTGGCCGGTCGCGCTCGCGGCTTGGGCCGTTCCGGCGTGCGCGAGCGGGAAGGTCCGGGTGACGGGCAGGGTGAGCCGGCCGGCGGCGGCCAGGCGCGCGCCTTCGCGGAGCGCGGGAGTCTTGTCCCGCCCGAAACCCGTGGACACCCGGGCGCCGAGCGCGGGGGCGCCGAAGTCGGCGATGGACACGACCCGGCCCGGATCGCCGGTGAGCGCGGCGAGTTCGGCGATGACGCCGGAGCCGGCGACGTCGACGGCGGCGTCGACCCCGGCCGGGGCGAGCGCGCGGACCCGCTCGACCAGGCCGGGACCGTAGGTCGTGGGCACCGCGCCCAGCGAGACGAGATAGTCCTGATTGGACGGACCGGCGACGCCGATGACGGTGGCGCCGCGCTCGACGGCGAACTGGACCGCGGCCGACCCGACACCGCCGCTGGCTCCGTTGACCACAACGGTTTGCCCGCCGCGCACACCGGCGTCGTCGAGGACGCGCAGCGCGGTTTCGAACGGGGTGGCGTAGCCGGCTGCCTCTTCGAAGGAAACCTCCGGCGGTTTCGGCGTCCAGGAGGTGAGCACGGCGTGCTCGGCGTAGGTCTCCTGCCCGGAGCCGAACACGGCGTCGCCGACCCGGACGCCGGTGACGCCCGCGCCGACCTCGTCGACGATCCCGGCGGCGTCCCCGCCGACGCCGGCCGGCAGCCGCAGCGGCCGGACGTCCCGCAGCAGGCCCTGGCGGATCTTCCACTCCAGCCCGTTCACGCCGGCGGCGCGCACGGCGATGCGCACCTGGCCCGCCTGCGCGTGCGGGGCGTCGACCTCGAGGAGTTCCAGGACCTCCGGCCCGCCGTAGCGGGCGAATCGCACAGCCTTCATGGGTACGAGGATCACTGGAGTGTGCTGTGTTCCGACCTGAATCCGCGGTGATTGCAAGAATCCGACATAGTGGGAGTCATGGAGCGGGATTCAGTCACGCTGGACGAGGTCGACCGGAAGCTGCTGCACGCCCTGCACGTCGACGCCCGGGCGCCGTTCTCCCGGATCGGCGACGTGCTCGGGGTGTCCGACCGGACCGTCGCCCGGCGCTACGCGCGGCTGCGGGACGCCAAGGTGATCAACCTGGTCGGCCTCGCCGACCCCCAGCGGCTCGACGGCGCCGAATGGGTCGTGCGCATGCAGTGCGAGCCCGGCTCCGCCCTGCGGGTCGGCGAGGCACTCGCCCGGCGCGACGACACCCGGTGGGTCGCGCTGCTGTCCGGCGGTACCGAGATCAGCGCCAGCCTGCGGACGTGGTCCGCCGGCGAACGCGACGAGCTGATCCTGCAGCGCCTGCACCGCACCGCGCCGGTCGTGTCGGTCACGGCGCACAGCGTGCTGAACGTCTTCAGTACTGCCCGGCACGGTTTCGAAGGCCGGGCGCCGCTCACCGCCGGCCAGATCGCGGCGCTCCTACCGGACCACGGCGCCGACAGTGCCGATCCCACCGACGCCGACCGGCCCCTACTGGACGCGCTCGCTTTGGACGGGCGGCTGCCGTACCCCGCGCTCGCGGCCGTGACCGGCTGGTCGGAGTCGACCGTCGCCCGCCGCGTCCACGCCCTGCGCGCGTCCGGCGTCCTCCGGTTCGACCTCGACGTCGACGCCGTCGCGCTGGGCTTCCACACGCAAGCCCACGTGTGGGCCGGCGTGCCGCTCGCTCACCTGGCGAAGACCGGCGCCGCCGTCGCCGCTCATCCCGAAGTCGCCTTCTGCGCCGCCACCACCGGGCCGGCCAACCTGCTGATCTCGGTCATCTGCCGCGACGACCGGGACCTGTACCGGTATCTCGTCGAGCGCCTCGGCGCCCTGCCGCACCTCGGTGAAGTGCAGACCGCGCCGGTGATCCGGGTCGTCAAGCGTGCGGGCCGCCGGCCTTGATCGCCAGGCGGACGTCGGCGGCGTAGGCCGCGGGTTGTTCCCAGGCCGCGAAGTGGCCGCCCGCCGGGTGTTCCACGTACTCGCGCACGTTGAGGAACGTCTCGGCGTAGCTGCGCGGCTCCGGCTTGAGGTCGCGCGGGAACACCGACAGCACGGTCGGCGTCTCGACCCGGCCCGGCAGCGTGCCCGGTTCGGTGTACGTGGCGAACGACGTGCCGATCGTGCCGGTGAACCAGTAGGCGGAGACCCAGGTGAGCAGCTCGTCCGGGGTGAACGCCGACGCGTCGGACCAGGATTCGAGCTTCTCGGCGATCCAGGCCGCGAGGCCGGCGGGGGAGTCGCCGAGGGCGACGGCGAGGGTGCCGGGCCGTGTCGACTGCGCGGCGATGTACCCGCCCTGGCTGCGGAACCACTGCGCCGACCGGGCGAGGTAGGCCGCCGCGTCCGGGGGGAGCTGCGCCGGGTCGGCCGTGAGCGCCCGCAGCGGCGCGACGTTCGTGAGGTGCAGGGCGGTCACCCGGTCCGGGTGCTCGCCGGCGAGGATCTCCGCGACGGTGCCTCCGACGTCGCCGCCGGACACGGTGTACCGCGGGTAGCCGAGCTCGGCCAGGGCGTCCGCGACGATCGCCGCGATCCGGTTGACCGACATGCCGGGCGTGGTGAGCGGGGGCGCGAACGGGAAGCCGGGCAGCGCGGGGACCACCACGTGCACGTCCGTGAGCAGCGGCAGGACGCGCTCGAAGCGCAGCACCGAGTCCGGCCAGCCGTGCAGGAGCACGACGACCGGGGCGCCGGGATCGGCGGACCGCTGGTGGATCACCCGCAGCTCGGTGTCACCGGCCCGCACGGTGGTCCAGGGGAGTGCGCCGATGCGGCGCTCGTGGACGTCCCAGTCGTACTCGCCGGCCCAGTGTCGGAGCAGGTCGTCGAGGCGGGAGCACGTGATGCCGCGGGTGTTGTCGTCGTGCCAGGGGGTCGGGACACGTCGTGTCCGCCGGAGTCGTTCTCGCAGTGCGTCAGCCATGTGTACGACGATACACATGATGTGTATGCTCGTACACATGACTTCGCGCAACGCCGCGGCCACCAGGCAGCGCATCCTGGAGCACGCGCGGCGCCAGTTCGCCCGGCACGGGTACACGGCGATCACGGTCAAGGGCGTGGCCGACGCCGCCGGCGTGTCGCCCAACCTCATCACGCGTTACTTCGGCGGCAAGGACGGCCTTTTCCTGGCGGCGACCCAGGTGGAGATCCCGGTCACGACCTCCTTCGACGGCGACCGTTCAGCGCTGGGCAAGCGCCTCGCGGCGAGCATCGTGGAGCGCTGGTTCGGCGAGCCGGGGGAGGACCCGCTGCTGGTGCTGCAACGGGCCTCCGGCGAACGCCCGGAGGCGGCGGAGGCGCTGGCCGAGTTCCTGGACACCAACTCGCTGGAGCCGCTGCACCACTACCTGCGCGACAGCGGCTTGGGCGAGGCAGAGGCCCGCAACCGAGCGGCGGCGATCGACGCGTTCGTGCTGGGGGTGTCGACTCGCCGCCGGGTGCTGCGTGCCGAACTTGGTGATCGCGCCGACCTCGAGGTTTGGCTGGGCGCCACCATTCAGCGGCTGGCCGACGGGTGAGTTACGGAGGGCGAGTCGCGGTCGTGGAGCTGCCGGCGCACCTTGGTGATCGCGAGGTTTGGCTGGGCGCCACCATTCAGCGCCTGGCTGACGGGTGAGTTACGAAGGGCGGGCAGCGGTCGTGGACCTGCCGGCGCACTTCGGTGATCGTGCCGGCAATCAGGCCGGGCTGAGCGCTATCGTCCAGCGCCTGGCCGACCGGTGAGTCACGGCGGGCGAGTCGCGGTCGTGGACCTGCCGGCGCACCTTGGTGATCGTGCAGGCGTTCAGGCCTGGCTGAGGGCTACCGTCCAGCGCCTCGCCGACCGGGTGAGTCATGGAAGCGGTGGTGTACGCCGGTGATGGCGCTCGTGCTCGGAGTGTCGGCTCGCTGCCGGGTGCTGGGTCACTGCAGCTGGGCCGCAGCGTCGTGGAATTGGCGGCGTACCTCCGTGATGGCGTTCGACGTGCGGGACGGGTGGACGCGGTTGGTCAGCAGCACGTAATACCTCCCACGGCTCGGCTCCACCCAGAGGCTCGTGCCCGTGAACCCGGTGTGCCCGTACGAATCCGGGGCGAGCGCGATGCCCACCGGGGAGCCGGGTACGTCGAGGCCCTGCCAGCCCAGGCCCCGGCGCAGGCCCGCGGTGTGGTTGGTGATCATCTCGGTGTGGGTGGCCGGTTTCAGCAGCGGGGCCGCGCCCGCGGCCAGGAGCTGGCCCAGGCGCTCGACGTCGGCCAGGGGGGCGAACAGGCCGGCGTGGCCGCAGATTCCGCCCAGTACCACCGCGTTCTCGTCGTGCACCTGCCCGGTCACCACCTGGCCGCGCCAGGTGCAGTCTTCGGTGGCCACCGCGTCGGGCGCCGGGCCGAAACCGGTGTTCCGCAGGCCCGCCGGCGTTGTCACGTACTCGGCGACCAAGGCGTCCAGCGGCTTCCCGGCGGCGGCCGACGCGATGAGGCCCAGCAGGATGAAGCCCTGCGACGAGTACTCCACCCGGCTGCCGGGCGCGACCGGCAGGGGCGTCGTCCGGATCGCTTCGAGAAGGGACTCGGACGTGGTGTGGGTGCGCCACAGCGGCGTGCCGCCCGGCAGGCCCGACGTGTGGGTGAGCAGCTGCCGCACCGTGATCGACGCCTTGTCGGTGCCCGCGTAGGACGGCAGGTGGCGGGGGAGCGGGTCGTCGAGGGACAGCGCGCCGCGCTCGGCCAGCGCTGCCACCACGACAGCCACCACGGGTTTGGTCACCGACGCCAGGTCCCAGCGGCTCGTCTCGCCGGCCGGCGGGCCGCCCCACCAGCGTGTGCCCAGGACGCCCCGGGACAGGACGCCGTCGGCGGTGCCGACCGACCACGCGGCCGCGGAGAACACCCGCTCTTCCCGGGCCCGCGCGAGGAGTTCAGCGAGCATCGACCGCTCGCAGCGCCGTCCCGGCGAGCACCGCCGAGAGCCGGTTGGCCGCCTCGGCGACCAGGGGACCCAGGACGTCGAAGCTCGACTCCTGCAGCGTGAACGTCAGCCCGGAGACGCTCACCGCGCCGACCACGGCACCCGAGGCGTCCAGCACCGGCGCGCCGAGGCAGCGCACGTGCGCTTCGAACTGCTCGTCGTCGACCACGTAGCCCGCACTGTCCACAGTGGCCAGTTCCCGCCGGATCGCGGCGGGGTCGGTCAGGGTCTTGGCCGTGCGGGCGGCCGGCGGCGCGGCGAGCACCGCGGCGACCTCGGCTTCGGGCAGGCGCGACAGGATCGCGCGGCCCACCGCGGTGCAGTACAGCGGCACCTCGCCGCCGGGCCGGGTGTTGAGCCGGTACGCCTGCTCCGGCTCGAGCTTCTCGACGTACACCGCGCGGTCCGCGTGGCGCACCGCGTAGTGCACCGTGTGCCCGCTGCGCCGCTGCAGTTCGGCCAGCACCGGCCGCAGCGGGCGCGTGCTCGTCAAAGCCGCCGCCGAAAGGCCGAGCAGCCGCGGCCCCACCGTGTAGCGCCCGTTGCCCGCGCCGAGCGCGTACCCGGCCTCGGTGAACGTCTGCAGCATCCGGTGCACGGTCGGTTTCGGCAGGTCGCAGGCCTGCGCGAGGTCGGCGAGCCGGTGCGGGCCGCCGGGGCCGGAGAGGGTGGCGAGCACCTCCAGGGCCTTCTCGACCGCACCCCGGGAGCTGCCGGGCGAAGTGTTGACAGCGTTGTTCACGCCGCCTACCTTAGCGCAATCGCGTTCCATGTGACGGAACGGCGTTTCATCAGACGGAAGATAGGTGGTGACCGTGGCCCGTTCCCGGCTGTCGCGCCGCGACGCCCTCCGGCTCGGCGGGCTCGCCCTCCCAGCGCTGGCCTTACCCGGCCTCCTCTCCGCGTGCGGCAGCGCCGCGGGCACCACCGGCACCGTGCTGCGCGTCGCCCAGTCGTCGGACCCCAAGACGCTCGACCCGCAGAAGCAGGGCGACCTGACCTCGATGAACGTGCTGACCAACCTGTTCGACACGCTCACCACGCGCGGCCCGGACAACCGGCTGGCGCCGGGGCTCGCGCTGTCGTGGTCCTCACCCGACCCGCTGACCTGGCGGTTCAAGCTCCGCCCCGGTGTGAAGTTCCACAACGGCGAGCCGTGCGACGCGAACGCCGTGGCGTTCAGCATCAACCGGCTGCTCGACCCGGCCACCAAGTCGCCGATCGTCGAGCTGCGCTACGTGAAGCAGGCCGTCGCGGTCGACGCGTCCACAGTGGACTTCCACTGCAGCGCTCCGGACCCGATCATCCCCGCGAAGGTCTCGCTGTTCGGCGGCGTCGCCGTGCCGCCGGGCTACCTCAAGCAGGTCGGCTCGGCAGGCTTCGCGAAGCACCCGGTCGGCACCGGGCCGTTCACCTTCGGGGAGTTCCAGCGCGACCACCAGCTGCGGATGCGCGCCAACCCCGGGTACTGGGGCGGGAAACCGGCCTACGACGAGCTGGTGTTCCTCCCGATGCCCGACCCGTCCTCGGCGCTCGCCTCGCTGCAGAGCGACGAGGTCGACATCGTTGCCGGGCTCACCCCGGACGCCGCGCTCCAGCTGAAGGGCTACACCGGCGTCTCCATCCGAAACTACCCGGGCATCCGCACGTCGTACCTCTCACTCGACACCACCGCCGGCCCGCTGCGCGACGTCCGCGTGCGCCGCGCGCTCAACCACGCCGTGGACGTGCCGCTGCTGATCAAGGCGGTGCTCGACGGCAAGGCGCGCGAGGTCCCGACCATGTTCCCGCGCGAGTCGTTCGGTTTCGACCCGTCGATCACGCCCTTCACCCGCGACGTCGGCCTGGCGAAGCAGCTGCTCGCCGAGGCGGGCTTCGCGGACGGGTTCGACACCTCGATCACCGCGCAGACCGCCGACTCGAACCTCGCCGAGGCGATCTCCGGCCTGCTCGCCCGCGCCGGGGTCCGGGCCCGCGTCGACCTGGTCGACGCGGGGACGTACACCAGCCGCCTGACCTCCAGCAACCGCAGCGCGCTCGGCCCGATCTACCTGGCGGCGAGCACCGGCTGGACGCTCGACGCCGAGAGCCTCGTGCAGTCCAACGTCCGCCACGATCGGCGGCAGAGCCGGTGGACCAACCCGGAGGCCGACCGGCTGGTGGACGCCGAAGAGCAGTCGCTCGCCCCCGCCGACCGGCAGCGGGCCTTCACCTCGCTCCAGCAACTTCTCGAGCAGGAGGCGCCGTTCGTGTTCCTCTACCAGATCGACAACGTCTACGCGGTCAACACGCGTCCACAGTGGACACCGGGCGTGGTCGGCGTGCTGGGCATGGCGAAGGCGACGGTGACCCCGTGACCGCGCCGGCCGTCGCCGTGGCCCGCCCGGCCGCCCCGGGCAGCGGGGTGCTGCGCGTGGTCGTCACCAAGGTGCTGACCGCGATCATCGTGCTGTTCTTCGTGGCCACCGGGGCGTTCTTCCTGGTCCGGCTGTCCGGCGACCCGGTGAAGCTGATCCTGCCGCCCGACGCCACCGCGGCGCAGGAGGCCACGCTCCGCGCGACCCTCGGCCTGGACCGGCCGCTGCTCACGCAGTACCTCGACTACCTCGGCGGCCTGCCGCGGCTGCACCTGGGCACGTCCCTCGTCTACGACCAGCCGGTGGCCGAAGTCCTGTTCTCCCGCGTCCCCGCGACGCTGGAGCTGGCCGGGGCCGCGCTGCTCCTGGCGCTGGTGATCGCCGTCCCGGCGGGCACGTTCGCGGCGCTGCGCCGCGGCCGCGCGGGCGACACCGGCGTGATGACCGGCGTCCTCGTCGGCCAGTCGACGCCCGCGTTCTGGGTCGGGATCCTGCTGATCCTCATCTTCGCCGTGCAGCTGCAGGTGCTGCCCGCGTCGGGCTACGGCGGGTTCGCGCACCTCGTGCTCCCGGCCATCACGCTGGCCGTGTACTCGGTGGCGGTGATCGCGCGGCTGCTGCGCAGCTCGCTCGTCGACGTGCTCGGCTCCGACTACATCCGCACCGCGCGCGCCAAGGGACTGAGCACCGGCGGGATCGTGCTGGGCCACGGCCTGCGCAACGCGGCGCTGCCGGTCGTCACGGTCGTCGGCCTGGAGATCGGCAGCCTGCTCGGCGGCGCGATCCTCACCGAGCAGGTGTTCTCCTGGCCCGGCCTTGGCCGGCTGACCGTCGAGGCCATCCAGAACCGCGACTTCCCCCTGGTGCAGGCCGCGGTGCTGTTCTTCGCCGCGACGTTCGTCGTGGTCAACCTGCTCGTCGACCTGTCCTACACGATTCTCGACCCGAGGGTGCGGGTGACCGCGTGACCGCCGTAGCTGTCCCCCTGGCCCGCCCGGGCGTGGTGCGCGGAGTGCTGCGCAACAAGCTCGGCGTCGTCGCCGTGACCGTGCTGACCCTGATGGTGCTCGTCGCCCTGCTGGCGCCGCTGATCGCGCCGTACGACCCGGGCGCGCAGGACCTGCTGGTGCGGCTGCACCCGCCCGCGTGGGCCGCCGGCGGCGACTCCTCGCACCTGCTCGGCACCGACCAGCTGGGCCGCGACATCCTCTCGCGCCTGTTCTACGGCGCTCGCGTCTCGCTGCTCGTCGGCGCGTGCG
The DNA here is from genome assembly GCF_034929455.1 of Amycolatopsis heterodermiae. NCBI lineage: Bacteria > Bacillati > Actinomycetota > Actinomycetes > Pseudonocardiales > Pseudonocardiaceae > Amycolatopsis > Amycolatopsis heterodermiae. Next base: position 968,132 of record NZ_JAYFSI010000002.1, read on the forward strand.
CGGCGTTGCTGGCCGGGGTCGTCGGCGCCGTGATCGGCCTGGTCGCCGGGTTCCTCGGCGGCTGGTTCGACCGGATCCTGATGCGGATCGCCGACATCCAGCTCGCGTTCCCGTCGATCCTGCTCGCGCTCGCCATCGTCGGGTTCCTCGGCTCCGGCCTCTGGTACGTCGTGCTGGTGCTCGGCTTCACCGGCTGGGTCTCCTACGCCCGCGTGATCCGCTCCGAAGTGCTTTCCCTGCGCACCAGGGAGTTCGTGACGGAGGCGCGCGCCATCGGCGTCACGGACTTCACGATCATGCGCCGGCACCTGCTGCCCAACGTGATGGCGCCGCTGGCGACCATCGGCACGCTGCACGTCGCCGCGGCGATCGTCGCCGAAGCGTCGTTGAGCTACCTCGGCCTCGGCGTGCCCAAGCGGACCGTGACCTGGGGCGGGATGCTCGCCGACGGCCAGCTCTACCTCGGCACGTCGTGGTGGGTGGCCGTGTTCCCCGGCGTCGCGCTGATGCTCACCGCGCTGGCCGTCAACATCACCGGCGACGTCCTGCGCGACGTCGCGGACCCGAAGGCGTACCGCTCATGAGCCTGCTGGAGATCACCGACCTGAGCATCGAGTTCCGGGTGGACACCGGCACGGTGACCGCGGCCGACGGGGTGAGCCTGTCCGTGGCCGAAGGCGAGACCGTCGCCCTGGTGGGGGAGTCGGGCAGCGGCAAGACGGCGACGGCGCTGTCCGTGCTGCGGCTCAACCCCGAGCCGCCGTGCGTCTACGCCGGCGGCGAGATCCTGCTCGACGGCCGTGACGTGCTGCGACTGTCCGAAAAGGACCTGCGCGGGATCCGCGGCAACGACGTCGCCATGGTCTTCCAGGACCCGATGACCAGCCTCAACCCGGTCAAGCGCATCGGCGCGCAGGTGGCCGAGGTCGTCCGCAAGCACCAGGGTGCGTCGCGATCCGACGCGCGGGCGGCCGCCGTGGAAGCGTTGCGGGAGGCCGGGATCCCCGACCCCGAGCGCCGTGCTTCGCAGTACCCGCACCAGCTTTCGGGCGGCCTGCGGCAGCGCGCGATGATCGCGATGGCGCTCGTCGGACGGCCTCGGGTGCTCATCGCCGACGAGCCGACCACCGCGCTCGACGTCACCGTGCAGGCCCAGATCCTCGAGCTGCTGGTGGACCTGCAACGGCGGCACGGCATGGCGGTCCTGCTCATCACGCACGACCTCGGCGTGGTCGCGGAGGTCGCCGACCGGGTCGTGGTGCTGAAGTCGGGCCGGGTGGTCGAAACCGGGGACGTGGTGCCGCTGTTCGAGGCGCCGCGCGAGGACTACACGCGTGAGCTGCTGCGTGCGACACCGAAGCTGGAGCGGGTATGACGAACCTGGTCGAGATCCGCGGGCTGCGCAAGGACTACGGCGGACTGTCCGCCGTGGACGGTGTCGACCTCGACGTCGTCTCGGGGGAGACCCTGGCCGTGGTCGGCGAATCGGGCAGCGGGAAGACGACGCTGACCCGGTTGCTGCTGCGGCTGATCGAACCCACGGCGGGCACGGTCCGCTTCGACGGCGCGGATCTGCACGCGCTGGGCGCGGCGAACCTGCGCAAGGTGCGGCGCGAGATGCAGGTGGTGCTGCAGGACCCGTACTCGAGCATGAACCCGCGGCTGCGCGTGACGGAGATCGTCGCCGAGCCGCTGGTCACGCACGATCCGGCGCTGCGCGGCCGTCGCGGCCGGGCGCAGGTGCGCGAGCGGGTGGCGGGCCTGCTCGACGCCGTCGGGCTGCCGCCGCAGGTCCAGGACCGCTATCCGCACGAGTTCTCCGGCGGCCAGCGGCAGCGGATCTCCATCGCCCGCGCGCTCGCCCTGGAACCGCGGCTGGTGGTGCTCGACGAGCCGACGAGCGCCCTCGACGTCTCGGTGCAGGCGCAGGTCCTGGATCTGCTGGCCGACCTGCAGGACCGGCTGAAGCTGACCTACGTCTTCGTGTCGCACAACCTCGCGGTCGTGCAGCGGATCGCCGACCGCGTCGCGGTGATGCGGGCCGGGAAGATCGTGGAGCTGGCGGCTTCGAAGGAGCTGTTCGCGTCGCCGTCGCACGAGTACACGCGGAGCTTGCTGGACGCGGTCCCGAACCCGGATCCGCGGCTGGCGCGCCGCCGCCGGGTGCCGGCGTGAGGGCGTCAGTGGTGGGACAGCACGAGCCCGGCGCCGCCGAGCAGCGCGACGTCGTCGGCCGGGCCCTCGTTCACCACGACGTGCGGCGGCTCCGCGGTGCGCGCCCACGACGAGTCCTCACGCAGCCGCTGCTCGATCCGGGCCCGGAAGGCTTCGCCACCCTCGGCGGCTTCGCCGTGCAGGACGAACAGGCCGGGCGCGAAGAGCTGCTGGATGTTCACCAGGCCCAGCGCGATGTTGCCGGCGTACTCGTCGAGCAGCGGGTGGCCCGCCAGCTCCCGCACCGTACGCGCGCCGAGGCCACGCCGCTCGGCCTCGGCGCGCAGCCACGGCGTGGTCGCCACGGTCTTCCAGCAGCCGCGCGCGCCGCAGGTGCACGGCCGGCCGCGGGCGGCCACCGTCATGTGCGCGCCGCTGCGGCCGCCCGGCGGGGCCAGCACCTCACCGTCGTAGAGCAGGCCGACACCGAGCACCTCGCCGGTGGACACGGACGCGAAGGTCGTGCGGCCGCGGCCCGGGCCGAACCAGCGGTCACCCAGCACCTGCAGGCGCGCCCGGTGTTCGATGTGGACCGGCGCGTGCACCAGCCCGGCGAGTACATCCGCGACGGGGTAACCGTGCAGCGCGGGCACCTCGTTGACCTCGATGATCACGCCCGCGTCGGCGTCCACCAGCCCCGCGGCGGCCACGCCGACGCCCACCGGCGGGGTGGGGAAAGCGGCGACCTCGGCCAGGGCGGCGTCGACGTCGGCCCGGTCGGCGGTGCCGCGCGGGTAGGCCGCCTCGGCGCGCCACAGCACGGTGCCGGACAGGTCGAGCAGCGCGGCCCGGACCCGGCCGGGCAGCAGCTCGACGGCGCCCAGCACCGGACCGGCGGCGGCCTCGGGCGCGGCCGGCGCCGGGACCAGCCGCAGGGCCGGGCGTTCGCCGGTGCTCATGCGGCCACGATGCCACGACCGGACTCCGGAGGGGAGACCACGTGCCGGAACTGACGCGGATGACCTGGCGGGAGGTGCGCGACGCCGGTCGTTCGGCGATCGCCCTGCTGCCGATCGGCTCGCAGGAGCAGCACGCCGCCCACCTGCCGATGGGCACCGACACGATGCTCGCCGAAGCCGTCGTGGACGGTGCTCTGGCGCGGGTGGACGACCCGGTCGTGGTGCGGCTGGCCGCGCTGCCGTTCGGGCACAGCCCGCACCACCTGTTCGCCGCCGCCGTCTCGCTGCGGGCGTCGACGCTGCAGGCCGTGCTCGCCGACGTCCTGGACTCGCTCGCCGGCAGCGGGTTCCGGCGCGTGCTCGTGGTCAACGGCCACGGCGGCAACGACGAGATCATGCGGCTCGCCGTCAAGGAGTACGCGCTGCGGGCCGACGTCGCGCTCGCGGCGTGCTCCTACTTCTCGCTCGGCGACGGCTCCCCGCCGGGCCACGCCGGGAAGTTCGAGACGTCGCTGATGCTCGCCGCCCACCGCGACCTGGTGCGGCCGCGCGAACCACGCGCCGACGTCACGCCACCGCCGCTGTTCGCCTACCCGCCGTACCCGGGGCTGACCGTGGAGCGCCACGGCGAATGGGCCCGCGCGGGCGGCAGCACCGACGACGCCACCACCGCGACCGCCGAGGGCGGCGCGGACCTGCTCGAAGACCGGGTGACCGCGCTGGCGGACGCGATCCGCGCGTTCGACGCGGCCACCCGCGCAACCCACGCCGAAGGGGAGGCATGAAGATCACCGACGTCGACGTGCGGGTCGTGAACCTGCCGTTGACCAACCCGTTCACCAGCTCGTTCGAGACGAAGACGGGCGAGACCCGCACCGTCGTGCGGCTGCGCACCGACACCGGCGTCGAAGGCTGGGGCGAGACCATGTGGGGCCGCCCGGTCGCCGAGCTGGCCCGCAAGCTCGGCGCGGAGCTGGTGGGCGCGAGCCCGTTCGCGCTGGAGGCGTTCCACCGGCGCCACCACATGGTGCCGTTCTTCCACGGGTACCTCGGGTACGCGGCGCTGGCCGCGCTCGACGTCGCGTGCTGGGACCTGATGGGCAAGATCACCGGCCAGTCCGTGACCGACCTGATCGGCGGCCCGGTCCGCGACGAGGTCCCGATCACGGCGCTGATCACCCGCGCCGACGCGCCCGGCGCGACCGGCCGGGACCTGGCCCAGGGGCTGGGGGAGCACGCGGCGAAGGTGGTCGCCGAGGGCGGCTTCACGGCCGTGAAGCTCAAGGGCACCAAGGACGTCCGCGGCGACGTCGAGATCATGCGCGAGCTGCGGCGCGCGCTCCCGGACGTCGAGCTGCGCGTCGACCCGAACGCCGCGTGGTCCGTGCCCGACTCGATCCGCGCCGGGCTGTCGTTGGAGGAGCTCGACCTGGAGTACCTCGAGGACCCGTGCGCCGGCATCGAGGGCATGGCCCAGGTGCGGGCGAAGGTGCGGATCCCGTTGTGCACCAACATGTGCGTGGTCCGGTTCGAGGAGTTCGCCCCGGCGGTCCGGCTCGGCGCGGTGGACGTCATCCACGGCGACGTCTACAAGTGGGGCGGCATCTCGGCGACGAAGGCCCTGGCCGCCCACTGCGAGACGTTCGGCCTGGGGATGAACCTCCACAGCGGCGGCGAGCTGGGCATCGCGACGGCCGCCCACCTGGCGGTGGTGGCGAGCACGCCGGTGCTGTCGCGGGCCATCGACAGCATGTACTACCTGCACGAGGACGACATCGTGGAGCCGCTGGAGCTTGCGGACGGCCGCCTGAAGGTGCCGACCGGGCCTGGCCTGGGCGTGACGGTGGACGAGGAAAAGGTGGCGTACTACGCGAAGCGCAACGAAGAGGAGGGCGACCTCACCGGCTGAAACCCCGTACCTGGTTCTGGACTCGCGCGGCGTGATCGCTGACAAGGGAGCACCCGGATGACGCGTCGAGGAGCCAAGCAGAAGTACCGTGAAGGTGACTGATGATGCTCCGGCGCCGGCGGACACGGCCGGTCTGCACCCTGGTGCTGCGGTCTGGGTGCAGAAGTTCGGCGACGCCGGCCTGCACGACGGCACTCGGCGGGTACTCGGGCAGTCGCCGGACTGGCAGCGTGACGTGTGGCTGATGCCGGTGTTCGTCCACAAGGACTTGCTGGTGCCGGGGCGGTACACGCGGCGGGAACACCTGGAAGATGACCCGGGCGCGGATCCGGTCGAAAGGCGGGTCGGGGAGGACGAGATCGCCGGACTGGCCGAAGACGGTTTCGCGGGCGCGGGTTTCGTCGAGCGGCGCCTGACAAGACTGCTGACCTGAACGGACCGCGGTTCAGGCCTGGGTGCCGGTCAGGTGGGCGAGTGAGCTGACGACGCGTTCCGCGATGTCCGGCGGCCACACGAAGTTCGGGGCCACCGCTCGCTGGTGGGCCAGCCCGTGCAGGCCGAGCCACAGCGCGACCGTGTCGGCCGCGATGTCCGTGCTGGTGGCGGCGCCGGTGTCCACGCAGTCCGCCAGGGCGTCGCGGAGCAGGTCTATGCTCGCCCGGCCCAGGGTGGACAGGTCGGTCTCGGTCACGGAACTCTCGGTGAGGTCGGGCATCCAGAGCCCGCCGAACATCGTGCGGTAGCGCCCCGGGTGGGCCTCGGCGAACGCCAGGTAGGTGTCGCAGATGGCGAAGAGCCGCTGCCGGGGGCCGGTCGCGGTGTCGCGGGCGGCGCGGAGTTCGACGTCCAGTTCGGCGAAGGCGTGCTGGACGGCGGCCAGCACGATCGCGGGCTGGTCGGGGAAGTGCCGGTAGATCGAAGGCGCGGCGATCCCGATGTGCCGCGCGACCGAACGCAGGGTGACGGCGCTCGCGTCGCCGGTCTCGTCCAGCAGCTCGACCGCCGCCGCGACGATCTCGTCGCGCAGGCGGGAGCCCTCGCCGCGGCGGTTGCGGGTGCGCGTCGCGGTCTTCTCGTCGTCCACGGCCGTGAGCTTACAGCACGAAGCTTATGGTCGTTAGCACTTGTGCTCGATGAGGTTACGTGCGTAAGGTTACGGCCGTAACTACAACGAACCCCATCGAAAAGGACGATCTCGATGAACGCACGACGCGCATTCCTGCAGGGCATCGGCATCACGGCGCTGGGCGCGGTGATGGTGCTGTCGGCTCAGTCGCCGGTGGCGGCGAGCCCGAACGCCGGGACCCACCAGGAGTGCCGGGGCGTCACGGTCGACAAGGCCGCGCCGGTGATCAGCCGCGCCAGCGTGCTCGTCAAGGCACCGCTGGCGCGGGTGTGGCGGCTGCACGCGGACATCGACCGGTGGCAGAGCTGGGTCCCGGAGATCGCCCCCGCGCACAAGGTGACGCCGGGACCGCTGCGGCCGGGCTCGGTCTTCACCTGGTCCCCGCAGAACATGCAGGTCCGATCGGCGATCAAGACGATCACGCCACTGCGGTGCACCGCGTGGGGTGCCCCCGTGAACGGCATCACCGGGGTGCACCTCTGGACCTTCAAGCCGACCAAGGACGGCGTCCTCGCGACCACGGAGGAGTCCTGGGCGGGCCCGCCCGTCGAAGCCGACGTCCCGGGCAGTCAGGCCAGCCTGGATCAGGGACTCAGGGACTGGGCGCAGCGGCTGAAGGCCACTGCCGAGTCGCAGTCCGGCTGCCGCTGACCTGTCCTCAGCCGGGGTGGCCGACGGCGCGCACCGCCCGGTCGTACAACTCGGCCAGGTCGAGCGCGCCGTCGGACCGGGCCCAGATCTGGCCGGCGACGTCGAGGCAGGCGATGGCGCCGGCGACGATCGCGTCGGCCGCCGGGTCGGTCGCGTCGTCGGCCTCGACGCCGAGCCGGAGCCGGATGTTCGGGACGAGCTGTTCCTGCCACTGGAGGTGTTTCTCGATGCTGCGGGCCCGCAGCGACGGGGTCTCGTACATCATCTTGGCGATCTTGAGCGCCACCTCGGACTGCAGCCCTTCGCCGTCGACGCGCCAGAGTGCTTCCCGCAACGCCTCCCAGGGCGGCACCGACACCGGGATGCTTTCCAGGATTTCGCGCACGAGCGCGCCCTGGTTCGCCAGGTCGCCGAGGACGATGTCCTCCTTCGTCCCGAAATAGCGGAAGAACGAGCGCCGCGAGATGCCCGCGGTTGCCGCGATCTGGTCGATCGTCGTCCCGTCGAACCCCTGCTCGAGGAACAGTTCCATGGCGACGCGCGTGATCTCCGCGTACGCCGCCTGGCGCGATCGGGTCCAGAGGTCGTCCTGCTTGGCCATGACGCTGATCATACACTGAGCGCCACGTTGACACTGAGTGCCAGGGAGGCATACGGTGAAATGGTCAGCCAGTCGATCGTCCCTGGGAGAACCGATGCCGCGACCGGACTACCGCAGCCAGACCGTCATCGTCACCGGCGCCAGTTCCGGCATCGGCGCCGCGTTCGCGCACGCCCTCGCCGCCCGGGGCGCGAACCTGATCCTGGTGGCGCGCCGGCTCGACCGCCTGCAGGAGCTGGCTGCCGAACTGGAGCGGAAACACCGGGTGTCCGCGACGGCACTCGCGCTCGACCTCACCTCGCCCACGGCCGGCCCGGACCTGAAGGCGGCGGTGGCCGGCGCCGGTCTCACGGCGACCGGCCTGATCAACAACGCCGGGTTCGGCACGTTCGGCGAGTTCGCCGGCGAGGACCCGGCCCGGCTGGCGCAGGAGATCGCGGTGGACGTCGCCGCCCCGGTGCAGCTGAGCTCCGCGTTCCTGCCGGACATCGTGGCGGCGCAAGGCTTCCTGATCAACGTCGCCAGCATGGCCGCCTACACGCCGACGCCGCGGATGGCCGTCTACGGCGCGACGAAGGCGTTCGTCCTCAACTTCACCGAAGCGCTCTGGGTCGAGCTCCGCGGCAGCGGGGTCACCGCCTTCGCGCTGTCCCCGGGGGCGACGAGCACGGAGTTCAACGCGGTCGTCGGCACCGACGACGCCACCGCGGGCGCCAAGGCGCGCACCCCCGAGGACGTCGTCGCCACCGCGTTGTCCCACCTCGAAAGCCGCAACCCCGGCCCGAGCGTCATCGACGGCCGCTCGAACCGCGTGAGCGCGAGCGTCGGCCGCCTGGTGCCCCGGCGGGCGACGGTCACGATGATGCACCGGCTGACCGATCCCGCCCGCCGGGCCGGCGCGAAGAAGCGGACCCGTGTCTGACCTCGTTCAGGCCCGGCAGAAGGTGTCGTGCGCCGGGCGGTTTCCGGTGGCGAGGTAATCGCTCACGGCGTTGTTGCCGCACTGGTTCGCGCCGTTGAGGTACGCCACGTGACCGCCCTGGTCCGCCGTGACCAGCCGGGCGCGGTCGCCGAACGCCGCGCGCATCCGGAGGGCGCCGGGCAGGGGAGTGGCCGGGTCGCGGAGGTTCTGCAGCATCAGCACGTTCGCCGGGCCGTGGCCGGTGATCCGCACCCGCGGTTCCACCGGCGACGGCCAGTACGCGCACGGCCGGATGTTGGCCGCGTACGGGCCGTACATCGGGTAGCGGACGCGGTCGGCCGCGACGTTGCGCTGGTAGGTCCCCACCGCCTCCGGCCACCGTGAATCGCCGCAGACGACGGCGAGGTAGCTCGACGGGAAGTTGTCGGAGCCCGCCTCGGCGCCGGCAGCGGGGGAGACCGGCTCGTTCACGTCGAGCTCGTGCCACAGCTTCGCGAGCGGAGCCAAGGTGACGTCCGAGCGGAGGAGGGCCGCGGTGATCGTGCGGAACGTCGTGCCGTCGTAACCCTGTGCCGGGGCCCGGTCCAGGCGCTCGGCCAGGGCGAAGTACTTCGCCCGCACCGCCGCCGGAGTGGCACCGAGGCCGTACTGGGCCGGGTCGGCCGCGGCGAGCTTCGCGAAGTCGGGGAACCGGGTTTCGAAGCCCAGCCCTTGGCTCCGCAGCGCTTCGGCGTCATAGCCGTCCGGTCCGAGGCTGCTGTCCAGGACGATCCGGTCGCTGCGCTCCGGGTACAACGTCGTGTACACCGCGCCGAGGTAGGTCCCGTAGGAGTCGCCGTAGTACGACAGTTTCGGCTCGTTCAGGGCGATCCGGATCCGGTCCATGTCGCGTGCGGTGTTCGCGGTGGTGACGAACGGCAGCACGCCGGCCGTCTCCGACGTCGTGCACTGCCGGGCGACGGTCTTCGCGGCCTCGGCCGCCTTCGTCACGTCCGCCGGGCCGTACGGGAAGGGCGGGTTCACGCTCCGGTTGGTCTGCTCCGGCGTCATGGCGCAGGTCACCGGGGTGCTGTGGCCGACGCCGCGCGGGTCGAACCCGATGACGTCGTAGGCGTCCCGGACCGCCTGCGGCAGGCCCGCGGCGACCAGCGCCGCCGGGAAGTCCAGCCCGGTCAGGCCGGGTCCGCCCTGGTTGACCAGCAGGACGCCGCGGCGCTTCGCGGGGTTCGCGCTCGCCAGCCGGGAAAGCGCGACGGTGATCTTCGGTCCGTCCGGGTGGTGGTAGTCCAGCGGCACGTCGAGCGTCGAGCACCGCAGGCCGGGCTTGGCGACGTCGGCCGGGCACGGTCCCCACGCCACCGGCGTCCCTTGGGTCGCGGACACCCCCGACACCACGGCGGCCGCCGCGAGCGCCGCCGGCAAGATCTTCTTCATCCGTTCCATGGCTTCACCGCACCACCGGCCGGCGGCGGCGACCCGTGCCATCTGTCACGGGGCGGCTCCCGCCTTCGGTGCTTAGGGTGAGCCGGTGAGCGAGCGTGATCCCGGACGGTTTTCCGTCCGGCAGTGGCCGGACTGGAGCTTCTGGGAGGACCGGCGGCGCCGGGTGGCGCCCTTCGTCGTGAACGGCCTCGTGCTGCTGGTTCTGCTGCCCCGGGTCACCATGATCAGCCACGGCGGGAACGGCACGGCGCGGACGATTCTCGCGCTCGCCGCGATCGGCCTGTACGCCGCCGCTTACCTCTTCGCACTGTGGTTCGGGCCTGCCGCACCACGGCGGCAGCGGGCGGTGATCGTGGCGGCGCTGTTCGCCTTCGGCGGTACGCCGGCCCTGCTGCTCGGCTCGCCGGACTACCTGACCGACCTGACCTTCGCCATCGCGATCGGCCTCATGCTGCTGCCGCTGCGCTGGTCCGTCCCGCTCGGGTTCGCCACGGCGGCCGGGCAGCTCGCGTGGATGCGGGCCGGCACCGGGCACGTGAGCTGGAGCCAGGTGGCCGCACTCGGCGGGGTCACCGCGGTGGTGGGCACCGTCTTCGCGCTGACGTTCACCAGCGGTCACCTCAAGGCCGCCCGCGCGCAGATCCGGCGGATGGCCGTGGACGCCGAACGCGAGCGGGTCGCCCGCGAACTCCACGACATCCTCGGCCACAACCTCTCGACGATGGCCGTCAAGCTCGGCCTCGCCCGGCGGATCCTCGAGTCGGGCGCGGACCCCGCCCCGGCCCTGGCCGAGGTCCGCGACCTGGAAACCCTGTGCCACCAATCGCTTTCGGATGTGCGCGCCACCGTCTCGGGGTACCGGGAGGTGTCGCTGGCTGCCGAGCTTTCGGGTGCCCGGCTGGCGTTGCGCGCCGCGGGGGTGCAGGCCGAACTGCCGCCTTCGGCCGACGCCGTGCAGGCCGAACTGCGCGGCGTTTTCGGTTACGTCGTCCGGGAAGCGGTCACCAACGTGCTCCGGCACTCCGACGCGGGACAGTGCCGCGTGCGCGTCGGGCCCGGCTGGGTCGAGGTCACCGACGACGGGACGGTCACCGGCGAACCCGCGGCCGGGCACGGCCTCACTGGCCTCGCCGAACGCCTGGCCGCGGTCTCCGGCCACCTCGAGCACGGCCGCGGCCCGCGCGGCGGCTACCGGGTGTTCGCCCGTGCCGGGGCGGTGCCGGCGTGATCCGCGTCCTGCTGGCCGACGACCAGGCCCTCTTCCGCGGCGCGCTGGCGTCGATGCTCCGCTTCGAGCCGGACATCGACGTCGTGGCCGAAGTCGGCTCGGGCACCGACGTCGTCCCGGCCGCCCGGCGCGCGAACCCGGACCTCGCGCTCCTCGACGTGCAGATGCCCGGCCGCGACGGGCTGGCGGTCACCGCCGAGCTGCGGCACGCTTTGCCGGAGTGCCGCGTGCTGATCTGCACCACCTTCAGCCGTCCCGGCTACCTCGCCCGCGCGATGTCCGCGGGCGCGGCCGGGTTCGTGGTCAAGGACTCCCGGCCCGAGCAGCTGCTCAACGCGATCCGCCGGGTCCACGCGGGACTCCGGTTCATCGACCCGGCCCTGGCCTCGGAATCCCTCGCCACCGGCACCAGCCCGCTCACCGACCGCGAAGCCGACGTACTCCGCGCGGCAGCCGAGGGCGGCACGGTCGCCGACATCGCGCGGACGCTCGGCCTCACCGCGGGAACGGTCCGGAACCACCTGTCCTCGGCCATCGGCAAGACCGAAGCCCGTACCCGCGCGGAAGCCGCCCGCCTCGCCGAAACCAACGGCTGGCTCTGAGGCTGGTCGCGGCCAGGCGAAGAGGGGGGTTGGGATCGGTGCCGACCGCGCTGAACGAACACGATGGTGATCGGTGTCGCTCCGAAGGGAAACCACGCAGCCTTGCGCCGCTCGGCTGGGTTGAGCGCGGGGAGGCGTCCTCGAAGGTCGCGACGGTTCCGGTGGGACACCGGCGTCGGGCCGGGCCGTGGCCAGGGGTTCGGTGACGGGGGAGGGGCACGCCGGGCTCACGGTGCCGCGAAGGTGAGCAACGGCAGGACGACCTCGTCGACGAGGCGGTGCCGGGCTTCGGTGTCCGGGGGAGTGCCGTTGAGCAATGTGGACAGGACCAGCTGGGCTACGGCCAGGCCGAGCACCATCGACGGGTTCGCTGCCGTCAGGGGCTCGCCGCGGGTGGTGGCTCGGTGGGCGATGGCCGTCGCGACCGCGTTGCTCGTGCCGTCGATCTGGGTGCGGACCAGGTCGCGCAGCGCGGGGTCTTCGCGCACCGCGCCCAGGAGGCCCAGCAGTGACGGGCCGCGCTCGCCGGTGAGGGCGCGTGCGATGCCTTCGACCGCGGCGATCAGGTCGCCGCGCAGGGTGCCCGTGTCCGCGATGTGCAGGGTCTCGCCTTCGGCGCGACGTCGTAGTGCTTCCGCGACCAGCTCCGCTTTTCCCGGCCACTTGCGGTAGATGGTCATCTTCGACGCCTTCGCGCGGGCGGCGATGGCGTCCATGCTGATCCGGTCGTAGCCGACCTCGCCGATGAGCTCGACCGCGGCGGCCAGGATCGCGTCCTCGCGGGCCTTGCCCCGCCGGGGCGACGGTTCGCCGGCCGCGGGTGGCTGTTCGGATGGCATCGAATCTCCTTGACTTCTGTACGATACCGTATCGTACAGTAAGGCGGTGCAGATCGAACCCTTCACCCTCCGCGTTCCCGAATCCCAGCTCGCCGACCTCCGCGAACGGCTGCGCCTGACGCGCTGGCCGGAGCCCGAAACCGTGTCCGACACGAGCCAGGGCCCGCGGCTGGCGAAGATCCGCGCCCTGTGCGACCACTGGAGCAGTGGCTACGACTGGCGCCGCTGCGAGGACCTGCTCAACGGTTTCGGCCAGTTCCACACAGAAATCGACGGCGTCGGCATCCACTTCCTGCACGTCCGCTCGCCCGAGCCGGACGCGCTCCCGCTGGTCATGACCCACGGCTGGCCCGGTTCGGTGCTGGAGTTCCGCAAGGTGATCGGCCCGCTCACCGACCCGGCGGCCCACGGCGGAGACCCCCGCTCGGCGTTCCACCTCGTCGTCCCGACGATGCCGAACTTCGGCTTCTCCGGCCGGACCACCGAACCGGGCTGGACGCTCGCGCGCACCGCCGACGCCTGGATCACGCTGATGGACCGGCTCGGCTACGACCGCTGGGGCGCCCAGGGCGGGGACCTCGGCGCGGGCGTCACCGACGAGATCGGCCGGAAGGCGCCCCCGGGCTGCGTCGGCCTGCACCTGAACTTCGCCATGTTCTTCCCGACGCCGCAGGAGCGGGCCGAGGCCACGCCGGAGGAACAAGCCATGCTCGACAGCGCCGACTACTTCTGGGAGACGTTGTCCGGCTACGCCAAGGAACAGTCCACCCGGCCGCAGACCATCGGCTACTCCCTGGCCGACTCGCCGGCCGGCCAGGCCGCCTGGATCTACGCGATGTTCCAGGACACGTGCGGCACCCCGGGTGACGCGGAAGCGTCGTTCACGCACGACGAACTGCTCGACGACATCATGCTCTACTGGCTCCCCAACGCCGGGTCGTCCTCCGCCAGGACGTACTGGGAGATGGCCCGCGCCCGCGCGGCCGCGTCCGGTCCGCCCGCGCCGATCACGATCCCGGCGGGGTTCACGATGGCGCCGCGGGAACACGTCCGGAAGTCCCGGCGCTGGATCGAACGCCGTTACCCCGATCTCGTCCACTTCGCCGAACTCGACCGGGGCGGTCACTTCCTGGCGCTGGAGCAGCCCGATCTCTTCGTCGCCGAGGTCCGGGCGAGCTTCGCTGGCCTGCGCTGAGCACGATGCCCGGCGGTCACCAGTGCAGGCCGGGCAGGTCGGCGATCCGCACCAGGTCCGCCTCGGTCAGCGACGGGGTGGGGCGGGACCGGCCGCCGCTGCCCGACCCGGCGGCGTTGGAGGTGTGGAGGGTGATCGACGTGCCGTCCGCGGCCCTGGCGTTGAGCGCCAGCACGGTCACGCCTTCCGGCATCTGCGTGGTGGTCAACGTGCCCTTGCGCCCGCCGGCCAGGTCGATCGGCTCGCAGTTCGGCTGGTTGCCGCACGTGACTGCGCCTTCGGCCGGTGCCTCCAGGTACACCAGCGCCGAGCCGGTGCCCTTGGTGTCGGTGAGGTCGGCGTAGGCCTTGTAACCACCCTGGCTGATCCGGAACCGCCAGCCGCGGTCGGAGCCCGGTGTCGGCTTGGCGGTCGTGCCGGCGGGCAGGGCCGTGGCGATCACCGCGTCCAGTTCGGCCGCGCGCCGGTCGGACGGTGCCGCGGGCACCGGCGGACCGCTCAGCTCGACCTTGAGCTCGGGCGCCGTCGCGAGGGCGAGCAGCGCGTCGTCGCCGAGCGCCCGGGGCTTCGACCCGTCGCCGCGGTTCTCCGCGAGCCTCACGTACGTGCCGTCCGCGCGCCACACGTCGACGTCGACCACCGTCGGGTCCGTCGAGGTCACGAGCGCGGTCGAGCCGTCCGGGAGCGTCCGGGCCGAGCACTGGGTGCCCGGGTGGGCCACGCACTCGCCTGGCGGCTGGCCACCGCGCGAGCGGAGGTAGACGAAGATCGTCTGGTCACCGGTGAGCTTGAAGCTGCCGCCCCAGCTGTCGCGGATCACGCACAGCGCCAGCGGGTCCGCCTCGACCCCGGCGGGCAGCGGCAGGGTGATCCGCCGGAACGCCTCGGTCAGCCGGCCGGACTCGCGCAGCTCCGCCGCGCTCGCGGTGCCGCGTGGGTCGTCGGGGTATCCGCCCGACCGGGCGGGCAGCACGCACCCCGGGTCCGCCGGCGCGGCGGTGGACGCCGGGCCGGCGGGCCGCGTGGGCGTGCGGTCCGGCTGTCCGCTCAGGGCCGTGGCCGCCGCGACGACCGTGACGATCCCGGCCGCCGCCGCCGTCAGCGCGCCGGCCCGCCGCCGCGTCCGCCGCTTGCGCCCGTCCGCGACGACCTGGTCGAACTCCAGCCCGAGCGCCGGTTCGCCGGCGAGCGCCGTGCCGATCATGTCCCGCACCTCGTCGCTCACGAGCCCTCCCGCAACACGCTCCGCCGCACGGCCAAGGTTCGCCGCAACGCTCCCAAGCCCTTGGACACCTGGCTCTTCACCGTTCCCTCGCTGCACCCCAGCGCCGCCGCCGTCGCCGCGACCGGCAGGTCTTCCCAGTACCGCAGCACGACGGCGGCCCGCTGCTTCGGCGGCAGCGCCGCCAGCGCGTGCCGGACGTCCATGGCCTCCTCGAGGCCCGTGACCGCCTCGGCGACCTCGGGCACGACGTCGACGACCGTCTCCGGCCGTCTCCTCCGCCACCGCGATTCGTCGATGACGGTCCGCACGAGCACCTTGCGCACGTACGCGTCGACCTGCCCGCTGCGGTCCAGCTGCCCCCAGTGCTGGTAGACCTTGGCCAGCGCGGTCTGCGCCAGGTCTTCGGCCCAGTGCCAGTCACCGCACAGCAGGAAGGCGGTCCGCCGCACCACGGCCGCCCGCGCCTCGAAGTACGCCCGGAACTCCCGGTCCCGATCGTGCACCCGGCACCCCCCTCGGTTCGTCGCCCCCTAATACGGCGGCCGGTCGGCGGGGGTTGCCCGTAACTTTGGGTGATCGCCCGGGTTCAGTGCGGCGGCGAAGCGCGTCGCGACGGCCGCGACCGTGGCGCGCAGCTCGTCACCGCCCTCGACGCGGAAGTCGAACGGGATGGCCGCCAGCCACTCCTGCGCGTACATGGCCGGGTTGCTGGTGCTGCCGACGAGCACGCACCCGTCGTCCGCCGGGTGGAGCTGTCCCATCGGCGCCCCGACCCAGGGCGCGACGTCGGCCAGCGGGGCGTGGAACACGACGCGGGTGGGGAACTTCCAGCCGGTGCCCAGGTTCTCCTCCAGCGCCGCCACCGGGTCGAGGTCGCCGGGCGGCTCGAACTCGCGGGTGGTCGGCTCGACCGCGCGGACCCGGTCGACGCGGTAGGTGCGGACGGCGTCCGCGCGGTGGGAGTGGCACAGCAGGTACCAGCGCCCGTGGCGGGCCACGACCGCCCACGGGTCCACTTCGGACTCCCACTCGCCGCCGCTTTCGCCGCGGTAGGTGATGAGCACCCGGCGCCGGGCCGCGACGGCGGTGACGAGGGCGTTGGTGGTGGCGGGATCGGGGCGGGCGGAGCGCCGGTCAGGGGCGGCCGAGGCGTGCTCGCGCAGCGCGGCCGCCTGCCGGCCGACGTTCTCCGGCAGCGCCTGGATGACCTTGCCGAGCGCCGCCCCGACGAGGTCGTCGACGTCGGTGGCGGCCGGCTGGCCGTCGAGCACCGCCATGACCAGCCCCAGGGCCTCGGCCTGGGTGAACACGATCGGCGGCAGCCTCGTGCCCCGCCGGAGCCGGTACCCGCCGTGCGGCCCGCGGGCCGACTCGACCTGGATGCCGGCCTCCCGCAGGATCCCGACGTACCGGCGGGCGGCGCGCTCGGTCACGCCCAGCGCCTCGGCGAGCTGATCGGCCGTGGCGCCGGGACGGACCTGGAGGATTTCGAGGGCGCGCAAGGCCCGCGCGGTCGGGCTGAGGTCACTCGGCACCCCGAGCAAGCTAGACGATCTCTTCCTGAACCGGAAGCGGATTGTCCGGAATCGGCTATAGCGTGACGGGCCGAAGCGCCGCGGCGACCGGCCGCGCGGGAACGAGGGAGAACCGATCATGGACGTCCTGCTCATCGGCGGCCTCTGGCTCGACGGATCCGCCTGGGACGACGTCGCGTCCACGCTCCGCTCGCTGGGTCACCACCCGGTGCCGCTGACGCTGCCGGGTCAGGGCGACGGAGCGGCGTCCGCCACGCTCGACGACCAGGTGGCGGCCGTGCTCGCCGCCGTGGACTCGGCCTCGGGCCGGCCCGTGGTGGTCGGGCACTCGGCCGCCTGCGCCCTGGCGTGGCTGGCCGCCGACGCGCGGCCGGAGAAGGTCGCCAAGGTCGTCCTCATCGGCGGGTTCCCGACCGGCGACGGGAAGCCCTACGCCGACTTCTTCGAGGTGCGGGACGGTGCCATGCCCTTCCCCGGCTGGGGCCCGTTCGAGGGACCGGACTCGGCCGACCTCGACGAGGAGGCCCGGCGCGCCCTCGCGGCCGCCGCGATCCCCGTGCCCGAGGGGGTGGCCAAGGGCGTCGTGCGGCTGACGGACGAGCGGCGCTTCGACGTGCCCGTCGTGCTCGTGTGCCCCGAGTTCACCCCGGCCCAGGCCCAGGACTGGGTCGACGCCGGCGAGGTGGCCGAGCTCCCGAAGGTCAAGCACCTCGAGTACGTCGACATCGGCTCCGGTCACTGGCCCATGCACACCCAGCCGGCCGAACTCGCCCGCCTCCTCGCCGACGCGGCCGAGGAAGCCTGACGCGCAGGGGCGACACGTCCGGACCTGATCGCCCAAATGCGGCGAGGGGGATGGGCCGACGCTAAGGTCACTCGATCTTGCCGCCGCTCCCGGAGGGACACTCCCGCTTTCATGAACACTGACAACTCGCCGTCCGTCTTCGGCCCCGGACTCGGGTTCGGTTCGGGCCTGGTCTTCGCCGTCATCACGATCATCGCGCTGTGGAAGGTGTTCACGAAGGCCGGGCGGCCCGGCTGGGCGGCGATCATCCCGATCTACAACGTCTACGTCCTGCTGAAGATCGCCGGCCGCTCCGGGTGGTGGCTGCTCCTGCTGCTGATCCCGCTGGTCAACCTGGTCGTCGCGATCATCGTCTCGATCGACGTCGCGAAGGCGTTCGGCAAGAGCGGGGTCTTCGGGTTCTTCGGGCTGTTCCTGTTCTCCATCATCGGCTACCTGATCCTCGCCTTCGGCGGGGCCCGGTACACCGGGCCCGCCGTCGCGCGCTGACGAACGGTCCGGTGCCGGTGGCAGGATGGGCGACCATGACCGACACCGGGCCGCCGGCCGCCGACGAGGCCACGTTCCTCGCGGCGGTCCGCTCCGGCGACGCCGCGCGGTTCGCCGTCCTCACGGAGCGGCACCGCCGTGAGCTGCAGGTGCACTGCTACCGGATGCTCGCGAACTACGAGGACGCCCAGGACCTGACGCAGGAGACGTTCCTGCGGGCGTGGCACAAGCGGGAGACGTTCAAGGGGAACGCCGCGCTGCGCACCTGGCTGTACCGGATCGCGACGAACGCCTGCCTCGACTTCCTGGACAAGCGCCACGACCGCACCCCCGTGCCGTCCGAGCTGCTGGGCTCCGAACTGCCGTACCTGCAGCCCTACCCCGACGGGATGCTTCCCGAGGACCCGCAGGAGTCGGTGGTGGCGCGGGAGACGATCGAGCTGGCGTTCGTCGTCGCCGTCCAGCACCTGCCGCCGCGGCAACGGGCGGTGCTCGTCCTGCGCGACGTCCTCGGCTGGCCGGCGCCGAAGGCCGCCGACGCCCTCGAGCTGACCGTCGCGTCCGTGACCAGCGCGCTGCAGCGGGCGCGGGTGACGCTGCGCGAGCAGCTGCCCGGCCGCCGCCTCGACTGGCGCAGCCCCCGCACCCACGAGCTGTCGGACGACGAGCGCCGGGTGCTGAAGTCCTACATGGACGCCCACGAGCGCAACGACCTCGACGGGCTGACGGCCCTGCTGCGCGACGACCTGCGCTTCGCGATGCTGCCCGACCCGGGCACCGTGGTCGTGGGGGCCCGGGACGCGGTGGACGGCTGGGTCTCCGGCGGGCTTTTCCGGCGCGGTAAGGACGACTGGCGCTGCGTCGCCACGACCGTCAACCGCATGCCGGCCGCCGCACTGTACCTGCGCACCCCCGGCGACCCGGAGTACCGGCTGCTGAACCTCGCGGTCCTGCACGTCGCCGACGGGAAGATCGCCGAGCTCACCGGGTTCGACGTCACGGGCCAACCGTGGCTGGGCCTGCCCCCGGCACTGTGATCGCCGAAGCCCCGCCGACGTCGCCGGCGGGGCTTCGATGCTCAGCGCCTCGTCGCGTACCGGGCCAGCGTCACGCCGCCGGGGAACGTCCGCGTCTCCACGAGGTCCAGGCTCACCCAGCTGTCCAGCGCCGTGAAGAACGGCTTGCCGCCGCCGACCAGGGCCGGATGGGTGACGATCTCGTACTCGTCGACCAGCCCGGCCCGCACGGCCGCGCCGGCCAGTGTCGCGCCGCCGACCCGCATCGGGCCGCCGTCCCCGGCCTTGAGCCGGGTGATCTCGGCGACCGCGTCGCCGGTGACCAGGCGGGTGTTCCAGTCGACCTTCGCGACCGTCGAGGAGAACACCACCTTCGGCGTGTCCCGCCAGTTCCGCGCGAACTCGATCTGCGCCGGGGTGGCACCGGGCTGCTGGTCGCCGGTCGGCCAGTAGGAGCTCATCGCCTCCCACAGGCCGCGCCCGTACAGGAACAGGTCGATCGCCTGCTCCTGCTCGAGCCACCACTGGAACAGCTCGTCACTCGGCCCGCTCCAGCCGAGGTCGTCCCCGTGCGCGGCGACGTAGCCGTCCAAGGTCACGTTCATGCCGAAGATCAGTTTCCGCATCGTGCCAGCCTCTCGTGAGTGGATCTCCCACGTACAGACGGGCGCGATACGAGAACCTAATCGGTGCCGAGTTCGGCCACGCGCGACTGGAGATCCTTCAGTGCTCCGGCGGCGTGGACCGGGAACGGCTCGTCGTCGCCGGAGCCCAGCCAGCGCTCGACGGCGACGGAGAACGCGAGCAGCGCCACTTCCGCCCCCAGCCGTGCCGTCAGCTCGTCCGCGCCCCGGTCGCGCAGGGCGGCCGTGATCGACCCGGCGATCCGGGTGTGCTTGAGCAGTCCCCGTTCCTGCACCTCGGTGTTCGCCCTGACGACCCGCACGCGCACGGCCGCCTTGGCGCGCTGCTGGGGAGTCATCTCGACCCCGGCGGCCACGAACGCCGCCTGCAGGCACTCGATCAGCGCGGCATCCGGCGAAGCGGCCCGGATGCCGTCGGCGAACAGGCCGGCCAGCACGTCCTCGCCGCCGAAGAGGACCTCCCGCTTGTCGGCGAAGTGCCGGAAGAACGTCGCGCGGTTCAAGCCGGCCCGGTCGGCGATCTGCGCGACGGTCGTTTCCTCGTAC
Organism: Amycolatopsis heterodermiae; assembly: GCF_034929455.1. Lineage (NCBI taxonomy): Bacteria > Bacillati > Actinomycetota > Actinomycetes > Pseudonocardiales > Pseudonocardiaceae > Amycolatopsis > Amycolatopsis heterodermiae. The sequence goes on from NZ_JAYFSI010000002.1 coordinate 988,021, forward strand.
CCGTTCTCCGCGAACAGGTCCAGCGCGGCCGCCTCCAAGCGCTCGCGCGCGTCCGGCGCCCATCTGCTCACCTCCGCAGTCTAGGCGACGAGACCGGATCGCATCACCTAGGCAAGGTGATGCGACGGCGTCGCATCGCGTGCTACGGTGATGCGACTGGATCGCATCAGTGAGCGATCCCAACCCCAGGAGCTTTGCCATGCGCATCTTCGTCACCGGCGCCTCCGGCTGGATCGGCTCGGCCGTCGTCCCCGAGCTCCTCGGCGCCGGCCACCGGGTCCTCGGCCTGGCCCGCTCGGACGCCGCCGCCGCCAAGATCGCCGGCCTGGGCGCCGACGTCCTGCGTGGCGACCTGACCGACACCGGCGTCCTGCGCGCCGGTGCGCTCGACAGCGACGGCGTGATCCACCTGGCCTTCGTCACGCCCAGCGTCACCGAGGCCGCGACGCGGACCGACGCCGCGGCCGTCGCCACGTTCGTCACGGCCCTCGCCGGCTCCGGCAACCCGCTGGTCGTCTCGGGCGCCACGCTCGTCACCCCCGGCCGGCCGTCGACCGAACGCGACGAGATCGTCCCCGCCGGCCCCATCGCGGCCCGCATCTCGACCATGCGCACCGCACTCGCGGCCGCGGACCAGGACGTGCGCGCCTGCCTGGTCATGTTGCCCCGCTCGGTGCACGGCGAGGGGGAGCGCCACGGCTTCGTTCCGCAGCTCATCGCCCGGGCCCGTGCCAAGGGCGTGTCCGGTTACGTCGGCGACGGGGCGACCCGCTGGCCCGCCGTCCACGTGCGGGACGCCGCGCGGCTCTACCGGCTGGCCGTCGAGCAGGCTCCGGCCGGTGCGGTGCTCAACGCCGTCGGCGACGAAGGCGTGCCCACCCGCGAAATCGCCGAGACCATCGGGCGGCACCTGGACCTGCCGGCCCGGTCGTTGCCCGCCGGGGAGTTCGAGGGGATGTTCGCGCACGTCCTCGGCACCGACATGCCCGCGTCCAGCACGATCACCCAGGAGCTGCTGGCGTGGAAGCCGACCCGGCCCGGCCTGATCGAAGACCTCGAACAGGGCCACTACTTCACGTGATCATCCCTACTCAGCCGGTTTCCAGAGTGCTTGTCAGGGCGTTCCGGCTGGTCGATCGGGCAGTGTTCCTGCGGCCGGCCTGGGCGGTTCGCTAGTGTCGAGCGCTTCGACCACGTGTTCGTGAACTCTTGCAGTAGGGGGCCCGCTCGGTGAGCAATCCACTGGTTGCGCCGGTGAAGGATTCGACCACGGCGTATTCGGGTGTGTCCATGCTGGAATCGGCCGCCGACCTCAAGTCGGCGATCGAGAGCGGCGACTGGGCGTCGGTGGCGATGGGTGCGGTGGGGACCGCGCTGGACGCGTTGTCGATGGCGATGGACCCGTTCGGGGCGGTCCTCGCCGCCGGTGTGGGCTGGCTGATGGAGCACGTAGGGCCGCTCAAGGAAGCGCTCAACGGCTTGACCGGCAACGCGGACGAGATCGCGGCGCAGGCGGAGACGTGGAAGAACGTCGCGACCGAGCTGGGCAGCATCGGTGAGGACCTGACCGGGATGGTCAAGGCCGACACCGTGTCCTGGACCGGTAATGCCGCCGACACCTACCGTCAGCGTGCCGATGACACCGTCACTTTGCTGGCCACGGCCCAAAAGGGTTGTGAAGGCGCTTCCAGCGGTGTGAAGACCGCCGGTGAAGTGGTTGCCGCGGTGCGGGCGCTGGTGCGGGACATCATCGCGGAGCTGATCGGGCACCTGATCAGCTGGGCGCTGCAGGTGGTGTTCACCCTCGGCATCGGGCTCACCTGGGTGGTGCCGCAGGTGATCGGCGCGGTCGCGAAAACGGCGTCGAAGATCGCGGACCTCGTCAAACGCCTTGTGACGGCCTTGAAAGCGCTGATTCCGCTGCTGAAGCGCGCGGGCAGCCTGTTTTCGGATGCGGCGAAGGCGTTGCGGAAGATCAAGCCGGGCAAGTCCGCGCCGCCGCCGAAGCACGCCGACATCAACGGCAGCCCCAAGGGCCTCGACGGGCCGAAGGGCAAGGGCGGCGACTCCACCAGCACCGCCGGCGACCACAGCGGGGGCGGCCCGAACGGCCACAAGGGCGACTCCACCGGCACCCCGGGGGACAAGGGCAACGGCTCCCCGGGCAACGGCGACTCCACCGGCACCGCCGGCGCGCACGGCAACGGCAACGGCAAGGGCCCGGACAACGCGGGCAACCGACCGGGCGGCAACGGTTCCCGGGGCAACCCCGACGACACCAACCCCCAGGGAATCCGCGGCCAGGGGGAGAACAACCGCTCGATCGGCAACGAGGTCTGCGTGACCGACCCGGTCGCCGTCTCGACCGGGCAGATGGTGATGGAAGAGGTCGACGCCGTCCTCCTCGGGGTGCTTCCCCTGGTGTTCCGCCGGACGCACTTCTCGGGCTACCGCGCGGGAATCTTCCTCGGCGGCGGCTGGGTGTCCACTGTGGACCAGCGGATCGAGGCCGACGAGCACGGCGTCAGCTTCGCCGCCGAAGACGGCACCCTGCTGCGCTACCCGCTGCCGGGCACGGACGACTGGGTCGTCGCCGAAAGCGGCCCGTTCCGCCCGCTGAAGCGCGCGGAGGACGGCGGCTACCTCGTCGACGACCAGGAACTGGGCCGCCTGCTCTACTTCGCGCCGGGTACCGGACGGGCGTTGCTGGCCTCGGTGACCGACCGCAACGACAACGCGTTCGAGATCGTGCGCGCCGAAGACGGCCGGCCGCTGGAGATCCGGCACACCGCCGGGCACCGCGTGCGCTTCGAGACCCAGGACGGGCTGGTCACCGCGCTGTTCGCGGTCACCGGCGACGGGGAAGTCGAACTGGTCCGCTACGCCTACGACGGCCGGAACCTGGTCTCGGTCACCAACCCGTCCGGGCAGCCGATGACCTACACCTACGACGGCGCGGGCCGCATCGTCGGCTGGACCGACCGCAACGACGAGTGGTTCCGCTACCACTACGACTCGGCCGGCCGCGTCGTCCGCACCGAAGGCTCGGGCGGCTTCCTGGACTGCGTGCTCGAGTACGACCCGGCCAACCGCGTCACCCGGTCCACCGACGCGCTCGGCCACACCTCCGAGTTCCACTACAACGAAGCCGGCCAGGTGACCCGGCAGGTCGACCCGCTCGGACAGGCGACGGTCTCCGAGTGGGACGCCCGCGACCGCCTGCTGAGCACGACGGACCCGCTGGGGCGCACCACGCGCTACCGCTACGACGAGCTCGGCAACCTCGTCGCCGAAATCCGCCCGGACGGCACGGAACGCACCTGGGAACGCGCCGCGGACGGGCGGACGCTGGTGCGGCACGACGCGCCCGGCGTCGCGACCCGCCAGGAGTTCGACGAGCGGGGCAACCTCACCGCGGTCGTGGCACCCGACGGCGCGACCACCCGCTACCGCTACGACGGCAACGGGTTCACCGTCGCGCTGACCGACCCGGCCGGGGCCACCGCCACCATCGTCAACGACGCGGCCGGCCTGCCGGTCGAGGTGACCGACGCGCTGGGCGCCGTCACCCGCTACGAACGGGACGAGTTCGGGCGCGTCGTCACGATCACCGACCCCGTCGGCGGGGTGGAGCGCTTCGGCTACTCCGTGGACGGAAACCTCGCCTGGCACCGGAACCCCGACGGGACCGAGGACCGGTGGGTGCTCGACGGCGAGGGCAACAACCGGATGCACACCAGCGCGGCCGGCGGTGTCACCCGCTACGAATACGGCGGTTTCGACCAGCCGACGGAGCAGATCCTCCCGGACGGGAACCGGATCTCCGTCGGCTACGACGGCGAGCTGCGCGTCGACACGGTGACCAACGAGCAGGGCCGGGTCTGGCGCTACGAACGGGACGCGGCCGGGAACCTGGTCCGGGAGACCGACTTCGCCGGCGGCGTGACGACGTTCGGCTACGACGCGGCAGGCCGGCTCGTCGAGCGCGTCCGCCCCGACGGGCAGCGCACGACCTTCCGCTACGACCTCGCCGGCCACCTGGCCGAGCAGACCGACGGGAGCCGCACCACCCGGTTCGAGATCAGCGCGACCGGGCAGCTGCTCTCGGCCGACGACGGCACCACGCGGATCAGCTACGAGCGGGACGCAGTGGGCCGGGTCCTGGCCGAGACGGTCAACGGCCGCACGGTGCGCTCCGCCTACGACGCCGCCGGCCGCCGGACGCACCGGGTCACGCCGTCCGGCGCGGAAAGCGCGTGGGAGTACGACGCCGCCGGGCTGCCGGTCGCCGCCCGGCTCGCCGGCCGGGACCTGCGGTTCACCCACGACGCCGCGGGGCGCGAGGTGCGCCGGACCCTCGGCACCGGCGCCACCCTGCTGCAGACCTGGACGCCGAACTCGCAGCTGGCGTCCCAGGTGATCACCGACCGGGCGAGCGCCACCCGCCAGCAGCGCTCCTACGGCTACCGGGCCGACGGCGAGCTGGTCGCGCTGCACGACCAGGCGGCCGGTCCGCGCGAGTTCGCCCTCGACCCGCTGGGCCGGGTCACGGAGGTGCGGTCCCCGCGCGGGCCCGAGTCCTACCGCTACGACGAAGCCGGGAACCTCACCGACGCGTCGTGGCCCACGGCCGAAACGGACCTCGTGGGACGGCGCACGTTCGCGGGCCCGCTCGTCACCGCGGCCGGCGGGACACGTTACGGGCACGACCGGCGCGGCCGGGTCGTCCTGCGGGAACGCACGATGCCGGGCGGCGCGAAGCTGACCTGGCGCTTCACCTGGGCCGACGACGACCGGCTCGTCGCGGCCGGCGTGCCCGACGGCAGCAGCTGGCGCTACACCTACGACGCGCTGGGCCGCCGCGTCACCAAGGAGCACCTGGCCGCCGACGGCCGGACCCCGCTCGAACGCGTCGAGTTCACCTGGGACGGGCAGCTGCTCGTCGAGGAGGCCCGGCACACGCCCGACGGCGTCCAGGCCACGGTGTGGGACTACGAGCCCGGCGACTACCGGCCGCTCTCGCAGCGCGGCCGCCTGGCCCGGCCGGGCCAGGCGTGGGTGGACACCCGGTTCGACGCCATCGTCGCCGACCTCACGGGCAGTCCCGCGGAGCTCGTCGACGACCAGGGCCGGATCACGTGGTGCGCGCGCACGAGCGTGTTCGGCGCCCCGGCCGGCGCGGGCACGCCGTCGGCGACGCCCCTGCGGTTCCCCGGGCAGTACTTCGACGCCGAGACCGGGTTGCACTACAACGCCCAGCGCTACTACGACCCGGTGACCGCGCGCTACCTCAGCCCGGACCCGCTCGGCCTGGCGCCGGGGCCGAACCCGTACGCCTACGTGGACAACCCGTTCGGGCAGATCGACCCGCTGGGCCTCGCCCCGCAGTCGTGCGGCAAGCCCAAGCTGTCGATCGACACGAACATCGGGAACCAGCCGATGAAGCAGTCGCCGGGCGGGGGGAAGTACAGCAACTCCCCGGGGGGCAACTGGTACAAGGAGTCGGCGCCGGCGGGGCCGATGAAGAACAAGAAGAACCGGCCGGCGGCGGGCATGGACAACCCCAGCTGGACGCACCAGAACATCCGGCCGATGTTCGAGGACTCCCTGGTCAACAAGCACCAGATGCCGCCGGGCCTCAACACCACCAAGCAGAACAAGTGGATGCAGGACCACGGCAAGTTCCAGACCTACCACCAGGACGGCACGCCGGACCAGATCGTCCCCAAGAAGAACGCGATCATGGGGCACAACAAGGCGGCGGGCACCTACTTCAACGAGACCGGGCACAAGCTGCCGATCGAGGACAACAAGCACTACAACCGGCAGGGCAGCAGTTACGGGCAGGTCGAGTACTCGAAGAGCTCTTCGGGCACCGGCGCGCACGAGGACAAGTACATCCCGCCGCGCCCCGACCGCGGCTCCCACCCGGGGTACACCAACCCGGCCGCGCCGGGCCACACGGGCGGTCCGTGGCCGTCGTACCCCCAGGCCCCGAACGGCCTGCCCCCGAACTCGTCGAACATCCTGCCCGACGGCACCCCGATGCCGCACCCGCCCACGACGGGACGGCCCGCGAACGGCCTGCCCCCGGTCCACACGCCACCGTCGTCACCCATCGACGACCGTCCGACGAAACGGCCGAGGACGGACTAGGGATCCGCCCGAGGCGAGGGGGAGGACAGGGGCCGAGGCGATCGCGGGGGATCGCCTCGGCCCCGGTTACTCGAACACGCCGTAGCCCGCGACCGCGTGGGCCCGGACGCCGTCCATGTCGAGTTCCACGCCGATGCCCGGAGTGTCGGGAAGCGTGATGTAGCCGTCCTTCACGATCGAGCCGCTGCCGCCGGGGGCGTGGACGTAGCTGTCCCACACCTCGCGCTCCTCGAGGGCGTGCCACTCCTGGACGAGGAAGTTGGGGATCGCTCCACATTGGTGCGATGTGGCCATCGTGCCCAGCGGCGTCGACACCAGGTGCGGGGCGAACGGGACGTAGTGCAGCTCCGCGAGGTTGGCGATCTTCTTGGCCTCGGCGAGACCACCGCACTTCGGCACGTCCGGCTCGATGACGTCCACCGCGCCGCGTTCGAGCAGCTCGCGGAATCCCCAGCGCAGGTACAGGTTCTCGCCCGCGCAGATCGGGGTGCGGGTCTGCTCCCGCACCCGCACCAGCGCGTCGACGTTCTCCGCCGGTAGCGGTTCTTCCAGCCACATCAGGCGGAACGGCTCGAGCTCCCACGAGATCCGGCACGCGCTCGGCACGTCGTAGCGCGCGTGGAGGTCGATGGCCAGGTCGACGTCCGGCCCGATCGCTTCGCGGACGGCGGCCACGCGCTCGACCATCGAACGCAGCTCGGCGGCGTTGATCGTGTGGTTGAAATCGTCGAACTTGGCCGGGTGGCGCAGGTTGTCGATGTCGAACTTGATGGCGGTGAAGCCCTCGGCGACCATCCGCTGCGCCCGGTCGACGCAGCCGGCGATCGAGCCCGCCGGGTCGTCACCGTCGCCGCAGTCGGCGTAGAGGCGGATCCGGTCGCGGAACTTCCCGCCGAGCAGCCGGTACACCGGCTGGCCCGCGGCCTTGCCCGCGAGGTCCCACAGCGCGAGCTCGATCCCGGACAGCGCGATCACGAACACCCCGCTCTGGGCGCCCGCGAAAACCTTGCTGCGGCGCAGTTTCTCCCAGCACCGCTCGACGTTGCGCGGGTCCTCGCCGATCAGGAGCGGGGTCAGGGACTCGATCATCCCGACGACGGCGCCCGCGCCGGCGTCGGGATTGGCTTCGCCGAACCCGCTGAGGCCTTCGTCGGTGTCGATCCGCACCAGCGTGGCCTGACCGTGGTAGGCCACCACCGCCGTCGTGACGTTCACGATCCGCATTGCTCTCCCGCCGCAGAGTAGTGCCTGGGGAAACGGTCTGTCGCGAGGTCCAACTTGTCCTATAAGCTGATGACATGCCAAGGAGACAAGAGTCTCCGGACGCTGTCAAGGTCCGGACTCTTCCGGTGCAGGTGGCGGCCCACCTGACCCGGCGCATCGTCAACGGCGAGATCGAGGACGGCCGGGCCCCGTCGGAGCTCGAGATCTCGCAGGAGTTCGGCGTTTCCCGCGTGGTGGCCAGGGAAACGCTCAAGATCCTCGCCTCGCTCGACATCGTCGACGTCGCGCAGGGCCGCCGCGTCGTCGTGCGCCCCCGCGCGCAGTGGGACTACCTGAGCCCGCTGCTGATCGAGTGGCTGCCACCGGAGATCGTCGACGAGCTGCTGCAGGAACTGCACCAGATGCGCGTGCTGCTCGAACCCGAGCTCGCCGCCATGGCCGCGACCGGCATCACCGACGAGACGCTGGCCCGGCTCGGGGACGAGATCGACCGCATGGCGGCGCTCGAAGCGGACCCCGAGGCCTACCTCGAGGTCGACCACGAGTTCCACATGGAGATCTGCCGGGCGGCCGACAACCGCATCCTCGACCGGATCATGTACTCCGCGCGCTGGCTGGGCACGGCCAGCCGGCGCCTCACCAACGAGGCGCCGGCCGGGCTGCGCCGCGCCACCGCCCAGCACACGGAGATCTACGAGGCGCTCGTGGCGCGCGACCCGGCAGCGGCCCGCGCGGCGATGCGCAAGCACTTGAGCAACAACTACTCCACGCTCCTCGCGGAGAAGGAGCAGCGAAGCAAGCGGGCCGCCAAGCGGCGGCGTCACCAATCCGGCCAAAAGTAGGCCGCCCCCGCGCGGCACGTAGCGGTGGCTACGAGTCATTCGGCCGTGGCTGTGGTCGGATTGGTGACCATCGGCACAGCACCCCTGCACGACCTGGTTCCGGAACCGATGACGAGGACGGACGAGGCATGGCCGTACCTGCGATCCCGCCGATCCGGCTGGGGCTGATCGGCACCGGGCTCGCGGTCGAAAAGCTGCACTGGCCGGCGTTGCGTACGCTCGCCGACCGGTACGTGGTCACCGCGTTCACCGACGCCTCCGCCGAGCAGAGCCGGAGGTTCGCCGGCTACAGCGGAACCGATCCGGCCCGGGCCACCGCCGACCGGGCCGCGCTGCTCGCCCGCGACGACGTGGACGCCGTGCTGATCTCGGTGCCGATCCCGCACCTGTACGAGGTGGCGCGCGACGCGCTCGCGGCGGGCAAGGACGTGCTCTGCGAGAAGCCGGCCGGCGTCGACGCGGAGCAGGCCGCGGCCTTCCTCGCCCTGGCGGCCGGGCACCCCGGCCGCACGTTCGTGGTGGGGGAGAACTACTTCTACCGCGACGACCTGCGTTACGCCCGCGCCCTGGTCGACAGCGGCGCCATCGGCCGCCCGCACCTGATGGCGTGGCGGCACGCCGGCCGGGTGGTGCCCCGCGAGGGCGGGTTCAGCGGCACGCCGTGGCGGCACCGGCCGCAGTACCGCGGCGGCGTGCACCTCGACTTCGGCGTGCACCACATCGCCCAGATCCGGCTGCTCTGCGGCGACATCGCGCGGGTGCACGGTGCCGTGCAGACGGCCAACAGCACGATCGACGCACCGTCGGACCTCGCGCTCAACCTCGTCTTCACCGGAGGCGCCATCGGCAACTACACCGCGTCCTACCCCGAAATCCCGGTGCCGCCCGAACCCAACGAAATGCGGCTGTACGGCACCGAGGGCGTGCTCGTGCTCGCCGGGTCCGAGCCGGAGTGCCGCGTGACGCTCAGCGGTGCCGACGCCACCGCCCGCACGACGGTCTTCCGCGGCAGCGACAACGGCTACCGCGCGGAACTCGTCGACTTCGCCGACGCCGTGCAGTTCGGTGTCGCACCGGTCGGCAGCGTCGCGCAGAGCGTGGCCAACACGATGGTCGTCCAGCGGGCGCTCGACTCCGCGGAACGGGCGGCGGTACTGGCACTCGACCCCGTGCCCGGCGCGGGCCCGGTGCCGCTGTGGCGGCCCCGCGGCTCGGCCGGGCTGTTCGACGGGCTGCCGGGACAACGCATCAGCAGTTCGGCGTCCTTCGCCGCGTGAAAGACCCAGCTTCGAAGATTCGGCTTTGAAGACTCACAGCGGGGCGTTCGCCTCGCTGCCCCGCCGGTTGCACCGTCGCCCCGTCGGTACGAGGAGTTGTCATGGAAGAGAAAACTGACCTGTCGAGACGCACGTTCCTCGGGATGAGCGCGGGGGTGAGCGCGCTGGGCGTGCTCGGTCTCGCCGGCTGTGGGAGCGCTCCCGCACCCGCGCCGCAGGTCGACGTCCAGGTGCCGAAGGCGCTGCTCGACCAGGCAGCCGCCCTGCGCGGCGGGTCGGCGGGGATGCTCTCGCAGAAGCTGTACTCGGAGGCCGCCAACAAGGCGCTCGACAAGTCGCTGCAGGTGTTCGCGCAGGCCACCGGCACCACGATCCACAACGACCTGGTCTCCGGCGACGCCGGCGACATGGTCGCGAAGATGGACGCCGAGGTGAAGGCGGGGACCAACCGCGACCTGGCCTTCCTGAGCGACCGGCGGTTCGTCGGCCAGCTCCACAACCTCGGCGCCTTGACCGACGTCACCGACGTCGTCAACGACATGAAAGCGCTTTACGGCGAGCCCGCCACGGAGGCGGACAACTACTGCGTGTTCGACGGCCGCTGGTTCGCGATCCCCTACCACTTCATCGCGACCGGGATGTACCTGCGCAAGGACTGGTACCAGGAAAAGGGTCTCCCGCTCAAGCCGTACTACTCGTGGGAAGAGCTGCGCGACAACGCGCTGGCCGTCTCCGACCCGGCGAAGCGGCGCTTCGGGTGGGGCCTCACGGTGAACCGCTCCGGCGACGCCAACGGCTTCATCACGAACGTCATCAACACCTACGGCGGGGCGATCGCGGACAACACCGGCACGAAGGTGAAGTTCAACTCGCCGGAGACCGTCGAAGCCGTCTCGTTCATCGGCGACATCTACACGAACCCGAAGTACAAGCCGATGCTGCCGCCCGGGGTCGGCAGCTGGACCGACTCGAGCAACAACGAGAACTGGCTGGCCCAGATCCTCGGGCTCACGCTCAACCAGTTCAGCGTGTACGCCGACTCGAAGACCAAGAAGAACCCGGTCTACGCCAACACGCACGTGTTCAACGGTGCGAGCGGACCGGCGCTCGACCGGCCGCTGGCCTACGGCGAGTCCAATTCGTTCGTCGTGTTCAAGGGGGCGAAGAACCCCGATCTCGCCAAGCTGGTCGCGAAGTTCATGGCCGGCGGGAGCGCCCTGCTCGGCGTCGCGAAGGAAGCGCCGTGCCTGGTCAACCCCTCGTGGGACAAGGTGTGGGACTCCGACCCGTACTACACCACCGGTGACCCGGCCTTCGCCGCGCTGCGGGAGCAGACCCGCGCCCAGCTCCCGGTGAAGACCCGGACCGGCTACGCCTTCCCCCAGGCCCCGAGCCCCGGCGAGCAGGCCGCCGTCGCCGCCTACGTGCTGACCGACATGATGCAGTCGGTCATCCAGGGCACCAAGCCGGCCGACGCCGTGGCCACGACGCACACCCGGATCGTGCAGATCTTCGAGCAGCAGGGCTACAAGCAGTGACCATCCTGCGTCCGAAGAGGACACCGGCGGCGCCGGCCCGGCCGGCGCCGAGCTCGTCGTCGCTCACGCCGACGCAGCGGCGGCTCGGGCGGGACTGGCGCCTCGCGGCGGTGTTCATCGGGCCGACGCTGGTGCTGGTCGCCGGCCTGATCCTGGTGCCGATCGTCAGCTCGGTCTTCACCAGCTTCACCGAACGCCACGGCGCGGAAACGGTCTTCGCCGGGCTGGGCAACTACACCGCGCTCATCGGCGACGCCCTGTTCCACAAGGGCGTGCTCAACTCGTTCGTCTTCACCGCGTACGCCGAGATCTTCAAGGTGGTCCTCGGGCTCATCGCGGCGTTGATGCTGCACCACATGCGGCGCGGGCGGGCGCTCATCGCCGGGGTGATCCTGCTGCCGTGGGTGATCCCGACGGTCGTCACGGCGTTCACGTGGCGGTCGCTGCTCGACCCGATCTTCGGCAGCGTCAACGTCCTGCTCACCGACTCGGGGATCGGGCCCGCCCTCGCCGCGATCGGGCTCGTGGACAAGTGGCCCGCGGAGTGGCTGTCCGATCCCACGCTCGCGCTGCCGGCGGTCATCCTGGTCAACGTCTGGAAAGGCGTCCCGTTCTTCACGGTGACGTTCCTCGCCGGGCTCAAAGCCATCGACAGCGGGCTCCACGAGGCGGCGATGGTGGACGGCGCGTCGCCGTGGCAGCGCTTCGTGCACATCACGCTGCCGGGGCTGCGGCCGGTCATGATCGTGACGGTGCTGCTGTCGTCGATCTGGACGTTCAACAACTTCGACCTGATCTGGCTGATGACCCAGGGCGGACCGGGGGACGCCACCGCCCCGTACGTGATGGTGGCCTACTCGAAGGCCATCCAGCAGCTGCAGCCGGGCGCGGGCGCCGCGGTCACGCTGGTGATGCTGCCGATCATCGCGATCCTGGTGGTGATCCTCGTGCGGATGATGCGGCGCACCGACCAGCCGGGCGCCGCGGACCTGGGGCGACGGCGGCTGAGTCCCGCCCAGCGCCGGGCCCTGCCGTGGGTGATCGTCGCGGGCTCGGCGCTCGTGCTGGTCTGGGCGTCGCCGCACATCGTGTGGAAGGCCGCGCTCGTGCTGGGCGTGTTCGTGGTGCTCGCGGCCGCCGTCGGCCGGGCCGTATCGGTGCTCGCCATCCGGGGCAACCGGCTGGCCGCCCGCGTGGTCGGCGTCACCGGCTCGGGCGTCGCGCTGGTGGCCCTGCTGGGTTTCGTGCTCGCCCCGCTCTACTGGATGACGGTCACGGCCTTCAAGTCCGACGACCAGATCGTCGCGCGCACCGACGACCTCTGGCCGACCCCGTGGACCACCGAGCAGTTCACCAACCTGTTCACCGGGGCGTTCGGCACCTGGTACGTCAACACGATCCTGGTGTCGGTGGCGTCCACCGTGATCGCCCTGGTCTGCGCGGCACTGGCGGGTTATGCGCTGGCGCGGTTGAAGTTCCGGGGTTCGGAGAGCTTCACGGTGACGATCCTGCTCACCTACGTCATGCCGGGCGCGCTGCTGTTCATCCCGCTGTACCAGCTGATGAGCGGGATCGGGCTCAACGACTCGCTGTGGTCGCTGGTGCTCGCCTACCCGACGTTCACCCTGCCGTTCGCGACGTGGCTGCTCGTCGGCTACTTCAAGTCGATCCCGGCCGATCTCGAGGAGGCCGCGCTGGTCGACGGCTGCACGCGGCTCGGGGCGTTCCGCCGGATCGTGCTGCCGCTGGCCAAGCCGGGGCTGCTCGCGGTTGCGCTGTTCACGCTCACCAACGCGTGGAACGAGTTCCTGTTCGCTTTCGTCTTCATCACCAAGGACGAGAACAAGACGCTGCCCGTCGGCATGCAGTCGATGATCTTCGGGGACGTCGTGCCGCAGGGTCAGCTGGCCGCGGCCTCGCTGCTGGTCAGCATCCCGGTCGTGCTCATGTACGGCTTCGGGCAGCGGTTCCTGACCGAGGGCCTCACCGCGGGAGCCGTCAAGGGATGAGCGGGATCACCGAGGAGTACGTCGCGACGGCCTCCCGGCCGAGCAAGCTGCGCATCACCGACGTGCGCGTCGCCACCCTGGCCGGCGTGCCGTTCCGCTCGTCGATCATCCGGATCGACACGAACCAGGGTCTCTCCGGCTACGGGGAGGTGCGCGACGGGGCCAGCGCCACCTACGCGCTCATGCTCAAGAGCCGGCTCGTCGGCGAGAACCCCTGCAACGTCGACAAGCTCTTCCGCAGGATCAAGCAGTTCGGGTTCCACGGCCGCCAGGGCGGCGGCGTCTCCGGCGTCGAGATGGCGTTGATGGACCTGGCCGGGAAGGCGTACGGCGTGCCGGCGTACGCGCTGATCGGGGGCCGGTTCCGCGACGAAATCCGCTGCTACGCGGACACTCCGTCGCTGCCGGACCCGCACGCGATGGGCGCCCGGCTGCTGGAGCGCCGGCGGCGCGGGTTCACGATGCTGAAGATGGACGTGGGCGTCGACCTGCTGTGGGACGTGCCGGGGGCGCTGATCGCGCCGCCGGGTGCCCGCGAGGACGTGACGACGATGCACCCGTTCACCGGCATCCAGGTCACCGCCAAGGGTGTCGACCACCTGGTGTCCTATGTGGACATCGTCCGCTCGGTCGTCGGCAGCGACGTCGCGCTCGCCGCCGACCACTTCGGCCACATCGCCCTCGACTCGGGCATCCGGATCGGCCGCGCGCTGGAGCCGTTCACGCTGGCGTGGATCGAGGACCTGATCCCGTGGCAGCTGACGGACCAGTGGCGGCAGCTCACCGAGGCCGTCGCCGTCCCGACGTGCACGGGGGAGGACATCTACCTCCTGGACGGCTTCCGCCCGCTGCTGGACGCCGGCGCCGTCCGCGTCGTGCACCCCGACCCGGCGACGGCGGGCGGGATCGCGGAGACCAAGCGCATCGGCGACTACGCGCAGGAGCGCGGGATCGCGATGGCACTGCACCTGGCGGCGTCCCCGATCGCGACGATGGCGTCGGTGCACCTGGCGGCGGCCACGGAGAACTTCCTGGCCCTCGAACACCACGCGGCCGACGTCGAGTTCTGGAGCGACCTCGTCACCGGCCCGCTGATCCGGGACGGCCACATCACGGTGCCGGACACGCCGGGCCTGGGTTTCGGCGACCTCAACGAGGAACTGCTGCGCCGCCACCTCGACCCGCGCGACCCGGTGTTCTTCGCCGAAACGACCCACTGGGACACGGAGGTGAGCCACGACCGCCTGTGGAGCTAGGCGCGGCCCGTGGTGACGGGTATTCTTGCCGGTGGCGGCAATCCCGGTGCCGCACAGACGGGCGATCGGGTGCCGGACATCGGGAGTTTCCGTCACCCGCGCCCGTACCAGGCCCTAGGCGCGGCCCTGTTCGGCGCGCCACTGTTCGTACTCGGGCCGGGCCTCGTCCGACAGCGGGTAGTACCGCCGCAGGTCGCCGCCTTCGGACAGCCGGATGCGGGAGAACTCCTCCCACTCCGCGTGTTCCTGGGCGTGGGCCACCAGGGCCGGGGCGAGCTTGACCGGTACCACGACGGCCCCGTCGTCGTCGGCGACGATGATGTCGCCCGGCTCGACGAGCGTGCCACCGCACGCCACCGGCACGTTGACCGCGGCCGGGACGATGCCGGTCTGGACGTGGAAGTTCGGTGTGGCGCCCCGGATCCACAGCCCGAGACCGAGCTGCTTGGCCTCGCCGGTGTCACGCAGGCAGCCGTCGACCACCACGCCGAGACCGCCGCGGCCCTTGAAGTAGGTCAGCATCATCTCGCCGAACACCCCGCTGCCCATGTCGCCGCGCGCGTCGACGACGATCATGTCGCCGGGCTGGGCGTGGTACATGACGTGCCGGTGCAGCTGCTTCTCCGGTTCTTCGTACTCGTCGACGGGGTAGAGGTCTTCCCGTTTCGGCAGGAACTGCAGCGTCAGCGCCGGTCCGGCCACGCGCACGCCGGGCGTCACCGAAACCGGGCCGCTGATGAACGCGCTGCGGATGCCCATGCGGCTGAGCTCGCCGCTGGCCGTCGCGCTGCCGATGGCCGCGAGGGCCGCACTGAGCTCGGCGGGCGGGCGGACGATGTCGTGCGTCTCGACCACGTCGGTGGCTCCCTCGGTCGGAGAGTGACGATGCCGAGCCTAGTCCGGCGGACCCGCTTTCGCGATGGCTGCGCGGTTTCCCGCCGGTCCTCAGCGCGCGGCGAGCACCCGGCGCACCTCGTCCGCGCCCAGCACCACGGGGGAGCGCAGCGAGCCGACCTCGTCGATCTCGATCTCGACCACGTCTCCCGCCCGCAGCCCCTGGTCGAGCCCCGGCACGACGGGCGTGCCCGTCGAGAGCACGGCGCCGTCGGGGAAGTCGTTGTCCCGCCACAGGTATTCGACCAGTTCGGCCGGGGTGCGGTTGAGCTGGGCGGTACTGGCTTCGCCGTCGAACACTTCGTGACCGTCGCGCAGGATGCGCATGCGGATCCCGAGCGACAGCGGGTCCGGCACCTCCCACGCCGGCCGCACCCGCGCCGACACCGCGCACGACCCGGTGTAGATCTTGGCCTGCGGGAGGTACAACGGGTTCTCGCCTTCGATGCTGCGCGAGCTGACGTCGTCGACCACCACGTACCCGGCGACCTCCCCGGCCCCGGTCAGCACCAGGCCGAGTTCCGGCTCCGGCACGTTGTTGGCGGAGTCGGTGCGGACGGCGATGGGCTCATCATCGGTGACCACGCGCCACGCGGGCGACTTGAAGAACAACTCGGGCCGCTGCGCGCGGTACACCCGCGCGTAGACGTCCTCGTCGGCGCTCTCCTCACGGCGGGCCTCTTCCGACCGTCGGTAGGTCACTCCGGCGGCCCAGACCTCCGTCCGCCCGTCCAGCGGCGGCAGCAGCCGCGTCCCGACGGTGGAGACGGGCTCCCCGGCGGCCTCGGCCAGCTCACGGATTTCCGCCACGGGGCGGCGAAGCAGATCACTCATCGACGTCACCGCGAGCGGCCGCAGCTCGTCGCCGAGCAGGCCCACTCGGACGGTGCCGGTCCCGTCGGCGAATCGCACCAGGTGGCTCATGCCGGACCTCCTCGTTCGGTTTGAACCTACGGAGTCCGGAGCGCGGAGGTCAACAAGCGCCGGACAACCGGCGCGAACCGCCGGCGCAGCTGACGTGCCGCCGACGGTCGCGCCGAGCCCGGCGACTGTCCTAACGGGAATGAGGGCCGGTTCGCCTACCGGGTGGTCCGGGGGCGCTGGATCAGGTAGCCGAGCAGGACCATCCCGAGGCTGGGCAGCGTGTACTTGAGCTGCGGCCAGGTGTCTTCACGGGGCGGGTCGACGCTGGCCGTTCCCGGGTAGAACTTGGCCGAGAGCTGGGTGAGCCCGTACAGGCTCGCGATGATCGCCGCGCTTTCCAGCGCCGCACGCGAACGGCCCGGTTTCCACAGGTGGTACAAGCTCGCCAGGGACAGGGTGGCTCCCATGCTCATGGTCTGGGCGTTGTGGAACTTGGCGTGAGGTGGCCAGGTTGGATTGTGGATGTGCGTTTCGTTCCAGTCGGCGGCGTACGAGCCGACCAGGGTGCCGACCGCGGACAACGAGATGAGTACTTTTCCGATCGGGAGTTTCCCGAGGCTGGGCATGTGATCTCCTGGGTTGGGTTACGCGGTGGCGGTTCGCGCCCGGTGGGCGAGCTCCGCGGCGTCCGGGGGCGCGGTCGGGTAGACGTCGGCGTCGAAGAACCGGCCGAAGGGCAGGCTCGCCAGCGTGTCCGCGACCTCCTGCTCGTCGGCGGCGATGACCTCGAGGAACGTGGCCCCCCGGGCGCGGGAGATGTAGTGGGCGCCGATCCGGCCCGCCGAGCGCAGCAGTTCCAGCTGTTTCTCTTCGTCGTTGCGGAGTGCGGCGAACTCCGCGGGGTTCGTGTCGTCGCGCAGGACGGCGACCACCATGAACGTCTGAGTCATCGGGTTCCTCCAATGTGATGTCATCTGATGACATGACTCTAGCACGGTGATGTCATCAGGTGACATCAATGCGGGGATCCGGACGCGGCAGTACTACGCTGGGCGGCATGGGACGATGGGAGCCGGGGGCCGGCGGCCGGCTGCGTGACGCCGCGCTGGCGCTGTACCTCGAACGCGGCTTCGAGCAGACCATGGTGGCCGACATCGCCGAACGGGCCGGCGTGACAGCCCGCACCTTCTTCCGCTACTTCGCCGACAAGCGCGAAGTCCTCTTCGACGCCGCAGCCGAGCTGGAGGAGAAGGCGCTGGCCGCACTGGAGGCGGCGCCCGCCATGGCGTCCCCACTGGACCTCGTCATGGCGGCGCTCGAGACCACGACCGACATCATCGGATACGACCGGGAGCTCGTCCGGAAGCGGCACGCGGTGATCGCGGCGAACGCCGAACTCCAGGAACGGGAGCTGATCAAGCTCGCCCGCAAGTCGGCCGCACTCGCCGACGGCCTGCGCCGCCGGGGCGTCGGCGACACCGAGGCCGGCCTGGCCGCCGAAACCGCCTCGGCGGTGTACCGGGTCGCCTTCCAGCGCTGGGTGGACGCCACCGAAGAACTGGACCTCCGCGATGCCCTCCGCGAGACGTTCGCCCAGCTGCGAACCCTGGCAGCGCCCCGCTAAGCATCCGGAACCCCTCTGGCGGTGAGCTGTCGTACCGCGGTACTACGTGCCGCGCCGGATTGGCTCCCGCGGTACCACGTCGCTGTCCGAAACCGCTCCTACCGTTGGGGGAGAACGGGCCGGGGCGACCGGTCCGCGGGATCCAGGGGATGAACGATGATCGAGGCACACCAGCTGACCAAGCGGTACGGGGAGAAGACGGCGGTCGACCACCTGGACTTCACCGTCCGGCCGGGCACCGTCACCGGGTTCCTGGGGCCCAACGGCGCGGGCAAGTCCACCACCATGCGGATGATCGTCGGGCTGGACGCGCCGAGCAGCGGGTCGGTCGAGGTCAACGGCCGCCGCTACGCCGAGCACACCTCGCCGCTGCAGGAGGTCGGGGTCCTGCTCGAGGCGAAGTCCGTCCACAGCGGACGGTCGGCGTTCGACCACCTGCTCGCCCAGGCCCAGACCCACGGCATCCCGCGACGGCGGGTCGACGAGGTGATCGAGATGACCGGGCTGCAGTCGGTGGCGAAGAAGCGCGCGGGGAGCTTCTCCCTCGGCATGGGCCAGCGGCTCGGAATCGCCGCGGCCCTGCTCGGCGACCCGGCCACCATCATGCTCGACGAGCCGGTCAACGGCCTGGACCCCGAGGGCGTCCTCTGGATCCGCAACCTGCTCAGCGGGCTCGCGGCCGACGGCCGCACCGTGTTCGTCTCGTCGCACCTGATGAGCGAGATGGCCTTGGTCGCCGAGCACCTCATCGTCGTCGGCCGCGGCCGCCTGCTCGCCGACACCACCGTGCACGACCTCGTCCGCGACGCCGGCGGCGACACCGTCCAGGTGGCCACCGCGGACCCCGCGCGCCTGCGCGAGGTCCTGGCCGGCCCCGGCGTCGAGATCGCGGGCCGCACCGGTTCCGAGGAGCTGCAGGTGAAGGGCCTCTCGGCACGCGCCATCGGCACCAAGGCCGCCGAACACGGCATCACCCTGTTCGAGCTGACCGCCCGGACCGTCTCCCTCGAAGAGGCCTTCATGGACCTGACCCGCGACGCCGTCGAGTACCACGGCGGCACCACCGGCATCGACGCGCTCGGGAGGGCGGCATGACCACCTTGACCCCGGACTTGACCCCGGAAGCCCCCGCCCGCACCGTCCGCTCGGTCTACCGGGTCACCGGGCGCCACGTCCTGCGCTCGGAGTGGACCAAGCTCTGGTCCCTGCGCTCCACCTGGATCACCCTGGGCCTCGGCCTGGTGTTCCTGGTCGCGTTCGGGCTGATCTCCGCCGCGCGGTACAAGTCGAACATCAGCTCGGGACAGCCGCTCGACCCGGACTTCGCGGACGCGACCGCGCTGAGCCTGTCGCTGTTCGGCACGAACTTCGCGCAGCTGGCGCTGGGGGTGCTCGGCGTGCTCGTGACCGCCGGCGAGTACTCCACCGGCATGATCCGCTCGACGCTGACCGGGGTCCCGCGCCGGCTGCCGGTGCTGTGGTCCAAGTCGGCCGTGTTCGGCGTCGTCGCGCTGCTCGTCGGCACGGTCGGCGCGTTCCTCGCCTTCGTCTTCGGCAACGCCATCGTGGCCGGGACGCCCGCGGCGATGTCGCTGTCGGACGCGGGCGTGCTGCGCAGCCTGCTGGGCACCGGGCTGTACCTGGGCCTGGTCGGCGTGATCGGGGTGGCGCTCGGTGCGCTCCTGCGCTCGGTCGCCGGGGGCATCTCGGTCCTCGTCGCCGCGCTCATGCTGATCCCGGGCCTGATCTCGCTGCTGCCGAAGTCGTGGCAGGGCGACATCAGCCCGTACCTGCCCAGCAACGCCGGACAGGCGATGTTCGCCCTGACCCACGACGCGACCACGCTGGCGCCGACGGCCGGGATGCTGGTCTTCGCCGGCTGGACGGTCCTCGTGCTGGGCGGCGCCGCCTACCGGCTGGCGCGGTCCGACGCCTGACGACGCCCACCGCCGGCGCGGCCCCTGGTGCCGCGCCGGCGATTTACCCATCCGGTCAAAAGCAGGCCGACCCCCACGCGGCACGTAACCGTTGCTACGAAGCCATTCGGCCGTGACTGTGGTCGGATGGGTAAGGATCGGCACAGTTCGCAACGATGAGCAGGTGACGCCCGTGCCCGACGACCTCCCCGCCGCGGCGCCGTCGTGGACCGGATCCCCGCTGGTCGCGCGCCTGACGGCGTACGGCCAGCGGCTGCGGCAGTGGGACCGGCGCCACCCGTGGGTCCTGGACCTGGCGGTGATCGCCGCGCTGTTCCTGATGTTCTGCGTGCCCGACCTGGTGCCGCACGACGACGGGCGCGGGCCCGACGAGCTGCAGCTCGCGTTCACCCACCTGCCGCCGGCCGGCACTCTCGCGCTGCAGGCCGGGCTGCTGCTGCCGCTGTTCTGGCGGCGCCGGGCTCCCTCCGTCGCGCTGGCCCTGACCGCGGCGGTGTTCGTCGTCCAGTGGTCGCTCGGGGTCTTCCTGCGCGCCGACGTCGCCCTGCTCGTCGCGCTCTACAGCGTCACCCTGCACGCCCGGCTGCGGCACCTGCCGTGGGCGGGCGCCGGGGTGGTCACGCTCCTGCTCCCCGTGGCGGCCCGCGTCTCCCGCGCGGTGTCGTTCTGGGAGGCGCTGTTCTTCCTGCTCACCGCCGTCACCGCGGCCGTCGCGCTCGGGCTGGCCGTCCGGATCCGCCGGGCCCAGCTGGCGAGCCTGCGCGACCGCGCGCGGCAGCTGGAGATCGAACGGGACCAGCGCAGCCGGCTGGCCGCCGTCACCGAACGCACCCGGATGGCCCGCGAGATGCACGACATCATCGGCCACAACCTGTCCGTCATCATCACGCTGGCCGACGGCGGCGCCTACGCGGCCGACGCCACCCCCGAACGCAGCAAGCAAGCGCTCGAGCTGGTCGGCGACGCCGGCCGGCAGGCGCTCGGCGAACTGCGGCGCATGCTGGGTGTCCTGCGGGAGAAGTCGGACGCGCCGGAGCTGAACCCGCAGCCGGGCATCGGCGACCTCGACGCGCTGTGCACGAGGATCCGCGCCGCCGGGCCGGAGATCCTCCTGCGGTCCGCCGGTGAGCTGGACACGCTCGACCGCGGGGTGCAGCTGATGACCTACCGGATCGTCCAGGAGGCACTGACCAACACGCTCAAGCACGCCGGCCCGCGCACCCGGGTCGACGTCCTGATCGCCGTCGAGGGCCCGGCGCTGCGCATCCGCGTCCAGGACACCGGTCCGCCGGACGCCGCCACGCCGCTCGAGCCACCCGCCGAGGAAGGGCACGGGATCGCCGGGATGCGGGAACGCGCGGCCCTGTACGGCGGCACGGTCACCGTCGGCCCCACCGCCGGCGGTGGGTGGGCCGTGGAGGCCGTCCTGGACCTCACCCCGATCCCAGTCTCGCCCGGCGGTGCGCTGTGACGACCGTGCTCATCGTCGACGACCAGCCCCTGCAACGGTTCGGCTTCCGGATGCTGCTCGACGCGACGCCGGACACCGACGTCGTCGGCGAAGCCGCGCACGGCGCCGAAGCCGTCCGCCGGACCGCGGAGCTGCGTCCCGACGTCGTCCTCATGGACATCCGCATGCCCGGCATGGACGGCATCGAAGCCACCCGGCAGATCCTCGCCGCCGGCGGCCGGTCCCGCGTCCTCGTCCTGACCACGTTCGACCTGGACGAGTACGCCCACGCCGCGTTGCGCGCCGGAGCGAGCGGGTTCCTGCTCAAGGACGCCCATCCCGAAGAACTGCTCGCCGGCATCCGGGCGGTCGCGGGCGGCGACGCCGTCATCGCCCCGGCGCTGACCCGGCGGCTCCTCGACACCTACGCCCAGCGGCTCCCGGACGGCGGCGCCGAACCGCCGTCCCGGGCCGATCCCCGCTGGCTGTCCCTGACCGAGCGCGAGCAGGAGATCCTCGTCGCCATCGGCAACGGGTGGACCAACGGCGAGATCGCCGAACGCCTGGTGCTGTCGGAATCCACGGTCAAGACCCACGTCGGCCGGGTGCTGGCGAAGCTGGGGGCGCGGGACCGCGTCCAGGCGGTGATCTTCGCCTACGACCTCGGGCTGACCCGGCCGAACCCGCCTTCCTGACTCGCGGCACATTCATGGCGCACTGTGCAATGATGAAGTCGGTACGTGAATGCACACCATGCATCAGTGCACGTTGTGCATCGGCCTGGCCTGGTCGACGCACCACGGGAGCCCTGCCGAGCTGGGAACGGGAAGTGCCGATGAGCATCAGCAGCGACCAGAACGAAGCCGAGCCGGACCGTGACCGGCCGACCGCCGGAGCCGGGCGGGTCATCCCGGCGGAGCTGCTCGAACACGGTGGCGGGTGTCCGTTCGACCCGGCTCCGGGCCTGAGCGGCCGGCGTGGCCAGGGCCCGGTCCAGCCCTTCGAGCTGCTCAACGGCGCGCAGGCGTGGCTCGTGACCGGCTTCGAGGAAGCCCGGGAGGTCCTGGCCGACCTGCGGTTCAGCTCCGATCAGGTGCGCCACCGCAACGCGACGCAGATGTCGGCCGAGGAGGTCGCCGAGCGGGCCGCGGCGGCCGGGCGGGGCGAGCCGGTGTGCCCGGTGCCGGTCGAGAGCCGCGACGACGGGATGTTCGTGGGGATGGACCCGCCGGAGCACACCCGGCTCCGGCGGCTGCTCACGGGCCAGTTCACCGTGCGGCGGATGAAGGCCCTGGAGTCGCGGATCACCGAGATCGCCGTCGAGCACATCGAGGCCATGAAAGCCGCGGGGACCGAGGCCGACCTCGTCCCGGCCTACGCGCTGCCGCTGCCGTCGCTGGTGATCTGCGAGCTGCTCGGGGTGGACTACGCGGACCGGGCCCGGTTCCAGGAGAACACCGCGGTGGCGTTGAACCTGCGCTCCTCCGAGGACGCGCGGGCGCGGGCGGCCGGCGAGCTGTACCGCTTCATCGGGGAGCTGGTCGCGGTGAAGCGGAAGGACCCGGGCGACGACATCCTGTCCGGGCTGATCCACGAGGCCGACCCGCCGCTGACCGACAACCAGCTCGTCGACGTCTCGCTCGTGCTGCTCGGCGCCGGCCACGAGACCACCGCGAACATGCTCGCGCTGGGCACGTTCGCGTTGCTGGAGAACCCCGAACAGCTCGCGGCGCTGCGCGCGGATCCCGGGCTGATCGACAACGCCGTCGAGGAGCTGCTGCGGTACCTGAGCATCGTCCAGCTCGGGGTGACCCGGGTGGCGACCGAGGACGTCACCGTCGGCGGGGTGCGCATCGCGGCCGGCTCCACGGTCGTCATCGCCACCCCCGAGGTCAACCGGGACGACCGGCAGTGGCCGGCGCCCGACCGGCTCGACGTCCGGCGCGACCGCAGCCCGCACCTCGCGTTCGGCCACGGGGTGCACCAGTGCCTGGGCCAGCAGCTGGCCCGCATCGAGATGCGCGTCGGGTTCACCGAGCTGATCACGCGCCTGCCGGACCTGCGGCTGACCGAGTCCGGCGAGTCCGTGCCGCTCCGCAACGACATGCTCATCTTCGGCGTGCACGCGCTTCCGGTCGGCTGGGCCTGAGCGCGTGCACCCGGTATCGCTCCCCGGCGAGGCGACCGTGCAGGGACGCCGGGAACGCAAGAAGCTGGCCACCCGCGCCGCCGTCCGGGATGCCGCGCTGAGCCTGGCGATCCGCCACGGCATCGAAAACGTCACCGTGGAGCAGATCGCGGCCGAGGCCGACATCGCCGTCCGCACGTTCTTCAACCACTTCTCCAGCAAGGAAGAGGCCGTGATCTCGGTGGCCGCCGCCGGCGCGGAGGCGTTGATCACCGAGTTCCGGCGGCGCCCCGCCGGGGAATCGGTGCCGGAGGCGCTCCGGCAGGCCGTGTTCGTGGCGATGGAAAGTCACGACGAGGCCGGCCGGGACTACGTCAAGACCCTGCAGCTGATCCGGCGGGCCCCTTCCCTGGTGCCGTGGCAGATGGCCGTGCTGACCGCTCAGGAGAGCGCGCTGGCCGACGTCATCGCCGAGCGGCTGGGCCTCACGGAGCCGACGGCTCGCTATCCGCTGTTGTGCGCGGCCATGGCCCTGGCCGCGCTGAGGATCGCGCTCGATCGCTGGCTCGACCAGGTGCCGCAGCACGATCCGCCGCGCCTCGACGTGTTCCGGGCGGAGATCGACGGGGCCATCGCCCAGCTCGAGACCGGTTTGGCCTGACGGGCCGCCGGATGGTCAGTCCGAACCGTGGCCGGCCTGGGCCGATTCGATGGTGCTGTGCAGGTCGGTGACCGAGTCCAGGGCGGTCTCGGCGGACCACGCCGTGACGCCGAAGACCAGCGCGGCCGCGAGTACCGCGGCCGGGAGCCGGCGGCGCTGGGCCGACAGCAGGGCCTTGACGCGGCGGGGGACCGGGCCGCCGGTGGCGGCGAGCGCGAACGTCGGGCGGGACCGCCCGGCCAGTGCGGCCTTGGCGACGGCGTGGGCGACCACCGTCCGGTCGCCGACGTGCTCGGCGGCGGCTTCGTCGGCCCAGCGTTCGAGGGCGAACCGGGCGGCCGCGCACAGCGGGCGCAGCACCGGGTTCAGCGTGCCGGCCAGCGTGACGGCGACGAGGAAGTGGTGGTGGCGCAGGCGAAGGTGGGCGCGTTCGTGGGCGAGCAGGGCGGTGCGTTCGCGCGGGGAGAGGGCGCCGAGCATGCCGCTGGAGATCGCGACCCGGCCGCCGCGCCCGGGTGCGGCGAACGCCACCGGCTCGGCGCCGGGCAGGATCACCACGCCCGGTTCGCGGCTGTGGTCGTCGAGTTCGCGGGTCAGGGCGCGGATCCAGCGGGTGTAGCCGATCGCGGTGCGGATGAACGCGACGGTGAGCCCGGCGAGCAGCAGCCCGCAGGCGGCCGACGCCGGGAGGTTGATCGGGTCCAGGCCGCGCAGCACGTCGGGTGACCAGTGCCCGGCCCGCGCGACCGCCGGGACGAGCGTCAGGCCGGCGAAAGCCTGCAGGGCCAAGGTGATGGTGCTGCCGGCGGCGAGCACGAGACAGCCGGCCGTGAGCAGCCAGCTCGCTTCTCGCGGCGCGAGCCTGGGGGCGACGAGCCGGGCCAGTGGCCACGCGGCCAGCGGCAGCAGCAACGGGACCCAGACGTCGAGGTCCACGGCTCAGTCCCCGGTACCGGACTTGCCCAGGAGCTTCCGCAGCTCGCGTTCGTCCGATTTGGACAGGTTCGACACGAAGCGGGCGAGCACGCTGCGGCGGTCCGGCTCGTTGTCGAGCACCTTGCTCATCCGCCGCGCCGCCAGGCCGGGTTCGTCCTCGACGGCGTGGTAGCGGAACGACCGGCCCTGCTTCTCGCGGGCGGCGACGCCCTTTTCGTGCAGGCGCGAGAGAATCGTCACCACGGTCGTGTAGGCGAGGTCACCCTCGAGCCGCTCCTGGACGTCCGCCGGCGCCAACGGGCCTTCGGCTTCCCACAGGATGGCCAGGACCTCCGCCTCCAGCGCGCCGGGAGCTCGCCGCGCGCCTTCGTCCCGCTGCATCCTCATGGCCGCATTCTACAGAAGTGTCGTACCCAGCCGGTCGAGGTGGAGGCCGCGGGCCCGGCAGTCGCCGACGATCGACGGCAGCGCGCCGAGCGTGGCGCGCCAGGCGCCGTTGCCGGTGGTGACGTCGCTGTCGTGCAGCAGGATCGTGCCGCCGTCGCCGACGTTCCGCATGACCTTGCGGTGGACGGACGCGGCCGTGCAGCCTTCGGTCCAGTCGAAGCCCCACGTGCTCCACAGCACCGGGGTGAGCCCGAGGCGCTTGGCCGAGAGCAGGGACGCCCCGCTGAAGACGCCGTAAGGCGGCCGGAACCAGCGGGGCCGGACGCCGGTGAGGGTCTCGATCAGGTCGCGGGCGCCGAGCAGTTCCCGGTGGGTGCGGCCGGGCGTCTTGCGCAGCAGGCACCGGTGGTCCCAGCCGTGGACGCCGATCTCGTGCCCGCCCTCGGCGATGGCCCTGGTCAGCTTCGGGGCGCGCAGGGCCTGGGCGCCGAGCAGGAAGAACGTCGCCCGGACGCCGTGGCGGTCGAGGGCCCGGAGGAACTGCGGGGTCGACGTCGGCGACGGGCCGTCGTCGAAGGTCAGGGCGACCTGCCCGGGGACGCCGATCCCGGCCAGCCGCGGCAGGAAGGTGCGCCGGGGGCCGGGAAGGAAGGCCGCGGCGGGGGCGAGGTGGCCGGCCGCGGCGAGCGCCGCGAGCCCGATCGTGGCCTTCACGCGCGGTCCAGGAGCTTCTCGAGCAGGGGGAGCGGATCCTCGGCGGGCTGGGCCGCGGGGGACGGGCGGTCTTCCGAGGCCAGCGCGGCGGCCAGGTCCGCCGGGTCGCGGATCCAGCGGGCGAGGCCGAGCCGGTCCAGGACGGCGGCGTTCGCGCGCCCGTGGCCCGGCAGGCAGCGGTAGGTGAGCACGGGCAGCCCGGCCGCGAGGGCTTCCGAGCTGGTCAGCCCGCCGGCGTTCTGGACGACGACGTCGACCGCGCGCATCAGCCCGGGCATGTCCTCGACCCAGCCGAACACGTGCGCCAGGCCCTCGGCGCGCAGCCGGTCGCGCAGGGCGGTGTTGCTGCCGCAGGCGACCACCGGGGTGACCGTGCCGGACCGGGCGACGTCGTGGGCGGTCCGGCGGACCTGCCCGACGCCCCACGAGCCGGCGGTGACCAGCGCCAGCCGTCCTTCGCCGGGCAGTCCGAACGCCTCCCGGGCCTGGCGCCGCTCGGGCGGGGCCGCGGGCCGGAACGCGGACGCGACCAGCGGAGCCGCGACCGCGGCCGCGCGGGCGCCCAGGGCCCGCGCCTGCTGCCGGGCGAGGTGGTTCGGCGCGATGTGCAGGTCGGCGGCGCCGGTGACGCAGATGCGGTGCACCGCGGGGTCGGTCAGGTACACCGCGAGCGGGGCGGTCAGCTCACCGCGTCCGCGCAGGCGCGCCAGGGCGTGGGACGCGAGCGGGTAGGTGGAGACGGCCAGGTCCGTCCGGTCGCCGAGCGCTTCGCGCAGCCCGCGGCGGGCCAGGCCGGCCGCCCGGCTCGCGAGGGCGGCGCCGCGGGGTCCGCCGAGGGCGCGCAGGGTCCAGTCCCAGCTGCGCGGGGCGGTCTGCAGCTGGCGCCGGTACAGCCGGCACAACCGTCCGCCCAGCGCGGGCGGCAGGAGGTCCAGGAAGTCGAGGACCTCGACCTCGTGCCCGTTCAGCCGGTCCGCCAGGGCGTACGCGGCTCGGTCGTGCCCGGCGCCGAACCGGGCGGAGACGATCACGATGCGTGCCATGCTGAAGTTCTACAGGGTTGTAGATTAACAGCGGGCAAGCGGGCCCCCGGCTACATCTACACTGGAGTAGAATTTCTAGAAGACTGTAGAAGTACGGAAGGGGACACGCGCGTGGACGGCGGGGCGATCGACGGCAGCTGGTACCTCGCGGTGCTGGGGTTCGCCCGGGAAACCCCGTGGCTGCAGGGGTTCATGGCGATCTACACCAACGCGGGCCTGGTGCTGCTCGCCCTGCTGGCGGGGGTGACGTGGTGGCGGATGCGCCCGCGCGACGCGGCCCGCATGGCCGCCGCGTTGTGGGTCCCGCTCGCCGTCGCGCTGGCCTACGGCGTGAGCAACCTCGTGAAGGTCCTCGTCCAGGAACCCCGGCCGTGCATCCGGTACCCGGCGGTGCCCACGGTGGCGACCTGCGACTACGCCACGGACTACTCGTTCCCGAGCAACCACGTCACGCTCGCCGTCGCCGCGGCCGTCGCCCTGCTGTTCGCCGCGCGCCGCACCGGCCTGGTCGCGCTCGGGCTGGCCCTGCTGGTCGCGGTTTCGCGGATGTACCTGGGCGCGCACTACCCGCACGACGTACTGGCCGGAGCTGTCCTCGGTGCGCTGGTGGCGTGCCTGGGCTTGCCGCTGCGACGCCCGATGACGGCCGTCGTGGATCACTTGCGCGGCGGCGGTCTCCGGCCCCTGGTCGGGACCGACCGGCAACCCGTGGCCGTACAGTAGCGGTATCCCCGGCGAAGGCAGGACTCATGCGGCGGTACCTCGTGCTCGCGTGCGTTCTGGTGCTGGCCGGGTGTTCCGCGACTCCCGGGCCTGCTGCGCCCGCGACGTCCGCCACCGCACCCGTCACGAGCACGTCGGCCTCGGACGGCGCGGTGAACCCCGATCCGGCGAAGTTCGCGCCGCAGGTCGTCGCGCGCGCCCGCGAAGCCGGGGTCGATCCGCAGCTGGTGCTGGCCATCCTCTACAACGAGAACTACAAGCCGCACGATCCGCAGCTCGAGCGCGCCTGGCAGAACCTCAAGCCGGACGCCGCGTTCGGCGTGGCGAACATGCACCGCGCGACGTACGAGCAGACCCGTCGCGGCCGGTCGTTCGCCGGCCGCGACTGGCAGGAGCTGCCCGACGACCCGGACCTCGCCATCCAGGCCGAATCCTGGTACCTGCACGACCTGGCCGCCCAGCTGCCCGCGAAACACAGCGGCCAGTACACGACCGGCGAACTGCTGGCGCTGGGCTACAACGCCGGACCGGGCAACATGAAGGCGTTCGCGCGCGGCACCAAGCCCGGCACCCAGGTCCAGACGTATCTGTCGGACCTGCGCGCCAACTGGGCGAAAGCGGGCGCTGCGGTGGGAAAAGGCTAGCCGCGTGAACCCCGCGTCCGGCTGAGCTTCCCGGCCGCGACGAACTGGACGGTCACCAGGATCGACACGGCTTCGGCGGCGAGCAGTCCGATCAGGACGAGCACCTGGGTCGTGCCCGCCTGGATCGGGCCCGCTCCGCCGAGCAGGACACCGACGTAGGCGCCCGGCAACGTCACCAGCCCCACTGTGCGGGTCTGGTCGAGCGCGGGGATGAGGGCGTGTCCGGCTGACGGGCGGCAGATCTCCAGCGCGGCCGGGCGGGGCATGAAGCCGAGGGCGAGGGCGGCTTCGTATTCGCCGTGGCGGGCTTTGAGTTCGTCCAGGGCGCGGCGGGCGGCTTGCGAGGTCGCGGTCATGGCGCCGCCGATGACGATGCCGGCGATCGGCACGACCGCGATCGGGCGTAGTGGGACCACGCCGGCGCCCAGCACCAGGGCCAGCACGGGGGCGACGCCGGCCGCGATCGCGAGGGCCGTCCACGGCAGGTTCGCCCAGCCGCCGGCGCGGCGTGCGGACGTGATCGCGGCGATGCCGAACATGAGAAGCACGAACAGGCCGGTCAGCGGGGTGGAGCGCAGGATCGCGGTGATCACCAGGGAGACGAGGGCCAGCTGCGCGACCGCACGGACGGCGGCGATCACGACGGCGCGGCCCTGGCCGAGTTCGCCCCAGCGGACGATGGCGGCCCCGGCGGCGGTGAGCAGGACGAGGACCGCCAGGAGTGCGGGTCCGAAGCTGATCGCGGCGCTGGTCACTACTTCGCGACGACCTCCGCGACCCGGCTCAACGGCTCGGACAGGGCGTCGACCGCGGACGCGAACTGCTTGATCCGATCCGGCGACAGCTCGGTGTAGAGCTTGAAGGTGTCGCCGGTGCGTTGCGCGTCGAGGAGCTTCTGCACGTCGGCGAACCGGGCGTCCAGATCGGCGACCAGCTGGGGGTTCCGTTCGGCGAGGACGGGCCGCAGGGCCTGGATCGCGCCCTTGGAGCCGTCGACGTTGGCCTGGAAGTCCGAAAGATCGGTGTGGGAGAAGGCTTCCTCCTCGCCGGTGATCTTCCCGGTGGCCACCTCGTCGAGCAGGCTCTTGGCGCCGTTGGCCAGATCCAGCGCCGTCAGCTGCAACGCGGCCGCCTTCTGGCCGAGTGTGGTGACGTCGGTGACGAGCCGGTCGGCGATCGCGGGGGAGTCCGGGTGCAGGCCGGTGACCCACAGGTCCTTCTCGAGCCGGTGGAAGCCGGTGAACTCCTGGCCGGCCTGCAGATCGGCTTCGCGGACGTCGATGGCGGGGTCGAGGTCGCCGAACTTGGCCGCGACCGGCTCGATCCGCTCGTAGTAGATCCGGGTGCGGGCGTACTGGGCCTTCGCGCCGGCCACGTCCCCGGCCTTGATCGTGTCGGCGAACTTCCGGGTCTCGTCGGCGAAAGCCGTGGTCTGGCTGGAGACGTAACGCGCGTAACCGCGGGCCGCGTCGGCCAGCTGGGTGTTGGCGTCGGTGCCCTTGGCCGCGCCGCCGGTGACGGTGAACGCACCGCGGATGCCCGCGCCGGCCATGCCCGGCTTGCACGCCGTCTGGTAGGTGCCGCCGGTGGCCACCTCCACGATGAGCCGCCGGGTCAGGCCGGGCGCGATGTTCTCCACCTCGCCCATGATCCGGTCGCCCTCGCCGTAGAGGTAGAACTCGGTGACCTTGCTGCCCTGGTTGGCGATCTGGAAGGTCACGTTGCCGGCCGGCGCGGTGTTCGCGGACACCTGGCACGCGGTGTCCGAGGCGGTGACGGTGATCGGCCCGCCGGGGGCGGCGGACGGTGGCTGGGCGTCGCACGCCGAGACGAGGGCCACGATGGCCAGCGCCGCGCCGGTTCGCAGGACTGTCGACATGCTCACTCCTTCGCTTCGGCCGCGGCCGGGACGCCGGGGTTCTTGCTCCGCGCGGGCCGCAGGAACAGCGGCAGGACGATCGCGACGTACGCCAGCCAGGCGATCGCCTGCAGCACGGTCGTCTGCTGGGAGTAGTTGAAGACGCCCTTGAGCAGCGTGCCGTACCAGGTGGTCTCGGGCAGCACGCCGGAGGCGTCGAAGGCCAAAGTGGACAGTCCGGGGAGGAAGCCGCCCTCCTGCAGGTCGTGCAGGCCGTAGCCGAGTACGCCGGCCGCGACGAACACCAGGAGGATGCCGGTGATCTTGAAGAACTTCCCCAGGTCGAACCGGAGCGCGCCGCGGTAGAGCAGCCAGGCCAGCGCGATCGAGACGACGATCCCGATGCTGAAACCGAGCAGCGGCAAGGCGGTGTCGCCCTGGGCGGTCTGGACCGAGGCGTAGAAGAAGACCGAGGTCTCCAGGCCTTCCCGGCCGACGGAGAGGAACGACACCAGCGCGATGGCGGCCGGGCCGAGCTTCAGCGCGTTCTCCATCTTCCCGCGCAGCTCCGCGGAGATGTGCCGGGCGGCGGTGCGCATCCAGAAGATCATCGCCGTGACGAAGGCGACGGCCACAATGGACAGTACGCCGCCGACCAGCTCCTGGTGCTCGAACGTCAGGTGCGCGGTGGTGTAGGTGAGGATCGCGCCCACGGCGACGGACAGCAGCACGGCGACGGCCACCCCGGGCCACACCCAGCGCAACGCGGACCGCCGGTCGGTCTTGACCAGGAAGGCGACGAGGATGCTCACGACGAGCGCGGCCTCGAGACCCTCCCGCAGTCCGATCAAGAGGCTGGAGAACAACAACGCACGACTCCCTGGCGGTCCGGTGGCTGGCGGGTCTCGTCAGCATTAGGTAAGGCTCACCTGAAATCCAAGCCGCCGGCCAAGAGTTAGCCAAACATTAGGAGCGGACAAAACAGACAATCGGCGTCGACGTTCCTGGTCGTGGCCCGGCGTCGGGTAATCATCTGCCAGCGGCGGGCAAGGGGGCGGTTAACGGCCGTGCCTCGGCCCTGACCGGGGGCGCACGCTGAGGTCATGAGGGTTGTGCGGGTGTCGAGACGCGTCCGGCCGGAGGCGTGGGTCCTCGTCGTGCTGGGGCTGCTGGCGGCGGCGTCCGTCGTGGTCGTCGGCCTGCTCTCCGCGGCCGACTACGGCAGGCTCGCGTCCTCGGCCGCCGCCGACGCGCACGCCCGGCACCTCGTGGTCGCGCAGCTCCGGCCCGACATTCCCGCGGGCCGGGCGCCGGGGGCGGCGTCCGGCCTGAAGGCGGTCACCGCGACCTGGAGTGCGCCCGACGGTCAGCCTCGGCGCGGTGTCGTGGAGGTGAGCGGCGGTGTGGCCGTCCCGAAGAGCGTTCAGGTGTGGACGGATCGGATGGGACGGCAGGTTGCCCCGCCGCTGAGCGGCTCCGAGGTGTTCGTCACCGCGGTTCTCGGTGGGGTGCTGTGGGAATCGGTCGCGCTCGCCGTGCTGGGCGGGGTCTACCTGATCAGCCGCCGCCTGCTGGGCTGGTGGCCGCCTAATACGACATGGGTGTAGAAATACTACGTACGTGTCGAAGATGGAAGGCGGTCCGACCGATGAACCCGTTGAGCGCGACATCCTGGTTGTCGAGCCTCGGCGCGGCCGGGGTGTTCCTCGTCCTGTTCGCCGAAACCGGTCTGCTGATCGGGTTCTTCCTGCCCGGCGACTCCCTGCTCTTCACCGCCGGCCTGTTCTGCACGACCAGCGCGACGGCCGCCGTCCACCTTTCGCTGCCCCTGGTGCTGATCGCCTCGGTCGCGGGCGCGCTCCTGGGCGCCCAGACCGGGTTCCTCATCGGACGGCGTGGGGGCCGCGCTCTCCTGGCCCGGACTCGCAACCAGCACCTGCATCGAGGATTGACCAGGGCCGAGGAACTCTTCGGCCGCTACGGCCACGCCAAGGCCATCGTGCTCGCGCGGTTCATCCCCGTGGTCCGCACGGTCCTGAACCCGCTCGCCGGCATCCTCGCCGTGCCCGCCCGTACTTTCCTGGTGTGGCAGGTGCTCGGCGGCCTGCTCTGGTCGATCGGCGTCACGCTCGCCGGGTACGTCCTCGGGTCGAGCATTCCCGGGATCGACCAGTACCTCCTGCCGATCATCGCGCTCGTCGTGATCGTTTCGCTCATTCCGCTCGGCCTCGAACTCCTCCGGAGCCGCAAGCAGCGCAACGAGGTCGGTGGCTCTTAGCCATTCCTTAGCCCTTCGCTGCACGGGGCTGAACCGGGGCGTCGTTACCGTGAAATATGGTCGACATCGCGAGCCGAACCGGAACTCCGAATCCCTCTCGTCCCCCGGGGAAACGCCGTAAAAAACGACTGCGGCGAGTGCTCGTCGTGTTCCTGCTCCTGATCATTTACCCGGCCGTCACGTACGTCCAGGCCCTCACCGCACCCGGCGCGGCGACCTTCGCCGCCCGGACCGCCGACTGGGCCCGGCAGATGGGCGCCGGCCCGGTCGTGAACGCGTTCGAGAACTGGTACTACACCAGGCATCCACCGGCGAACACCGCGCCGGGCACCGACGCTCTGCCCGCCCCGGCACCGGCACCCGCCGGCGCGGACGCGGCGAACGCACCCGCGTCACTGGCGACCCTCCCCGGCGCCCTGCCCGGCGAAGGGGCGTGGGTGCCCGGGGCCCGGATGGCCGGTGGCCAGGCGGCCGACTACACGACGTTCCTCCGCCCGGACCCCGACCACACCAGCGTGGTGGCCGCGATGGTGGCGTTCGACCAGAAGTGGACCGGCACCCACCTGATCGCGGGGACGAAGGAACCCGGCGGCAGCTGGCCCGAGCAGGCGCAGGTGCCGAACGCGCTGCGCCCGTCGCTGCTCGCGACGTTCAACTCGGGGTTCAAGTTCCGCGACACCGACGGTGGTTTCTACGCCGACGGCCAGTACGGGAAACCGCTGAAGAACGGGATGGCGTCCTTGGTCGTCGACCGGTCGGGCGTGGCGACGGTCGCGCTGTGGGGCCGCGACGCCCGGATGACCCCGCAGGTCGCCGCGGTGCGCCAGAACCTCGAGCTGATCGTCGACGGCGGCAAGCCGGTCCCGGGGCTATCGGGGAACCCGGCGGGCCAGTGGGGGAGCGCGCGCAACCAGTTCCAGTTCACCTGGCGCTCGGGCCTCGGGGTCGACGCACAGGGCCGGCTGGTTTACGTGGCCGGCAACCAGCTCACCCTGACCGCCATGTCGAACGCGCTGACAGCCGCGGGCGTGGTCCGGGGGATGGAGCTGGACATCCACGGCGGAATGGTGAGCTGCAACCTGTTCCGCCCCGACGTCTCGGGTGCGGCGCCCCGGACGCTGGTCCCGAGCATGCCCACCGCGCCTGATCGCTACCTGTCCGCCGACCAGCGCGATTTCTTCGCTATCACGGCACGCCCGGGTGCCCTGCGGACGCCGGGGGCGGCAACGGGGTGAACGACGGCGGGCGGGTGCCTTCGCCTTTCGGTTCGCCGGGCGGCGTGCCCAGGTGACTTTGTTCGTGGTCATGCCATGTCGGAGCGCGGTGCGTACCGGGTCGGGCCTGTCGTCGATTCACCCTGCGGGGTCTCGGGTGTCGGGCGTGCGTTCTCGGCTGTCACTGCGAGTTCGGGTGTGCTGCGGGCGCTGCCGGGCGTGAGTTCTCGGCCGTCACCGCGGGTTCGGGTGTGCTGTGGGCGCCGGGGGCAGTAGCAGGGTGAACGTCGTCGGGGCCGGGCGGCTGAGCCACAGCCGGCCGCCTTCGGCCTCGGCCAGGTCGCGCGCCAGCGCCAGGCCGATCCCTGAGCCGCCCGCGCCGCTGTGGCCGCGGGTGAACAGGTCCGGTCCCTCCGGCGGGCCGTGGCCTTCGTCGGTGACGTCGATCGCGAACGCTTCAGCGCTGTCGCGGGTCGCGATCGTGACGGTCCCTCGGCCGTGGACGACGGCGTTGTCGAGCAGGACCCCGATGATCTGCCGCACCGCGGCCTCGGCGGCGCGCGGCCGTCCGTCGGCCTCGGGCGCGGTTACCAGCCGCCGTCCCTGGTTGGCGAGCAGGTTCCGCCAGCCGGCCACGACGTCGCGCAGCAGCACGTCCGGCTCGATCACCCCGCGGTCCTCGGGCGGCCGGGTGGCCAGGGTGACCAGGTCGTCGATGGTCGTCTCGAGGCGGTCCGTGGTGGCGATCGCGGCCGCCACGGCCGCCTCGAGGTCCTGCCCGGGCGGGTCGAGGGCCGACTCCAACTGCAGGCGCAGGCCGGCCAGCGGCGTGCGCAGCTGGTGCGAGGCGTCGGCCGCCAGGGCGCGCTGACGGTCCAGCACGTCGGCGATCCGGGCCGCGGCCTGGTCCAGGGCGCCGCCCAGCTGGTCGATCTCGCCGATGCCGCTGACCGGGGCGCGGATGCTGAAGTCGCCGTCGCCGAGCCGTCCGGCCGCCGCGGACAGGTGCTCGAGCGGCCCGGCGACCCGGGCGGCCAGCCTCGCCGCGAGCAGCCACGTCAGGGCGACCGCGGCGGCCGCCAGCCCGGCCATGGCGAGCCAGGAGACCGCGATCTTCTGGTAGCCCTCGGCGCGGGGCGTCGAGGCGCGCACGACGCCGGTCAGCCGGTCGTCCTGCAGGATCGGCACGGCGACGACGAGGTCCGGGCCGACCTCACCGGTGGCCACCTCACCGTCGCCGGCGCGCGACACGACGGGATCGGCGGTCCCGGGGCCGCTGCCGGACACGAGGGTGCCCGCCGGGCTGTAGAGACCGGTGGTGTTCTCGCCGGACCCGGGGAACTCCGGCAGGGCGCGGTGCGCGAGCACGTCGTCGGCGATCGACAGCGCCGCGGCGTCGGCGGTGCGCTCGAGCTCGGTGCGCTCGTCCTGGGTGAAATAGCTCGCGACGCCGACCGCGAGGGGGATCCCGAAAAGACTGGTGGCCAGCAGCGCGGCGGCGACGGCGAGCAGAATGATGCGTCTGCGCATGTCCGCAGTCTGCCCGGGGAAAAGGTTAGCGAATGGTTAACGTTCACCTCAACGAGGTAAATTGTGCGGCCGATGATCGACGGCCCCGAATTCCGGTAGCATTTCCCCATGGCCGCGGTTCTGCTCGTAGAAGACGACGAAACGATCGGCAGCCTGCTCGAATCCGCCCTGCGGATGCACGACTACGACGTGATGTGGTCCCACACCGGCGGTGACGCCCTCCGCCGGATGAAGCTCGACGAGTACCACGTCGTCCTCCTCGACCTCGGGCTGCCGGACCTCGACGGGATCGAGGTCTGCCGGCGCGCGCGGGCGATCACGCCGAACGCCCTGATCATCATGATCACGGCGCGCACGCAGGAGATGGACGTCGTCGTGGGGCTGGAAGTGGGCGCCGACGACTACCTGACCAAGCCGATCCGGCTGCGGGAACTGCTGGCGCGGCTGCACGCGCACCTGCGCCGCGGGTACTCCTCGAACGCGACGCCCCTGCGGGTGGGGGAGCTGGTCGTCCAGGTCGCCGCCCGCCGCGTGGTGCTGGCGGGTGACGAGGTTTCGTTGCGGCCCAAGGAGTTCGACCTGCTGCTGCGTCTCGCGCAGGAGCCGGGCGCGGCGATCAGCCGGGACACCCTGATGGCCGACGTCTGGGACACGCACTGGCACGGCTCGACGAAGACGCTGGACGTCCACATCGTCGCGCTCCGGCGCAAGCTGGCCGCCGCCGCGGCGAACTCCGGCGCGCTGCCCGTCATCACCACCGTGCGGGGTTACGGTTACCGCCTGGAGCAGCCGGTTCCGCAGCCGAGCTGACCGCGGCCGTTCTTGCCGTACGTTAACCCTCTCCTAGCGCGCCGACAACTTTCGCTCTTATAGCTTCGGGGCAACGAATCCGGACCACCAGCTCGAGGACCTACGATGGCTGATCCCGTCTCATCGGGCGCACCGGGCGACGACACCACCCCCGGGTCGATCCGCTGCTCGGACGGAGAACGCGAACGGATCCGGTCGCGCCTGGCCGACGCCGCCGGGGAAGGGCGCCTCACGGTCGACGAACTGGACGACCGTCTGGCGCTCGTCGCCGAAGCGCGTTTCCGCCACGAACTGGACGCGGTCGTCGCCGACCTTCCCCGAACGGAAGGGCCGCGCGCGCAAGCGATCGGGTGGTTGCCTATCCTGGCCACCGCACGACGGCAGTTGAGTGCCGACGCGACGGCGCTCGTCGGCCGGGGACAGGTGGCCGTGAGCCGGCGGCGCCGCTTGGCGGTGTTCGTCGCCGCCGTCGCGGTGGCCCTGATCTTCACGGCACTCGTGCTGGCCGCACTGCACGGCTTCGGCGACGAAGGGTTCGACCACCACGAGCTCGGCCGGGGCTGAGCCCCGCACCACCGTTTCCCCGCGGGTCCTTTGTGGACACCGCTCTCCTCTCCCGAAGGAACAGTTTCTTGAGCGTGATCGACATCGGCCAGTCCGTGATCCTCGGCGTCGTGGAAGGCCTGACCGAATTCCTCCCCGTGTCGTCCACGGGACACCTGAAGATCACGGAAGGACTGCTCGGCATTCCCGTCGACGACCAGTCCGTCGTCGGCTTCACCGCGGTGATCCAGGTCGGCGCGATCGCCGCCGTGCTCGTCTACTTCTTCCGCGACATCGCGCGGTTCGCCGGGGCGTGGGGCCGGGGGCTCGTCAACGCCGAGGCCCGTCAGGAACACGACTACAAGTTCTCGTGGTGGGTCATTTTCGCGACGATCCCGATCGTGGTGGCCGGACTGCTGTTCCAGTCGCTGGTCAAGGGACCCCTGGCGTCGTTGTGGGTGGTCGCGGCCTCGCTGATCGGGGGCAGCGTGGTCATGGGGCTCGCGGACCGCTTGGGTACGGGCAAGCGCACCGAAGGCGACGTCACGCTGCCCGACGCGATGCTCGTGGGCGCGTCCCAGATCCTGGCGCTGCTCTTCCCGGGGTTCTCCCGGTCCGGGGCCACGATCTCGACCGGCCTGCTGCGCGGCCTCGACCGCGTCGCTGCGACGAGGTTGTCGTTCTTCCTGTCGATTCCCGCGCTGACCGGCGCCGGGCTGTACGAGCTGAAGGACGCACTGGGCGGCAACCTCGACGTCGTGCCGCTGGTGGTCGGCACCGTGGTGTCGTTCGCCGTGGCGTACGGGGCCATCGCGTGGCTGCTGAAGTTCGTGGCCGGCCACACGTTCACGGCGTTCGTCGTCTACCGGGTGATCGTCGGCGTGGCGCTGCTGGGCCTGCTGGGCACCGGCGTGCTCCACGGCTGACCGGTTCAGGGTCCGATGTGGACCGTCGCCTCGGCGATCCATGGCACGGGGCCGGTAAGCGCTCGGGCAACCGAAGTCGGCCGAGCGCTTACCGCCGCCCCGATCACGCGGTCTGCGCCACCGCCGGCTCGGTCGCCGTGGACGGCTCGGGGATGCCCAGCAGGATCCGGTACTGGCCCTCGAACGCGTCCAGGGCGCCGTCGAGGTCGTGGCCGGCGACGATGGCCCGGGACGCCTCGCCCATCCGCGCGCGGGCCGCGGGGTCGGCGGCCAGGTCGGCGAGCCAGCGGGAGATCGTCGTGATCGCGCCCGGTTCGAACAGGTAGCCGTTCTCGCCGTGGTGGACCAGGTGCGGCAGGGCGAGTGCGTCGGCGGCGACGACCGGCAGCCCGGCGGCCATCGCCTCCATCGTGGCGAGGCTCTGCAGCTCGGCCGTGCCGGGCATGCAGAAGACGTCGGCCGCGGCGTACCGGCGGACGAGCTCGGCGTCGGGGACGAAGCCGTGGAACGTCACCCGGTCCGCGACACCCAGCTCCGCGGCGAGGGTTTCGAGGTCGCGCCGGCGGGTGCCGTCGCCGACGAGGTCCGCGCGTACGTGCGGCAGCGGGGCGAGGGCGCGCAGCAGCTGGTCGATGTTCTTCTCGGCGTCCAGCCGCCCGACGAACAGCACCGACATCGGCCCGTCCGAGCTGCGGCCGCCCGCGGTGTAGTGGCCGAGGTCGATCCCGCAGGACACGACCTGGACCGGCCGGTCGAGCCCGATTCCGGCGAGGACCTCGGCGGCGCGCGGGGTCGGTGTGGTCACCGTCCGCGCGTCGCGGTAGACGCGCACCAGGTCCCGCCACGCCCAGCGGGTGATCGCCTCCTTCACCCGCCTGGGGAAGGGCGTGTAGCCGAGCAGGTTGTCCGGCATGAAGTGGTTGGTGGCCATCCCGGGGACGCCGCGTCCGGAGGCCGCTTCGAGGAGGGCGCGGCCGACGCCGAAATGGGCCTGGACGTGCACGACGTCGGGGCGCAGCCGGTCCAGGAGCGGGCCGACGGCCTGCCGGGCGCCCCCCGGGGTGCAGAACCGGTACTCGCCGTGGAAGGGGATGGCCCGGGACCGGATCCGGTGCACGGTGTAGCCGTCGCGCTGCTCGGTGCGCGCGGGGCCGTCGTCGGACGGGCAGGCGACGTGGACCTCGTGCCCCCGGCGCGCGAGCCCGCGGGCGAACCGCTCGGCGAAGAACGAGGCGCCGTTGATGTCGGGCGGGAAGGTGTCGGCGCCGATCAGGACGCGCAGGCCGGACGAGGGCACGGGGATCTCCTTGGCTGGTGGCGGATGGTGCGGAAGGGCACCGGCGAGCACGCGCACGCCGGCGAGAGCGACGATCGCGGCCATGGCCGCGAGGACCGCGGTGGCCGCGGTGAGGTGCGGGGCCTCGCCGTAGGCCAGGGCGGCCACGGCGACGGCGGTCAGCGGGTCGAGCACGGTCGTGGTCCCGACGACGACGGCCGCGGGACCGGCCGCGTAGGCCCGGTGCAGGACCACCCCGCCGGCCCCCAGCAGGAGCAGGGCCTGCGCGCCGAGCAGGACCGCCGCCGCGAGCGGCTGGGTGACGGCGGCGTGCACGACGGCCGAGCCGAGTCCGAAGAGGACGGCCGCGGCTCCGGCGAGCACGGCACAGCTCGCCCGGGCGAACCAGACGACCGCGGCCACCGCGAACCCGGCCAGCGCGACCGACTCGGCCGTTCCCCAGCCGATCACCGTGTCCGTGGTCGCGGACGCCGCGAGCACCACGAAGCCGGCGACGCCGAGCAGGACCAGCACCACGGCGGCGAGGACCCGGCGGTCGCGGGCCCGTCGCGCGAAGACGACCGTGAGGACGAGGCTGAAGACGCCCAGCGGCTGGACGACCGGAAGCGGCGCGAGGGACAGGGCGACGACGTGCAGCAGGCTCCCGCCGGTCGCCAGCGACGTCCCGGCCCACCACCCGCGCGACCGCAGCAGCCGGGCCAGGGTGCGCAGCCGGGGCGGGCCGTCGACCGCCAGGCCGGCGACCTCGTGGTGCTGCCGGGTGGCGGCCGCGGCGAAGAGGACCGCGGCAAGCAGGGCGCAGGCGACGGCGAGGGCGGTCATCGGA
This sequence comes from Amycolatopsis heterodermiae, assembly GCF_034929455.1. Lineage (NCBI taxonomy): Bacteria > Bacillati > Actinomycetota > Actinomycetes > Pseudonocardiales > Pseudonocardiaceae > Amycolatopsis > Amycolatopsis heterodermiae. The sequence goes on from NZ_JAYFSI010000002.1 coordinate 1,027,610, forward strand.
CGGCCCGCCGTAGCGCGGTCGCCGTGGCGAAGAGGGCTGCGGTGAGCGGGGCGCAGGTGATGGTGAGGGTGGTCATCGGACGGTCCGCCGTAGCGCGGTCGCCGTGGTGAAGTGGACGGCGGCGAGTAGGGCGCAGGCGAGGTGGTCGTCGGACGGCCTGCCGGGTGGCCGCCGTGGCGAAGTGGTCTGCGGCGAGCGGGGCGCAGGTGATGGCGAGGGCGGTCATCGGACGGTCCGCCGCAGTGCGGTCGCCGTGGTGAAGTGGTCGGCGGCAAGCAGGGCGCAGGCGACGGCGAGGGCGGTCATCGGACAGCCCTCCGCAGCGCGGTCGCCATGGTGGCGATGATCAGGAACTCGGCCAGGAGCGCGACGCGTTCGAGCAGGCCCGCCGGGAGCCAGCCGACGAGTTGCGCCAGGCCGAACGCCGCCGCCGTCACGACACCCGCGAGCGCGCCGCGCCGGAGGGTGGCCGCGGCGGCGAGCCACCGGGTGTCGGCCCGCAGCCGCGTGCTCAGCGTCCACGCGGCCAGCGGGAGGCTGGCGAACAGCACGGCGCCGCCGGCGCGGTGGATCTCGCCGGACGCCGTCGGGTCCGCGGCGCTGAGGTTGCTGCGGAACAGCAGGACCACCAGCAGCCCGGCCGTCCACAGCAGGAACAGGGCACTCGCGAGCGGCGTCCGGGGCAGCGCGGCGAGGTGGGCGGCGACCGCCAGCGCCGCGGCGGACGCGAGCAGGAGCACGACGGCCACCGCGAACAGGAGCCGGCCGCCGCGGTGCCAGGCGTAGTCGCTGACCGGGTCGCGCCAGGGACTGACGTGGCCGGCGAAGCCGAGGGTCAGCCCGGCGATGATGGCCTGGGCGACGGCGGCCATCACCAGCGTCAGCGTCGCCAGCGGCGTGGGCGAAAGCGTGGACCGTGGAGTCACACCTCAAAACTGCTGGGCCCGCATGAGAGTTCGATGAAGATCGCGCGCGGTTTCCTTAAGAAGCGGGGAGCACCAGGTCGAACCGGGCGCCCCCGCCGTCGGCGCGCGCGGCTTCGGCGCGGCCGCCGTGCTGCGCCAGCACCTGCTCGACGATGGCCAGCCCCAGCCCGGATCCGGGCAGCGCGCGGGCGGCGTCGGCGCGGTAGAACCGCTCGAACACGTGCGGCAGATCGGCGTCGGCGATCCCCGGGCCTTCGTCGTCGACGCGGACGCGCACCGCCTCCGGCGTCACCGACGTCGTCACCTGCACGGTTCCGCCGGGTGGCGACCACTTCGCGGCGTTCTCCAGCACGTTCAGCACCGCGCGCTCCAGGGCCGCCGGCCGGGCGAGCACCTCGGCGCCGGTCAGCTCGGCGGTGAAGGTCACCTTCGGCCACCGCGACCTGGCGCGTTCCAGCGCCGAGCCGACGACGTCGGCCACCGCGGTCCGCTCGGCGACCTCGCTGGGCCGTTCCCCGGTGGAGAGGTCCACGAGCTCGCCGATGAGCGCGGTCAGCTCGACGGCCTGGGTGTCGAGGTCGGCCAGCAGCCGCGACCGGTCCTCGGCCGACAGCTGCCGCTGCGGGTTGGCCTCGGCGTGCACGAGCAGCTCGATGTTGTTGCGCAGGCTCGTCAACGGGGTGCGCAGCTCGTGACCGGCGTCCTCGACCAGCCGCCGCTGCTCGTCCCGCGACCGGCTCAGTGCGCCCAGCATGGCGTTGAACGCCGTCGCCAGCCTGCCGATCTCGCCGGCCGCCGTGACCTCGATGGCCGCGGACAGCTCCTGGGTCCGGGCGACGTTCTCGGCCGCGGCGGTCAGGTCGTCGACCGGGCGCAGCGCCGACCGGGCGATCACCCGGCCGACCAGCGTCGCCCCGACGATCCCGGCGAGTGAGACGACGATGAGCCACAAACCCAAGTGGCCCAACGTGTCTTCGACGTCCTCGGAGTCCTGGGCGACTTCGACCGTGCCGCCGTCGGAGCGCTGGGCCGTCCACACCCGGTACCGGTCGCCGTCGATCCGGCGGACGTCGGAGGTGCGGCTGTCCTCGCCTGGGGCCACCGGCGCGCCCGGCGCCCGCGGCGGGATGACGGGCTTGGCTCCCGCCGTGCCGATCACCGCGCCGGCCGGGGACAGGAACTGCACGGTCAGCCCGCCGTCGCGGCCGGGCCCCTGGTGGTTTTCGGTGGACCTGAGCGTGGCCAGCGCTTCGGCCGGCGACGACGTCTTTGCGGCGAGCTGGGCGTAGGACTGCAGGCGGGCGTCGAACTGGTCGTAGAGATCGGCGCGGGTGATGCTCCAGGAGATCGCCGACACCAGCACGACGGCGATCGCCACCGCCGCCGCGACGAGCACCCCGAGCCGGGCCCGCAGCGAGAGCCGCTTCCAGCTGACCCGTTTCACAGCGGCTCTTCGCGCAGCACGTAGCCGACGCCGCGCACGGTGTGCAGCAGCCGGGGCTCGCCTTTGGCTTCGAGCTTGCGCCGCAGGTAGCTGACGTAGACGTCGAGGCCGTTGGACGCGGTGCCGAAGTCGTAGCCCCACACGTGCTCGAACATCGCGGTGCGGGTCAGCACGATCCGCGGGTGCCGCAGGAAGGTCTCGAGCATCGCGAACTCCGTCCGGGTCAGGTGCACCGGCCGGTCGCCGCGGAACACCTCCCGCGTCGCCGGGTCCAGGGTCACGTCCGTGAACCGCAACGCCGTCGGAGAGGGGGCCGACGCCGTCGGGGTGTTGTATTCGGTGCGGCGCAGCAGCGCGCGGACGCGGGCGAGCAGCTCCTGCAGGGCGAACGGCTTGGCCAGGTAGTCGTCGGCCCCGGCGTCGAGGCCGGCGACCCGGTCGGTGACCGCGGTGCGCGCGGTCAGCATGAGGATCGGCACCGGGTTGCCCTCGGCCCGCAGCACCCGGCAGGTTTCGAGGCCGCCGAGCAGCGGCATGGTGACGTCGAGCAGGACACCGTCGGGCGCCTCGGCGCGGATCAGCTCGAGCCCGGCGACGCCGTCCCCGGCGACGGAGACGGTGTAGCCCTCGAACCGCAGCGTCCGTGAAAGCGAGTCCTGCACGGCAGCTTCGTCGTCGACGATCACCAGGTGCACCCTCGCGTCCCTTCGCCCGGAGTTGATGACACACCGTGACTGTAGTCGAGGTCCGGGTGGCGCCGCCCAACTCTCATCGAACATTAACGTTGGACCGCGATCGGGGCCGGATTCCGCGGCTAGCCTCGCTGGAAAGGGATTTCACCGACGCCAAGGAGAAGAACATGAGCGAGAGTGTGCTCGGCGCGACCCTTCCCGCCGATTCCCCGGCGGCCGAGGGGATCCGGTGCTCGGATGCGGAACGTGAGCAGGTCCGGGCCGTCCTCTACACCGCGGCCGGCGAAGGCCGCCTGACGATGGACGAGGTGGAGGAGCGGCTGGCCCGGATCGAGGCCGCCCGCTACCGCCACGAACTCACCGGCGTGACGGCGGACCTGCCCGGCCCGGAGCGGAATTCGCCGGGCGGCTGGCGGCCGATCATGGCCGCGGCCGGCCGGACCCTGGCCGCGGAACTCGCGGTCCTGCTCGGCCGCACCCCCGAGCCGTCACCCGGCCGCCGGCGGTGGCTGCTCGCGCTCACCGTCCTCATCGGACTCCTGATCACGGCCGCGGTGATCGTCGGCGCGGTGCACGGGTTCGGTGCGGACGGTTTCGAGCCGCACGGCCTCGACGCCGGCCCTGGGGGCGAGATCGGCCACTGACGACCTTGGGCCGTAAGGGCCAGGTAAGGATCATGTGCGGCGTGACGTGCGACACTGGAGGTCCCTCGAAGCCTGGAGGAACACCATGGCCCACACGCATTCCTGGCGGACGACGGTGGCGAAGCCGGCGGGAGTCCGGCCGCTCCACTGGACGTTGGTCCTCGGCTACGTGCTGGTGGTCGCGGGTGGCGCCAAGGGCGTCTCGCTGTTCGGCTCCGGCATGATGATGGGCGTTGCCCTGGTCGGGGCGTGGTTGATGTTCACGTTGGGCATGGCCTACGCGGCGGTCCGGCTCCGCCCGGCCGTCGGCGGCGCGCTGCTGCTCGGCTTCGGCATCGGCGCTCTCCTGGTCGTGGTCCTCGCGGGAATGCAGCTGGCTCTCTGAGTCCTTTGTGGACTTCGTGAGCGCGCCTGTCTTTACGGAACCCGAACAGAACGCAGATCGTTCTCTGTGGTTGCGGCTTTAGCGTGCGGGTATGTCACGTCGCGCTCGCGTTCTCCTGAACTCGGTACTGGCCTTGGCTTTGGCCGCGACGGCCACGGCCTGCACCACGGACAGCTCGTCGCCGGCCACGCCGGGCGGCAAACCGAACGTCGTCCTCGTGCTCACCGACGACCTGTCGATGAACCTGCTGCCGTACCTGCCGCACGTGCAGGAGATGGCCCGCACCGGCACCAGCTTCGCCAATTACACCGTCACCGACTCGTTGTGCTGCCCGTCGCGCTCGTCGCTGTTCACCGGCATGCTGCCGCACGACACCGGCGTGTTCACCAACGGCGGCAAGGACGGTGGCTACGGCGCTTTCCACGGCCGCGGCGACGACGAGTCGACCTACGCGACGTCGTTGCAGCAGGCCGGCTACCGCACCGCGATGCTGGGCAAGTACCTCAACGGCTACGACCCCAAGAGCAACGGCGTGCCGCCGGGCTGGAACGAATGGGACGTCGCCGGGAACGCCTACGGCGAGTTCAACTACGACCTCAACGAAAACGGCACGGTCAAGCACTACGGCAAGGCACCCGAGGACTACCTGGTCGACGTGATGGCGGGCAAGGCCGCGCAGTTCGTCACCGATTCGGCCGCCGCGCACACGCCGTTCGCGATCGAGCTGGCCACGTTCGCCCCGCACGGGCCGTACACCCCGGCGCCGCGCGACGCCGGCGCGTTCCCCGGCCTCACCGCGCCACGCGGGCCCGCGTTCGACACCCTGCCGTCCGCGGCGCCGTCGTGGCTCGCGTCCCGCACTCCGTTGACGGACAAGGAAAAGAAGGCCATCGACCAGGCGTTCCGCAAGCGCGCGCAGGCCGTGCAATCGGTGGACAAGATGATCGGCACAGTGGAAGCCGCGCTGGACAAAGCCGGCGTGCGCGGCACCACCGACATCGTCTTCACCTCGGACAACGGTTACCACATGGGGGAGTACCGGCTCACGCCCGGCAAGCAGACCGCCTTCGACACCGACGTCCACGTGCCGCTGGTCGTCACCGGTCCCGGCGTCAAGGCGGGCGTGACGGTGACCCAGCCGGTGGAGAACATCGATCTGCGGCCGACGTTCGAGCAGCTGGCCGGCGCGCCGACGCCGTCGCAGGTGGACGGCGAGAGCCTGGTGCCGCTGCTCACCGGGACGCCACCGCCGGCGTGGCGCACGGTCGGGCTGGTCGAGCACCACGGCCCGGACTTCGACAAGGCCGACCCGGACAAGCCGAAGAAGAACAGCGGCAACCCCACGACCTACGAGGCGATCCGCGGCACCGGCTTCACCTACGTCGAGTACACCGACGGCACGAAGGAGTACTACGACCGCGGCACGGATCCGCAGGAGCTGCACAACACCGCGGCCCAGCTGCCGCCGGACCAGGCGAAGCAGCTGCACGACACGCTGCAGGCCATGATCTCCTGTCACGGCGCGACCGCGTGCCGGCACTGAGACCGGCGGCGCACGGCGTCGGAGATGTGGTGTGAGCCGGGCCGTGGGGGAGAGCAACCGCCGCCTGCTGCGCGCACGCGACACCATGGACCGGGACTACGCGAAGCCGCTGGACGTGGCCGCCCTGGCCCGTGGACCGGTGGCGGACGTGCTGACCTGCTTCGCCATGGCCTGGCTGCGGCCGCGGGGCTGACCGGGACGATCGCCCGTACGGGATCGACTGCAGCTTCCGTGACCCGGTCGGCAACAGCCTCCGGTTCAACCAGCCGCTGCCCGGTTCCCGAGCCGGCCGTCCACCCGCGGTGACCAGCGCACTAAGGGGCCACCAAAGGCTTTCTACGGCTCGGCCGGGCACCTTGATCGGCGGGCCGCTGCCGCTGGGCAGGGCCGGTGAGCCCACCGGGTCGGCCGCGCCGGCTGCGGGTGATCGGGTGGGCGTCGAGAAAAGGGGAAAGCATGAGACGTGGTCTGATCCGTGCCGTCACCGCGGTCGCCATGGCCGTCACCGCGGCCGTCGGTTTCGTGGTTCCGGCGACGGCGGCGACCTCCGGGACGGCCGGTGTCGTTCCCGACGGCACCTACCGGTGGGCCAACGCCAACAGCGGGCTGTGCCTGGCCTACGACGTGAGCTCGAAGGGCGCGAACCGCCAGGAGGGCTGCGACGACGGCGACTACACCATCTTCTGGGACGCCGCGAACGTCGGCGGCAACAACTACCGGCTCGTCAACGAGCACAACGGCCAGTGCCTGTCCATCTGGCGCGGCGACACCGGCGACAACGCCCAGGTCGGCATCTACGCCTGCGTCGACACCCCCGCGGAGATCTTCACCCTGGTGCCGGCGACCTCGCCGGCGTTCGCGGGCGCCTACCAGTTCGTGAACGTCAACAGCGGCAAGTGCGTGGCGGTCGGCGGCGCCCGGACGAACAAGGGAGCCTGGGTCATCCAGTGGACCTGCGCCCAGAGCGGCGAGTTCATGTGGCGCCCGTACAGCTAGTGGTCCGCGCCGGGGATCCGGTCGGCGGGTGAACGGGCGAGGGTCTCGCGAGCCGCGCGGGATCCTCGTTCCGCCAGGGTCACCGGGACGGCTGGTCGTCGAGGGTCTCCAGTCATTGCCGGACTTGGGCGACGTTGGCGCCGGTCCTCGTTCCGGCCTGACTCGGGTCACCGAGAACCTCTGTCGTCGAGGGTCTTCAGCCGTTGCCGGACTTGGGCGGCGTCGGCGTCGGGTCGGTTGGCGCCGGTCGGCGGGTGAGGTGCACGGGCGAGGGAGCCGCGAGGGGTCCTCGTTCTGCCAGGGTCACCGGGAACCGCGGTCGTCGAGAGTCTCGAGCCGTTGCCGGACCTGGGCGGCGTCGGAGTCGCGTCCGTGTGCTTCGTACAGCTCCGCCGCCTCCCGCCAGACCGCCCGGGCCTGCTCGTGCCGGCCGAGGGCGGCGTACGGGTGGCCTAGCCGGTCGAGGGTGGCGGCGGACTCGTAGGTGTTGCCCAGCCGGCGGAAGAGCGTGAGCGCCTGCCGATAGTGGTCGACGGCCCGGTCGTGGTGGCCGGTGTGGTGGTCGATGTAGCCGAGGCTGTCCAGCGTGTCCGCCTCGCCGCTGGTGTTGTGGTGCCGGCGGTGCAGGGCCAGCGCGGCCTGGCAGTGGGCGCGGGCGGTGTCGTGGTCACCGAGCCGGGAGGCGTGCCAGCCCACGCCGTTGAGCGCGTTGGCTTCCCAGGCCGGCCGGCCGAGGGCGCGGCACAGCTCCAGCGCCCGGGTGGCGTGCTCCAGCGCCCGGCGGTGGTCCTCCCGGCGTTCCCAGGCCCGGGCGAGCTGGTGGTGGGCGAGGGCCTGCTCGGCGGTGTCGCGACGGCGCTCCGCCAGGGCGAGGGCCTGGCGCAGGTGGCGGCTCGCGTCTTCGTGACGGTCCAGCTCACCCTGGGCGCGACCGAGGTAGCGGTGTGCGCGGGCGGCGGCGAGACCGGGCAGGTGCGCGGCGGCATAGACCGCGGCCTGCCACGCGGAAAGATCGTCTTCACGGTGTCCGCGCCGGGCGTGGAAGGTGGTCGAGACCCAGGCCAGCCGCCAGACCTCCAGGTGCCAGCCGTGGTCGAGGGCCGCTCGCTGGGTGGCCACCAGGTTGGCGTGCTCGGTCTCGAACCAGGCCATCGCGGCCGCCAAGTCCGGCGGCTCGTGCGGTTCCGCACCGGGGGCACGTGCCTCGAGCCGGACGACCGGGCGACTGGAGTCCAGGCGCCGGTCGGCGGCGTGGGCGAGGTGGACGTAGAAGTCGAGCACGCGCCGCAGCGCCGCGTCCCGTTCGGCCGGATCGTGCCGCCGGGTGGCGCATTCGGCGGCGTAGATGCGGACCAGGTCGTGCATCCGGTAGCGGCCGGGGGTGGGCTGCTGGACCAGGCACGCGTTCTCCAGCTCGTTGAGCAGCGCCCGGGTCGCGCCGGACGGCTGAGCCAGCAGGCCCGCGGCGGCGGGCAGGCCGATGTCGGGGCCCGGGGCCAGGCTCAGCAGGCCGAACGCGATCCCGGCCGCGTCGGACAGCGCGTGGTGGGACCAGGACAGGACCGCGCGCAACGTCGCCTGCGGATCGCCGGGGTCCAGGGCGTCCAGGCGCCCGGACCGCTCGCGCAGCTCGTCCGCGAGGACGGCCAGGGGGAACCCGGGGTGGCGGGTGGCGCGGGCGGCCACGATGCCCAGCGCCAGCGGCAGGCCCGCGCAGCAGGCCACCAGCTCGTCGACCGCCTTCGGCTCGGCGGCGACCCGGTCGTGGCCGAGGTGGCGGGTGAGCAGGTCACGGGCCTCGTGTTCGGGGATGACGTCCAGGTCGACGCAGTGCGCTCCGTGGGTGGTGACCAGCCCGCCGAGGTGGCGCCGGCTGGTGACGAGCACCGTGCAGGTGGGACTGCCGGGCAGCAGCGGGCTGACGTGTGCGGTGTCGCGGGCGTTGTCCAGCACGATCACCATGCGCTTGCCGGCCACCAGGCTGCGGTACAGCCGCACCTGGGCGTCCGGGTCGACCGGGATCGTGGCCGGGTCCACGCCGAGGCCGTCCAGGAAGCCGCGCACCGCCGTCACCAGGGGAACGGGCTGCCCGGCGGGGTCGAAACCCCGCAGGTCGACGTGCAGCTGCCCGTCCGGGAACCGGTCGAGGCGGGTGTGGGCCCAGTGCAGCGCCAGCCAGGTCTTGCCGATTCCGCCGGTCCCGCCGATCGCGGAGATCACCACCGCGCCGCCCGTCTCCGGCTGGTCGTCGAGGAGGCTGTCCAGCCGGGCCAGTTCGGCGGCGCGGCCGGTGAACAGCCGCGGTGGGGCCGGCAGCTGCCGCGGCACCGGCGTGGCGCGGGACGCCGGCACGGCCAGCTCGGGCGCGGCGTGGAGGATCTGCTGGTACAGCTGCCGCAGCGGTGGGCTCGGGTGCACGCCGAGCTCGTCGGCGAGGTCGCGGCGGAGCTGTTCGTACCGCGCCAGCGCGTCGGCCTGCCGTCCGCTGCGGTAGAGGGCGAGCAGGAACTGGCCGGCGAGGCGTTCGTCGAGCGGATGCCGCTCCACGCGGTCGGACAGCTCGGCGAGCAGGGCGGCGTGCTGCCCCCGGCGCAGCCGGATGTCGGTGAGGTCGAGCTCGACCGCGTGGCGCTGCTGCAGGAGCGTGGTGCGCACCGAAGCGATCCAGGCCGTGTCCGTCACGCCCGCGAGGGGATCTCCCCGCCACAGCCCGAGCGCCTGGGCGAACGGGGCCACGGCGGTGTCGTCGTGCCGGCGGGTCTGCTCGACGAGCGCCCGGAACCGGTGCAGGTCGACCAGGTGCGGATCGACGGCGAGCCGGTAACCGGCCGGGTGCGTCGTGACGGCGACGTCCGGCACGGTGGCGAGTGCCTTGCGCACCAGGGCGATGCGCTGGTGAACGGCGTCGCGCGGGTGCCGGGGCAGGCGGTGCGGGCGCCAGGCCCGGTCGAGCAGCTGGTCGGCCGACACGACGTGGTTGGCCTCCACCAGCAGCACCGCCAGCAGGCAGCGCAGCTGGGCGAAGCCGAGGGCGACCGGCACACCGTCGACGGCGGCCTCGACCTCGCCGAGCAAGCGGAATTCCACCGTCACACGAGCCCCCCGCCGAAGCCGCACTGATCCGCTGCAGACATACCTATCCGCCCGGGCCCGCCCGCACAACCAACGACCGGGCGAACCGCGCCCCGCCGTGCGGAGCAAGCCGGGCTGCCGTCGCCGTCACCCGGCCCGGCCGGGACCTCAAGCCTGTCCGGGGAACGGACCGGTGGGGTGGGGGTATTCGTGGACGAGGCTGCGGATGTCGTCCACCGGCTCGTCGGCCGCCGCCCACTTGGCGCGGATGCGGTCGAGGTAGGAGCGGACGGTGGGAATGGCGATGCCGAGGCGGCGCGCGGTGGCGGCGAGGGTACTTCCCGTGCCGTAGAGGTAGAGGACGTGCAGCTCTTGCGGGGACAGCTCGGGCGGGTCGTCGTTGATGAGGGTCATGAGCTCGGCGGTGAGCGCCAGCTGTCCGGTGTGGACGGTGCGGATGGCCTCGGCGAGCTTGTCGCCGTCGTCGTTCTTGACGAGGTAACCGGACGCGCCCGCGCGGATGGTGGCGCGGACGTGACGGCGGTCGCCGTGCACGGAGATCACCAGGACGGCGGCGCCCGTGGCGTGCAGGACGGCGACGTTGGCGGCGGGGTCGCTGCCGTCCTCCAGCCTCAGGTCCAGCAGCACCACGTCGGCGGCGGTGCCGGCCCGGGCGGCCAGGTAGCCGCCGACCGTGGTGGCCGTGTGCACGAAGGCGATGTCGGCCGTGTCGGCGAGCAGCGCCCGCAGGCCCGCGGGGACGAGCTTGTCGTTGTCGATGACGGCGATCCGGATCACGCGGGCCACCGCAGGTCGATCCGGGTGCCCTCGCCGACGTGACTGTCCACTGTGGCCTTGCCGTTGACCTCGGCCATGCGCTCGACGATCGAGTGCCGGATGCCGTAGCCGAATTCGGTGACGTCCTGGTCGAATCCGCCGCCCTGGTCGACGACGGCCACGGTCACCGCGTCCCCGACGGCCAGCGCGGTGAGGCGGGCGCGGGTGGTTCCCGCGTGCGCGGTGACGTTGCTGAGCGCCTCCGCGCTGGCCTGGCACAGTGCGTCGACGACGTCGTTGGGGAGCGAGTCGGGCAGGTTGGCGAAGTGGTACTCCACGCGCAGCCCCAGTGCGGCGCTGGCCCCGCCGGCCTCCAGCAGGGCCAGGGACAGGTCGGTGAGGTTGCCCGCGGGGTCGTCCGGGGCCGCACCGCGCAGGACGTCGACGCTGACCGCGCACTGCCGGCGCACCACGGGATCGGGGTGGGCGGCGGGGCCGGGGCCCGCGATCGCGGTCAGGATCCGCAGCGGGCCGTCGTGCAGGGCGCGGTACCGGCGGATCTGCTCGCGGAAGTGCCGGGTGCGTTCCTCGGTGTGCGCGCGCTGGGCGGCGAGCCGTTCCCGCGCGGTGATCACCTGCTGGGTCGCCTCGGTCAGGTGGTGGGCCACCTGCCGCAGCCGCCGGATGAACACCAGGCAGCAGACGGCGGCACCCACCTGCCAGCCGATCGTGTTGGCCATCGAGGCGAAGTCCGCGCCGCGGTCCAGCAGCGACCGCTGGCCGATCACGTTCGCCGCGGCGAGCGCCGCGCAGCCGGCCGCGGTGGCCCAAGGGGAACCGCTGACCAGCGCGAGGGCCACCGCGACGCTGACCGTCAGCGGCTCGAGGTACGGGTTGGCGAGCGTGTCGAAAAGCGGGTTGGACACCGCCAGCGGCAGCACGAGCACGCCGGCGGCGGTGACCGCGACGTCGACCGCGAGCGCCCAGCCGGGAAGCGCTTCACGGCGCAGCACCAGCGTGATCAGCACCGCGCTCCACCCGGCGAGCACCGCGTACACGGACGCGGCCAGCGGAACCCTGGTGTAGGCGTGGATCTGCACGCCGCCGACGACGCTCAGGGCGACCATGCCAGGGTGGCCAACCGGAAGAACACCACCGAGGCCGCGACGATCCCGCGCACCTGGCGATGCAGACCCATCACAGCCGCCACCTCGGTCTTCCGTCCTGGGTGTGCACCCGGCCCCCAGCCTGGCACCGAACGCTGCCGCGGTCCATGCCGCACCTGTGCGGCATGGACCGCACGGAACGGCCCGCGCCACGATCGACGGGAACGACCCTCTCCGCAACCCCTTGGCACACAGGAGGAACAGCGATGGTCAACCCGGCACGCAAGGCGCGTGGTGCCGTCCCGGCGTGCACGCGGCTGCCACGGCTGCTGTCGGTCGCCACCACCGGGGCCGTCTTCATCGGCGCCGGTCTCGGTGTACCGCCCGCGTCCGCGGACACCCGGTCCGCCCAAGAGCAGTCCGTGACCGTGGACGTCGTCGGCGACTCGTACATGGCGGGCGACGGCCTCCGGGACACCGATCCCGCGGACCCGAGACACCGGTCCGCGAGCGCACCGGCCCTGCAGGCGCTGGCGCGCGTCCGGAACGACGACCCGCGGCTGCGGGTGGACGCGAACCTCGTCGCCGCGGCCGGCGCGCGGACGGCGGACTTCTTCTTCGCCCAGACGGGGCCCAACGACAGCGTCGTCAGCCCGCCGCAGCGCGACCAGGTCCGCCCGGACGCCCAGCTGGTGATCGTCGGCTTCGGCGGTGACGACGCCCGGCTGGCGGCGGTGCTCGCCGAAGCCAAGCGCACCACCGGCGGGCCGAACACGGCCCTGGACAAGGAGATCCGGGCCCTCGGCCCCCTGCTGGACTGGACGGCGTCGGACGAGGAGTACGTCGGCCAGGCCAAGTCGTCGCCTCCCGGCCAGGCACCCACGCTGGTCGCGCGGATGCTCCAGGTGCTGGCCGGGATCGCCGCGCGCGCACCCCACGCCGAGATCGTGGTCACCACCTACCCGCTGGCCGCGGACCCGGAGAACGCGCACGCCACGAGCCTGGTCGGCGAGGACGATCTGACCAGCGTGCGGAAGTTCGGCTACGACCTGAACAAGGCGATCGACCGCGCCGTGCGGATCTGCGGCTGTGGCTCCCTCGCCGACCTCGCCGAAGCGGTCGCGGGTCACGAGATCTACACCCCCGACTCGGTGTTCGCCGAGCAGGGTGACCGGCAGGAGCCGTTCGAGCCTAACGACAAGGGCGCGTCGCTGATCGCGAACCCGATCGCCGACAGCGTCGCGAAGGTGCTCCGGATCCCTCCGCCCCAGCACAGCGACGGGCAGGTCACCCCCGCAAAGAACATCCAGATCCGCTACGGCGTGTCGGACCGCGACGGCGACACGGTCGCCGACTCCCAGGACACCGCGCCGGACGACCCCACCCGCTCGACCGACAAGCCCCACCCTGACGGCGACGCCCGGACCGATCGGCGGTCGTCGCGGCCGATCGGGCTGCGCCCGGTCATCCAGGTGGCGTACGGCTCGGCGCCGGGAGTGAGCCTGGTCGGCCCGCACGACCGGGCGCCCGTGGCGCCGCGGGGCGAGCAGGACGGGAACCGGCCTCCCGCCCGTGAGCAGGCCGTCCCGGTGGAGCACACGGCCCCGGCGTCCGAACCCGCCGCGGCGCCACCGGTGCCCGGCAACGACACCCCTGCGTTGTCACAGGCGCAGCTCGCCGCGATGCGGGACGTGGTCTCCAAGGCGGAACACGCGGGTTACGTCAGCCGGTATTCGGCGCCGGCCCTGCGCGCCTCGACCGTGCCCGCGGAAGTGCGCGGCTCGCTGGACATGCGGGCGGTCGACCGGCAGATGAGCGGGTCGCTGCTGAGCGACCTGCCCGACCCGAGCGTCCGCGACGGCTTCCGCGCCCGGTTCGGCGAGGACATCGGCGCCATCCACACCGCGACGACGCCCGCCGAACAGGACGCCGCGATCGCCCGGTTCAACGAAACCGCCACGCAGTACAACGCCACCGAGCTGGCCGCGCGGGACGCCTACGGCGTTCATCCCGTCGACGCGCTGGGTGACACCGTCCGGGTGACTCCGGCCTCCCTGGCGGAGGAGACCGCGGCTGACGATCAGGCCGACGTCGGCACCGTGACGACCGTCAGCGACCAGGAAACCGCGCTGTCGGCGTTCGGCTCGAACGTGCCCACGGTGGCCACCGGCGTCAAGACGGGGCCCGCGGCCGAGGTGGGCGTGGCCGGGCAGACCGAGGTCGGCGGGGTCACGATCTCCGGTGAGGCCGGGGCCAAGGCGCTGGGTGGCGAGGCCAACGCGAGCGCGGGTACCTCGAAGGACGGCGTCAACGCGAAGGTCGGTGCGAGCGGCTACCTCAGCGAGGCGACCGCCGAAGGCTCGGCGACGTACGGCCCCGCGGAGGTGGGCGTCAAGGGCGAGGCCGAGGTCAGTGCCGAAGCCGGGGCGAACGTTTCCCTGGGGTTCGAAAGCGTCGACGTCGGCGCGAAGGGTTTTGCCGGCGCGAAGGTGGGCGTCGACGGGCACGCCGACGTGGCGGGGTTGCGGGTCGCCGGCACGGCCGAGGGCTGGTCCGGCCTCGGCGCGGAAGGACGCGCCCGGTTCGGCTGGGGCCCGGACGGCTCGTTCACCATCGGCGCCGACGCCGGAGTGGCCGTCGGCATCGGTGGCAAGCTCGGGTTCTCCATCACGCTGAGCCCGGCCAAGACCCCGAAGGCGCTGAGCGTCGAGGAGGCCGCCGAGCCGGATCAGGCTCCGCCGTCGGATTTCGACGCGGACTACTCCGGCCCCACCCCCGGCACGACGGGTGAGAACGACGCACCGGGTGAGGTCACCGCCCCGGAAACCACGGGCGAAAACACCGAACCGGCGGCCCCGGACGCCGGGATCAGCAGCACCGGCGACGCCACTGAAACCTCCGGCGCAAACGACGCCGACTCCGCGGCCGGTTCCAGCAACAGCGGCTCCGAAGGCGGAATCGCCAGCGGTGACGCGGCCGGCTCCGGAACAGGCGACTCCGCGACAGGTGATTCCGGAACGGCCGCTCCCGGCGGCGCGGGCGGCGACTCCTCGGGCAGCGACTCCGGCAGCGCTACTTCCGGCGACGATTCCGGAAGTGGTGCCTTCGGCGGTGACTCCGGCGATGGCGCTTCGGATAGTGACTCCGGAAGTGGTGCGTCCGGTGGTGACTCCGGCAGTGGTGCTTCCGGCGGTGACTCCGGCACTGGTGCTTCGGGTAGTGACTCCGGCAGTGGTGCGTCCGGTGGTGATTCTGGCAGTGGCGCTTCGGGTGGTGACTCCGGCGGTGCTGCTTCGGGTGGTGACTCCGGACGCGGTGCCTCCGGTGGTGATTCTGGCAGTGGCGCTTCGGGTGGCGACTCCGGCGGTGCTGCTTCCGGCAGTGACTCCAGCGGTGGTGCTTCGGGTGGTGACTCCGGAAGTGGTGCTGCGTCCGGTGGTGATTCCGGAAGTGGTGCGGCCGGTGGTGACTCTGGCAGTGGCGCTTCGGGTGGTGATTCCAGCGGTGGTGCCTCCGGTGGTGATTCCAGCGGTGGTGCCTCCGGCGGTGACTCCGGCAGTGGTGCGTCCGGCGGTGGTGACTCCGGCGGTGGAACGGGTGGCACCAGCACGGGATCCGGATCCAGCGGCGGCGGCGACGGTGGCAGTGGCGGTGGCGGCGACTGACCCCGCCGCCGGCCGGACCCCCGACGAGCACTGAAAAGAACACCCGGACCAGCACCGGCGACAAGTGGCCGGCGTGCCGATCCGTTCACCCGAGATCTGCCGACAGGAGCGCGGTCCGATGGCCATCGAGCTACCCGTACGCATCGCATTCACGCTGCCGGACGGCTGGCAGGCGGCTCCACCGGACGAGGTCGGCGCACCCGAGGTCGCGTTCGTCGCGGTGCGTCCGGCCTCTTCCGGCCGGGGAACCGGCGGATTCGTCACCAACCTGACGATCGCGGGGGAGACCCGCGACCCCGCGGTGCGGATGGCGACGATCGCCGACGAGTCCGTGCAGCGCGTCGAGAACGTCGCCGAGTCGGTGCGGGTGCGCGACCGCGCGGATTTCGGCCCGGGCGTGACCCAGGTGCTGGACATCGAACTGGACGAGGGCAAGCGGCTCGTGCAACGTCAGGTCTACCTGCCGATCGACGACGTCCACGACCAGCGCACGGTGCTCGAACTGGTCCTCACCTGCACACCCGACCAGTTCGACGACGCCGCGTCCGACTTCCGGCGGTTCGTGGGAACGGTGCGACCCGCCCGGTAGGCCCGCACCGGCCTGACCGGGCTTCGGGCGTCGCTCAGCTGATGACGATGTGGACGAACGCGTTCACGGAGTTCAGGCACTGGTTGCCGGTGCCGTTGTCGTGGGCGTTGTAGCCGTTGTCGGAGTAGTTGTCGTCCTGGTAGCCGAGGATCAGGCTGCCGCCCCGGCCGCCGACCACCAGAGGCCTGCCGACCACGTTCTGCAGCCGATCGAGGCTGCCGGTCGCTCCGGGGACGGTGATCAGGCCGTGGTAGAGATCGTTGTCCGCGGCCGGGTCGACGTAGCGCTTCCAGGTCGACCCGTGGCCGCCGGTCTGCACGCACCCGCCCGCGTTCACGGTGACGTGGTCACCGGGCAGGAACGAGAACTGGTACGTCATCTGCGGCTGGTTCACGACCGGTTCGGTGATGGTGCAGTCGATCGGCAACGTGGTACCGGAACACCCCGGGCTCAACACGAACGCCGAAGAGATCGCCGCCGGCGTCCGGCGGACGTTGCGGTCACCGGGCTGGGCCGCCGAAGTGCTCTGGGCGGCCACCGCCGTGTCCGTATTCGCCGTGCCGGCGGCCGAAGCCGTGGCCACCGAAGTCATCGCGCCGGCCACCGCCAGGGCCGCCGCCGCACCGATCATCATGTGCTTTCTCATGCTCAACACTCCCTTGCCAGCTTGTCGCGGTTCACTCGATCCGCTGTGCCAGCGTGGCGGACCCCGTCGACATTCCGTCGACAGTCCCGGAAGCACTGCCGTTCACCCGTCCGGCGTCAGCGTTCGCGATGCGGCGCGCGTCCGGTTCACGGCTGGTCGGCCAGGAGGCCGGCGACCCAGCGGTGCGCGGTCGCGCACGCTTCGGCTTCGGTGGTCCGGAGGTGCTCGACGACCTCGCCGTCGGACCACAGCATGAGCGCGACGGTCCCGTCCCGGATCGGGGTCAGCCCGACGAGCTTGCGCTCGACGGCCCGCTCGGCGGTGAGCCAGCGCCCGGTCGTGCCGGTGCGGGTGACCGTCCAGGCCGGGTCGGCGGCGAGGTCCTCCACCGAACGGGGCACGAGCTCGCCTTGCGCGGACGTCAATTTCGTCTTCCTCACCAGGTGATCGAAAGGTGAATCTCAGGTTAACAATGTTGGCGCAACACCCGCGTGCCATCGGTGGTGCCCTCGCGTGGACATGATCCATTACGGTGTGCCGGACCTGGGGGCCGCGACCGCAGGGAGCTGCCATGCCGACCCTCACCACCGTGGCCGACTGGACTATCACCGCGTCCGGGGACACGGCGACCTTCACGCACGCTTCCACGGGCGGTTACTGGGCGCCGCGGGTGTGGAGCGGCCGCGGGCTCGCGATGGCGGAGGCCGAGCTCGCGGCGTTCGACAAGGCGCTGGGCGAGGTGTTGAAGCTGCCCGTCTACTGGCTGGCCCGCGCCCGGCGCGCGGACAGCGGAGCCGGCGACGCGACGGTCTGGTCGGAGCCGCGGTACGAGGCGGACGACGAGTTCGTCTACATCACCGGACCGTGCCGGACCGTCGAGCCCGCCGCGGGGTACCGGCCGGCCCCGACGTTCGCCGTCGACCTGGTCCACCTGCGCGGCCTGCGGATCAGGGTCGCCGCCTACCGGGCCGCTCAAGGCCGATGACGGGCTCTACCACGCCTTCGGCGCTTCGGACAGGGGCATGTCCGGCGAGACGCTGACCGTACGCCGCGCTCCTCGACGAGGCCGGCGCGGCGCCGCTACAGCTTCTTGAGCCGTTTCCGGTTGACCGCCAGGACTTCGTCCGACAGCTCCGGGGCGGCGTCGGCGATCGCGCGGGAGAGGGTCAGCGCGCCGACCATCTGGCTGAACAGCGCCACCGCGCGCTCGCGGGCTTCGGCGGGAGTGAGCTCGGTGCCGGACTGGCGGGCGCGTTCGGCCAGCATGTCCGCGATGGTGGCGAAGTAGCCGTCGAGCCCGCGCCGGTACTCGGCCTGGGCGGCGGCGCCGTGGCGGCCGGCGTCGGAGGCCAGCGCGGCCGAGGCGCAGCCGGCCTCGGGATGGTCGCGGTGCTCGGCGTTGACGTACCCGTCGACCAGATCGTGGAGGGCCGCGCGCGCCGAACGGGGGTGCGCGGCGCGGATGGCGTCGAGCGCCGCGAGCGAGTCGGTGAAGCCCTGGTGGAGGACTTCGAGGGCGAGGTCGTCCTTCGAGGCGAAGTGGTTGTAGAACCCACCGTGCGTCATGCCGGCCGCCTTCATCAGCTCCTCGATGCCGACGCCGTCGATGCCGCGCAGCCGGAATCCCTCGCCGGCCGCGTTGACGATCTTCTCGCGGTTGAGCTGCTTCTGCTCCTGGGTGATGCGAGGCATCCTTCCGATGATAGTCGTCATCAAAGCGAGTGTCCACAGGTTGACAGTCAATGATGATGGAGGCAATCATGATTAACGATGTCGATCGACATCAAAGAGCGGAAGGGACGGTCATGAACTTCGGAACCCTCGGCGCCGGGACGGTCGCGCAGGCCATCGCCGGCCACCTCGTCGCGGGCGGCCACAAGGTGACGCTCAGCAACAGCCGCGGCCCGGACACGCTGCTCGACGTCGTGACCCGGCTGGGGCCGCTCGCGAGCGCGGGCACGGCCGCCGAAGCGGCCACCGCCGACATGGTCTTCCTCGCCGTGATGTGGCCGCAGGTCGGTGACGCGCTGGCCGGGCTGCCCGCGTGGGACGGCCGCATCCTGGTCGACACCACCAACACCTTCGACGACCTCGAGGTCGGGACGGCGGGGGAGTTCGTCGCGGAACGCGCGCCGGGCGCGCGCGTGGTCAAGGCCTTCAACACCCTCTACGCCCCGTACATCGCCGCCGATCCCCGGCACGCGGAAGGGCGGCAGCTGCTGTTCTACGCCGGTGACGACGAGGCCGCCAAGGCGGACTTCCACACGGTCGCCGAAGGCATCGGCTTCGCCCCGGTCGATGCCGGATCGCTGCGCGAGGGTGGCCGCCTGATGCAGATCGGCGGCCCGCTCTCGGCGTTGCACGCCCTGAAGCAGGACTGAAGCCGTGAAGGCATTGGCCTACGAGAAAGCGCACACGCTCGACGCGTTCGCCATCACCCTGGCCGACGTCGCCGAGCCTCGGCCGCGCGACGGTGACCTGCTGGTCGAGATCCGCGCGATCGGCATCAACCCGGGCGAAGCCGCGATCCGGCGGACGCGCAGCGCCGAGCCCGGCGGCCGGGTGATCCTCGGCTGGGAGTTCGCCGGCGTGGTCGCCGCGGTCGGGCCCGCGGTCACCGGGTTCGCGGTCGGGGACCGGGTGATGGGCACCGGCGACGTCACCCGCGACGGCAGCTGGGCCGAGCGTGTCGCGGTCGACCACCGGGTGGTCGCCAGGATCCCGGACGGGCTCGCGTTCACCGACGCCGCATCGCTGCCCATCGGCGTCCTCACGGCGTGGGAATCGCTGTTCCGCGACCAGGACGCGCTGCCCGCCGGTGTCGGCCGCGTGCTCGTCCTCGGCGGAGCCGGCGGCGTCGGATCGATGGCCACGCAGCTGCTCAAGACCACGACACCGGCCTTCGTGATCAGCACGGCCTCGCGGCCCGAGTCGCGGAAGTGGGCAACGGCGATGGGTGCCGACCTGGTCGTCGACCACCGCGGCGACCTGGCCGGACAGCTGCGCGCGGCGGGGATCGACCACGTCGACCTGGTGTTCTCGACCGCGGGCACCAGCGGCCACCTGGGAGCGATCGTCGAGGTGCTGCGCCCCTTCGGCCACCTGGCCGCCATCGACTTGACCGGTTCCTTCGACCTGGAGGCCTTCACGGCCAAGTCGCTGTCGCTGCACAGCGAGATGGTGTTCAGCAAGCTCGTGGCCGGCGGTGATGTCGCCAGCCAGGGCCGCATCCTCGCCCGAGCCGTGGACGACGTCGTGGCGGGCCGGCTGCGCCCGATCGTCACGACGACGTTGGAAGGCCTGACCGCCGAAACCATGAAGGCGGCACATGTGCTCGCCGAGAGCGGCCGGACCATCGGTAAGACCGTGATCCAGGTCGCCGCGTGAACCACCCCCTCGTGAAAGGAACTCCCTGACGTGACACAGGATCTGCTCGACGGCGAGTACGCCCCGAGCGCCAACCCGGCGACCCGCGACCAGGTCGAGCTCTACGAGCGCACCGACGGCCGCGAAGGCGCGACGATGGGCGGCGGCCCGGTGGTCGTGCTGACCATGCGTGGCGCTCGTTCGGGCAAGCTGCGCAAGGTCGCCCTGATGCGCATCGAACGCGACGGCGTCTACGCGGTCGGCGCGTCGGCCGGCGGCCAGGCCCGCAACCCGAGCTGGTTCCACAACCTCGTCGCCTGCCCGACGGTCCAGCTGCAGGACGGCCCCGACCGGCGGCTGATGACCGCCCGGGTGGCCGAAGGCGCGGAGCGGGAGAGCTGGCTGGCCTACACGGACGAGCTGTACCCGTTCTTCGCCGGCCATCGCGCCCGAGCTGTGGAGATCAGCAACCGCGAGGTGCCGCTGATCCTGCTCGAACCCGCCGAGAGCTGACCCGGACCAGCGCGCCGGTCACCTGGTGAGGCATCGGCGTCAGCCGGGGCCGAGGTGCGTTGCGGTGAGGTCCCGGATCGTGACCACGCTCGGGTGCCAGGGCCGGGTGGCCGGACCGGTGAGCACGAGGCGGCGTTCCAGGTGGGGCCGGAGCGGGAGGTGGGTGAGGGTGCCCGACAGCATGCTCGCGGCCAGGGACGGCAGGATCGCGACGCCGAGGCCGGCCTCCACCATGGACAGCAGCGTCAGCAGCTCGCGGACGCGCCGGGCGGGCCGGTAGGGCAGGCCCGCCAGTGCGTGCAGGCGCTCGATCGGGGGCCCGAACCCGGATGTGGTGACCAGCAAGGGATCTTCCAGCAGGTCGGCCAGCTCGACGGCGTCCTCGCCGGCCAGCGGGTGGTCGCTGCGCACCACCGCTTCGTAGGCGTCGGTCGCCACGTGCAGCGCGCCACGGGGGAGCGGGTCCGGGTCGATGAGGAACGCCGCGTCGACGGTGCCGCTGTCCAGCCACTGGCCGATCTCGTCGTCGACGGCCTCGAAGACGGTGACTTCGAGGTGTGGCAGGTGGTCGTGCCACAGCCGCAGCAGCTCCGGGAGCAGCCCGCGGGCGACGGTCGGGGGTACGGACAGGCTGATCGACGCGGCCGCGGCGGCACTGGTGTGCGCCGCCGCGGCTGCGTCGAACGACCGGGCGGCGGACAGCGTGGCGCGCGCGTGCGGGAGCAGCACTTCGCCCAGCGGGGTGGGCCGCACCGGGGTGGCTCGCCGGATCAGCTCGCCGCGCACCGCCGTTTCGAGCGAGGCGAGGGAATGCGACACCGACGACTGGCTCAGGCCCAGCGCGGCGGCGGCCGCGCCGAAGCCGTCGTGGTCGGCGATGGCCACGAACACGGCTAGCTGGCGCAGGGTCACGCTCATCGAATGCACCGATCAGGAGATGAACATCATCGATTTGCTTCATCTTAGGCCTGTCGTGATGCTGGAAATACGCCTGTCCCGGCATCGAGGAGGCCCGCGGTGAACCAGCTCAAGACCGACGTCGAGCACGTCCTGGACAATCCGGTGTACTCGGCGCTGTCCGGCCCGGCGCAGGCCGAGCTGGCCGAGCTGGCCGAGCGGCGCGGCCGCGTCCTGCGCTACCGGACGGACGTGTCACCCTTCCTCGGCCTCCCGGACGACGCGACCGGGCGGGACTGGGCCGACGCCGCCCGCATCGTGGGCCACGGGTCGGCCGCTTACGTGCACCATTCCGGGCCGGTGCCCGCGACCTGGACCGTCGCCGACCGGTTCGACGTCGTGCAGATGACCGCGCCGCCGGCCGTGACGGGCGCTCCGGACGCCCGGGCGGTCCGGCTCGGCGCGGCGGACGTCCCGGAGATGCTGGACCTCGCCCGCCGTACGAAGCCCGGTCCGTTCCTGCCGCGGACCGTCGAAATGGGGACATACCTGGGAATCCGCCGTGACGGCGTGCTCGCCGCGATGGCGGGGGAGCGCATGCGGCCCGCCGGCTGGGTGGAGATCAGCGCCGTGTGCACGGCTCCGGAACACCGCGGTCAGGGGCTGGTCGGCAGTCTCGTGCGGGCGTTGATCGCGGGGATCGCCGGCCGGGGAGAGCGGGTCTTCCTGCACGCGGCGGCCACCAACACGAACGCGATCAGGTTGTACGAAGCGCTGGGGTTCGCGGTCCGGCGCGAACTGTTCATGACGGTTCTGCACCCGAGGTGACGGACGCGCCGCCCTTCGGTGGCGCGTCCGTGGCGTCACTCCGGGAGCCGGCAGTCCTCGGACTCGTGCTCTTCGCGATGGGCGGTCCGTGCGACCCGCTCCAGCAGCGTGCGCAGGTGCCGTTGTTCGGCGGGATCCAGGTCGGCCAGCAGCTGCGCCTCGGCCTTGCCCAGGCGTTCGCGGGCTTCGTTCAGCGCGTGGGTGCCCTTTTCCGTGACGAGCACCTGGCGCGCCCGGCGGTCGGCGGGGTCCGGCTGCCTGGTGAGCAGGCCCTCGGCTTCGAGGTCGTCGAGCAGGTAGGTCATCACGGTCTTGTTGAGCGTCAGCTGCTGGGCGAGCGCGAGCTGGGAACGGGGTGGTCCCGAGACGGCCGCCATCAGCACCAGGTAACCCCGGGGACCGCCGGGCAACGCGGCGACGGAACCCGTGGCCGTCCGGCGAAACGCGCCCGACACCACGCGCAGCGCCCACCCGAGGTCGCTGTCCAGGTCGAGGGGTTCGTCGGCCGGCGGCTTGCGTCCGGAGGCTCTGGGCGTCACCCCGTGATCGTAGGCGGCCGCCGAGATGGTTCGCAAGGTGGATGGGTTGTCGTGTGGATAGTCTAGTGAGTAGATTATCCGCCATGAATATCGGTCTGTGGGTCGTCGCCGGTCTGGTCGCGGCCGCCTTCCTGTTCTCCGGCGTGTTCAAGCTCGCCCTGTCGCACGAGAAGTACGTTGCGGCGCAACCCTGGGCCGGGGACGCGCCGCGGTGGGCCCCGCGCGCGCTCGGCGTGCTGGAGGTGCTGGGCGCGCTCGGCCTGGTCCTGCCCGCCGCGGCCGGCATCGCGCCGGTCCTGGTCCCGATCGCCGCGACCGGCCTGGCCCTGGTGATGGCCGGCGCCGTGGCGCTGCACCTGCGGCGCGGTGAGGTCCCGGCGCTGGTGCCCAGCGGGGTGCTGCTGGTCCTGGCGGCGGTGGTGGCGTGGGGCCGGTTCGGGCCGTACGCGTTCTGAGCCGCACCTTCCGAAACGAAAGGAAATCCCTTGCCCATCGCCCTGGTGACCGGCGCCAACCGCGGACTCGGCTTCGAAACGGCCCGGCAGCTCGCCGCCGCCGGCTTCGACCTCTACCTCGCTGCTCGAGACGAAGGCAAAGCCGTTGCCGCGGCAGCGGAACTGGGTGTGCGGCCGCTCGTCCTGGACGTCACCGACGACGACTCCGTGGCCGCGGCGGCCGCGCTCGTCGAGCGTGAACAAGGCCGCCTCGACGTGCTCGTCAACAACGCCGCCCTGCGACCGGAACCGAGGCCCGCGGCCGAAGTGACCGCCATCGACGCTGGGAAGGTGTTCGGCGCCAACGTCGTCGGCGTGGTGCGGGTCATGCACGCTTTCCTGCCGCTGCTGGAGAAGTCCGGGTCCGGCGTCGTCGTCAACGTCGGCAGCGGTACCGGTTCGTTCGGCCGCGTCCACGACCCGTCCCGGCTGGAGTCCCGCCTCGTCGAAATCCCTTACACGGCGTCGAAAGCGGCGCTCTCGATGCTGACGGTGCAGTACGCGAAGGCGTTCCCGGGCCTCAGGATCAACGCCGTCGACCCCGGGCCCACGGCGACCGGCATGAACTCCCTGCCCGGCGTGCAGCCCGTCGAGGTCGGCGCGGCGCCGATCGTGCGGGCGGCGCGGTTCACGCCGGCGGACGTCACCGGCAGCTTCCTCGACGCCACCGGCGTCTCCCCGTGGTGATCGTCAGGACGACGGCGGCACGCGACGCTCGATGGCCGGCCACAGGGCGTCGAGGGCCGCGTCCACCAGCCTGACGCGAGGCACCGCGGGGTGGTCGTGCCACCAGAGCGCGAGGGCGCGCAGGGAAGCGGCGATGATCTCGATCAGCATTTCGGTGTCGAGTTCGTCCGTGGTCAGCACGTCGGTGACGAAGGGGGCCAGTGCCGACCGGCTCGCCCGGGTGGCGTCGACCTGTGCCTGGCGGGCCCCTTCGTCGGCCGTGGCCACCTGGAACAGGACGGGGATCGACTTCCGGCGCCGCTCGACGTGGGCGAACCAGGCGTCGAGCGAGGCGGCGAACCGCTGCCGCAGCGGTTCACCGGTGGCGAACGTGACCTCCCAGGCGGCGCGCAGCCGGGCGTACTCGGCGGCGAGCACCTCCTGGAACAGCGCCAGCTTCGACGGGAAGTGGTCGTAGAGCACCGGCGCCGAAATCCCCGAGCGCCGGGCGATCTCGTCGATCGGCGCCCCGTCGTACCCGCGTTCGGCGAAGACCTCGGTCGCGCTCTCGACGATCACCGCGCGCCGCTTCTCCGCGGACATCCGCCGCTTCGGAGGCGCGGCCTCCGGCTCTCTTGACATCCGGTCACTCCTGCCTGACGCTTAACCTAACGATCACTAGGTTAGCGGGGAAAGCCATGACCGACCAGTTGACGGAGTGGCACCGGCACGGCGCGACGACCACGGTGCCGGTGCGGGGAGTGCCCCGGGCGGTGTTCCACCGGGTGTCGGGGAGCGGCCGTCCGCTCGTGCTGCTCCACGGCTTTCCCGCCTCGTCGTTCGAGTGGGCGCGGGTGGAGCCGCTCGTGGCGCGCCGGCACACCGTCGTGACGTTCGACTTCCTCGGCTTCGGCGCATCCGAGAAGCCGCGCGGACACCGGTACAGCGTGTTCGAGCAGGCCGACCTCGCCGAAGCGCTGATCGGCTCGCTCGGCTTCGACGCGGTCACCCTCGTGGCCTACGACTACGGCGCCATCGTGGCTTCGGAGCTGCTCGCCCGCGACCGGTCGTTCACGATCGACCGGTGCGTGTTCCTGAACGCGGGCCTGTACGCCGACCAGTACCGGCCCCGGCTGATCCAGCGGGCCTCGTTGTGGCCGGTGGCCGGCAACCTGCTCGCCCGTTCCCTGACCGAGCGGCAGTTCTTCCGGTCCTGGTCCCGGGTGTTCTCTCCCGAGCACCCCCTGGACCCCGAACTGGCCGGGCTGCACTACCGCGCGCTGCGCGCCGGGGACCCCGACCCCGGCTTGACCGCGCGGCTGCTGCGCTACATCCCCGAGCGCGCGGCCCACCGTGACCGCCTCGAGCCGGTCTTCACCGGCACTCCGGTTCCCCTGTCGTTCCTGTGGGGGATGCGGGATCCCGTGTCGGGGCCCCGGGTCGCCCGGGAGCTGCGGAGCCGCAACGCGGACGCCGACATCGTCGAGTACCCGGACCTCGGCCACTGCCCGCACATCGAAGCACCCGAGCGGGTGACGGCGGACATCCTCGCCAGGTCGGACGTCCGGCCTGCCTGACGGCAACTCGCTTGCGCGGCCAAGCGCGTGTCATCGGCCGGCGAGATCGCCTACCTGGACCGGCCACCGGTCGGTTTCCCGCGCCTCGCCGGGTGCAGGCCGTCCAGGTAGATGTCGGCCTGGCGGCGGGCGGTGGCCGTCCAGTCCGGGGCGTGGGGGAGGCCCTGCGCCAGCAGCGCGCCGAAGCTGACGATGTCGGCTCTGGTGACGTCGTCGCGGATCGTGCCGTCGTCCTGTCCTCGCTCGAGGATCGAGCCGAGCGTGCGGTGGGCCTCGTCCCGGAGGGCGACGGTGGCCTGGTCGCTGGGCGCCGGGCCGCCGTGCATCGGCAGCACGAGGTCCGATCCGTGTTCGATGGTGCGTTCCAGGAAGAACCGGATCCCCTCGAGTGGCGGGCCGTCGAGGGCCGCGGCCCGGCGGGCGGTTTCGAGCACGAGCTGGAAGGACCGGTGCGTCAACGCGCCGAGCAGCGCGTCCCGCGAGGGGTAGTGGCGATAGACGGTTCCGACGCCGACCCCGGCGTCCGCCGCGATGGTGGCCATCGGGACCGCGGTCCCGTCCCGGCGGACCGCGACGGCGGCGGCCGCCAGGACCCGGTCGCGGTTGTCGGCCGCGTCCTTCCGTGGTCCTCGTCGCCGGACGACCTTGTCCTGGTTCTCGGTCACGGCACCGATCATCGCAGCTCGCCGCTCCGCGAGCGTCGTTGACACGCTCTTAGTCGGACGATATCGTCCGTTTAAGGCGCACGAGTGATGGGAAGAAGGACCTCTGTGACGTTCACCGTCGACCCGCAGGTCGCCGCGATCCTGGCGCCGATGGCCGAAGCGATGGCCGCCGCGCCGCACCCCGCCGTGGGCGACGTCGCGACCCGCCGCGTCGCGCTGGAAGCGATGATGGCCGAGACCGCGGCCCTGCAGCCCACCCCGGCCGACGTGACGACGACCGACTTCCACGCGGTCGCCGGGGACGGCACGAAGGTGCTGCTTCGCTGGTACACAAAGGAAGGCGCCGCCCCCGGTCCGGCCGTGTTGTACCTGCACGGCGGCGGGATGATCCTCGGCAGCGTCGCGCTCTACGACGCGCCGATCGCCCGGTACGTCTCCGCGAGCGGGGTGCCGATGCTGGCCGTCGACTACCGGCTCGCGCCCGAACACCCCGACCCCACACCGGTCGAGGACGTCTACACCGGGCTGCGGTGGTTGCACGACCACGCTGCCGAACTCGGCGTCGACCCGGCCCGGATCGCCGTGATGGGCGACAGCGCCGGTGGCGGCCTGGCCGCCGGAGTGACGCTGCTGGCCCGCGACCGCGGCGGACCGGCCGTGGCGCGCCAGATCCTCGTCTTCCCGATGCTCGACGACCGCACGACGACGCCCGATCCGGAGCTGGTCCCGTTCGCGACGTGGACCTACGAGGACAACGTCACCGGGTGGTCGGCGCTGCTCGGCGCGAGGGCGGGCGGCCCCGACGTCTCGCCGTACGCCGCCGCGGCGCGGGCGGCCGACCTCTCCGGCCTGCCGCCGACGTACCTGGAGGTCGGGCAGCTCGACATCTTCCGCGACGAGGACCTCGACTACGCCCGGCGGCTCGGCGCGGCCGGGGTCGACGTGGAGTTCCACCTGCACCCCGGGGTGCCGCACGAGTTCGAAACGTTCGCCTGGGACACCGGCGTCGCCCGCCGCGCGGTCGCCGATCGCCTGCGTGTCCTCGGTTCTCTCTGACCGTCCACTCGGAACGGAGCCACCCGATGAGCATGGCCTACCTCGCCCAACCGGACCAGCAGCAGAAGCTGGAGTGGCTCGACGGCGGCACGCTGTCGATCCTGCTCGACAGCGCGGCCACCGACGGCCAGCTGATGGTCGGCCGGTTCGACGTCGAGAAGGGCGAAGCGCCGCCGTTCCACCTGCACACCAGGGAAGACGAGGTCTTCATGCTCATCAAGGGCACCGCGCTGGTCTGGGTCGGTGAGGAGGAGATGGAGCTGGCGGAGGGCGGCATCGTCTTCCTGCCCAAGCAGATCCCGCACGCTTACCGCATCACGTCCGCCAAGGCCGACCTGCTGGTGATCAACACGCCGGCGGGTATCGAGGGCATGTTCCGCCACGCCGGCCGCGACCGGGCCGAGCCCCGTCCGGACGGCTTCGAGATCTCGCCGGAGCGGATGGCCGAGGCGGCGGAGAAGTTCGGGAACGTCATCGTGGGCCCGCCCCGCTGAGTCAGCGAATCGCGCCGTGCGGCAGGACGGCGTGGACGCCCCACGTCTCGTTGGCGATCTGGGTGACGCGCAGGTCCACGACCGGGCTGGCGAGGGCCAGCGCGGTCGGCCGGTCGAGGTCGTGGAGCCGCTGCAGCCAGGTGAGCATGGTGCCCAGCGCGTCGGTGGTGGCTCGGTTGAGGTCGGCGTCGAAGCCGAAGGTGACCCGGCCTTCCGGTGTCACGGCGTGGATGCCGGGAACCGCCGGATCCGTCGTGAGGGTCAGGGTCACCCCCGTGGTCATCGGGCATTCGATCGCCGTCCCGCCGACTTCGCCGTGTCCTTGCGCGGCGTGGCCGTCGCCCAGGTGCAGCCGCGCGCCGGGCACGGTCACCGGCAGGAACAACGTCGACCCGGCCACCAGATCGCGGCAGTCGATGTTGCCGCCGCCGGCTGCCCGCGGCGGGATGGTCGAGTGCGGTCCGGGCTCGGCGGGCGGGAGGCCGGTGACGCCGAGGAACGGCGCGATGCCGACGGTGTGGCCGAGGTTGCTGGTGGCCGTGTCGTCGCCGATGTCCCACGTCAGGCGCGCGGCGGGGCCGTCGGCGACACCCAATTCGCGGGTGAGCGCGTTGTCCTTCACCCCGGCGGTGGTCCAGCCCCAGCCGCCGGGGGTGATCGACGTGAAGTGCACCTCCAGGACCGCGCCCGGCTCGGCGCCGCGCACTTCGATCGGCCCGGTCAGGCAGTGCCCGCGCCGGTTCGTGAACATCGTGGGGCCGTCGATCCGGCGTTCCAGGTACCCGGCGGCGTCGAGCGAGCCGACCACGACGGAATCGCCGGGGTCCACGGTCAGCACGGGTGGGGTGTCCCGGTCGAAGACGTCCACGGTGGTCTCGCGCGTCGCCGGGAGGTGGTGTTCGGTCACGGGACATTCTCCCGCGCCGCGGCGCGGCCGGCGACGGAAGGGCGTCAGGAACGCAGGCTGCGCAGGCCGGCGCGGATTTCGCCGACCAGGATCTCGGGCTGTTCCAGGGCCGCGAAGTGCCCGCCCTTGCCGGCTTCGCCGTAGTGGATCAGGGTGCTGTAGGTGTCTTCGATCCAGCTTCGCGGAAGGAGCGGGATGTCACCCGGGAAGACCGTCACCGCGACCGGGAGCGTCAGCTTCGGGCCGGCGAGCGTGCCCGACCGGTTCTCCCAGTAGATGCGGGCGGACGACGCCGCGCTGTTGGTGAACCAGTAGAGGGAGATCGCGTCGAGGATGTCGTCCCTGCCGAGGACGTCTTCGGCGAGCCCCTGGTTGTCGGTCTTGGACTGGAACTTCTCGTAGATCCAGGCGGCCTGGCCGGCGGGGGAGTCCGCCAGGGCGAACCCGACGGTCTCCGGCTTCGTGCCCTGAAGGTGGTTCGACCCGCCGAGCTCGCCGGTGTAGAGGGCGAGGGTCTCGACGGCGTGGCGCTGTTCGGGCGACAGGGTGTCGGGTATCCGGGCGGGAAAAGCGTACTGGGTGTTCAGGTGGATTCCGAGAAGCCCTTCGGGCTGCATGGCCCCGAGGGCGGTGGTCACGACGGCACCCCAATCACCGCCCTGCGCGGCCCATTGCGAGTAGTCGAGACGCTTCATCAGCTCCGCCCACGCGCCGGCGATGCGCTCGACGGTCCACCCGGTTTCCCTGGGCTTCTGGGAGAACCCGAACCCGGGGAGTGACGGGACGACGACGTCGAACGCGTCGGCGGCGTCTCCGCCGTACGAAACCGGATCGGTCAGCGGGCCGATCAGCTTCAGGAACTCGACGATCGAGCCCGGCCAGCCGTGCGTGAGGATCAGCGGCATCGCGTGGGGATGCGGGGACCTGACGTGGATGAAGTGGATGTCCAGCCCGTCGATCTCGGTCAGGAACTGGGGGAACCGGTTGAGCCCGGACTCGAAGCGCCGCCAGTCGTAGCCGTCCTTCCAGTAGCCGACCAGGGATCGGGCGTTCTCCACGCGGACCCCTTGGGACCAGTCGCCCACCGTTTCCGGGTCGGGCCATCGAGTTCGGGCCAGCCGCTGCTTCAGGTCGTCGATCTCCGCATCCGGGATCGAGACGGTGAACGGGCGGACGAGCGGCGTCGCTGTGGTCATCGGCTTCCTTTCGTTGCACACTGATGTGCAACGTACTTCATTGCACACCGATGTGCAATGATGCTGCCGTGCCTGCCGAGTCCTCCCGTGCGCGCTCGATGAACGAGACGCGCGATCGCATCCTCGACGTCGCCCTCGACCTGCTGGGCGAGAACCCCGACGCCGGAATGGGCGACATCGCCGCCGCGGCCGGCGTCGTCCGCCGCACGGTCTACGGCCATTTCCCGTCGCGCCTCGACCTGGTCCGGACGCTGATGCAACGCGCCGTCGCCGAGATGACGGCGGTGCTCACCGACGTCGACGCCTCCGGCACGGAAGCGGACGCGATGTGGGTCGAGTTCATCGCCCGAGTCTGGCCGGTGGCGCACCGGTACCGAGTCCTGCTGGCGCTGCGCCGCGGCGAATACGGCGAGGCGATCCACGGCCTGCTCGGACCGGTCGACGAGCTCCTCGCCGACCAGGTGAAACGGGGCCAGGACAGCGACGTGTTCGCACGGCACCTGCCGGCGGGCATGCTGAGCCAGCTGGCCTACGGCGTCGTGTTCGCGATCGCGGACAGCGACCTGTCGAACGGAACCCGCGGCGCCCGAGCGGCGACGATCACGAGCCTGCTGATGCTGGGGGTGCCGGAGAAGCGCGCGATCGCTCTCGCGGGCGAGCAGCCCTGAGCCGGGGGAGTTACAGGCCTGCTTCATAGCCCCGGTCGTGGATGACAGGGAAGGATTGCTCCGTCGCGAGGATCCACGCGTCAATCCGGTCGGGTGAACACCTGGCTGCCTCGATCAGCGCTTCGACGGCTTCCAGCTTGTCCGCGTTCACGTGTGCCTGCAGTTCGCGTGGAGACACCTCTCGGTAGGTCATGGCCAGCTGCCACATGAACCTCATGAGGTATCGGCATTCATCCGGTTCCCGGTCGTTCGCGAGCCGTTCCTCGATCACGGCTTGCGCGCGTCGACGCTGTGCTGCGTCACGGAAGCGGCTGCTGAGGTCGGTCAGGTTCACGTCCAGAAGCTAGCAAGGGGAACGTGTTGATCGCTGACGCATTTTTTGCGGCTCGTGCTCGATGACCACACCGTGCGGCTCCGGGGCTGCGTGGTTCGTGACCGTGTGCCATTCTTCCGTTGACGTGAAGGCAACACCGCGAAAGGCCGTTTCATGAGCCCGACCGACTTCGAAACGCGCTATCGCGGGTACCTCACGTGCCTGAACGAACGACGCTACGGCGACCTGCCGGAGTTCGCGCACGACCCCGTGGTGCACAACGGCCGGTCATTCGCCATGGCCGAGTTCCAGGGCATGCTGCGTCGTGACGCGGTGGAGATCCCGGATCTGTACTACGCGATCGAGCAGCTCGTGGTCCAGGACGACCGGGTGGCGTGCCGCATCCGCTTCGACTGCACACCGGCTGCGCCGTTTCGCGGCATCGAGCCGTCCGGCCGGCCGATTTCGTTCGCGGAGCACGTCTTCTACCGGTATCGAGACGGCAGGATCGCGGAGATCTGGTCGATGATCGACCTGGACGCGGTCCGGGAGCAGCTCCAAGGTAGCTGAGCCGGCCTGGCTCGCCGCGCCCTGACCCATCTCCGGGCCGGCACCGCGCAGCTGGGCAAGTTCCCCAGGCGGGGCATTCCGCAAGATCTCGCCCGCCTGTCCACAAGAAACCGGGCGGTGCAGTCCAGGGCGGATCACCGCCTCCGGCGACTCGGGCCCGGGTGGTGACTCGCCGCCGAGTCGGAACAAGTGATCTCGTTCGGCGGACGACAGCTCGAACGCTCGTGCCAGCGCGACGTGCGCCAGGTCTTGACGTCGCAGCCCCGGGACCAGCCGCTGTGACGTTCGCGCGCTGCCTGGCGGCTGTGGCGGGGTCATCGCCGCGCGGCGGCGGCGCAGGTATTCGCCGAACTCCGGCCGTTCGCTGCTGCCCATTCGATTCATTATGCCTTCGGTCATGTGCGACTTATGCCGCGCTGCGTAGCCCTGCCGATACCAGGCTCGAGCGGGTCTTCCTCGAACATCCGGCCTCCTGCAGGTTCATGACGGGGCACCGAACCGCTTCTCGCCTGCAGGATCAGCACCGCAGCAACCCGGACCATCGTCATGACCGGCGCCACCCGGGGGATCGGCCTTGAAGCGGCGAAGGACCTCCTTCGGCGCAGTCTCGAAACCCACCTCGTGCTCCTCGGACGCGAGTCCTTGGCAGCTCGAGCCCTGCCGGTCCTGCGAACGGGCTCTCCGCACGTCTCGGCCATCGGCGTGGACCTCGCCAACAAGGCCGGCATCCGCATCGCGGCCGCGGAGATCGAGGACCTCCTGGACGCGGGCGAGCTGCCTGCGCTGGCCGGCATCGTCTGCAACGCCGGCGTGCATCTCTCGAGTGCCCTGCGCACCAGCGACGACGGGTACGAACTGACCTTCGCCGTGAACGTCCTGGCCACCCACCTGCTGCTCCGACGGCTCCAGCCCCATCTGCGGGCTCCCGCGCGCATCGTCGTGACCGTCAGCGACGCTCATTTCGGCGACCTCCGGCACACCGGCGGCACGATGCCCGCACCCCGCTGGAAAGGACCGGCTCCGGCGGCCTCCGCGCCTACACCACGAGCAAGCTCGCAGCGATCTACCTCGTCCACGAATGGGCCCGTCGCCTGCCCGACGGGATCGACATCCTCGCCTACAACCCGAGCCTCGTCACCGGCACCGGATTGGCCCAGGAAGCGGGCGGCCCGTTGCCGTTCCTGATGAAATGGATCATCCCGATCCTCGAAGGCACACCATCCTCGAGACGTCGTCCGTTGACACCGGCCGCGAAGAAGCGCTCTGGGATTGGCTGGAGCGGCAAAGCTGACACCGCGGATCCGGTGCCGACCTCGGCGTAGGTGGTGTCATCGAAGACGTCGAAGATGACGAACCGGAAATGGTCGCCCGAAATGGTGGCGCGCTGAAGGTGAAACGTCTTCCGCCACCGCCGTCACTTCCGGGCGGCAGCGACCTTCTTGCGGGGTGCGCGCTTGCGGGCCGCCTTGGCGGGCTCGGCTTCTGGTGCCTGGGCGGCGTCGAACGCGATGATCACCTCGGACGAGAGACGTCCTCGTTCGGACACCTCGTAGCCGTTGGCGTTGGCCCACGCGCGGATCTGCTGGTTGCGTTCGCGGTCGGACGCGTTCGTGGTCGACTGGCCGGTCGCGACGCGGACCTTGCGCCCGCCGGTGCGGCGGCCGGCGCTGACGTAGCGGGCGAGGTTGTCGCGCAGGGATGCCGCGTTGTCCTCGGAAAGGTCGATTTCGTAGGTGACGCCGTCGAGGGAAAACGGGATGGTGTGCGCGGCGGGGGTTCCGTCGATGTCGTCGAGCATCTCGACGAGGACCTTCTGGGCCATTCCTGCTCCTCGATGCGGTATATACCAGTATGTAAGGCTCTCCTCTCCGAAGTGTATACACATCGGTCTCGCCGGGGAAATATTCCCTTCCGGCTTGCAGCTCGCATCAAATGAGTCTCCGGTCCGCGTGTCTGAGATGAATCGGATCTGCGGGAGGAGAAGCCACGGTGAAACCGGAAAAGGCGCCAGGTGGTAACACGAATCTGCAAGTTGCACGCGCGAGCCTGTCGCTCGAGAACCTGGAAGCGGTTTCAGGCCTGGTCGCCGGCGGCGGTGGCCGACAAGGGATGAACCGCCTTGCGCAGGCTTTCCAGCGATCGCCGCATCAGGGCGCCGAAGTCCGCTGTGGTGTCTTCGGCCCAGTCGTCGTAGGCGGCGGTGAACACGATGACCGCCGTCTGCGCGGCGAACGCTGCCGTCCTGCCGGGTTCGCGACGGGCGGCCAGCCCCTCCGTGATGGCCGTGGCGAGAGCGCTCATCTTGATCAGATCGCGTTCGTGCAACTCCGGTGAGGCGGCGATCACCGTGCGCCGGAGGCGGGCGTACTCGACGTAGTTCGAGAGCAGGTCCGCGCCGGCGCGGGTCAGGGCGGTGACGGCCGCTTCGATGGCCTCGAGTTCGTCGTCGGTCTCGGCCAGGTGCCGCACGACACCGTCCTCAAAGGCCTGCGCGCCGGCGAAAAGGACTTCCCGCTTGTCGGTGAAGTGGTTGAAGAACGTGCGCTTGGTGACGCCAGCCCGTTCGGCGATCTCGGCCACCGTCACCTCGGCGTAGTCACGCTCGAGGAACAGGGTCATCGCCGCGTGCTGCAGCCGCTCCCGCGCGTTCGGTTCCCACCGTCCCATGCCGGTCAGTGTACCCCAGTGATTGCACTTGGTGAAATGGTGTGCCACAGTGGGCATTGCACTTGATGCAATCACTGACCTAGGAGCTGGTCGTATGACCACGAACACCGCCGCCTGGATCACCGGCAGGCACGCCCGGCTCGAAGTGGGCCCCGCGGCCTACCCTTCGCCGGGGACCGGCCAGATCGTCGTCCGCAACCAGGCTGTCGCCATCAACCCGCTCGACTGGATCATCCAGGCCGCGGGCAATCTGGCCTACCGCTGGCTTCGCTACCCGACCGTGCTGGGCTCGGACGTTGCCGGCGAAGTCGTCGAGGTGGGCGAGAACGTCACCCGCTTCCGGGTGGGCGACCGGGTGCTCGCGCACGCGGTCGGCACCGACAAAGACGTCAACAACGCCGCCGAAGGTGCCTTCCAGCTCTACAGCGTCGTCCTGGAGCGGCTGGCCTGCCCGATCCCGGACGCGCTCTCCGCCGACGAGGCCGCCGTGCTCCCACTGGCCGTCTCGACCGCGGCGTGCGGGCTGTTCCAAACCGATCAACTGGGCCTGCGCCACCCGTCGGCGAACGCCGAGCCCGTCGACGAGACCGTCCTGGTGTGGGGCGGGTCGACCAGTGTCGGCAGCAACGCCGTCCAGCTGGCAGCCGCCGCGGGCTACTGGGTGATCGCCACCGCGTCACCGCGCAACTTCGACTACGTCACCTCGCTCGGGGCCGCCGAGGTCTTCGACTACAACAGCCCCAGCGTGGTGCCCGACATAATCACGGCCCTCCAAGGCCGCGAGCTTGCGGGCGCGCTCGCCGTCGGCACTACTTCTGCGGCCGCGTGCGTGCGCATCGCCGGTTCGTGCACCGGCCGCCGCTTCGTGTCGATCGCCAGCCCGGCGGTCTCCTTCGCGGGCCTCGCCCACGAGCACGGGCGACTCGAGGTTCCACGGCTGATCTTCAGGCTGATCACTTCGAACGTGGCATTGCAGATCCGGTCGAGGTTCCGGAGGGTCGCCACGAAGTACATCTTCGGCACGACGTTGAAGACCAACGAAGTCAGCACGGCCATCTACCGCGATTTCCTGCCCAGCGCCCTCGCCGAAGGCCGGTACGCCGCCGTGCCGAAGCCGCTGGTCGCCGGGCACGGCATCCACGACCTCCAGCACGCCATGGACATCCAGCTGAAGGGCGTCTCGGCGGAGAAGGTCGTCGTCACGCTGTCTTGACGCTTGCCGAGGTCGGCGACCGGGTCGGTGTAACCAGCGGCGGCCGACCGGCCTTGTGCTACTCAGCTGCCGCTGGGGCACGACCGCCCGGTGTACCAGGCAAACTTGATCTGTGAAGCGAAGCCGATGTAGTTACGGCCCGGGTAGGCGCAGTCGTTGTATCCGGGGAGACCGTTCTCCCGCTCGACGCGGATCTGGATGTGCGATCCGTCGGAAGTGCAGTGGGTGTAGAACGCCGAGGGGCCTCCTTCCCAGAAACCGCACTGCTCCGCTTGGGACTTCGCCGTCCCTGCCGCGCCGATCGCGAAAACGGCGAGGAACGCAGCGATCGCCCCCGCCACGGCAGAACGCGCTCGTGCTCTTGTCGACTTCATTTCGCTTCCTCCGTCGATGACCGTTCGGATTTCTGGTGGCAGCCGCGGAGTCCCGCCTACCCGGGTGGCGATGGCGCTGAGCATCCCGGACCCGGCCGGGTATTGACCGGCCGGGCCCGGAAGGGTCTCTTGCGGGGCTAGCGGTTCACTATCTGCCGGGCGTGGGCAAGCCGCGCGTGTAGCGCCGTCGCCAGCGCATCGAACTCCTTTCTGCGCTCGCTGATGACTCGCTGCTGGTAGGCCGTCTCGACGGCGAGCCACGTCCCGGCCAGACCGCTCCTCGTCCGGCACGCCAGGTCGGCTTTCGCCGTCGCGATCTCCTCCGGCGTCGGCTCGGGAGCACTCCACCGGACGTCGTCGTTGGCCGCCCACACGTCCGCGTACCGCAGACCCGACTCGGCCATGCACTCGCGCCATCCGGTCATGGCCCGCTGCACCCGCTCGTCGGCCTGCGCGGTGAGGTACAGCTCCCGGTCGAGCTCGGCGAACCGCTCGCCCGGCATCGCGGCCGGCAGGCCCTCTTCCAGCCGGCGGCGTGCCTCGCCCAGGCAGCCACCCTCGGGCACCGGCTGCCCGCCCACGTCCGACGCGCCTTTTCCGGTGTAGACCATCAGCACGTCGAGCGGGGGTTGCGGCTGCGACGGGCGGTCCGGTGGCTCCGCTGCGTGGTAACCGAGCCGGGCGACCTCGGCGGCGTCCACGATCCCGTACCTCCCGGCCGCCGTCGGCCGCGAGGTGTCCACCGCGTCGACCGTCGGCGGTGCCCAGTGAAGGCCGAACCGGTTCAGGCAGTCCCGTGCCAGCACGGCGGTGGCGCGCTCGATCACGTTGATCTCGGCCGGGGTGTGCCGGTAGGCGTCGAACGGCAGCACGATGTCCGTACCCGACCGGACCGCCCGCACCACGCCGATGGCCGGCGGCCCGGATCCGGGTTCGCTGCTCGCCGACGCCAGGGCGATGCCCCCGCCGAGTGCCACCACGACGACCGCGAGAGTGATCAGCTTCGCCTTCACCGCTGGCCCCTCACCCGTAGTAGGTGCCGCAGGCGATGTTGAAGTGGTGGGAGTTCATCACGTCATTGGCCGCCCAGCCGTCGTGGTTGTCGCCGGAGAGCTCGACGTCGGCGAAGTTCCGCACCGTGCCGCTCGACCGGATCGTGAAGCACGACCCCCGGTACTGCGAGTTGTAGTAGACGGCGATCGGGGAGTTGGTGTCCTTGTTCTCCATCGAACTGACGTTGTCGTAGGTACCGTCGCCCGCCCACAGCGGGATGTTGGCGTCCCCGTAACGCAAGCTGCCCCAGTTGGGCTGGCTGTTGAAGTTCTCGTACTTGTGGCCGCCCAGGTTGGAGTTGGAGTACATGCACGCGTACTGGGCCCGGCACGTGGCCTGCGCGGGACCGGCCGCGACGATCCCGAAGGCCGCCGCAGCGACGGCCGCGGTCACGATTGCTGCTGTTCTCATGGTTCCCCCTCTTGCTTTTACCCGTTGGCTCGGGTGCTTCGGTGTTCTATTGACCGGAACTCGGCAGGATTCGGCGGGCGCGGGTTCACACCAGCGGTGACTCGCCGAGATCGACGTCGCCCGCCCGTCCCACCGAGTCCACGGCGCCGCCGTGGGGGAGGGTGCGCCCGAAGCACACCGACCACGAGTTCGCCGCGACCCCGGACGACGCGCACGTCCAGATGCCCAGCTTGGTGCCGGACGAGCTGTACAGGTCCATCGCCGCCGACAAGGAGTAGAGGCCGGCGCGGTTGTTGCGCACGATCACCGCCCCCTGCACGGAGCCTCCGCCCGGCGCCCTGATCGCGCAAACCTGCGCGACCACGCTGGTGGTGACCGCCTTGGAACCGGCGCAGTGCCACGTGCTGGCGCTGGAGGTGATCGGGTTCGTGTTGCCGTAGGCGTGCCAGGAGCCGGTCTCGGCGGCCGCGGCCGGGCCGGCGGCCGCAAGGCTCAGCCCGAGACCGGCGGTGGCGATGGTGGTCAGGCCCGCGGCGGCCCTTCGTGCGAACGTCACGGTGGTTCCCCTCTCGTCGAGCGCCGGTCGGTTCCGGTGCTCACCGGAGGGACTCGCGCGGCATCGGCGCCCGGTTGAGCCGGCTGCCGCTGGATCACCCGTTCGGCTGCGCGAGACGCCGGCTCGTCCGGCTGCGGATCCCGGAGCGACCGGGTCACCCCAGCGGCACCATCGGTGGGAACTCGAGATGGGCGGCCAACGGTGGATCGTCACAACCAGGGCGGCGCCGGCAGCGTTTCGGGCAAGGTCGCAGGCACCGCGACCGGCGGCACGGGTGGCGACACCGGGAACGCGCCCTCACATCGGCCTGCGCCGGCGACGTGTGCCGTGGAGGAGGCGGACGCCGCGCGCCGCCGGAGGCGTTCTCGACCTCGGTTTCACGGCCGCGGATCCCGAGTCCGCTGGTGTGGCTGATGGCTTGGTTCGACCGGGGAGGGCCGTCCAGCGCCTGGGCAGGTCAGCTCGGCTGGGCGGCCGCGGCCTGGCGGGCTCGGTAGGCGCGCATCTTGTGGCGGGCGCCGCAGACTGAGGTTTCGCACCAGCGGCTCGCCGCGTTGGGGGAGCGGTCGTAGTAGGCCCACAGGCAGTCCTCGGCGCCGCAGATCTTCAGGCGGGACAGGGAACCGTCCAGGCTGGCGGTGATCAGCGTGGCGAGCACCCTGGTGATGGCCACGTCCAAAGGGGTGGTGGCGTCGCCGGTGAACTCCGTGCCCGGGGGGCCGGCGTGCAGGAGCGGGCGGGTGCCGGTGCGGGCCAGTTCGCCGTTCAGCTCGGCCGCTGCCGCCGGCGCGCCCTCGCCGCGGTGCAGCAGTTGCCGCAGCGCCTCCCGGAACCTGCGTACGCGGGTCAGGTCCGCCTGGGTCGGCCGGGGCGGGCACGGCAGGCCTTCCGCCTCCGCCCACGCGACCAGGCCGGCCGGGGCGGTGAGGTCGTCGTGGTTCTCCAGCAGCTCGCGCGTGTTCACCAGGTGCTGGAGCACGGCTAGCGGAGGCGGTGCTGCCGGACGCGGAGTCATCTTCGCAGGTTACCAGCACAGGTGACTGTTGGTCACCACTTTCTTCGGCGCCTGGGTGAAATCCCGTTTAGCAAAAGATAAGTCGGGTATTGCTGGTCGGCTGGGTTACCAGCAGAGCGCTTTGTTGGTAACGTCTAGGTGGTCGAGCCCCGGAGGAGGTGGACATCGTGACCGGAACCACCGCTGAACGGCCCGCGGTCCTGCGGCCGGTACTGCCGGTGGCCGCGGCCGATCTGGCCGACGGCATGGCGTTCGGTGCGCTCGCGGCCTCGGTCGGGATGGGCGTGCTGGCCCCGGTGGCCATGTCGCTGCTGGTGTTCTCCGGCAGCGCGCAGTACGGCGCCGTCGCGGTCATCGCCCAGCACGGCTCGGTCTGGGCCGTCGTCGGTGCCGCGGCCGCGCTCAACGCGCGTTACCTGCTGATGGGCACCACGATCGCCCCGGCGCTGACCGGGTCCGCCTGGTCGCGGGCCGGGACGGCGCTGCTCGTCACCGACGGGTCCTGGGCGATCGCCCACCGCGGAGACGGGCACTACGACCTGCGCACCCTGCGGGTGGCCGGCGGGCTGTGCCTGTGCGGCTGGACCTTCGGGACCGCGTTGGGTGCCGTCCTCGGCGACGCCATCGGCGACCCGGGACGGCTGGGGCTGGACGCCGCCTACCCGGTGTTCTTCCTCGGCCTGCTGCGCCCGCACCTGAAGGACGCGCGTGCGTGGGGCCTGGCCGTGCTCGGTGTCGTGGCCGCGGCCGCGCTGGTCTTCTGGGCGCCCCCGGGCGTTCCGGTGCTCGTGGCCGGTGCCGCCGGTGCCGTCACGGGCGCGATTCTGGGGGTGCGGCGATGACGTACCAGTGGTGGATCGTGCTGGCGCTCGGCGCCACGGCGCTCACGTTGCGCGTGGCCGTCCCGCTGGCGGCGGGCGGCCGGGAACTGCCAACGTGGCTGCGCAACGCGCTGACCTGCGCGACGCCGGCCCTCATCGCCGGGCTGGTGGTCACCCTGCTGTGGCCGGCCTCGGGCGTGGTGTCCTCGACGCGGACGCTCACCGCGCTCGCGGGGGTCGCCGCCGGGGTCGCGCTGCTGGCAGGAAAGCGGTCCATCCTGACCGCGATGGTCGGCGCCGCGGTCGTGACCGCCTTACTGCGCCTGGTGCTCGGCTGATTCCTCGCCGGGCACCGGAAATCGCCAGTGGAAATAGCCGAAGATTCGAAAGAGCGCAGCTCCCGTGGAGAGGCTGAATCGGATGACGGGGCGACTCTGGTCCCTTGGAGTGAGGAACACCGGCGCGTCGGATACGTTGGGTGAGAACGGAAACCCTGCCTGCTCGCCCGATGGGAGCAGTTTGCCGATCATGGCCGGTGGTATTCAGGAGTTACCACCCTTTCGGGTGGAAATTGAGCTGATCCGGCACACCGTTCGAAATGGTTCACACCGCGAGCCAGAACCGAAGAACCGGGAAAGCGTCGTCGTGCAAGGTATCGGGCCGGCCGCGAGTAGCCGGCCGCTGGGAGGGTTCGTGTACGGGACCGAGTGCCACCATCGCGGGAAAGCGGCCCGCCGGAGAGCCTGCCGGCGGACCTTCTCGGACATCGTTTACCGGCAGCACGGCGTGCGCGCGGAGGCCGTACCGCGAAAATCCACCCCGCCCAGTGAAGGGAACACCGGCCAGGACGGGTGGTGAACGCAGCCGTGGACACCGCTTCCCTCACCACCTTCCTCAGCGTGGCCGAGCAGTCGAGCTTCACCAAGGCCGCCAGCGACCTGAGGGTGGCCCAGCCGACGGTCACCGCCCGGATCAAGAAGCTGGAGCGCGACCTCGCCTGCGACCTGTTCAACCGCACCGGCGCGCTCATCCGCCTCACCACCGCCGGCCAGCGGTTCCGGCGCTACGCCCACAAGATCGTGAAGCTGAGCCAGCTGGCGGAGGAGACCGTGCTCGAGGCCACCGCTCCCGGTGGCGCGCTCACCGTCGGTGCCGACAGCGGGCTGACGTCCTACCGGCTGGTGCCGATCGTCGAGTACCTGTACCGGCGCCACCCCGAGCTCGCGCTGGAGATCCGGCCGCTGGAGGACGATCCCTGGAGCCGGATCGGGGACTCCGACGTCGACTGCGCCTTCTTCATCGACGTCTGCGAGTCCTCGTCGAAGGCCGAGTCGACGTTGCTGTGCCCCGAACCCCTCGTGGTGGTCGCCGGCCGGGACGGGCCGATCGGCCCGGAGCCGGTGCCGACCGCGCGGCTCGCGAAGCAGCCTTTGCTGTGCGCGCACCGGGGAAGTGGCTACCAGCGCCTGTTCGAGCGGACGCTGGGCGACGCCTGCGACACCCGGATCCGCGCGCTGACCTTCGGCTCGATCGACGCGGTCAAGCACGCGCTGACCGCCGGGCTCGGCATCTCGCTGCTGCCCCGGCTCAGCGTCGCCCGCGAACTGGCCGAGGGCCGGCTGGTCGAGGTGCCGTGGACCGCGCCGTTCCAGGTCTTCACGCAGGTCGCCTGGCACCGCGAGATCCGCACCGATCCCCGCTTCTCGGTCCTGCTCGACGCCGCGGCCCGCGCGACCGCCGAACAGGTCGCGGACGCGGGACCGCAGCCGGCCCACCGGTCCGCGTTCTGAGCCACGGCTCTCGCGCCGTTACCGATACGCCCGGTCCGCCTCGCGGACCGGGCGTTGTGCTGTGCCACAACGAAAAGCCGAAAAGCCCGGCCCGGCGGACCGCCGGGCCGGGCGCTTCGGGGCTCAGGCTCCGAGCGGGTACTGCTCCCGGCCGTACAACACGGTCGGGACCGCGTTCGTGTCCCGCAGCCAGGTCACCTTGCCGACGACCACCGTGTGGTCCAGCAGGGTCGCGGTGTCGCCCACCTCGCAGACCATCGCCATGCCCGCCGCGGACAGCACCGGGACGCGGCGCTCGGGCCGCCACGGCACCCCGGCGAACCGCTCGGCCGGGCTGCCCGTGGCGAACTTGCGGGTCAGCGCCCGCTGGGCCCAGGACAGCGTGTTGACGGCGAAGGACCCGGTGCCGAGGATCGCGTCGAGGGTGCGGCTGCGGCTGCCCAGCGACACGAGGACGCTCGGGGTGTCGGCCGACAGCGACATGACCGCGTTGGCCGTGCAGCCGACCGGCGAGCCGTCGTCGACGGTGGTGAGCACCGTGACCCCCGTCGGCAGCTTCGCGATCGCTTGGCAGAACCCTTCCGTGGGCACCAGTTCGGGTGCCTCGTGCAGCGAAACGTTTCCCATGATCGTCCCTTCCCGGGGTGTGGTGGTCATCCGCGCTGCCCGATCGCGTCCGCGGTGAGGGCCGAGCGGTCGATCTTGCCGTTGACGTTGAGGGGCATCGCGTCCAGCACGGTGAGCCGCCGGGGCACCATGTACCCGGGCAGGCGGTCGGCCGCCGCGGCGAGCAGCCGGTCGGCGTCGAGGCCCGAACCCGTGCACACCGCCTCCAGCTCCGTGGTGCCGCCGCGGCCCGGCAGGGCGAGCACGATCGCGTCGCGCACCGCCTCCTGGTCCCGCAGCACGGCCTCGATCTCGCCGAGTTCCACGCGGTAGCCCTGCACCTTCACCTGCTGGTCCGACCGTCCCAAGTGGACGAGCGCACCGTCCTGCCAGGACACCCGGTCCCCGGTGCGGTACCAGGCGGTGTCGTCGAGGGCGTCGCCCGGGCCGTGCGGCCGCGCGGCTTCGTCGCCCGGGCCGAAGTGGTAGAACCGGCCCTCGTCGGCGGCCGGGTCGAGGTAGCCGGGGAACCGCTGGGGCCCGCGCACGCAGAGCTCGCCTTCCGTGGCCGGGCGCCCCCGGTCGTCGAGGACGACGTGCCCGACGCTGGGGTGGGGCTGCCCGATCGGCACGGTCCCGTTGGCGGTGACCGGCCAGTCCGCCGGATCGGCCGGCAGCCGGAACTGCGCGCAGCTGATGGTCATCTCCGTGGGCCCGTAGAGGTTTTCGACGATCCCGCCGGGAGCGGCGCGCTGCCAGGCCTCGGCCTGGTGCGTGGTCAGCGGCTCACCGCAGAACAGGCTCCAGCGCAGCGTCGGCATGCTCCCGGGCCGCAGGCTGCGCAGCCGCTGGGCGTAGGACACCATCGAGGGCACCGCGAACCAGTGGGTCAGCTCCTTCTCCGCGACGAACCGCACCGGCGCCAGCAGGTCCTCACGGCTGGGGACGACGAGCGTCGCGCCCGCGCCCCAGGCGGTGAACATGTCGAACACCGACAGGTCGAAGGTCAGGTCGAAGGTCTGGGACACGCGGCTGCCCGGCGCCATGCCGTAGCGCGGGACGACGTGGCCGAGGTAGGAGCAGACGTTGCGGTGCCGGATCGGGACGCCCTTGGGCCGCCCGGTCGAGCCCGACGTGAACAGGATGTAGGCCAGGTCCCCGGTCCGGGACTCCGGTGGCGTGCGCGCGGCGCCGGT
Source organism: Amycolatopsis heterodermiae (assembly GCF_034929455.1). Taxonomy (NCBI): domain Bacteria; kingdom Bacillati; phylum Actinomycetota; class Actinomycetes; order Pseudonocardiales; family Pseudonocardiaceae; genus Amycolatopsis; species Amycolatopsis heterodermiae. The sequence goes on from NZ_JAYFSI010000002.1 coordinate 1,070,546, forward strand.
GGGTTCGGTCATGACCAGCTCCGGGACGCCGAGGCCGGCGGTCTCCTCGGTGAGGACCAGGTCCAGGCCGGCGGCCTCGGCGATCATCCGGTTGCGCTCGCCGGGAAAGGCCGGGTTGAGCGGGACGGCGGTGCTGCCGAGCCGTTGCGCGGCGAGGTAGCCGGCGTAGGTCAGCACGCTGCGCTCGGCCAGCACGCCGATCCGGGCGGGTACCGAGCCGGCCGCGGTGACGACCTCGGCGGCGAGGTGCCCGGCGAGGTCGCTCAGCTGGGCGTAGGTGAGGGTGCGCGCTCCGACTTCGAGCGCGGGGGCGTCGGCGTGCTTGCCGGCCGACGCCTCGAACCACTGGTACAGGGTGGTGTGCATCGTGCTCATGCCTCCGATACGGGCTCGGTGGTCGTCTTCTCGTGGGTGTGCAGCAGGTCGTCGAAGGTCCGCCGCAGCAGGCCGGCCCGCGGCCGGCCCCGGGCGGCGGACTCCGCGGCGAACCGGACGACCTTGGGCAGCTCGCCCCAGCTCACCGCGGCCGCGGCGGCGGCTTCCGCGCAGATCTCGCCGTTCGCGGCGAGCACTTCGAGGCGGTAGGTGTAGTGCCGGCTCGCCGCCCACAGGTCGTCGCCGTACCGGGCGGCGGCGGTCTCGTCTTCGGCCAGCGCCGCGCTGATGCGCTCGAGCGCCTCCGGCAGGCCGCGGGTCCAGGGACCCGGGTCGGTCACGGGCTCGCGGCCGGTGGTGGGCGCCAGCCAGCGGAACCGGTCCGCGTGCACCGGCTCGACGGCGGTGCCCAGCGCGTAGCGGTCGCGGTTGGCGATCTCCGGCGGCCACGGCGTGTGCGGGGCCAGCGCGCGCTCGAGCGTGGCGTCGTCCAGCCAGCCCAGGAACGGTTCCTGCTCGCCGAGCGGGGTCAGCGCGCGGAAGTGGTCGGCCACCAGCCAGCGCCCGTCGCGCCGGCCGAGCAGCAGCAGCCAGTGCGGCGAGTGCGCGACCTCGTGGGCGGGCGACCAGGACAGGTGGAAGGTGTCGGCGACGGCCAGCACCCGCCCCGAGCGGGTCAGCTCGGCCTGGAGGTCGGCGACCGCCGCCGCCCAGTCCGCCGCGCCGCGGTAGCCGAGCGCGGCGCCGGCGTCGACCCGGGCGTGCTGGGAGAACACCAGGTCCCCGGGGCCGCCGTCGAGCCGGACGGCCAGGCGCACGGCGTGCGCCAGGCGCGACTGCACCCCCGGCTCGCCGGGTTCGAGGTAGGCCACCAGGTTGGTGGTGTAGCAGCTGAGTTCCGGGACTACGTCCGGGGCGTTGATGAGGTGCATGGCGACCTCCGTCGTCGTGGTCGGGTCCCGCGCCCGGGTCACCGGGGAGCGGGCTGGAAGGCACAGCTGAGGGGCACCGGCGACCGGGTGCGCAGGCTCAGCCAGGCGAATCCGCCCCAGTGCCCGGCCAGGACGCCGGGTGGCACGTCGATCGACCAGGGGCGCCCGGCCATACCGGTGCCGGCGGCCTTGACGCACGCCTCCTGCACGGTCCACACCCAGGCGAACTCCCGGGCCCGCCGCGCCCGGGGCAGGGCGGTGACCGCGGGGGCGTGCGAGCCGAGGCACCGCCGGACGGTGGAGTCGGCCAGCCGGTCCGGCGGCAGCTGGACGTCGACGCCGATGTCGCCGTGCAGGCACACGGCGGCCGCGATGTGGTCGCCGTCGTGGGAGATCGTGACGCCGGGGAGCGCGAGACCCGCTGGACCGCCGGGGTCCAGGCGGGGCTTGCCCGCCGGGTCCGTCCCGAGCGGCAGCTCCGCCGAGCCGGGCCGCACCCGCCGCAGCAGGCGCCGCAGCAGCTGCCGCCCGGCCAGGAACTCCGCGCGGCGCCAGCCCGGCCGCGCCCCGGCCTCCGCGAGATCCCCCGCGTGAGCCGGCGGGGCACCGAGGTCCGCGTGCGTGGCCGAAGCCACCCACACGCCGGGCGCGACCTCGGTGCCGTCGAGGTCCAGCTCGGCCGGGGTGCTCATGCGCGCAGTTCCGCGAGCACGGCCTCGGCGCCGTCGGCGACCGCGCCGAGCATCAGCTCGGTCACCCCGCCGCCGATGCCGAACACCGCGGCCTCGGCCCGCACGAGCTGCAGGCCGTCGTCGGCGAACCCGTCGGCGCCCCGCCACCGCGCGCAGCGCGCAAGCACGTCGTCGGCCGTGAGCCCGACCGCGGCCTTCAGCATCGCCGCGCTCGTCGTGTCGTGGTCCTCCACGACCCGCTCGCCCAGCGCCTCGTACAGGGCGCGCAGCTCGCGCACCCGCACCAGGCAGCCCGCGAACTCCTGGCGGACCGAGTCGTGGTCCCACAGCGCGCGCCCGTCGATCTCCCGGCGCAGCAACGCTTCCCGGGTCTCCGCCAGCACGCGGCTGGTCAACGCGGTGGCCCACTGGGCGCCGGCGAGCCGTTCGGTGCCCATGTGCCGGGCGAACAGCGCCAGGCCGCGTCCCTGCCGGCCGAGCACCGCCGACGCGGGCAGCCGGACGCCGGTGAACTCGACGTGCCCGAGGCCCGCGCCCGCGAGCAGGGTCGTCGTCGCGGGGGTGACCAGGACGCCCGCCGCGTCCGCCGGGACCAGGACCCAGGTGAACGCCGTGAAGTGACGGCCGGGCCGGTGCCGGGCCAGCACCAGGAAGTACGCGGCGCGGGTCGCCGTGGTCACCCACCGCTTCCCGCCGTCGAGGCGGACGGTGTCGCCGTCGACCTCGACCTCCGTGCCGAGCCCGGTGAGGTCGGACCCGGCCGCCGCGGCGTCCGTGGCGGCCAGGGCGACCTCGCACTCGCCGTCGGCGACCCGGTCGAACTCCGGCCCGGTGCCGGCGGCCAGGATCGGCAGCGCGCTGGCCGACTGCACCAGCACGCTCAGCGTGCTCCCGTTGTCCCCGCGGGCGTCGACCGCGCGCAGGGTGGCCGCGAGCCGGCCCGGGTCGGCGACCAGCCCGGTCGGCGTCCGACGGCGGTACTGCTCGCGCAGCACGCCGGCGGAGCCGAGCGACTGCCACACCCGTGCAGCGTCCACAGTGGACGGCGGGACGTCGAGGAGCGCTGCCTCAGGCAAAACGCACCTCCTGGTCGAGCAGGGTGAGCCGGCCGTCGGCGAGGTGCAGCCGGTCGTTGCTGTAGTTCAGCACCGCCGAGCGCAGGTCCCGCAGCGACTGCTCCAGCCGCGTGGGGGAGTCGCGCAGGTAGCCGTGGCGCATCCCGACGGCGTCGACCAGCTCGTCGACGGCCCGGTAGCACTCCTCGGCGGCGGTGATCTTCACGGCGTTGATCAGCAGCTGCACCTTCGGCACGCTCAGGTCCGCGGCGGTCTCGACGACGTGGCGGGCCCGATCGATCAGCGCGTGCACGGTGTCCAGCCGCTGGCGTGACCGCGAGAGCCGCGTCATCAGCAGCTCCGAGCTCAGGTCCGTCTTGCCGCGGCTGCCGCGCAGGGAGGCGATCACCCGAGACAGCGCCCCGGCCGCCGTGCCGAGCCAGCAGGACGCCCAGCCGAGATGGGCCAGCGGGCCGAACACGGTCGTGACGATCGTGTGGAAGTCCCCGTGGCGCCCGACGACCTGGTGCGCGGGCACGCGCCCGCGCAGCCGCAGGGCACCGCTGTCGCTGGCGCGCATGCCCAGCGGCTCCCAGCCGCCGGCCTGCTCGATCTCCAGCTGGTCGCGGGCCGCGTAGACCAGCGACACCTGGTTGTCCGCGTCGGCGTCCGGGGCGCGCATCGTGATCAGGAACCCGTCGGCGTGCCTGCCCCCGGTGACGATCGGGGCGAAGCGGTCGACGAGCAGCCCGCCGTCGCGCCAGGCCGCGGCGGACTCGGCGGTCAGCAGGTGCCCGCCCTTGCCCGCCTCGGTGGTGACCGAGCCGAGGTAGAGCCGGCCCGCGGCGATCTCGGGCAGCAGCTCCGCGCGCAGCTTGCCTTCGGCGTGCGCGAGCACGGCGGCGACCTGCTGGCAGTGCATGGCGAAGATCATCGCCAGGGACATGTCGACGCGGCCCAGCTCGGCGCTGGTCTCGAGCACGTCGGCCAGCGAGCCGCCGAGCCCGCCGTCCCCGGCCGGCACGAGCAGCCCGAGCAGGCCGGTCGCGCGCAGCTCGTCCAGCGCCTCCACCGGGAACGCCGCTTCGTCGTCGGTCCGGCGGACGTGCTCCCCGGCGACCTTGGTCACGCGCCCGACGAGCTCGGCGAGCGGCACGGCGGTGGTGGTCACGACGAGACCTCCTGGCGCTCCAGCTGGGCGTTCACCGCGGTCCACAGGGTGGCGCCGGTGGCGAAGGTGGCGTCGGTGATGTCCTCGTCCGGCAGGGAGACGCCGAAGACGTCCTCGATCTCGAAGAGCACGTTGATCGACTGCATCGAGTCCAGCCCGCGCTCGCGCAGCGAGTCGTCCGGGCCGAGGTCGCGGCCGTTGAGGAACTTGAGGTACGGGGTGAGCAGTTCGGCCATGCGGGGGTCCATCGGTTCACTCCTCATCGTTGCGGTCAGTGGTCCTGACCAGGTCCACGCGGGAGGTCCGCGCGGGGGTGCCGGGGCGGTCGCCGTCGACGACGACCTCCGACGGCAGGGGGTGGCCCAGGAAGGCGACGAGGCTGGCGTACAGCCCGTAGGCGCCGACGTTCGGCACCGCCACCAGGTCGCCGGGGCTCAGTTCGGGCAGTTTCGCGCTGCGCGCCCACGTGTCCAGGGGCGTGCACAGCGGGCCGGTGACGAGCGCGTCCAGCGCGTCCGGGCCGGCCGGGCCGAGCAGGCGGGGCGCGAGCGGGGGCAGCCGCCGCAACCCCGACATGCCGCCGAGGTGGTTGATACCGCTCTCGAGCACGACGATGTCCTTGCCCTGCGAGCGCTTGACGTCCAGCACCGCCGTGACCAGGGTGCCCGCCGTGCCGACCAGGTACCGGCCGGACTCGAACACCACGTCCGGGCCGTCTTCGCGCCAGCCGGGCAGTTCCTCGCCGAGCAGCGCTTCGAGCCCTTCACACAGGCCGGACAGGTCGCCCGCGACGCCGTCCTTCGCGAACGGGGCACCGAAGCCGCCGCCGAGGTCGAGGGTCCGGAAGCGAACCCCGTGCGGCGCCAAGGCTTCCCGCAGCCGCGCGGCGGTGTGCAGCGAGCGGCGGAACTGCCCGAGCAGGTCGTCCACTTCGGACAGGTTGGTGCCCATGTACAGGTGCAGCCCCGACGCCTCGGCGTGCTCGCCGCCGGCGAACCGCTCCGGCTCGGCGAGGATCCAGCCGGTGTCGGCGCCGAACTGCGACGGGACGCCGGTCATCGCCAGGCCCTGGCCCGGCACCGGCTGGTCGTCGTTGACGCGCAGCAGGTAGCGGGCGCGGACCCCGGCCTCGCCGGCGAGCCGGTCGAGCTGGGCGACGGCGTGCGGGGAGTCCACGGAGAACTCCCGCACCCCGGCCCGCAGCGCGGCCACGATCTCGGCGTCCCGCTTGGCCGGGCCGGTGTAGAGCACCTGCCCGCCCGCCCAGCCGGCGTCGAGCGCGGCCCGCAGCTCGCCGGAGGAGCAGACCTCCGGGCGGGCGCCGGCTTCGCGCAGCGTGCTCAGGACGTCGGGGTGCGGGTTGGCCTTGAGCGAGTACAGCAGCCCGGTGCCCGCGGGCAGGGCGCCGTCGAGCCGCCGGTGGTTGCGGCGGACCTCGGCGAGGTCGTAGACGTAGGCGGGGGTGGACATCCCGGCGAGGTCGCCGGGCAGGTCCGCGAGCGCGGGACGCTCAGCGAGCAGCTCCACCGGGCACCCCCTCCGCGATCGAGGCCAGCGCCTTGCGGTCGACCTTTCCGTTGCCGGTCAGGGGAAGCGTCTCGACCCGCAGACAGCTCGCCGGGATCTTGAACTCCTCGATCCGGGTGCGCATCCCGTCGAGCACGCCTTCGGCGGCCAGCTCGCCGGTGACGAACAGCCAGGCCGGGCGGGTGTCCTTCGGGACCAGCACCGCGGCTTCGCGGACGCCGGGCACGCGGCGGGCGGCCGCTTCGACCTCCGTCGCGCTGACGCGGAACCCGCGCTCCTTGTAGATGTCGTCGCGGCGGCCGTCGAAGTAGAGGTAGCCCTGCTCGTCGAGCCGGCCGTAGTCGCCGGTGCGCAGCTCCGGGAACAGCCCGTCCACGCGCGGGAACTTCTGCGCGGTCAGCTCCGGGCGGCGCCAGTACCCGGCCATCACGTTGGGGCCGCGCACCACGATCTCGCCGATCTCCCCGGCGGGCAGCCGCTCCCCGGCGTCGTCGACGACGAAGACCTCGGTGCCGGGCAGCGCGCGGCCGCTGGAACCGGGCCGGTCCAGGTCGCCGTCCACCGGCATGATGGTGGCGCGCTTGCACTCGGTCAGCCCGAACATCAGCTGCACCCGCAGGCCGGGAATGGCCTCACGCAAGGACTCCAGGGTGCCGGTGGGCATCGCCGCGCCGGTGTTGGTGAGCAGCCGCAGCGCGGGGGCGGGCTTCGGACGGCGCCGCAGCAGCGCGCTGAGCGCCTCCGCGACGGCCGGGACGGCGGGCAGCACGGTCGCCTCGGCGCGCACCAGGTTGCGGACCAGCGACGGCCCGACCTCGGTGGGCGCGCCCAGCACCAGGTTCGACCCGGCCGTGACGGACAGGAACACCTGGTACAGCCCGTAGTCGAAGGACAGCGGCAGCGGGCTGTAGACGACGTCCTCGGTGCGGTACTCCAGCACCGAGCTGATCGCCCCCGCCGCGAACAGCAGCTGCTGGTGCGTGCTCACCACGGCCTTGGGCAGCGACGTGGTGCCCGAGGTGTAGATCAGGCACACGACGTCCACCGGCAGCGGGGGAGCGGGCAGTGTGACGTCCTCGCCCGGGCCGGCCGCGAGGTCCTCCACCGAGACGGCGGGAACACCGGCCGCCTCGGCCGAGCCGCGCACCTCGTCGTCGCCGGTCACCATCAGCACCGGCTCGGAGTCGGCCAGCACGTGGTCGAGGCTGGTGCCGCGCACCTGTTCGTGCAGCAGGGAAAACGCGACCCCGGCGCGGGCGGCGCCGAAGACGACGGCGGGCAGCAGCGTGCTCGCCGGGGCGTTGATCAGCAGCCGGTCGCCGCGGCGGGCGCCGCGAGCCGCGAGCGAAGCGGCGACGCGCCGGGCGGCGTCGGCGAGCTCGGCGTAGGTCGCCGAGGTGCCCCGGCAGGTCAGCGCGGTCCGGTTCGGCCACAGCCGGGCGGCGTGGTCGAGCAGCTCGTGGAGCACTCGGGGGGAGTAGGTCATCGGGTTCCTCCTGCGTCCAGGACGGCGCGGCAGAGGCCGTCGACGTGGGTGAGCTTTTCCGGGACCAGGTCCTCGGGCGCGAACTCGACGCCGAGGTCGCTCTCGATCCGCTCGACGATCTCCATCATGCGGAAGGAGCTGAAGCCGGGGATCTCGCCGAGCGTGCGGGCGTCGGACGGCGGCTCGGCGCCCAGGACCGTCCCGATCACCGCGGTGACGGAGTCGCGGACCGCCACCGGCACGTCGACGACGTCCACTGTGGACTTCGCCGCGATCTCGATGGTGCCGCCGAACGCCGTGTGGTCTGCGGCGAGGCACTCGCAGAGGCGCGGGAACAGCGCCCGTGGCTCCTCCCGGCCGGCGGCGACCCGGCGGCCGGACAGGTAGACCTGCTTGGCGAGCGCGTCCCACTCCGCCAGGTGCGCCCACACCGCGTCGGTGTCCAGGCCCAGCGCCGCGGCGTGCAGGCGGCGGCTGCGGGTGAGCAGCCAGGTCTGCAGGGTCAGTCCCCGCAGCGCCCGCACCCGGTCGGGGTGGTCGGCGTAGGTCGCCACGAACGTGTCGGCGTCGGCCAGCTCCACCAGCGGCGTGCGCTCGGTCGGCGGGTCCCCGGCGGCGAGGTCGAACGTCAGCGCACCCTCGGGGAGCGCTTCGGCGAACTCGGCGTGCCCGAGCGTCCAGCGGCCCGGCCGGGCCGCGCCCCACTCGGTGTCGTTGTGGTAGCCGTCGACGATCGTGACGCCGTCCTCGGCCGGTTCCACCAGGAAGCTGTGCTCCAGGTGCTTCCGGCCGAAGTACGGGACCCAGGGCAGGTGGTAGGCGTCCGCCACGACGTAACAGCCGGGGCCGGGTTCGAGCTCGCCGGCGGTGGTGATCCGCTGCCGACGGGTGACGCGCAGTCCCAGCAGGGCGGCGGATTCGGCCACGTGCCCGTCGACGCGCGGCTCGACGGTCGGCAGCCCGTCCACGCCCGGCCGGGGCCAGAAGCGCAGGACCCGGCCCAGCGCGAGGTGCGTGCCGTCGCCGTGCCGGCGGTCGGCCAGCTTGGCCAGGTTCACCTGGACGCAGTCGAAGAGGCGGTGGTCCATCGGCTCAGAAGGCATGACGGCTCCCGGTGGTCGCGAGTTCGGCGACGGGCCGCAACCGGTCCATGGCCGTGGTCAGCGCCTGCTCCTCGGGCGGGTCGCTGGTGAGCTCGCCGTCGGCGAGCTGCTGGTAGGCGGCGAGGTCGAGGTAGCCGTGCCCGCTCACGCAGGCGACGACACCGCGGGACGACCCGCCGCCGGTGGCCAGGCGGGCGGCGACGGCCAGCGCGTGCCCGGACTCCGGTGCGGGGAGCACCATCTCCGCCCGGGTGAACGTCTGACCGGCCTCCAGCGCTTCGACCTGGCCGACGGCCTGGGCGGTGACCTGGTCGCGGTGCCGCATGGCCGAGATGACCTTCGCGGCGCCGTGGAAGCGCAGGCCGGCCGAGTGCGAGTCGGGGATCGGGTAGCTGCTGCCGATCGTGTACATCGCCTCCATCGGGCTGACCCCGGTGGCATCGGTCTTGTCGTAGGCGTAGACGCCGCGGGTGAGCTTCGGGGTGGTGCTGGACTCCGCGGCCACCAGCCGCGGGCACTCCGCCCCGGTCGTCGCGGCGTCGGCGAAGAACGGCAGCGCGATGCCGCCGAAGTTCGACCCGGCGCCTACACAGCCGACCACACTGTCCACAGTGGCCTCCAGCTCGGCGAGCTGGTCGATGGTCTCCAGCCCGATCACGGACTGGTGCAGGATGCTGTAGGTCTCGCCGCTGCCGATGCAGAACGCGGCCCCTTCGGTGCGCCCGGCGTATTCGACGGCTTCGCCGATGGCCAGGGCGAGGCTGTTGACGCCGCCACCGGTGCGGGCGGCTACTTCGGTCAGGTTGCTCGGGCTGGCGTGCACGGTGGCGCCGAGGGTCCGCATCAGCGTGCCCCGGTAGGGCTTCTTCTGCAGGCTCGTGCCGACCATGAACACCCGGCAGCGCAGGCCGAAGATCGAGCAGGCGGCGGCGAGCGCGGTGCCCCACTGCCCGGCGCCGGTCCCGGTGACCAGCTCTTTCACCCCGGCCTTCGCGTAGTAGTAGGCCTGCGCGAGCGCGGTGTTCAGCTTGTGGCTGCCGGAGATGTTGCCGCCCTCGTACTTGACGTAGATCGGCACGCGCGCCCCGATCGCCTCCTCGTACCGGCGGGCCCGCCACAGCGGGGTCGGCCGGAAGCTGCGGTAGGCGTCGAGCACCTCGGCGGGGATCTCCCAGAACTCCCGGTTCTGGGTGGACTGGCGCACCAGCGCGAACGGCAGGTTCACCGAGACGCCGCCGTCCGAGCCGCCCGCGGGCGACTCCGGGCTCTCATCGGGCGGCAGCGGCTCGTCCAGGTGCGGCAGCACGCTGCGCCAGGTGGCGGGCAGGGACGTGTGGCTCATCGCAGTTCCTCCGTCTCGCGAGCGCCTTCGGCGACGACCTCGACGAGGTCGTTGACCGTCTTGAACGTGCGGCCGACGAACAGGTCGTCGGGCAGCTCCACCTCGAGCGCGTCCTCCAGGTGCACGAGCATCCCGACGAACCCGAGCGAGTTGAGGCGCAGCAGGTCGCCGCTGAGCGGCTCGTTGTCCGGGATCTCCTCCGGTGCCAGCGAAAGCCGGGATTCGGCGATCACCACGCGCTTCACCGAGTCGGAGACCGTCGTGTGGTCTGGTCCGGTCGTCATCGTTGCCCTCCAAGGGGTTTCGGGGATCGGTTGCGTTCTCCGGTGAGGAAGTCGTCGAGGTGGGCCAGCACGGCGGGAAGCGCTTTCCCGTCGAACACGTCGAAGTGGCCGCAGTCCAGTTCGCGCACCCGCAGCCGCCCGGACAACCGGGCCCAGCTCTCGACCTGGGTGCGGCGCTGCGGGCTCGCGCAGGCCATCAGCAGCGCGCGGCCGGGGTGGGCGCTGGTCACCCGGTGCCGGCCCGACGCCGTGACGTGCGCGTGCGCGGTGGCCTCGGCCCAGGGCTGGTCCGGCGGCGCGACCTTGGCGTGCACCGAGCGCATGATCCGCTCGACGACCACGTCCCGGTGCGCCGCGCCGAACTCGTCGCGGCGGGTGAAGCTGTCGATCATCACCACCGCCGGGGCCGGCCCGGTCGCGGAGAGGCGGGCGCCCAGCTCCCAGGCGAGCACCCCGCCCATGGACCAGCCCACCAGCAGGTCCGGGCGGCGGGGGAGGGTGTCCAGCAGCGGCAGGTACCGCTCGGTCATCGTCTCGATGTCGTCGTCCGGCCGCTCGCCGGCGAACAGGCCGCCGGCGCGGATCCCGCTCACCCCGCCGCGGCGGGCCAGCCGCAGGGCCAGCGGCGTGTACGGGCTCAGGCCGCCACCGCCGGGGTGCACGAGCACCGCCTGCGGCGCGTCCGGCCGCCGGCTCAGCGGGAGCAGCAGCGGGGGTGCCGCCGTCGCCGTGGCGGGCATCAGCTCGCCTCGCGCAGGCGGCCGTTGGCCTCGATCACCCAGCCGTAGTTCACCAGCGCGGCCAGGGTGATCGGCCCGCGGGCGTGCAGCCTGCTGGTGCTGATCGCGATCTCCGAGCCCAGCTCCAGCGTGGGGCCGTCGTTGAGCCGCAGGGATCCGTTGACGACGATGGTGGCCGCGTCGACCCGGCCGGTGAACTCGCCGGTGACCGCCGGGTCGGTGGCGGCGATCGCCTCGCTGTGCCCGGAGCCGTGCCGCTGGATGAACTCGACCGCCTCGGCCGGGGTGTCGACGGCCAACACGCCGATCGTGCTGTCGAGGAACTCGCGGCCCAGGTCGTGCTCGGCCAGCGTGTCGACCTGCCAGTGCCCGGTGGTTTCGGGGCGGTGGATGCCTTCGCCGACCCGCACGGTCAGCGGCCGCCCGTCGCGGCGGGCGCCCTCGAGCAGCGCCGCCACGAACTCGTCGGCCACCGGCCGGTCGACCAGCGCGATCTCCAGCGAGGTGCAGCCGGCCGGCGCGGGCAGCTTGCTGTCCAGCGCGATCGCGACCGCCTGGGCCAGATCGGCGCTCGAGTGCACGTAGAGGTGGTTGACGCCGCCGCCGCTGGCCAGCACCGGGATGGTGCTCGCGCGGTGGCAGAAGTCGATGAGGGACGGGCTGCCGCGCGGGATGAGGACGTCGATCGCGTCGGGCCGGTGCAGCAGGTCCCGCAGCAGCGCGCGGCTGGGGTCGTCCAGCACGGTGACCAGGCCCGCGGGCAGCCCGGCGTCCGCCAGCGCGGCGGCGACGGCGGCGGCGAGCGCGGCGTTGGTCCGCGCGATCTCCTTGCCACCACGCAGGATCACGGCGTTGCCGGCCGCGACGTTGAGCAGGGCGCCCTCGACGGTGACGGTCGGGCGGGCCTCGAAGATCATCAGCACCACGCCCAGTGGTCGCGGCACGCGGTGCCGCACGCCCCAGTCGCCGATCGGGGTGCCCGGCGGGCGTTCGGTCAGCTCGCGCATCTCCCCGGCGACCGTCGAGGTCAGGGCGACCAGGTCGGTGAGGTGCGCCTCGGTCAGCCGGAGCCGGTCGACGAGCGGGGCGGGGAGCCCCTTCTCCTGTGCCTGGCTCGTATCGGTGTGGTTCGCCGCGCGGATCCGGGGCCAGGCCGCGGTCAGCCGCCGGGCCAGCCCGGTGCAGAAACGCCCGTAGGCTTCGTCGCCCAGCGGCGGTGCCGCGACGGTCGCCGCGCGTGCTTCACTGACGATCTTGTCGACCATTGTTCTCCCGATCTCGAACCGGATTCCAGCCGTGGTGGGGGCCGTGGCGATTCCGGTGATTTACTGGGCAGATGCCTCACGCTCTCACCGGGAAATGCGCGGGGCAAATGTGATCATGGCCCCGCTGATCGCCTCATAAAGATTTTCTATGACCCCATCAGGGGGACCCTTTTTCGCGGTTCTAAACGTTGACTACGAAGAAAATTCCTTGGAGTGTCTTCGGTCATGGAGCATCGTCGACTGGGCCGGAGCGGCCTCTCAGTGAGCAGGATTTCCTACGGCAACTGGATCACCCACGGTTCGCAAGTGGCCGAGGAACAAGCCAGGAAATGCGTGGAAGCGGCGCTGGACGCCGGTATCACCACATTCGACACCGCCGACATGTACGCGAACACCCGCGCCGAAGAGGTGCTGGGGCGCGCGCTGTCGGGCCACCGGCGGGAAAGCCTGGAGATCTGCACCAAGGTCTACTGGCCGACCGGCCCCGGCGGCCCCAACGACCAGGGCCTGGGCCGCAAGCACGTCATGGAGTCGGCCCACGGCTCCCTGCGCCGGCTCGGGACCGACTACCTCGACCTGTACCAGGCCCACCAGTTCGACCCGACGGTCGAGCTCGAGGAGACCATGCTGGCCTTCGCCGATCTCGTGCGGCAGGGGAAGATCCTCTACGTCGGCGTCTCGGAGTGGACCGCCGAGCAGATCACCCGCGCCGCCGCGCTGGCACGGGAGCTGCGGGTTCCGCTGATCTCCAGCCAGACGCAGTACTCGATGCTGTGGCGGGTCATCGAGGCCCAGGTCATCCCGGCGTGCGAGCGCGAGGGCATGGGCCAGCTCGTCTGGTCGCCGATGGCCCAGGGCGTGCTGACCGGGAAGTACCTGCCGGGCGAGCAGCCGCCGGCCGGCTCCCGCGCCACCGACGGCGAAGGCAGTGGTTACATGGTCCGCTGGCTGCAGGACGACGTGCTGCGCCGGGTGCAGGAACTGCGCCCGGTCGCCGAGCAGCTCGGCCTGACGATGGCCCAGCTGGCCCTCGCCTGGGTGCTGCAGAACCCGAACGTCGCCACCGCGATCACCGGCGCGTCGCGGCCCGAGCAGCTCACGGACAACCTCAAGGCCGTGGACGTCGTGCTCGACCCGGCCGTGATGCAGAAGATCGACGAGCTGCTCGACGGCGTCAGCCGCTTCGACCCGACGTTCATCGGCGTGCCGCTGACCGCCCTCGTCTGACTCCAGGGAGTACGCGTGTCCGACACCGAGTGGGCCTACGACGGGAAGCGCTACCGGACGCACCGCTTCCCCGCCGACGTGCGGGCCCTGATGAAACCCCTCAACCGCAGCGACAACTGGCACGCCGGGCTGGCGTGGCTCGAGGACGTCGCCTGGATCGCGGCCTGCATTTGGCTGTGCGTCGCGGTCTCGTGGTGGTGCTACCCGCTCGCGGTGCTGATCATCGGCGCCCGGCAGCGGGGGCTTTCCACGATCCTGCACGACTGCGCCCACGGCGTCGGGGCCGCCGACCACCGGGTGCGGATGCTGCTCGGCACGGTGCTCACCGCGTACCCGATCTTCCAGCAGCACTACGCCTACAAGGTTTCGCACGTGTTCACCCACCACCCGCGGCTCGGCGACCCGGACCGCGACCCGGACCTGCGGTTCTTCATCGAGCAGGGCGCTTACCGGGCCGCCTCGCCGCGGGCCTACGTGCGCCGGGTGGTGCTGATGCCGCTGTTCGGCACGCAGACCTGGGCCTACCTGAAGTACCTGGTGCGCAACCGGTACCGCGTGCTGCGCGAAGGTCGTGCCGAGGAGGGGCCCGCGGTCCGCGGACCGCGGCGGGCGTTCGACCGCGCCGGGTTCTGGCTGTTCTGGGCCGCCGTCGCCGGCGTGTGCTGGTCGCAGGGGCAGACGCTCGAACTGGTGCTGTTCTGGTTCGTGCCGTACCTGACCAGTTTCCAGATCCTGGGCTGGTACATCGAACTCTCCGAGCACACCCCGCTCGTCCGGGACGCCCGGGTGGACCTGCACATGACGCGCAACCGCAAGAGCCGCGGCTGGGAGAAGTTCCTCACCGGCATCCACAACGACAACTACCACCTGGAACACCACCTCGACCCGCGCACGCCGTTCTGGAACCTCGCCAAGGCGAGGCGGGTGCGGCTGGCCGACCCGGACTACGCCGCCGTCGACGCCGTGCTGGGCGGGCTGTTCACCCGCGGGCCGGACGGCCAGCCCAGCGCCGTCAGCGCGATCGTCACGTCCATGTCCGAACCGAGGGAGCTTTCCCATGCCGGTCACTGAACGGCCCGCCAGCACACCGAAGACCTTCCTGCGGCCGGAGTCCGCCGTGATGCACGCGGGGGCCGAGCTGCGCGCCGGCCCGACCGCGCCGGTCGTCACGCCCATCTTCCAGACCGCGGCCTACGAGCTGCCCGGCACCGGGGCCGCCGCGGGCATCTTCGACCTCAGCGAGGACGGGCACGCCTACACCCGGCTCAACAACCCGACCTGCGACGTCCTCGAAGCACGGATCGCGGCCGTCGACGGTGCCCCGGCGGCGCTGGCCGTGTCCACCGGCCAGGCCGCGACCACCGTCGCGCTGCTCAACCTGTGCCAGGCCGGGGACAACATCGTCAGCTCCGACGAGCTCTACGGCGGCACGTGGAACCTGCTGGCCAACACCTTCGCCCGGTTCGGCGTCGAAACCCGGTTCGTCAGCCCGGAGGACCCGAAGAACTTCGCCGCCGCCACGGACGAGCGCACCCGCGCCTACTTCGGGGAGACCCTGCCCAACCCCAAGCTGCGCATCTTCCCGATCGAAGACGTCGCCGGGCTCGCGGAGCAGGCCGGGGTGCCGCTGGTGCTGGACAACACGCTGCTCCCGATGGTCTGCAACCCGCTGGACTTCGGCGCGAACATCCTGGTGTATTCGGCGACGAAGTACATCGGCGGGCACGGCAGCGCCCTGGGCGGGCTCATCGTCGACGGCGGCACCTTCGACTGGACGCGCCACGCCGAGCGGCACCCGCTGCTGACCGAGCCCGACCCCGCGCACGGCGGCGAGGTGTGGACCGAGGCCGGCGCCGGGCTCGACAGCGCGCTCGGCCGCAGCCCCTACCTGCTCAAGGCGCGGGAGACGGTGGTGCGCGACCTCGGGCCGTGCCTGAGCCCGTTCAACGCCTTCCTGCTCATCCAGGGCATCGAAACCCTGCCGCTGCGGATGCGCGCGCACGGGGAGAACGCGGCCGCGGTGGCGCGCTTCCTCGACGCGCACCCGTCGGTGTCGTCGGTCCGCCACCCGAGCCTGGCCGGCGGTGAGCAGCAGGACCTGCTGCGGCGCTACCTGCGTGGCAACGGCGGCCCGCTGGTCCAGTTCGAGCTGACCGGCGGCCAGGAAGCCGGCAGCCGGTTCATCGAGGCCCTCGGCCTGTTCGCGCACGTGACCAACATCGGCGACGTCCGCTCGATGGCCACGCACCCGGCGTCCACGACCCACGCCCAGCTCCCCGAAGCCGACCAGCTCGCCGCGGGGGTGACGCCGGGATCGATCCGGCTGTCGCTGGGCCTGGAGCACCCCGACGACCTGCTCGAAGACCTCGCCCAGGCGCTGGAGCGGGCCCGGTGAGCGCGCGGCCACTGGTGGCGCTCGCCGCGTCGGAGGAATTCGTCGACGGCGTCCCGCACGTCGCCGTGCGAGAGGTCTACGTCCGGGCGCTGGAACGGGTTTCCGGCTGTGCGGTGGCCGTCGTCGGCGGGCCCGCGCCGGATCTGGCGGAGCTGCTCGGCCGGTTCGACGGCGTCGTCTTCGGCGGCCACCAGACCGACGTCGAGCCGGCCCGCTACGGCGGCCCGTCCCGTGGCGGACCCGCCGACCCGGCCCGTGACGAACTCGCGTTGCGGGTGCTGCCGGCCGCGTTGCGGGCCGGTGTGCCGGTGCTGGGGATCTGCCGCGGCCTGCAGGAGCTGAACGTCGCCTTGGGCGGCACGCTGCGCGACCTGCCCGACGACGCGCACCGCGAGGACCTCTCGCAGCCCCGGGACCGGCAGTACCGGCCCGTGCACGAGGTCCACCTCAGCGAAGGCGGGCTGCTGCGGCAGCTGCTGGGCTACCCGCACGTGCCGGTCAATTCGCTGCACCACCAGGCGATCGACCGGGTCGCCCCGGACCTGCGGGTGGAGGCGGTGGCCGCGGACGGCGTGGTCGAGGCGGGTTCGGCGGGTGACGGGTTCTGCCTGGCCGTGCAATGGCATCCGGAGTGGTACGCCGGGACGGACCCGGTCTCCACGGCGATCTTCCACGAGTTCGGTGTCGCGGCCCGGCTGGCGGCCATGCGCCGGGATCAGGGCTTTCCCTTACCCCGTCCCATGTCCAGCATCGGCATGAACAGCTGAGCGAGCGGCCCGATCGCGCAGGCGTACAGCACGGTCCCGATGCCCACGGTGGCGCCGAGCAGGAACCCGATGACCAGCACGGCGATCTCGATGCCCCAGCGCACCGCCCAGATCGGGTACCCGCGCTGGGCGAGCCCGGTCATCAGCCCGTCCCGCGGCCCCGGCCCGGCCTGCGCGCCGATGTAGCAGCCGGTCGCGAACCCGTTGAGCACGATGCCCGCGACCAGCACGGCCCAGCGCAGCCACAGCTGCCCGAACGGCGGCAGCAGCGCCAGGGTGAGGTCCATCGAGGTGCCGACGAGCAGGACGTTGCACAGGGTGCCCAGCCCCGGCTTCTGCCGCAGCGGGATCCACAGCAGCAGCACGGCGGCGCCGATCAGGTTGGTCCAGACGCCGATGCTGAGCCCGGCCGTGCGGGTCAGCCCCTGCGCGAGCGCGTCCCACGGTTCCACCCCAAGCCCGGCGGCCACCACCAGCGCGTCGCTGAACCCGTAGAGCACGAGCCCGTAGAGCAGCTGGCCCAAGCGCCGGACAGGCCGGCCCGGCGGCACCAGCGGCGACTGCACCAGCTCGGCCACCCGCACGCGCGATCCCCCCGTTCCCCGGCTTCCCTTGCAGTGTAGGGAGGACCGGGCTCGCGCGCGTCTCGAAGGCTCACTCCGCCGAGCGGCTCGCCTCGCGGACGATCGACCGGGCCAGCACCGCGAAGACCAGGTCGTGCAGCGGTTTCTGCACGTACCAGTACGCGTCCCCGAGTGGTCCGGACGGGGTGAACCGGACCTGTTGCCGCAGGTCCGTCCCGGTCGCCGCGGGCTGGACGCGCAAGGTCAGCTCCGCGTCGCCCGGCAGGCGCATGTCGGCCCCCAAGACCAGTTCCCGGGCGGCGTCGTCGCGGTGCCGGACGGTCCAGGAGTCGATGACGTCGCCGGGCACCGGGGAGTCGGGCCGGCCGCGGTAGAGCCCGACGCCGCCCAGAGCGTGGTCCAGCAGGCCGCGCAGCGCCCAGGCCGGTGCCGGGGCGAACCGGCCGTGCTCGCCGCCGAGGCGGGTGACGGTCCGCCACACCCGGTCGGGCCCGGCGTCGGTCCGCACGGTGTGCTCGCCGAGGTACGAGCGCCCCGCCGGCGCCGTCGCGGCCGGGGCACCGAGCGCGGCGCGCAGCGCGTTGTCGAGGCTCGTCGGGCCACCGGGCGGCGCGGGCAGCACGGTCTCCACCGGGACGTCGGCCGGGAGCAGGTCGTGGTCGAGGGACGCGAACAAGGGTGCCGCCACCGACGCGGGCACGGGTGACGCCAGGCCCGCGACCAGCGCGGCGGCCGCGTGCGACCACAGCGGCGCCGGCAGGGCGAGACCAGCGGGCCGGCGCAGGACACGGGCGCAGCGGCGCACGAGGTCGTCGTAGCTGATCATTTCGGGACCGCTCACGTCCAGCCGGCCGCGCACCGGCGCGGCCGTGGCGGCGGCGCGCAGGTAGTGCCGGACGTCCGCGAGTGCGACCGGCCGGCTGTGCCGGGCGGTCCAGCCCGGCCGGGGCCGGATCGGCAGCCGCGCCGTCCGGGAGAGCAGTTCGAGCCCGGCCGACCCGCGGCCGAGGATCATCGACGCCTGCAGCGCCACGGCCGGGACCGGCCCGGCGAGCAGGATGTCGGCGACCTCGGAGCGGGACGCCAGGTGCGGCGACGTCGCCGCGCCCGGGCGCGGGCCGCCGAGGTAGACGAGCTGCCGGACCCCGGCGGCCGCGCTCAGCGCGACGAGGCGTTCGGCGATGGCGCGGTCCCGCTCGGCGAAGTCCGGTTCGCGCAGGGAATGGACCAGGTGGAAGACCACGTCCGCGCCGCGCACGGCGGCTTCGAGCGCGTCGCCGTCCGTCGCGTCTCCGCGCACCACCGAGACCCCCGCGGGGAAGGGGTGCTCCCGGCCGCGGCTGAGGACGCGGACGCGGTGCCCCGCCGCGGCGAGGTCGGTCACCAGCGCCGTTCCGACGAAGCCGGTCCCGCCGAGGACGGTGCAGCTGAGCGTGCTGGTGGCGGACGACATCTTGGGCACGCTAGGCCGAACCGGGTGATCGCGCCTGCCGGGCCTCACGGCTGCACCGTCCGGGGCGTGGCGACGCTGTGCTGGTAGACGTCGGCGAAGCGACCGGCGACCCGGTCGATGCCGAACCGCCGGGCCACGGTCGCGCGGCCGGCGGCCGCCGCGGCCCGCGCCCGGACGGGATCACCGGCCGCGGCGCGCACGAACGCGGTCAGCCCGTCGGCGAACCGGCTCAGCGTCGCGGTGTCGGCCAGCATCCCGTTGCGGCCGTGCTCGACGTAGTGGCCGAGCCCGCCGCGGCGCGGGCCGAGCACCAGCAGGCCCGCGTCCATCGCTTCGAGCACGGCGATGCCGAACTCCTCCTTGCGGCTCGGGCACACGTAGAGGTGGGGTGTCGGCGCCGGGAGCCACCGGGTGAGGCCGTGTTCGAGCAGGCGGACGTCGTCGTTGCCGAGCGCGGGCAGCACCGCGAGCCGGCCGGCCGCTTCGGGGTGCTGTTCGGACAGGGCCAGGACCCGGTCGAGGACGCTGGTTTCCTCCGCGGTCGGAGCGGCCGGGTCACCGCCGACGAGCACAAGTGCGGCGTGCCGGTGCAGGCCGCGCGTCAGCCAGGCCTCGACCAGCAGGTCCTGCTGCTTGACCGGGTGCAGCCGCCCCACGGACAGGATGACCGGCAGGCCGCGGGCGGCGTCGTCCAGCCGAGGCAGGCCGGGGGACGGCGCGAACAGGGACTCGGCGAGCCGCTGCTGGCGGGCTTCGGCCGTGGGCACGCGCGGCAGCAGGGCGATCCCTTCGGCGACGGACTCCGGTTCGCGCCCTCGCAGCCGCGGGAAGTACCCGGGGAGTTCGCCGCCGGGCCGTCCGGGCAACCCCAGCAGGGTGTCCGCGGTCGCGACCAGCCGGTCGGCGGTGTACATCCGGTGCAGGTCGAACCGGGCGGCGACCGGATCGGCGGGACCGGCGGCGTACCGCTCGGCGAGCGAGCGGTGCGGATCGGCGGTGAGGGTGAACACGGTGCGGGCACCGAGGGCGCGGGCGGCCTGGGCGATCGCGGCGGAGCCGTCGTCGGAGTACCGCACGTGGACGACGTCCGGGGTGCAGCCCGACAGCCACAGCAGCTGCCGGGCCAGGAACGTGATCGCCGCGCGGTGCCGGGACAGGTCGATCTGGGCCGGCGCTCCCGGCGCGTCCACCGGGAGCCGCAGCACCACGTGCCCGGTCCCGTCGGCCTCGGCCAGCGCGGGCCGCTCGGTCAGCCGGTCCCGGCCCAGCAGGGTCAGGGTCACCACCCGGGCGATCCCGGGACGGCGGGGGAGGGCGTGCCCGAGGTGGCGCAGCAGGACCGTCAGCCCGCCGCTGGCGCCGGCGCCCGGGTGGTCGAACGAGCCCAGCAGCATCGACTGGGCCACGGTCAGCCCCGGCCGGGCCGGCGGCGGGGCCGTCCACAAGGGAGCGCCGTCGGGGACGTCGGCCAGGCGGGCCAGGCAGATCGAGGCGAGGACACGCTCGTAGGGGTCGTCCGTGCTCTCGCGGGCCGACGCGATGGCTTCGGCGGCCGCCGGGTCTCCGGCGCACTGGGACAGGTAGCGCAGCGCCGCGTGCCGGTGGCCGCGGTCACGGTCGAGGTCGGCGATCACGTCGGCCACCGCGAAACAGCGGAGTGCGTGGCGTTCGGCGAGGTCCAGCAGCAGGACCCGGCGGCGTGGTGACGCCGCGGCGATCGCCGCCGCGGCGGCCTCCGAGCCGTGGGCGGCGACGGCGTCACCGAAGACGTCCGCGGCGACGGCCGTCGCGAGGGAGTCGATCAGCTCGTCGCCGGTTTCCGGGATGGCCGCGAGGACTTCGGCGGGCGCGGGGGTGACTTGTGCGCGAGCGAGTGCGCGCAGGGCGGCCAACGCGGAGTCCGGGTCGGGCAGCGCCGGACGGACACCGGCGTACTCGATCAGCGCCGGACCGGCGAACGACGGGTGGAAGGCGCGGCGGACGTCGTCGAGCCGGTCCGGGGACGCCCCGGGGCCGAGCGCGCGCAGCCGGGCCACCGCGTCGGCGGGGTGCGTGGTGGTCGTGGTCGCCGAAATCGTCACAGCTGGGCTCCCGTGCTCAGGCCGTAGGGTCGGTGGGGACGGAGAAGGAGGTGCGGATGACCGCGTCCACGAGACCGCGGATCGCGGTGGTGAGCCCGCCGTTCGCGTCGCACGCGCGTCCGCTCGCGACGGTCGGTGCCGCGCTCGCGGCCGAGGGTGCCGACGTGACTTTCGCGTGTGCGCCGGCGTTCGCGGGCCTGGCCGAGGAACACGGGCTGCCCTTCGGCGTTCTCGCGTTCGGGGACAACGCCAACACCGGCATCGCGGAACGCACCCGGCAGGAAGCCGCCGGCGCGGCCCGGCTGGCCGAGTTCCTCGAGGCGACGCGGGCGGGCGCGATCCCGGCGCTGCTGGCCCAGGCTCGGCACCGGCGGGCCGACATGCTGCCCGATCCCGCCGCGGTGCTGGCTTCGGTACGGGAGTTCGACGACCGGTTCCGGCCGGACTGGTACCTCGTCGACCAGCTGGCCTACGCCGTCACGCTGGCGCTCCACGCCCTCGGCCGGCGCTGGGCGGCCTACTGTCCCGGTCACCCCAGTTACGTCCTGGAGGGTCCTGGGCGGTTCTTCGGGCTGCCGCCGTACTGGCCGGACGCGATCCGTCCCGGCGCCGGGGACCTGGCTCGCCTCCACGCCGAAGCGGCGGCCAACGACCGGCAGTTCACCGAGCTGTTCGCGGCGTTCCTGGCCGAGCACGCGCCGGACCGGCCGGCGCCGCCCAGCGCGTTCGGCCTGACGTCCGCGGAGGCCGTGCTGTTCAACTACCCCGAGCTGCCGTGGCTGCCGGACCTCCCGCGCGGCCCGGCGCTGCGGTTCGCCGGGCACTGCAGCGACGTCGGGAAGACGCCCTTGACCGGCGACTGGGAGCGGCGGATCGGCCGGTTGACCGGCGACGGCCGGCGCCGGCTCGTGCTGGTTTCCTTCGGCACGTTCCTCTCGGCCCGCGACGACGTGCTCAGCACCGTCGTGACCGGCCTGCTCCGGATTCCCGACGTCGCGGTCCTGGTGGCGGCCGGAGACCGCGCCGCGCCGGTGCGGGCGGCTTTCGCCGGGAACGACCGCGTCGAGGTCGAAGACCAGGTGCCACAGCGGGCGCTGCTGACCCGGGTCGCCGCCGTGGTGCACCACGGCGGCAACAACACGTTCACCGAGTGCCTCGCCGCGGGCGTGCCGGCGCTCGCGTTGCCGTTTTCCAGCGACCAGTTCGCCGTCGCCCACGACCTGGAGCGGATCCCGGCCGGCCGGGTGCTCGACCCGCACGGCCTGACCCCGCAGGCCGTCGCGGACGCCATGGCCGACGTGCTCGCGACGGCTCATCGAACCCGGGCGGCGGCGCACCGGCTGCTCGCCGGGCGTGGCCCGCGCGAGGCGGCTCGAGGCTTGCTCTCGGCCATGGGGCACCTTCCGGCCGTCGATCCAAGGACGATGCAAATCTAGGCGGAAGATCCGGCGGCCGTCGGCGTCCGTCCACGGCGGAGACCCTGACGACATGGCCTGGTTGCCGCATTCCTGCAGGTGGGCCCGAGTGAGGACAGGTCGGCCGTGCGCCGAATCTGCATCGCAGTTGCATCGAAGATGCGATTCGGCGAGACGGCGGCAGTCTCGCTCGCGGGCAGTATGCTGTGGCGCGACCAGCAGGCGAACACCGGGAGACGGCGTGACCGATACGTCCGAAGCACGTTCGCTCGGCTCGAGCGAAGTGGCACGGGCGCTCGGGGTGTCCCAGGTGACCCTGCGGACGTGGGAGAAGCGGTACGGGATCGGCGCGGCCCAGCGGGAGGACAACAACCGCCGGCGCTACACCCCGGAGGACGTCGAGCGGCTGCGCCGGATGCGGGCGCTGCAGGCGCAGGGGACCAGCGCGCGGGACGCGGCCCGGCTCGTGCTGGCGCGGTCGGCCGCCGGGACGACCGTCCGGCGACGCCGGGAGCGGCTCACCGAAGCCGCGGAGTCCTTCGACCTGCCCACGATCGGCGCGCTGGTCGACGACGCCTTCACCAGCCTGGGCGTGGCCAAGACGTGGACCGAGGTCGTGGCACCGGTGCTGCGCGCCATCGGTGAACGCTGGGCCGAGCACGACGACCGGAACGCGATGGTCGCCGAGTGGGCGCTGGCCACCACGGCCTCCGCGGCGATCGACCGGTACGCGGCCCCGGCGGCCACTCCCGCGGGCTCGGCGCCGGTGCTGTTCGTCTGCGGCCCGACCGAGCGGCACGAACTGCCGGTCAAGATGCTCAGCGCGGCGTTGAGCGACGACGGCGCCGCGGCCGCGTTCCTGAGCGGGCCGGTTTCGGTCGACGTCCTGCGGGCGATGTCCGCCCGGTTCGCGCCGCGCGACGTCGTGGTGTGGTCGATGACCGCGCAGTCGGCCGACGTGCGGTTCTTGCGCGTGTTGAGCGCCGAAGGGGTGCCGGTCCGCCCGGCGGGCCCGGGGTGGCGCGGGCTGCCGACGGTGGGCGAGCCGCTCCCGCCGTCGTTCACGGCGGCGCTGGGCGTTTACAGCAGCTGAACGGCCTCGCGGTCACCGGCGTTCTCGGTGCAGGGCACGGGTTTCGTCGTCGGGGTCCGGGCGCAGCAGGGAACCCGGGACGGCGTGGCCGGCGGTGCCCAGCTTGTTCATCTTCTTCGGCACGGGCGCGCCCTGGTATTCGAGCGGGACCGCGGACAGGGGCTGGTGGATCTCGATGAACTCACCGTGCGGCAGCCGCTTGATGATGCCCGTCTCGACGCCGTGCTCCAGCACCTCGCGGTCGGCCCGCTGCAGGCCGACGCACAACCGGTAGGCCGCGAAGTAGGCCAAGGGGGGTCCCACGAGCAGCCCGATCCGGCCGGCCCACGTCAGGGCGTTGAGCGAGATGTCGAATTCGAAGGCGAGGATGTCGTTGAAGCTGGAGAGCGTGAGCACGAGGAAGAACGTGATGGCCATCGCGCCGATGGACGTGCGGACCGGGACGTCCCGCGGTCGCTGCAGCAGGTTGTGGTGCGCGTGGTCGCCGGTGAGCTTCCGTTCGATGAAGGGATAGCTCAGCAGGAGCGTCACGAGCACGCCGATGCCGAGGGCGCCGGCGAAGAAGACCGGCGGCACGGTGTGGTTGCCGAGGTAGAGCTCCCAGGCCGGCCAGATCCGCAGGAGGCCGTCGGCCCAGCCCATGTACCAGTCCGGCTGGGACCCGGCGGAGACCTGGGAAGGGTTGTAGGGCCCGAAGTTCCACACGGGATTGATCTGGAGCAGCCCGGACATCAGGGCCAGCAAACCCAGCACGATGACGAAGAACGCGCCGCCCTTGAGGGCGAAGTACGGCATGATCCGGACGCCGACGACGTTGGTCTCCTTGCGGCGCACCCCCGGGAACTGCGTGTGCTTCTGGTACCACACCAGCGCCAGGTGCGCCCCGACCAGCGCCAGCATGATGCCCGGCAGCAGCAGGATGTGCAGCGTGTACAACCGCGGGATGATCTGGTCGCCGGGGAACTCCCCACCGAACAACGCCCAGTGGATCCACGTCCCGATCACCGGCACCGACAGCACGATCCCCGACAGCGTCGCCCGGATCCCGGTACCCGAGAGCAGGTCGTCCGGCAGCGAATACCCGAAGAAACCCTCGAAACAGCCCAGGACCAGCAGCAGACCGCCGATCACCCAGTTGGCCTCACGCGGCTTGCGGAACGCACCGGTGAAGAACACCCGCAGCATGTGCACGGCCATCGACGCGACGAAGATCAGCGCGGCCCAGTGGTGCAGCTGCCGCATGAACAGGCCACCACGCACGTCGAAGGAGATGTCCAGCGTCGTGCGGAACGCCTGGGACATCTCCAGGCCCTGCATGTTCTTGAAGCTGCCGTGGTAGATGACCTCCTGCATGGAGGGGTCGAAGAACAGCGTCAGGTAGACCCCGGTGAGCAGCAGGATGATGAAGCTGTAGAGCGCGATCTCGCCCAGCAGGAACGACCAGTGCGTCGGGAACACCTTGTTCATCTGGTGCCGCAGGCCCTTGGCCAGGCGATACCGCTGATCGGCGTCGTCCGCGGCGGAGACTGCCGCTCGCTCGATCGCGCGCGGCCCCTTGGTCGGCGTGGTCAGTGAACTCATCGGCGATCCTCCTCGGCGGTGGCCCGCCCGGCGATCGTCACCCCGCCGCGTCGCCGCCGCAACGAAGACCGGGCCCGTGCATCGAAGTTGGATCGCGCACGGCGCGTCCTCGCCGGATCGCGCTGCGGGCGCGGCCGCCGTCGGTCACGATGGGGAAATGGGGCGTTGGACGGCCGGGAAGCGGCTGCGGCAGGTGATGGTGTTCGTGCACGTCGCGGTGTCCGTCGGCTGGCTGGGGGCGGGCGCGGCGAACGTCGTGCTCGCGATGACCGCCGGGTACACCGGCGAGCCCGGCGTCCGCGAGGTCGCCTACCGGCTGATCGAGCGCATCGACGACTTCGTGGTCATCCCGGCGGCGTTTCTCACCCTGGTCGGCGGGATCGTGCTGGGGGCGGTGACGAAGTGGGGACTGACCCGGTTCTGGTGGGTGCTGGTGAAGCTGGTGCTGACCGTCGCCGTGATCGTCTACAGCACGTTCGGCCTCGGGGTGTGGGTCGAGCAGAGCATCACCGCGGCCGCCGCGGGCGTCGAGAGCCCGGTGGCGGGTCAGCTCGCCTACGGCGCGGCGCTCAACATCGTCGCCTTCCTGGCCATGACGTGGCTGTCGGTCGCCAAGCCCTGGGGCCGCACCCCGTGGTCACGGCCGCCGGTGGTGGCGCGGCGACCACGCCTGTCCGAAGTCTGAACCTTGTTTGCATCGCATCTGCATCGCGCTCGGAGTGCAACGGTTCCGTACGCGATTTAGGCTCCGCGGGTACCCGAACTGCAGTTGCGTCGCGGAGGTGATCGCGTGGCTCTCGAGTTCTCCACGGTGGTGGCCGCCCCGCTCGACGAGGTGTTCGCCTGGCACGGCCTGCCCGGGGCGATCGTGCGGCTGACACCGCCGTGGCAGCCGGTGAAGGTCGGTGCCGAAGCCGCTTCCCTGCGCGACGGCCGGGCGCGGCTGAACCTGCCCGCGGGCCTGCGCTGGGTCGCGGCCCACGACCCTGACGGCTACCGGCCGCCGCACCAGTTCGTCGACCGGCTCGACACGCCCGTGCTGTCGAACCTGGTGTCCTGGCGGCACACCCACCGCTTCGCCGCCGACGGTCCTGATCGGACGGTCGTCACCGACCTCGTCGAAACCCCGGTGCCCGCGGCGCTGCTCCGGTCCATGTTCGCCTACCGCCACCGTCAGCTCGCCGCCGATCTCGCCGCCCAGCACCGGTACTGGCACGAACCGCTGACCGTGGCCGTCACCGGCGCGAGCGGGCTGGTCGGGTCCGCGCTGACGGCGCTGCTGACCACCGGCGGCCACCGGGTGATCCGGCTGGTGCGGCGGCCCGCGCGCCACCGCGACGAACGGACGTGGGACCCGGCCGCGCCGGCCACCGGGCTGCTGGCCGGCGTCGACGCGGTCGTCCACCTGGCCGGCACCCCCGTCGCCGGGCGGTTCGACGACCGGCACCTGGCCGCCGTCCGGGACAGCCGGATCGGCCCGACCCGGGCGCTGGCCGCACTGGCGGCCCGCACCCCGGACGGCCCCGGCGTGTTCGTGTCGGCCTCGGCCGTCGGCTACTACGGCCCCGACCGCGGCGACGACGTCCTCACCGAGGACAGCAAGCCGGGGGAGGGCGCCCTGGCCGACATCGTCGCCGAGTGGGAGGCGGCCACCGAACCCGCCGAGGCGGCCGGGATCCGGGTGGTGCAGGTCCGCACGGGCCTCGCGATGAGCCCGCGCGGCGGCCTGCTGCGGCTGCAGTACCCGCTGTTCGCCGCCGGGCTGGGCGGGCCGCTCGGCGCGGGCCGCCAATGGACGCCGTGGATCGGCCTCGACGACCTGACCGACGTCTACCTGCGCGCGCTGACCGACCGCGGCCTCGACGGGCCGGTCAACGCCGTGAGCCCCGAGCCGGTGCGCAACGTCGAGTACACCCGGGTCCTGGCCCGCGTCCTCAAGCGTCCGGCCCTGCTGAAGGTGCCGCACTTCGGCCCGCGGCTGCTGCTCGGCCGGGACGGTGCCCGCGAACTGGCGTTCGCCGATCAGCGCGTGCAACCGGAACGGCTGCTCGCGGCCGGGCACGTCTTCCGGCACACCCGGCTCGGCGACGCGCTGGCGCACCTGCTCGGCACGGCCACCTCGAACGTGCGAGAACCGGTATGACCACGGTGCACCGTTCCGCCCCGGCACCGGTCGTCCTGGCCGGTTTCCTGGCCGCCGTGGCCGTCGTCGCCGTTGTCGGCGGCCTCGCCGCGTCGTCCTCGCGCGAGGTGTACGCCGGGCTCGAACAGCCGCCCTGGGCGCCGCCGTCCTGGCTGTTCGGTCCGGTGTGGACGGTGCTGTACCTCCTGATCGCCGTGTCCGGCTGGCTGTACTGGCGCGCCGGCGGCACCCGCGCCGGCTTCACCTGGTACGCGGTCGGGTTGGTGCTCAACGCGGCGTGGACGCCACTGTTCTTCGCCGCCGGCGCCTACACGCTCGCGCTGGTCGAGATCGTGCTCCTCGACATCGCGGTGGCCGGCGCGCTGGCCCTGTTCTGGCGCCGCTCGCGGGTGGCCGCCGCGCTGCAGGTCCCTTATCTCACTTGGACCGTGTTCGCCACGGCGCTCAACGCCGCGATCGTCGTGCTGAACTGACCGGACGCTGCAGGTGTCATCGAAGTTCTTCGAGCTGACCGAAAGGGTGGATCCATGACCACGGTTTCCCGCACGTTCACCGTCGACCCCGCTCCCGGCGTCGTCGTTCCCTACCTGGCCGACTTCGGCCACGCCGAGCAGTGGGATCCCGGCACCGAACGCTGCGTCCGCAACGACAGCGGCCCGGTCGAGGTCGGTTCGTCGTGGCACAACACCTCCAAGATCGCCGGGGTCAGCACCGAGCTGACGTACACCCTCGAGCAGCTCGCCGGCGATCGCGTCGTGCTGGTCGGGCGCAACGACACCGCCACCTCCACCGAGACCATCGAGGTCACGCCCAGCGGCACCGGCTCCGAGATCACCTACACCAACGAGCTGCAGTTCCACGGCCTGGCCAAGGTCGCGGCACCGCTGGGCAAGGTGGTCTTCGAAAAGCTCGGCAACGACACCGAGAAGCAGCTCACCGACGTGCTCAACGGGCTGGCGCACTAGATGGCACGGCGCACGCTGGACACCGCGAACCTGCGGAAGGTGGCCGGCCTGTCGGCCGCCGTCGTGGCAGCGGCACAGACCGCGACGGCGGTCGTCGCGCTGCGGAAGGGCCGCCGCGACTACGCCGACGCCGTCTGGGGCCCCGGCTTGGCGGCGGTAGCCGTCACGAGCGCGCTCGTCGGTCGCGGCGACGCCCGGCGACGCTGGGCACTGGCCGCGCTCACCGTGGGTTGGGCGGCACGGCTGGAGCGTCAGATGCTCACCCGCCTGCGCGGCAGCGAGAAGGAGGATCCGCGCTACACGGAGTTCCTGGACGGCGCGTCGACACCGGCGGTCGTCGGCAAGGTGTTCCTCACCCAGGGGTTGAGCCAGCTGCTGGTGTCGGCCCCGGTGCAATTGGCCGCCGCCAGCGCCCTCCCGCGCGGCGCACGCCGCTGGCTGGCCCCGGCGGGCCTGGCCGTCATGGTGGGCGGGACTGTGGTGGAGGCACTGGCCGACCACCAGAAAACGACGTACACCAAGCAGGACAAGGACAAGCGTCCGGACGTCCTCGACACCGGCCTGTGGAGCTGGTCCCGCCACCCGAACTACTTCGGCGACTCCCTGGTCTGGGACGGCGCCTGGCTGACCGCAGCCGCATCGTCACCGGGCCTGTGGACCCTGCCGGCGCCGGCATTGATGAGCTACCTGCTGATGTTCGCCACGGGAGCCAAGCGCACCGAGAAGCGCATGGAGGACCGCCCGGGTTACCGCAACTACCAGAAACGAGTGGCATTCTTCTTCCCGCGGCCGCCATCCGCACGAGCCTGAGGAATTGGCCAGCACGTACTTGCTGTCGCCCCCTGGAAGGCGCGCGTTCCCAGAGCGCTCAAGAAGCGGAACACGACGTGCGGACAGGTCTGCGCCGAAGTGGATGCCGGGCCTCGGCATCAGCAGGGTGGCTGATAGGGCAACTCCGGAAAGTACTGGTCCCACAACGCAAGCGGGAACTTGTCCCCGCTTGCGCAGACGTTCGCGGCTGATTTGTTCAGATCGAACTCCCAGCGCACCACAGTGTGCGTGTTGCCGCCCAAGATCACGACACCCAATAGAGCGGTTCCGTCAGGAGTGAGTCGAAAAGCCTCTCCTTGAGTGCCATCCGTCACTATGGTCGAGACCAATTTCGGGTGAGTGATGTCTGCGACGTCCCAGACGGTGAGAGTTCCGTTTTCGGTGACGACAATCCGGTCCGGAGGGAGATCACTTGCCGCTTCCGGCCTCATAAAGGCCCCGTCGGGGAGGATGAACTTTCCGAGTCGAACCGGCTTTTCCTTGTTCGAGACATCCCACTTGACGACCGCAAACTTTCCGACTCCCGTGGTTTGCGACAGGAGTGCAGTAGTGCCGCCATGCAGGAAACGCATTTCCATGAAAGACCAGTTCTGGTCACCGGCCAGCCATGGCCTCCGGGTCGGCTGGGGTCGATCGAAGGTCTCGAGTTCGATGGCCTGTACGCCGTCGACGGCCTCCAGTGGCGGCGTCATCGCCAGCGTATGCGAATTGCCGACGAACGTTCCGTCGCCGTCGATGGTCCTGCCGGGAACCGGAACGGTCGGATCCGCAAGGTCCCAGATCACGGGACTGCTCGGGTAGGCCACTGGCGAGCCGGTCGGGCCGGGCGGGTACTCAGGAGTATTGCCGATGAGGGCGAATCGGCCATCCGGGGTCCAAGACCGTACTTCGGACGCGCCCTTGAGGGTGGACGCCAATACCGGATGGCCACCTGGGGTACCGAGTTTCCACAGTTCCATCATGTTTCCCGTGACAGGCACGGCGAAAAGCCGTCCATCAGGGCTCAAAGTCGCATCTTTGGGTGCTCCAGAGTTGTGAACGGTGATCGTTGTTGCGATCCCCTTGTCGCCTAACCTGTATATTGTTGTCGTGTGTGAGGCGCCGTCTGCGGAAATGATCATCCGGGAGTCGTCCGAGATTTTCGCCCTGGATTGTGTGAGCTGACTGCCGTGCGCCATTCCCGCAGTGCTGATGACCGCTTCCTCGGTCTCTCGGGATGGCAGCAGGCGATAGGCGGCAAGAGCTATCTGGGCGGCCAGGTTCGGGTCGCGGGTGAGGAGATCGGTCGCGGCGGCAGCCGCGCGCAGTGCCAATGCGGTGTTGCGCTGCCGGGTGGCGTCGTGCTGGGCGTTGAGGGCGAAGACCAGCATGGCCGAGGCAGCCAGAGCGATGACGGCCAGCGCGGCGATCAGCGCCCGCTGACGCCGGATCCGTCGCCGGCTCGCCGATTGTTCTCGGTCACGAGCGGAGAGCGAGGCGGTGAGAAAGGCGCGCTCCCGGGACGTCAGCTCCTCGCTCGGCTGCATCCGGTCGGCGACGAGGGTCAGGCGATTGCCCCTGAGCAGGGAGGCAGGGTCCCGGCCGTGGGCTTCCCAGTCGGTGGCTCCCTCGGCGAGTTCGCGGTGGATCCGATGTCCCTCGCGGTCCGCGTTGAGCCACCGTTGCAGCCGCGGCCACGAGCCGATGAGCGCTTCATGGGTGATCTCGACCGTCTCCCGGTCCAGCGTCAGCAGCCGCGCGTCACCGAGAACCTGCAGAACGGCGGCGGTGTCGTCATCATCGTCGAGCTCGGCGCGGGGAATCCGGCGCTTGGTGTCCTCGGTGGTCTCGCCCAAGACGACCAGGCGCTTGAACAGCTGCTGGGCGAGGTGCTGCTGGGGAACCGTCAGCCCACTGAACACGGTTTCCGCGGTGCGCACGAGCGCGCCGTCCAGGCCGCCGGTGGCCTGGAATCCCGCGAGGGTCAGCGTGTTGCCCTTGCGGCGGCGCCACGTCTCGCGCAACGCGTGCGACAGCAGCGGCAGGGCACCGGCTTGACCGTGGGTATGGGCGATCAGGACGCTCAACAGGTCGCTCTCGACCGCACAACCGGAATCGGTCGCGGGCCGGGTGATCACCCGGCGAAGTTCTTCGGCAGTCATCGGCCCGACCGTGACCTGCGCGTCCCGCAGCGCCGTGACCAGGCCTTCGTGCTGCGCGACGTGGGCGTAGAAGTCGGCACGCACCCCGAGCACGACCCGGCACCGCGATCCGGGAGACGATGCGGCGAGCAGCAGGTCCAGGAACGCGGCTCGTTCCTCGTGGTCGGCGCAGAGCGTGAAGACCTCCTCGAACTGGTCGACGACGATGACGTTCTCCGCGGAGGATGGCCGGTCGAGCAGCAGTTGGTTGCCGAGACCCGGCAGGACACGAGGCCCACCGGACAGCTCCGCCTCGATCACCGACGTGGTGGTGCCCACGAGCGGAGCGAGCCGGAGCGCGAATTCCTGCACCGGGTGCGTGCCCGGGGAGAACAGCACGACCGGCCCAGAGGCCTCCATCGCCTGCAGGGCCGGGACGAGTCCCGCGCGCAATACGGACGACTTGCCCGCTCCGGACGGTCCGAACACGGCCAGGAAACGCTGCCGCCGGAGCCGGGCGACGAGGTCGTCGACCAGCCGCTCGCGCCCGAAGAACCGCTCGGCATCCGAGGGGCCGTACGCCGCCAAGCCGACGTAGGGAGCTGCGGTGGCGACCTGGTCGGCGTGCTCGAGTTCGAGGTTGTTCAACTCGGCCGAGACCAGGTGCCACCGGCGTTGCCATTCGACGTGGTCGCCGTCGCAGGCTGTGACGTACGCCAGCGTGACCGCCAGGCTCGGCAACCGGCGACCGCCGGCGGCATCGGACAACGTCGTCGATGAGAAATGGGCCAGCCGGGCCAGGTCCCGATACGACGGACCACCCGCTGCTTCTCGCAGTTTCCGCAGGTCAGCGGCGAACTGTGTGAGAACCGAGCCATCTCGATCCAACGGTCGCTCTGCACGTGGCATGGCTTGCCCAACCCCTCCCCGAGTCAGTTGCCGATTGTCCGGAGGTTGATGTCCGGCGTCCAGGCTCCGGCGCCGGACAACTCGTACGCACTACACCGATATGCGTGCGTCGCGAAGCGCCGTGGCGCTGCCCGGCCGTCGAAAGGAACGGTATGTTGCGAACGGCTGCTCTGCTGGGAGTGCCCATTGCGTTGATGGCGGTCATTGCCGCCACGACGACCGGTGTCGCGTCGGCCGCGTCGCCTGGCCTGGTGTTCCGCCCTGGCTGGACCATGGGTTGGAGCACTACGACGGTCCAGGTCTTCCACCGCCGAGCGGTGGTGTCGACGCAAGGCGAGGTGAAGCAGGTGATCGTCATCACGACCAGCACAATCCGCAAGATCACGTTCACTTGGCGGACTGCGCCGCCAAGTCCACCAGCCGCGTCTTGGGTGATGAGGCCTTGACCGGCAGGTGCTGCGGGGCCGGCGCGGGGCGAGGACGTCGGCCGATCTAGCCGCCGCGGCGGACATCGTCACGCGGCGACGCCAGGACGAAGGGGGCGTGCGGCGCTCGGGCGGCTGCGGCCCCGGTCCGGATGAGTCGTGCGGTGGGCGGCGAGTACCGCGAACAACTCATCGAGAAACAGGTCCGAGGTGTTTGTAGTTGACGTTGGTGAACACCCGGACGTTGTGGCCCGTGCGGTTTCGCGCCGACCTGGCGTTTGCCAGACGCACAGGCCGCTGCCGGTTCCGCTTCCACGGAACTCGTAACATGTCGGTTGGGTCGGACCTGATTGGGAATGTCGCCGACGGCGAAGTCGGACACCACACCGCCGGATACCCCCACCGGGTAGTAGAACAGGCAGAACTCTCGAACCTGCGGCATCCGAGCCGAGTGATCAACCATCCACACGACGCTCGGCGTGCCTGGGCCGTTTAGCTGCGGTCTACGCCACCACCCGAATGGTCGGCAGAGCAGGGTCGGGAGGTGACAGGCACAGACCGCCTGCGAGGTTCGCGCCGTCGAGGTCCCTTGACACGCATCGCGGTACTTGCTTTTCTCGTGATTCACGTAATGCACTGGGGGGACCTGTGCAACCGCACTTCTACGCGCCCGTTCCACAGAGACCGATTCCGCGAGTTCGGCCGCTCGCTGGGTGGCAAAGCGCGTCCGCGATCTTGATCATCGTGGTGGGCCTTGCGGACGTCGCGGGTGAGTGGGGTGCCTTCCCTGGTTCCGTCTGGTTGGCCGTGGACTGGACTTACCTCGGGATCCAGGCCGTCACCGGGATCGTCTTCATGCGGTGGCTGTGGCTCGCCCGCACCAATGCCAAGGTGATCGAACCCGCGCCGCACCGGCACTCACCCATGTGGGCCGTACTCTGCTGGATCGTGCCGATCGTCGGCTTCTGGTTCCCGCAGATGGTCGTCCGAGACGTCTGGAACGCCAGCAACCCCCAACGGCCGCGCGGTGCGGGGCAGCTGTACCCGACGCCGGGCGCCGAGCTGATTTCCTGGTGGTGGGCCGCTTTCCTCGCGAACCAGGTGCTGTCCACGATCGGTGCTCGCCACTCGCTCATGCGACCTCGCGATCCACTGGGCAGCTTCCCGGTGAGCCTCGATTCACCTGGCTGTCACATCCCAGGACCAGGCGCTGGTTTCGAGGCTCACGAAGGATGCACGCACCCGCGAGGCGGATCTCGCGCGCTTCGCCACCGGTCGGCGGCCTGACGTCCGGTCGGCATCGACGGTCATGTCACCGCGCCGCGGGCACTCCGAGTTCCCTTGCCGCGGACTTGGTCTCGCTTCAACGCTGTCATGATCAGCGTCCGGTCTCGGACGTCGCGCTGCCCCGGGAGCGCTTGGCTGACAGGGGGCGCTAGAGTTGCTCGTCCCGCAGGAACGCCTCGATGAGTTTGCGATCTTGGCTGGTGCGGGCACCGGTGATTTCCAGCGATCGGCCGTCTTTGCGGATGATCAAGGAACGGTCCTTCGCCCGGTTGACCCAATCGCGCAAGGTACGGCCGACAATGATCAGCACTGGGGAGGAGCTGAGGGTGACGACCAGGGACAACGTCGAGGCGTCGACCCCCTTCGCGCTTTCGGGTGGAGCCTGGCCGGGGGCGAACTCGACTGAATCCACCTCGAGCCCGAGCAGTTCCTCGCGCAGTTGCCGGATTTGTTCGTCGGCGATTGCCGGATCGTCATCGACGACTGTCACCGAAATATCTGTCACGCTTCGCACGATATCCCATGCGCGACGGACCGCGCAGGTGCTCGGGTGACGCCCAACGGACGGCGCTTGGCCCTGCTCGTCGCCACCAGTGACTACACCGACCCAGGCTTGAAGCCGCTGCGGGGGCCGCTGCGAGAAGTCGACGAACTGCGCGACCTGCTGGCGGATCCTGACATCGGTGCGTTCGAGGTGAGGGTTGTCGCGAACCGGTCGACCCAGGACCTGCGAGTGGCCATCGGCCGGTTGTTCAGTGAGGCCACCAGGCATGATCTGCTGTTGCTGCACATCTCCGGGCACGGCGTCAAAGACGCTGGTGGCAGGCTTCATTTCGCCGCGAGCGACACCAGGCTCGATCTGTTGAGTGCTACCGGCCTTCCAGCGGAGTTCGTCCGTGACGAGGTGGAGCGGAGTGCCGCGCGGCAGGTGGTGTTGTGGCTGGACTGCTGTTTCAGCGGTGCTTTTCCCGCCGGGCACGTGCCCAAATCGGGGATTCGCTTCGACGTGGTGGACCAGCTGGCGGCGAAACCCAGCCGTGGTTGCCTGGTGATGACCGCGTCGAACCACCTCGAGTACGCCTTCGAGACGGGAAGTGAGCATTCTCCGATCGGACCGTCGGTTCCCTCGATCTTCACCGAAGCCATCGTTGCGGGGTTGCGCAGCGGCGACGCGGACCTGGATTCGGACGGTCGGATAGAAGCGGCCGAACTCTACAACTACGTCTACGACCGTGTTCGGTCCCGGACCCCTCATCAGACGCCGACCCGGAACGACCGAGGCAGCGGGCCTGTCTACCTGGCGCACAGCCGGAAGGGACAGTCGCTGCCCCACGAGCTGGATCCCGAGCTGCGCGCGGCACTGTTCAGCAAGTACGACAGCATCCGCTTCGAGGCACGGCAGGTCTTGCATGAGACCGCGGCGGCCGGCGATGTGACTGCCATCGAAACGCTGCGGAGATTGGGCAACGACGAACTTGCACGGGATCTCGTGCCGTCCGCGCCGGAGCCGGTCACCTCGGGGCCGGTCCGGCTCAGCAGGGAAAAGGCCTTGTCCGGTGTGCCGACCGGTCGGCAATCGGCCGGTGGCGACGTGGAAGGCGCGCCGAACGCCGACGTCAGCGAAAAGCCGGCAGCATTGTCCGGTCCGTTGTCGCCTTCGGCGAAACGCACTCGGTGGCGCCTTGGTCGGCGCCGATCGGATCCATCGCGCGATCTGCAGCGAGACCTCGACCGGCCGCGGAAAGCGACGTTGCTGTCACGTCAAGACCTCGGAACGCACAGCAGGGCCCAGCGGATGGTGCGAGTCGCTCTGGTGGTCGCGTCCGTCATCGGATTGGTCGCGATCATCATTGTGAGCTGGTACTTGTCGGTCGAGGACGGCCCTGTCGTCCCCGAGAACGGTTACGAGCTGGCTTGGGCAGCCGGCGGTGCACCGGACGGGCAGAGCGCCGGAGCGACCGTGGCTCGGCACGTGCCGGTCACCCTCGGCTCCCCGGCTGTTCGCCCGGAGCTGACCATGGGTTTGCGAGCGCACGGGACCCTGCCGGCCACTTCATACCTGCGAGGCACATTGAGCGTGGACGAGAAAGCGAAGATGTGCGGCCCGCTGACCGTGCTCGTCGGGACCGGCAAGACTTTCGTCACGCTGCACGTGGGCATGGGTGCCGGCAGCAGCGTCGCCGTGCCGTCGTCGATCGGTCCCCTCGCGGGAAGTGACCGGGTCACCTTCACGATCGACTCTTCGGTCGCGACCGAAGAGCCGTGCGGCGCTGTTACCCTGAACTTCGACAACTTGGTCATGACGAGCTGACCCGTCTGTGTGGTGGGTTCATCGGTCGAAACCTGTCCACCGCTTGTCTCCTGAAGAGTTGGCTGCCGGAGTTGGAGATGTGGCAGGTACTACCTGCAGCGCTGGATTGCCAGCTTTGACGTCAGCGGGTTCCATCCTGGGGCGCCTACATCGTAAGCGTGATCGCCGGCCCGCGAGCGGATGTCGTGCTGCCGTGTATTCGTCGGCCGCCTGAGGTGGTTTCAACGAGAAAGCAGAGGACTGCGATGACGTGAGTTCACCGAGTCGGCGTACATCGTGCTCTTCTCCACCATTCTCAGGGGGCCGTGACACCGAGCGGCTGGTGGCGACGCCACCCAGGCGCCGCGTGCCGCGATGCGGCTCTACGAGTCGAGGATGTCGGGATGGATGTGTTTACCGGCGCCCGATGGGGTGAACTTGTTGGGCGGCAGCGGCACGAATACGACTCCGAACGGCGACGCGTCGAGATCCGGACGCCGTTGAAGGAGGTTGGCGGAAAGGTCCGCAAAAAGACCGGAAGAGTGATGATCATTACTCGGATGGCCGCCGCCGACCAGGCGCGGAAAGAGCCGACCCAGGAAGGGGCGGACGAAACCGCCGCAGGGACTCGGTTCGTGGCACTGCCGCCGGGGATCGCGGTGCTCTACGAGAAACTGATGGACAGCCACCGGGATGCGTTCGCTCTGTCCACGCCGGACGGCGGTCGGATTCCGAATCTGGTTCTGTAGGCCAGCACGTCGCAGACCGAGGACGGACTCCCGGAGGTCGCACGTCGGGCGCGGCCGGGTCAGAAGAGGAAAGGCATGGCCCGCGTCACTCCGGCGATGGAGAACCAGATCCCGGACGTCCTGCAGGAGCGTTGGCGTCGTTGTATCGGGCGGTCCGTTCCGGCGCGGGGGTGCCGTCGCCGGATTGTCGACTTCTGACCTGCAGTTTCAGGTGGTGCGCGATACTGGGATTGAACCAGTGACCTCTTCCGTGTCAGGGAAGTGGGACACCCGGGTTCACCAGTCTGGATGCACATCTGTGCAGGTTGCAGGCTCGGGTTGCTCCTCGGAGGGGCTATTTCCTCTGCGTTGTCTCCAGCTGTCGTCGCCGGGCGACCGCCGGATCTGTGCGCGGCCAGTTCGTCGAACAGCGACATGGACGAGGTCGTCATGACGGCAGTTAACGCGACTGGCGGAGTACCTCCTGGTGCTGATTCATGCGATCGCTCACCCGTGCTTGCGGAACACCGGCGGCAGCGCCGGATGCGACGAGCGGCTGAGCCGGCTCGGCGCCCGCGAGCACGAGGTGCTCGTCCAGGTGGGTGCCGGCTTGTCCAACTCCGAGATCGCGGCCACGTTGCACCTCGCGGAGGCGACCATGAAGTCGCACCTGGGGCGGATTGAGCTCCGCGAACGGATCCAGGCCGTGGTCGCCTATGAGAGCCGCCTCATCCACCCGGCGTGAGGACAAGCTCCCGCCGGACGCACCAACTGTCCGCCGGGTTCGGAATTCACCCGTCTTGCCGGGCGGTGTCCCTCTCGGTCCGCGCGACTTCGTGGTCCACCTCGGCCTGCTCCCTCTGTGTCCGCTGCTCGCTCCTGGCCAGCGCCGCTTCGGCCCGGTCCAACCGCGCCTGGGCTCGGTTCAGGGACTCCCGCGCCGACCAGATCGCCTCGATGCTGCGCCTCACCCGGTCGTCGGTGGCCAGCCCCAGTTTCTTGGCTTGTTCGAGCCGTTCCGCGACCGACAGCAGTTGTCCGTCCCGCTCATCGGCAGTCTGTTCACGGTGGTCGGCGATCGAGTCACGTCGATCCGCTATCTGGTCACGTTCATCCGCAACCGCGTCCCGTCGATCCGCGATGCGATCGCGTTCGTCGGCGATCCGGTCGCGTTCGTCGGCGATGCGGTCGCGTTCGTCAGCGGTCGCCTCAGGGGCACCCATCGCCTGCCGGTCGTCCGCCGGCTCGTGATCCGACTGGTCCACGTGCTCAGGATAGTCGTGATCGGTGTGCTCATCAGGTTGGCCGACAAACACGGACACCACGTCGGTGACTAACGCCCTTTGGCCCTCCACAGCCGGAAACACCCGTCGGGCCGTGAAGTATCTGCCCGCGGCCTGACCTCACTTCACGGGAGCCACACACCGAGGGAAGGGGTCAGCATGGCGATCACCGAGGTCCGCATCCATCCGGCGATCGGCGTCGCCAGGGTGGGCAACAGCGACACGGAGTTCTTCGTCGGCCCGGAGCGCCGGTGGGACCGGTCGGCGCCGCCGGGGGGTTACAAGGATCCGCAGTGCCGGATCAAGCGGCAGGCGGCCCGGTTCCGGATCTTCGGCTACGACAACGGCGTGCCGACCGAGCTGACCGCGGCCGACGCGACCATCGAGTGGACCGTGCGGCTGGTCAACCGCAAGGCCGACGCCGACAGCTACGACGTCGCGGGACCGCGCAACAGCGCCGTGACCGGCGCCGCGCGGCAGAAGCTGGTGATCGACCCCGGCGCGCGGACGCTCACCGGGCCGGACCAGCGGCAGGTGTTCGACACCGGCACGTTCGAGGTGCCCGGGAATGCGGCGGTGACCGTGCCGCTGGGAGAGGTGCGTACCGACGACGACGGGCACCTGCTGGTCCTGGGCGGGTTCGGGAAGTCCGGCTCGCCGTCGAACGCCGGGTTGCAGCACTTCGCCGACAACAGCGGCTGGTACGACGACACCGCGGACGGGCCGGTCACGGCGACGGTCGAGATCGGTGGCCAGACGTTCACCGCGGCCGGTGCCTGGGTGATCGTCGGGCCGCCGAAGTTCGCGCCGCCGATCGACAACACCATCCGACTGTGGGACGCGGTGTACGACGCCCACGTCCAGGCCGGACATTTGAGCCTGCCGCCGTCGCCGTCCTACACCGACGACATCTTCCCGGTGCTGCAGTCGGCCGTCGACACGGCCGCCGTGAATTCGGACGCCAAGGGCCACCACGGGTTCAGCCACCCGGTGGCCGGCGCGCAGTGGGTGGCCGACCGGCTCACCACGCCACCCGGGCCCGCCCACATGCCCCGGTTGTACTCGATGTCCAACAACGGGAGCTGGGACCAGAACCTGACCGGCTCCCAGATCGCGCTGGTCCAGAAGTGGGCGGCCGGCACGGTGACCGCCGACTGGAACCCGGCCTGGGGGCAGAGCCCGCCACCGGACGCGGTCGTCACCCCGGGCGGTCTCGACAAGGCGGCGCTGGAGAACTGCGTCGGCGGAGCGTTCTTCCCCGGCATCGAAGGCGGCATCGTCCTCGCCGACACCTCGAAGTACCTGCCGGTGGTGACCACCGACGGCGTCCCGTCGTTCCGGCTGGACCACGCCAAGGTGGCCGCCGGGGACATCACCGCGCAGATGGCCGTGCCGTGGCAGACGGACTTCTACGCGTGCAGCACCTACTGGTGGCCGGTGCCGCGACCCAACCAGGTCGACGTCGCCGGGCAGGGCAGCAAGGACTGGGCCCGCTCGGTCGCCGGCACCGCGGACTTCGTGGCCGGCAAGTGGGCCAAAATGGGCTTCGTGACCCGCCAGGGTGCGACGCTGGTGGAGACCGACCGGTGCGACAGCGCCGACACCACCGTCAACCTCGTCACGCCGTCGCTCGTTTTCCGCGACGTGCCTCAGGGCCCCAACGGCACCACCCGCAAGGCCGCCCGCGCGGTCGTGTTCGAAGTCCAGTCGGCCACGGCGGTGACCCTGACCTTCACCGCCGGGCCCGCCGACCCGAGCCTGTCCCGCTACACCCCGACGCCGGTCAGCGTGCCGCCCACCGGCGGCGCGATCACCACCGTGCGGCTGTGGATCGTCTACGCCGCACCGAACACCGCGCACAGCGTCACCGACAGCCTGACCGCCTCCTGCGCCGAGACCGGCCAGACCTGGACCATCCCGATCACCGCCAACTCGGTGCCGCGCAAGACCGTGGCCGCCGCTCTCGTGCTGGACAAGTCCGGCAGTATGGGCGAGGACCGCGGCGACGGGCTCGGGAGCAAGGCCCAAAGCCTGCGTGAGGCGGCGAGCACGTTCCTGGACGTGATGCTGCCCGGCGATTCCCTGTCGCTCACCGCGTTCGACGACAACGCCGTCGTGGTCAAGGGACTGACCACGCTCGGTGCCGTGGACGACCCGTTCGACACCACCCGCAGCGACCTGCGCACCGCTCTTTACGGCCCCGGTCTCGACCCCGGCGGCAACACCTCCATCGGCGACGGGATCTTCACCGGCCGGGGCACGCTGTCGGCGGCCGGCACGCAGGTTCGTTCGCTCGTGGTGCTCACCGACGGCGTCGAGAACCGGTCGCGCTGGATCTCCGACGTCGCCGCGGCCATCGACGAGACCACCTACTCGATCGGGCTCGGCACGTCCGCGAACACCAGCGCCGCGGCCTTGGAGACGATTTCCGGCAACCACGGCGGCTACCTGCGGCTCACCGGGTCGGCGCTCGGTGGGGACAACCAGTTCCTGCTCAAGAAGTTCTTCCTGCAGATCCTCGCTGGGGTGAGCAACGCCGAGGTCGTGCTGGACCCGGCCGGGTACGTCGGCTACCGCCAGGCGGTGCGGGTGCAGTTCTCCGTGTGCGACGCGGACAACCTGGTGGACGTCGTCCTGACCGCGGAAGATCGCCGGGGCCTGACGTTCCTGCTGGAGACCCCGTACGGCCGGCTGATCGACCCGGTGCTCGCGCGTTCGCTGGGTGGCTCGTTCGTCGTGACCGACCAGGTTTCCTACTACCGCGTGCCGATGCCCCTGCTGGTCGATCCGGGGCGGCCGAGCCACGAAGGCAGCTGGAACGCCGTGCTGGTCTACGACCGGCGGCGCGGACCGGACGACCACGAGCAGGGCCGGGTTCCGCCCCAGCGCTATTCGGTGCTCGTGCACGCCTGGTCGGACGTGTCGTTCACCGCGTCGGTCCGGCAGAGCAGTCACGAGCCGGGTGCCACGGTCACCGTGGTGGCCGCGCTCGCCGACTCCGGCATCCCGGTGACCGCGGACGCCACCGTCTGGGCGGAGGTCACCCGTCCCGGCGGCGGCCGCAGCACGCTGCAGCTGGTTCCCGGCGACGACGAGTTCACCGGATCCTTCGTGGCGACCACGATCGGCGATCACGAGATCCGGGTTCGTGCCGCGGGACGAACCGGCCGCGGGAACACCTACACCCGGGAGCGCACGCTCTGGGCCGGTGTCTGGCGCGGCGGCGACACCCCGCCGCCCGGCGGGCCCGGCGACGTCGGGGGCGCGCTGGCCGAGCACGACCGGCGGTGGTGCGCGCTGCTGCGGTGCGTCCTGCTCACCCTGTCCGGCAACGACCGGCTGATGGAGCGGTGGCGCGAATACGGGCTCGACCCGAAGGATTTCCTGAAGTGCGTGGAGTTTCTTCGCCAGGGCGCCGTGCCGGACCGCGGCGCCGGAACTCCGGACGAGGTGCGCCGGCTCGTGGCCGAACTGCGGCGGACGGTCGGCGATGACCAGTGACGTCGCGGTCGTCGGCGGTGGTCCGGCCGGCGCCGTCGCCGCGCTCGAACTCGCCCGCCGCGGCGCCAGGGTGACGCTGTTCGAGCGGTCGCGCTTCGGCGAACTGCGGATGGGGGAGACCCTCCCGCCGGCGGTGAACCCGCTGCTGCGCGCCCTGGGGCTGTGGGACCGGTTCGCCGCGCTGGAGCCGGTTCCGTCGTACCAGACGGCCAGCGCGTGGGGCGGGACCGAGGTGGCCGAGCGGTCCTTCGTGTTCAGCCCGCACGGGCACGGCTGGCACACCGACCGCGCCCGGTTCGACCGGATGCTGGCCGAGGCCGCGGCGGACGCCGGCGCCGAGGTCCGCACCGGAACCGCGGTCCACGGCGTGCGCCGGGTGCCGGACGGGTTCGTGGTGGACGCCGGCGAGCCGGTGCGGGCGGGCGCGGTCGTCGACGCGACCGGCCGGTCGGCCCGGATCGCGCGGGCCCTCGGTGCTCACCGGGAGAGCCTCGACCGGCTGGTCTGCGTCGCGCGGGTGTTCGGCCTGCCGGACGGCACGCCACCGAGCGACACGTTCCTCGAGGCGGTCGCCGACGGCTGGTGGTACGTCTCGCCGTTGCCCGCGGGCCGTCGCCTGGTGGCCCGCTTCGCCGACTCGCGGCGCGTCGCGGCGAGCCGGCTGACCACCGATTCCGGCTGGTCGGCGGCGCTGCGCGGGACCGAGCACACCGCGGCGCTGGTCACCGGCGCGCCGCTCGGCGGGTTGCGTGTGGTCAGCGCGGCCAGCCGGTACCTGACGCCGGCCGCCGGTCCGGGCTGGATCGCGGTCGGTGACGCCGCGCTGGCGGTCGATCCGCTGTCTTCTGGCGGCGCGGCGTTCGCGTTCGAGACGGGCAGCCAGGTGCCTGCCGTGCTGCTGGACGGCGCCGCGGCGAGGTACCGCGTCTTCGTGGAATCCGCGACGGCCGAGTACCGCGCGGTGCGCCGCCGGGTCTACGGCTGGGAATCCCGGTTTGGAACGGAGGCTTTCTGGCACGACCGTGCGAGCTGATCGACATCGGCGGTCATCGCAATGTCCCCTGTGGACGGTCCGGCGCGCACGGGAATTCGCTGACGGCTGACGAAAAGCGTGGCGATCGGTCGCCACCAGGACCTGCCGGGACGACGGCCGAACGCGTCTTGGCGACGCTGTTCCCGGGTACGGCGGGGAGCCGTCGGCGCAAGCAGGCCGACGGCCCATCGATCCGCCCAACCGGACGGCTGCACCGATGGGCGCGCGCCGGCCGTCCTGCATCCGCGTGGTTTCTGTGGGCTGTTCATGGCGAACTCCAGCGTTCCCGTAGGGGCCGCTGGGGTCTGGGCGGCGGATCAGGCGTATCGGGTTCACTGGTGATTCGGTGACCGGCCACCTTCGGTTTGGCCGATCCGGTGACAGGTTTACGAAACTACAACGAAGGCGCCGCAGGGACCCGGATGACCAGCAGTGCTATGTCGTCTTCGGGGTTCGAGCCGCCGACCTTGT
This sequence comes from Amycolatopsis heterodermiae, assembly GCF_034929455.1. Lineage (NCBI taxonomy): Bacteria > Bacillati > Actinomycetota > Actinomycetes > Pseudonocardiales > Pseudonocardiaceae > Amycolatopsis > Amycolatopsis heterodermiae. The sequence continues at coordinate 1,113,100 of NZ_JAYFSI010000002.1, forward strand.
CGGCGATGGTGTCCAGCACGGCCGGCAGCGGCCGCCGGCGGAAGGCGGAGAGCAGCTCTCCGGTGCGGGTGATTCCGGCATTGACGTCGCGACCGCGCTGGTCGACCAGCCCGTCGGTGTAGCACAGCAGCAGCGCTCCCGGCCGCAGGATGATGCGTTGCTCGGTCCGGTCCTGAAAGGCGGTGCGGGGAAAGAGCATGACGTCGCCGGCTTCGAGCTCCTCGACCGTGCCGTCCGGTTGGCACAGCAAGGGCAGCGGATGCCCGGCCGTGGTCCAGGTCAGCTGCCAGCTCCCCTCCTCGGCCGGGCGCAGGTGAGCGTGGATCAGCGTGCCGGAGGCGTTGATGCCGAGGGCGCGATTCGCGTGTTCGAGCGCGGAGACGACCCGGGCCGGTCCGGCGCCGGGGTGGTCGAGGTCGGCCTGGCGCAGCATGCTGCGCCACTGTCCCATCAGCGTGGCGGCCTCGAGGTTGTGGCCGGTGATGTCGCCGATGCTGATCGCGACCGTGGCCGGGGCCGCGGAGTCCTCGCCGCCGTCGCCGGCGCCGGGCAGCAGGTAGGCGTCGTACCAGTCGCCGCCGACGAGGTCCTGTTCGGCCGCGGGGCGGTACAGCGCGGCGGTGTCGAGGCCGGTGATCTCCGGCAGTTCGGTGAGCATGGCTTGCTGCAGCCGGTGAGCGGCGCTGATCCGGTCTTCGAGGAACTGAGCCCGTTCCACCGCGCGGGCGGCGTAGCCGGCCAGCGCGGTGACCACGGCACGCTCGACGACGCCGAGGTCGTGGTCGGTGTCCCAGCCGATCACCAGGGTGCCGAGCGGGATGTGGGTGCCGGGCAGCGGAACGCAGATCGCGGTGTGCAGGCCGAGGTCGTGCCAGGCGGCCACCGCGTCGTCGGTGTACCCGCCGGCGACGAGGTCACCGGCGCCCTGGATGACGATGGTGGTGTTGTCGCGGGCGGCGCGGGCGGTGGGCCAGTCGTCGTCCACGCCGTAGTGCTCGTAGGTGTTTTCCATGGCGGCCGCGGCTTCGTGGTCGACGTCCACCAACCGGCGCAGCCGCCGGCCTTCGACCAGGACGAGTCCGACGTAGCTGGGTTTGAGGTCGCTGGTGACCAGGTCCCGGACCTGCCGGCGCACCTCGGCCAGGCCCGAGGTGCCGCCCAGGTCTTCGGCGGCGCGCAGCAGCAGCTCGGAGCGGCTGAGCGCGGTACGGGCCTGCGCGGCCAGCTGATCGGCGCGCTGATGGGCCTGGCTGGAACGCCGGGACACGATCCGCAGCCGGAGCTCGGCGCTGCACGCCGCGGCCAGGTCGGCCAGGTACGACAGTTCGGTGCCGGTCCAGGCGCGGGGCCGGGTGTCGATGGCGTCCAGGGAGCCCAGGACGTGGCCGTCGGTGTCGGTCAGCGGCATTCCGGCATACGAGGCAACACCGGCGGCGGTATCAGCGCGCCGGCGTTCGTCGTCGCGGGTGTCGGTGAGGATCAGGGGTTCCCTGGAGAGGACGACGTGCCGGCTCAGCGCGTGCGTCAGGGGTGCGCTGCGGGTGCCGGCCCACGGACCGGCCAGCCCGGGGAGCACCTGCCGGTCGGACTCCACCAGCGACACCAGCGCGAGCGGGACGCCGAGCACGCCGGCCGTCAGCCGGGCGAACCGCTCCATGCCCGGGTCGGGCACCGCCGACAGGCCGGTGTCCCGCAACGCCGCCAGCCGGATCTCCTCGTCGCCCCGTGGCCGCTGGTCCTCGGGCACTCGGGCACCCCTTGTCGTCCACGCCGGCTGGTGATCGTGTTGTCGGCAGAATAACGGACGATCCCGGTCGCATCACGCCGACGACGATGCTCGCGAGGCGCTGGCCCGCTTGCCTGGACACCTTGGTTGACGAGTGACTCGGTCCACGTGTGGTCAGCGGCTTGCCCGGGTAAGCTTACGCAGATCGGCTCGAGCGCCGGAATCGTCGGCCGAAGGACTTCATGAACGCTCCCAGTCGCAGCACTCACGAGTTCCGTTTCGACGTCGGCGGGCCGTCCGACCTCGCGGCTATGCGGCACTGGATGCGGTCCGTACTGGACGGCGTCTCGCCCGACGTCGCCGACGACGCGGTGCTCCTGGCCACGGAGCTCGTGACGAACGCGCTGGACCACGCCCAAGGCGTCCGGGCGATGCGGCTCATCTTCCGGGACTCGGCGTCCTCGTACCGCATGGAGGTCGACGACGAACGTCCGGACCTCGCCCCGCACCCCGGGAAGTCGTCACCGGGAGAGGTGCGGGGCCGGGGGCTTCTCCTGGTCGACGCGCTGAGCCACCGGTGGGGCGTCGTCACCCACGGCAGTGAGTACAAGACGGTCTGGGCCGAGATCGCCGCCGGCTGACTACGCCGGGCCGCCGAGCTGCGCGCGCAGGTCGCTCAGGACCTTCGAGAGTATGCGGGAGACCTGCATCTGCGAAACGCCGACGCGGGCGGCGATCTGCGACTGGCTCATCTCGTCGAAGAACCGCATCATGACGATCGCCCGCTCCCGCGACGGCAGCCCCTGCAACAACGGTGCGATGGTCTGGTGGTCCTCGACGAGTTCGATGCGCGCGTCGACTTCGCCGACCGAATCGGCCACGGTCGCGCCACCGGCGTCGCCTGCCGGCCGGTCCAGCGACGACGTCTCGTAGCAGTTCGCGGCGTGGAGGCCGTCGCGGACGGTTTCGACGTCGATGCCGAGGTGACCGGCGAGTTCGGTGGGAGTCGGGGCGCGGCCGAGCAGCTGCGCCAGGTCCGTGGTGCCCTGGTTGAGCCGGCCACGCAGCTCTTTCAGGGCGCGAGGGACCCGCATCGCCCATCCCGTGTCGCGGAAGAACCGCCGGATCTCCCCCATCACGGTCGGGACCGCGAAGGACAGGAAGTCCGCGCCCTGGGCCGGGTCGAACCGGTCGACGGCCTTCACCAAGCCCATCCGCGCGACCTGCACCAGGTCGTCGCGCGGCTGCCCGCGGCCGTTGAAGCGCGTCGCGATGTTCTCGGCGAGGGGCAGGTGTTCGAGGATCAGCAGTTCGCGCAACCGCCGGCGGTCCGGGTGGCCGGCGGGAAGCGCGGCCAGTTCGTCGAACAGCGGCCGGCAGTGCGCATAGCCGTCACTCTTCCGCCCACTGCGGCGATCGGCCGTGATGGGCGTCGAAAGGCGGGGAACGGGGGTCGTCACGCTGCTCGCCGGCATGCGATCTCCTTATCGTCGCGGCGGAGGTACCCACGACGGATCCCCAGGCAACCCCTCGATCGGCAGCCCTGCGGGGACGTCGGCCGCGTCGGCGTCGTGATCGTGCCCGAGCCGGCTCATTCTCCCGGCGTGGAGCGGGATCGGCGAGCGCCGAGCCAGCCGAGTACCGCCGCGACGACGTCTTCGGCCAGCGCGCCCGGCAGGTCGGTGCCGAACCGGTGGTGCGCGGCGGTGCGCAGGCGCAGTCCCGCGAGCGTCGCGCCGATCGCGGCGAGGGCGCCGATCAGGGCGGGCAGGTCGGGGTCGTCGCCTTCGCGGACGGCGACGCCGCCCGCCGCGGTGGCGCCCAGCAGTACCCGGGGGGCCGTGCCCTGGGGCGCCGTGCGTTCCGGGGTGGCCGGGTGCTTGTCCGCCACCGCCTCGCCGAGGGCCAGCACGCCGCTCGCCACCTTCCCGGCCGATGAGCCCAGCCGCTTCGCGACCGCGCCCGGATCGTCGCGACAGGAGGTCAGGGCCAGGGCCGTGACGCCGGCCGAGCTGCGGGCGCCGCTCGCGGCACCGAGCGCGGCCGCCCGCGCCAGCGTCGTGAGCCGTGCGGGCCGCTCTTCGCCGGGGGTCAGCGCGACGAGCGTGCGGTGGGTGGTGACGCCGTAGGCCAGGTGCGGCAGCACGTCGGCGGCCCAGTCCGCCCCGGTCCACTCCCGGGGGTCGGACACGCCGGTCAGAGCGAGAGGGCCGTCCGTCGCCAGCATCGCCACGACGGCCAGCAGCGGTCCGCCCACGACGGTGGGCAGGCGCAGCCCGGCTGCCCGGAGGCCGCCGGCGAGCGCGCCGAGGGCCAGCCCGGTCGCGGTGCCGGACAGCGGGCCCAGCGCCTCGACCCGCCGGCGTCGCTGCTTGCGGTTTCCCGGCACGGACACGTCGGCGTCGCCGGCGAGCTCCGCCACCAGCCGCTGCGGCGCGTCGCTGGCCGGCCGGGCGCGGACGAAGGCGTCGAGACCGCTGGCCGCGTTCAGCGCCGTGGTGCCGGCCGCGCCCGCGGTGACACCCCGGGCAAGTCCCTTGATCAGCATGCTCATGGTGGCCGCGATTACCCGGCAGACGCCGGTTCAACCGTTTCCGTGTGATCGGCCCCTTCCCGGGTAACCGGGGTTGCGAATCCGCGATGAACAGGGAGAACTCATGGCTCAGACGGTCGGCGACCACCTGCTCCAGCGGCTGCGTGAGTGGGGTGTCGAGCAGGTTTTCGCCTATCCGGGTGACGGCATCAACGGGATCGTCGCCTCCTTCGGCAAAGCGGGCAACCAGCCCCGGTTCGTGCAGACGCGGCACGAGGAGATGGCCGCCTTCGCCGCCGTCGGCTACGCGAAGTTCAGTGGTAAACCCGGCGTCTGCCTGGCCACCTCGGGGCCCGGGGCGATCCACCTCCTCAACGGCCTCTACGACGCCAAGCTCGACCACGTCCCGGTCGTCGCGATCGTCGGGCAGACCGCGCGCAGCGCGATGGGCGGTAGTTACCAGCAGGAAGTCGACCTGCAGTCGCTCTACAAGGATGTCGCGAGCGAATACCTCGTCGAGGTCAACGTCGCCGAGCAGCTGCCGAACGCCCTCGACCGGGCGATCCGGACGGCGTTGTCGGCCCGCTGCCCGACCGCGCTGATCATCCCCGCCGATCTGCAGGAGGAGCCGTACTCGCCGCCGCAGCACGCGTTCAAGCACGTCCCGTCCAGCCCGCCGGGCACGTCCTGGCCGCGGCCGGTCCCGGCCGGGCCCGATCTCGACGCCGCCGCCGAAGTGCTCAACGCCGGTACGAAGGTCGCCATCCTGGTGGGTCAGGGCGCGCGCGGCGCGGCCGAAGAGGTCAGGCAGGTGGCCGAGGTGACCGGGGCCGGCGTCGCGAAAGCGTTGCTGGGTAAGGACGTCCTGCCCGACGACCTGCCCTACGTCACCGGCTCGATCGGGCTGCTCGGCACCCGGCCGAGCTACGAGCTGATGCGCGACTGCGACACGCTGCTCATCGTGGGGTCGAATTTCCCCTACGCGCAGTTCCTGCCGGACTTCGGGCAGGCCCGCGCGGTCCAGATCGACCTGGACGGCCGGCTCATCGGCATGCGCTACCCGGCCGAGGTCACCCTCGTCGGCGACAGCGCGGCCACCCTGCGCGCGCTGCTGCCCAAGCTGACGAACCGGCCGGACCGGTCGTGGCGCGAGACCGTCGAGAAGAACGTCGTCTCGTGGTGGGAGACCGTCGAGCGCGAAGCCGCCGTCGAAGCGAAGCCGGTGAACCCGATGGCCGTGGTCTCCGAGCTGTCGAAGCGGATCCCGGACAACGCCATCGTCACGGCGGATTCGGGCTCCTCGACGAACTGGTACGCCCGCAACCTCCGCATCCGCGGCGACATCCGCGCGTCGCTGTCGGGCACGCTGGCGACGATGGGTCCTGCCGTGCCGTACGCGCTCGGCGCCAAGTTCGCCTGCCCGGACCGGCCGGTGATCGCTCTGGTCGGCGACGGTGCCATGCAGATGAACGGCCTCGCCGAGCTGATCACGATCGCGCATTACCAGAGCCTGTGGAGCGACCCGACCTGCGTCGTCTGCGTCTTCCACAACAACGACCTGAACCAGGTGACCTGGGAGCTGCGCGCGATGGGCGGGGCGCCGAAGTTCGAGGCGTCCCAGAGCCTGCCGGAGGTCGACTACGCCGGCTTCGCGCGTTCCCTCGGGTTCACCGCGATCACCGTCGACGAGCCCGGCCGGCTGGCGACGGCGTGGGACACCGCGCTCACCGCGGGGAAACCCGCGTTGCTCGACGTCCGCTGTGATCCGGAGGTGCCGCCGATCCCGCCGCACGCGACGTTCGAGCAGATGAAGTCGGCGACCGAAGCCGTCCTGAAAGGGGACCCGGACGCGATGCACCTCGTGACCCAGGGGATCAAGACGAAGCTTCAGGAGTTCTTGCCGGGCAAGAAGAACTGAGCCTCGGCTCGGCCGGGACCGTCCCGGCCGAGCCGAGGACACACCGGCTCGGTGACCGGTCAGCGGGCGAGGAAGTCCAGCAGCGCCCGGTTCCATTCGTCGGCGTGGCTGACGTTGACCCCGTGCGGTCCACCGGTGACCAGGTGCAGCGTGCTGCCGGGGATCGCGGCGTGGGTGCGGGCGCCGGAGCCGGCGAAGGGCACGGTGGCGTCGGTGTCGCCGTGCAGCACGAGGGTGGGCACGGTGATCTTGGCGAGGTCGTCCCGGAAATCCGTGGTACCGAACAGTGTCAGGCAGGTCAAGGCGGCTTTTTTGTCCGCCTGGTCGCAGAGTTCACGGGCTTCGCGCCACTGCGTGCCGGTGACCTTCAGCTCGCCGTCGGCGGAAAAGAACTCCGTGACGAACTCGTCGTAGAAGGCGTCCTTGTCCTTGGTGAGCGATGCGCCCATGTCGGCGGCCTGCTTCTTGGCCAGCGGCCCGTCGGGGTTGTCGCCCGAGTACATCAAGTAGGGCGTCACCGAGGAGGCGAAGACGATGCTGCGCAGCCGTTCGGGTCCGTAGGTGCCGAAGTAGCGGGCGACTTCGCCGCCGCCCATGGAGAAGCCGACGAGGGTGACGTCGCGCAGGTCCAGTTCGGTCAACAGGACGTGCAGGTCTTCGGCCAGGGTGTCGTAGCTGTACTTGAGCAGCGGTTTGTCGCTGCGCCCGAAACCGCGCCGATCGTAGGTGATGACGCGGTAGCCGACCTCGGCGAGGGCGGGTACCTGGTATTTCCAGGATTCGCCCGACAGTGGCCAGCCGTGGATCAGCACGACCGGACGGCCGGGGCCGCCGGTGTCGTCGACGTGCAGGGTGGTGTCGCGGAAAAGCCCGTGGTGGGCGGTGATCTCGGTCATCCGCCGGGGCTACCCTCGCCGAAGCCGGCTAACCGCGCGGTGGGGCGGACTCTCCGGGTTGCCGCGCGCGGTCCGGGGTACCCGCGCCGGAATGCAGACCTTTCTTCCCGTACCCGACTTCGCCGGCAGTGCGCGCGTGCTCGACCGGCGGCGGCTGGGCAAGCAGCGGGTCGAGGCGTTGCAGGTGCTGCGCGCGCTGGTGGTGCCGGGCTACGGCTGGCGGCACCACCCGGCCGCGAAGATGTGGACCGGCTATCCCGAAGCGCTCACCCGCTACGGTCTCGACGTGTGCGCGGCCTGGTGCGCCACCGGCGCGGCCGACACCTGCGCGGTGAAGCTCGTCGAGGAGTACGCGCACGGCGAGGCCCGGACGCAGGCCGGGCTGGCGGCGGCCGGCGAACTCCCGCCGTGGCTGGGGGACGACGCGGTACGTCGCAGCCACCGGTCCGCGTTGGTGCGCAAGGACCCGGCGCACTACGGACCGCTGAAAGGGCCGTGCCACGCGGGTGTGTCCGCCGCATTCGCGGGCAGCCGGTCGGTTCCCGAACGGAAGGACTCCCATGTGCCAGGTCAACCCGATCGAACTGCAGAAGTACCTCGCCGGCGTCGACTACCCGGCCGGGGCGGGCCGATCTCGTGCGCGCGGCCGAGCGGAACAACGCCGGTGAGGACGTGCTGAAGGTGGTGCGTGCGCGGCCCGACCGGACCTACGACGGCCCGAGTGGCGTCAGCTCGGAGATCGGCGGATGAGGCCCGGCGGCCACGGAACAGGATCTCGGCCTTGATCGAGGGGAAGGGTGTGGTGAGGTGCCGGAATGGGGCGAGGCGGGCCTGTGGCGTCTCGCTGATCGGCGGTGGCGGGGTGGGCGCCGCGGCCGCGGTCTTCATCTCGAACGTGCCGGAGGGGCTGTCCAGCGCGGCGGGGATGAAGGCGGCCGGGCGGAGCGCGCGCTACGTCTTCGGTGTGTGGTCCGGCATCGCGCAGGTGAGCGGGCTCGCCGCGCTGCTGGGGAACCTGGCGCTGCGGACGGCTTCGTCGGCCACGATCGCCGTGATCACCGCGGTCGCCGCGGGGGCGATCCTCGCGATGATCGCCGACACGATGATTCCCGAGGCGTTCGAACGCACGGAGCTGTACACCGGCCTGATCGCCACGCTGGGGTTCCTCACCGCGTTCGTGGTCGAGCACGCCGGCGGCTGAAACCTTCGCGTCAGGGGTCGCGGCGGGGGAGGGGCCGGGTCGCGGGCCCCTCCAGCACCGCGCCGTCGACGTCGAAGCGGGAGCCGTGGCACGAGCAGTCCCAGCTGCGTTCGGCACCGTTGAACCGCAGCAGGCAGCCCAGGTGGGTGCAGCGCAGCGAGACCGCGTGGACCACGCCCTCCCGGTCGCGGTACACGCCCTTCCTGCCGACGCCGTCGGGGAGCGTGCGGGCGGTGTCCACCGGGACGTCGTCGGTGTCCGCCGCCTCGGCCGGCACCAGCCGGTCGCCGATCAGGTCCGTCGCGACCTTGGCGTTCTGCTGCAGCAGCGTCGGTGTGCTCGACAGGCTGACCCGGTGCGGGCCGAACAGGCCGGCGTACGCACTGCCCGCGCCGGAGATGCGGTCGGCCAGGACCTGCCCGGCCACGGTGCCCATAGCCAGCCCCCACTTGGCGAAGCCGGTGGCCAGCTGGAGGCTCGGCTGCCCGGGCAGGTAGGGACCCACCATCGGCAGCTCGTCGTAGGCCACGACGTCCTGCGCCGACCACCGGTGGGTGATCTCGGCGACGTCGAAGTGCCGCTGCGCGAAGTCGGCCAGCGTGCGGTAGCGGTCGAAGCCGACGTCGCGCTGACCGGCCGGATGGCTCTGCCCGCCGACGATCAGCAGGTCGCCGTGGCGGCTGAACGACCAGGCCGGACTCCCCGCGCTGATGGCCAGGTCCCGTGGGGGAGCACCGGAAGCGAGCCGGGCGGCGACGCAGTAGGACCGCTGGGCCTCGAGGCGCGCGAAGAACAGCCCCCGGTCGAGGATCGGGTAGTGGGTGGCCACCACGACCTGCGCCGCGGTCACGGTTCCGGTCGAAGTGCCGACGTCGTACGGGGCGGTGAGGGACACGTCGCCCACCCGGCTGTGCTCGAAGACGCGCCCACCCGCGGTGACGAACGCCGCGGCCAGGCCGCGGACGTACTTCGCGGGGTGCAGCACGATCTGCTCCGCCAGGCGGGCCGCGCCGAACGTCGGGAACGGCAGGTCGAGCCGGTCGGTCCACTCCGCCGGCAGTCCCGCCCGCACGGCGGCGTCGGCCTCGGCGCGGACGGTGTCGGCCTCGGCTTCGGAGTAGGCGAAGGTCGCCGCGGGCGCGCGCTGCAGGTCGCAGTCGATCTCCTCGGCCAGCAGGGCCACCAGGTCGACGCCGGCGGTGGCCGCCGCCGCGTAGCCCGCCGCCACCTCGGCGTCGTGGGTGCGCTCCAGCGTGGAGTACATCGTGGACTGCAGCGCGCTGACCTTCGCGGTGTTGTTGCCGCTCACCCCGGCGCCGATACGACCGGCTTCGAGGACGACGACGTCGGCCCCGTCGCGGGCGAGCAGCAGCGCGGTGGTGAGACCGGCGATGCCCGCACCGATCACGACGACGTCGGCGCGGTGCGCACCGGACAGCGGCGGGTGTGCGGGGGCGTCCGGCACGGTGTGCAGCCACAGGGACTGGTCCGCGGTGGTCGTGGTCATCGCGGTGCACCTTTCGTCGGCCGGCGGGAACCCGGCGTGGCTACCCGCTGATCCGGCGTCGAAACGGCGATCCGGTGTCACGTCAGGAGGGTTTTTCCTGATGCGGAAGGGGTATGACGCGGCGGTGGGACACATCAGACTCCGGCGCAGCGACCTGCGCACCCCCGGTCTCCGGCGGACCCGCCGCGGCCGGGGTTTCTCGTACGCCACCGGTGACGGCGAGCCGCTGGCCGATCCGGCGACGCTGGCCCGGATCAAAGCTCTGGTCATCCCGCCGGCTTGGCGGAAGGTCTGGATCAGCCCGCACCCGAACGGGCACATCCAGGCCGTCGGGACGGACGACGCGGGTCGCCGTCAGTACCTCTACCACGAGCAGTGGCGCCGGGACCGCGACGAGGAGAAACACGATCGGGTGCTGGCGATGGCTCGCCGGCTCCCGCAGTGGCGGGCCGCGGTCGAAGCCGATCTGAACGGGCGCGGGCTGACGCGGCCGCGGGTGCTGGGCGCGACGCTGCGGATGCTCGACCGGGGGATCTTCCGCACCGGGGGCGAGGAGTACGCGGAGGAGAACGGCACGCACGGTGTCGCAACGCTGCTGCGTGACCACGTCGCGGTCCGCGGGGACGAATGCCGGTTCTGCTACGTCGCCAAGGGCGGTCTCGACCGTGAGGTGTCGATCCGCGACGCCGAGCTGGCGAAGGTGCTGAAATCGTTGCTGCGGGCCCGGACGGACAGCGACCGGCTGCTGGTCTACCGGGAAGGGGGCAGCTGGCACGAGGTGCACGCCGCCGACATCAACGAACGGTTCAAGGAGCTCGCCGGCCAGGACTGCACGGCGAAGGACCTGCGCACCTGGAACGCGACGGTCCTCGCGGCCACGGCCTTCGCGGCCGCGAACCCGCCGACGTCCGAAAGCGTCCGCAAGCGTGCGGAAAGCCGCGTGATGAAGGAGGTTTCGGCCGCCCTCGGCAACACCCCGGCGGTCTGCCGGTCGTCCTATGTGGACCCGCGGCTGGTGGCGGCCTACCGCGGGGAGCGCACGATCGCGCCCGCGCTGAAACGGGCGGCGAGGCTCGACGGCGACGACGCCCGGGCGGTGCTGGAAAAGGCGTGCGCGCGGTTGCTCGCCCGGAGCTGACGCCGTGTCACCGGCGGGAGCGCGCGTTTATCCGCGATCGACGCGGGAAGCCGCCGACCTCCTCGACCGGTACGGAGGTGTCATGACGGAAGTCCGATCACGACGAAGCGCGGCGCGGACCGCCGCGCTGCTGTTCGGTTTGGCGTTCCTGCTCGTCGGCGTGCTGGGGTTCGTCCCGGGGATCACCGCGGGCTACGCGGATCTGCGGGTCGCCGGACCGCACTCGGGTGCCCGCCTGTTCGGCCTGTTCACCGTGTCCGTGCTGCACAACCTGATCCACCTGGCGTTCGGGGTGGCCGGGGTGGCGGTGGCCCGGTCGAACGGCGCGTCCCGGCTGTTCCTGATGGCCGGCGGCGGGCTCTACGTCCTGCTGTTCGTCTTCGGCCTGGCGATGAACCACGACAGCCCGGCCAACTTCGTCCCGATGGACGACGCCGACGACTGGCTGCACCTCGGCCTCGGCATCGCGATGGTCGCCGCCGGAATCGGGACCACGGCCCTCGACCGGAGCCGGGGCCGGTACCCGGAGCCGGAGATGCAAGGACAGTAGGCCGGAGTAGTCCCGCCCGGAACGGGTAGCCGGGCGGGATGCCGAATCTGACGATGGAACCCGACGCCGCCCGTGAAATCGTGGATCTCGTGGCCGCGGCGGGCGTGGCCCCGGAAGGCGGCCTGCGGGTGCAGGCGCTCGCCTCCGCCACCGCGGACCGCCCGGACGTGACGGTGTCGGTCGCGGCCACCGCGACCGACACGGACACCGTGTACGTCGACGACGCCACCGGCGCCCGGGTCTTCGCCGACCAGGCCACGGCCGACGTCGTGGCCGGCCGTGCCCTGGCGCTGGTGGACGACGGTGAGTTCACCGTGCGGTGATCAGGGGTGCAGGACGACCTTCGTCCAGCCGTCTTCGCGCTTGTCGAAGTGGTCGTAGCCTTCGGCGGCCTGGTCGAGGTTCAGCTCGTGCGACACCAGGAACCCCGGGGTGGCGACGCCTTCGGTGATCAGGTCGCGCAGCTGGGCGTTGTACTGCTTGGTGTTGCACTGGCCGGTGCCCATGGACTGGCCCTTGAAGAAGAACGTGCCGTAGTCGAACGCGAGCTTGCCCTGCTTGGCCAGCTCGCCTTCGGCGTTGGGGTCCTGCGGCACGTAGACGCCGACGACGCCGATGCCGCCGGTCGGTTTCACCGCGGCGACCAGCTCGTTGAGCACGATCTCCGGCTGCTCGACGCCGTCGGCGCCGTGGGCCTGGTAGCCGACGGCGTCGACGCCGCGGTCGGCGCCGCCGCCGGTGAGGTCGGTGAGCTGCTCGACGGCGTCGCCGGCGGAGCGGTCGATGGGGATCGCGCCGATCTGCTCGGCGAGTTTGAGCCGGTCGGGCTGCTGGTCGACGACGAAGACGCGGGACGCGCCCTTGATCTTCGCGGCGTGCGCGGCCATCAGGCCGACGGGCCCGGCGCCGTAGACGACGATGGTCTCGCCAGGCTGCATCTTGGCGAGTTCGACGCCGTGCCAGCCGGTCGGGAAGATGTCCGAGAGCATCGTGTAGTCGAGTTCGTGCTCGGTGCCTTCGGGCAGCACGAGCGCGTTGAAGTCGGCCCACGGGACGCGGAGGTACTCGGCTTGGCCGCCGTTGTAGGGGCCCATGCTGGCGTAACCGTAGGCGGCGCCGGCGCTGCCGGGGTTGGCGCGCAGGCAGAAGCCGGTCAGGCCCTTGAAGCAGTTGGCGCAGGTGCCGCACGCGATGTTGAACGGCAGTGAGACGCGGTCGCCGACCTTGATCCGCTCGACGGCGTCCCCGACCGACTCGACGACGCCCATGTTCTCGTGGCCGAGGACCTTGCCCTCTTCGACGTCGGTGCGGCCTTCGTACATGTGCAGGTCCGAGCCGCAGATGTTGGTCGTGGTGATCCGGACGACGGCGTCCTTGGGGTCCTCGATCCGCGCGTCCGCGACGTCCTTGACGGTGACGTCGTACGGTCCCTGGTAAACAAGTGCCTTCATCGAGTGCTTCTTTCTTTGAGGGGTCAGCTGGCCGGGTACTGCGCGGTGTCGAGCAGGCGTGCGAGGTGGACGGCGTTGCGCACGAGCGTCGCGTTCGTCGAGGCGACGGCTTTGGGGGTTTCGTTCAGGTCGTTGTAGTCGCCGCCCTGCATGGCTTCGCCGTTCCAGTAGGTGCCGCCCTGGGCCGGGATGCTGAAGCCGGTGTCGTTGAGGGCCTGGAAGAGGTCGGCGATGATCTTGTGGGCGCCGTCTTCGTTGCCGACGGCCGCGGCGACCGCGACCTTGCCGAACATCGCCGGACGTCCCTCGTTGTCCGTTTCGGACAGTGCGGCGTCGAGGCGTTCCAGCACGCGCTGGGCGACGCTGGACATGTGCCCGACCCAGGTCGGGGTGGCGACCAGGAGGATGTCGGCGTCGGCGATCTTGCGGCGGATGTCGGGCCATTCGTCGCCGTCGCCCATGTCGGCCTCGACGCCGGGGCGGACGTTGTGGTCGACGACGCGCACGGTTTCGCCGGTGACATCCTGTTCGGCGAAGAGTTCGAGCAGCTGGGCGGCGATCAGGTCGCTGCTCGACTTCGCCGGCGACGGTTTCAGGGTGCAGACGAGAGCCAGGACGCGCATGAATTCCTCCGTTGCCGTGATTTCCGCGAAGGCACCGGGTGCCCGCGGAAATGACGCCTAAACGGGGGCGTACCCGGACGTGAACCGGGTACGCGAAGGCCGACCCGAGAGAAAGGCGATACCCCGTGCCCGATGTCCGCCGGTACCTGTCCGAAGTCCGATACCCGTGCGAACGGGGTGAACTGCTGCGCAGCGCGACCGCCCAAGGCGCCGGTGAAGACGTCCTGGGCCACCTCGGCAAGCTCCCCGAGCAGCACTACGCCGACGCGGAGGCGGTGCACCGGCTGCTGGGGAGCGACGTCGACCCTCATCCGTGAGGGTGGTCGGCCACGGCGTCGAGGAAGCGCAGCGGGAACAGCCGGGCCACCCGGAGCAGGCGGCTTCCCGGTCCGACGCGCACGGTGCAGGCGATCCCGCGGCCGGTGGCCCGGAGGTAGCCGTGTTCGACGGCCGCCAGGCCGGCCGAGGTCATGAAGTCCACCTCGGAAAGGTCGATCACCAGGTGATCCAGCGCGCTGGACGCGCGGTTCTCGAGCAGTTCGCGCAGCCGCGGGGCGGTGTGGGCGTCGACGTCGCCGACGGCGGCGACCACGGCCGTGCCGCGTTCGGGCCGGTGCGTGGTCAGCCGGAGCCCGGCCGGCAGGGGAATGGTGCGTGACGGCGGTGCGTCGGTGGTCATGGTGGCCTGCTTTCGACGGCCACACCTGGGTACAACGCTGAAGGGAGACCGCGGCGAGTGGGGGCCGCGCGACAACTGATGCCCCGAGCGCGGGGGTTGTCCACGTGCCGGCCGTTGGCTCGACCGCTCCCTCCACCGTAGCCGATCACGTGTCACGGCGTCGGCGGACGGCCGGTTGGGGCGGACGCGGCCGGGTATCCCCGCCGAAACCCCGAGGAGGCTGCCGTGTCCACCGACGCGATCGTGCTGCTGAAGAACGACCACCGGACCGTCGAAAAGCTGTTCAAGCAGTTCGAAAAGACCGGTGAAGAGGATTTACCCGAGAAAAGGACCATCGTCGACGCGATCATCCGGGAGCTGACGGCCCACACCTACATCGAAGAGGAGATCTTCTACCCGGTGGCCCGGGAGGCGGTCCCGGAGACGCGCGATCACGTGCTGGAAAGCGTCGAGGAGCACCACGTGATGGTGTGGCTGATGGCGGAACTGCGCGATCTGGACCCGCAGGACGAGACCTTCGACGCGAAGGTCACCGTGCTCACCGAAAACGTGCGCCACCACGTCGAAGAAGAAGAGGAAGAGTGGTTCCCCGAGGTGCGCAAGGCGCTCGGCCGCAAGCGCCTGCAGGAGGTCGGGCAGCGCATGCTCGACGCGCGCCCGGAAGCCCCGGACGACCCGCTGAAGATCGCCAGCGCGCACGCGTGAACCCCGGCCCGGGCGTGCCACCACGCCCGGGCCCCGTCACGGGCGGCGGCCGACGCCGGTTGCGAGCTCGTGCAGGCGCTGGTCGTCCGGGGCCAGGGGAGCGGTTTCGCCGCCGGCTCCGGCTCGTAGCCCGGCGAAGAACTCGGTCATCGTCTCGGCCGCGTCGCGCCGCGGCCGCCAGCCCAGCTCGGCCTGCGCCCGGCCCGTGCTCAGCACCGGCAGCCGCAGCACCGCGTCGAAAAGTCCCGGTGTCGCGGGCACCAGGTGCAGCCGCCACGCGGCGCCGAGCGCCGTGTGGACGACGCCGGCCGGAACGGGAACGGTGCGCGCGCCGAGCAGGCCGGCGAGGAACTTCGTGCCGATCACCGGTTCGGTGGCGATGTTAAACGCGCCGGTGACCGGTCGCAGCGTGGCGCGGGTGATCGCGTCGGCGAGGTCCGCGGTGTGCACCACCTGCAGGCGCAGCCGGGGCAGGTGCGGCAGCACCGGCAGGAGGCCGGGCCGCACCAGGCTGCCGGGCACGAACGGCCCGCCGAAGAGGCGTCGCTGCTCGGAGGCGGCGGCCCGCTGGAAGACGAAACCCGGCCGGATCCGGACCAGGCCGACGCCGGGGTGCCGGTGCTCGAACGCGTCGAGCCACCGTTCCAGGTACGCCTTTTCGCGGGTGTAGGCGGCGCCCGGCCAGCCGTGGGTCGGCCAGCTCTCGTCGACCGGCTCGGTGGTCTCCCGCGGTGAGTAGGCACCGATCGACGACGAGTGGACGAGCTTCGGCACGCCGGCTTCGGCAGCCGCCTCGAACAGGCGGATCGAACCGAGCACGTTCGCCCGCCAAGTCCGCTCGGGCCGCCGCGCGGGCTGGAACAGCCAGGCCAGGTGGATGACCGCGTCGGCCCCGCGGAGCAACGGCACGAGGTCGTCGCGTTCGACGTCGGCCCGCACCAGCGTGGTCTTGGGCGGGTTTTCCGGTGCCGGTCGCCGCGCCAGCCCGGTGATCGCCTCGATCCGCGGGTCGGCGGCCAGTGCGGCGATCACGCCGGTGCCGATGTTGCCCGTCGCGCCGGTCACCACGATGCGCTTCACGTCTGCCATGGCGGGCCGGTTACCCGGCCTGGTCCACCCGAACCGGATCGGGACCGGTCAGCTCGACGGGGTCCAGCGGACGACCACGACCCCGAGGTCCCGGGGCAGCTCGTCGCTGTAGTGGCCCGCCACCGCCTCGGTGATCCGGTGCGCGATCTCCGGGACGGGCAGATCCTCGTACCGGCGCAGGACTTCCGCCACGCCTGCGCGCCCGAACGCCGACTCGCCGTCGACCGCCCAGCGGGAACTGAACGCGACCAGCTCGCCGGGCCGCAGCCGCTCGTGTGTCCCGCCGGCTTCGCCGCCGTGGATCAGGACCGGGGCTTCGGGTCCGGTCGCGAGCACGTGAAGATCGCCCGTGCGCACGTCGAGTTCGGCCACCACACCCGAGATGGCCGGCGCACCCGCGGCCTCCCCGACGGCCTCGTGCTGCCCGGCGAGGGCCGCGCCGTCCCGGCGGGTGGCGCGGTAGGCGGAAAGGGCCGCGACGATCGCGAGCCCGGACGTGCTGCCGCCCGGTTCGGCGTCGAACAGCGCCAGGTGCGCCCGGTGTTCGGACAGCGCGTAGTCGAACGCGGTGGCGCACAGTTCGTAGGCGGGGCGCACGCTCGCGCCGACGACCACGGCCTCGGTCGCCCCGGTCAGCGGCGGCAGAGCCTGCCAGAGCAGTTCGGCGGGCGAGTCGCGGTGCTGCTGCCGGCGCTGGACGTCCAGGCCGTCGCCGTACTGCGTCATGACGGTCACCAGGTGGCCGATCAGCGTGGCGAGCCAGTCGCTCTGCTGGCGCAGGACCGGGTCCTCCGGGTCGGTGCCGGCGGTGGGTTCGATCTCGAGGACGCCGAGCCGTTCGACCCCGTCGAGCAGGACCGTCCAGAGAACCCCGCTCTCGACCGCCGTGCCGGCGCGGCGGAAGACGTCACCGGCGACGGTCGTCTCGATGTCGAGCGGGCCGGAGCCGGCCGAAGGGAGCGGCACCAGCAGGCGCTGGTCGTAGTCGGCCAGGTAGACGCGGATGCGCAGGTCGAGTGCCCGGCCGGCCCGGGCGACCACCGAGGGCAGCCGTTCCGGCGGGGCCAGGTGCGTCCCCTCGAGCAGGTCGACGAGCGCCCGGAGCGGGCCGTGCTCCGGCTTGGTGGCCGGCAGCGGACGGCTGTAGGGCGCCCGGCGTGGCCCGCTGAGCTCGTCGAGCCGCTCGTTCACGGCGTGCGCGAGCATGTCCCGGTCGATCCGGGGAAGGGGGACCAGGCCGTGGAGGTAGGCGTCGACGTCCAGCCGGGTCTGGGCGCCGCCCAGCGCGAAGTAGCGCGTCCACAGCTGCTCGAGGGTCAGCCGGCTGCGGCGGAAACACGCGGCGACCTGTTCCTGCTGGCTCCGCTCGGGATCCGGGCTCACGTGGGGGACGTCCTTTCCCGCCGGCCGCCAGCCTGCGTCATGACCTTGTAGTACCAATCGGCGGAGGCCGCCAAACCTGCGGGGACGAGCGACAGCGCGTCCACCGGCAGCAAGCGGGGGGCGCCCGGATGCCCTACTCTGGAGATCTCGCCCCGGACCCTGGCGCTCGATCCACCCGATTTCGCCGGTCCGGCGTGGCCGGGCCCCGTGGAAGGACTGCCGTGGCCCAGGGAGACGTGCACACCTACTTCGAAGACGGCGAGTGGAAGAACCGGGTCGAAGGTGGCTCGCGAGCCTCCAACACCGCGATCCGGCGCACCGACGCCTTCCACTCGGGACGCGCGATGGCGCGCAAGCGCAAAGTCGGTCACGTCGTCCACGACAGCGCCGGGGCGGTCGAATCCGAGAAGACGTTCCGGAAAGTCCGGTGAAACCGGCGGGATTCATGGCTTCACCGGTGAGCCGATGACGAGATCGCCGGTCGCGGCGGCCCTGACCGTGGCGGTCGCCCAGGTGCCCGCCACGGTCCTCGAATCCGCCGTCGGGCACTACGCCGCCGGCGTCGCGCACGGCTTGTTCGGTGCCGGGCTGCCGGTGGCCGGCCCGCGCTTCGCCGACGGGATGACGATCCGGCAACGGCGCCGGCCGGTCGGGGTCGACCGGCGGTCGCTCGCCGGTGCCTTCCCCGGCGCGGCCGGCCGGCTGGTGGTGTTCCTGCACGGCCTGACCGAGACCGAGCGCAGCTGGTTCCGGGGCAAGGCCGACTTCGGGGCTCGCCTGACCGGCGACCTCGGTGCCAGCCCGCTCTACGTCCGGTACAACTCGGGCCGTCACATCTCCGAGAACGGCCGGGACCTCGTCACGCTGGTGTCGAGGCTGGTCGCGGCGTGGCCGGTCCCGGTCACCGACATCGTCCTCATCGGACACTCGATGGGCGGCCTGGTGGCGCGAAGTGCGTTGTACCAGGCCGAAGAGCGCCGCGCGCCGTGGTTGTCCCGCGTGACGAGGCTGGTGTGCCTCGGCACCCCGCACAGCGGCGCACCGCTGGAACGGCACGTCGCCCGGCTCGTGAGCCTGCTCGGGAACTCGGCCTGGACCGCGCCCCTCACCCGCGTTCTCGCCCTGCGCAGCGACGGCATCCGCGACCTCGGGGACGGCTGGATCCACCGGGAGCAGTGGGCCGGCGCCGAGGCCGGGCCGGAACTGCGGGCGCCACCGGGCGTCCGCCGGCTGTTCGTGTCCGCGACGCTGTCGCACACGGAGGGCAGCCGGTGGGGCAGGCTGATCGGCGACCTCCTGGTGACGCCGGTCGCCGCGGCGGAACCCACCGAAAGCGCCGACGTCGCGTGGCTGGGCGGGCTGAACCACTTCGCGCTGCAGCACGCCGACGCCGTCTACGACACGGTTCTCGGGTGGCTGCGCGCGGACGCGAAGGGGAGCGCGCCGTGACCGAGGACCGGCGCGGCCTCCTGGACCGGCTGCTCGCCGAGGGCCGCCACGCCGGAGTGGGCGTCGAGCGGATCTGCGCCGCCTGCGCACCGGTCCTCGACGTCTCCGGCGCCGCGGTGACCGTGGTCAGCGTGCTGGGCGGCCGGCAGCTCCGCGGTCTGGTGCACGCCGGCGACGCAACCGGGCGCGCCCTGGAGGAGCTGCAGCTCACGGTCGGGGAAGGTCCGTGCCACGACGCCTACGCCGGCGGGCGCGTCCTGATCGCCGATCTCGCCGCCGCATGCGGCCGCTGGCCCGCGTTCGGCCCGGGCGCGGCCGGGCTGGGCGTGGCGGCGGTCTTCTCCTTCCCGCTGCAGGCCGGAGCCGCCCGGCTCGGGTCGCTCGACCTGTACCGGAACCGCCCCGGCGCCCTGACCCGGCAGCAGACGGCCGACGCGCTCCTGCTGGCCGAGCTGGCCACCCGGGCCGTGACCGACCGGCTCGACGGCCACGCCGGCACCGATCTGACCTGGGTGGCCGACGTCCACGTGGAAGTCCACCAGGCGGTGGGCATGGTCTCGATCCAGCTCGGCACCACGGCGGACGCGGCCCTGCTGCGGCTACGCGGGCAGGCGTTCATCCGGGGTGAGACGGTGACTGTCGTCGCGCGCCAGGTCGTGGCCCGGACCCTGCGGTTCACCCGCGACGGTGAAGCCGTGGGGTGAGGGCTCAGGCATGGGGATGACCCAGCACGGCAGCGAGGTCGGTCCGGCCGTCGACGACCGCGGCGGCGACGTCGGTGAGCCGGGTGCGCCGCGCCCGCGCGTACCCGCGCAGCCGGGCGAACGCCTCGTTCGTCGACACCCGGCCGCGCTGGGCCAGGATGCCCTTGGCCTGCTCGATCACCACCCGGCTGTCGAGCGCGGCCTGCAGCTGGTCGGCGACGTCCCCGCCGTGCTCGATCGTGCGCTGCTGCAGGATGCCGATGGTCGCCACGTCCGCCAGCGCCTGCGCGAGGGCGAGATCGTCCCCGCCGACCGCGCCGGTCTCGCTGCCCAGGAGGGTCAGGCCGCCGATCACGGTGGCGCGCAGCCGCATCGGCAAGGCCTGCGCGGAGCGGAACCCGCACTCGTGGGCCGCGGCGGCGAACCGCGGCCAGCGCCCGGATTCGGCGCGCAGGTCCCGGCTCGAGACGGCCTTACCGCTGCGGACGCAGTCGATGCACGGGCCGTCGTCGGTCTCCACCGCGAACAGCTCCAGCAGCTCGGACCGGTGCGACGAGGTCGCCGCCACCCGGAGCCTGCCGTCCGAGGCACGCAGGATGACCCCGACCGCGGTGACGCCGAGCAGGTCGACGAGCTGCGTGGTGACCATCGTGAGGAAGTCGGCGATGTCGAAGTCCGCGACGAGCGTGTCGGCCAGGGCCACGAACGCCCGGGAGACCCGCCGTTCCCGGCCGGTCTGGATCTCCGCCAGTGCCTCCGGCGACGGTTCGGTCATGATCGCTGATCTCCCCGAAAACGTGCGGCTGGGCGTCCGATCGTACGCGGGTGATCCAGACGGCGCAGGCTCGTTCGTGGCGTGATCGGCCGCACGGGGCTAGGGTGGGGGTACAGCGCCGGGAGGGCCGAGACCACGCGCTCGCGACGATCGCCATCAACAGCCGGCCGCGCTTCGCAGGTGGGCCGGCGTGTTCAGGAGCTGATCGTGGACCACACCGCTGCCGCACCCTTGCGCATCACCATGGAGCACACCGCGACCGCGGTGGTGCTGGGAGCAGACGGCGAAATCGACCTCGCGACCACCGACTTCTTCAGCACGGTGCTGGCCGGCGCGATCGCCGGACGGCCGCCACTGCTCGTCGTGGACCTCGGCCTCGTGCACTTCCTGTCGTGTCAGGGAGTGTCGGTACTGGTCGCCGCGCACCAGCTGGCCGGCACGACGACCCGGATGGTCGTGGCCGCGCCGTCACAGGCCGCCTGGCGCCCCTTGTCGTTGACCGGCGCCGACCGGTTGCTGAACGTGCGCCGCCGCCGCGAGGGCGCCGTCCCGGCCCGCCTGCGGATGAACACAGTGGTCACCGACGCGGCGGTGCTCGTGGTCGCCAGCGGCGGATCGCCGTCCGGCGACGCCGGGCCGGTGACCGACGAACTGCGCCGCGCCGACGGTCGCGACGACCTCTTCTTCGACGCGTCCGCGTGCGCGCTTCCGGTAGAGGTGCTGGCTCGCGCGGTGCACGAGGCCGGTCGCGAGGACGTCCGCGTCCTCACCGCCGACCCCCGGTTCGCCGCGGCCTTGGACGTCGTGGGGGTCGCTCACTCTCGCACCGCTGTCGTGGACTGACTTCCGTCGCTCCCGCGGCCGGACAGGCTCGCTCACCGGACGGTGTGCGCCGCGGCCCTCGCCAGTTCGAGTTCTTCCCGGGAGCGGACCGCGAGCACCGGCACCTTCGCGTCCGGTGCGCTGATCACCGAGTCCTGTGCACGCTGCCGGCTGAGGCCGCCGGTGATGCCGAGCACGCCCAGGCCGCCGGCGACGCCCTCGGCGGTTTCCGGCTGGTCCCAGCCGATGTCGCCGGTGAACACCAGCGCGTCGATCCGGGGGAGGCTCGCCGCGACCGCGGCCAGTTCCCGGCGGGTGCGGTGCTCGAACACCGCCAGCGCGAACCGGGCCTTGACGTTTCCTTCGCGGGCGTCGCGCACGAGGTCGCGGGTGTCGTCCGACGTCCCGGACAGGCCCAGCAGCCCGGAGTGGTGGTAGAGCCCGTCTTCCAGTTCGTCCACGGTCAGCTTGCCTTCGCGCAGCAGCCACAGCAGCATGCCCGGGTCCACCGTGCCGGACCGTTTCGCCATCATCGTGCCCTCCAGCGGCGTGAAGCCCATGGAGGTGTCGACGCTGCGGCCGTGGGAGACCGCGCACACCGAGCAGCCGCCGGAAAGGTGCGCCACGAGCAGGTTCACCTCGGTGACGGGGCGGTCCAGGAGTACCGCCGCTCGCCGGCCGGCCCAGCCGAAGGACCAGCCGTGGAAGCCGTAGCGGCGCAGGTCCCACCGGGCTCGCCAGCGCGCGGGCAGCGGGTACGTGTGGGCCACGGCCGGGATCGTGCGGTGGAACGCGGTGTCCGGGCAGATGACGTGCGTTGCGCGGGGAAGCAGTTCCGTCAGCTGGTCGAGCAGCTTTTCGGACTTCGGCACGTGCTCCGGGGCGAGCGATTCGGCCGCCGCGATCGCCGCACGGACCTTCGAGGTGACCACGGCCGGCTCGACGACGTCCGCGCCACCGTGCACGAGCCGGTGGGCGACCACGTCGACCGTGCCGTGCCTGTCCACAACGGACTCGACGTCGCCGACTTCGGTTGCGTCGTCGCCGTCCACCACGTGCAGGCGCAGGCTGCCCGAGCCCGGGTTGACCGTCAGCACCTTCATCGTGACCACCGCCAGCCGGTGATCTCGGCCGGGTCCTCACCGTCGCGACAGGACAGCCGGAGCAGTTCGTCGCGGCGGTGCCGGAAGCCCCGGGCCAGGTCGCCGCCCGCCGAGGACCAGCCGCGGGCCCGGCCGACGGCGTCGGCGGCGAGGTCGTGCCGGGTCATTCCGTTGTCCGCGAGCAGGGCGAACGGGGTGGTGGTCGTGCCTTCCTCCCGGTAACCGTGGACGTGGAACCGCTGGGTGGCGGGACGGCCGTGCAGCACCTCGTAGACCGCCGACGGGTAGCCGTGGAAGGCGAAGACCACCGGCACGTCCTCACCGAAGCACTCCGCGAACGCTTTTTCCGACAGGCCGTTCGGGTGCCGGCCGGGCGGGCACAACGAGAGCAGGTCGACGACGTTCACCACGCGCACCCGCAGGTCCGGAGCCGCGTCGGCCAGCAGCTGCGCCGCGGCGAGCGTCTCCACGGTTGGCGTGGTCCCGGCGCACGCGAGCACGACGTCGGGCTCGCCCTCGTCACCGGCCCACGGCCACACGGCGGCGCCGGCGCGGCAGTGGGCGCGGGCCTCGTCGGGGGACAGCCACACCGGCCCGCTCTGCTTCCCGGCGGCGACGACGTTGATCAGGCCGGTCGAGGACAGGCAGCGGTGCATGGTTTCGAGCAGGGTGTTGGCGTCCGGCGGGAAGTAGATCCGGGCCGTGTCGGCCTTCTTCGTCAGCATCTGGTTGATGAACCCGGGGCCCTGGTGGCTGTAGCCGTTGTGTTCCTGGCGCCAGCCGTCGCTGGTGAGCAGGTAGTTCAGGCTCGCCACCGGCGCCCGCCAGTGCACTTCGCCGGACATCTTGAGGAACTTGGCGTACTGGTTCACCATGCTGTCCACAATGGACACGAAGGCTTCGTAGCACGGGAACAGGCCGTGGCGTCCGGTGAGCAGGTACCCTTGCAGCCAGCCCTGGCAGAGGTGCTCCGACAGCACTTCGAGCACGCGGCCGCGCTTGCCGAGGTGCTCGGTGTAGCCGGGGACGTCCCGGGCGAACTGCCGGTCGGTGACGTCGAGCAGCGCGCCGAGGTTGTTGGATTCCAGTTCGTCCGGGCAGACGACGCGGAACGTCTGCGGCGCCTGCCGCACCAGCTCGGCCAGCCAGCCGCCGAGAACTCCCGTCGGGCTTTCCTCCACGGCACCGCGGCCGGCGACCGCGACCGCGAACTTCCCGATGTCCGGCAGCGGCAGATCCCGCCGGAGCGTGCCGCCGTTGGCCTGCGGGACACGCCCGAGCCGCAGCGACGGTTCCGGCGGCACGGTGAGCAGGTCGCCGGCCGGGACGCCGTCGGCGTCGAACAGCTCCTCGGGCCGGTAGGACCGCAGCCACCGCTCCAGCTCGGCGAGCTGGTCCGGGTCCTCGGCCGCGCCGGGCAGTGGGACCTGGTGGGCGTGGAAGGTGCCTTCCAGCGGGGTGCCGTCCGGCGAGGTGGCCGGCAGGCCCCTGCCCTTCGTGCTGCGCAGGACGATCATCGGCGGCGGCCCGGTGTCCTGGCGGTGGGCTCGTGCGAGGGCGTCGGCGAGCGGGGTGTCGGGGTCGCCGGTGCCACGGACGTCGACGATCAGCGGGGTCCAGCCGCAGCCGGTGAAGTAGGCGGTGAGCTCGTCGTCCGGCATCGTTGCGTAGATGGTCGGCGACGCGATCTTGTAGCCGTTGAGGTGCAGGATCGGCAGCACCCGGCCGTCGTCCGGGCCGGTGAACTTGGGGCTGTGCCAGGACGCCGCGGTCGGGCCGGTTTCGGCCTCGCCGTCGCCGATGACGCAGGCGACCAGCAGGCCGGGGTCGTCGAAGGCCGCGCCGAAGGCGGTGGCGAGGGCGTAGCCGAGTTCGCCGCCTTCGTGGATGACACCGGGGACTTCGGGGGAGAGGTGGCTGGGGAAGCCGCCCGGCCAGGAGAACCGGCGGACGAGCTCGGCCAGGCCGTGGCCGTTCACGGAAAGCGCCGGGTCGTACTCGGCGTGCGTGCCTTCGAGCCAGAGGTTGGCGTGGATCGCCGGGGCGCCGTGACCCGGTCCGGTGATGAGCAGGGTGCGCTGCCCGGTCTCGGCGACCAGCCGGTTCAATCCGGCGTAGACGAGCGTGAGCCCGGGGCAGGTGCCCCAGTGGCCGAGCGGGCGCGGTTTCAGGTGCTCGCGGCGCAACGGCTCGGTGAGCAGGACGTTGTCCTTGAGGTGGATCATCGCGGCGGCGAGGTAATCGGCCGCTCGCCGGTAGCGGCGCAGGGTTTCGGCCTCGATCGGGGCACGCACGGTGCTCCTCTCCCAGGGGTCGGTGCGGCGCGGGTACCCGAGGCGCCCCCGCTTAACCGGCGCGCCCCGATCCGGTGTGCGCCCGTTTGTCGGAGCCGCAGGCGGGTAAACGGACCCGCGCCAGGTGATCACCGGCCCGGGAAACCCGGTCGTCGTCGCCGGATTCCGGCTCCTGCCGCGAACCTGTGACCGGCTGGTCGGGCCGTTGTTCCGGCTGGCCGCCCTGACCCGGGCGCGGCTGCGTCCCACGACGGGCAACGTGCACCGGCCCGTGCCCGCCCACGAACGAGTGCACGGGCACTGGCCCGCACCACGACAGGAGACACCGATGACCCAGCACGCCGGGACGAGCTCATGACCGCGCCGGGGCCGGAACCGGACGAGGTGCCGGGCGTGGAAGCGGGTGGCTCGGTCACCCCGGGCGACACCCCACCCGATGCCGGTCAGACGTCGGGGCTGTCCCACCCGCAGCCGATGCCGTCGAAGACGATTCCGGTGGTGGCGCTCGTGATCGTCGGTGTGCTCGTCGTCGGGATGGCCGCGTTCTTCATCCTGCGGGCGTTCGACCTGTTCAGCTGATCGCCGGATCCGGTTGCGATGCAAGGGAAAGCACTAGCAGTCTGCTCACGGCGTCGTCCACTATGGTGCTGAGACCGTCTTCGGCGAGGCGGATTTGGCGCTCAGCGCCGGTTTCCCCGGTGAGGGCGCGGAGAAGCAGGGCTTCGGTGAGTGCCTCGTCGCCGGATGCGGCCAGCATCGGCCGGACGTGCGTCACGAGGTCGTCGAGCAGGGTCGTGGCCGAGACTCGTTGTCCCGTCAAGGGATCGACGCCTGGTCCGTGGATGCCGTGGCGGGCGGCGGTCCACAGCGCCGCCGCGGCGAGCTGGCCGTCGACGTCGGGTGCTTCGACGCCGCGGTCCAGGTCGGCGAGCGCGGTGCGGACCAGGGCACGGGTGAGCGCGACTTGCAGCAGCGCCTCGTCGACGGTGCCGGCGACGTCGGCGACCCGGACCTCCACCGTCGGGTACACCGCCGAGGGACGGGCGGCCCAGAACGTCATCCGGTCGTCGACGAGCACGCCGCTGTCCACCAGCCGCGCCAGGCACCGGTCGTAGCCGGTGAGGTCGCCGAACCGCGGTGGAATCCCGCCGCCGGGCAGCGGCGCCTGCTGGATCACCCGCCAGCTCTGGTAACCGGTGTGCTGTCCGTGGTGGACGGCGGAGTTGCCGGACAGCGCGAGCAGCGTCGGCAGCCAGGGCCGCAGGTGGTCGACGACGGCGACGGCGTGCGCCCGGTCCGGGACTCCGATGTGGACGTGACAGCCACACGTCTCGTAGTCGGCCAGCACACCGCGGTAGGTCTCGCCGATGGCACGGTACCGCGGGCCGTCGGTCAGCCGGGGCCGGTCGCCGGCCAGCGGCGGGGTCCCGATCGGCACGATCAGCGTGCCCGCTTCGCGCGCCGCGGCGGCCAAGACGGTGCGGGACGCGGTCAGCGCCCGGCCGACGTCGCCCAGGTCCGCGAGCACGTCGGTCGTCGTTTCGAGCTGGGACTGGTACAGCTCGGGTTTGAAACCGTCGGCGGCCGGGACCCGGGCGAGGACCTCCGACGCCCGGGAGACGGGCCGGCGCGTCCGGGCGTCGACGAGGAGGAACTCCTCCTCGACGCCCACGGTGAGCCCGGCCGTCACACCGGCTCCGGTGGCGTGAACCCGGTCCGGCCGGGGTATCCGGGGCCGGTGAACGAAACCACGGCGGCACCCGCGACCATCACCCCGTACGAAGACGGGCCGCTGGTCCGCGGCGCGTTCGAAATCCGCTCACCGGACGGCGAGATCATCGATCCCGGCCGGGGTACGGTCGCGCTCTGCCGATGCGGATTGTCCGCCGTCAAACCGTTCTGCGACGGCACCCACAAGGTCCGCGGGTTCCGCGCCGCCGGTGGTGACCAGCGCTGAGCGGTCGTTCCCCCAGTGCGTCAGCAGCGTCCGGCCGAACTCCGCTTCCACGGCGAGGCCGCACGCCGCGCCGAAGAGGACGTCGGTTGCGGCTGAGGGGTTTTCCCGCGCGAACGTGCCGCAGAGGTCGTGCGCGGCGATCTGTTCGTGGACGGCGTCGGCTTCGACGTGCACGTCGTAGAACCGGGTCGCCGGCTCATCGCCGCCGAGGCGCCGCAATCCGTTGCCGTAGCGGCGGTTCGGCAGCGACGACGTCATCTCGAACGCCGCCAGGTGCCCCAGTGTGGCACCGAGCCAGCGCCGGTGGAACCCGAAGAACGACATCAGGTTGCTCACCGCGAGCGTCACCGCCGGGACGTCGTCGACGTAGTGGCCGTAACCGTCGTCAAGGGACAGTCCGCGCATGGTGGCGCGGAAGAGCTCGGAATGCATGCGGTCCAGCCGGCCTTCGCCGTATTCGTCGGACTGGATCTCCAGCAGCGCGACCTTGGCCGCGCCGGACAGCCGGGGGATGGCCCAGCTGTGCGGGTCGGCTTCCTTGAGGTGGTACACCGAACGGTGCACGACGAACTCGCGGAACTGCGCAGTCGAAGCCCGGCGTTGCAGGAACTTCGCCAGCGACGGCCCGTCGTCGGCCCGGACCAGTTCGACGAGCGCCTTCGGCACGTCCTCCGGCTCGACGTCGATCGGGGGAACAAGGTCGCGAAGCCCGGCCTCCCACCGCCGTTCCAGCTGTCCTCTGAGGCCGGTGACGAACGGGGAGTGCTCCCAAGACGGGTCGACGTCGTCGAACCCGCGGTAGCCCAGTTCGTAACAAATCCACAAGGTCAGCTGCAGGTCATCGTCGTGCAGCACGGGACGGTCGCTGTCCGCCGGCGCGGGACCGGCGGTGAAGTCGTCCGGCACCCGGCGGAGACGGTCGACGACCGCGGTGCTGACCGGGCCGCGAGGGTGGGGCAGGCGCATGGATCCTCCTGGGTGCTGGGACACTCCGGGTACCCGCGAAAGCCCGTGTCACTCCTTTGCCGCACGCGGTGGTGACGGTCAGCCGCCACGATCGTGTGGTCTCCCCACGGTGAGAGCGATGGTCCGGCGTCGCCGCGTGGGGTGTTGGGAGGCCGCGTGCCCGTCGATCTCACCCTCGAGCTGACCACCCGGCCCGGCAGCACCGTGGTGACGGTCGCCGGCGACCTCGACCTCGCGGGCTACCGCCTGCTGCGCGACGGCCTGCTGAAGGTCGCGGCGGAGGTCCCGCCTCGCCTGATCGCCGACGTCGACGCCCTGGTGATCGAGGACCTGTCCCCGGCCACGGTCTTCACCTTCGTCGCGAAACGCGTCGAGAACTGGCCCGGGATCCCGTTCGCCGTGGTCACGCGGCAGCACCGGCACCTGAGGGCCTTCCACCGGCACGGCATCGACCGCTTCGTCGCCGTCCACGCCACGGTCGAGAAGGCGGAGGCCGGTGCGGCCACCCCGGTCCGCCTGACGGCCCGGCGCGTGCTGCCCCGCACCCCGGCCGTGATCGACGACGCCCGGGAGCTCGTCCGGGACCACGCCGTGCGCTGGAAGGTGCCGGAGCTGGTCGACGACGCGACGCTGGTGGTCGGGGAGCTGGTCCGCAACGTCGTCCAGCACACCGGGTCCGAGCCCGACCTCCGGCTCGCGCTGTGGTCCGGGCTGTTCAGCGTGGCCGTGGCCGACGAGAGCGACCATCCGGCCACGCTGCTCGAACGGGCCGACGCGCGCGAGCCCGGACTCGGTCTGAGGATCGTGGCCGACGTCGCCCGGGCGTGGGGAAACAGTCACCGCTGGTCCGGCGGCAAGATCGTGTGGGCCGTGCTGACCAGGCGTTCCCCCGGTGTCGGCGGGCCGGGCTGAGGCGTACTCAGCCCGGGTCGCGCCGGAACATCGGCAGGACCCGCGTGGTGATGAGTTCGGCGGCGCGCATGGTCCGGGCGGTTTCGGCCTGGGTACGGGCGAAGAGCGGGCTGTCGTCACCGAGCCGGCGCTGCATGCGCTCCTGCGCGGCGGCGTGCGCGTGCAGCCGGTCCACGGCCATCCGCAGCGCCGCGTCCGTTTCGGCCGTGGGCTCCGGGCGGTCCCGCGGCTCGGTCTGGGGATCGCTCCGGTCGGCCACGAGGTCGGCGATGACCGTGCCCAGCTTGCCGGCCGGCCATGAGACAGCCTGGGGGGTTCGGGCGAGAGCGGCTCGCGGCATGGCGGCGTGCTGCGCGTCGACCGGGTCCTGGACGAGGACGGTGCCGCCGGCCGCCGCCACGGCGGCCGCGCCTTCGGCGCCGTCGTACAGCAGACCGGACAGCACGACCGCGATCACCCGGCTGCCGCAGGCGTGCGCGGCGCTCTCGAAGAGGGGATCGACGGCGGGGCGGGTGCGGTGCACGGGCGGTCCTCGGTGCAGCTGGAGCACATCACCGGCCGTGACGACCAGATGCTGTCCCGGCGGAGCGACCGTCAGCAGCCCGTGGGTCAGGCGCTGACCGTTCACGGCGTGAGCCGCGGGCAGCGGGCCGTACCGAGCCAGCGTTTCGGGAAGCTTGAACCCCGCGGGCGCCCGGCTGTGCATCGCGATCACCACACTGGCCGGCAGGCCGGCGGGCAGGTTCGCGACCAGCCGGCGCAATGCGTCCACGCCCCCGGCGGACGTTCCGATGACCACCACGTCGTGACCCGACACAGTAGCGCCCCTTTCTGCCCGTTACAGGCGATTTGGCGCCGGCCGGCGTTTCCGAGGTGCGGAAACCGGTGTGGTTCCAGCATCGAGCAGCGCTGCTGCGAGGGAAAGCGCGCAGAACGAACAACATCCGTGCCGGACGACCGGAAAACGAAGGGGCGGGGTCAGCGAGTGGCCGGGGGGAGTTCGGTGTGCCGGCCGACGAGGGTGGCGGCGATCTCGGCGAGCTTGACGTTGAGGTCCTGGGAGGTGCGGCGCAGCAGGTCGAACGCCTCGTCCGCGGTGAGGCCCTGGCGGGCCATGAGGATGCCCTTGGCCTGGCCGATGACGTCCCGGGATTCGACCGCCCGGGTCAGGTTCGCCTCCCGCAGGTCCGCGACCACCGCGGCGTTGCCGTGCGCGAGGGCCAGCGACGCGTGGGTGGCCAGCAGAAGGGCCCGGTGCCGGTCCTGGTCGGTGATGCCGTGACGGTGGCTGTAGATGTTCAGCGCGCCGCGGACCGCGGCCGGGCTGGTCGACTGCTGGAGGGCCGTGGCGAGCACCGAGCCCAGTCCGAGACCGGTGGCGGTGTCGGCGAACCGGGGCCACGCGCCGGGCCGGGTGAGATCGTGGTCGAGGGAGTAACCGGGTCCGTCGGGCCGGGCGGCGTCGACGCAGGGCCCGATTCCCGTTGCGTACTGGACCTGGTCGAGAGCGGTGGCGACGGCCGCCGTCTCGACCGGGGTGTGGAACCGCCCGTCGGGGTCACGCAGGGTCACACTGACCACCTCGGCGTGCGGGATGACCACCATCGTGGCTCCGACGATCTGGCGGAGTGCCTGCTCGACGGTGGTGGCTTCCAGCAGCACCCGGGTCAGGGCCGCGAGCTGGTCACCGAGCGCGTCTTCGGGGTTGGCGAGGTCGCTTTGCGCGGCGACCGCCGCGTCGACGGTCCGGTAGCGGGAGACGCCCGGGAGCGCCACGTCCAGGATGCGGGAGGTCGCCTCGTCTCTGGTGACCACGGCCGTCCGCACTCCGCGGTCCCCGAGGCCGCCGAGGAAGGCGCCGAGCATCCGAGCCCCGGAAGCGGACAACGCCGTGACCGTGCGGACGTCCAGGACCACGACGGCCGGGGGGACCGCGAACGCCGAGACGTCGGTGAGCTCGTCCGCCGCCGTCTCGACCGCGCTGCCGACGAGCGAGCCCGAAACGCGCAGGACGAGCGCGGATTCCACGCTCGCCGCGGCGATCCGGACAGTGCTGTGCGTCATGGTGTTTCTCCCTCCTGTCTGGTGGGTTACCACAGGCAAGAGGTCTTCAACCCGTGGTCCGCGGGTGGACACCGGCGCCCGGCCGGGGGACCCTGGTGGTCACGAGCAGCCGGTGAAGGGCTGGTGATGGCCACGGGCGTGACGGTCATTCCGCTGTGGACAGGCCAGTCCTTGGTCTTGGCGGTGTCGGACGCCGCCGGGCCGGCGGACTTCCCGGCCGCGTTGCTGACGGCCACGGCCGGAATTCCGTTGCCACCGCTGGTGGTGCTCGACCTGCGGGACGTCCGGGTGCTGCCGGTGCACGCGGCCCGGGCTGTCGTCGCGTTCGTGCGCACCGCCGCCGACAGCGGCACCAGGTGCGTGCTGCTGCCCGATTCCGCGAACGCCGCGGCGCGGGCGGTGCTGGACGTCGTCGATCCCGCGAAAGCCGTGCCCCGGGCCGCCACTTTGGAGCAAGCCCTGGGCGGGGCCAGGACGGAGCAGCCGTCCGCCGCAGGCGGGCGCACGGTCCACGACGTCGCCGACACCGGTGCCGCGGAAGAGCTCCTCAACGCGAGCTACGGCAGCCTGCGCCTGCAGACCCGAGGCGAGCAGCGCGGAATACGGATCGCCTCGACGAACCTGGGGCCGGTCCGGCTCGACGAGATCGATCTGCGGATGCGGTTCAGCGCCGACGTCGGCGGGATCGGCCAGTACTACTTCGCGCAGCTCACCGCCGGCCGGGTCGCCCAGACACGAGCCGGTGCCGAACAGCGCTACGCCGCGGGCGACCTGTTCTTCTCCGCCGAACCCGGCGAGCCGTACGCCGCCACGATCGAAGACACCGCGTACACGATAGCCGTGATCGAACCCTCCGTGATCGAAAGCATCGTCCGTTCCGAACCGGGACCGGCGTCAGCTGTCCGGTTCGCCAGTGACCGGCCGGTCCCGGAAGCAGCGTCCCGGACCTGGGTGTCCACTGTGGACCTGATGATCGAGGGTCTGGCGGCCGATCCCGGGGTGCTGGCCCATCCCCTGGTCGTGGCGAACGCAGCCCGGCTGCTGGCGGCGACCGCGCTGGCCACGTTCCCGAACACCGCGGCGGCCGAGCCCACGATCGAAGATCGCCACGACGCCCACCCGCAGACGCTGCGCCGCGCGATCGCGTACGTCGAAGGCCACGCCGACCGGGACATCGGCGTCGCCGACGTCGCCCGGGCAGCGGGGGTCACGGTCCGCGCGGTGCAGCTGGCGTTCCGCCGCCACCTCGGCCTGACGCCGATGGCCTACCTGCGGCGCGTCCGCCTCGACTGCGCACACGCCGACCTGCGCGCGGGAATCCCCGGCCGCGACACGGTCACCGAGATCGCCGGGCGATGGGGCTTCGGCAGCGCGGGCGTGTTCGCCACCCGCTACCGCGCGGCCTACGGCGAACTGCCGTCACAGACGTTGCGCCGGCCCTGAGCAGCCGATGATCACCCGGTCGCGAAGTGTAAGCGGTCCGTAAGAGGGCATGCCCCCTCCGTCCGGTTCGGCCCGCACGAGGTCAAGGGGTGGAGTTCAGATGGGTGCACTCGACATGGTCGTCCCGGTCGCGGCGACGCGCCGGCTGACGACGCACGTGCTGGTCGCCGACCGCACGGTCGCGGTCGCCGCGGTCGGCACGCTCACCGAAGCCGGCGTGCCCGCATTGGTCATCGAACTCGCCGAGGCGTTCGAACTGTGCACCGGCACCGTGGTCCTGGACCTGTCGTCCTGCACCACCCACGGCGACACGGTCGTCGCGGTGGTCAAGAGGGCGGTCGTGCGGGCGCATCGCACGAAGTGCGGTTTCCGGGTGGCGACGACCGACCGGGCCGTGGCGTCCGCGTTGGATTCCGAAGGAATTCTGCGGGTCTGACACCGCCGCCCGGTCCGCCCCGGGTCAGGCGCCGGCCGTGTCCGGGTCGATGGTGTCGTGGTCCAGGCTGACGAGCGTCATGATCAGGTCCGCGTTGGTGCCGGCCGGGGCGTAGAGCCGCAGCTCGGTGCCGTTGTCGCGGTGCAGGGCGCGCAGCCGGTGCAGGGCCGAGACGCCGGCGCTGGCCAGGTGGGTGACGCCGGTCAGGTCGACGGTCAGCGACCGCGCCCCGGTGGAACCCGCGGTCCGCACGCCCCGGTCGAACTCGCCCGCGGTCGCCGCGTCGACGCCGCCGTCGACCCGGATGCGCGGGCCGGGTGCCCAGGGCTCGTCCAGCACCAGCAGCGGTTCCCGGCGCACCGGCGGCCGGGTGGCCGCGGTCCAGGCCAGCTCGTCCGCGTTCAGCAGCCGGGCCGGGTGGCTGAGCCGCAGGGACAGCGTGGCGGTGGTGCCGGTGTCGTCGTGCTCGACGCGCAGGTCGTCCACGAGCTGCTCGGCGATCAGCAGGCCCAGCCCCCGGTCGGCGGAGGGCGCGGGTGGCCGCCAGCGGCCGCGGTCGATGACTCGGAGGCGGGCCTGGCCGGTGCCGGTGAGGGCGGCGGTGACGGTGAAGGAATGGTCGTCCGCGGAATCGATGTAAGCGTGTTCGATCGCGTTGGTGGCCAGTTCGACGGCCGCGTGCCGGAGCGCGTCGGCGTCCCGGCCGTCGACCCGGGCGGCCCCCAGCCACTCCTCGAGCTGCTGGTGGAACGACCCGAGCGATGCGGCGGTGGCCGGGTGGTCCCACGCCCGGTCCGGCGCCGGGGCGACGAGCTGCCCGGCGAGCAAGGTGATGTCGTCGGTGTGCCCGGTGATCCGGACCAGCAGCTCCAGCGTCTGCGTGCACACCCGGTCGGCCGGGGACGCGGCGTCGTCGCGCAGGGCGCGGTCGGCGGCGACGTCGGCCGCGGCCTGCGCCAGCTCGACGGTGCTCTGCGGCAGGTCGCGGCCGGGGCGTTCCAGGATCCCGTCGGTGTAGAGCAGGATCATTTCGCCTTCGGCCAGCCGGTCCTTGCCCACGGTTCCGGCCGTGAACTCGCCGCCGACCCCGATCGGGCCGGCGCCGGTGGCCGGCAGGTAGCGTCTTTCCCCGGTGGGGGAGAGCACGAGCGGGGGCGGGTGGCCGGCCGTGCAGTACTCGAGCGCGCCGGTGGCCGGGTCGAGCAGGACGACGCAGACCGTGGCCGCCCGGGCACCCCGGATCCGGTCCGCGGCGGCGTCGAGGCCGGCCAGCGCCGTGGCGACCTCGCCGTCGGTGAAGAGCCGTTCGTGCAACAGGGTTCGCAGCTGGCCCATCGTGGCCGACGCGGTCACGCCGTGGCCGACCACGTCGCCGACGACCAGCGCGACCCGGCCGTCGGGCAGCGCCTGGGAGTCGAACCAGTCACCGCCTGCTGCGTCTTCGGCGTTGGCCAGCAGGTAGCTGGCCGCGACTTGGACTCGCGGCAGCACCGGCACCCCGCTCGGCAGCAGCTCGCGCTGCAGCGTGTCGATCACGTCCCGCGCCTGCTCGTACCGGCGCTCGGCCACGTTCGCCCGCTGCTGCGCCGCCTGCCGTTCGCGGACGCGCTCGGTCACGTCGGCCACCGACACGATCACGCCGGTGACCTCGCCGTCCGAGCCCAGCAGCGGGGTGATGCTGGCGTCCACGAAGAACTCCGCCTGCTCGCCGGTGTCGGGCAGGTCGAGCTGCAGCCGGAAGTCCCGGAGCAGCTCGGGTCCGTGGCCGTCGTACACCCGCTGGAAGGACTGGAACAGCTGCTGCCCGATCACCTCGGAAAAGGTTTCGTGGATCAGCTTCCCGACGACGTCCGCCCGGCCGGTCCACGCCCGGTACAGCCCCGTGGCGGCCATGACCCGCAGCTGTGGCCCTTCGAGCACGCCGACGATCAACGGCATCTGGTCGAAGACCCGGTGCACCAGAGCGGGTTCTCCGGCTAGTGCGGAGAGATCCCCGTCGGGCGCCGCGTTGTCCGTCATCGTGTTTCGTGTCCTCTCCGCCGGTCCGCCACCGAGCCGTAGCGTATCCGCGATCAGCAGGCGAAGCCGGTGCCCGCGCAGCCGATGCGGCCCCGGACGAGCTTGCCGTCGTCGTGGTGGCTCGTACCCCAGGCCACGCGGACCCGGTCGACCAGCTGCAGTCCCCGGCCACCCTCGTCGTCGTCCGGAGCGTGCAGCCGTGGCGAACCACAGCCGAGGTCGGCGACGGCCACCGTGACCTCGCACGGGTCTCCGAGCCGCTGGAGGCTCGCCCACGACGAGCAGCACGTCGATCCGGTGTGCTTCACCCGAGCGGGAGAGCCGGTCACGCACCCAGTGCCGGGCGGTGGCCGACTCACCCGGGTCGCGACCGGTGAGGGTCAGGCCTGCCGGCCCTCCTGGTCGCCTTCCGCCCAGGTCAACGGCAGGGGAGGCTCCTCTCGGGGACCGGCTGGAGGGGGACCGGTCAACCCGACTGCGGATCGGTGTCGTCGTGCGGGTCGCCGGACGAGGTGCCCTGATCGCCCCGGATCTCTTCCTTGCTTTCCTCGGAACCGGAGTCCTGGGGATGCTGCGGGTCTCGGCCGGGTTTGTGCTCTGCTGCGGTCATCCGGGTTCTCCTTCGCTGTGGCTGTCCTGCGCGGCTACCCCCGGGACGGCGGCACAAACCGCGGGTCGGCCGTCAGGAAGCCCTCAGCGCGTGACGACGCTCGGCGTAGGCGAGGTCGTCACGCCACAGCCGGGCCGCCGTGGGCCGCAGGAGCGGCCGGATCGCCGGGCGAGGTTGGCCGCTGTGCGTCCGGCGTTCCTCGGCACCGGCGGACTGCCGCCGCTGGACAACATCAGCGTCCTGGACCGGTACGAAGGCGAAGCGCGCCGATGAGCCCGGAGACCGCCGAGGTCCGGGTCGTCGGAGCGTGCATCCTGGTGCGCGAGGACTGCCCGCTGTTCCCGGTCGGCGGCTTCGCCCGGCGGCCGGGGCTCGGCCTGGCCGGTGACGCGATCCGCGTCGACCTGCCCGTCGCGCTCGGGGAGCGCGCGGCCACCACCGGCTGGACCGCTGCGAACACGCTGTTGCGCCGGTCAGGCCTCGGACCCCCAGCGCGGCCGCTCCGCCAGCAGCGCGGTCACCAGGCCCCGGGCGCCCTCGGCCAGGACCGCGCCCGCCGGCCCGGTCTCCACCAGTGGGTGCCGGAACCAGAACGCCTCGGCCAGCCAGTTCACCGCCCGGATCCGGTCGAGATCGCCCCGTGCCAAGCGATGCGGGCCCGGCGCGGACAACCGGCGGACGAGCCGCCACTGCCCCTCCGGCAATTCTCCGAGGATGACTTCGAGATCGTTGCGGACGTCGTCGGTGCCGCTCCATTCCCGCGTTCCCACAACCGTCTCTTCGCTGACCGCCATCTGCGCGGCCCTCCTTCCGCCAGCATGCTTCCGACCGGGTGCGCGGCCTTGGTACCCCGCCCGCCCGGGTCTCATGCGCAACCGACGCAGATCCGACGCAACTGGCCCCCGGTACCGCTCGCCGTGGCGGCCGACGAGGGTTAGCCTGGTGTCAACGGTTGATTCCCCAGCCTGCTCGCGTCGTAGTCGTCACGCGGAGGGCCGCTGTGGAATCGTTGTCCGGCTTCGAGCCGAAGGACCGACTGCTGGTGTCGCAATCCCACGGTGACCCGGCGGTGGTCAGCCTCACCGGTGAACTGGACGCGCACACGACGATG
The DNA here is from genome assembly GCF_034929455.1 of Amycolatopsis heterodermiae. Classification (NCBI taxonomy): domain Bacteria; kingdom Bacillati; phylum Actinomycetota; class Actinomycetes; order Pseudonocardiales; family Pseudonocardiaceae; genus Amycolatopsis; species Amycolatopsis heterodermiae. The sequence goes on from NZ_JAYFSI010000002.1 coordinate 1,149,164, forward strand.
CTGGCGGCCCAGGCGGTGACCGCGTGCTTGGCGCAGGTCCCGCGGCCGCAGGTGCTCGTGGTGGACCTGACGCACCTGCGGTTCCTGTCGGTGGCGGGCGTGCGGATGCTGCACGACGCGGTCGACCACGCCGCCGCACGGAACATCTTGATCCGGATCGCGGCCAGCGAAAGCCCGGTGGTGGCCCGGGCCCTGGCGGTCACCGGCATGGACGCCGTGTTCGACATCTACCCCGATCGCGTGCTGGCCGTGAACACCGGGGAACGCGCCGAGTTCCTGCGGCTGGCTCAGGAGTGGCGGGATGACTGATCGCCGACCTCAGGCAAGGCCCTGAGAGCATCCGCGAGGCTGGTCACGTGCGCCGGGCCGTCCCGGCCGGGTCCCGCCGTCAGCAGGGTGATCCGCCGGCTCGCGCAAGCCGTCACGACCGCGTCGGGCGGCCTCCTCGGCCACTGTGCCCACAGCACCAGCGCCGCGGCCGGCCGGGACGTGCGGCCCAGGGCCTGCAGCAGCGCGGTGGTGGGCAGGTCGGTGCCGAGGACGAAGGCCGGGACGCCGCGTTCGCCCAGCGCGGCTCGCAGGACTTCGAGCGGCAGCGTGTGCCGTTCACCGGGGGCGCACGCCAGGAGCACGACCGGCCCGCCGGCCGTCTCCGGCCGGACGCGGTGCAACGCCGTGGTGATCACACCCGACAGCAGGTGCACGACGTCCGTGCAGGTGGTGACGTGCCCGCCGGCCGGCGCGGCGGCGGGACCGCCGAGCGTGGTCAGGGCCGGACGGCACCAGTGGTCCCAGGTCGTGGCCACCCCGTCGCGCGCCAGGCCCTCGTCCAAGGTGGCCGCGATGGCGTCGGCGTCCAACCGCAGTGCTGCCGCGACCATGTCGGCGGCTCCGGTCCACGCGCTGGCCGGGACCGCGAAGGTGAGCCGTGCGGCGGAGGCGACGCTCATGCCGTCGCCCACGAGCCGCCGCATCCGGCTGAGCGCGGCGACGTCCTCGCCGCTGTACCGGCGATGCGGCCCGCTGCCCGCACCGGTGACCGGGAGGTCGTAGCGGCGGTGCCAGCTGCGCAGCGTCGAAGGGGCGATGCCGAGCGACCGCGCGACCGCGCCCGGCGTCCAGGCCGCGGTCGGGCCGTCGGGGCGGGCGGGCATGGCGGCGACCTCTCCGCGGGGCGTCGTCCCCGCCTCGACGCGGTACCCCGTGCGCCGATGACAAAACGACACATCGGAGTACCGTTCGGATGTCCGATGATCGTGGTCCGGAGGAGGGAAACCGCACCGGTGACCGATGACGCGCAGGCCATCGACGCGGGCCTGAGCGCCGTGCTCGGGGCCATCGCCCGCACCCTGCAGGCCGAACCCGACGTCGACGCGACGCTCGTCGCGATCGTGAAGGCGGCCGAAGACCACATCGAAGGCACCCAGTACGCCGGCATCTCCCTGGTCGAAAAGGGGCACCGGATTCGCACCGTCGCCCCGACCGACGAGGTCGTTACCGAACTCGACGCCGTCCAGTACCGGACCGGCGAGGGACCTTGCGTGGACGCGATCACTGACCACCGCGTCTACCGGACCGGGAACATGCTCGACGAAGACCGCTGGCCCGCGTTCGCGCCGGCCGCCGCGGCCACCGGCGTCCGGTCGATGTTGTCGTACCGGCTGTTCGCCAGTGAAACCACGATGGGGGCGTTGAACCTCTACTCCCGCCGTCGAGACGCGTTCAGCGAGCAGACCGAGGAGGACGGCCGGGTGTTCGCCACGCACGCGGCGATCGCGCTGATCGGGGCGCAGACCGAAGCGCGGCTGGTCGCCGCGATCGAGACGCGCGACGTCATCGGCATGGCCAAGGGCATCCTCATGCAACGGCACGCCCTGGATCCGGTGCAGGCGTTCCGGATGCTGGTGGAGTCCTCCCAGAACGCGAACATGAAGCTCAACGAGGTCGCCGCGTGGCTGGTCGAGAACCACGGCGAGTTGTAGATCACGGCCCCTGACGGTGCACGGACGGCATGAAGGGGATGCTGCCGGCGAGGCAGCCGTGCCACTGGGCCGGCAGGTCCAGCTCGTTGATGTCGTCGAGGATCAGGGCGTCGTCGCGGAAGCCCGGCCGTGGGGGCAGCAGGACGAACAGCACCTGACGCTGGCGGCACGCGGCGAAGACCCAGGACATCGGGGGTTCGGTGGGGTCGAAACCGACGGCGAGGCTGCGCCCGCCCGCGTACACCGTCACGGCGGCAGGCTCCACCGAAAGCTCCACCGAGCCGGACGGCACCAGCGGCCACAGGTGGCGGGTCCACTCCCAGGTGCTCGGCGCGGCCATGCCGGCTGCGCTGAGCAGCGTGAACAGGCCGTCATGGTCGGCGATTTCGCCGGGCTGGAGCAGGAGAACGGGATAGGAGTCCGACTCGGCGTAGGTGAGGACGTCGATCTGCCAGCGGGACGGCATGGGCCCACTGCGCGTCACGGCCGGGCCTCGCCGTCGACGTCCTGGTGGGGGACGGCCCAGGGGCCCCGGGGCCGGGCCGGGATGTGGCTCATGGTGCCTCCGCTGGTCGTCGGCCGGTCAGCGCGTTTACCCGCCCAGCGGCCCGGCAACCCTCCGGCGCGCATCCGGGTTGCGGAGAGGAGGATCCGTGTATCGCGGCGACGAGCGGGTAGCCGCACCCGGAAGGTTCGCCGTGCTCGGGAGGAGATCATGCGGGTGGAGGAGGTCCCGGCCGGAACCGGCCGGGCCGGAGTGCTGCGGTTGACCGGGGTCATGGGTGAGGACGTGGCCGCCGACCAGCGGCAGCTGATCGACGCGGTGGTCACCGCACCACCGCCGTCCGTCCTGGTGCTCGACCTGACCGGGGTGACCGTGCTCCCGGCGTCCGGGATTCGCATGCTGCTGGTGTTCGTCGACGCCGTGGCCCTGCGCGGCATCCGGTGCCGGGTGGTGTTCCCGGACGACGGGGTGGTGCCCCGCCAGCTGGGCGTCGCGGGGGTCCTCCCGGCCCGCCTCGTGGTCTTCGGCACGCTCGAAGCGGCGCTGGCGGACGTCGGCGCCGACCACTGAGGACCCGGTCCGGGTTTTCCGGCCGTAGCGCGTTTATCCGGTCGTTTCCCGGAAACCTCTCCGCGCATGACCGCACCCGGTTCCCGGCGCTTGAGAGTGCTGCTCTGGCACGTGCACGGTTCGTGGACGGACGCCTTCGTCCGCGGCCGTCACGACTACCTCGTACCGGTTTCCCGTGGCGGTGCGCCGTGGGGACTGGGACGCGCGGGCCGGGACTGGCCTTCGGTGACGGAGGTACCGCTGGACCGGCTCGGCGACGCGCACCCGGATGTCGTTGTGCTGCAACGTCCCGAAGAACTGGATCTGGTCGCGCACCTGGGCGCGCCGTCCGTCTACGTCGAACACAACGCGCCACGGCCCCGCGCGGCGTCGAGCGAGCACCCGCTGGCCGGCCGGGGCGACATCCGCGTCGCGCACGTGACGCACTTCAACGACGCGATGTGGGACTGCGGCCGCGCACCCACGACCGTGGTGCCGCACGGGATCCCCGATCCCGGTGCGCACTACACCGGTGAGCTGGCCGCCGGGGTGTCGATGATCAACGAGCCCGTCCGCCGGCGCCGGGTCACCGGGGCGGACCTGCTCGGCACGCTCGCCGGCGTGGCGCCCGTCGAGGTGTTCGGGATGGGCACCGAGGCGCTCGGCGGGCGGCTGCGCGGACTTGGTGACGTCCCGGCGCCCGCGCTGCATCACGAGGTCGCCCGCCGCCGCGTCTACCTGCACACCGCCCGCTGGACGTCCTTGGGACTGTCCCTGCTGGAGGCGATGCACCTGGCGATGCCCGTCGTCGTCTTCGCGGCCACCGAAGCGCTCGCCGCGGTCCCCGCCGGCGCCGGTGTCCTGTCGACCGATGTTTCGGTGCTGGCGAAAGGGTTTCGCGAGCTGGTGCACGAACCCGACTTCGCCGTGCTCGCCGGCAAGAACGCCCGTGAGCACGCCTTGAGGCACTTCGGGCTGGACGCCTTCCTGTCCGCCTGGGACCACCTGCTCGCCGAGACGGCCCGCTGACCGAAGGGAACGCCGCACCGATGAAGATCGCGATGGTGTCGGAGCACGCCAACCCGCTGGCCGCCCTCGGCGAAGCCGACGCCGGGGGCCAGAACGTCCACGTCGCCGAACTGTCCGCCGCGCTGGTGCGCGCCGGGCACGAGGTCACCGTCCACACCCGCCGCGACAGCACCCGGGAACCCGCGGAAGTCCGCACCCCGCAGGGGTACCGGGTCGTGCACGTGCCCGCCGGCCCGCCGTGCCGGGTGCCGAAGGACGAGCTGCTGCCCCACATGGGCGAGTTCGGCAGCCGGTTGCGCGACCACTGGGCCGCCGACCGGCCCGACGTGGCGCACGCGCACTTCTGGATGTCCGGCCTGGCCACCGCGCTCGCGGCGGGCGAGACCGGCACACCGTTCGCGCAGACGTTCCACGCGCTCGGCGTCGTCAAGAAGCGGCACCAGGGCTTCCACGACACCAGCCCCGCCGACCGGAACCGCCTGGAGCGGATCATCGCGCGCCAGGCCGGCCGGGTGATCGCCACCTGCTCCGACGAGGTGTTCGAGCTGTCCCGCCTCGGGGTGCCGCGGGGGCGGGTCTCGGTCGTCCCGTGCGGGGTCGACCTCGCCCGGTTCACCCCGCGTGGCCCGATCGCGCTGCGCCGGGCCCGGCACCGCCTCGTCGCCGTCGGCCGGCTGGTGCCGCGCAAGGGGTTCGACACCGCCATCACCGCGCTCGCCCAGCTGCCGGACACCGAGCTGGTCGTCGTCGGCGGCCCCGAGCGTGGCCGGCTGGCGCAGGACCCCGAGGCCCGGCGGCTGCGAGCGCTCGCCGACCACCTCGGCGTCGCCCGGCGCGTGCGTTTCGCCGGGCAGGTGTCGCGGGAGAACATGCCCGCTCTGCTGCGCTCGGCCGACGTCGTCGTGTGCACCCCGTGGTACGAGCCGTTCGGGATCGTCCCGCTGGAAGCGATGGCGTGCGGCGTCCCGGTCGTGGCCACGGCGGTCGGCGGGCTGACCGACACCGTCGTCGAGGGCATCACCGGGCTGCTGGTGCGGCCGAACCAGCCCAAGGAACTGGTGGCGCGGCTGCGCCGGCTGCTCGGCGACGTGGCCCTGCGGCACGTCTACGGCGCCGCGGGCCGCGACCGGGCCGAGGTCCGGTACTCGTGGGACCGCGTCGCGGCCGACACGCTCCGGGCGTACCTGCAGCTCGTCCCGGAGCGCGTGGAGACCGCCGAGGCGCGGTGATCAGCCGACGTACCGCCGGGCCGCCGACCGGCGTTGCGGCTCCTCCAGCAGGACCAGGCCCGCTTCCACCCGCGCCGGGACGACCCGGCGCTCGGCCAGCACCCACGGCAGGCCGCGCACGACGTCGAGCAGGGCGGCCGCCGTGGCGCGGTCGGCCGGAGCCGATCGCAGGACGACGGCGCCGCGGCGGAAGACCGCGCGCCACGGCCGGCGCAGCAGGAGCGTCCACAGGGTGTTGCGGATGCCGAGGCGGCGGCGGTGGCGCGGGTCGCGCAGCTTCGACGGCGCGTGGTGGATCACCACGTCCTCGGCCCAGCACAGCCACCAGCCGCGGGCGGCGAGGTCGAGGGCGAACAGCTCCTCCTCCCCGCCCAGCCACATCCGCGGCGAGAACCCGCCGACCTCGTGGAACGCGCGGACGCGCACCGCGGTCAGCCCGGCCATGACGCCGAGCAGCGCCGGGCCGGGCAGCCAGTCCGGGCCGGGCACCGGCGAGTCGCGCAGCTCCGGGGTGATGGGGTCCTCGGCCAGGCCCGGCTCGACCAGGCAGCGGCCGGTCACCGCGGCGAGGCCGGGGTGCGCGTCCAGCAGGTCGGCGGCGCGGGTGAGGGCGCCCGGCTGCCAGCAGGTGTCGTCGTCGCAGAACGCGACGTACGGCGTGGTCACCTCGGCCACGGCGACGTTGCGCGCCACCGCCCCGAGGTTTTCGCCGAGCCGGAACAGCCGGACCCCGGGGAACTCCCGGGCGACGAGGTCGGCCGAGCCGTCCCCGGATCCGTTGTCCGCGACCAGGATCGGCGGGTCGTCCGGCAGTGACGTCATGTGTGTCAACGTCTCCCGCAGCTGCTCGCGGCGGTTGCGGGTGATGATCACGACCGAGATGCGGGCCATGCGGCGGTCCTTTCGAGGGTCTTGGCCTGGTTTTCGACGTGCTCGGGCAGCACCTGGCGTCCCCGCAGCGCCCGCGCCACCCGTGGCACCGCGCCGAGTCCGGCCGCGGGCGCGGTGCACAGCGTCCGGAAGACCTCCGGCCAGGGCCGCCGCAGCACCGTGATGAGCAGCCGGTTGCGCAGTTCGGCGCGGCGGCGCCACGAGGACGGCGGCCGTGACACCGACGGGTGGTGGTGCGCCCGCAGGTGCCCGGCGAAGCAGCTTTCCCAGCCGCGCGCGGCGAGGTCGTAGGCGAGCAGCTGCTCCTCCGCGCCGAAGTGCAGGAGGGGGCTGAACCCGCCGGCCTCCAGGTACGCCGTGCGCCGCACGATCGCGGAGCAGGCGAGGAACCCGAGCACCAGCGGACCGGGCGCGCCCTCCGGGTGACCGAGCGGGCTGCGTTCCATCTCGGGTGTCACCGGGTCGTCGTGTTCCTCCGGGCCGACCAGTGTCCGCGCGGCGAGCAGCCCGGTGCGCGGGTGGGCGTCGAAGATCCGCTCCGCCTCGGTCAGCGCGCCGGGCGCCCACCAGGAGTCGTCGTCGCTGAAGGCGACGTACGGCGTTTCGGCCGCCAGCACCCCGAGCGTCCGCGCGGCGGCGCCGAGGTTCCGGGGCAGGCGGATGAGCCGCACACCCGGAAACCCGACGGCGACCGCGGCGGTGCCGTCGGCGGAGGCGTTGTCCAGCACGACGACCGGCGGGGCGGGGTCCAAAGTGGACAGCCGGGTCAGGGTGCGGGCCAGCTCGCCGGCCCGGTTCCGCGTGGCGACGACCACCGTCGTCCGGCCGCTCACCGCTGCTCCGTCAGCTCGGCGAGCAGACGCGCCAGCGACGCCGCCGGTCCGGGCGGGCTCGCCGAAGCCCGGGCGCATGCCTCGGGGGAGAGGCACCACGCGAGCCGGTCGCCGAGCGCGGCGGTGTTTTCGGCGGCGAGTACCGGCCAGCCCAGGGCCGCGCCCTGGGCGGAAACCTTCCCGCCGCCCGCCACCGGATCGACGGCGAGCACCGGGACGCCCGCCTTGAGCCCGAGCACCAGGCCGTGCAGCCGGGTGCTGACCACGGCGTCCATTCTGGACAAGGCGGCGAGGAACTGGTCCGGGGTGGCGCACCGCTCCCAGTCGGCGTGCGCCAGCCGGGTGTCCAGCGGGACGCGGGCGCAGTCCAGTCCGGCGAGCCAGCCGGTCACCGCGTCGTGCACCTCGTCGTGCCGGCCGGCCGTACCGTATTCCGGCTGGTGCGGCGCGAGGACGACACCCAGCACCGGCGTCGCCGACGCGGCCGCCGCCAGCGACAGGTCCGGTTCGGCGGTTCCCCCGCCGTCGCGCGGCAGCACCCGGTGGAAACCGGTCACCGCCGGATCTGCGGGGTCGGGCACCGAGACGCCCACCGCGATCCGCCGGCAGCCGGCGTAGCGCTCGTGCAGTTCGGCAAGCCGCGGCCCGTGGATCGGCCCGCAGGCGAACACGACGTGGGTGTAGTCCGCCGGAGCGGCGCCGGACAGGTGCAGTGCTCCGGGCCGGAAGACCGGGCTCCACGCCACGTCGTGGTCGATCCCGGCCTCGGCCAGCGCGTCGCCGACCGCACGCGAGCTGAGGACGTCACCCGCCGTCGCCTCACCGTGCAGGAAACCGGCCCAGCCGGTGAGCAGTACGCGCATGGGCGGCCGTGTACCCGGTCGCGGCGCGCTCACACGGGTTTGCCCGCACGGGTGCCGGGTAGCCGGGGCCGCATGACGGAACCCGGAACGGCCAGGCGGTTCGAGCGTGCGGTGGTGACCGGGGGCGCCGGGTTCGTCGGGGCGCACCTGTGCGCGCTGCTGCTCGCCGAAGGCCTCGAAGTGATCGCGGTGGACAACCTCGTCACGGCCGCGCCCGGCTCGCTCGACGCCCTGCGGCGCGACGGGCGGTTCCGCTTCGCGCGGCACGACGTCACCCAGCCGTTCACCGTGGACGACCGTGCCGACGTCGTGTTCCACCTCGCCTGCCCGGCGTCCCCGCGTGACTACCTGGCCCTGCCGATCGAGACGCTGCGCGCCGGCGCGCTCGGCACCGAGCACGCCCTCGGCCTGGCCCGCCGTGACGGCGCCCGGTTCGTGCTCGCCTCCACCAGCGAGGTCTACGGCGACCCCCTGGAGCACCCGCAGCGGGAAAGCTACTGGGGCAACGTCAACCCGATCGGGCCACGCAGTGTCTACGACGAAGGCAAGCGCTACGCCGAGGCGCTCACGTCCGCCTACCGCCGCGAACACGGCGTCGACACCGCGATCGCGCGCATCTTCAACACCTACGGCCCGGGCATGCGCGCGGGGGACGGCCGGATGATCCCCGCTTTCCTGCGCCAGGCCCTCGCGGAAGAGCCGCTCACCGTCACCGGAACGGGGAACCAGACCCGGTCGATCTGCTACGTCGAGGACACCGTGGCCGGCCTGCTCGCCCTCGCCCGGTCGGCCCACCCGGGCCCGGTGAACCTCGGCAACCCGCACGAGCTGACCGTCCGGCAGGTGGCCGAGCGGATCCGGGCGCTCACCGGGTCGGCGTCCCCGATCGAGTTCGTGGACGCGATGACCGACGACCCGCAGCGCCGCTGTCCCGACATCTCGCTCGCGCGGGACGTGCTGGGGTGGGAACCGAAGATCGGCGCCGACGACGGGCTGCGTCGCACGGCGGTGTGGTTCCGGCGGTCGCCGTCGCGCTGAGTAGCGACGCCCAGGGCTTATGCCGCCCGTCGTTTATCGGCGACTTCGCCGGGTAGCGCCAGGGCGAACGCGGACCGGCCCGGCCCGCCCCGGAACGCCAGAGGCAGGTCGATGCGCATTCTCGGGATCAACGCCGTCTTCCACGACCCGGCCGCCGCCCTCGTCGTGGACGGTGAGATCGTCGCCGCGGCCGAAGAGGAACGGTTCAGCCGCCGCAAGCACGGCAAGCAGGCGGTGCCGTTCTCGACCTGGGAGCAGCCCGCGCAGGCCGCGGCCTGGTGCCTCGAACGCGCCGGGCTGACCGCGGCCGACCTCGACGCCGTCGGCTACTCCTACGACCCCGCCCTCGTCGAGCCCGGCCTGCCCGGGCACGACCCGAGCGGTGAGGAGCTGCGGACGGAGTTCGCGCGGCGGGCACCGAAGTTCCTCGCGGCCGCGCTGCCCGGGCTCGACCCGGGGATCGTGCGGTTCGTCCGCCACCACGTCGCGCACGCCGCTTCGGCCGCGCTCGCCGCGCCGTTCGGCGACTGCGCGGTCCTGGTCGCCGACGGCCGCGGCGAGAGCACGTCGTCGCTGGCGGGGGAGTACCGCGACGGCCGGTTCAAGGAGCTTGCGGCGCAACGGCTTCCGCACTCCCTCGGCCTGCTCTACGAAGACCTCACCGAACACCTCGGCTTCGCCCGCTCCAGCGACGAGTACAAGGTGATGGCCCTCGCCTCCTACGGCACCCCGGACCACCTGGACCGGCTCCGCGAGCGCGTTCACGTGACCGGGGACGGCGGCTTCCACGCTGCGGGGGTCGAGCTGGGCACGTACGCCCCGCGGCGCGAGCCCGGGGAACAGCTGACCCGGCGGCACGCCGACCTCGCGGCGAGCGTCCAGCGGGTGCTCGAGGACGTCCTGCTGGAGCTGGCGGACTGGCTGCACGCAAGCACCGGGCAGCGTGATCTGGCGCTGGCCGGCGGGATCGCGCTCAACTGCGTCGCCAACAGCCGGCTGCACGCCGAAGGCCCGTTCGACCGGATCTGGGTGCCACCCGCGGCCGGGGACGCGGGCACCGCGCTCGGCGCGGCCCTGCACCTGGCCGCCGAAGCCGGCGAACGCGGCGCTCCGATGGCCGGGGCGAATCTCGGTCGTGAATGGACGGACGCCGAGCTCGAAGACGTTCTGCGGCGGGCAAAACTGCCGTACGAGCGGCCGGAGGACGTGGCCGAGACCGTCGCCGAGGCGCTCGCGGACGACGCCGTGGTCGCCTGGTTCCAGGGCCGGGCCGAGTTCGGCCCGCGCGCGCTGGGGCACCGGTCGCTGCTGGCCCACCCCGGCCGCGCCGCCAACCTCGAACGGCTCAACGACGTCAAGGGACGCGAGCAGTTCCGACCGGTGGCGCCGATGGTCCGGGCCGAACGGGCGGCGGAGATCTTCGGCCGGGGCCCGCTGCCGAGCCCGTACATGCTGTTCGTGCACGACGTCGCGCCGGAGTGGCGCGCCCGGATCCCCGCCGTCACCCACGTCGACGGGACCGCCCGCGCGCAGACCGTCGACGACCGCGAAAACCCGGTGCTGGCCCGGATGCTGGCCGGTTTCGAACGGCGGACCGGGCTGCCGGTCGTGATCAACACCAGCCTGAACACCGCGGGCCGGCCGATGGCCGACTCGCCCCGCGACGCGCTCGAATGCTTCGGCTCGGCGCCGATCGACCTGCTCGCGCTGGGGCCGTTCGTGCTCCGGCGCGCCCTGCGACCCGGCGCGGCGTCGCCGGAGGAGGAGCTGACGTGATGGAGGACCACCTCGCCGCGTTGACCGAGGCCGCCCGCCGCACCAGCGCGGCCGCCCCGACGATCGCGGCCTGGGGCCGGCACCTCGCCGCCGTGTTCGAGCACGGCGGCCGGCTGCTCGCCTGCGGCAACGGCGGCAGTGCCGCCGAAGCCCAGCACCTGACCGGGGAGCTGGTCGGCCGCTTCCGCCACGAGCGGCGCCCGCTCTCGGCGATCGCGCTGCACGCCGACACCTCGGCGACCACCGCCATCGTCAACGACTACGGCGACCACGAGGTCTTCGCCCGGCAGGTGCACGCCCACGGCCGTCCCGGCGACGTCCTGGTGTGCCTGTCGACCAGTGGCAGTAGCCAGAACGTCGTCGCCGCCGCGAAAGCCGCGCACGAGGTGGGGGTCACGGCGTGGGCGCTGACCGGGCCCGCGCCCAACCCGCTGGCCGCGCTGTGCGACGACGCCGTCACGGTCGAAGCGCCGTCCACCGCGACCGTCCAGGAGCTGCACCTGGCTTTGGTGCACGCGCTGTGCGCAGCCCTCGACGACGCGCTCGGGGTGACCGCGTGAAGCCGCTCGTCGTCCTCGGCGACGCCTTGCTCGACGTCGACGTGGAGGGCACCGCCGACCGGCTGTGCCCGGAGGCGCCGGTGCCGGTGGTCGACCTGCGGTCCCGGCGGCGCCGGCCGGGCGGTGCCGGGCTCGCCGCGGTGCTGGCGGCCCGGTCCGCGGCCGACGTCGTGCTGGTCACGCCGCTCGGGGACGACGACGCGGGCCGCGCCCTGACCGGCCTGCTCGAACCCGGCGTCACGGTCGTGCCGCTGCCGATGCGGGGCACCACGGTGTGCAAGACGCGGGTGCGGGCCGGCGGGCAGTCGTTGCTGCGCCTGGACTCCGGTGACGGCACGGCGACCGCGGACCCGCTGCCGGAGCGTGTCGCCGACCTGCTGGCCGGGGCCGGCGCGGTCCTGGTCGCCGACTACGGCCGCGGCCTGACCCGCCACCCGCACGTCCGGCGCCTGCTGCGGGAACGGGCCGGGCGGATCCCGGTCGTGTGGGACCCGCACCCGCGTGGCGCCCGGCCGGTCCCCGGCGTCACGCTGGTCACGCCGAACCTCGCCGAGGCCCGCGCGGTGCTGGCGGGGCACGACGACCCGGCGGAGCTGGCCAAGCTGCTGCGCGGGCACTGGCACGCCGGCGCGGTGGCCGTCACCGTCGGCGCCCGCGGCGCGGTCGTCGCCGGCGGGCTCGGCGAAACCGCCGTCCCGGTCCCGCGTCCGGCGCGCACCCCGGGACACACCGCACCGGACACGTGCGGTGCGGGCGACCGGTTCGCGGCCGCGGCGGCCGCGGCCCTGGCCGGCGGCGCGGACACCACCGAAGCCGTCACCACGGCCGTCGAGGCGGCGGCGCGGTTCGTCCTCGACGGCGGCGCGCCCGCGCTGTCCACCGACGACGGCCCGGTACCGGACCCGCAGCCGGCGGCCGGCGCGTTCGGCCTCGCGGACCGGATCCGCGCGGCCGGCGGCCGGCTGGTCGCCACCGGCGGGTGCTTCGACCTGCTGCACCCCGGCCACGTCAGCCTGCTCCGGCAGGCCCGCGCCCTCGGCGACGCGCTGGTCGTCTGCCTGAACTCCGACGCGTCCGTACGGGCGCTCAAGGGACCCGGCCGGCCGCTCGTCCGCGAGCGCGACCGGGCCCGGCTGCTCACCGCACTGTCCTTTGTGGACGCCGTGGTCGTCTTCGGCGAGCCGTCCCCGGCGGCCGTCCTCGACCGGCTCCGCCCGGACGTCTGGATCAAGGGCGGCGACTACGCGCACGCGGACCTGCCCGAACGCGAGGTCGTCGAGCGGCACGGCGGAGAGGTCGTGCTCGTCCCGACCGTGCCCGGCTATTCGACCTCCCGGCTGGTCGCCGCCGCGACCGCGTCCTGACCACCGAGCACCTCTGGAGGAGAACGATGCGACCCCTCGGCAACGTCCTGATCACCGGTGGCGCGTCCGGCCTCGGCGCCGCCACCGCCGACGCCGTCCGCAAAGCGGGCGGTACACCGTACGTCCTCGACCGCGTGCGGCCGGACGACCCGGCCGAGTACGCCGAGGCCGACCTGGCCGACACCGCCGCGGCCGAACGCGCCGTGCACGACCTGGCCGGACGCGCGGGAGGACTCGACGGCGTGGTCACCGCCGCGGGCATCGACGCGTGCGGCCCGCTCGGCCAGGTGACCACCGCGGACTGGGAACGCGTCGTGCAGGTGAACCTGTTCGGCACCGCCGCCGTGGTCCGCGCCGCGTTGCCGTACCTGGAGCGCTCGCACGGCACGGTCGTCACCGTGGCGTCCACACTGGGCATCAAGGCCGTCGGCGACGCGACCGCCTACTGCGCGGCGAAGTTCGGTGTCGTCGGCTTCACCCGGGCCCTGGCCGCGGAGCTGGCCGGCCGGGTCGGCGTCACCCTGCTCATCCCCGGCGGGATGTGGACGCACTTCTTCGACGACCGCACCGACCAGTACAAACCGCCGCCGGACGCGAAGCTGAACCGGCCCGAGCACGTCGCGGACACCGTCGTCTTCGCGCTCGGGCAGCCACCGGGCGCGGAGGTCCGGGAACTCGTCGTGTGCGCGTCCGAAGAGGGGTCCTGGCCGTGACCGTCCTCGTGCTGCGCGCCCTGGGGATCGGCGACCTGCTGACCGCCGTGCCCGCGCTGCGGGCCCTGCGCGCCGCGTACCCGGACGACCGGCTCGTGCTGGCCGCGCCGGACGGGCTCCGCGACCTCGTCGCGCTGGTCGGCGCCGTCGACGAGCTGCTGCCCACGGCCGGGCTCGGGCAGCTGGCTTGGCCGGGACCGCCGCCGAAGCTCGCGGTCAACCTGCACGGGAGCGGCCCGGAAAGCCTGCGCGACCTCCTCGCGACCGGCCCCGCGGCGCTGCTCGCACACCACCACCCGGACTTCCCCGGCGTGCCCGGCCTCGCCTGGCGGGACGACCTGCACGAAGTCGACCGCTGGTGCCGGTTGCTGGAGTACGCCCGCCTCGACGTGGACCGCACCGCCCTGCGGCTGCCCGTGCCACCCGGGCCGAGCCCGGCGCCGGACGCGGTCGTGGTGCACCCCGGCGCGGCGTTCCCCGCGCGCCGCTGGCCGCCCGAGCGGTTCGCCCGCGTGGTCGGTGACCTCGTCGCGGCCGGCCACCGGGTCGTGCTGACCGGCAGCGCCGGCGAACGTGACTTGGCCCGCGGCATCGCGGAGCGGGCCGGGCTCGGCGAGGACGCCGTGCTCGCCGGGCGCACCGGCCTGGCCGGGCTGGCCGCGCTGGTGGCCGGGGCGTCCCTGGTCGTCTGCGGCGACACCGGCGCCGGGCACCTGGCGACCGCGTTCGGCACGCCGTCGGTCCTGCTGTTCGGGCCGACGCCCCCGCGGCTGTGGGGCCCGCCGCCGTCGGCGAGGCAGCACGTGGTCCTGTGGACGGGAAACGTCGGCGATCCCCACGGTGGTGAGCCCGACGAAGGGCTGTTGCTGCTGTCGGAGGAGCGGGTGCTCGCGGCCGCCCGCGCGGCGCTCGAAGCCCGGGTGCCGCATGGCTGAGCACATCGGGGTGGTGGGCGCGGGCTACGTCGGGCTGACGAGCGCCGCCTGCTTCGCCCGGCTCGGGCACCAGGTGACCTGCGTGGACACCGACGAGTCCAAAGTGGACGCCCTGCGGCGTGGCGAGGTGGCGATCGGCGAACCGGGCTTGGCCGGGCTCGTCGCCGGAGGGCTGGCCGACGGCACGCTCTGCTTCACCACGGCTCAGGCGCAGCTGCACGGCGTCGACCTCGTCCTGCTGTGCCTCCCGACGCCGCCGGGCGGTGACGGCCGTCCCGATCTCGGCGTTCTCGAGCACGTCGTGCCGCAGCTGGGCCGGCTGCTGCGGCCCGGCTGCGTGGTGGTCACCAAGTCGACGGTGCCGGTCGGCACCGCGGCCCGGCTGCCGCGCCTGCTGGGGCGCCCTGACCTGCCGGTGGTGAGCAACCCCGAGTTCCTGCGCGAGGGCCACGCGGTCGAGGACTTCCGGCACCCGGACCGCGTGGTGGTCGGCACGGACCCGCCGGACTCGGCCGCCGCCCGGCGCGTCGCGCGGCTGTACGAACCGACCGGCGCGCCGGTCGTGCGCACCGACGCGGCCAGCGCCGAACTGGCGAAGTACGCCAGCAACGCGTTCCTCGCCGTGAAGCTGTCCTACGTGAACGTCCTCGCGGAACTGTGCGAGCGGTTCGGCGCCGACGTCCGCGAAGTCGCGCACACCATGGGCCTCGACGCGCGGATCGGGCCGCACTTCCTCGCCCCCGGGCCGGGCTGGGGCGGTTCGTGCCTGCCCAAGGACACGACGGCCCTGCTGCACGCGGCCGACGCGGCGGGCGTCGACTTCGGCATCCTGCGCGACGCCGTCCGCGTCAACGCCCGGCAGCGCGCCCGGGTGGTGCGGGCCGTGCGGCGGGCCGTCACCGGCTCGGTGTCGGGTTCGCTGGCGGGCGCGCGGCTCGGCCTGCTCGGCCTGGCGTTCAAGGCGGGCACCGGCGATCTGCGTGACTCGCCCGCGCGGGCGGTGGCCGAGGAGCTCGCCGGTCAGGGCGCGGAGCTCACCGCCTACGACCCGGCGGTCGGGTGCGTGCCCGGCCTCGACGCGGTCCAGGTGGTCGACGACCCGTACCTGGTGGCCAAGGACGCCGTGGCGCTGGTGGTGCTCACCGAGTGGCCGGAGTTCCGGGACCTCGACTGGGCCCGGCTGGCCGCCGCCGCGGCCGGCACGGTGGTGGTCGACACCCGCAACCTGCTCGACGCGGACGTCCTCGCCGCGGCGGGTTTCGCCCACCACGGCGTCGGCGTTCCACTCCGGACGTCCTGATTGGTCCGTTCGGGTGACACCGGGAGTGTCCGGCCGATGCCGGGGTACGCCGCCCGGACCTTCGAAACCGTCAGGGGAAATCATGCCGAACCGCTTGCGTATCAGCCGTGACGCGGCGCCGATCCCGTGCGAGGCGTGCGGACGGGCGACGCTGTACGTCGCCCGTCTCGTCTCGGAGGACGGCACCCAGCTCGGCCAGACCCTGGTGTGCACGTCCTGCCGGCGGCACCGCGCCGAGGCCACCGCCACCCCGACTCGGTGAGCCGCGGTGCTCAGCCCGGCGGTTCGACGTGCACGAGCTTCGTCTGGGTCAGCTCGTCGAGCAGCTCGGGACCGTAGCCGTAGCCGTTCCCGCTGCGCCGCCGCGGATGCGCCGCGCCGCCCGGCGCGCCACCGAAGACGGCGTTGACCTTGACCGTGCCGGCCGGCAGCTCACGCCAGGCGTGCTGGGCCCGGGCCATCGAGGCGGTCAGAACCGTCGCCGCCAGGCCGTAGTCGCCGCTCGCGGCTTCGGCCAGGCCGGCTTCGAAACTCGGGACCACCCGCACCGGGGCCACCGGGCCGAACGTTTCCTCGGCCATCACCCGCAGGCCGGCCGCGCACCCGGTCAGCACCGTCGCCGGGTAGTGCGCGCCCGGCCCGTCCGGCACCACCCCGCCGGTCAGCAGCGCCGCACCGCGGCCGACGGCGTCTTCGACGTGCGAGTGCACGTGAGCACGGTGGCGGAGGTCCACCAGCGGCGCCAGGGTCCGCGCCTCGGCCTCCTTGACCAGCGCGGCCAGGAACGCGTCAGCGATCGCCTCGTGGACGTAGATCCGTTCCACCGCGACGCAGATCTGCCCCGAGTTGGCGAACGCCCCCAGCGCCGCCTGGCCGGCGGCCCACTCCGGATCGACGTCGGCGTCGACGACCAGCGGGTCGTTGCCCCCGTTCTCCAGCAGCGTCTTCGCGCCGGTGGCGGCCGCGCTCGCGGCGATCGACCGGCCGGTCGCGGTGCTGCCGACGTGGGCGAGCACGTCGACGTCGTCGCGCATCGCGAGGATCGCGCCGACCCCGCCGTCACCCTGCAGGGTCTGCAGCACCCCGGCCGGCAGGACGCCGGACAGCACTTCGCCGAGCAGGGCGCCGGTGTGCGGGGCGCGCTCGCTCGGCTTGTGCACCACGGTGTTGCCGGTGACCAGCGCCGCGCCGAGCAGCCCGCAGGCCACGGCCACCGGGTCGTTCCACGGCGTCAGCGCGACGACGACACCCCGCGGCTCGGGCACCATCAGGTCGGTCGCGCCCGGGTCGCCGAGCAGGCTGCGGCCGCGGTGGACCGGCCCCAGTTCCGCGTACTGGACCAGGGTTCCGGCGCCGGCCAGCACCCCGGCGAGCGCTTCCTCGCGCGGCCGCCCGGTTTCCGCTTCGTTCGTCGCGGCGAGATCGCCGGCGTGCTGACGCAGCCGTTCGGCCGCCGCGTGCAGCAGCGAGCCGCGTTCGGCCGCCGGGGTGCGCGCCCAGCCCGGCCAGGCCCGGTTGGCCAGCGCCACGGCGGCGTCGATGTCGTCTTCGGCGGCGGTGGCGACGCTGCCCACCACGCCGCCGTCGGCCGGGTTCCGGATTTCGATCGTGCCCGCGGTCATCTGCGTCTCCTTCGTGTCGCCGCGCGGTTACCCGGGAGAAGGGCGCCGACACGCCGTTTGCCCGGCCGGCTTCCGGGTAGCCCGCCGCGGTGACCGCATCCCTCGACTACACCGTGGTGATTCCCACGACGGGCCGGGAAACCCTTCGGCCGCTGCTCGAAACCCTGCTGGCCGCGCCGGATCCGCGGCCGGCGGCGATCCTCGTGGTCGACGACCGGCCGGGTGGTCCCGCCCTGGACGTCCCGCCCGGGGTCCGCGTGCTGCGCTCCGGCGGGCGTGGCCCGGCGGCCGCTCGCAACCACGGGTGGCGCACGGCGGAAAGCCCGTGGATCGCCTTCGTCGACGACGACGTCGTGCTGGCGCCCGGCTGGTCCCGCCAGCTCGCCGGCGACCTGGCGGGCCTGCCACCCGATGTCGCCGCGTCACAGGGCCGTATCCGGGTCCCGCTGCCGGCGCAGCGGCGGCCGACCGACGACGAGCGCGGCACGGCCGGTCTCGAACACGCCCGGTGGATCACGGCGGACATGGCCTACCGGCGCAGCGCCTTGGCCGAAGTGCGCGGCTTCGACGAGCGGTTCCCCCGCGCGTTCCGCGAGGACTCCGATCTCGCGCTGCGCGTGCTCCGGGCCGGGCACCGGATCGTCCGGGGTGACCGGCTCACCACGCACCCCGCCCGGCGTCCCGGGTTCTTCGCCAGCCTGAAAGCCCAGCGCGGCAACGCCGACAACGCGCTCATGCGGCACGAGCACGGCGCGAGGTGGCGGCAGCGCACCGAGGCCGGGCGCGGCCGGCTGAGCCGGCACGCACTGTCCACAGTGGCCGGTCTGGCCGCTTTGACCCTGACGGTGTTCCACCGGCGGGCAGGGGCCGCCCTCGCGGCGGCGGCCTGGGCCGGCTTGACGGCCGAGTTCGCGGCTCGCCGCATCCTGTCAGGACCGTTCACCCCCGGCGAAGTGGCCCGGATGGCCGTCACCAGCGTCCTCATCCCGCCGGCCGCCTGCTACCACCGCCTGCGCGGCGAAGTCGCGGTGCGCCGCCGCCGTCCGCCGGTCGCGGTGCTGTTCGACCGCGACGACACGCTGATCGCCGACGTCCCCTACCTCGACGACCCGGACGGCGTCCGGCCCGTCCCCGGCGCCGTCGACCTGGTCCGCGGGCTGCGGGACCGGGGGATCCCGGTCGGCGTCGTGAGCAACCAGTCGGGGGTCGCGAAAGGCCTGATCGCGCCGGGCCGGCTGGCCGCGGTGAACGCCCGCGTCGAGGCGCTCTTCGGCCCGTTCGGCACGTGGCAGGTCTGCGTCCACGACGACGGCGACGGCTGCCGCTGCCGCAAACCCCAGCCCGGCATGGTCCTCGACGCCGCGAAGGCGCTCGGTGTCGCTCCGGCGTCCTGCGTGGTCATCGGCGACACCGGGGCCGACGTCGCCGCGGCCCTCGCCGCCGGCGCCCGCGCGGTGCTCGTGCCGACGGCCCGCACGCTCGAGCCGGAGATCGCGCACGCCCGCCGGCACGCCGCGGTCGCCCGGGACCTGACCGAAGCCCTGCGCCTCGCCGGGGTCGCCGGATGACCCGGGTGCTCGTCGCGCGGCAGGACAACCTGGGCGACGTCCTGCTCGCCGGGCCCTGCGTCCGCGGGGTCGCCGCGCACGCTTCGCACGTGACGCTGCTGACCGGCCCGCAGGGCCGCGCGGCGGGTGACCTGCTGCCCGGCGTCGACGACCTGCTCACGTGGCGCGCCCCGTGGATCGACGCCGATCCGCAGCCGGTCACCGCGGCGGACACGGAGGAGTTCGTCGAACGGATCCGGGCGCAGGCCGTGGACGAAGCCCTGATCCTGACGTCGTTCCACCAGTCGCCGCTGCCGCTGGCCCTGCTGCTGCGGCTGGCCGGGGTGCCGTGGATCGGCGCGATCTCCGAGGACTACCCGGGCAGCCTGCTCGACCTGCGTCACCGCGTCGACGGCGACCGGCCCGAGCCGGAACGGATGCTGTCGCTCGCCGAGGCGGCCGGGTACCCGCTCCCGGCCGCCGACCCCGGCGGGCTGGCGGTGCGCGGGCCGCTGCCGGACGTCGCCCGGCTGACCGGGAGGGAGCCGTACGTCGTCGTCCACCCGGGCGCCTCCGTGCCGGCCCGGCAACCCTCCGCGGCGGTCAGCCACCGGTTCGTCGCGGCCCTGGTCGCGGGCGGGCACCGCGTGCTGGTGACCGGCGCGCCGGCCGAAAAGGCCCTGACCGCCGAGGTCGCCGACGGCGCGGCCGTCGACCTCGGCGGCCGGACGTCGCTGGCCGAGCTGGCCGCGGTGCTGGCCGGCGCTTGGGTCGTCGTCGCGCCGAACACCGGCCCGGCCCACCTGGCGGCCGCGGTGGGCACACCGGTCGTGTCGTTGTTCGCCCCGGTGGTCCCGGCCGCGCGCTGGGCGCCCTACGGCGTACCGGTGGCGCTGCTGGGGGACCAGCACGCACAGTGCCGGGCCACGCGGGCCCGCACGTGCCCGGTCAGGGGCCACCCCTGCCTCGACACGATCGACCCGGCCGACGTCCGCCGCGCGGTGGCCGGCTTGGCCCGCGCTCACCCGTGATGGGCCGAGCCTGCTGATGACCGCTGTGCGGGCGAGCGGCGGATGGCCAGGAGCACGGTGTCGTCGGCGTAGGTGACGACGTCGTGCATGCGGGTGACGACTTCGCGCGGCAGCGCCGCGGTCGGCCGACCGGCGTGCGTCCGGGCCACCTCCAGCAGGCGGGCTTGGCCTTCGTCGATGTCCTTGCGGGACTCGACCAGCCCGTCGGTGTAGAGCAGCAAGGTGGCCCCCGGTGCCAGGGTGACGTCGACGAGGCCGCGGCTGCCGGGGTTGGGGAAGCCGACGCCGCGGCCGATGACCGGCGGGTCGAGGAGTTGCGTGTCGCCTGTTGTCCCGACGAGGACGGGTTCGGGGTGGCCGCCGTTGGCGAGCTGGGTGTGGCCGGTGGCGGGGTCGATGCGGGCCAGCAGCACGGTCGCCATGAGGAGGGGGTTGATCGTGGCGAGGGTGTGGGAGGCGTGGGCGATCAGGTCGGGGAAGGGGTGGCCTTCCAGGGCGAGGGTGCGGATGGCGTGGGTGACGGTGAGGGCGTCGCGGGTGGAGGTGACGCCGTGGCCGACGGCGTCGACGAGGGTGACGTGCAGGTGGCCGCTGGGCAGGACGAACCAGTCGTAGAGGTCGCCGCCGGTGGGGGAGTCCGGTTCGGTGGGGGAGTAGCGGACGCCGAGTTCCAGCCCCGGGACGTTCAGTGGCGGGGGCCGCAGGGCATCTTCGAGTTCCTGGAAGATCCGGGCGTGGGCGTGGCGGAGCTGTTCGTCGCGTTGTTCGAGTTCGACGTACATCGCGAGGACGCCGCTGTTGGTTTCGGCGAGTTCGTCGCGGAGGTACCGGTGTTCCCGGGCGAGGGTGTCGGCGCGGGTGGTGAGCGCGAGCATCTCCTGCCGGGTCGCCTGCTCGTCCTCCACCGACGCGGGGACCGGGTGGTCGCCGGTGACGAAGCGCCAGGTGACGCGGCCGTCACCGGCCGCGGCAGCGGGCTGCGGCAGGCCGTCGAGGACCGGCGGGGCCACCGGCGCCGGTAGCCGGAGGCCGATGGTGAGCACCCGGTCCGCGACCGTGGCCTCCAGGTCGACGGTCCCGCCGTCATCGAGAACCGGTTCGGCGAGGAGCGTGATCGCCAGTACGAGCCGGGCGCGCTCTTCGACGGGGATTCCGCCGTCTGCGCACGTCTCGCGGACGTGACGGCGCAGCGTGATCAGCTGGGCGTGCTTCATCGTTCAGCGCTCGCACAGCTCGGGACCGGCTGCTCCTGAAGCCGGGTCGTCGCCGAAGTGCGTGATCAGCATGGTCCGGTGCAGGAGCTGTTCGAGGCATTGCGGACGGTTCTCGAGCCGGAGTTCGACGTCCGCGGCGTCGGTCTCGGCGCGGACGGCCAGGAGCGCGGACAGGCCGGAGGAGTCGAGGAAGTCCAGGCGGGCGCAGTCGAGTACCAGCGTCCGTAGCCGGGGCCGGGTGAGTGCCTCGGCGGTCGCGGCCCGCAGGAGGCGGGTGGTGCGGAATTCGAGGTCACCGTGCAGCCCGATGCTCGTCACCGTGGCGGCCGGGTGCATGACGGTGCAGGTCAGCGGGGTGGCGGCGCTCATGCGGTGAACCGGCCCCGGGGGTGACCGTCGATGGCGGCTCTGCTGGTCTCGATGTCGGGCAACACCCCGATCAGGGTGCCAGATGCCGCTACCGCCCGCACGACCGTCCGCCCGCACGACCAGCGGGTCCGGGCAGCCATCGCCGGGCGGCCGAGGATTACCGCGCCGTTTCCCGGGTAAACGGGCGTGAGGTGCCGATCGCAAAGGAAGTGACAGCGTGACCCGGAAGTTCCGCAAGGGTGACCGTGTCCGGTGGGACGCCGGCAACCAGAGTTCCGTCGGCACGGTCGAAGACGTGCTCACCAGCGAGACCGAAGCCGGTGGCCGGCACGTCAAGGCGTCGGAGGAAGAGCCGCAGTACCTGGTGCGCAGCGAGAAGTCCGGCCGGACGGCGGTGCACCACCCCGGCAAGATCCATCCGGCCTGAGCACAGGGAGCCCATGATGACCGAGTACCAGCACACCGCGACCGCCGACATCCCCGCCGACGAGCTGTTCGCGTTCCTCAGCCGTCCGGAGAACCTGCCGCGCTACTTCCCGCAGATGAAGGTGGCGGAGCCGCGTGGCGGGGACAGCGTCCACGTCGAAGCGGAGGTGCACGGCCACCGCGTCGAAGGAGAAGCGTGGCTGCACACCGATCCCGGCACCCGCTCGCTCGAATGGGGTGCCGAGGGTCCGGACGACTACCACGGCAAGCTGCGCATCGACGAGTCCGGGCCGGCGGCGTCGGAGATCACCGTGACGCTGAGCAGCGTCCGTGAGGCCGGTGACGACGAAGTCCAGCGGGGCCTCGAGCAGACGGTGGCGGCGATCACCCACGCGGCGAGCGCGGACGCGGACGTCGCGGCGGCCGAAAGCGAAGGCGGCTGGACACCCTGATCCGCGACGCCCGGGTGCGCCGCTACCGGAGCCCGACCGGGTGGGCCGGCCGTTGCCGGGGAGCGGAACAGGGAGTCCGCCCGGACCGTGGCCGTCCCGGCCGGAACGGCGGCGGTCAACGGCCGGCTTCGAGCAGGTCGAACAGCTGCACACGGCCGGGCCGGCGGGCGGCGCAGGTCAGCGGGCGGTCGAGGGTGACCGGCCGCTCCCGCAGCACGACGGTGCAAGCGGGGTCGGCGAAGGTCACCCGCCAGCGCTTGCCGTCCTCACGCTCGGCCGTGACGAGCCGGAGATCGTCGACCCCGCGCGCGCCGGTGACGGCGAGGGCGTGGTGGTGCGCCGTCTGCACGACCGGTGACAGCGACGACCGGCCGCGGAGCTTGGCCGGCTCCAGGATTCCCCGGGCGTAGGAACGGGCGATGCCGGCCGCCTCGTCCGGGTCGACGCCGCCGAAGGTGAAACCGTGGGGCAGCAGCACGACCGCGGGCGCGAACCGGCACCCGCCGAGGTGCGAGCACTCCCAGGTGCCTTCCGGGTCCGCGGCGGCCAGGGCCGCGGCGAGCGGGCGGCCGCGGACCGCGCAACAGGGATCGTGCCTGCCGTGGGTGCACACCAGGTTCAGCGGCCGGCTCCAGGACCGTCCACTGTGGAACGGCAAGGTCGCGATCTCGGTGGTGTCCCGGTATACGCCGGTTCGGACGTCCTCGTGGCCGGGCCGGGCGTCGACCTTGAACCACCGGTGCCCTCCGGTGCCGGAGCGCCGTCCCGGACGGCGGATGAGCGCGACCCGGCCGCCGTGGCCGGCCGCCCACGTCGTCAGCGCGGCGGGCTCGAGGCCCGAGCTGGTGAGCGCCAGGCGTTCCCACGGGCCCGGGTGCTCGATGAGCAGCCAGCGGTCGGCCGGGGGCGCCGTGCCTTCCCGGCGATCGCCGGCGGAGCCCGCCAGATCGGCGCAGCGCGCCCTCGCGGGAGCGCTCATGCGGAGGCGGCCACGAGCACGCCCTCGCGCAGCAGCCGCCGCACGAGGACGAGCTGGTCCGGTTCGCCGAGACCGGGGATCGCGCCGATGCGCCAGGTCTGCCCGTCGAGCAGGGCGCGCACGGCCGTCGAGGTGGTGCCGGGGAGGGTGATCCGCCGGTCGGCCAGCTCCAGCACGGTACGGCCGTCGTCGGTGTTCTCGACGCGGTGGCGCAGACCGGCGCGGCGGCGCACGGTGTCGCCGGCGGCGAGGTCCCGGGCGAAGGCGGCCGACGCGATCGGACGCAGCGGCTCGGGCCGCCCGCCAGGCCAAGCTCGGTCGCGCAGGTGCCGGGCCACGGCCTCGGCCGGGACTCCCGCCAGCGCCTCGATCAGGACCTCCCGTACCGGACCGAGGTGATCGGCGACCTGGCCGGGGTCGGCGACGTCGATCCCCAGCGGCAGGGAGGCGCGCAGCCGCTCGTCGGCGGCGACGAGCGCCGCGAGCGCTTCGACGACGGCGAACCGGGTGACGACGTGGACACCGATGGTCAGGTGGGCGGAGACGTCCCCGAGGGCGGTCGCGGAGTGCAGCCAGCCGCGGGGGAGGTACATCAGGTCACCGGGTTCCAGCACCGCGTCGACGGCGGGGGTGTCGCGGGCGCGGGCGGCGACGGCCTCGGCGTGGGTACTCCACGGCTGCGTGCGCAACGGCGCGGGATGGACGGGGGAGTGCACGGACCAGTGCTTGCGGCCGGCGAGCTGCAGCACGAAGACGTCGTGCACGTCGTAGTGCGCGGAAAACCCCTGCGAAGACGGCGGGGTGATGTAGGCGTTGGCCTGCACCGGGTGGCCGAGTTCGCCGGTGAGGCCGACGGCGAAGTCGACGAGGGCGGGCCACGTGCGGTGCAGGGCCTGCAGCACGATCGTGGCGCCGTCGGCGAACAGCGCGGCGACCTTCTCGTCCTGCACCTGGTCGCCGATCTCCGCGCCGGCCCCGGCGCCGCCGGTGAACGCACGCGAGTCGACGACTTCGCCGTGACGCGCCAAGCGGAGGAAGGGCGTGCGCAACCCGCGGCGCGACAGCAGCTCGTCGGCGCCGTCGAGGTCGAACAGGTCCCGGAAGGCATCGCCGTCGGCGGCGCGGCGCAGCAGAGGAGCACAGCCCCAGTGCCGCGCGGCGAAGGCGTCGACGTCCGGGCCGACCAGGCGGGGCAGCACTTTCCCGTGCGGCGGAGCGCCCGCCGGCACCGAGGGGGTCCCGGTACCGGCGGAGGGCTCGCTCAGGTCAGTTCGCGCCACGGTCCGCGCCGCCGTCGGCTCCACCGTCGTGCTGGCCCGGCGTGCCCTCGCCGGCTCCCGAGTCGGCCGGTCCTTCGGCGCCGCTGTCCGCGCCACCGTCGGCCCCGCCGTCGTGCTGCCCCGGCGTGCCTTCGCCCGCGCCGGAGTCGGCGGGGCCTTCCGGCCCGCTGTTCGAGGTGGTGGAGATGTCGTCGTCGTTCAAGCTCATGTCGGTTCCCTTCGGCAGGTCCGGCCAGTAGCCGGAGACCGGCCGGTTACCCCGGGCGGAGGCGTTCAAGCATGCGTCCGGCGTTTTCGGAGGAAGGGTTATCCGCCGCTCGAGCGGGAATGCCGGTGCGGCCGCCGGAGGGCGGCGGCACGCCACCGGACGACGGAGGAACGCCAGTGTTTCGTCACACCAAGCTGTTGCAGTTCGAGGCCAGGCCCGAGAAGCCGGACCCGGTGTACGCCCACAAGCTCCAGGAGCTGATCGGCGGGGCGTTCGGCGAAATGAGCGTGACCATGCAATACCTGTTCCAGGGCTGGAACTGCCGGGTCGAGGGCAAGTACAAGGACCTGCTCATGGACACCGCGACCGAGGAGATCGGGCACGTCGAAATGCTCGCTACCATGGTCGCGCGGCTGCTGGAAGGCGCGCCCGCGACGATGACGGCCGAAGCGGTCAAGGACCCGGTGATGGCCGCGACGCTCGGCGGCATGGACGTGCAGCAGGCCATCGTGGCCGGCGGCGGCGCCCTTCCCGCGGACAGCAACGGTTATCCCTGGAACGGCCGGTACATCGTTGCGTCCGGCAACCTGCTCGCCGACTTCCGCGCCAACGCCGCGGCCGAGGCGCAGGGCCGGTTGCAGACCGCGCGGTTGTACAACATGACCGACGATCCCGGGGTCAAGGCGATGCTGCAGTTCAACCTGGCCCGCGACACCGTGCACCAGAAGCAGTGGCTGGCCGCGATCGAGGAGCTCAAGGCCGACGGTCTCGAGGACGAGATCGTGCCCGACGCTCTGCTCGACGTCGAGGACCAGACCCACAACAACACGATCTGGGGCCTGTCCGACGGGCCCGACGGCCCGAAGGGCGGCTGGAGCACCAAGGCGGGCATCGAGTACCTGACCGACCCGAAGCCGCTCGGCGGCCCGGGTACGGCCCCGCACCCGGATCCCGCGCTCTACAGCACCTACTCGCCGACGATGGACGCCGTCGGTACCGCGAAGGGCAAGGCGAAGTCGGTGAAGAACAAGCTCACCTGACCCGCGGCCGTTCGTTTGGCGGGACGACCCGCGGGTACAGGACGAACAGACGGCGGCCCGGTGAGTTCGAGCTCAGTGCCGCGGTTCGCGCCGCGGCGACCCCGGCCGGGCCGCCGTCGTCTTCCCCCGCGGCGAGGCGCCCACCCCCCCCCGGGAGGGGACGAGGAGTTCCGCTTCCGGGCCCGCCGGCCGGAAGCCGGAGAGGAGTTCGCGTGAGGAAAATCAGGAACGCCGTGCTCGCACCACTGTTCCCGCTCGCGGTCCGGGACCGGGGCCCGCATGGCTGACCACACCGCCACCGGCACGGACGCCACCGGGCGGCGGAGCCTGCCCCAGGCGTTGCGGCTCGTCGCGCTGGTGCTCGGGGCCGGATATCTCGTCCTCGGTGCCGGCGGGTTCTTCGTTCCCGGCAACGCCGCCTTGGCGACTCCCGACGGGTTCGAGGGCCACGTCGCGCCGCACACCCTGCTGGTCTTCAGCGTGGGGCCCGTCCTGAACGTGATCCACACCCTCGGTGGGCTGGCGGGCCTGGCCGCGGCTCGAAGCGTTTCCGGCACCGCGCTGTTCGGGCTCGCCGGATCGGTCGGGTTCGCGAGCGTCGGCGCGTTCGGCGTCCTCGCGCTCACCTACGACACCGGGGGGCGGCCGGACTTCACCTGGGCCGACGTCGTCCTCCACCTGGCCACCGCGGCCGTCCTCGTGGCGCTCGCCCACCTGGGGTTCCGGGTCGTGAACCGGGAAGCCGGCGATCACCCGGGTGGGGACGTGTGATCCGGTCCTGCCGGGGTAACAGGGAGAGCCGTACATCCGCACCGCGTCGAGGAGCCAGCCGTGTCGCAGCCCGCCCAGCAGCAAAGCCCGCCCGGCACCACCGCGGAGATGACCCCGCGGCCCGATCACGGAGAGCACTCCTATCGCGGCTCCGGCAAGCTGGCCGGGAAAGCCGCCCTGATCACCGGCGCCGACAGCGGGATCGGCCGCGCGGTGGCGATCGCGTACGCGCGCGAGGGCGCCGATGTGCTGATCTCCTACCTGGACGAGCACGAGGACGCCGAGGAGACGCGGCGCTGGGTGGAGGAGGCCGGGCGCAGGGCCGTGGTCGTGCCCGGTGACGTCGCCGAGCCGGCGCACTGCCGGGCGCTGGTCGCGCGGGCGGTCGAGGAGTTCGGCCGGCTCGACGTGCTCGTGAACAACGCCGCGTTCCAGATGAGCCACGAGACGATCGAGGAGATCCCGGACGAGGAATGGGACCGGACCCTCGCGATCAACCTGAGCGCATTCTTCCACCTGGTCAAGGCGGCCGTTCCGCACCTGAAGCCGGGGGCGTCGATCATCGGCAGCTCTTCGGTGAACTCGGACAACCCGAAGCCCCAGCTGCTGCCGTACGACGTCACGAAAGCCGGGATCGCGAACATGACGGCCGCGTTGGCGCAGCTGCTGGGGCCGAAGGGCATCCGGGCCAACAGCGTCGCGCCGGGACCGATCTGGACACCGCTGATCCCGTCCACGATGCCCGAGGACGAGGTGGCGTCGTTCGGTGCGCAGACACCACTGGGACGGGCCGGGCAGCCCGCCGAGCTGGCCCCGGTGTACGTGCTGCTCGCCTCCGACGACGGAAGTTTCGTGTCCGGGGCTCGCGTCGCGGTGACGGGTGGCACGCCGATCCTCTGACCGCCCGGCGGGACTCGCGGTCCCGAACTCCGGCGGATCGGTTCCGGTGCACCGGTTTGTCAGCGCATCGACCGGATATCCGGGCGGCCACGGCAAGTGCCGGCCGGCCGAGGAGGAACCGCATGCCGACCCCGACCCGAGTGCCCGGCCGGACCATCCGGACGGCGCTCACCGCGATCTCGGCGGCTGCCCGGTGAGCGCGCGCTTGATGGTCCCGGTCGCCGCGGCGCCTGCGGAGGTCCCGCGTCCACGGCGGGTACGGCACCCCTTCGCGGTCAGCGGCCGGCCGGCACCGGTACTGGTGGTGACGATGCGTGCTTCGGTGGCCTCGATCAACGCCGTCCTTTCCGGCGGTGAGGCCGTGGCGGGCCTGCGCATCGACGTGACGCACCACGGCCTGTGGTTGATCACCGGAGCGGGATCGCGGATCGTGATCGAGCTGGACGGTGCCCCGCGCCCGGTCGACCACGGTGACGGACGAGCAGCCGCAGCGGCTGACGCACCGGATCCGCCGGCACGTCGACGCCGCACCTTCACCCCCGCCGACCCGCTCTGAGGCACGGCCCGACCCTGGACCACGCCGCGACGCGCCTGGCCACAGCAAGGCGCGGACCGCGGCGTTCCCCGCCGCGCGGGCGAGAGGTGTCACCTTGCCCTCGCCCGCGCGGCTCCGAGCCGGGAGTCCGGTACCGCTCGGCCTGCCGAGCGGCCGGCGGCCCCGGCCTGCTGCTCGCGGTGGCGGGATCGCCCGGGCGCCGAGCCGGCCAGTCGGGCGCCGCCGACCCGTGACAGTCAACCGCGCCCGGGCCGAATCACCTGGTGGCCGGCCTGTTTCCGGCTCGCGGGCGGTGAGCAGGCCGGTGGCGATCGTGCCGAGGCCGAGGCGCAGCCGGTTGCCGGCGGTGTCGACCGGGACGAAGTCGGCGTCGCTGCCGTGGTCGATCAGGAGTCCGTAGATCCAGAGGACCAGGTACACGATCCCGCCGACGGAGGGGTACTGGTGGGCGCCGCGCGGGGTGCGGGCCGCGGCCAGGCCGGCGATGCCGGTGGCGCGAACACGCCCGGCGGGGAGCGTTCGCCGGGCCTGCCGCGGAACCGTGAACCGGCTTCAACGACCGCGGGGGTCGTCGCTGCCGCCCTGGTCGTCCGGTTGAAGGGCGGCCGCACCGGCCTCGGCGGGCGAAGCCGATCCTTCCGGGTTTCCTTTGGTGACGTGCGCTTCGTCGCGCATCCGCTGGACCATGTGCGGGTAGTGGAGTTCGAACGCCGGGCGTTCGGAGCGGATCCGTGGCAGCTCGAGGAAGTTGTGCCGGGGCGGGGGGCTGGTGGTGGCCCATTCGAGGGAGTTGCCGAAGCCCCACGGGTCGTCGACCGTGATGGGTTCGCCGTAGCGGTAGGTCTTGACGACGTTCCAGATGAACGGCAGCACCGACAACCCCAGCAGGAACGCGCCGACGGTCGACAACGTGTGCATCCAGGTGAAGCCGTCGGTGGACAGGTAGTCGGCGTAGCGGCGGGGCATGCCGGCGTCGCCGAGCCAGTGCTGGATGAGGAACGTGGTGTGGAACCCGAGGAACGTGGTCCAGAAGTGCCACTTGGCGAGTCGTTCGTCGAGCATCCGGCCGGTGATCTTCGGGAACCAGAAGTAGATGCCGCCGAAGGTGGCGAACACGATGGTGCCGAAGAGGACGTAGTGGAAGTGGGCGACGACGAAGTAGCTGTCGTGGACGTGGAAATCCAGTGGAGGCGAGGCGAGGATGATGCCGGTCAGGCCGCCGAGCAGGAACGTGACGAGGAACCCGGCCGACCACAGCATCGGCGACTCGAACGTGAGCTTCCCCTTCCACATGGTGCCGATCCAGTTGAAGAACTTGATGCCCGTCGGGACGGCGATCAGGAACGTCATGAAGGAGAAGAACGGCAGCAGCACCGCGCCGGTGGCGAACATGTGGTGCGCCCACACCGCCACCGACAACGCCGTGATGCCGATGGTGGCGAACACCATGGTCTTGTAACCGAAGAGGGGTTTGCGGCTGAACACGGGAAGGATTTCGGTGACGATCCCGAAGTAGGGCAAGGCGACCACGTAGACCTCGGGGTGGCCGAAGAACCAGAACAGGTGCTGCCAGAGGATCGGGCCGCCGTTTTCGGGA